>NZ_JAJQKI010000002.1 GCF_023036475.1 Bacillus pinisoli
CGCGTTAGCGAAAATAAACTTCCTTATTATGCGCTGGCATTAATAAGTTTTCAAAAAATTGTTGTCGGTTTTATAAACCAACACGCTTGACGTTTTGTTTAGTTTTCAAAGAACTCTTTAGAAAGATTATCAATATACCATGTTTCAATCAAAGATTTCAATATGAAGTTGTTTCCAATTAATTCACCGTATATCAAATCTACTTACACTCGCAATATAGAGCGGACTATCAATATACTATGTTTCAATCAGAGATTTCAATATGAAGTTGTTTCCAATTTAATTCAACGTATATCAAATCTACTTACACTCGCAATCTGGAGCGGACTATCAATATACCATGTTTCAATCAGAGATTTCAATATGAAGTTGTTTCCAATTAATTCACCGTATTTCAAATCTGCTTACACTCACAATATAGAGCGGACTATCAATATACCATGTTTCAATCAGAGATTTCAATATGAAGTTGTTTCCAATTAATTCAACGTATATCAAATCTACTTACACTCGCAATCTGGAGCGGACTATCAATATACCATGTTTCAATCAGAGATTTCAATATGAAGTTGTTTCCAATTAATTCACTGTATATCAAATCTACTTACACTCGCAAACTGGAGCGGACTCTTAATTTATCATAAACTAAACAGCAACGCTAATGTTGTTTTTTTCCATTATAATTAGATCGTCTACCATGCAGCAATATCTAATAGTTAGTAGCTAAAAGCTTGCTAGTTATTGGATGGGCTAAAATAGATGTATCCTTTTGGTCTTTAATTAGAAGTGTTGGACTAGAAGATGATTAAAAACTCATTATTTTGGATCTAAAACGAAAAAACCTTTAGAACCGGTATATACCAGTTTTAAAGGTTTTTAGATTTTTTTAGATAAGCTAAATTTATGACTACTTATCTTTCTCAGCTTTCATCTTGTATAGAAGTACAGTATAACCCTTTTCTATCATCTCATTAATGGAATCTTCGTCTTGAAAGTCGAATGATTCTATAATGTTATTTGTACTCTGCTGAAAAACTGCCAGTGTTATCGTTTCTCCTGACCTAATTCCAACTTGATCATTACTTATCCCGTATCCTGAACCAAAAGGTTTAGAAGCCTCTATTGGATTAAGGCTAATGTGATGAGGCTCTACTCTTCCAGAAGGAGTATAGATCATCAAGGATTCCTCTCCAGTACTAGGTTTAAATAATGCAAAACCTAAACGACCTTTTTCTTCTTTTTCAGGACTGTGCCCGAATCCAATTCCCGATAAATCCTCTGGAAGCTTTTCACCATCCTTATAGCCCTCAATCCAAAGATTCACTTTCGTCTTGTCCGCATACGGTAGGTCAATTTGAAAATCATAAAGGATCCCCATCCCTAATTCTTCTATTGTCTTTTCATATTCTGATTCAGGATTAGCCGAAATATAGGCAACATAATTCTCACCATTGGTTGGTTTACTACAACCTATTAAGAACATAAGTATTATAGCTGTTAGAATTAACTTAAATCTTCTTTTATCCAGATATACCACTCCCTCTGTTACCCATTAAGAAAAAAAGAGAATATTCATTGAACATACTCGTCTTATCTGTTATGACTTTGAAAACTCATCAACTAAATCACTAAAAATAGCTAATGCGTTTTGAATTGGCTCAGGTTTGGATAAATCTACTCCCGTTTTTTTAAGAAGTTCTAATGGGTATTCTGAACTCCCACTCTTTAGGAAAGTCAAGTAATTCTCTAGGGTTTCATGGTCACCTGAAAGAATTCGGTCGGCAATTTCAATGGCTGATACATATCCTGTTGCATATTTGTATACATAGAATGGACGATAGAAGTGCGGGATACGAGACCATCCATATTTCACCTCGTCGTCAAGAACGAGAGTATCACCGTTATATTCGCTGAAAATCTCTTCATATATTAAATTAAAAACATCAACATTTAATGGCTCACCGTTCTCAGCTTTTTCGTGTGTAATCTTTTCGAACTCTGCAAACATGACCTGTGTAAAGAAAGTACCCTTAAAACTATCTATAAAATAATTTAGAAGATATTTCTTCATCTTACTGTCTTCTGTTGTTTTTAATAAGTAACGAATTAATAAAATCTCGTTGACGGTTGAAGCGACTTCAGCAACAAAGATTGAATACCCTGCACTTATTTGCGGTTGATACTTACCGCTATAATATGAATGCATGGCATGACCACATTCATGCGTTAACGTAAATAAGCTTCGGATATCATCTTGATGGTTAAGTAGGACATAGGGATGGACTCCGTATACCCCCATATTATAGGCTCCTGAACGTTTGGCTGGGGTTTCCCTAACATCAAAATAACGTTTTTCTTTAAAACTCTTTAATGTTGAAACATATTCCTGCCCAAGTGGCTCAAGACTTTTTAACATGATATCATAAGCTTCATCGTATGATATTTCCTTTTCAACCCCTTTAACAAGAGGGACACTTAAGTCATACGGTCGCAATTCCTCGACTCCAAGCAGTTTTTTTCTAATTTCTGTGTATGTATGCATAGGAGAAATATTCTCTTTCGTTACCTTAAGGAGGTTTTCGTATACTTCCTTAGGTACAACATCAGCAAATAAGGCTTTCTCTAAGGCGGAAGGATATTCCCTTAACTTTGTAGTTAACACATTGTTCTTGATGGCAGCAGCTAATGTTGCGGCAATCGTATTTTGACCTTCTACGTATGGCTTGTAATACGCTTTATATGCTTCTTTCCGCTTTTCTCTATCTTCATTCTTCATAATTTTTGCGAACATGCCACGAGTCAGTTCCACTTTCTCTCCACCATCACTCGTAACTTCCCCAAACTTAATATCCGCATTGTTGATCATGCCAAAAATCTTACTTGGTGCAGAGAGTGCTTCTCCCATTAAGGCAAGTACTTCTTCTTTTTCCTTTGTTAGAACATGTTTTTTATATCGATATGCTTCATATAGATCCTTTTCAAAATATCGAAGATCATCCGCTTCACTTATGTATTCTTTAAGAGTTTCTTCATCCAAGCTTAACAAGAAAGGCATGAAGAATGATCGAGCAGCACTAATTTGTTGTCCTAATTGAGTCGCTTTATCACGTAATACCTGCGCATGTGTAACGCGAGTATCTAGGTCATTTAACAGCATTCCATAAGCAAAGACTTTTCTGTAGAGGAAGTTAGTTTCTTCTTCTAACTTCAAATATGTTAACAAGGACTCACCATTGTGAATGTTTTGATAAAATTCTTTTAATTTTGTTGTCAATTCAACAATCTTATCATAATCAGTTTGCCATGTTGACGAATCACTATAAATATCTTCTAGTCTCCAGGTTTCTTTAGCCGGTACGGACTCTCTTGTCTTATATGTTGTAGTACTCATAATTTAAGCTCCTTTCTACTTGTCTTATTCATTATACGTTATTTTCCAAAATTTTGTATGTATTTAGAATCATCTAATCTTATTAAATAGATAGATTGTTCTGCAAACTAGATGACTTTCTTCTAATCTCTTTACATTTAAATTTTAACTAATGTATTTTTTCATTGTACTGGCCTTCTATTGAAAGTACCGGCATTGCGACTTCAAGATTTTGACTAGATAAAACTTTTAATAACTCAATCTCAGATTGTAAATGATCAAGAGATTTTTCTTCGACATCAATAAATCTTAGAAATTTTGTCAAACCTTTTTCTTTGAACACAACTATAAAATTTGAAGAGGCACGGTAAAAATATGCAGAACCAGGATCAGAATTCCACCTATAAAGGATTTCATTTTCAATAAAACTTCTATTCCAGTTTTAGTCTACAGTTCTTAAAATTTTCATCATCTTACTAAGTTTCATCATAGTGTAAGCTCCTCTTTCTTTTAGGCTCTTTTCTAAGACTTTGTTGCTTTTCAAGCTAACACTTCTAAATATCCACCCTATTTTGTACGAAAAAACGAAGTAATAATTGTTAGAAAAGAGCAGCTCTCTCTATTTAAAGGACTGGACGTTGTACTACCTAGTAAAAATCCGGCTTCCTGAGATTTTTACGAAAGCAACAATCTTTGCGAAAACAGCCTTCTATTACGTAATACTTTGGTTCAATAACCCTAGAAATACAGCCTTTAATTGAAACAAAAAAAACCACAGGGGTTTCCGTTACCCTGTGGCTAGCTGGTTATACTAAATAATACGTCTATCACTGCTTCTCTATCACGTAAAAGTGAGAAGCAATGATATTAAGTTCCAAGGTTGTCTTTACTTTATTGTTCATTACACGATCTCACTCCCCGCTAATTTATCTTCCAAAAAAGAAATGTAAACATCTACGAAACATTAAGTGTCATTCGCAATCATTTTCCAAATAAATTGATTCAGAGACTAATAATTTCCCTTGATATAGCTCTAGCTTTTCTTTCTCTTGGATCGTGTATGCCTCTAATAAATGTAAATCTCCCTCATTTTTTTCTAGCTCTACAGGTCCGGTTACAAAAAACGTATTGTCGTCTTGGTCTATAAGTTGTAAAACAACACCAGCTACACACGAATCAGTTTGGCTAAGTTCATCAAACCAAAATAAACCATCTGATTGAAGAGATTTAGAAATAAATGATGTCTGAACAACAGAGTAAATCGTGGGTTTCTCTTTTGCGATTACTTTTCTTACATTCTCTTTTAGTTCGATTAGTTCCATCGTTTCCTTATGATCCTTAATCAGTGGGAACACGGAGAATATAAAAGTAAAGAAAAAAATGAATGCCCCAAGAATACCTAATATTCTAGTAGAGGATACCGTTTTCAACGTAAAAACAACAACTAAAGTAATCGTTACGAATAACACAAAGATCGTCAGAATAGAAGTAATTCCTGTCTCCTCTATTAAAATACTAACAACGTCGTCAATACTAAACTCTTCTCCTTTACTACTATAGCTTTTAAATCCAAATAACATTTATAACCACCTTCACTTCTCACACATACAGTTTATATTTAATTATAAGTCAAAACACGTTATTACAGTCTTATTATAAAAACGTGACATAAAAAAAGACCGCTAACTTGCAGCAGTCTGCTAATTTATTAGGCTCTTTTCTAAAGCTTTGTTGTTTTTCAAGCTAATATTTCTAAAAACGTACCCTTTTTGTAAGGTATATCGAAGTAATTATTGTTAGAAAAGATCAACTCTCTCTATTGATAGCACTGGACGCTGTACTACCGAGTAAAAAATCCGGCTATTAAGATTTTTACGAAAGCAACAATCTTTACGAAAACAGCCTTTATTCATTCCAATGTAATTGGCAAAAAGCTCGCGACTCTCCATCCCTGATCTGCAACATACTTTAATCGTACTACCTGGGAGGTGTACTTCGCTTCTTCATCACTTTGTTTTTCAAAATAAGGTACTTCTAGACTCACTTCCACTTCCGTCTCATTTATTTGACTAATAGTTGCAGTACCCTGTTGCCAATCTAAGAAATTACGTCCCTTAAAGAAATAATCATCTTTATGTGGATGCGCCAAACGTCCTTCATGCATCATAAATTTATAATCAGTGTAAATTTTTTCTACTATATCAACGGTATAGCTATTTAGTAAATATTCATAGAGGGCATCTTTAGAATTGAAGAAACTATCTCCTAAGTAGCGATAGGTTTCTCCATTATATTCAAAGGTTTCTGCTTGCTTGCCGCCACCCTCTTGATGCAGCACAATTGTAAAACTTGCGAATGCACTTCCTATTAAGCCCTCTGCTTGTTTATAGTTAATGGAAGGCACCAACTGGTTTGTTTCTGTTGACTCCTTAGGAGTTTCCACTATATTAGAAAGTACATCTTTATTTTTTGTGTCAAAAATAGCTTGCTCACTTAGGGATAACGAACTTATATAGAAAATGCCTATTAAGAACACACCAACTGTTAATATACGAGGGAATAAAGACAGCCTGATTCTTTTTTGAACAACGATCGGTTGATGGATATCATTTAGAATACGATTTCTTATTTCACTATTATTATCTTCGTTTATTATTGTATTTAGATCTAGTTTCTTTAAAGCAGTATCTAATGAATTATCGATTCTCTTCATAAATAATCCCCTCTTTTAAAAGCTTAGTTTCTAAAACTTTTAACCCCCGAGCCAATGTATTCTTTACTTTACTTTCTGACCAGCCAAGAATCTGACAAGTTTCTAGTATGGAAAACTCCTTAATTTTTCGGAGTATGATTACTTCTCGATGGGATTCTTTTAGACTAGTTAAAGCTTTGTATAATTGAACGGACTCCTCTCTTATTTGATACATTCTTTCCGTCTCATTAGATGCCTCTATTTGACTTTGAAATAAATTCAACAAACTTCTATATTTATTTTGTCTTCTCATATAATCAATCGTAATATTTCTTGCGATACTAAAGAGCCATGTTTTAGGATGAATCATTTGTTCTCCTTGATTCAATTTGTTAAATGCACGTATGAATGTCTCATGAGTTAAATCCTCTGCACGATGATAATCTTTTATCATCATTGTTATATATTTTAAAATACTGTCACTATATAAGGAGTATAAATCCAGTAACTCCTGTTCTCGGTCTATCTTTTGGGCAGTTATCATTATCATCCATCTCCAATTTGTTCTTATCATTAATTAGACGTTTCACAGAGTGAAAAAGTCTGACGTGAACGAAAAATTAATATAAAAAAACCATACTCCAAAAAGTATGGCATAGAAAAATAATGGTATAAAGAAGTTATTTTATAACTTTTTTTCACGAGTACTACTTCGTTAACTGATCTCGATTTACTGCCTGCGGTGGGCGTTCCATCCAGTTATGCTTAATATTAATATTAGCCCCATCTTCAGCATATAAGCCAGTCTCAGCAATATACTTTACATACATGGCTGCAAGATCTTTTCTTGGAGATAAAGAGAGAGCAAGACCATAATTACCCATCCCTGTAGCACTTAATAGGCCAATGTGATACATCATTAGCTTATCAGAAAATGGTGCAATTGTAGACTCTGATACCATCTCATCAGAAGTCATTGGAACAGGAAGATAGTTTGTTTTTAAGAGGTTTGAAAAGCTATCTATATGCTTTTTGGTAATTTCAATGCCCCTTAGCATATATTCCTTAACTTCCTTTTGTTTTGCAGATTGAGCAAAAGCTAATGATAATGATTGTCCTAGCTTATTTGTTTGTATGTTTGCGTATAAGTGTGTAATCTCCAAACCCGAAAGAGGCCGTTGTTCCCCTAACCACCCCGATAGAAAACTCTGCTTTTCTACAAATTCAACCTGTTGTTGATAAGGAATATATGGTGATCTAACTTCTAACCCTTTTGACAAAAGCAAGTCTGTAGCCTTATCGTACAACTCCATTGTAGAGGTAAGACACGATATAAAATAATGACGTATGTCTTGTCTAAACACATTGGGTAAAACAGCAGAGTATGTAGCTAAACTTCCTTTTGTTACATGCTTTATGTATTGTAAATAGAATGTATCTTCAAATAAACGTGGTGCTTGAGTATTTACATCTTCACTCGTAAATCCTCGTGGAACAGGTATTCCTTCTGCTTCAAATATTTTTGAAATTATATTTAAATGTTGTTTTGAAATAGACAATGCATGCTCAACAATAGGTTTTATCTCTACGTCCTCGATATGAGAAAGAAAGAAGGTAAATATACAAATTGACATACTGTCACCAATATAATTTGCCCATAAACTAGAATACTCGGACGAGGTTAGTTTAACCTTATGCGCCTCCATTTGAATTCCCCTTTTTATTTATTTTCAAGTAACTGAACTTGTTCTGGAATATTTATGAAAGATCTTAGTAATGATGACCGCAATGACTACCCCTCCTATATAATATAGAAAAAGCTTAGGATAAGTCATAGTAGGATTTAAATAGAATAGACCCATCTTCTCAAATAATGGTTTAACAATAAATGAAAACAGAATGGCCAAGCCAATCATACCTGTATAGAAGATGAAACCTTTTTTGTAAGTAAACTGATACATAAACATACAGCTTATTGGAAGCAGAGAACCGTCCAAAGCAAAATTTGAAGCGAGGTAAGAAGTTACTTGATAAGGATATCCCCAATATCCTTCGTGAATCCCAAATACATCTAGGTAGATAGAAATGGAATGAATAGCAAAGCCAAAGAAGCCAATTTCAAAAATACGTTTTCTGTCGATAAAAAGAGCTAAGAGTACAAGCGGGATTAGTAGAAATGAGACGTTTACCCAAAACTGCCAAGTATGAAAACTAGAATATTGTTCCCAATATTGATGAAACAAAGATGAAAGCTCTCGTCTTCTATCTATGATCTGCTGAAATAACTCTTGTTGACTCAATTTATCCCACTCTTTTCTTAGATTAGATATTTATCAAATCGTGAATCCTTCAATTAGGTCTTTTCTAATCGATAAATACGAAAATTTATTCATAAAAGTGTGTTGGACTTCAGATGAATTAGGTTAGTAAGCAACAAAGTTTTAGAAAAGAGCCTTTATTTAACATGTTTTCAATTACGTATATTTTGTACAAAAAACAACAGTTTAGCCGGAAAGTTTACATTTTTATTCCCTATTCACTAATGGATATAATTGTACTTGTTTGTGGACATCACAAAATTTAGTATTCTTAGCTGTTATTTCTGGACTTTCTCAGATTCAAAAATACTTTAACCCAACAAAAAAGAGCACTTCTGCTCTTATTTCTTGCAAAATGCCTAAGAAAATTCGGCTTATCATCTCGGAGTATTTCATCAAGAGTAAGCTGTAGTTAGATCTTTTTCTATCCTTTCAACTAAAATCAGTTTATTTGTGTACAATCCCAACTAGTGAATCCTGCGCTTTTCATCGATCTTGAATAAGTGTAAACTCAGTCTTGTAACCTAAACTATCTAAAACAGGATTTTACGTATAGATTTGTTTGCTTCCATACAAGTTCCAAATGTCGGATAGTTGCCTAGTCGTTCATCGTCTACGCTATTAGTCTAGAGAGTTGCACTACTTCAAACTATAAAAATGATTCTTATGAAATAAAAAAGGATGAACAATAGAAAAAATAGAAAGGAACTCTATATGTTGGTAGTAAGAGATTTTTTGAGTAAATTCTTAAAATACAGTGGAGTAGGTATTATTAGCACGATTATATACTTTCTGTCAGTCTACATTTTCGTTGAAGTTTTCAGTTCAGAACCTGTATTAGGGTCTGCCATAGCGTTTATCATTATGACATTTTTCTCTTTCATTCTTAATAAGACATTTACATTCGGAGGGAATTATACGAAGAAGAAGCTAACTCGCTTTTATATAGTAGCGGCTATTGGGTTTACTCTAAACTATTTCATTATGAATACAATTGTAAATGTACTTAGCTATCACTATGTTATTGGAGAATTAATAACTATTGTCATCATTCCAATAATTAATTTCACCCTGAATTACTTCTGGACGTTTAAGGGGTAATTTGGAATTTCCGATGATTTAAGATAATTTAAGGTATGTATTTTTCACATTGTAATTTCCGCTCTTATTATCGTTTTGAGCTTTTCAGGTGGATTACAAAACGGCTGGTTAATGTAGATTTCACGTTTCTCTCCTCTTATACTATAATCGTTGCTAGTGCAGTAATTGGTTATTTATTTATATGTTTCATTTATTTGGTTATAGGGACCTAGATGGGTTGCTTGAACAGCAAGCTGTTGATCATATATTTCTAACCTGACTGGTACTTTTACGTTACGATTACGCCTTTCTAATTCTAAAAGAGCTTGAGTAAACATATCAGAAGTGATAAATTCTGGCAGCTGCATGTAAGCAGTCCACGTCCAATCACTCGCTTCTGTCTCCACCTTTGACCAAATTATTACTAGAGGCATTAGGTTAAATTTTTTCTGCGAATTATTTTTAGACATATCCTTTAGCCGATTAACAACCCTGCTTAATGACCATAGCCCTTCTCCTTCATGTATGCTATATACATTTCGCTGACCCTTTCCTTTGGTCACCACATAATGTAAGGATGGCACCTCTACTATTTCTATTAACTGAGGATTACCTCTATATAAATTTTTGTATATTTTTCTATAGTCATAGACTTCCATACCTATACTCCTATGTGAAATTTATTCTGGACTGATTAAATTATGTTTAAATGCATAAATTACAGCTTGCGTTCGGTCCTGAACATGTAGTTTTGCTAAAATGTTGCTCACATGTACTTTAACTGTCTTTACAGCAATAAAGAGTTCATTTGCAATTTCCTGGTTAGTCTTGCCATCTGTCATGAGTAACAGAATCTCACGTTCTCTTTCTGTTAATTCATCATGAGGTTGTGTTATATGTTTCTGTCGCATCTTATTCATGATCTTGCCAGCGACTTCAGGCTCTAAGATCGTTTGTCCTGCAAAGGTTGCCCTAATTGCATCAGCTATTTCATTAGCTTTTGACGTTTTAAGCATATAACTCGCTGCACCTGCCTCTAAAGCAGGATACACTTTCTCGTCGTCTAAAAAACTAGTTACAATAATAATCTTAGCTTCCGGCCATGATTCTATTATTCTCTTCGTAGCTTCAATACCATCCATTTCCTTCATAACAAGGTCCATTAAAATAATGTCTGGTTTATCTTTCAGAGCAAGTTCCACTGCTTTTGTTCCATCATCTGCTTCTGCAATAACTTCAATATCAGGTTGTGCAGATAAATAAGCTGATACACCAATTCGAACCATTTCATGGTCATCCACAAACAATACTTTTATCATCATCTCACCCCTCATTTGTTATGTATGGGACTTTAACTTCCAAGCGAGTCCCTTGGTTCTCTACACTAACAATTTTTAATGTACCTCCTATTTCTAGTGCACGCTCTTGCATATTTTGCAAACCATACGAACTTGATTTTACATCATCTACTTTAAATCCAGCACCGTCATCTTCTACACGCAAAATGACCTGCTCATCACGCTTGATTAAGATAACTTGTAAAGAGTTGGCGCTAGCATGACGAAGTGAATTTGAAACAGACTCCTGAAGTATTCTAAATAGGTGATCCTCTACTCCTTTATCCAGCTCAAAGGATTCAACTTTCCAATTTATCGTCATAGGCACTTTGTGAGTCAGTTCTTTTAATAATTCTTCAATACCCACTTTTAATGACTTTCCTTTTAATGCAACAGGGCGTAAATGTAATAGTAGTGCTCTCATTTCTAGTTGAGATTGATGAATCATGTTCTCAACTAATAGTAACTGTTTCTTTAATTTTGACTCAGTATTGGAGGAAGTTTCATTTATTGCAGACATAAGCATAGAAGCTCCGAATAGCTGCTGACTAACAGAATCATGAAGCTCTCTTGCTAGTCTATTACGCTCTTGTATGACCACCTCTTGTAAACTTTGTTCCCGTTCATTTGCCCTTTCTGTAACAAGTCGTTGGGAAACTTCTGCCTGTCTCATCAATTTTCTTTCCAGCCTAATAATTTGTTGCTCAATCTCTATCATTTCTTTAAGACTTTTGTTATTACTTACGACAACTTTCTTTCCTCTTACTAGCTCTTCAAGTTGCAGATGAATCCGGTTAAGTTTTTCTCGCCAAAATAATGCGTACGTAATCCCGCTAATAAATCCAATGCTAATTGTAAGAATAGAAACGAGCATCCAATATGAAAATCCGTACACATGGGCTGACCATATTTCATTGATCTGGTCTGGAGGGAATGTTAAAAAAGTAAGAAGCAAAACTAATAAGATACCTATCATGAAGACCACTACAATAACCACTGTCTGTTTTAAAACTAGAATCATATTCTCTTCACCTCAATATCTCCAGACAATATAGAGGTAATAATTTTCACACGTGGTTTATTTATTAAATAATCTTGTGTCTTATAAGAGAGCGTTTGGTTTATTAGTCTTTCACCAGTGTTACCAAATATATTTACTCTCCCCAATAGAGAACTATGAAGTAAACTTACTTCAACCTCATATGGAACATAGACAGTGATATTCCCGACAAAATGTCTAATTGAAATAATGGCTTCATCTGGCAGAACGGTATTGCTTAAATCAATCACTCTATTTCCAAAACCTCCATGAATATTTATATCGTTCCATTCGTAGGTAAGTTCACTTGTCTTTTCGTCTCCAAATAGCCTTTGTTGTAATAAAGGTTCAACCTTAATTAAAGATTCTTGATCAGATGTATCTATGTTACGAGATTTATAAGGTTTTATTTTTGATGGAGACTTTTGATACTGAAAATAATTAATCAAAAAGAAAATAATGGCAGCAACTAATAGAAAGCGAAAAGTTGTCATATTTAAAATTGTAATGATTAGTAAAACAAGACCAAACCAGAAAAATACTTTACCAAAAAGTTTGTTGTATTTCTTCCATCCTAGATAGACTACTAAAGAAGAAAAAGCAACTGTGAAGATTAATCCTTCATTCATGAAGAGCAGCTCAAAAATTAAGAGGGCTGTCCCTATAATTAATAGTTTATTAAGTGTATCAGTAGATAATCGATTAAACATAAGGTCCCCCCTTTCATTGCTGGATCAATATTGAACTGCTTTTTAATTGACGAAAAGACGCAGTACTTTTCTGCGTCTCATATATCTACTCTTAGAATACCATATTCTAGTTAATGGTAGTTTTTTCTTTTAACTCTTTTTCAAGCATCGCTATTTTACTGTCAAAAGTATTACGATAAAAAGCACTGTTTACTTTGTGTTCCAAGTTCTGAATATATTGATCTATTTCATTAAATCGCGAAAATGATTGGTCTGCTGTATTTTCGAATATTTGATTAATTTGGTAAGAAGCTCTGGCTATATTTTCTCGTCCCATAAGTTCCATTCTTCTTATTTGCATATCCTTTAACCGATGCTTCATTTGCTCATATTTCTGTTCAAGCTCAAGGAGTTGCATGTTCGAAGAATCATACATCTCTTTCATACGTGAAGCACGTGCCTCGTATTCTCCAAATTCCTTCAGAGCATAATTTTCTAATTCGTTCTCTTCGGCATGTCGAGCGACCTCTGCTTGATATTTTCGTTTAGTCGCCATATTCATTGCTTGTTGATATTCTTTTTGGAATTCCTCCTTTAATCGGTATTGTCTTTCAACTAGTTTTCTAACCTTCTCAGTTTCGTGTTCACTTTGACGTAAATAATGGTTTAATTTAGCAATAGGATTTTTCTCTTCTTTTGCATCCACCAATTCGTGCAAGTCTGCTGAAATTGAATCCCTTAGTCTTGAAAATAAGCTTGCCATTATACATTCTCCTCTACTGTTTATTTTGTTAATTCTGCCCATTGTTTTTCAAAATTTGTAAAAGGGTCATTCTCGTTTTTTTCATCTTGTGCAACTTTCTTTACTTTCCACTCTTTCACAATTAGGTAAAGACCGTATGCGGCAACCACGCCGATTATTGCATAAATATTAGCTACTGCAATACTAAGGACTACAAATCCAACTATCACCCATCCGCATTTCATTAAAGTTGAATCGACTTTAACAAACTGCTTAAAAATCAAATAGAGCAGCCAGACACTAATTCCTAATAAAACCATTGGGCCTAGATTAGCAACGACGATGGCTAAAGCAGTTAGACCTCCAATAAATAATAAAAACTTTTTCATATAAGTTTACCTCCTTTCTAATCTCTTGCATTCATTCTATCTCGATTAAAGATTTTCTATAATGAACCTTAGCAATATTTTCTACTAAGACTTGGGGCTTATATTGTCTAGGACCGAAAAGAGCAATTAAAAAAGAACCGGTCAAAACCGATTCCTTATCTTTATTCTTCAACTGTCCATTTAACAAAATAACTTCCTTGTAGGTCATCACCTTTCAACACTATTTTATATGCTTGTTCCCTTTCAGCTTTTAATGAGTATGTATGATTATTCGTTTCATTTATGCCAACTAGATTATTATGATCATCGAGTATATGTAGTCCATGTCCTCCACCATTTTTATTTATTATGTCAACCGAGAAGGTTAAAGTATTTCCCTTTTCCACATGGATAGGAATTTCGTGATGCCCGTTAAAGTAGTCAAACTCTGCTGAAAAAGTTTTATTTGTATGATCTAACCGCTCAACCCAGTGCTTCTTGACAGTAAAATCTAGACTGGCTACTATTACTAAAATGATAGGTAAAGCAATGGAAAAGATATATTTAAACAACTTTGATTTTGAAGAGAGATTCATTGCTATATAGAATAGAAATGCTGATCCAGCACCAATCACTCCAGCCATAATCGTTATCAGGTTTACCCCTTGAATTAGAAAAATTATAAATCCGGCTCCTATATACAGTCCTCTTCTCACAACATCATTTAAATTATACTTAAGATTTAGTAAGTCAATGACAAGTGAACAGAAGATTCCATAACCGTATAGAATCACCCATAAGAATGGAGTTGATAAGGTTTCACTAAAGTCAAATAAATCAAATCTATTATTAATTAATAGAAACAAACCAATTAGGCTTAATATAAAGCCAGCACCAGCTAATTTAGTTAGTATGTATGTATAGATCTTGCTTGCTGTCCATTTATTAGACATGATTTCTCTCCTCGAAATTAGTGATTTAGTAATCCAGATTCACTCCACTACTATCTTTATGATCTAACTCGTGTCAAAAAATAGACTTTATCTCTTTCTATGAATCTACTAAAGTATAGCTGTTAATTCCTCTTTAGATATCTGTCTTGATACACCTTTTATATTAACATATTTTCCAAACTAGTAAGTTAATTGGTAAGACAGAGTTTGAGACATAACCAAATAGAAGACCCGAACTTCTTAGGTTAAAGTTTTAAAAGATTACCTAATAGTTCGGGGCTATTATTAAGGGAAATACTTGTGTTCCAGCTTCTAGTAGCTAATCATACATTCTCGATTGATATCCCTTAACGTTATGTATCGACCTCTACCTATGCGTTTCTTCACAACTTTCCATTTTTTCTTATTTCGTTTTATTTCTAACAGAACATTCGTTCCGTTCACCTCTTTATAGTATATATACCCTCGTGATGCATCTGCTAATGAATGAGTATGATTATTCTTAAGAACTAACAAATGTTTATTGCCTAAAGATGAACCATGAAAAAGTTGGATTAGAGATTCCAGCCGTCGGTCACGCTTATTACTTTTACCGATTTTCTTAGCTATTTCCTCATAGGTATAGTGCCAATGATGATGATCTTCTTCAATTACTTTTAAGTCTGGGAAACTTAGATATAAATCTTGTTGAATCTCTTCATTTAATAAGGCTATACAGTCGTCCAACGTTAATGAGGCTGCATCAAAACTTTGTTGCTCAAACATAAAAAACAGTAGAAAGAAAGATAATAATACCTTTACCAAGAAAGATGCCCTCCACATATACTTTTTTGGTTATCCTTCCTAATTAATTATATTTTATGCATATTAGTACTAAGAACTACGACTGTATAATTATCTTTATAGACTTTAATTTAGGCTCTTTTCTAATACTTTGTTACTTGTTAGGCTGATTCTTATAGTAACTATCTTTCAAACTAAATTATAATTCTTAGTACGAGGGAATAAATGGAGCAAATCATTAAAAATAGGATTGATCCGCCAAATAGGATCAATCCTTAGTTATGTTTCATTTTGAACCTGAACCTTTTTTAATTCCTTAAGCCTGCTTTCTTCTTCTTCAAAAAATTGGACAAGGTCTCCAATTCTGTCGATAGAATCCCAACTTAAGTGATGCTCAATACCTTCTACATCTGAATAAATATTTTCTTCTTTAACCCCTATCAATCGTAAAAACTGCTCTAATAGCTCATGACGATACACCAGTCTTTTTCCTATTTTAGTACCTTTTGATGTTAGGATAAGACCTCTATATTTCTCATAAATTAAATATTCATCTTTATCAAGCTTTTGAACCATTTTCGTTACTGATGAGGGATGTACAGATAAAGCTTCGGCAATATCGGATACTCTGGCATATCCTTTATTCTCAATAAGGAGAAAGATTTGCTCTATATAATCTTCCATACTTGGTGTAGGCATTCTGTACCCTCCAATTTTTCCATATATCACAAAATTTTACTATAAGTACAGAATGAATACAACCTTCCTTATAATTTAAACGGTTTATTGTTCTAAAAATGTTTTACTTTTTTCACTGTAACTTCTTTTCATCCATTTAGAAAGAAGTCCATACTTAGGAGAAAACATCCATGAACATAAGAATACGAGACCTGCTGCAACTGCCATTGATCCAGATATGGAAACATCAAATAATTTTGCTCCATAATAGCCTATCACTGAGTCAAAAATACCGATGGCTCCACTCAATAAAAGCATTGTTTTAAAACGGTCCGTTAGCAAATAGGCAGTCGCTCCTGGAGCTATAAGCATGGCAACAACCAAGATTGCACCAACACTATCAAAAGCAGATACCGTTGTAACAGATACCATGCCCATTAAAATGTAATGAATGGCTAAAACGGGAATGCCAATTGCTGCTGCCATACTCGGATCAAATGAAGTGATTTTGAATTCCTTATAAAACAGATTGATTAATAGTAAATTTAAGATAAAGATAGACGCTAACATCACGACTGCTTTCGGAATATCTCCTATAAACGGAAGGCTTATTGTCTCCCAAGGGATAAATGAAATCTCTCCCATTAATGCATGCTCAACATCTAAATGTACATCACCTGCATAAAGAGATAGTAAGATAACACCCACTGCAAATAATGAAGTGAATACAACCCCGATCGCTGCATCTTCTTGAATTCCTCCAGAACTTAATAATTGAACAATAAAGGTTGTTACAAGGCCTGCCACTGCTGCACCGATCAGCATGTATACACCGTTTAAACTATGACTAATTAAAAAGGCTAACACAATACCTAATAAAACTGTATGACTAATAGCATCAGCAAGCATTGACATCTTTCGAAGAATTAAGAAACAACCCATGATTCCACAAGACAAGCCAACTAAGCCTCCTGTAACCAAGATCCAAATCTCATAGCTCATAGCTGGTACCTCCTCTTCTGGTTAGAAAAGGATGTTGTTGGTAAACTTGATTTAGCATTCTCTTCAATGCTTGAAATTGCTCTTTTGAAAGTCCTTCTTTCCGACTTTCTTCAATATAGTCTAGATTTAAACTACTAAGTTCACTTGGATACATTTCTTTTAATTCAACTAACTCATCAACAAAGATATATTCTTCAGCACGTTGTTTTCCTTTATCTGTTAATATGATGTGATTGTTATTAAAAGTGACAAATCCCTTCTTGCTAATTTCTCTAATTATTTTCTGATAACGGGACTGAGCCATTAAGTGTTTTGTATCTAACTGTTGCTCTTTTATTTGAGTTTCTCCTTGTTCAGCTAGCTTATATAGCTTCTTTAATGTTGCACGTGCTGCAATTCTATGGTCATTTGCTTTTCTCCTTATCCAAATAGCAAGTAATCCTCTACTTGGTGCAAATAACATAGAGAATAAAAACACGATCGTAGCAGCTACAACAATAAAGGGTCCTGTTGGTAGTCCTTTTCCAAGTGTACTAATTATAGTCCCAATTGCTCCAGACACACCACCGATAATTCCAGATATGACCACCATGACTCGAAGCGAATCAGTCCAGTATCTAGCCGCGATTGCAGGTGTAATTAAGAGGGCAGCCATTAAAATGACTCCAACTGCTTGAATACCTACAACAACTGTTAACACAAGCAGTGAGGAGAATAGAAGATTAAGAAATCCAACAGGCAAGCCGATCCCTTTTGCAAATTGAGGATCAAATGTACTCACCTTAAGCTCTTTAAATAGTAAAGCAGTCACGATTATTAGAGAAGTAGCTGTAATTCCCATTATCTTTACATCCGTACCAACTAGAGCTGCTGCCTGACCAAAAATATAATCATCTAATCCACTTTTATTACCTGATGCCATTTTTGTAACCTTTGTTAAAAGAACGATTCCAAGTCCAAAAAAAACAGAGAGTACTAGGCATATAGCTGTGTCTTCTTTAATTCTAGTTGTATTTCTAATAAATTGAATGGTATAGGCAGCAAGTAATCCAGTAGCAGTAGCACCTATTAGTAAGAAAAGGAAGTCTCTTTCTCCTGTAAACATAAAGGCAAAGCAAATTCCTGGTAAGGCTGCATGAGCTACTGCATCACCAATTAAACTTTGTTTTCGTAGTAAGGCGAAACTTCCCAGTACACCACTTGCCATTCCAAGAAGCAATGTACTTAGTAACACCCATTGCGTGTTTCCGTCTGTCATAATTGAATACCATATATGACTCATTTTAATATCAACACCTTTTTATTGTTGAATTAACATTTGATCTCGTTCAAGAAAAGACAATCTTCCGCCATACGTTTGTTGTAAATTTTCAAGTGTAAACACTTCATTTGTCGGCCCACATTTAATAGCTTTACGGTTTAGTAAAAGTGTCCAATCAAAATACTCTGTAACAGTTTGTAGGTCGTGGTGTACGACAAGGACTGTTTTACCTAGTTCCTTTAGTTCGTTTAGTAAGGCGATAATCGCCTTCTCCGTTGCTGCATCAACGCCAACAAATGGTTCATCCATGAAGTATACTTCAGCATCTTGTGCTAATGCTCTAGCTAAGAAAACTCTTTGTTGTTGGCCCCCAGATAATTGGCTTATTTGTCGTGAAGCATAACTTTCCATCCCTACTTTTTCAAGACATTCCATCGCGAAGTGGATATCATTTTTCGAAGGACGTTTAATCCAACCTAAATGACCATATCTTCCCATCAGCACAACATCTAGTGCATTGGTAGGGAAATCCCAATCAACTGATCCTCTTTGAGGGACATAGCCGACTGTTTTGTTTTTAGGTGAGTATTTTTTATTAAAAATACTCACCTCACCAGAAGTACTTGGGATTAGACCGAGAATCGCTTTGATTAAAGTGGATTTCCCTGCACCGTTTGGTCCTACAATCCCGATAAGCTTACCCTTCGGAACTGAAAACTTAACATCTATTAACACTGGCTTTTTATGATAGGCAACTGTTAAACCAGAAACGTCAACAGCATTCATATATACTCCTCCTTACTATTTAAGCGCGCCTACAATCGTATCAACATTATGACGATACATTCCAATATAAGTTCCTTCTTCCGTACCTTCCTCCCCCATAGCATCAGAGAAGAGTTCCCCACCAATTTTCACTTCATGGCCTTTATTTTTTGCCCCTTCAATGACCGCATTGATGGAGTCTTCAGAGATACTAGATTCAACAAATACTGCTTTAATATTACTATCGACTAACGTGTTCACTAGTTCTTGAATATCACCTAAACCAAATTCCGAATCTGTGCTTAAACCTTGTAGCCCCATTACTTCAATATCATATTTTGCTCCGAAATAATTAAATGCATCGTGCGCTGTTACAAGGACTCTCTGTGTTTCAGGGATCGTTGAAATCTCTTCTTCTGCGTACTTCTTTAAATCTGTTAGACTAGCAAAATACGCTGCTGCATTTTTTTCATAGTCTTCCTTATTTTCAGGATCGAGTTCAATTAAACCTTCTTTTACTTGCTCTAACGCAATAATCCAAAGATCAATATCAAACCATACATGGGGATCCATCGCCGTTTCATCGTCTTGATCTTTACGAAGTTGTTCTTTTGGAATAGAGTCTGCAATTGCATAAGTAGGTTTATCTTTATTCATCTTTTCAAATATCTCTAACATTTTTCCTTCTAAGTGCAGTCCATTATAAAAGATAATGTCTGCATCTTGGAGTTTACTAATATCCGATTGAGAAGCTTGATATAAGTGAGGATCAATACCAGGCCCCATTAGACTATCTACTTCTACGTGATCTCCTCCAATATTTCTAACGGCATCAGCAATTTGTGCTATAGTAGTTGTCACTTTTACTTTTCCAGACGCTTCTTCTGATGTTGTAGATGCATTGCAACCTGTTAAAAACAAGCTTCCAACCACCAATAGCGTTAGCATAAAATTAGATAGACTTTTTTTCATTTTCAAACCTCTCCTCTAATTACTTATTTTGTTGTATTGTTTTTCATAATTCATACTTTTTTAACCAAAGAAACAATAGTTTCCTTAATGCAACTTTTTAAGCATAACGGCACCATATATAAATACGACACCCCTTTACGTTTACATATGTCGCCATCTCCTTTCTTTTGCTTCTCCATATAAACTACAATCTTTAGTACTTTATGCAAGAAAAGTTTGGTTATTGCATACTTTTTTTACTAAGTAATTATTTTTTAGCAATTACACACTTGTTTTATAGAGTTATAAAAGTTTCCTTAATGCAAATTTTATAGAGTAGACCACAACATGTCAATAAAATGTTTAATAATACCAAAAAAAATAACCCATAGGTAATATGAGTAACTTTACATGAAGCTCTTACATTTAGTCTTGTTCTTTCCCTATATTCAGGTCAATGTCCTTTGGTTTTTCAATTTAAACTAATTTAATAAGAAAAAGGAAATCTTGCATATGAAATCATATGTCAGCTTTCCTTTTTGTTCATTATAAATGCTGTATATCTTTCCATCCAAAAGCAACTTCTACGTATTTAGCATTACCAATGGCAACTTCCATTGAATCTATTCTTTGACCACCAATAGATTCGTAGAAACCGGCAGATGGATTCTCCTCGAGTACCCAGATTAACATGGAGTTGATACCTTTACTGTTCAAATCGTCTTTAACAGCTTTAATAAGTTGTTTTCCGACCCCTTTACGTTGCTCACTTTCAAACAAATAAATGGCGTATACTTCTCCAAGAAATTCTGGATATTCAGCAGTTCTCTCCCTACCACCTGATACGAAACCTACAATTTGGCCTATATCATTCTCGGCCACATAGACACCACCACTGGGTATGACAGTTTTCCATAGCTTTTCGCGAGCTTCAACTGACAGTTCATCAAGATAAGATTGACTAACAATATCTTTATAGGTAGTTCTCCAACTGTCAACATGGACTTTAGCTATTGCATTTGCATCTTCAACCAGTGCTGGTCTAATATCCATCAGCAGTCACCTTCACAATCAAGTATACTTTTTTATTACGCCTTAAATGGTAAAACAAAAACGGTTTATTCGGTCCGGCTCATTAAGATTCGTTTCATTGCTTTCATCTGGCCCAAATGGTCCGCCTCATGGTATAACATAAAGCCGAATAAGTCCCTGAAGGTTTCAACATTTCCAACTGGAAAAGTAAACGGCAAATCTTTAGAGAAAAATTGTTCCGGTAATTCTCTAACTCTTTCTGCTTGATCTTCTAGTTGTTCAATAAGTTTCTCCAGAGAAGGAATTTCATGTTTCCAATTAGATGGTCTTGTTCCCATTCCGAAAAGCTCAATGTAAGATAATGATAGATTGGTAGATTTTTTAGGAAAGCCGAACATAAAACCTTCAGTAGCCACTAATAAATGACCAGCATGCCAACGTAGTGTATTGTTAAAGCCTTTAGGTTGATCGTCAAAAAGGGTAGCATCAGTTTCTTTTAAAAACTTAATTAATTGTCCTCTTGTCAACTCAAATTGTTTGTTCATTGGACTTTCTCCTCTACATTTAATTTTCCATCATGTTAACTATAACGTAGTAGGAAATAAATAACAATTATCATATTTTCATGAAGGTTTCTCATTACTAGTATGTACGATGGAAAAAAGAAGAATCAAAAAAACCAAATCAACCTTTGATTTGGCGTTATTTTTGCTTTGCTTTTTTGAAACCTTCCTCTTCTAAGTACTGCTTCGCCTCATTATATGATGGAAACGTACCATCTAAAAGTTTACCTGCATAGACATTCCACATTTCATGCTCATATGTAACGACTAAGGTATGTGCATCTGAATTGATCCAGGTCTCTTCTACAAAATCTTCTTGCGCAGTCTCTACTTCAATGTTTCCTGTTAAAGAGTCAATTGATTCCCTTATTACCAATCGTAGCTCTTCTTCCGTAAAATCCCTAATATTTGTCATACCTCTTTCATCGTATTCATACTGGCCAATAAATTCAGTATAGACAAAACCATTACCATTCGGATGTAAGTGATAGACCACATTCTTTCTATCGTTGTTACTTTCCTCATAATGAAAATTTACCCGTTTTAACGAAACGTCTTTACGTGTTAGCTCTGGAAAAGATTCTATAATATGTAATTTCTCTTCAAATGTAAGCATATTTCCTCCGTATAATAAAGTAATTCACTTGGATTATACCATTAGTAGCAAAAAGTCCAAACTAATTCTCGTAGAATGTTCTCCTATAAGTAGGATAAAAATATTCCATCTTTTTATAGATAATTGATATTAACATGACCACAGTGGGACAAACTATACTCAAAACCTAAAAATGTGGTGTTTCTGTTGTTGATTCTGATTATACAAGACTTATTCCATTTATATGTAATGAATTCTATTTCCTTAGATCAATTACTTGAAGTAGAAAAAGATTTTTACCAAACATTGCAGACTTATTGGCGACAACATAATTACTTACAACCAAAATGGTGGTTCATTATTTCATTAAGTGCTCTTTCACCTATTGCGTGGTTCTTTCTTATTGATAAAAAACGAATAACTGAAATTACTTGTTTTGGCTTGTTTTATGGGACTGCAGCCTCCATTCTTGATTCAATTGGAAGTAATGCGTTGTTCTGGATTTATCCTGTTCGGATTACACCCTATATATATCCGCAGTTTTATCCTTATGATGTAGGTATCGTCATCATTCCATTTATGATCGCTTATCAAAGATGGCAGCAAGATTTCAAAAAATTCTTCTTAGCTTCTGGAGTTTTAGCAGCATTCCTTGCATTTATAGCCGAGCCGACTATGGAAGTACTTGGAATCTATAAAGAACTAATCTGGAAGAATTATTACTCTTTTCCAATTTATTGGCTATTAAGTGTTGTTTGTTGGAAAATTATACAAAAATTTAAAGCATGGGAAAAAGGATAAGTACCATAACATTTGGACATACACAGAGAAAAAACCATATACCTACAAAATAAAAACGCATCGTTGTTAAATACAAACAGTTTTGAGGAGAAACATTCAGGTAAGAATCCCTTATGGTTTGTACTTTGAATGTGCGTTTTTTATGTTCTTACATCATGAAGATTATGAAGAAGAAACATCCGTCCATAGCTCACTATACTTTTTCTTCTGAATATAAATTAGTCTACCAGATAACCCGATACCTGCAGCAAGCAACCCTATTGTAAGACCAATCCAATAACCAGCTGCTCCAAAATCTGTTTTATGCGCTAAAAGATATCCCAGCGGTAAACAGATGAGCCAATATGAAATTAAAGTCATAATAAATGCTATATTTACATCCTTATAACCACGTAAGGCTGCCTGTGCTGTTGCCTGAAGGGCGTCAGCCATTTGAAAGAATAAAGCGTATATTAAAAAGCTTGCAATTAATGTAATGACTTCCAAATCATTGGAGTAAAAAGCAGCTACCTGATAGCGGAAAATCACAACGAGTATGCCTGTAAATAACGCAACCAATATGGATAACCATATTCCTAACCAACTATAGATCTTTGCATCCTTATACCTTTTTGCACCAACCTCAAACCCAACCAATACAGTTAAAGCCATTGATATACTAATGGGAATCATATAGAGGAATGAAACGATATTTAAAGCTGATTGATATGCTGCAATTGTAGAAATTGCATATTTGCTAATAAGAATAGTGACGACCGCGAACATACTTGTTTCAAAAAAGCTAGATAGACCCATAGGTACACCGATTTTTAAGATCTCTTTACTCTTATTCCAGGTAAACGATTTAAAGTCTGCTAAAAATAAATAAAGAGAAAAAGGTTCTTTCGTTTTAGTTATCCACGCAGTCATAAGTGCAATAATCCAATAAGTAATAGAAGTTGCATAGCCAGCTCCTGCTCCGCCAAGCATCGGAAAACCCCATACACCAAAAATTAAAACATAGTTTAACACAAAATTTATAGGCAAGGATGCCACCATAATAATCATCACTACCCTTGTTTCTCCAAGCGCATAAATAAATGAACGTAGTACATTAAATATGAATAATGGAATAATGCCATAACTAAGTCCAACTAAATAATCATAGGCAATCGTATGAACCTCAGGTGCAGCATTCATTAAATCTAATAAGTCATCAAGAAAGAAGATTCCTAGAATTATAATGAGGAAAGCAATTAGAAAAGCTAAATAGATTCCATGAGTGACAATGGATGAAACTTCCCGGTTTTTCTTTTCCCCAAATCGTTGTGCCGCAATAGGAGATACCGCAAGTAATATTCCGCTTAAGCCAATAAAAATTGGACTCCAAATAGCAGATCCAATAGCTACCCCTGCTAAATCAGAAGGATTGAACTTCCCTGACATAATTGTATTAAAGAAGACCATAGAAAACATA
This sequence comes from Bacillus pinisoli, assembly GCF_023036475.1. GTDB lineage: Bacteria > Bacillota > Bacilli > Bacillales > SA4 > Bacillus_BS > Bacillus_BS pinisoli. Next base: position 24,476 of record NZ_JAJQKI010000002.1, read on the forward strand.
CCAAGCTGAGTAATCAAGATCGGAATTAGCATAAAAAATATTTGTTTTAGTTTTTCTCTGATTGTATATGTTTGTTTCACGGTCTTATCTCCTAGTATGTATAATTTGCAAACTTTATTATAGTCTATAAAGAGGTAAATTACCCGATAAAAGTTTTCCCAAGATTGTTGGTACATTAATATAATTTACATTCTATTAAATTACAACATTTTACATTCCAAACAAAAAAAAGTTTATAATTTTACATATGGTATTTTTAAAGGAGAGTTACATGAAACGTATTATTCGACTGGTAATCTATTTAACTTTGATTGCATCAATCTCTTATATCAGCATCATTCACAACCTCATTGCAGAAACCGCTAAGAATGCCCCACCCCGTCATGCTGATTATCTTGTCATACTCGGTGCAAAGATAAACGGAAAAGAAATGTCACTAGCCTTGTACAACCGCGTGAAAGTTGCTTTACGTTACTTAAAAGAAAACCCTCAGACCATAGTTATAGTTTCTGGAGGTCAAGGACCTGGTGAAGATATTACGGAAGCAGAGGCTATGTCTACCTATCTAATAAAAGAAGGAATATCCGTCGATCGAATTATTTTAGAAGATCAATCTACAACAACTTATGAAAACTTATCATACTCTATGAAATTGCTCAACCCTAATAAGCAAATGATTATCGTAAGCAATGATTTTCATCTATTCCGTTCTAAAATGATTGCTGAACGCTTAGGTTACAAAGAAGTATATACGCTTCCAGCAGAAACACCTTGGATTGTGAAACCAAAGTTATGGATTAGAGAATACGCGGCTGTATGTAAGACTTGGTTGTTCGATCGATGAGAAGGAGAAATAATAAAGGTTGTTTTCGTTTATATTGTTGCTTTCGTAAAATTCTCAGGAAGCCGGATTTTTATTTGTTAGTACAAAGTCTCTGTTTTAAATCCAGTGAGTTGCTCTTTTCTAATCTTTAATAAATCAGTTTAATCATACTTAATATGGCAAAATTGCTGAAATATAAGATTGAAAAGAAACAAAGTTTTAGAAAAGAGCCATAATAAAAGATCTACTAACGTTTAATGTCATTTTGTTATGCATTTTTTCTCTCCTTTTTAATTTGGTTAAGAGTTATTACCAAACCAGTAAATCCTGCAGCAAAGGATGGTGGAATGCTCCACACCAAGTAGCCCCATTGCCCTGTACATAATGATATGACGAGAAAGAAAACTGGAAAACCTATTAACACCATTAAAGAAACAACTAGTGCACATTTATTACTTATCATAAAAAAACCTCCATAGAAAAACACTCATTGTGGGACAGCTGTATTCCAAAATTACCAACTTAATTTTACCATATAATGCTAATAGTTCTTGTTCTTCTCAGAAAAAATCTAAAATGAATATGAATAACAAGGAAAATAGCACCCTATTTCACACTATGACAATAACTAGCATGTCAAAATGTAAAATGGGTGCTTTTTATAGATAGTTCTATAAAGCTTCCTCTGTACGATCTGTTGCTGGTGGCGGAGTGATAGATAAGCCTGAAATTTCATCACGCCATTTAGAAGTCATGTCAATGTCTAATGCGGCCAAGGAATACTCTAGTTGTTCCACATTTCTAGCTCCGATAATAGGAGCCGTTACAGAAGGATGAGCCATAACCCAAGCTACAGCAAGTGTTGCTGGGTGAACTTCATGTTCATGTGCGTACGCAGTAAAACGTTCTGCCACTTCAAAGTTTAGTTGAGCTCCATAACGCTTTGTATAATTTTCTTGATCAACAATTCGACCCTCACTAGGCTTACGATTCACTCCATACTTTCCTGTTAATAGACCTCCACCAAGTGGACTGTATGTAATGACGCCCATTTGTTCTGATTCAGCTAGAGGAAGGATTTCCACTTCAGCCTGGCGTTTCACAAGATTATACATGGGCTGGATTAGTTCAAATCGTGCTAGCTGTTCTTTAGCTGAAATTCCAAGAGCCTTTGCAATCTGCCACGCAGCAAAGTTACTAACTGCAGGATAAATTATTTTTCCTTGTCTTTGTAGGTCATCAAGTGCACGTAATGTCTCCTCAATTGGGGTAGTAGCATCAAACTTATGTACAAAATAAAAGTCAATTCTATCTGTTTTCAATCTACTTAAGCTTCTTTCAACTTCTAACATAATATGTCGACGAGACAGTCCCCCTGCATTCACATCTTTTCCTGTAGGGAAAAATACTTTAGAGGTTAGAACAATTTCATCTCTACAATCAGAGATGCATTCACCCAATATTTCTTCCGCTTCTCCATTACTGTACATATTAGCACAATCAAAGAAATTAATTCCCGCTTCTCTCGTTCTCTTGAACATTGCCTTGGACGTTTCCTTATCAGCATTACCACCAAAAGACATTGTTCCAAAGCAAAGGCTTGAAACCTTAATTCCCGTTCTTCCAACTGTCCGATATTGCACTTGTATCCCTCCATTTCTCTTTATTTAAGCATTAACATGACCTAAAACACCATTTGTAGCTGTCATCGCAATAATCACACAACCCCACATATGTTTATATGCAGTAACCATATCTTCACATGTGAAGCGGATTGTTTTTGGATCTACTAGCGTAACAGAAGGAATTGTAGTTGTCATAAGTGCTTGAGAGGGACTCTTCATTTCAATCTCAAAAGTAATTGGACCTTCCACTTTAAGAGGGCTAAATTGATCAATCCGTCTTACAGCTTTCTCCACTCTTTCCATTATTAGCTCATGAGCTTTTACAGGATGAAGCAATTCTGCTGAAAAACGATCAATCCCTCTTTTTACAATTGCTGATTCCACATCTGGTAATGTTTCAAGTACTTCATTCACATAAGAATCATCACCTGAAATAAAAATAGCTGGGACCTGAAATTGTCCAGCAACCATCGCGTTCATTTCCGTTTCTCCAACTACTCTCCCGTTAATTTTCATCTCATTCACACAGATACCAGCTAACGTATGACTAATCACTGTTCGTTCAGATCCACCCTCGCGTCCATGATGCCCAACAAAGAGAATACCAGCAAAACTATCATCTAATCCCTCTAGTTGACACATCACACGGTTGCTACCTTGAACAAGTGTTGCTCTCGAATCTAAATCCTCTATAAAGATGTTAGACATATTACCGTGCCCATCTGCTACAAGAACTTCAGTTGCTCCACCATTAAAAGCCCCTTTAATTGCAGCGTTCACATCCTGAGTCATTAATTTTCTAAATCGTTGATACTCCGCTGGTGTCTTAAGCTGTTGGCCGGTAGCTACTCCTGATATCCCTTCAATATCTGCTGAAATAAACAGTTTCAATTGCACTCTCTCCTTTTTCACATTACCTACAAGTAATTTTTGTTATGTAACGATTATTTCAATTAAACAATACTAATATGATTAATTAAGAAAAAAGTCTATCCTACCAAAGAATAGACTCCATTCACTTTTATAAAAAGGCTGTTTTCTAAACATTAAATACTACATTTTTCGTTAAAAGTCAGAGAAATTCAGATCATATAGGTTAGAAGAAAACTTATGAAACAAACAGTGGTAGGGTTACCGTAAATGTTGTCCCTCTACCCACCTGACTATCACAATTTATTACACCTTGATGATTTTTGATGATTCGTTGTGTAATCATCAAGCCTAAGCCATTCCCCTTTGTTTTAGTTGTATAGAAGGGTTCTCCAATGCTTTTTATTTTCTCCTCGGTAATTCCACAACCTTCATCTATTACCTTTATACTTACTTCATGGATTGTATGACTACAAACAACTCGTACTTTGCCTTTCATACTTGATTCCATTGACTCAATTGAATTTTTTATCAAATTAATAAATACTTGTTTAATTTGATTTCTATCGCCATTAATTAGTAAGATATCTTGATCAGAAGTAATTTCCATATCGACGCCACTTGTAAACGCCTGTGATTCCATCAAGAACATAACATCTTTTAACAAAACTACTATATTAAATGGAACCATTTGAAGTGCTTGTGGCTTTGCGAGCATCATTAATTCACCGGCTATTCGGTCTATGCTCTCAATTTCAGTCTGAATGACATCTAGATACTCTGGTTTAATATGAGCGGGATCTTCCTTCATCATTTTGATAAATCCTTTTATGGTAGTTAGAGGGTTACGAATCTCATGGCCAATGCCAGCTGAAAGTTCACCTAACAATGACAGTTTCTCTTTTTTTACAAGAGCTTCTTCTGCTCTTTTTTTATCACTAATATCAATAGTTGAACCAATGATTTGTGTGGTCTTATGTTGTTCAACGACAGGACTAAGGACCGTTAGTAATGTTCCTCCCGTTTGGTCTTTTTCTTCAAACACGATTTTTTCCTGGTTATTCCAACATTGGTTATACCTATTAATAATTTCAACAGCAATCTCTCTCTCCATAATGTCCTGTGGTCTTTTTCCAACCACTTCCTTAGTAAGTTCTTCGTAGTTTTGAAGAATTTGTCCGTCAAACAGAGTGTAAATATAGTCATCGGCTTTCTTCTCTAAACTATAAATTAGCCCTTGTTGGTGATGAATCACTTTTTGAAACATTTCCTTAGTAGACAGTATTTCCTCTTGATATCGTTTTCGTAAACTTATATCACGTGCAATACCTATTATATTAATACAAGTGGTTTCATCTTCTTCAAATACTGGAATTATGGTTGTTTCAAATGTCTTTATAATTCCATTTAGAGTTATACATTCCTCATATGTTAAAGAACTTCGAGAGAGGATCGCAGCTTGATACTTTCGGATAACCTCTTGCGCTTCTTCGTAGGGAATAATATCTTCTACTCTCTTATTTATAATTTGCTTCTTCATAAGTCCAGAACTCTTCAAGTAAGCATTATTTACTTCAATACAACGGTAAACATCATCTTCTTCCACTCTTATTACGAATATCATATCCTCTAGATAATTAAAAAGAGATTTAAAATTAATTGTCTTATTTTCTAACAATCTACTTATAATCATGTTTTACCCCTGTATATTTGTTAATAAAGTTACTAATATTATACATTTATCTATAATGAATATCTATCCTTCTTTTTACACATGCGCTATACTAATAGGATTATTCTTTAAAGCTAGTAATATAAGGCCATAGTTGATCAAAAGATGTTGTTAATATTTCTTGACCAAGTGCTTTTGCCCAAGTTGTCTCCGCTCCACATTCTTCTCTCCAAGACCACAATCTTCTTGTGCTCTGATGAAGAGGATGTTCATCAGTAAAGCCCATTGCAGCATGAACTTGATGTGCAATTCTAGTAACTTTTTCTGCTGCATCCCCTAGTTGAATTTTTGCCATCGCTACTTCATCTTGTCCGATTTTACGATCCACTTTATTTACAATATAGTCTGCAACTGCCATAGAAGCTGTAACCTCACCCGCTAATATTGCTAATTGCTGCTGTATCGCTTGAAACTTACTGATGGGCTTTCCAAATTGTATTCTCTCTTTTGAATAAGAGACTGACAATTCTAGAACCCTTTCAAGAGCTCCGGTCATCATCATAACCCGTGTTAAAGTTAGTAAATTTAATAGCTCTTCTATTTTTATTGGATCAATTTCCTTTACTGATTCCAAAGTGATTTCAACATTTTTTAATAAAATACAATTCCTAGGTTCTCCCGCTAAACTGTTGTTTGAGTGAATCTCACAATCCTGTAAAGGTATACTTGCAGCTAATTTATTTCCATTTGGGTCCATCCCTATTACAATGATAAAATCTGCATCTCTTCCCCATGGCACAAAGCTTGCAGTGCCATTAAGGCTATACGTGTCACCCATTCGATTAAAATTAATCACATCTTGTGATAGCTCTTGAGAGAATGTTGTAATCCCCGGAACCATCGTAAATCCTATAGATGTTAAAAACCAGTTTGATAGAATATGTTCTGCATATGGAATGGGAGCGGCATAATAGCCAGTTAGCTTTAATATAGAGAAAAAATCACCTAGGTCTCCACCTGAGCCACCATTCTCTTCCTCAATTGCCACAGAAGTGACTCCAAGTTCTTCTAATTTCTTCCATAGGCTTACCGGAAAAACACCCTGTTCTGCTTGAGTTATTAGTTCTTTAGAACAATGATCCTTTAATAGTTTAGCAACAGTTTCTTCTAACATTTCTCGAATGTCACTCATCGTACTCCTAACCCCCTTGCAATAATTCCACGCAGAATTTCTGTTGTTCCACCACGTAGAGTAAATCCAGGTGAGTGTAATATGGCTTGAGCTAATAATTTATCATATGTTGATTCAGCTGTGACAGATGGTTTACTAGGAATTAATAAACGAGCTACTTTTATCACTTCATTTTCATATTCAGTTCCTAAGTCCTTCACTAAAGCTGCGGCTACTTCAGGGGTAACCCCTTTTTCTAATAGGCCTGCAACCCCTAATGACATATGTCGCAATGTCCATAACCTTGCAACCAGTCTCCCAATCTCAATAGTAGCATGATCACTTGAAGTGTAGGATAGCTGCTTAACAAGCTCCGCTAAAAGGGGATACGTACTCATAATTCGTTCAGGACCGCTTCTTTCATAGGCTAACTCTGCCAAACTCTGTTTCCATCCCTGACCTACTTCACCTATAATCATATCGTCTGACACTTCAACATCTTCCATAATCACTTCGTTAAAGTGATGCTCTCCAGTCATTAGATGAATCGGACGAATTGTTACACCTGGCGCATGAAGATCTAGTAATATTTGACTAAGACCCTCATGTTTTTTCTCACCTAAAGCTTCTGTTCTACAGAGGGTAACCATGTAATGACAATGATGAGCGCCACTTGACCAAATTTTACTACCGTTTAAAACCCATTTCTCTCCTACTCTTTTAGCACGAGTGGATACTGAAGCCAGGTCAGATCCGGAATTTGGTTCACTAAGCCCAATTGCAAAATACACCTCACCCTTTGCGATTCCTGGAAGGATTTTTCTTCTCTGTTCTTCTGTTCCATACTTTAACAATAATGGACCTGTTTGACGATCAGCAAACCAATGGGCTGCAACCGGTGCGCCACTCGCTAGTAACTCCTCTGTTACGACAAATCGTTCCAATGCTGAACGTTCTTGACCACCATACTCTTTAGGCCATGTTAAACCTAGCCATCCTTGTTCCCCTATCTTTCTGCTGAACTCGGCAGAATATCCACCTAACCAAGAATCACATTTTGGTTCAAAGCTTCCTTTTTCTTTTTCCCTAAGTAAAAATTCTCTAACCTCTTGCTGAAGGTGTAATGCTGATTCTGGTAACTCTATACTCGGTAGCTTTAGTTGTCTCATAGTAAGAACCTCCTTGAACTATTTTTATTCACCAAGTATGACTCTTAATACGTTAGGATGGTTCGGGAAGTCTTTTGTCCCTGCTCCATATCCTACTGATTTAATTGTCATTGACGGAATAGGACCAAAATGATTGCATACTGCTGCTAACACTCCTGCTCCAGTAGGAGTAGTTAACTCACCTTTTACGTTACTTTCTGTTATCGGAATTCCAACTAATAATTCCAGTGTGGCTGGGGCTGGTACTGGATAGATCCCGTGATCAATGTGAATTTTCCCAGACCCTACAGGAACAGAAGAAGAATAAATACGCTCAACATTTATATCATGCAAGAGAATAGATATCCCTACAATATCAACAATAGAATCGACTGCCCCTACTTCATGGAAATGAACGTCCTCAACAGGTACACCGTGGATTCGGGCTTCAGCTTCTCCTATTTTTCTAAAGATGGATATGGCTGTTTCCTCAATATCCGCTCCCAATTCAGCCTCTTTAATTAACTTGACTATAGATGAATAACTGCGATGTTCATGGCTGTGATGGGTATGATGGTGTTCAAGTTGGTGGTGAATATGCTCGTGGGTTGTATCTGAATTAACATGATTGGCCGGTTGTAAAACTGTTTCTTTGACAGCCTCGGACTGAGATAGAAGTACATTACATTTAGTGGCTACAATCCCCTTCTTATTTACTTTCTTTATATGTAGCTTAAATTCATGAGATAGTCCTAGTTTTGCTAACTGCATTTTTAATTTCTCAATGTCTGCACCACAATCAATCAGTGCTCCTAACAACATATCCCCGCTAATTCCTGAGAAACAATCTATGTATAAAGTACGCATGAGGATCACCTACCTTTTATTTACTTGTAGAGCTCTATAGAATGACTATCTTTCTTGATGAATCATACGGTGAATGAGTCCAGCATTATAACCACCACCAAAACCGTTATCTATATTAACAACGCTAATACCAGATGCGCATGAATTAATCATGGATAATAATGCGGATAATCCTCCAAAATTTGCTCCATACCCCACACTTGTAGGGACAGCGATAACAGGATGTGACACCAGTCCGCCAACAGCACTAGGCAAAGCCCCCTCCATTCCAGCAATGACAACAGATACGGTTGCCCCTTGAATCAGTTCTAAATGATGCAGCAATCGATGTAATCCTGCAACACCTACATCATGGATACGCTCTACTCTGCATCCCATAGACTCCAGTGTAACAACTGCTTCTTCTGCGACCGCTAAATCAGAAGTTCCCGCGCAAATGACAGCACAGTAACCTGGATATAGAAATGTCTGTTCTTGTCGATCCTTCCAACTCAAAGTTTTGGCTAAAGAATTATATGTCAATTCAGGAATCTTCGATAAAATAATTTGTGCTTTCTCTTTAGATACCCTAGTCGCTAATATTCTTGTCACTGAGTTGTTTCTTAGCGACTGGACAATATTAACAATCTGTTCAGCTGTTTTACCTTCGCCATAAATAATTTCGGGAAACCCTTGTCTTCTCTCACGGTGGAGATCAATGGTTGCAAACCCAAGTGCATCAAAGGTTTTTAATTGATGCTTTGCTTCTTCAACCCTTAGTTCTCCATCTCTAACTTTTTCTAATATTTTTTCTATATTTCCTGTTTTTCCTGTTGCCATCTATTTCACCTTCAAGACTTCGTTCATACTTCCAGTTCGATATCCCATTAAATCAACAGTTACGTATGTAAAGCCTAGCTCCTTTAATTTTTCATCAATCCTCTGATTATGGAAGAAAATACTCTGAAGCTCATCTGCATCCACTTCAATTCTAGCAATTTTGTCATGATGTCTAACACGAACCTGCCTTAGACCAATCTCTTTTAACAGATAATTCTCTGCGATATCCAGTTGATTGATCGCTCTTTCTGTAATCTTTGTTCCATAGGGTATTCGTGAGGATAAGCATGCAAAAGATGGTTTATTCCAAGTCTTTAAGTTCATCTCTCTTGAAAGTTCCCTTATCTCATCCTTCGTTAAATCGGCTTCCTTTAAAGGACTCCTTACGCCTTTTTCTCTAAGTGCTTTCATGCCCGGTCTATAATCGGTTGCATCACTCGCGTTTGTACCATCAAGGATAAAGGGATAACCTTGCTCTTTTGCAAGAGTAACGAGTCGGCTGTGAAGACCACTTCTACAGTAGTAGCACCGATTTTTATCATTTCTTAAGAAATCCTCATTTTCAAACTCTTTTATATCAATTGTAAAATAGGGTACTCTTAATTCTTCTGCTAGTGTAATAGCTTCATCAAATTCTCGTTGTGGAAATGTTTCAGAGGAAGCGGTAACTGCCAACATCTTGTCCCCCAGTTCCTGTTTAGCTCGAGCTACAAGAAACGCACTGTCTACTCCCCCGGAATAGGCAATTAGAACATTTCCCATTTCTCTCAGAATTCGGCCAAGTTCCTTATTTTTATCGTATATGGTCTTTGTTACATCCATTCTTTAACTCTCCTTTCCTTGTTCGATACAACATGACGTCCGTATAATTTCTGTATGTGATACACCGCTTCTTGGTATATAAGTTTTAGCGGTACTGCATTCTTCAAAGCTAATCTTTTACAATCCTCATATTCAGGTGAAACTTGTACTGTTTGCCCTTCATACTTGGCTATTTTTATCTTTATTTCTCCCCACGCTGTCTCAACTACTTCATTAAACCTCCCAAGGCGATGCACATCCACCCTCATTTTTCTAACACCAATCGTTGTCGTTTCCGTGAAAATTATTGATTCCATTTTCTTTAACATTCTATTCTGACATAGGATATTTAACATAAAGGCATGTCTACCTTTTTTCATCATAATAGGTTGTGCAAACACATCGTTTGCACCAGCATTCAATAACTGCTCCATTACATATGGGAGAATTTCTGGGTTCATGTCATCAATATTTGCTTGGAGAAGTAGCATGTCTGTGTCAACATGCTCATAAAGGTGAGAATGATGTTGTTGAACGTCTTCTATTTTTAAAATATAAACATGGCAATCAACTAAATCTGTTGGTATTGTCACTTTACTCTTAATTTGAAAAGTTAAAGTAGACTCTTCAACTTGATATTGTAATAGTTGGTGTGTATTTAACACCCTTAAAATACACGCCATAGAGGGTGAAAATTCATTATTAACATGCTTGTCATACTTGACTGTTAATCCTGTTAAATTAACATTACTAAACAGCGTTCTCTCTGAGAGCACATGTGGAAAAACTAACACATAATCTATCTTATGTTTTAAAATCCATTTAAGACATGCAATACCATTCAACACTTCTTCGGGATCAACGGTTACAGTTTCACTTTTTAGATTAGAAACGTACTCAAGAATCATAGGATGTTCTTCATAAATAGATATTGATTTATCAAAAGGAGAAATCGTACATAAACCCTCAAAGAGCTGTGATAAAGTTAATACTTCAATCTTTTCTATTAATAGTTTCAAGGTTTTCTCCCTTCTCTATCTTTATTAATCTAGTGATTATGGTAATCTTGTAACACAAAACTGTTCGTCATGTCCTAGCACTTCAGATTTCACCATTTTTCCAGAAGCAACCTCAAGTATTTCTTTATAAATCTCCATTCCCATCTGCTCTAAAGATTTCTGGCCTGTTAACACTTTACCCACATTTATATCAATATTCTCTTTCATTCTCATAAGGAGAAAAACGTTCACAGCCTAACCCCACCACCACTACTCCTGCAAAATTAGGATTTTTACCTATGGAAATTAGTGTCTTGGCTGTAACCTCAAGGTCTTCTTCTACCTGACTTCATCCAACAGGGTGTCGGAAATACACACTACCAGGCACTTGGAAAGCAATTCGTTCCGCCAACTTTGCAGAGCAGAATACAGAAGGAATTATCGCAATTAGGTTTCTGACTCCTACAGAACCGTCTTTTCTCTGATAGCCCATGAAAGTGTCTGTCACTATTTCATCCCTCTTTCGCAATACATATTGTGATGATGAATATAACCACCCTTTTGTATGCCTACACTCATTCTGCCAATTTCCTCACAATACTTTAAAACTTCATTTTGACTTATGTCTCTTAACGCAAACTTATGACCAAAACTAATATCTTCTAAGACCGTCATACACTCTACTCTGTTTGGAAAGCGAACAGAACACTGATCACCCTTTGTTAAATCAGTTAATGCAACAGCTACATTGTCAGAAACATCTATAACTAATGCTGCTTTTTGAACTTCATATTCCATTGGCCACCCCAATTCTTAATGCTGTTTACTAATTCTTCTTAAAAGAACTCCCGAATCATTAAATTGAAGTACATGCGTTCCTTTAATATGGAATCTCCTTGATGTGGTATGTGTCATCTCATCGAGGACAGCTTTTGAAACGTACACTCGACCTAAATGAAGAGTATTTGCTATCTGTACAATTTTCAACTCATTATGATTAAGTTTGGGACCAAGACTTTGTATGGCCATTTCTATTGATTCTTGTTCTGTCTCATAAATCATCGGCAGCATAGCTCTCCTTAAATAAGTAGCTGTAATGGCATTTGTATAAGTAGAGTTTCGGTCTATCTTATTGACAAGTGTTTGTGTAGTAAAGTCTGCAAGTCCTATACCCTGGGCATTTCCAAAAGACTTCTCTGCCAAATCCAAAATGGCAATTCTCTTTATACTTGGATGTTCTGGCTCTGGAACCCCGTCAATCCTCCATCTTCCTATGATATTAGGATCCATACCTGTGCCACTAAAACATTTTCCCATCTCCTCAACAATTAAAATATCTACATCATCAACTGGGAGACTAGGCATCATTGATTTGGAGTATTGAAGGAGTTCTGATTCTTTTGAAATCCAATTTTCTTTTGGGACTCCCACAATATCTGCTGTTTCATCAAATCCGTTTTCAACAATGGCTAATCCCATAAGGATCGGGCTATTCATTAATGCAAATGTACAAACATCCTCTATGTTCTCAGCCATTTTTAACGCTCCGTCACTATGAACGAACGTTGCACCCTTTATTTTCCCTAGGCCAATTGTGACCATTTTACTTAACCCGCTTTCCACTTTACCTTTGAAAGCAGTGTGAGCTTTGATTCTATTAATAACTATAATCCCATCAGAGTGGTAAGCATGACGATCCATATACACCGGCTGACCGTTCGGCGTTTCACCAAGAAACACAACATCCATAGAAGAGCGAATTTCAACTTCCAATACCTCTTCTGTGATACCAAGATGTTTTAGAACTTCTACTTGTCCTTCTGCAGTACCACCACCATGGCTTCCCATCGATGGAACTAAAAATGGAGTGTACCCTTTCGCTTTTAAGTACATGATTGTTTCTTTTAATATAGTAATAATATTAGAGATTCCTCTACTACCAGCTGTGATTGCAATTTCTGCACCTTCTGGTAACGAAAGGTGACTAAGGTGACTGTCTAACTCATTTTGTATCTTCACTTTTATATTTTTTAATTTTTGATCGGGAAAAACTTGTTCAATCTCAATCAATTCATACATAGAGCACCTTCCTTTCATTAATTAAGATTATTCTCTTGTAGCTTGTAACAATTATGAGGTTAAATGTGAATACAATATGAAGTAAGAATCTAAGAGGGTTTTAAAATGATGTAAAAATTGTAGGGATTGACACAACCAATAAATTTTCCATAAAATAGTTATATAACAATTATATGATAGTTCAGAAAATTGGGTCAACAAACGTTTACAAATGGTTGATTTTAAGAAGTAGATAGAATGCTAGATTATTTCTAGTGAAAAAATTGGTCTTACCATACTATAATCATAACCTATTGCATCGGAGTGTGAAATATGTCTACTACAAATAAATCGAAAAAATTAACATCTTATGGTGACAGAGGTTTTAGTCAATTCATTCGCCAAGCGTTCAACCGCCATCTAGGGTACGAACCAGAGGATTATCAAAAACCAGTCATTGGAATTTGTAATACGAAAAGTGAAATTAATCGTTGTCACGCACATATCGGACCTCTTATTGATGCCATAAAGACAGGCGTGTTAATGGCAGGGGGAATCCCTTTAGAGTTTCCAACTATTTCATTAGGAGAAATTAATACAAGTCCCACAACTATGTTATATCGAAACCTTGCCGCAATGGATACAGAGGAAATGATAAGAGCTCAACCAATTGATGGTGTTGTGTTAATTGGTGGATGTGACAAAGTAACACCCTCTCAGCTGATGGGAGCTGCTTCAGCTGATATTCCTTCCATTATTATTACTGGTGGGCCTATGAATAATGGCGAGTATGAAGGCCGAACATTAGGAGCTTGCTCAGACTGCCGCTTTTTCTGGCAAGAATACCGTGGCGGAAAAGTAAATGATCAAGAAATTGACGAAATCAATCAAGCACTTGCTCCAACTGCGGGACACTGTATGGTAATGGGAAGCGCCAGTACAATGGCTGTCTGTGCAGAGGCGATGGGGATGATGCTTCCAGGGGGGGCCGCTATACCGGCAACAGAAAACAAACGATTGCAACATGCTATTCAGACTGGTAAGAAAATCGTTGAACTAGTAGAGAAGGATATAAGACCCTCTCAGATCATGACTAGAAATTCTCTAGAGAATGCTATTAGAATGCTTATGGCTGTTGGAGGTTCAACCAACGCGGTTATTCATCTTGTAGCCATTGCAGGTCGATTAAATATTGAACTTCCCTTAGATTTATTCGATGAGTTAAGTAAATCTACTCCATTTATTGCAAATCTTAGACCGGCTGGTAAATATCAAATGGAAGATTTCTATCGTGCAGGTGGTGCACCTGTTGTGATGAAGGAGCTACAATCTGTTCTTCATTTAGAAGAAATGACAGTCACCGGTAAGTCAGTGAGAGAAAATCTCGAGAGTGTTAAGTTCTCAGAGACATACCGTGATATTATTAGGACGTTTGAAGAACCTTTACATAAAGAAGGAGGAATTGCTGTTTTAAAAGGAAACTTAGCACCAAATGGAGCTGTTATTAAACCAAAAGCAGCTTCAGCTGAATTGCTAAACCATAAAGGTCGTGCAGTTGTCTTTTCTTCCTTGCAAGACCTTGAAGAAAGAATAGACGATCCTCATTTAGACATTAATCCAGAAGACATTATGGTTCTGCAAAATGCGGGGCCAGTCGGTGGTCCAGGAATGCCTGAAGCCGGAATGCTTCCAATTCCACAAAAACTATTAAAACAAGGAGTTCGGGATATGATTCGTATCTCGGATGCTCGGATGAGTGGTACGGCGTTTGGAACAGTTGTGCTCCATACAGCACCAGAAGCAGCTGTTGGTGGTCCAATTGGGCTTGTTAGAACTGGAGATCTCATAGAATTAAATGTTGAAAAACGTTCGTTGACTCTACATGTCGATGAACAAGAACTGGAAAATCGCAAAAAGGATTGGAAGCCAGTTCCAATCGTAGGTAGAGGGTATACTAGACTTTACCAAAAACATGTCCTCCAAGCAGATCAAGGGTGTGACTTTGATTTTCTACTAGGCGAAGAGAAGTAATGGCTGTTTGTTGTTAACACTAGACAAACCGGTTTGTAAGTTTTTAAAAGTGCCACAAAAAGAGAAGGCCTAGTCCAAACTTTGACTAAGCCTGCTCTTTATTGTTGGATTACTAAAAAGTGTTAATTAAACTTGGAGGTCTCTCATTGTTTAAGCCTTTTACAATATTCTCTGCTGCCAACCACGCCATTTTCATTCTTGTTTCCTCTACAGCAGACCCAATATGAGGCACTGTTACTACCTGTTTTAAGGATAACAAAGGATTATCCTCTTCGATAGGTTCTTTCGTAAAAACATCTAGTCCAGCTCCGAGGATTTTTCCACTCTGTAGTGCCTCAATTAATGCCTGCTCATCAACCGTTTCCCCTCTTGATCCGTTAATAAAGATAGCCGTTTTTTGCATAAGATTAAATTCACGTTCACCAATTAGGTGGTAGCTTTCATATGTTAATGGAGTCATTAAACAAATAAAATCAGCTGTTTTTAAAAGGTCGTCAAGGGAACAACGCTTTGCTCGATATAAATTTTCTGCTAGTTCATTTTTACTTCGATTATGGTATAAGATTTCCATATCAAAACCCATATGTGCTCGTTTAGCAATTGCAGTACCAATTCTTCCCATACCTATAATTCCAAGCTTCTTTTTATTTACGTCCACTCCAAAAAGATCTCTACCGATATGCTGCTTCCATTCACCTTTCTTTACATATGTATCAAGTTCGGAAATCCTCCTAGCTGCAGCAAGCAATAAACCGAATATCAAATCAGCAGTGGTATCTGTTAACACATCCGGTGTATTCGTGGCCATAATTCGTCTTCTTGTTAATTCTTCTAAGTCAAAATTATTATAACCAACTGAAACATTTGAGACGATTTTTAAATGTGGAGCCATGTCTAAAAATTCTTTGTCAATAAATAACCCACTCCCAATTATACCTTGAGCGTCTTTTACTGCTTCAAAAAATTGTGGGTCTTCCGAATCTACATAATATGCGTCACAAGTTTGATTTAAATAATTTACCACTTCTTTTGGCACCCTTTTATAAACGATGACTTTTGGTTTCATAGTGATTAAATGACACCTTCTTCTCTTAATCTTGATACTTCCTCACTAGTAAGGCCCATTTCCTCTTTAAAGAAGGTTTCGGTATGTTCACCTAGTAGTGGAGGATGCTTTCTAGTTTGAACATCAAGGTTAGAGAATCTTAATGGACTCTTGACTAACTTTACAGTTCCGACTGTCGGATGTTCTATTTCCTCGACAGTTTCTCTTGCTCTTACTTGTTCATGCTCAAAGACTTGTTCAATATTATTAACGGGGCCAGATGGCACTCCCGCTTTTGAAAATATGCTAAACCATTCATCTGCCGTTTTCTCAGAGATGACCTGTTGAATCTTGTCCGTTAATTCCTCACGGTGGGTTATTCGTTCAAGATTGGTTTTGTACTTTTCATCTATAGCCCATTCAGGATGACCCATTGATTCACATAGCTTTCTGTATAAACGATCATTTCCAGCACATATCATTAGAGGACGGTCACTGCATTGAAATACCTGATAAGGCACTATGTAGCTGTGACCATTTCCGATTCTGTTTGCAATCGTTCCTTTATTTAAGAAGCTGCTGGATACATTCGCTAGTGAACTAAGCTGGACATCCATTAAAGAAATATCAATATGTTGCCCTTTCCCCGTATGATCTCGTAATCTAAGAGCCGAAAGGATACTAATTGTCACATATTGAGAGGTCATAATATCTACAACCGGAACACCTACTCTCGTGGGCTCTCCATCTGGAAATCCAGTTACATCCATCATTCCCCCTATCGCTTGGATGACGGGATCAAAGCCAGGCTCATGACTAAATGGGCCTGTTTGTCCATATCCCGTAACAGAGCAAAGGATAAGTTTTGGATTAAGTTGTTTTAGCACCTCATAGCTAAGTCCCATCCGTTGCAACGTACCTGTTTTGAAGTTCTCAATTACAACATCTGCCGTTTCTACCATCTTCTTAAAAAGCATTTTACCTTTATCGTCTTTAAGATTAAGAGTGACTGACCGTTTATTACGGTTTGCACTCATATAATATGTACTTTCCCCCTCAATAAACGGAACCCAATCCCTCATACTATCAGTTCCACTTGGTGATTCAATCCGAATTACATCAGCGCCTAAATCTCCAAGAATCATAGAACCACCTGGTCCCGCATAAACCCTTGATAGATCTAATACCTTTATATCCTCTAAGGGCTGGTTCATTTTATTCCTCCTTAATAGACTATGATTTCTTTGTTTTCATTTTCTCTAATAATGTTACATACTCATGAGTATCCGTAACCACTGCCATGTGAGAAGAAACCATATCTAGATGTGTTCGCAAACTGATTTTATCGTGATTTTTGACAAGCCTCTTAATCATACGAAGTGCATTCTGAGGTTTTGAGCATAATACTTGAGCAAATTGTATGGTTTTCTCAAGTACTTCATCAGCAGGATAAACATAGTCAACCATGCCAATTAGCTTTGCTTCATCAGCGTTTATTCTATCACCAGTCCAAAGTAACTCTAATGCCTTTGATTCACCTACAATCTTTGGCAGAAAATAGCTGCCTCCATCCCCGGGCACGAGGCCTAAATGGATATATCCCTCTCCTAATCTTGCCGTATCTGCACAAAAGCGAAGATCACACATGAGAGCCATATCCAGTCCTGCTCCTATGGCATCTCCATTTATACATGCGATAACCGGTTTATCAATTTCCTCTAACAATAAGGGGATTTTTTGGATATTTTCCCACAGTGCAGCCTTTCTCTTAACCGCATCACTCCATAAATCTTCCTCCGGCTCCCCAATAAAGCCTTCACCTTTTGAGAGGGCTTTAATATCTCCACCAGCCGAAAACGCTTTCCCGGTTGCCGTTACAATTAGAACCTTCATTTTTTTGTCATTCTTGAATTCATTAAGTGCGTCATACCAACTTGAGATCATGTCATGACTAAACGAGTTTAACGCCTCTGGTCTATTCAGGGTTAGAACTGCAATACCCTCTTCTCTGCTTTCGAATACAATATGTTTACTATTTTCCATACAATCACCCCTTGTCAAAATCTTCAGTCTATTACTATTTCTAGATTGATATAGTTATCCCTTCCACTATATGCGAGAGTTTGTACAAAAAGGATGAAAAACCCCAACTTCATAAAAGACTGTTCATATAAACCGATAAATCTTATATAATTTTTATATCTTGTAGAAACTGAGGAAAGTAATATGACTCTACTTGCAAACTTCTTATCTAAAAGACTATCAATTATGATTATTCTTCTAGCAATAGGAACATATTTCTCACCTGTTTACTGGGATGTTGCCCCGTGGGTCCCCAGTCTTTTATTAGGAATGGTTATTTATTTCTCAGGTCTATCTATTAATATTGATTCGATTCAAAAGGTTAAATTAAAGAAAACAGAATTATTGTTCATTACTTTGTTAAAATGGACATTTACCGTTGTCCTTTCATTCATACTTGCCCTACTATTTGCCTCTCATCATCCTGAACTTGCCGCAGGATTACTTTTAGCGGGAACAGTCCCAAGTGCTACTGCAGCAACAGTTTATACGTTTATTGCAGGTGGTAATGCTCCCCTTGTCGTAGCTGCTTCCCTCATTGATGTAGCCATAAGTCCCATTATGACACCTATCGCTATGATGGGTTTATCAACTCAGGAGGTAACCATCTCATTTTTAAGTTTATTGCAATCTTTTTTACTTATTGTATTTCTACCCTTAGTTTTTGGAATTATTTCTCAGAAATTAGTTCCACGCTTTGTATCGTATTCCAGAACAATCACTAAAATTGGTTCTTCTGTAGCTTTATTGCTCGTCGTGCATATTATTGTTGGAAGTGGTAAGCTTGCCATTTCGGAAGAATTACTGATTCTACCTTTTGTCATAGCAGCCACCTTCATCCAAGTAACATTACCAATGTTTATCGCATATTTCGTTTGTAAGAAAATGAAGATGCAAGAAGAGGATTGCCGTGCAGCTCTCTTTCAAGTTAGTCTATGTAACTCTGCGCTTGCGGCAATCTTAGCGTATCAATTTATAGGCGAGCTGGGAGTTATGGCTCCAATCTTAAATATGGTCTTTAACTTATCAATTGGTGCCTTTATAGCAAACACTTTTGCAAAGAAATTCGAAAAGTCACTTCTGGAAAAAGCGGTGTAAACAGAAAAAGGTTCAGCCTAATACTGAACCTTTTTACTACATGTACAGATTTACACTTGTGCTCTCCGTAATAAGTCCTTATGAATTTCAGAAACCTTTGATTTTCCTGATAGTGCCATCGTAAGGTCAAAATCTGCAAGAAGATTTCGGAGGACCTGTTTGACCCCTTCCTCACCAGCTAATGCTAAACCGTACATATAAGGTCTACCTACTAATACAGCTTTTGCCCCTAATGCTAATGCTTTAATTATATCCGCCCCTCTTCTTATCCCACTATCTAATAAGATAGGAATTTGGTCTTGTACAACCTCACATATTTCTGGTAATGCGTCAATACTAGTAATCGCTCCATCCACTTGTCTACCACCATGATTACTCACAATAATTCCATCGACTCCATGCTCTAACGCAAGCTTTGCATCTTCTGGATGCAAAATACCTTTTAACAAGATTGGAAGATCGGTTTGGGATCGTATATATTCTAAATCCTTCCATGTTAAAGCAGGATTTCCGAATATTTTTGCCCAAAGCATGATGGCTGATGTCATATCCTCCTTTGGAGAACGCTCTAATCGTGATAAGAAAACAGGATCTTCTAAATAATTTCCGATTCCTTTCCCTTGCAAAAATGGCAGATATTTATGTTCAATATCTTTCTCACGCCAAGCCATCATTGGGGTATCTAAGGTAATAACAATCGCACTATAGCCGGCTGCTTCTGCACGCTTAACCATACTTGCTGCAATTTCACGGTCACTACTCCAATAGAGCTGAAACCACTTATCACCGTTACTTTCTTGTGCGATTTTCTCCAAACTATATGTAGAAGCAGTACTCGTGATGTATGAAACTCCCATTTCCGAAGCACCTCTTGAGCTCGCAAGCTCTCCTTCTGGATGAATAATCGATTGCACACCAACAGGTGCACACATTATCGGGTATTGATAGCGCTTACCAAATAATTCAACACTAAGATCTCTTTTGGACGTATCACATAACATTCTAGGAACGATTTCCCATTTCTCAAATGCTCTATTGTTATTTCTAGCGGTTACCTCGGCTCCCGCTGAAGCAGCTACATAATAATAAGGTTCTTTCGCCAAATGAGCTTTGGCCTTTTGTTCTAGATCTTCATATGTAACTGGAATAATATGATCCTCGAGCTGTTGATACACCTTTAATTGCACGTGATTTCCATACGTCATTTACTTCCCCACTTCCTATGTAAATTTATGCCATTAGCTAAATTATAAAAGTAGTAGCTGGGTAGGTCAATGAATTGTAAGAATATTCTTTATTTATAAAACACGCCTCTATTTCTGTCGGATTATGAAGGATTTTTTGTCACGATAAGGGTTGAATAAATATTCAGAATAATACAACATTAAAATGTAAGATAAATAGAAAGGAGAAATGCTATGTTTAAAAAGTCAATAATGGCTTTAACATTAAGTGCCACGTTACTTTTAACAACTGGTATTGCTAGTGCTGCTCCGAAAAGTACAAACAAAGGCACTCAAGCCACTACACAATATTATGTAGATGAATCAAAGTTACCGTTCAATGCTCTACCTACCTACGAGACAGATCGGTACTGGGGTGTACATAATGGAGCCGGTTACCGAATTGAAGTTCCAAAAAATTGGAATGGTGAACTTGTCCTTTATGCTCATGGCTATCGAGGTACTGGTTTGGAGTTAACTGTAAGTAACCCTCGAATTCGAGAACATTTTTTAAAACAAGGTTATGCTTGGGCGGCATCTAGTTACCGTACGAATGGTTATGATGTAGCACAGGGTGTAAAGGATACTCATGCTCTAGGTACACTATTTAACGGCCTAGTTGGAAAGCCTAAGAAGACCTATATTACTGGACATTCCATGGGTGGACACATTACAGCTGTTGCAGCGGAACATTATGGAAGCACTTACAATGGCGCACTACCGATGTGCGGGGTTACTGGTGACACAGAATTATTTGATTTCTTTACAGATTATGGTCTTGTTGCACAGGCTTTAAGTGGAATTGAAAAGGAAGATCAGGTTTTCCCTGCGGATGAAAACTACTTTGCTGTAACTGTACCTGAAATGAAAGCAAAACTTGGCATTGGTGAAGCAAACCAGCCTGATTATAATATTACTGAGGAAGGCGAAGTTTTGAAAGCGATTACAATGAATTTAACTGGTGGTGATCGTCCTCTGTTTAATGTAGCATGGGGAGCGTATAAGCATTTTTTATTTGACAGAATGCCAACAGATCCAAGTTTTATTGTAGCACCTAAGAATGTCGTCAATACCACTGACTCTATTTATCAATTTGATCAAGATCCTTCATTATCAGCTGAGGAGAAAGCCTTTAATGATTCCATCCTTCGTATTACAGCTCACCCTTCTTCTAATCAGAAAGGATTGACTGGAGTACCTGAGGTTCAAGGGAATCATACTATGCCAATGATTTCACTTCATGATATTGGAGATTTATATGTACCTTTCCATATGCAACAAATTCATGCTAAGCGTTCAAAAGAGAATGGAAGCGAATTAGTGACAAGAGCGATTCGAGGAGTTGGGCATTGTGATTTCACTCCGGCAGAAGAGCAAGAAGCCTTTGATGATTTAGTGAAATGGGTCGAACAAGGTGTTAAACCTGAAGGCGATGATATATTGAATCCAACTTTAGTTGCGAATCCATATTTCGGTGCAAATTTTACAAGAGGATATAGAGTATATGATCCTTTAAAATATTTACACTCATCCTCAAAATAGTATAAATGTAGAGAGCCATAATGGCTCTTTTTTACTTTCATTGCTAATCTTTTCCCCTTACCTCAACAAGGATTATATTTTCGGTCACTCATAAGGTATACTAGTAAAAGAATGATACAAGCAAGGTGGGTTATAAATTGAGAATCAACAAATACATAAGTGAAACTGGAATTTGCTCAAGGCGAGAGGCCGATAAATGGGTTGCTGACAAGCGAGTAACGATTAACGGAAAGCTTGCGGAGCCTGGAAGTCAGGTTGAAGAAGGTGATGAAGTTCGTGTTGACAACAAGCCGATAAAAAGTAAACCTAAGTTAGTCTACATTGCCCTAAACAAACCAGTAGGAATTACCTCTACAACTGAAAGGCATATTAGAGGAAATATCGTAGATTATGTGAATCATCCGTTGCGGATTTTTCCGATTGGTCGACTTGATAAGGATTCAGATGGTTTAATCTTAATGACTAATGACGGAGATATTGTAAATAAGGTGCTTCGGGCTGAAGGAAAGCATGAGAAGGAATATATCGTAACTGTGGATAAGCCTATAACCCCACAATTTTTAAGGGATATGGCTGCAGGAGTTGAAATCTTAGATACAAAAACTCTCCCATGTAAGATTTATAAAGAATCTAAGTATGTATTCAGAATCATATTAACACAGGGTTTAAATAGACAAATTCGCCGAATGTGCGCAGCCTTTGACTATAACGTGAAAAGACTGCAACGTATTCGGATCATGAATATTCATTTAGGTAAGCTACCTATTGGGAAGTGGAGAGACTTAACGAAAGAAGAACTACAACAGCTCTTTAAAGATACACACTATGAACCTAATCGAGAAACAACAAAAAGCTCTTTATAAAGTAGGTAGACCTGATAAAAGGAAATATCACTTCCTAACCATTTATAGGTGTACATAAATTTCAGAAAATCACCCATTTTATAAGCACCCAATTACGCTTGGATTAAACTTAGTCCAAGCGTATTTTATTTAGGTAATACTTTATTATTCGTGAGTAACTCAAAACTCTTCATAAAAAACCAAATGAAACCAGCATAAAAGCCAAGGAATGGATGCTTAAACGATGCGGGCTTATTTCGTTCAAAATAAAAGTGACCAATCCATGAAAAAACATAATGTAATAGAGTACAGTAGATGGTTACATATATATTAATAAACAAGAATACCCACGCAATAAATGCAAACAAAAAAGCAAAATAATGAAGAACTTGATTCCACTTATTTCGATGTGCTTTTTGATATTGAACCAAATCATTTCTTAATCGATCATTCATTCTTACACCTCTTTCTCTTCTAGCTCCACCGTCTCTATATGTATGTTAACATAAACTTACATTTTTGCTGATAAAACAAAAACCCAAATCGCAACTGATTTGGGCTTTTAATATATAGTTCTGATGTTAAACCTACTATTACTTTACTTTATTAAACTAGTATCATCCAAAGGATAATTGTTGTAATGATTGCTGTGACACCTTGGATTAAGGTTGCCATGGTTTGAGCTTTATAAGCATCTGTTACTTTCATGCCGCTAAATTCTTTAACAACCCAGAAATAGCTGTCGTTCACATGGCTGACTGCCATTGCACCTGCACCAATTGCCATGACCACTAATGCAAGTGGTAGTGCCCCTTCAATTCCCATTTGAGGAAGTAAAGGTGCAACAAGAGTTGATGTCACAACAAGTGCTGCTGTTGATGAACCTTGTGCTGTTTTTAAAGCTGCTGCAATGATAAATGGAATAATTAAGACAAGTGCTCCAGATAGTAAGCCTCCATCTGCGACT
This sequence comes from Bacillus pinisoli, assembly GCF_023036475.1. GTDB lineage: Bacteria > Bacillota > Bacilli > Bacillales > SA4 > Bacillus_BS > Bacillus_BS pinisoli. Next base: position 48,158 of record NZ_JAJQKI010000002.1, read on the forward strand.
CCTTTAATAAGGTCTGCTACAGGTGTAGCTTTAATAACTGAACCAAATGCTCCACCTGCACCAGTAATTAGTAGTATGGTAGATGCATCCTTCAGTCCATCTCCTACCCAACCAGTTAATGTTTCTTCATTCCATTTTGGCATTAAGAAAAAGGCTGCTAGGACACCTATTAATAAAGCAACTAAAGGCGAGCCAAGGAATAATAGGAAATTAGCAAAAGTGCCTTCAACATTCAGAAACTTTACAAACGAACCAATCCCAATTAAAAGAATGGGAAGTACAATTGGTGCAAAAGATTTTGCTGTAGAAGGAAGTGCTCCAAATGACTTGACGATTTCATCATAATCAAGCTGTAACTCTTCTTCTCCTTCTACCTCAATCTTTGTGCCAACCTTCATTGCCCAAATATAACCAGCAATAATTGTAGGAATCGCAACGATGATACCAATTAAAATAATTGTTCCCAGATAATCACTCGCACCAATATTACCAGCTGCTGCTATTGGGCCTGGAGTTGGTGGTACTAATGTATGTGTTGCATAAAGTCCCGTAGCTAAAGCAACTGCCATTGAAGCAACAGCAACCTTTGCTCTTCTAGCTAATGACTTCTTTAAGCTAGATAAGATAACATAACCTGAATCACAAAATACTGGAATACTGACAATTGCACCTATGAGTGACATAGCCAACTGTGGTCTTTTTTCTCCTACGATACGCAGAACGACTTCAGCCATTCGAAGGGCTGCCCCTGATCTTTCAAGGATTGTTCCAATAATGGTTCCGGCTACAATTACGATCCCTATGTAGCCCATTAATCCACCGAATCCTCCATTAACTGCCTCTACAATAGAAGCTAATGGTAAGCCTGCTAAAATACCAACAAGAAATGCTGCAAATAATAAAGATAGAAATGGATGTAGCTTTAACTTAGCTGTTGCAAATACAATAAACGCTACACCAATGACAATGATTAAAAACAATAATGGTCCTTCTACCATCATGACTCCCCCTTTATTTCCTAGCTAGTAACCTAGCAATATTTTTGGCTTTTTTATATAACAAGTCCTCTGCATGATTCATACATTCATGTAATGGCATTGGACCAGTGGCTATGGAATCACAGCTTAAAAAGTATTGATATAATTGTTCATATCCTCTACCTAAACTGCCCGAAATTAAAATAGCGTTTACATTTCGTTCCAAAGCAAGTTTACCTATATATCCGGGCACTTTTCCATAAAGTGTTTGATCATCGCTTTGCCCTTCTCCAGTAATGACAAAATCAGCTGAACCTAATTTTTCTTTCAATCTAGCTGCTTCTCCGACCAACTTTGCTCCAGAGACCATTTCACCACCTAGAGTTAAAAACGCAAATCCTAATCCTCCTGCAGCTCCAGCTCCTTTCACATCTTGAAAGTTTAATCCAATTTCAGCCTCTACTAGCCTTGCATAATTCGATAGTGCTGAATCCAATTCACTAACCATTTCAGGATTGGCCCCTTTTTGTGGTCCAAAAACTGCTGTTGCCCCTTTCAATCCACATAATGGGTTTTCTACATCACTAGCAATCTGAAAAGTACATTCTCTTATTCTAGGATCAAGTGTAGAGAAGGAGACTCTCTGAACTGTATTCACACCGTAGCCAAAAGGTCTTACAGGTTTTCCATCCTGATCCAAAAATGTGACTCCTAATGCTTGCAACATCCCGAGACCACCATCATTTGTAGCGCTTCCTCCAAGGCCAATAATAAAATTACGATACCCATCATTAACTGCCTGAAGAATTACTTCTCCAATCCCATACGTTGTTGTAAAAAATGGATTTCGTTTTTCCTCAGGAACCATCGGAAGACCTGAGATTAATGCCATTTCAATAACAGCAGTTTGTTCGTCCCCCAATACACCGTATTGTGTATCAATTATTTTACCGAGTGGCCCTGTGGCTTCGACTTGAAAGCGCTTGCCGTTTGTTGCGAATAAAAGTGTGTCGAGAGTTCCCTCTCCTCCATCAGCCATAGGAATGACGTCGACTACTGCATCTGGTACTTCACTTAAGATTCCTTTTTTTATTGCTGCTCCTGCTTCTATTGCTGAAACACTTCCTTTAAAAGAATCTGGTGCAATAATAATGTTCATACTCAACACCTTTTCAATTCATTTTTACATGTTAATAGTAACAATATTTAGAAAACAAAAGCATTGGTAATAGAGCCAAAATTTATCAATAATCTCCTCGTATTTTTGTGCAAATGACTAGTTCTCTTTATTTAACTTTTGCATAAGCATTATGGTTTGAATGATATGTAGATCGTTTACAGATCTTGGATTTAAATGTAAAAGCTGATGAATATTATCTAATCGATAGGCAAGTGTGTTCCGGTGAATATGGAGCCTACGGGCAGTCTCTGTAAGGTTATGATCACACTCAAATAAGACATCCAGTGTCTTTTGTAATTCAGCTGGCAATACATCAATGGGGTATTCTCTTACATATTCTTCTCTAAGGGTGATTGGAATTTGGTGTAACAGGCGGATGAGACCCCATTCTTTGATTTGGCTGATGTTTGCGTCTTTTTTAAACGTCTTCATGAGTTCTAGGCATTGCTTTGCTTCTGAGAACGATTTTCTTAAGCCTGTAATAGAATTATTTCTATTGCCTAGTCCTACCCTTGCATCGTTAAATATAGACTGAAATTGTCCTTTTAACCTATTGTAAAAGCGATTAACACTCTCAAATTCTGATTGATTCGGAAGTAATCTGAGACCAAAGATCAAGAAATCATCCATTGTCATGCCAAAGAAGACGACATTATATCCTTGTTTATTTCTTGAAACAAATCGGGTTAGTTCATTTTTTATTTCAGTTCTCTTTATATAGCCTTCTAGATCTTTCCTGTTATGTAATTGAGGAAGATCGATTAAACCAATTACGACTTCTTCCTCCACATTAAAATGAAGAAAATGGAGAGCATGCTTTGCCAGCAATTTTTCATCTTTTTCACTAGAATGAGTGAAATCTCCTATCCACGTGTCCATCATTTGTTGTTCAACATCAGCTTTTCCCCTAATATAATTTTGTTGGAGCATTAGCTCGACCGTAATCTTCGTCATTTCTGCTAACTGCAAAAGCTCCTCTGGGGCACCTGTGATTCCAACTACTCCTATAATTTCTTCCATAAATTCAATAGGAAGGTTTACTCCTTCTTTTGTACCCATAAATTGATTTGTCTGGTCTTTATAAATAATTAGGGCAGATTTTGTGTCTAATACTTTTTTTGCTCCCTCATGGATACTATTCAAACGATTTTCATCTGTACTAGCAATAATAACACCATGTCGATCAATAATATTAATGTTGTACTTTACTGTTTGTGATAGTCTTTGAATGATCGGAAATGCAATATCTTTAGTAATTTTCATTTTGTACACTCCTACAACCTATATTTCTTATAGATTACCACTATCAGTTGTATTTAAAGAAGAGGATGAAAGCTTTGTACAAGAAGAATATGAAGTGTCATTAGGATATCATGAATTGCTGCTAGTCCATCTTAAAGATGAAGAATTGAAGCCGAAATATAAATTAAATCTACAACATATAAAAAATCGCCTAGTTCTTCTTAAGAGCTAAAATTGAGGACTTTGGAAAAACCGATGGAATTTCTCTATATGAACATTTAGTTGTTGAAAAGGAAAAAACACCTTCTAGGGAGCGGGTTATTAATACCATAAAAGCTATTGTTCAAGAGGATAAAAACAGTACCTTAGATTGCATCTTTAGTTTCAACATTAAAGAATTGTTCAAGGGAAGTGTAAAAGATGCAAGCTGAAATTACTCTAAATAAGAAACCGCTAGTATTTGAGAAATCTTGGTTTATGTGGTTGTGACTAATTCTCTTTCCGCCATTAGGTATATCTGTCATGTGGAGACAAGGTCGTTTTATGATGAGATCCCGTGTAATTATTTCTTTGATTGCTAGCTTATATTTTCTTTCACCTTTTATTGCTGCAAGTATGGCGACCGTACCGCTGGTTTATACATACGATGAGTTTGAAGATGCCTATAACCAAGGATTAGCGAAGTTGGACTTATCATTTAAGCTTCACAATGTTAATAAAGAAAAAGAAACAATTACTTCAAACATAACTAAAGACATCACATTAGTTGAGAACATTGATGATTTGGGAGCCATTCATGAGTTGGTTATGATTGGACAAGGTAATGGGATGGATATTGTTCTTGCAATGGCACTGCTAATTGGTGTCACCAATCCAGAACTTTCAAAAGAAGAAATTGGAAACGGTCTAGAAGAACTTCGGCTATTTGACGAAAGCTATAAATTTAAAAAGAACGAAACGACAGTGGAGTTAGACACTATTAGGTACAACTTAAAGTACTCGCAAGAATCTGGTGTTATCTTTACAGTATCAAAGATTCAGAATTAAATTTAAATAAACAAAGCTTAATTTGTCCTTCTCTTTTTTTCTTGGCTTATATATAAGGATAAAGCCGCTAGTTTCAATATACCTAATGCAAGTTTGGTCTCACTTTTTATTATAAGGCCATCTTGGGAAGGGGAAAATGTATTGTTTTTTTGCTCGCTTTAATTATTATTGTTCCTGCATTAGAAATTGGACTGTATTTCTTTCAGGTAAAACATTTGATGTTCCTGTGCCATCATATTAATTGGAACAGGTTGTATTAGGTGCATGGTTGGTTAAGAAACAAGGAACACGAGCAATCCAACAAGTCACAGAACTCGTTGATAAAGCTTCATAATTTATAATTAAGCATGGTTTTATTTGAGATAGCTAACTAGATGCCCGATTTAGCTGAAGACCAGGCTACTCATTTAATCGTAAGGGATATGGACTTTATTGGGTATATTCTCTACTGTGTACCTTTGTTCTTTTGGTTCTTCAGGATTTACCTAGCAGCTAAAGATTTCTACGTTTTAGAATATTTACGTAATTTCTATTTCAACCGATATAAAAAGTAGGAAGCTCCTCTTGGTGCTTCCTACTTAATAAGAGATTTAAAATTTATTGTGTTCTGAATTTTGATCGTATTTTGTTGTCTAAAAAGACTGCTTAAGAAGGTTATTAACTGCCCTAAGTCAGTATTAAATCATCTTATTCTCCAAATGCAAAGTTGGTCCTATCTATAATCGAACCATCGTCTACATTTATTTGATACATAAGATTTGGAGTAGGCTTATTAGCGTTTGATTCTTGAGAGCTTAAAATGATAACCCAAGAGTCATAAAGTTTTATTGAATTTCGATAACCCATTTTTTCGCGTTCAATACTTACAATACTAAAGTTACGATTGTCAGGTTTAAACTGAGGAGCATCTTCTAGAGCAATTGTTTCAGCCATTTCTTTGCTAATCGGCGTACTATTATTGCTTTTTCCACAACCAACAGTAACAAGTACAAAAATAACTATCAATAAAATTTTATAAATTTGCACAAGTTATCCTCCATTTGTCTGTGTTAACAGAGTTTTTTAATTTATCTTAGGTGTTCCTGGTACTTTGCTAAGAATATAGTGTACATGACTGAATTTACCGTTTGCTGCAGTATGGATCCCTCTTAGTTCATTTCCCCAATATACAGTACCTCCACTATCACCACCGTCGGAATAATAGGAGGCATCTCTTAAGTACTGGTAATAAAACTTTTGCCCTCTTGTTTCTACATTCCCACTCCAATTTCGACTTTCTATTTCCCCAGCAGATACATTGGTAGTAGCTCCTATTTGAGCTACAAGTTGACCAACATAATCGCTATTCACATATTGATATGAGGTTAGTTGTCGGTCATTATAAGATTCTCTATAAATACCATTGGTTGTTCTATTTTGGTCCAACCTTATAACCCCAACATCAGCATAGCCTCCTTCACTTGTTGAGTATACACTCCCTTTATAATATCCTCCTTGATAAAAAGAGCTTCTTCCCCTTGTGCAATGCCCAGCAGTAACGACAAAATATCCTCTTTCAGTAGTTAATGAAAAACCGTTTGTGCAATAACCAGTTGTTCCTGTACTATTAGTACTAGTAGGAGCGATTTGGAGACCACCATACATGTAATAGTAATTTTTTGTGCGACTTTCTCCAACAGCTTCTTCTTCTTCAACAACCTGAATTAAATCATCTCCATAAATTTCTTTTAAAAAATTGGCTGCTTCAGTTGTATAGGGAAATATTCCAACTTGAATTTTATTTTCTTTAATATTTGAAGTTACAAATGTAAAAGGAACTCCATTTTCTTCAAGGTAGAATCTGTCATTGGATATTTTATTTACTATATCATCAAGTTGTTGCTCTGAATAATCAACTATATTAAATTCAATTTTATTGAAGGCTTCTGCAGGAATCTTATTTTTTAACGATTCAATAATATTTTCATTGTCAAATAGATTATCTTTAAGTAGGTTTACTACTAATAACCCACCATTTTTGTTATCCTTGTAAAAGGTCCCTTTGTTACTATTATTATTTTCACCTCTGAGTTCCTGAATAATAATAGGGGCATATAGAGCAGCGAATTTTTCCCTTTCTCTCAAATCTATCAATTCCTCTTCAGTTAATGGAATTTGATATTCATGATTAGTAGATAAATTTGATACTTCTAATAATTTCTGTAATGAATTGTTTAATCCAAACGTAGTACGAAACTCTACTTGTTTTTTTATTTCTTCCGAACTGATTCCTCTCTCAATTAATTCAGTAAAGGATAAGGATGCGTGAACTTTTTCATTAGAATTAAAAAGACACAAAAAGAAAATAAGAGGGAGAATATAATATCTAGAAAATTTCATAGTCTACCATTCCTTTCGAATATAAATGCGTTCGAACAATTTACATAATAATACAAATTTATACAAAATATATAAAAAATTGTAAAATTATACTAATTAACTATATAAGATACTACCTATTTACTATTCATGAAAAAAAATTATCTTCCTTCGTCAAAAAATTATTGTATTTGATAATATAAGTTAATGTAACTGAATTTAATTTAGTAAAAAAATCAATTTCAACCGATATACAGAGTAGGAAGTTCCCTTGAACAAGCTTTGTTTTTTTATTTTTTTGTTATTGTTATTGTTATTCCTATTGATATAACATTTAATTATGAGGTAGTACTCTTATACCAATGTAATCCTTTAAATAGATAGGTTTTTTTCCCTTCATAAACATGGTGTGACCTATCCTTTTTTCAAGGTCAATATACTTTTTGTACAGATCAGGATTATGGATAGCTCCATGTTGTAGATCATTTTTGCAACCCATGATGCAAAAGACAAAACTAAGGCGTTTGTTTTGAATGTAAGCCTAGAAAGGTTGTTGTCCTGCTTCAAAGATTGATTTAAAGACTTCCTCTGTACTTAAATGAAAGATGGGTAGCCAATCATAAACGTGCCTTTTGACTCGTTTGTTTAACTAAGATGCTTGTTGTAAGTGAAGGGTTCTTTTTTTGCCCTTGCAGACAATTCTCCTGCTCTTAATCCCATACAGTTGACTGCGATGGTAGCTCCACGTTCCTTTAGCTCTTTTCGAATAAATTGGTCAATCGGTAAACGTTTTAAATGGGATGTACATTATCTAAATGCTGAACTAGTCCATTTCCCACGAGCCTCTACCATCTCTAAAAATGTCTTTTTGGCTTTTACAATATTCAGCGGGTGAGAGGTGGTAGCTCAAATGTGTTCAATCACGACTTAGTCATTCAATATTTTTAAAAAGGAGTGATAAACCATGTCTGTTAAATTTGATCATCTCGTTCATTTTACAAATCAACCTGAATTGGTAAAAGAGAGTTTTAAAGAACTGGGCTTTCAAGCTATAACTGGAGGGAAGCACCCTAATTGGGGAACGTATAATGCATTATGTTATTTTGAAGGACTTCGATATTTGGAATGGATTGGGTTTTCAGACATGAAAGTTGCAAAATTATCGGATAATATCTTAATTCAACAGGTTCTTGAGGATTCACAAGTAGACGAAGGTTTTTCACAAGTAGCTTTTCGTACGAACGACATAGTGGGACTTGCTGATAGACTAAAAAAACAAGGATTAGATGTAGTCGGTCCTGTACCTGGAAGCCGTAAAAAAGAGGATGGATCCGTACTTAACTGGTCAATGTTATTTATTAATGAGGAACAACCGTTAGGTCTTCGTGCTCCATTTTTTATTCAATGGGGAAAAAATGATGAAGCACGAGAAATTGAAATGAAGGAGCTTTTTACTCACTCAGAGCAGACTTCTACTATTTCTTATGTTGGTTATGTCGTGCATGATATAGAAAAAGCTATAGAAAAATATTCATCAATTCTTGGCATACCTTCAGATTCTACAAATAAATATGAAGATGAATTTGGCGAATATAAAGAGTTTCATATGACTGGTTTTACGATACGGTTTTATCAACCGACTACAAGTGAACTAATAGCATTGCTGAACAATAAAGGTGAACGACCATTCTTAAGTGGAATTTCTAGTGTTAGCAAGGAAAAGACGGTTCTCATGGCTGGTGGATATTATCGACTTGAATAAAATTTACTTTTCCTACATCAAAAGACCCCAAAATACACACTGATTTTGGGGTTACGTTTCACCTATAATGCAACATTCACTGCTTCTTTTGCATGAATATGTGCTGTATCAAAAAGAGGAACTTCTGCGTCTTCTGGTTTAATGAGTAGGCCAATTTCTGTACATCCTAACACAATTCCTTGTGCACCACGTTCGACTAATTTTTGAATGATCTGTTTAAAATAATCTTTAGAAGATTGCTTTATTTTCCCTAAACATAACTCCTCAAAAATAATTTTATTTACTAATTCAATCTCGTCTTCCATAGGAATCAATACATCAATATTGTTTGAAATCAACCGTTCCTTATAAAAATCTTGCTCCATTGTATACCTAGTTCCAAGCAATCCAACTGTACCAATATCTAGTTTATTTATTTGGTGCGCTGTAGCATCTGCAATATGTAATATAGGAATACCAATATGTTGTTCAACGAGACTAACTACTTTATGCATTGTATTTGTACAAATAACAATAAAATCTGCTCCTGCTTGTTCCAAATTCCTCGCGATATTTCCTAACATATACCCCGCACGTTCCCATTCACCTTCAACTTGATAACGCTCCACTTCATCAAAATCCACACTGAATAAAATACATTTAGCTGAATGTAAACCTCCAAGCCTATTTTTCACTTCTTCATTAATGATCCGATAATACTCAACAGATGACTCCCAGCTCATCCCGCCAATTAATCCAATTGTTTTCATCTTTACCTCCAGTATGTATAAAGAACTACCTTGGCAGCTCTATATGCTATTTAATTGCTCTTTATTTGTTTGAGAAACATGTTTATCGAGCCAACTCTTAATTATTGGCTCAAGCTCCGGATGGATGGGCAAAGAAGCTTCTTTTACTAAATCTTTCTTTATCGAAAACATTGTTGATGTTTCGGATTGGTATTTTAAGGAGTGCCCCATATTATCAATTATATGGTACTCTGAGTCTCCTTTTACATACTTAGCGAGATTTCTTAACACATTTGGATTTGCCTGTATATCTCTTGCACCTGTGATAGCCAAAACTGGGACATTTACTTTTTCTAGATCTTTAATTACATCATATTCAAAGTGCTCGCGAATCCATTTGGCATTTACTTTCTGAAACTGAACTTTTATTATATCTTCTTCAGTTGCCATCACCTTAGCTAGGAACTTTTGCGCCTGAGGCTCTATCTTTTTATGAGTCTTGAAAGCTCTTAAGAGCCAACCAAGGAAGCCTTTTTTACTCATAATGTCATCTGCTGCTATCGAGCGCTGTCGTGCCATAGCTTCTTCTAATCTCTCAACAGCTCCTGATAACAGAATAAGACCTGACACCTGTTCACGAACAGCAACTGTAGTTCCAAGCATAGCACCCTCACTATGTCCGAGTATAATTACCTTGTTAGGATCTACTTCAGGACGCTGCTTTAAAAAGTGAATACTTGCTATTGCATCTTCTACTAAATCCCACATCCCAGTACAGTTGAAATCACCATCACTCTCTCCTACTCCTCTTTTATCATAGCGAAGAGTTATAAACCCTAAATCGGTTAGGGTATGGGCCAATTGACCATATACCTTTAAATCCAATTTTTCGCTAGCCTTACCATTACGGTCAAGTTTACCTGAACCTGCCATTAATAAAATAGCTGGCAACTTTTCATTTACTTGCTCTGGTAAAGCAAGAGTTCCCTTAAGTTTATACATGGAAGGAATCGTAACCTGCATTTCTTTCATATTAATCTACTCCTCTACTTTTAGATTCTGGAATAATTAAATTAGCAAATGTCCGTTTTGTTCGATTTGGTGTAGGTTGGTTTTTTATTACCTTGGCATATACCTGACCTAATTCTCCTATAAGTTCTTTAAATTCTTCATCTGAGAGATTGATTGATACCTGCCTCATAGAGACTCCATCTTTTTCAAAATCTACTAGTTCTTGCGATACGTATTGCTCATATTCTGTCAGTAGGTTTGCCATGTATTTCATAAATAGTGACATATATTGATCCTTCGAATAGCCTTTTAGTTCATCTGCTGTAATGGAAGCATCTTTTGGTTGGAGGGCGTATTGCTTTTCAACTGTGCCTCTAATCTGTTGTTCATCGACCACAAACACAGTCCCTGATTCATATAACTTTTTCAGATGACGATATAATGTTGCTTGTGGGATTTCTGGTAGTCTTTCCTTCATCTGTTGGGCAGTTAATGAGTCGTTTACTAATAATTGCAGAATTTTCATACGGATAGGGTGTAAAATTAAGTCTGCTTTAGTTTCCTTCAATTTATTTTCATTCCTTTTTTATCATTATCGATAATGATAATATAAACAATAATTGGAAAAATGTAAAGAGGCGTTTTATAAATATTTAACTATATTTTTCTCAAATGCACCTTAGCTATTTCTACGCACAAAAAAGGGCGTGTGACCAAAAAGTTGATCACACGCCTTTTTTGTTTTTTATGAAATACTCTGTTTAATCGCACTTTCCCAATTTGGAAAATAGTGAAGTGCATGTCTCATTAATTGTGGGTGTGCTTCTTTTACCTTCTTCTTACTTAAACTCTCTTCACGGTCATTTAGTCTCCTAATTCCTATCATAACCTCATCCATGCTCATATTAATTTCCATTTCTTACCTCCTTTTTATTTGTGTTATTGTTAAATTTAACCAATATTCGACAAGAATAAACAATAATTTACAAAAAAGTATATACTTATTAATTATTGCTAGCTATTTTAGTATTAGGATTAATTAAAAGTTGTGCATTATAAATTACATATTGGGGTATTTCTGATAGTATAAAGATAGTCTTCTTATAGAAGTTAATTATTGAAAGGATGAACGACATGATTATTACAGATGAAGCTCGTGATTTTCTAAAACAAAGCTCTAAAACTGTACGTATTTATTTTGCAGGCTTTGGCTGAGGTGCGCCAATGATTGGACTGGCTCTGGATGAGCCTGAAGCAGAAGATGAAATCTTAACAATTAATGATACTACAGTTGCTATTGAACCTAGAATTAAACAAAATACGGAAGGCTTAGTATTAGATTTAAGCGGAGATAAGAGTGGGTTATCTCTAATAGGTGATACTGGCAATTGTTGTTAAAAGAAGGAACCCAAATCGGGTTCCTTCATTTGTAAAATTCTTAGAATTTTATATAGGTTACGATCTTATAAATACCTATAGGTATATTTGCTATTTTAAACTACCCTCTTCAAAAAATGATGATTAGTTGCTATGTCTAGTTTACATAATAATATTATTGTCAATTTATCTTATTACATAAATTGTTATCGTTTTTTCATACTTTTAATTAGTGTATTTTGCGTGAAAAATTTGTTTGTCAACTCGATAGGATTCTAGATTTGTCCAGTTTACATCAAAGCCAATTCCAGTTTTAGATGGAACATGAATAACCCCGTTATCCACCAACACTTCAGGTTCAATAATATCCTTTGTCCAATAACGACTTGACGCTGCTGTATCTCCAGGTAAGACAAATTGATCTAAGGTCGTTAATGCAATATTATGAGCACGTCCTATGCCGGCTTCAAGCATACCTCCGCACCATACCGGAATGCCTTGTTGTAGGCAATAATCATGAATTTTTTTGGACTCTGTTAATCCGCCAACTCGACCAATTTTCACGTTGATGATCTTACAACTACCTAGTTCAACTGCATGTCTTACATCATCGAAGGAATGAATACTTTCATCCAGACAAACAGGAGTGGTGATTTCTTTTTGTAGTTTCGCATGGTCATATATGTCATCATGTGCTAATGGCTGTTCAATCATCGTTAATTGAAGATCATCTAATCGTTTTAAATGGTCAATATCCTTAAGTGTATAAGCTGAATTAGCATCAGCCATTAAGGCAGTATTAGGAAACTGCTTCCGTACCTCTCTTAATACATCGACATCCCAGCCCGGCTTAATCTTAATTTTTATTCGTTTATAGCCTTCCAAGACATAATTTTCAATGACTTGAATTAGCTCTTTTACGCTAGGCTGGATTCCGATACTTATTCCAACATCAATTTGACTCTTTCTACCTCCTAAAGCTTCAGAAAGTGTTAAATTGCTTCGTTTCGCAAAGAGATCCCAGATAGCTCCTTCTAACGCTGATTTTGCCATATTATTTCGACGAATAATAGCAAAACGAGTAGTAACCTCATCTGGATGATGAATGGGTGCTTGAAATAAGAGAGGAATTAAAAAGTCACATATGACATGTTCATTTGTCTTTACTGTCTCCTCGCTATACCATGGGCTTGTGAATGCAACCGATTCTCCAAAACCTTGGAATCCATTTTCATCGACTACTTCCGTAACGAAAAACTCTTTATCTTGAAACGTTCCGAAACTTGTAGAGAATGGGTCCTTTAACTTCATCACTAGTTTATGGAGTATAATTTTTTTTATTTGAATTGGATTCATGTTTACCACTCCTATATTTCTACATTCTCTTTTTTAACAAAGAGATAGTTACTTATCGCTAGTTCAGACTTTCTTTCAAGATTCACAGCTACATAACCACTTGAAAATAGTTGTTGAAAAATCATTCTTGTTCTTAATCTCCATTCTATTGCAAGTTCAGGGTCTTTCCTTTTCATACCTTGAAAATCATCCGGTATTGGGACAATATAACACTCTTCTACCAGATTTTTATTATTGTTTATGCTTGTGATTACCGGCAAGCCAGCTTCCTGAACTCTAGTTTGGAGCAGTGATTTGCAATCTTTCGTAGTTATCATTCTTGTTTCATTTACGTGTGTACTGTTAATCCACCATTCCACTATGAATCGGTCAGTGGGAAGTCCCTGATTCAAAGAGTCATTGAGATTACCATAGTGGTTCTCTAAATATGACTCTGTAATTCCTTGTAACTTATGAATGTTTAGATATGCGTTAACACTTTCTAGTGGGTCAAAGGTCCATGTAATTAATGTATACCCCATTGATTTGGCGAGCTTAAGTTGGTATTTCTTCATTCTTTCGCCTAGTCCACCTTTTCGGTAGGATGGTAGAATCCCGAGCATGTGTGAGCATAAATAAACCATACCATTCTTATATCCTGGGAAGCTGTATAAAAAACCGATTAATTGATCTCCATCATAGGCACCAAGAAGAATTCCACCGTTATGTATGACTGTATATATTTGATGATCCGGAATAGGCTGAGTGTTCCATACTTGTTCTTCAATAGATTGAACTTGTTTGATCTCATCTAGTGATGTTAATGAACGTATATCATACATGTTTTATCTAACTTCCTTTTGTAAAGTTAATAGAACCGCTTTCGTGAGGATGGATGTCCCAATTGTTAAAGCGCTCTGATCAAAGTTCATCTTTGGGTGATGAAGTCCCGGTTGAAGATTACACCCTAACCCCAGCATCGTTGCTTTAAGATGTGGTCTTTTAATGGTATAGAAGTGGAAATCATCTCCTCCGGTTGTCACTAAAGGAGGTTCAACATTTTGTTCACCTAGAATGTCACTTATTGCATCATTCATGATACTTTGAGCCTCTTCATGCACTTTAGCAGCTGCGATATGAGCGGTAAAATTAATAGGAATCTGCACTTGATAATAGGCTTCCAATGAAGTAATTCGCTCCTGGATTGTTTTAACAAGCTGATCCATTGTCTCATTACTCTGAGCACGTAAATCAAGACCGAATGTAGCTTTACCAGGGATTATATTTAAGCTCTTTCCTCCAGCGTGAAAAGACGTCATTTTCACTGAGTAAGGAATCATTGGATCCAGATGAATTCCGTTTGTCATCTGAACAAGCGCTGCCCCCACTTCAATCGCATTTGCACCTAGATGTGGTCTTGCCCCATGCAGATCTTCTGCAATAATTTTACCTTCTATAAATCTTGCAGCCCCGTGGATAATGGCAGGTGTTGCTTTACCACTCCCCATCTCTTGAATCGGTCGTAAATGGACACCAAACAGATAATCAACGTCATCCACGACCCCTTCCTCCACCAACTTAAGTGCTCCTGTCCCCTTCTCCTCAGCTGGCTGGAAAATAAGGCGAACCGTTCCATTCGGAAGCTCAGCTACATTATGTAATTCCTCAATAATTCCCAATACCATTGCCATATGAGCATCGTGACCACAAGAATGATTCGCTTTAAATTCCCCATCTACTTCCTGCCAAAGTGCATCCATATCTGCCCGAACGGCAACAACAGGTTTACCCTGACCAATCTCACCGACAACACCAGTAAAACCAGCAAACGTCCTCGTACGATATCCACTTTCAACTAAGACCTTCTCAATATACCTAGTCGTATTTACTTCCTCAAAACTCAACTCAGGATGCTCATGTAAATAATGAAAATGTTCAAGTATTCTCTCATTAGTAGACTTCACTCGATCTCCCCCTAATCCGGAATGCCTTTCCTTTAGTACATTAACGCATCGGGGGCCAGGCCCCCGATGCGTTAACGCGTTAAAATACCACTCTCTTTTATTTTATTAACGGCTTTTTGTAGTACTTCTTCTGGTTGGACAATACCTACTCTTACGTAGCCTTCTCCTTGTGTGCCAAACGCATTACCTGGTATCACCACAACTCCAGCCTCATCTAACAATTTGTATGTAAATTCTTTTGATGTATAGCCTGGAGGTACTTCTGCCCATACAAACATTGAAGCTGGTGGTGAGGATACTTGCCAACCAATTTCACTTAGACCATTAACAAAAACATCTCTTCGTTTCTTGTAGATCGCTCGTAATTCAGTTGTGAACCCTGAGTCATTTCTTAATGCTTGGATTGCTGCCTTTTGAATAGGTAGAAAGACACCATAATCTAGATTCGACTTTAGACGGTCGAGGCCTGATATGATTTCAGCATTACCTACGACAAAGCCTATTCTGCAACCTGCCATATTAAAACTCTTTGACATTGAATTAAACTCAATCCCAACGTCTTTTGCTCCTTCAACAGATAAGAAACTAATAGGCTTTTGATCATAATAAAGCTCACAATACGCAAAGTCGTGAAGGACCAGGATATTATATTTTTGGGCAAACGCCACAACCTCTTTAAAAAAGTCTAATGTCGCCATGGCTGGTACTGGATTACCAGGAAAATTAATAATCATAAGCTTAGCTTTATGACAGACTTCCTCTGGAATGATACTTAAATCAGGTAAGAAATTATTTTCTGCTTTAAGCGGCATTGGATAAGGCGTTGCTTCAGCTAATGAAATTCCAGCAGCGTAAGCAGTATAGCCAGGATCTGGTACTAAAATAATGTCATTTGGATCTGTTACTACCATTGGCAAATGAACAAGTCCGTCCTGAGAACCCATTAGCATTAATGTTTCGTCGGTTGGTGAAAGCTTTACTCCGTAGTTTTCTCTATAGTAATGACTAACTGCTGTTTTGAATTCAGCTGTTCCGGTTAACGTATATCCATAGGAAAGTGGATCTTTTGCATAAGTCGACAGTTCATCCATTACAAATTGGGGTGGCGGTAGATCCGGACTCCCCACACTTAAATCTATTATTTCTTGTCCATCTTGCAGCTTTTGTTTTTTATATGAAGACAGTTCATTAAATATACTAGTTTGAAAACTGTCCATTTTCCTTGAGAATTTAATGCCCATGGTCACACCTCGATTTAAAATATACCCTATTATAACAATTAATGAGCAGTTATACGTATGACTTATCTAAAAAATAAAACACATCTCGTTTAAAAAGTCACCCTATTGTAGAAAGTATAAGAATAAGAACAGAATTCTTGGAAAGGAGCATGTTAATGAGCAGTGAAAATGGTCATCTCGAGAACGAAGTGTTTTATGTGACAAATGAGCAATATATACAGTCAGTCGACAGCGAAGAACATAGTGATAGTCAAGCGTTCAATGAAAAAGTAAAGGACGCCAAACTACGTCTTGATTTATACAAGCATTAAAAAAAGAAGGTGCAAACACCTTCTTTTTTTAATATAGGCTCATTTCGTATATTTCGTAAAAATCTCAGGAAGCCGGATTTTTACTCGGTAGTACTGTGGTCAGTGCTATAAATAGAGAGAGCTGCTCTTTTTTAACAATTGTCACTTCGGTCTTATAGTATAAGAAGGTATGTTTATTATTAAAGTAGGTTGAAAAGCAACTAAGTTTTAGAAAAGAGCCTTAATGAAACATGTATTATTTTAATGCTTCAGTTAGTATTTCGTGGACTTCGTTATCTAATTTTTCAGCAAGTTGTGCATCGTATGTTTTTTCGTATGCAGGTTGCTGCGTTACTTTACCGCCATAGAAAATGACATCTTCTACTTCTTTAACATCTACAGTGATGACACGATATTTCATTGTTTTCTCGATAATCTCAGATACTGTTCCTGTTCCCTTTACAGAATAATAGCTTTCGTCTGCAAAAAAACCTAACGTCACATTTGGATTCTGTTGCACATTCGACATACTTGAACCTTTATGACCTACTGCAATACCAATTTTTTTACCATCTTCGCTTGATAATACCCAAGACACTGCACTAACCTCAGGATTATTATGTTCATTTACTGTGATAAGTGAAACAATTACTTCCTTTTTTAAAGTTTCAACTAATGCCTCTGGTAAAGCATCAAATGTCTTTGCCATAACCAACACTCCTTTTTATATCTTTCACTCTTTTTACTCTACCCGATTTTACTAATCTTTAACAAGTATAGTAACTTTTTCTTTTTAAACTATTTCAACTTATTTAAAAAGATTTTCTCCCACATCTGCCATGGGATTAAATGCTTTAAAGCAATTCCCTGTTTTACTCCTTTTCCAATCGGAAAGCGCAGAGGTGGATTTTTTTGTTTCGCTACCTTAACAATTAACTGCGCGACTTCGTTTGGTTCACCGAATGATGATTCCCCTTCCTTCAATAATGCTTCAAGTTTTTTCATAAAAGGGTAATAAGGAGAATCAATTTGTAATGACCTTTCCGTCACTTGCTTCCCTGTAGACCATATATTGGTCTGATATGAACCCGGTTCAATTAAGATTACGTCTAATCCAAACGGTTTTACCTCAAGTCTTAATGACTCACTCCAACCTTCTAATGCATGTTTTGAAGCTATGTAAGGTGATAATCCAGGAAAGGCAATTCTTCCACTTATGCTACTGATATTTATAATCTTCCCTAATTTTTGCTCTCTCATCATGGGCAAAATGGCTTGTGTAACTGAAATCACTCCGAAGACATTTGTTTCAAACTGCTTTCGATATTCATTAATCGGGATTTCTTCTACAAATCCTGCTCCAGCATAGCCTGCATTGTTTACTAAAATGTCAATTCGGCCAATTTGCTCCATATATCCTTTCCAACTTTGGATAGATTGTTCAGACGTCACATCAAGTGGATATACATGAATAGAATCCCCTACATTCAAAAGAGCAGCTTGTTGAATAAGCTCTTCTCCTCTGTCCGTGTTTCTCATTGTAGCAACAACGCGATATCCTGCTTTTGCAAAGGCCAAACAAGTATGTAAACCAAAACCACTCGAAGACCCTGTCACGACAACTACCGGTTGGCTCATATTCTCACCCTTTTTTAAAACTATTGTAACATTCTCCTTTAATGAATCGTATTAAAAAAACCTCTTCCTAAAATTGAAGAGGTTCTTGTCATACATGAATTATGAATCACAACCATCCGGACCACATACCATTCCTTCGGTATGAAGTGGGATAGGTTTCACTTTTAATTCTTCCTCAATGATCTGTTCTAATACTTCTTTTGGTCGCGCCCCTTGGACGACCGTGTTCCCTATGATAAAAGTTGGAACTGCCTGAATGTTAGCTTCATTATAAGCATGTTGTAAAGATTGGAGATGCAATTCCTTGTGTTTTCTTGTTTCTAGGGCAAGTTTGTACTCTTCTGTATCCAGTCCAAGCTCAGCCGCTATAGAAGTTAAGACATCAATATCACCTATATCTAGTTCATCCTGAAAAAAAGCAGTAAACATTCGATGATTATATTCATTAGCCTTACCATGCTCTTTAGCATATTGATACCCTTCAAATGCAAGATGAGTATATGGTTGTGGAGAAACTTTAGGTAATACCATTTTTACTCCATAATGATCGGCCATAGGGTAAACACTGTTTTTCCATGCATTCTGAAGATATTCTCCTTCAGGTCTAAGCGTTTCAGTAGGATATGGTCGTAATTCATAAGGCATCCATTCAACTTCAACATCTTTTCCTTTTATTGCCTCTTGAAGCGGAACCTCCGCAATTAAGCAAAATGGTCAAACATAATCTGAATAGATTTTTATGGAAACTGTCATGATAACCTCCGAATCAATGGTAGTAATAAATATAGTAACCAAGTTTATCACGATCTAGTTAGAGTAGATAGTAATCTGCATTAAGAGACCTCTCTTTTTTTCTCACTGCAATAATTTAGAAATTATTCATACTTGATTGTTATTGCCCTCTTCTAGCGTTATTCCATCAAACTTAAGTATTAATTAAGAAATAATTCCAGTCCGAAGAGCCACACCAACAGCTTCTGCTCGATGTTTTGTACCGAGTTTCCGATTAACAGCTGTTAAATAATCTCTCACAGTATATTCACTAATGTTCATATCATCTGCCATTTCCTTCAGGCTATAGCCATAGGAAAGTCTTTGGAGTACTTCTATTTCACGATTACTTAATACTTGGTTGTTGTGTGGTGCTGAGGTTAGAATTTCTGCCGCTTTTTTATAGTAGTGGTATACACTAATTGAATCATAGTTTTCTATAGTTTGGATTTCCTTGAAGTGGTCTAAAAACACAGTACCAATGACAGTGTGATTAAAACAAACAGGTATGATTAGCATGGAGGTTAAATTGAATTGTTTTACATATTTAAGAGGAAAATTCTTACCTGTTGGATCTATCTTTATCGTAAGCGGTCGTTTATTCGTGATGGAAAAATAAAGTGGTGGGATCGTCCTAACATCCTCTTTGATGGAGCACATTGGATTAAATTTTCCATATTCAATCTGTAAAATACCTTCTCCATAATAGTTTAAGGGTGAATAAGTAAAGATAGAGGCCCTTTGAAAAGGAAAAAACCTCGTGCACCCCTCTAGAATACCTTCCATTTTTTTATCAGGATTCTTTAGTAGCTTAAGAGATTCAAGGTAATTACAAATCTCCTTATCCAACATTCGACAAATCCCCTCCCTACATTTTCAGATATATGAATAAAAAGCATGTTTACTTATGATTTATGTAAGCACTTACATTACCATTTTACCTTGTTTGTTCAGAATTTTCAAATACCATGTATGCGTTTTAAGTATTCAAGTTCATTCTAAGGAGGAAAAAGTATGACGACCCATGTGGAATTAAAGACATTTCATTTATTTATTAATGGACAATGGACTCCTGCAACAGGTAATGAAACCTTTAATGTAGTTAGTCCTGCAACTGGAGAAGCTTTTGCTAGAGTTTCCAAAGGAACAAAAGAAGATGTTGATCGAGCTGTTCAAGCGGCAAGAGCTGCCTTTGAAAACGATTCCTGGCGGGAAATGAAGCCAAAGGAACGTGCACAAGTATTAAACAATATCTCCTATCAAATTATTGCACATGCAGAAGAATTAGTTTATCTGGAAGTTATGAGTTCCGGGGGAACTGTCCGTCGTGTTTCATCTAATGATATTCTCCAAATGGCGGATCTATTTCAGCAAATGGCTAAATTTGTAGTGGAATATCCCTTTTCAGAAACTCTTCCTGTTCCTCCATTCCCAGGCCCATCTCATAACTTTGTCTGGAGAGAGCCAATTGGTGTTTGTGCAGCCATTACTCCATGGAATATGCCGATGCTTATTGCTACCTGGAAGATTGCTCCTGCGCTTGCAATGGGTAACACCATTGTACTTAAGCCGGCAAGCTACACACCATTAACGACACTTAAACTTGCAGAAATCATCTCAAATGTTGTACCTCCAGGAGTTATTAATGTAGTTCCGGGTTCAGGAAAAGAAGTAGGAGAATACCTGGCTAGTCATCCTGAAGTGGATAAAGTGGCTTTTACAGGATCAACCGAAGTTGGCCGTAGGATTATGGGTCTGGCTGCCGAAACGATTAAAAATACCACGCTAGAACTTGGTGGAAAATCTCCAAATATTTTACTTGAGGATGCAGATTTAGACATTGCAATTCCCGGTAGTTTATTCGGTGTATTTTTACATTCAGGTCAACTTTGTGAGTCAGGAACTAGATTATTCGTTCCAGACAACCTTTACGATGAAGTGGTAGAGAGATTAGTAGAACTCACAAAGAAGGTAAAGCTCGGTCACCCACTTGCTCCTGAAACAGATATGGGACCTGTTATTTCTAAGCAACAAAGAGATACCATTCTTTCCTATATACAAGCAGGGAAAGAGGAAGGTGCCACAATTCTATGCGGAGGAAATGAAGTGAATGTACCTGGATGTGAGGGTGGTTACTTTATTGAACCTACGATCTTTACTAATGTCACAAACAAAATGAAAATTGCCCAAGAAGAAATATTTGGCCCTGTTCTTTCTGTTATTCGATACAGTTCTGTTGAGGAAGTCATGAAAATGGCGAATGACACAATCTATGGATTAGCTGCAGGTGTTTGGACAAAGGATGTAAATAAGGCATATGACGTTGCTAAAAAGCTTAGAGCAGGTGTTGTATGGATTAATGACTGGCATATGCTTCGCAATGATGCTCCTTTTGGAGGTTATAAGCAAAGTGGAATTGGACGTGAAATGGGTAAATACTCACTAGATGCGTATACACAACTTAAACATGTCCATACTTCCATGGTTCCTCAGCTTGAAAGAAGACCATGGTACCAGCTATTATTCTCTCAATCTTAGTGAGACGATGACCCAGCGTACAAATAATAATCATGAGGTGATTTCATGTTAACATCAACACTCTCTCAATTTAACCTGAGAACTGCCATAAATTCAGGTAGTAACACAAGAGCAATGGTTCCAGATTTGTTTAGAGGTTTAGGGGCAAAAAGAGTCGTTTTATTCAGTGATCGAGGTTTAGAAAAGGCCGAAATTGTTGAAAAGGTTGCTCAGATTTTCAATCTAACTTCACAAGGAGTTGGACCCGAACTTGTTGGGATGTACTTGGACATTCCTCAAGATGCAGAATCGTTAAAGGTTAACGATGCTGTAAAATATTTTAGAGAAGTTGGTGGAGATGCTTTACTTGCAGTGGGTGGAGGAAGTGTATTGGATACAGTTAAAGGTATTAAATATGCCCTTCACAAAAACCTAACGGATATAAGAGAAGCTATACCAGGAGGATTCTTATATGAATCGTTTCCACAGGCTACCCATATCCCAATACCACATATCTCGATTCCTACAACTGCTGGTACAGGATCAGAAGTTTCACCGATTGCTGTCATTTATAACGAAGAGTTAAAAATGAAAACAAATATCATTAATCCATTTATTGCATCTGATATTGCGATTTTGGATCCCGATTTAACAGTAACTTTACCACCAAGTATTACTGCTTTTACCGGGTTTGATGCATTGACGCACGCTATTGAAGCTTTGGCTTCTCCTACTGCAACTGCATTAACTGATGCATATGCTCTTCATGCTATTCGTGTCATTGAAAGGAACTTAACTACAGCTGTCGAGGATGGACAAAACATTACCGCCAGAATGGAAATGCTCCAAGCGAGCCTGATGGGAATAACGGCGTTCAGTTTTGCATTAAATGCTATTCCCGTTCATAATTTCGCTCATGCATATGGTGGATTATTTAGAATCCCCCATGGGTTAGCTAATGCTGTTTTCTTACCAGTTGTAATGGAAAACATCCCAATGCTCTACTTACCTAAAGTAAAAGAACTTGCTCAAGCGTTATCGGTCGGAAATCCAAGCGATGAAGCCGACACACTTTTGTCTAAAGTCGTAGAAAAAATAAAAACGCTTCAATATAAAGTCGGTCTTCCAAGTGATTTTTCTGCTTATCCAATTACAAGCGAGGACTTCGAAAAAACAGTTGCAGCTGTTTCTTCAGACCCTGCAGCACTTAACTTCCCTATGCCAGCCGAACTCATCCGTTCAATTGGTGAAAAGGTAGTACCTTTAGTAGTTAATAGATAAATAAGGAAAAGACCCGCCAACTATAGCGGGTCTTTTAAGTAGAGTGTTGATTTTTCAGTTCTTTTTGCTTCTTTGTCCTCATGAAGAAAAACAGGCCTACAATTAATACTTCTAATACAAGGCCGATTATAGTGAAGGAATAAAACGAGAACTTTAAATGTTCAGCATTACTTTCAAATAAAATAATAGATAGTATCCCAAGTAATAAGGAAACTGGTGCGAATAATAAATTGGTCTTAGTCACTTTTAACCTTACTAAGATTCGAAATATACAGTAAAGTGTTAAGGTGATTTTGCTTATGAAACACGGCATCCATACTGTAACAATTACCAAGTCAAGACGATCTAAGAAGTCTGTAATATTAATTTCTTGAATCATAATAAAATTCGGATAGGTCGCTTTTGAGACAATACCACTACCTAACACGGCAATATCTAAGGCAATAAGAAGTGTTATTAAAAAAAAACCAAGGCCAGTTCCATACATTGCGGCTTTTTTAACCTTAGCTTTGTCTTTGCCTGAAATACTAGTAAGTAAGAGGAACAGTACGACCACTTCTCCCATCCAAGGTAACATGAAAACGGAAGATTTCCCTAAATCAGAAAGTACTCCTGGACGAACAATTGGCGTTAAGTTTTTCAAGTCAATTTCATTCAATAACAACAATGGGGCAAAGATGACAATGACAATAAAAACTATGAATTGAATGACCGTAATACGTGCTATAACTTCTAAACCACCAATAGATATATATAAGCATGTTAATGTTAACAAAATCGCTATAACCTCAATCGGTGTCTTTGGTAATAAACTTGATGAGATAAAATCAACAAATGCTCGCAAATCTCTTATATACAGTAGAACTAAGAATATAAGGAGTACACTATAAAAACCTTTAGACCATATGTCATCTTTGCGGTCAAGAGTCTGAAGAAACAATGTCCCTTTCCCTAAACCGAACAATATCATTAAAATGATTACAGGGAATACCAATAGTGGAGTAAGCCAAGCATTTTGTCCAGCTATCTGTGTAAGTATTTGTGGTAGAGTAATTAATGATGCCGTCAAGAGTAAGTTAGCTAAAATCATGGCAATTTGAAGTGGAGAAATGGTTTCTTTCTTCATCCTGTTACCACCCATTTACTTATAGATCCTAAAATACTGTTAACATAGGTCATTATGACGCTTGGAGTGTATGGTAAAACGAGAAACAGTGTAGATGCGACTGTAAGTAATGAGAAAAAAACTAGTTTATTTCTCTCACTTTTATTCTTTTTTATCGCTTTACGTTGTAATAGAAGGATGACTGTTAATGAAATTAGCACTAGTAATATTCCAACCATTATGCATCATTCCTTTATATTTATTCCAGAGTTGATAATTCTCTTAATTTCAGCCTCTACGTTTACTTCTATATCAAGTTCTGGGAGAATTTGATCCCACCGATCTTTGAACTTCTCATTCCAGATATAATTCTCACTGCGAAACAAATGCCATCCTAATCCCACCATATCAATTCCTTCCGAAGTAGAATGGGTGATAATTTCCATGACTTCTTCTTTTATCTGATTTTCCATTTTAGAAGTGGCTTTTTCATATTGTTTTTCATCTTCCATATCTAGATTAGGTTCGTTTTGCATCATATCAGCCTTCACCTGAATATCAATCGTAAATTTAGGTACTTTATGACGAATGGCACTAGAAATATCTACTTTTAACTTATTAATAAACACATTCAGCTCTGACTCTTCATCCAGTGAAAATGTATAGTTTCGTCCTTGATATTTACCATTTAGCCAGAGAGTTCCTGCCATTTCTTTTTTACTAGTAAAGAACTTGAGTTGATCATGTTTCATAATACCGTAGCCATCAAGTAAATACTCATCCCTTTTATCTTTGGATTCACCATTTTGTGTCTTAACAACTTCTATGACAGGGATAACAGGGTCAATCCCGTCTCTATACAAATCAATGAGTACATTTTTAACCGTTATTGCATCTCTTGATTTTGCCATTTCTCTTACTGCTTCTGCTGGTAATTGTTCTAAATGAGGTTCTGCATTTAGTACCTTCATCGCTTCTCCTTTTGTTAATAGCACATAAGAAGATAATCGAGATTGGGGTTGTTCAAATACTACGTCCAATGACTTCTTAAATCCCCCTCTTGCAAGCTCTTCACCAAACACTAGGACACGACGATGTCCAAAATATAATTCTCTAGACATTCTTTTTTGTAAGTCATCATTACTTTCCCGAACATTTCGACCAACACCTGAATCGACGTAAAAGGGACCCCCACTAGTACCTCCTCCGCCTCCGCTCGTTCCCTCACCCATTGCTCCTGGCAAAGGGACCTGAACAGACACGCGATATAAATTTTCTTCCACTTTATCGAAACCTGTTGCAATGACAAAAGCAACGTCATTCACTTCGCCTCGGTCCCAGCAGCCGCTTAGAACGAATAAACATAATATACATATAGACAATTTCTTCATGTCGATTCACCCTATTCTTCGGCTTCTTAATTCGTTTCAGGAGAAGGCTTTAGATGATCTCCTTCTCTAGTTAAGTCCTCATTAGCCATTTCTTCAGGTCTGTTGTTCATCTCCCACCAAGGTACTCGAACAAACACATCTTTTAACTCGCTCCATTTCAACGGTCCCAGAGGACCAAAGAACGGGACTCCAAATGAGCGTAAGCTACAGAGATGTGTTAATAATATGATGGATCCTAGCACAATCCCAAATAGTCCGAATAGCCCAGCTAAAACCATCATCGGGAACCTTAATAAACGTATGGAAATAGCCATATTAAACCTAGGTATAGTAAAAGAGGCTATTCCAGTTAGTGAGACAATAATGACCATGGGAGCAGACACGATTCCGGCTTCTACTGCAGCTTGTCCAATAACAAGTGCTCCTAATATACTTACTGCTTGTCCTATTACTTTTGGTAAGCGAATTCCTGCCTCTCTCAATGCTTCAAACGCTGATTCCATGATCATAGCCTCTACAAACGCTGGGAAAGGAATGGCCTCTCTACTAGAAGCTATACTGAACAGCAAATTAGTCGGAATCATCTCCTGATGATAAGTAGTAACCGCGATATAAAACGCTGGTAAAAGTAAAGCTAGAAACAAAAGTGACACACGTAAAATTCTTAGAAAAATTGCAATATGGTACCTTTGGTAATAATCTTCACTTGCCTGAATAAACTGCCAAAAATTAGCTGGTAATATTAACGCGAAAGGAGTTCCATTTACAAGAATGGACACTCTTCCTTCAAGTAGATTTCCTACAACAGTATCAGGACGTTCTGTATTTTGTATCTGCGGAAAAAAGCTATAGGGACTATCCTCAATCAGCTCTTCAATATATCCACTCTCGAGCACGCCATCAATTTTAATACGATCTAACCTGTCCTGTACTTCTTTAACCAATTGGGGAGATGCGAGGTTTTCCAAATACAAAATCATCACGGTGGTTTTTGTTTCTGTACCTATTTCTTTTGAGATGGTTTTTAGATTAGTGGATCGCAGTTTCTGTCTAATGAGAGCTGTATTTATTCCGATATTCTCTGTAAAACCTTCGCGTGGTCCTCTAACTGTAGCTTCTGTTTCCGGTTCTGTTACAGACCTCCGCACTCCACCTTTGGCATCTAATACTAGTGCTTTCGTCAGTTGATTGACTAATAATACTGTTTTTCCATCAAGTATATGGTTTATTAAGCTTTCTAATTCATCTGATTCTACAACCTGGTTGACAGATACGATATGTTGTTCTAAATATTCTACGGTTAATTCTTCAGTTGAAGCTTCTGAGAGTAATTGGTGTAGTGCATGAAGCTCAATGCTCACTGTATCAATCAAACCATCAATGAAAATAATAAAAGCTCTTTGATTTCCTACCATTAATGGTCTGAATTTTACATCGACACACTTATCAAACTGTTGTTTGAGTATTTCAATATTTTTTTCAAGTTTATCTTGAACTGGTGTTGATTGTTTTTCCTCATTTTGATTACTTTCTTTCTGGCTTAGCTGCTTTGGCTTTCTAAGATTACGCATATACATTACTCCATATGTTTTAGTTAGGCTCTTTCCTAAACTCAAGTAATTAAAGCTCTATTGTATGTTTAGAAAAGAGCAACTCTCTAGATGACAAGTACACGAGATAATAGTAGTAAGATAAGATATAAATTTTTAGAATTTGCGTTTAAATCACCCTTACTATTCCACAAAACCTGGGCTTATATCCAGTAACATCCGATAAAGTAAAAAACTCTACCAATATGGCAGAGTCTTACTTTTTCCATTATCTCATTAAGCTTTCAATAAAATCCTTTAAGACATGAACCCCCATTACACAATCATTTAAGGAAGACCATTCCTTAGGATTATGACTAATACCATCCTTACTTCTTACAAAGATCATGGCTGTCGGTACTTGATTACCAATGATCATGGCATCGTGTCCCGCTCCACTTGGAACATATAACGGCTGAACATTATTCTTTATAAACGTTTTTTCTAACTTCTCATGTAACTCTTTACTTATAGGAACTGGTTTAATTCTGAGCATTTCATCGTTTGTTACGCTAATGTGGTGCTTTTCTGCAATTTCCTTTGCTAACTCTAGAACTAACTGAATTAATGAATCTCGAGTGTCTTCAAAGATATCCCTTATATCTACATATAACGTCACCTGACCTGGTATTACATTTACTCCATTAGGTTTTACTTGCATTTTACCTACTGTAGCCACTGCCGTTGGGCTCACCTTACTAGGTAGAGATTCTACTTTATAAATAAATTCGCTTGCTGCAACGAGCGCGTCCTTCCGATCATCCATCGGTGTGTTACCGGCATGGCCTGCCTCACCATAAAAGTTTAATTCCATCCATGATGGTCCAGCGATACCAGAAACAATTCCAACCGGCAGATTGGCTTTTTCTAAACGCTTTCCTTGCTCGATATGTACTTCTACGAATAATTCTACTTCACTTAAATCACGTTTAGCGAGTCTAAATTTCTCTTCATTACTTCCATACTCTAGAAGTACTTCTTCAAATGTTCTTCCGTTTCCATCTACTCTTTTTAGTTGTGATGAATAATCTAGTTGGCCAGTGATGGCTCCACTTCCTGTAAAACCTCCGTTGAACCTTGCCCCCTCTTCATCGGTGAAGATAGCAATTTCAAAACTCTTTGAAGGCGTTACATTTGTATCCTTCCATGCTTCTACAACCTCTAACGCTGTAAGAACACCTAAAGGTCCATCAAAATGCCCTCCATTTGGAACACTGTCAACGTGTGAACCAGACATAATGGTTGAATTTCCTTCTATATTTCCTTGTAACTTACCAAATACATTTCC
This sequence comes from Bacillus pinisoli, assembly GCF_023036475.1. Taxonomy (GTDB): domain Bacteria; phylum Bacillota; class Bacilli; order Bacillales; family SA4; genus Bacillus_BS; species Bacillus_BS pinisoli. Next base: position 76,250 of record NZ_JAJQKI010000002.1, read on the forward strand.
TGCTCCATCTTCAGTTACTTCAAGGCCCGCTTGTAGCATCCATTCTTTAACAAGGTGTTTAGCTTCCTTTTCTTCTGAAGAAAGGCCTAATCGAAACGATCCGTTATCTTCTGTTAATCCTATTTTTGAAAGTTGGTAAAGTCGCTCAGCAAGTCTTTCTCCATTTACCCCTCCGTAGCTTAACTGCGAATTATAGTCATGAAGTAATTTATCTTTTAGATTCATAAGAAACATCCTCTCTATCCATATGTAATAAACAAAATTATACCATTTTTAAAATATTGTAAATAATTTAAATAATTTTTTTGAAATTTTTATTATGTCTTTACCTTCAAATGGGAATGATGATAGAGAATACACTATAAGGAGGGTTTTTCATGAGTTTAGAATGGTTCCATCGAATGGAGAATGCAGTAAGAATTAGTTTACCTGACCTTTGTGAGTCATTTGATGAGTTTGAGATTTTATTTGATACAAATACAACGACCTATAATCCGGAATTTATCTTCTCTATTCAAACTGTGGATGATATTGAGGATTTTTGTATTATTAGCTTTGATCCGACGAATCAGGAATTTCTATCGTTCTATTATCATGAAGACCTTGATATTCAATCTAAGGTACTGTTTAGAGATGCAGATGAGATCCTTGGATATGTCCATGCCACCTTTCATGAATACATAGGCGATATTGATGAAGATGATGTGCTAGAAGAAGATGTTGATGAACTGGATGAGTACCTTGATGATGAAATGTATGAAGATATTGCTGATGGTGAAGAATTTCAAAGCACTGAATATGTTGGAGATGACCTAGATGAATTAAAGGAAACTATTGAATGGGTTTCAAACGATAAGCATCTTCATATAGAAGACGAAGAACGTGATCAATATAGTATCCATCTCCGCCTAGGAAGAGATACAGAAACCGGTGATGGGGTTTTATACCGCCATACTATTATGAAGCATCATGAAGAAGATATTGAAGATGAGATGATTTTTTACTTTAAACAGGATGAAGCAAGTTACATTGCGGACCTGTTTAATGAGTTTATCGGAGACAATCATATTAGTCATTAAATAAAAAAATCCCTATCCGGGATTTTTTTATTTATTGGCTCTGTTAAACTTGGTTGTTGATTTTCGTTACGGGACGCTCGCTTTCCACGGGCAGGTTCGGGAGTCTCCCGTAGGGGGCTAATATCTACAATGTTCTTTAACAGAGCCTATTCATTAATAACCGTAACCACCATATCCATATCCACCGTAACCAGCACCTTTGTAGCCACCAGCACCTACTACGATTAGAAGGATAAATAGAACTACGATTAATGCAAATCCTGCTCCATATCCGCCTACTCCACTCATAATGTCACCTCCAATTTCAATGATACATCTTATCGTATGTCAGAACGTCAGGTGAGATTGGACTCCTGTCACGATTATTAAATAAGTATTGCTCCTGGGTATATGCCCTGTCATCTATCTGCCTACTGACATAGGGTATAGTACATGACAACTGGAGGTGAGCTTAAATGTACGGATGTGGATACGGTTATACTGCACCTGTAACAGGTTATGGTAACAGCTTTGTGTTAATCGTAGTATTATTTATTTTATTGATCATCGTTGGAGCTGCTTGGGCTTAATGATCAATACACTAAGTCCTACATTAATGTGTAGGACTTTATTTTTTACTCTCATAATCTGCGAGACCTCCGTTTGGCGAATAGAGGAAAGCTCGATCTCCAATATCATTCCAAATTTTAGTTTTATCCAGCCACCATAGTTTGTCCTTCTCGCTCTCCTTTGGCTTCGAAGTTGAGTAGACAGAAACAGATTCCCCTGCTTTCAAAACAAAATCAGGTGGAAACTGAAAAATTTGGTTTCCAGCCTCACTAATAATTTTCCATCCCATCATCAGAACGTCTTGATCTCTGTTATTTTTTATCGTGACTTTCTCCTTTTTAAGGTCCAGTTCAGTTATAGCTAAATTTCCTTTATATGTTTGCGGTTCTATTGCACTCAACTGCCCATTCTTATCTTGTATTTTAGAAAATACCTTATATGACCTTCCATTTGTTTTGACGATAACCGATTCATAGTCTGCTGTTGAAAACATCTTTATATCATTATCTTTCAACCTTTCTATCACTTCCTTATGTGGATGACCATAAGGGTTTTCCTTACCGAATGATAAAATGGCCACTTCTGGCTCGACACTCTGAAGAAATTCTTCCGTAGAGGAGGTAATAGACCCATGATGTCCGATTTTGATGATCTCAGAGTCAATATGGTACGAAGATACCATTTCTAATTCTGATTTTTCTTCTGCATCAGCAGCCAATAAATAATCAATTTTCCCCAGTGTCATTTTTAATACAATGGAAGCCTCATTATTTTCCTGATCAGCATTATTACTATTCATTATCTGGATTTTCACTTTCTTATCAAGGTCAATGCTTTGTCCTTCTTTGGCAATCTCTATGGGAATTTGGTGACTTCGTATGAGTTGTAGATACTCTCTGTAGGTATCAGTTGTATGAAGTTTACCACTATCCAATACTTTATTAACTTTAACATATTGTAATACATCAAGTAGCCCTCCGATATGGTCTGCATCCGGATGAGTTGAAACCACTAAATCAAGTTCCTTAATTAGATGCTTTCTTAAATAATCAACAATCTTTGGACCACTTTCTCTTGGTCCTCCATCAATGAGCATCTTTTTGCCATTTGGAAGTACCACCAAAATGCTATCACCTTGACCAACATTGATAAAATGTGCTTCTAAATGAGGAAAATGAAACCAGTTTGCCTCTACTTTATAACTGTTGGTAGAACCCACTGGTAAATTTAATAGGAATACAATGACAAGAAAAGAAGAAAGTATCTTTTTCATTGCTATATCCCCCTTCAGATGTTTGTGCAATTAGAATGCGTGGGAAGCGGGAATATTATGTAAACGTATAAAAAAGGATGCATTCTAATCATTTAGCTCTTTAGTAGGTCTTTACTAAGTTTTTATTGTTGCTAATTAAGCATGAAAAAGACAGGTCCCATATGGAACCTGTCTTTTAACTTGTTTCTACAATTGTGACATGCTTTTGTTTGTTCTTCCATATAAGTGTAACAAGGAGAGCCATCATATTAGCCGTAATAAACATTCCATGAAGAATCCAAACCATATTTTTCAAAGAAAAAGCTTCCATAAGAATTGGCGCTACGATAAAGCCAAGCGCAAATCCCAACGATTTTAAAAGCATACCTACTCCGAAAATTCTGCCACGAATCTGATTATTAGATTTTTGTAAAATTGTTGCATATAAAGTTGTATAGGATGCATCAAAGAGACCCGTAAAAAAAGCAATGATTAAAATCAAAGGAATTGCTTCACTTGATAAAAATAAGATGAAGCCTGTTGACATTAAGATAGCTGCAACATATGCCGTAGAGAATAGACGTTCGTCTTTTAACCACTTTAATTTCGGTAATGTGTAGGTGGCAAGTACAGATCCTACTCCCCATACTCCCCAGATTAAACCATAATAAAAACTTTGTCTTAAAGGATCAATCTGTTCTGCTAATAATGGGATTCCTAAGTTATGTGAACTACCAGCAAATGCTCCAATTAAAAATACTAAATTAAACATAAGTAATACTGGTAGCAATTTTAGGTATTCATAAACTTCCTTTATATCCTTGCCGATACTAATAAGCTTTTGTTTAATCCCAGGTGCCACTGCTTCAGACTTATTTGACATTGAGTCCCATTTAATTCTCATTAACACTATTGCTGATAGTATATAAGTAGTTGCGTCAATTAATAGTGTAATTTCATAGCCAAGTATATCTGTAATTATCCCTGCTCCTAGGAATCCTGCAACTAAACTTATTGAAGTTAGTCTCGAGATCAAAGAATTCGTTTCAAGTACCTTAGACTCCCCAAACATCTGTGGAATTTCTGCACTAAAACTTACATGAAAAAAGCTACTAATAAATCCTATTAAAAATGAACCTATAATAATCACCGTTGGAGTCGGGAAAGGTATCAGTAGTAGAATAATAAGTCCTCTTAGTATATCTGCCCAAATCATTACTTTTCTACGATCTAATCGATCGGCAACAACACCGGAAAATAAACTAGCAATTACCCCGCCTAAAGTCCTCGAGGCAAGAGTTGCAGCGAGCCAGGTCGCACTCCCAGTAGCTGAATAGATGACTACATTTAGTACAATCATGTCCATGAAGGTTCCAAAATCAGATAAAGCCTTCATATATAATATTAGTTGTCTCTTCATAAGCAGCTTCCTTCTGTTCATATTCTTTTCTTCATTGTAATCTAGAAGTATTTATTTCGCAATACGAAATATAATTGGTAGGATAGATAAAGATTACTACTTCAAATATTTAGAAACGATTATCACTTCAGATCTAAAGTGTTAAAAGATAGTGTTATTAGTAAAATAATCCTAAAAACCATAAAGTTTTAAAATAGACCCTTAAAAAAAGATAAGCATGTAGCTTATCTTTAATCCTCCATAAATTGTCTTGCATAGTATAAAGATTCCTCATCAAGGTCGTAGCGACTTTTGACATCCTCTAAGTCCTCTTTTCGATTTTCATTCATGATCTGGAATGATCCCGAAACATTCAAATGACTTTGTTCATTTTTTTTCTTCATTATATACTCCTTTATGTTGGCTCTTTTCTAATACTTTGAATACCGAGTAAAGATCCGGCTTTTAGGATTTTTACGAAAGCAACATTCTATATGAAAACAGCCATTATTTTAGATTCATTTTTTAGTATAAACATTTAATTTTTTTGTATGAGCATTCTACCTTTCGGGACAATATAAAAATGGAGGTGCTATACATGAAGAATCTAGTTATATTTATTTGTCTTATTTCTTTTCTAACAGGTTGTCAATTACTAATGAGTGGACCAACTCAATCCGATCATAATTTTCATTACCCTTCTTCCTCAGTGTCACATGGAGTTACACCTTCCAAGTATGAACCGAATGAAATTATTTCAACCGACAAACTACTAGAAGAACGAATAAGTGGTAAGATAAATCAGGCTTTCTCAGACCAAACCATCCAAGTATTAGTTGACCGAAACAGAATAATTGTGAGCGGAGTCCCGACAGACGATGAACAATCCGCTAAACGAATTAGAGCAGCTATAGGGAACATGAGCCATAAAAGAAAGTTGATTATTGTTGAAAAAGATGTATTCAATATGTATAAAAAAGCACATGAGAATATAAATTAAACCCACTCTAGTTATGAGTGGGTTTTAGGCTGCGCTGAAACTATCCAAATTGTAGCATTGCAAACCATGTTCTCGTGGTCTCTGTGAATAACAAGAGCAAATTTAGACGTTCAGTATCTATATTTGTTCTACAAACAATACAGACCTTGCCGTATTACAAAAAAAGATCAGCCGCTTTATTGCTGAATTCTTTTATAAACTTTAAGTACTCTCTTCCCCCATAATTTTTTTCTTTATTATACATCTTAGCAACGACCACCTTATAATGAGGGATAACTAAAATAGTTGGACCTGTAATTCCTAGAATCTGATAAGAGCCTTCAGGCACGCGTTCCCCTAATTCACTCATTGCTGCCGGGGACCCTTGTACATACCAAAAAAGTCCATTTAAAGGTAAACTTAGATCTTGATATGTTGGACTTTGAATACTAGTAGCAAGTTCAATAACCTCTTCTGGGACAACCTGTTTACCATTCATGTATCCTCTATTTAAGTGGAGTTCCCCCCATCTTATGAAATCCCTCGTCGAAACAAATAAATTAGACTCAGATCCTTCTTTTGATTTACCTACTCTAGAAATCTCTGGCAGTTCCGGTTCGACTATAACTTTTACTAAATTCTCTTGTTCTTCTGTATACCAACCTGTTTCTGTTAAATCTAGAGGAAATAACACTCTTTCTTTTATCAATTGTGTAAAGGGCTTACCATATAAATGCTGAATTAACTCACAAATCATAGTGGTATTAATTCTCCGGTACGCCCAACCTTCTCCTGGTTTAAACTCCCTAATCACACTTCCATCACGTTGTTCTTTTAGACCATGTGAATGAGTACATAAATGTCGAATCGTAGTTTTATCTAGTAGGTCTTTATCATAACCTTCTAAGTAATCTGAAATGCAATCATCTAGTTTCACTTTACCTTCATAAATGGCATAGGCAACAGATAATCCTAAGTAGCTTTTTCTGGCAGAAGCAACATTGAATTGAGATCCTGCAGAGATGACCGGTGCATGAGGAGCACGTGAATGTGTACCACTATAATGTTCTAATATAATCTCACCGTCTTGCTGAATCATTAATGAAGCAGCTGTACAATGGTTTAATTCTTTTATGTTTTCAACAAAAGAAATTAATTCATTACAAGTATTTCTCATTATTTCGACTCCTTTTTATAATCTATAATTCTAGTTTACCATGTAATATTTAGGTTAATTGTAAAATTTTGTAGATTATATATTAGGAATAATACTAGTAGTAATCGTTTTAGTTAGATTTATGGAGTTCAATCATCGTGTTTTACGTGGACTGTTTTATTGCGGGAAGTTTTTAATATATGCGTGAAAATTTAAATTTATGAGTACAGCATTACTAGCAAAAAAAAGATAGGGCGAATTCGCCCTATCTTTCACTCCATCTATTAAGCTGGAGCATCCACTTCTAAATCTTCAATACGCTTTTCAACATATTGAGAATCTTTGCGTGCAGTGTAACGCTCAGCTTTTTCAACAGTTGCTGTGATATTGTAATCTGGAATACCAGCAAACTTTTCGTAACGACCTCTTGGTAGTAGGAAGTTTCCTTCTGGGAAGTGAACCTCAATGTTTCCTTTTGCAATATCAACAAACTTCGCTTTACCTTGGAACACACCGAAGCCGTTATATACTACAATTGCTTCTCCTTCAACAATGCTTAATTCTTTACCGTCTTCCGCGCTCATTAATACATCATAACGCTCTGCATTGTTAAATGGATCAACTTCCTTGTAAACCATAGAGTTAAATTGCTTACCTCGACGAGAAGTCACGATAAATTGACCTTCTTTTTTGTTTAAGTCTGGTATTTCAACAGAGATTAAGTTACCTTTTCCGTCTGGAGTTGGACAAATTCCATCTTCACATAGCCATGCTCCACCCCATTGGAATACGTCACCTTTCTTCTTCAGGTGTTGAACTCCGTCATAGTTAGTATTTGCAATGGCAATTTCATTGCGAATATCTTGACCTGTTTTAAAATCAACTAAGTGAGCAGTTTCAGGCTTTACACGCTTAGCAAGGTCGATGTAAATCTTCCATTCAGCACGAGCTTCTTCAATAAGGTTTTTGTTTCCTTCAATCTCAGGCGAGAAGTAAACCATACGCTCGGTAGAAGTTGATGTACCGCCACCTTCTTGCTCATAACGAGTTTTTGCAGGTAGGACGATAACTGCTTCTTTTGCGTCTACTAGTGTAGAAGTGTTGAAAATGATATCTTGGTGAACACGAATATCAAGTTCAGATAATGCTTGTTCAACGAAATTTGGATCAGGCATTGTTTCTAAGAAATTACCACCTGATAAGTAATAAAGCTTAATTTTACGTTCATGATCTTCAGGAAGTAAAATATTTTCAAGTGTTACCCCAACAATGTCACCTTGCCATTTTGGAATCTCAAAGTTCCAAATCTTTTCCATACGCTCGATACCACTTGGATTAAAATCACTGCCAGGTAATACGAATGGATCTGCACCCATTTCACCAGAACCTTGGACAGAAGAGTGTCCACGGAATGGCATTAATCCACTGTTCTTTTTACCTAAATGTCCGCGTAATAATGCTAAGTTTGCAACTTGTGAAATATTATCAGTAGCAAATGAGTGCATAGTAAGTCCTAGAGCCCATACATATACAGCGTTTTTACTATTTGCTAATATTTCAGCTAATTCAACTGTTCTCTCATAAGAGATACCTGAAGATTTAACGATTTCATCCCAAGAAATTTTTTCAACAGTTGCTTTTAGTTCTTCGTAACCATTTACATGTTCTTGTACAAATTGATGGTTGATGGCAGAACCTTGTTGCTTCTCTTCCATTTCGAACCAATGTTTCATAATACCGTGCATGAAAGCAATGTCTCCACCAATATTTACTTGATAGAAGTCATCTGCAATCTTTGTTCCAAATAAAGCAGACTCCATATTGGAAGGAATCCAATATTTATCCATTGCTGGTTCTTTATATGGGTTGATAACAATAATCTTTGTACCTCTCTTCTTTGCTTCTAACATATATTTAGTAGAAACAGGTGAAGAGTTAGACGCAATACTACCCCAGAATAAAATTACATCTGTTCCAAACCAGTCTTGATAGTTTACAGTTGATGCACCTACTCCAATTGAACGCTTTAGTGCTGTTTTACTTGGAGAGTGACAAATACGTGATGCGTTATCAATGTTATTTGTTCCAAGGAAACGAGCTACTTTACCCGCTACATAATATGATTCGTTGGTAATTCCTCTAGCTGTTAGGAAGAAAGCATATTGTTTTGGATCTAGTTGCTTCATCTTATCTGCAATCATATCCATTGCATCATCCCAAGTAATACGAGAAAACTTTCTTTCTCCTTTGCGGCGAATTAATGGATAAGGAATACGTCCAAGCTTGCGAAGCTCAGTACTGCTGTATTTACGTAATTCATCAATATCAGCATGAACAATTTCTTCTTTTAAAGCAGGCATTGTATTTAAACGTAAAACGTTCATTCTTGTTGTACACATATGTGGACCTTTAAGTGTTTGGTCTGAAAGACCTGATACACCTAATGCACATCCATCGCAAACGCCTTCTGTAATAATTTTTGTTGCATAACCCAAATTATCTCTATTATCCCAAGCGACTTTCATTGTATCGCGGAAATGATGAGGCTTCACCTTGCCTAAACCAAATGGTACAGGACTTACCCAGTGCTTAGGTTGTAGGGCTTTCGTTGCCTTCATTGGACCCTGGTGTTTTGTTTTCCCCATTTTAAGTTCACTCCTACTCTATTTAATCCATTTTAATTATATATTTAGAAAAACTAGCCTAACGACAATTGCATTACTAATTATCAATAGGCTACTTTTACTAGCTAACATTCTTAAAGTAAGCCTATAGATACTATAAGACTTTTCTACTTTAAAGTTTTTTCGACATTTTTTTCATTACAACCAAAAGAAAAAACCACCGTGATCTAAGTGCAAAAAATAAACATGCATTAGATGATACGGTGGTTAGTCTTTAGCAGGGTCGCTACCAAGTGCCAAACCTGTTATTTAGAAAATTTCTGCTGTATATCCTCATCAAATACGAATATGGACATACCGAAATCTCTGTCTATATCAATATCAACAAATAATTCCACAAATTTACACTGCAAGAAATCTTCCATTTCAATCGGTGGATTCTTTCGATAGATATCCTTTACCATTTCTGTTCTAGCAGCTCGGAGCGCTTGTTTCCCTTCATTTGCACTTGCGATAAACTTTTCTACAGGAGAAAGGTTACCTTCCATTTCACAAATTGCCCAATTTTTCACAAATGTTGTTGTAATCTTACTTGGACCTTTTCCCATATGTTTTTTTCTGAATGTGCGAACTAGGTTGCTAAATTCAGCTTCATACTTATTCATGTGATCCTCCTACCTTGAGGTTAAATCATGATAGGTATTTTAACACATATAAGTTAAAGAAGAAAGTAAATTAGCTTACTAAAGATTTTTTTGTTACAGCTTCATTTTGTTGACGGATTTTCTTAATATCTGCCTTCATAACTAATGAAACAATAAATGCAACGATTAATAGCCCAGTGAAAATATAGAAAGCCGCGTTATAGCTGTTTGTAGTTTCTCTAATGTAAGAAACTGTAATAGGCCCAACTACACCTGCTAATGACCATGCAGTTAAAATATAACCGTGAATAGCACCTAATTGCTTAGTACCAAACAGGTCCCCGATAAATGCAGGTAATGCAGCAAATCCTCCACCGTAACAAGTTAGAACTAAAAGAATTAATAATTGGAACAAGAATGCGTTTGTCGTCATAGGAATTAAAATGAACGCCGCAATTTGAATACTGAAATATGTGATGAAAACTGCTGGACGACCGATGAAATCTGAAATAGAAGACCATCCAATACGACCTGCTCCGTTTAATAGTCCCATTAGACCTACCATCGTAGCAGCAGCAGCCGCTGACATACCTACCATATCTTGAGCCATAGGTGAAGCAACAGAGATAATCATAATTCCAGAAGATACGTTAATAAAGATCATTGTCCATAATAACCAGAAGCGCTTTGTCTTAACTGCTTCATTTGCTGTAAGTTGTGACAAGTCTGTTTTTGCTTTTGCACCAGCTGCATTTTGTTTTGCATCAAAGCCTTTAGGTGCCCATCCTTCTTCTGGACGCGCAATATAAGATGCACCTAGCATCATTAGAACTAGATATACAACACCTAGAATGTAGAATGTGCTTTGGATATTGATTGAAACGATTAGGTTTGCAGCAATTGGACTAGTAATTAGTGCCCCTGCACCAAATCCGAATACTGCCATACCAGTTGCTAGACCACGACGGTCAGGGAACCATTTTACAAGTGTTGATACTGGAGAAATATAACCAATACCAAGACCAATCCCCCCAACAACCCCATACATGAATAAGAATAGTGGTAAAGATTCGATTGATACCGCAAATCCAGAACCTAAGTGACCTAAACTAAATAAAATTGCAGAAACTGTAGCAGATTTTCTTGGACCATATTTTTCTACATATTTCCCACCAATTGCAGCAGCTAAACCAAGAAACACAATAGCAAGTGTGAAAGCTAGTGAAACTTGAGTACCACTCCATCCAAGTTGTTCGCTAATAGGATTTTTGTAAACACTATAAGCATAAGCTGAACCAATTGATAAATGAATAAAAATTGCAGATAAAGCTATAAGCCAACGATTTTTTGTCTTTTTCACCCTAATTTCCCCCTTATAATATCTACCAAAGAACAAATAAAAACCGCCAAACACAGTTATGATGCAATGGTTTTACATCAATTAGCCGGAATGACGGTTAGTTTCAAGCAGGTTACGCTACTATCGGACCAACAGTTTTATCGCTTACAATTCTTAACATTTTGAGACGAGGACAGGGTCGCTATCTCTGAATCAACATGTTACGAATTTATGAACTTTGTAAGCAAATATTATCACCAAATTTCGACAACCGCAACAGTTTTTTATCATAATTCTTCTGTAAAAAACTAACATAATTCTTTTGGCTTGTTTCTTTTAAATTTCTATGTTTATATTTTTAGTAATCTAGACTGTATCTTTTCAATAAATATATTTGCAGCATCTAGGGAAAAAAGTCTTCTATTGTATTGACCAATATAAAGGTTTAGTAAAGACCTTAATTTATGATAATAGGTGATTAACATGACTCAAAACATGAGTATCAGACAAAAAATTATTAAATACGCCGATGGTGTGCTTCAAGACCATGAAGATGACATTGTATTAGAATTTCCTCTTACCGTTTTCGTTAATGATATGGAATTTGCTACAATGGTTTGCACGCCAACGCATTTTGATGAAATGGTTATTGGCTTTCTTGCATCAGAAGGTGTAATTCGTTTTAGAGATGATATTAAATCATTGAATATTGATGAAGACAAGGGCTATGCCTATGTCGAGTTACACGCTGATATTACCACGAGTCAAGAATACTATTCAAAGCGTTTTATTGGATCTTGCTGCGGGAAGAGCCGTCAGTTTTACTTCCACAATGATGCTAAAACGGCGAAGACATCAACGTCTACCACTACCCTAACTCCTGAGCAATGTATTAAACTCATGAATGAAATGCAACATAGTAGTATCGTATTCCAACAAACCGGTGGTGTACATAATGCTGCACTATGTACGCCTAATGAAATGATGATTAGTCGAACTGATATCGGTCGTCATAATGCCCTAGATAAATTATATGGATATAGTTTATTAAATAGAGTGCCTGTTCGTGATAAAGTAATCGTATTTAGTGGTAGAATCTCATCTGAAGTCCTATTGAAAGCGGCTAAGATTGGTGTAGGTATTGTATTATCTAAATCTGCCCCTACAGACTTAGCCATTAAATTAGCGAATGACTTAAATATAACAGCTGTTGGATTTATACGTGGAACATCTTTTAACGTATACTCTCATGCTCATCGTATTGTAAAAGAGTAGAAAGGAGGATTGATTCAAGTTGACTAAACCACAAGTACTTGATCAACTTAATCGCCCTTTACGTGATTTACGAATTTCAGTTACAGATAAATGCAATTTCCGATGTAGCTATTGCATGCCAGCTGAAATATTCGGACCTGATTTTCAATTTTTAAAAAAGGACCAACTTCTATCTTTCGAAGAATTAGAAAGACTAACGAAGATTTTTGTTGACTCACTTGGTGTTCAGAAGATTAGAATTACTGGTGGAGAGCCTTTAATGCGAAAAGATTTAGACCACTTAATTACAAAAATAAACGCAATAAAAGGTGTAGAGGATATTGCAATGACAACTAATGGCTCTCTCCTACCTAAGTATGCAAAACCTTTAAAAGAAGCTGGTTTAAAACGTGTATCTATTAGTTTAGACTCGTTAAAGGATGAGGTTTTTGGCAAAATTAACGGACGCGGTGTAACTGTTCAAACCGTCCTAGATGGAATAGATGCAGCTGCTGATGCAGGACTTCAAGTGAAAATTAATATGGTTGTCAAAAAAGGGATGAACGAAGACGAAATTATCCCTATGGCTAAGTTCTTCAGAGAAAAAGGACATATTCTACGTTTCATTGAGTTTATGGATGTAGGAAACACAAATCAATGGAAACTTGATGATGTATATTCAAAGAAACAAATTATTGAAGATATTAATTCCGTTATGCCCCTAGAAGCCATTGCCCCTAATTATACAGGAGAAGTGGCAACCCGCTTTAGATACGTTGGATCACATGATGAAATTGGTGTCATTTCTTCTGTATCAGACGCCTTCTGTTCTTCCTGTAATCGTGCTAGGTTATCTGCAGAAGGAAAGTTATATACTTGTTTATTTGCAACAAATGGCCATGATATTAGATCTCCATTACGTTCAAACTTATCAGATGAAGAGTTAACAGAGCTTCTGCAAAATCTGTGGAACGGAAGAAAAGATCGCTATTCTGAAGAAAGAGGTAGCGTGACAAGAGATAGAAGTAAAGTCGAAATGTCACATATCGGAGGTTAGTATGAGTAATTGTAAGCTTGACCATTCACTAGAGGATGTAAAAAGTAAACTATATAGCCAGAAGGAATTTCTGCCAGAGGAATTGTTTTACAAAACAGAAAATTTCTTGGAGAAATCACCGAATCAAACAGAATTGAATGAGATTTTTCATTTATTAAAAAAGTATGATTTAGTAAGTGATAGTGAAAAATCAGAACGAAATCACGTTTTAAACACTATACTGAAATAATAATATCTCAGTATTTGAAGGTATAAAAGTGTAACCATAACTAACGCTTGGACTTATTGTCCAAGCCTTCTTTTTTCTTACAGAACCAAATACTTTTAATTATTCAAGTTCCATTTGGTCAAGAATGGATAAGATGTGTTTTTTCACCTTTTCTTTTTCTGCTTCTGACATACTATCTAATCTATATTCTCCATACGAATCAATTGGTATAAGAATGGTTGAAGGCTCTTGAATTTCTTTCTTACATCATCTCCTTCTTTTGCATGAATTACATAAGATTTATTGTATTGGGAATGAAGGATGGTTGTTTTCAGGTAATTTCCTTCTAAGTCATAGTAATCTTCTATTGTTTTAAGATCTGTTTCCAGATGATGATTACTTTTTTCAATCGTTGTAATTGCGTTTACTTTCTTATATCCAGTTTGCTCTCCAAACCCTTCCTCCTTTTCCTCGAATGTAATTGCCATAAACACTTCAACATCTTGCTTTGTATCAACATTCGCACACGCACTCAACATGACAACAAGTAGCAATGTTAAATAATTCATCATAAAAGGCTGGCTTTTACTCCTTCACTCCCTTTCTTTTTCATAAACCCAAATTTAAAGATAGATACTAAACGGTATAACGAATTCCCCAACTTTTAGGAAATTCAAGTTTATTAGCATACGCATAACGAATTAACTGTCCGTGATGCTGAACCTCATGCTCTAGTAAATCAATTAATAGATTAGTGTTAATTTCACACATGATTATATCTTGTAAGAATGTCTCTATGTTTGTACGAGTCTCTATTAATTTGCTCACTAGTAAAGTTTTATTATCAGTTTCAGGTAAACTACAATTAAACCCATCCCACTTGCCAACTTTTAATGCTTTTAAATAACTTTCTCTAGCTCCGACAATACAATAAGCTTGTTGTCCAATAGTATTGGAAGGGACTTCCGTAATTCTTAATCTTAAACAATTTTCATCTAGATCATCATAGAAGTCTTATGTTAAACATAATGCATGTATAACCCTTTGTATTAATATTTCCATTAACGATTTCCTCCAGTTTTTTTGCACTCCAACTTTCTAGTACATGAAGAACTAATCCTATTAATTCCCCCCTATTTCTCTTTTACTATCATTATTTCTGTGATCTAATAGGTATTTGTTTTTCTTTTTCTGGACTCTCTAGATAACCAACTATAACTTCATATGCTTCCAATTAATACATCTTCGGGTTATTGTAAAGTTACAGTTATTAGCATTTCTATATCAGTTTTAGTCATTTACTTCAAAATCTATCTCACCCGATATAAAACTCACATTTCCCTTTTCTTCAAAGAATGCTTCAAGCTCCCTAACTGAATTGTTATCTATTTTGAAGGTTCCATTTGGATCTGGTAGAAGTCGTTGAATATATCCTTCACCCTTCTCGGTAATCCAAAGATGATATTTTTTGGATTTATCATCTTTTATACCTAACGAAAAAGACAGTAATGGCTTGGTTTTTATAATTTTTTGTTCATTTAATTTCTTTGCGTTGTTTACTGTATTAACAAATATTTTAACTACATCCTGCTGATTAATTAACTCATCCTCTGATTTTTTTTCCTCTGTTTCCCAATAAATAAGATCTACTCGTTCTACATTCTCAACAACATCTGAGGAACAAGCAGTTATGAACAAAACTAAAAAAGATAATAAATAAAACCTACGCATCCCTCTTATTCACCTCTATTTTCATCTTTATAAATTTTATCATCTTCCACTTCCTTCCCTTTGTATTGTAAAATACTTTTTTAGTAACCTTTTCCAAGACCATGTATTCTATTAAGTAACCTTCAATAGAACTTTCCCAATACTTTGTCGGCTTTCAATCCAGCTTTGAGCTTGCGCTGCTTCTTCCAATGGAAAATGCTTACCTATCTTAATATTAATCCTACCGTCTGCTAACAAAGGGATTACTTTTTCTGCAATAGCCCCGATCAATTGTGGTCTTTTCTTTCTAGTTGTTCCTAGGCTAAATCCAAGAACAGACCGACAGCTTGCATGAACATCAGAAGTAGTAAATTGGCCAACTCCCCCGCTTGAATTACCAAAATTAATAAGTCTTCCGTACGGAGTTAAACATTCTAAACTTTTACCTGTTACACTTCCTGCCACGGAATCAAGTATGATGTCTGCGCCATTACCACTTGTAATCTCATTGATTTCTTTTGCGAAGTCGCCTTCTTCATAAGATAAGACATAATCCGCACCAGCTTCTAAAGCAATATTAGCCTTAGCAAGGTTCCCAACCGTTCCGATCACTGTACCGGCGCCTAATAGTTTAGCGAACTGAACCGCTGTAGAACCGACACCCCCAGCAGCTGAATGTACAACTACTGTTTCACCTTTTTTCATTCTTGCCAAATCAGCTAAAAGGGTGTAGGAGAGAAAGGAGACAATTGGCGAAGCAGCAGCTACTTCTAAACTAATTGACTCAGGTATCTCATATGTAAGTAATTCACTAGCTACTACATATTCAGCATACGTACCACCGTGTGGAAAGGAAATGACACGTTGCCCTACTTTTAATCCTTTTACATTAGAACCAACTTGTTGAATGGTACCAGTTGCATCTAACCCTGGTATAAACGGTGGAGTATTTGCTCCTTTCTGTCCAAAACGGGCCTTAATGTCTGCATAATTAACACTTGTTGCATCAACCTTAATAAGTACTTCATTCGACTTAACTTCCGGTAATTCTACTTCTGTATATTTTAATACCTCTGCACCACCGAATTCAGTTACAAGTACTGCTTTCATTGAAATCCCATCCCCTCTAGAATAATCGAACAACTTGATATTCTAATTTATTCTCTATATCCCATTGATATCCTTTCGCATGGTCAGTGATATTTTTGTTTTATCAGTAAAAGAAGGAAATTACTTTATTTCAAGTACACTCCCCAATCTCACCACAAAAAAAGAGTGCATATGCACTCCTTTTTTTGTAAAGGCTCTTTTCTAGAACTTTATTGATTTTTTAAAATAATTTTTTAAAATAAACTTCTCTTCTAATACTATTAAACTGAAGTAATAATTGTTAGAAAGAAGCAGCTGTCTTTATTTTTAAAAAACCACTGTACTACCAAGTAAAATCCGACTTTGGATTTTAGAAAAGCAACTATTTATACGAAAAAAGCCTATATAAATCAGCCTCCACTAACTGGAGGAATTAATGCTACGGTATCACCAGACTTAACTAGATCTTCCGAAGTTGAATACTCTTCGTTCACTGCAACCATGACCTGCTCAAGGTTCGTTAACGAGTGCTTTTCTTGCAGTATTTGTAGTAGTTCCTTAACTGTCAATTCTTTGGCATCTACAACTACCTTTTCAGCGCCAGCCTGATCTTTCAAATTAGCAAATAATAAAATTTGTATCACGTTAGGTCTTCCTCCTCTGGATGCCCTTTTGGATATTCTTTCGTTTCAAGCTGGTTTCCTATCCACTTTTCCCCATCTTCCCAATGCTCTTTTTTCCATATAGGCACAATTTCTTTAATCCGTTCAATCGCATATTCATTCGCTTGATAAGCATCTTTACGATGAGGGGTTGATACAGCAATGACAACAGCGATATCTGTAATATCTAAACGACCTATCCGGTGGGTGATGGCTACTTTGGCATCTGGCCATTGCTTCTGGATTTCCGCTCCAATCTGCTCTAATTTTTTTTCAGCCATGGGAATGTAAGATTCATATTCTAAATAAAGAGTCTTCTTCCCGTAAGTTAGTTCACGAACTGTTCCAATAAATGTTGTGATTGCCCCTGCATTGCGGTCAAGCACTTTATCGATAATACTCTGTACTGGAATTGGTTCTGCAATAATTTCAAATAGTTTATCATTCATCAAGGTCTCCCCTTACTTCTCTCATAATATAAGTCATATATTTATCTTCCTCTGACCTTACAAAAAATTGATAGTTGGTACGATATTCCGCAGCTAACGGTATTTCTGAAATGACACAAAGAATATTCGATAACTTTTGTAGAAGCAAACAATCTTCCTGATTGCGAATTAACACGACCTTAGGATAATGTTCGGCTTTATAGCCTTCAATCAAAATCATGTCAAGTGAAAAGGAATGATACAAGGAAATGATATTTTCTAAGCTCCAATTTATTTGCCCAGCTGTTAATTGGAGAATCCCCTCACCTTCAACTCCTACGACTGCCGCACCCGCTTGCCTGTGGAAAGCAGTATCCTTACCTTCGTCACCAAAATCAGGTGTTCCACCATGTCCATGATGTTTAATGGTCCCTACTCTATATCCTTTCATAGTAAAACTACTTACTAGTTTTTTCATTAAGGTTGTTTTTCCACTATCTTGATATCCGACAACTTGCAAAATAGGGAGCTTTAAGCCCATGGCCATGAACTTCCATCCTCTGTATCTAATAATAGAGCGTCTACAATCATCCCCTTCTCATAACCCCTAGTACCTCCTGGAAGGATCATAAACGCATTAGCAGCAGCTAAAGATGAAACCGCGTTGGATTTATCAAACCCACTTGGTGCCACCTTCAAAGTACCAGCCTCGTAAGATATTCGGCTCCGAACAAATCTTGTAAATGGATTTGGTTTAGGGTAATTCTCATCTAATATCGCTTGTACTTTTATTAAATGTGGTTTCGAATTAAATAAAAACGTTTGAACGATAGGTCTTGTAAACAACTCAAAACCTACGTAGCACGCTGAAGGATTACCGGATAATCCAAATAGCAGCTTACCATTCATCTCTGCAACAGTAGTAACACTTCCAGGTCTCATTGCAACTTTATTAAATAACACGGAAGCCCCAAGCTTCTTATAAATATCAGGTAAATAATCATAATCCCCTACAGAAACGCCACCAGTGGTGATAAGGAAATCCACTTGGTCAAGACTATTTTCAATCATCTTATAACAATGCTCAAAATCATCTGGAAGAGTACCAAAATAAAGTGGAATAGCTCCACTTCTTTCTATTTGTGCGCAGATCATATAAGCGTTACTATTTCGTATTTTTCCTGGTTGTAGTTCCTCATCGACTTCTAGTAACTCAGTTCCTGTTGCAAAAACGCCAATTTTAGGCTTCTTAGCGACCTTCACGGTTCCGTATCCAAAGGTTGCCAATAACGCCTGTACACCAGGATTAATTTTTGTTCCTTTTTGAACTAATACTGTCCCTTTTTTTGTATCTTCACCTTGAAATGAAATATTATCACCTGAGTTAAAAGAACGTTTAATACTCATATATTTTTTTCCTTCACGCTCAATTTCTCTTGCTAACTCCAGCATAACGACAGCATCACAGCCAACAGGCATTTGTGCACCAGTCATAATCCTGACAGCTTGAAAAGGCTGTAACTCCTTTGTAGCAACATAGCCAGCCCCGATTTCCTCGACTACCTCAAATTCAACTTCTTGTTGCAGAGAAGCCTGCTGACTATCTATCGCTCGAATGGCAAAGCCATCATAAGGAGACCGATCAAAAGGAGGGACATGATTAGTTGCGATTAAATCCTCACCTAAATACCTTCCGTATGCATCTATAATAGAGACTTCTTCAATTTCCCCTGACTTTGCAAAGTTCATTACTTTCTGAACCGCTTCACTTACTTGTATTGGTTTTCTTCTTTCAACCAAAATCGTCACTCCTAATTATAAATTACAATTTATTATAAGGTAACTTTAGCACAAATTCATAACAGTTTCATTTTTAAAGGTAGGAGAAATAAAAGCAGGTGTCATCCTTGTTTATATTTCTCCTCCATCACTAACGATTCTGAAGTCTTCTAGAACCGGTTATATCCTTCAACTGCTGTTTCCAGAAATTTGATTTTGCTTCAACAAACGGTTGTGTTAGCTTTCTAATCAATCTACTTGATAACATCATCGTTAAAAACATCGACACAATTAGAAGAAGGAGTAATTGTTGGGACCTGTCAATTAAATGAACAAGCTCACTACTTCTAAATAGTTTAACAAAAAAGCCATGAAGTAAATAAACGTATAGGGTACTCGTTCCCCATTTTGTGAAGAAAAGTCGTCTGGAGGGTACCAATGTTAGGAAGGCTAGCGTTGTCACAAATGACAAACTATATAGTGCCAAACGAATGATAGGACCAGAAACACCAAATGCCCCTAACATTTCATATGGTTTAGATCCAAATAACCATTGATAGTTAAAGTCAGATAAATAGTAAAACAGAGTAAAAGTAGATACCATGACTACGACTGAGATAAGCTTTACATGAAGTACCTTCATGTTTTGAAAATGTTCTTGATTCAGATAGAAGCCCACAAGAAATAATGGGAAAAAGACAAAAGTACGAGACAAACTTAAAAAGCTATTTATTTCATTAATATATCCAACTCCTAAACCAAGAATTAATGATAATACAATCGCAGCATAAGCTTGTAGTTTTGTGAAGACATATATCATACAATTCCAACAAAACAAGCTAATCAGAAACCATAGTGACCAGTGAGGGTCCAATGGATTGAGAGAGGATAACTCTTCACCTTTTATGACGTAATAAAAAAAGGAGTATATGCCTTGAAATATTAAATAAGGTAAGATTAATTTTTTCGCAACTTTTTGTAGATACCCCTTTTGGTTAAATCCTTTTGCAAAGAAACCTGAAATAAGGATAAAAGCTGGCATATGAAAAACATAAATGGAATGATAAAGAGTTAAGATGATCTTGTTTGTTTCAATAAAAGACTGAATCAAATGACCAAACACCACTAAGAAAATTAGCAAAAACTTGGCATTGTCGTAGTATGCATTTCGTGAACTCATGATGACCTCCACTGTTTTTTAATAAGGCGCTTTCGACTAATCAAGACCTATGTCTACTTTAGAAGCGATACGAACTTGGATTCGAAAAAGCAACAATAAATATAAAATAGCTGTTTTTGTAAAGATTGCTACTCCTGTAAAATTTTCAGTGCTTTAGATAGAGAGAGTTGTCTATTCTAACGATAAATATGGCATTTTATCGTTTAGAATAAGCTATACTGCAGATAAAGTAGTCTAAAAAGCAACTAAGTTTTAGAAAAAAGCCTATAAAATACAGCCTTTAGTAAATAACTTTTCGTATGAACAGGTTTCGATAACTACAGCAGAGGTACGACCGCTTGTAATTGCTTCGTAACAGTTTTGTAAAATAGTAAAATAAAAAAAGCAGTATTCGTATGGATTGTTGCTTTCGCAAAAACAGAAAACAAAAAACACCAATGGGCCAGAATTACCTAACCCATTGATGCTTATATAATCGGAAATTTTACGATAAAAGAGGATCCTACTTCTTCTTTATTTGATACAGAAATGGTGCCTTTATATTTCTTTACTAGTCTTTTGGCTATTGCAAGGCCTAGACCTGTTCCACCCATATCCCTACTTCTAGCTTTATCTACCCGGTAAAAGCGGTGGAAAATTTTTTCCTTTTCAAGATGCGATATCCCAATTCCATAATCTTTAACTTCAAGTACAATAGAATTTTCCTCTTTAAGAACCTTTACATTTATGCGTTGATCCTCGAGTGAATACTTAACAGCATTATCCAATAAAATTAATAAAATTTGTTCGAGATGATGCTTAGAGATTTGGACCTGTTGATGACCGAATACCTCAGTATGACAAGTAATCTCAAATTCAGGATGAAGTACTGAAAATGATTTAGTAAGCTGTTCAATAACCTCTGTTATCTCGATTGGCTTAATATCTATTTCTTCTATTACTGCTTCAGACCTTGTTAGATCAAGTAGCTCGACAATCAACTTTTGTAACCGATTAATCTCTGTCTTACATACTTCAAGTGACTCTTCTAAAACTTCCGGGTCATGTTTCCCCCATCTATTTAGAAGGGAGAGATGGCCATCTATAACTGCAATAGGTGTTCTTAGCTCATGAGATGCATCTTCAACAAATTGTTTTTGCCCTTGTAAAGTATCTTCAACCCTTTCCAACATTTCATTAAAAATCTTGGTCAGCTCTTTAAATTCATCCTCGTGTTTTGATTCCTTCACTCTTGTTTGAAAGCCTTCTTCTTTAATTTTCATAATGTCTTCATTGAGCTCTTTAATAGGATTAATATACTGTCTTGAAATAATAATTCCACTAACGATGCTAATTAAAATAGTGGCGGACGCAAAACCAATGGTAATTAGTAAGATGATATGGATTAAATCTTGGAAGGAAGTTAAATTTCTAACTACCTCTACAGTCCCTTGAAAAGATCTAGTATTTACATGCTCCCATGTTACAAGGTAGTCATCACCTTTATATCGAAATTGTTCAATTCCTTCTATGGTCGGATAATCAGCTGGGGCAAGTTGTTGTTGAAACTCATTCGACACAGAGATTACGATATTATGGTTTCTATCTAATATTCTGATGACCTGGTGCTTATCATTTAGTTTTAACAAAACATTTTCTAGATCCCTTATGTGAATATCTTGATTTGGTCGATTGACTTGCTGATAGTATGCAGCAACCTCATCACGAGTCTTAATTACCGCTTCTCTCTCCTGATCTAGCAACCAATTATATAGAATTTCATATTGTGCGATACTAAATAGGATGAAAGTTAGAAACATAAGAAAAGAGCTCGAAAAGGTCAGTCTCCATTTGAGTGGGATGTTTTGAAATAATTGAAGGAACCTATTCATGTTCTCATCACGTAACCAGTTCCACGTACAGTTTGGATATAACTATCGGTAGCACCTGAATCAATTTTATTTCTTAAGTAGCGAATATAGACATCTACCACATTTGTTTCCACTTCTGTTTCATAACCCCAAACCTTATTTAATAACACTTCACGGCTCAACACGATATTTTGATTCACCATCAGTATATACAACAGTTCATATTCACGTTTAGTTAGATCAATATTTTGACCATTTTTCAGAACTTGTCTTGCTTGTACTTTTAACATCAAGTCACGAAAAGTTACTATTTCTTCATCACCGTCTGAAATGGTAGATGACCTTCTAAGCATTGCACGTATTCTAGCTAATAATTCTTCAATGGCAAATGGCTTTGATATATAATCGTCCGCCCCGCTATCTAAACCAGACACCCGGTCCATCACACTATCTCTGGCTGTAATCATAATGATCGGTGTGGCTTTACTTGTTCTAATTCTTCTGCAAACTTCAATGCCATTTAACTGCGGAAGCATTAAATCTAGCAATATACAATCCCAATCTTCCTCTAGTGCTTTTTCAAGACCCAAACGGCCATTATCTGCTGTACTGACACTATATCCTTCATGCTTTAGTTCTAATTCTAGGAATCGAGTGATGTTCTTTTCGTCTTCTATAATCAATATTTTCTTCATAATCACCGGCTCCTTTTTTTACTCTTATAATAGTATGAGTTGATGATATTTGAAAAGAAGAAACCGAAAGAAAGAGCTATCTCCTTCAGATAGCTCTTTCTAGAGTTTAGGATTGACTTGGAATTTCTTCCAGCTTCATGGTTGCTACTTTCTTTTCTCCGTTACGATAATACGTAATGTTCATCTCTTCTCCAACTTGCTTTTGTAGGTATAAAAACTTACGGAGTTCCACTACCGTTTTAATTTTTTGACCATCTAGCTCGGTAATGACATCCATTTCTTGTAAGCCTGCCTTTTCGGCTGGCGAACCTGTGCCAATTTGATCAATAAACACTCCTTCTGTTACTCCTTCTGGTAAATGGAAAGTTTGCTGCCAATGATAGCTCGCTACATCAGACAAGGAACGAGTTGCCACTCCTAAATATGGCCGTTTTACTTTACCATGTAGCTCAAGACTTTCAATAATTGGCTCTGCAATTGAAATCGGAATAGAAAAGCCAATACCTTCAACTGCAGTTTGATTAATTTTCATTGAGTTAATCCCGACAACATCCCCATTTACATTTATTAAAGCACCACCGCTATTCCCTGGATTGATCGCTGCATCTGTTTGAATAACATCCGCCTCCCAATCAGCCTCTCCATCTTGGTTCAAGTCAACTGGAATGGACCGATCCAAACCACTAATAATACCCTGTGTAACCGATCCTGAAAATTCAAGCCCTAACGGATTACCAATTGCTATGACTGGTTCCCCAAGCTTAAGAGATTCAGAGGATGCAAATGTCGCAACATGTTCAGCCTTTGTACCATCAATTTCAATAACTGCCAGGTCCATAAATATGTCACTGCCTAGTAACTTCCCCTCTACTCTGTTGCCATCTTCTAAACTTATTTCTATTTTATTAGCCCCCTCAATGACATGGGCATTTGTGACAACGTACGCTTTACCATTTTCATTTTTGTAAATAACACCAGAACCAGTTCCGGCTTCTTTATCCGGTTCAAGCATGCGATTATTCTGAATATTAATGACTCCTACCACCGCTCCACTAGCTTTTTCAATTGCTTTTGTTATATCGGTTTCCACATTGACACTTACTGTTTCAAACGAATTCCCCATTGCTGCTACATTTTCTTGTTCACTAACGGTAGGTTCGGTTTTCCCTTCAAAGATTGGTGAGACCGCCATTAACGTAATGATTGAGCCTATACATCCACCAATCACAGTTGAAACAAAAACATTAGGAGAACTTTTTTTTGTTTTTGATCTAGTTTCAATATGTTCATCATAGTATCCCATATTACATAACTCCTTTTTGATCTCTTTGTTATACATAATGTACCGTTTGCATCTTAAAGAAACCTGAAAAGAACATTAAAATTTGATGAGAATTTTGTTTTTTTCGCTGCACAAACCACTTACGCACGTATTTGAGGAATATCTGCACAGTTTTAAAGTTTTATGCACGTTTTTTAAATTTTCTACACGAATCTCAAACTGTTCTGCACACATTTTCAACTATCTGCACAACACTATCTATTCTTTTTATAACAATGACAAGATACAACATGATCATTGACCATACCCACTGCCTGCATAAAGGCATAACAAATGGTGCTACCTACAAATTTAAAACCACGCTTTTTTAAGTCTTTACTTAATTTATCACTGATTGACGTAGTTGCAGGAACTTCTGCTAAACTCTCAAAATGATTTTGAATAGGTTTACCATTAACAAATGACCATATGTACACAGAAAATGACCCAAACTCTTCTAACACTTTAAAATATGCATGCGCATTACCCACGACCGCCTTTATCTTTAAGCGATTTCTTACAATCCCTTCGTTTTGGAATAGCTCTTCAATTTTCTTTTCATCATAGGTGACAATGATTTCAGGGTTAAAACCATCAAATGCTTGTCTATAATTTTCTCGTTTTTTTAAGATCGTAATCCAACTTAATCCTGCCTGTGCCCCTTCAAGATTCAGTAATTCAAACAGTAGCCGATCATCATGAACAGGTACCCCCCACTCATGATCGTGATAGTCAATATATATAGGATCTTCCGTTACCCAGCCACATCTCTCCATATGTACCACCTTTTAAGATTTTACTTTCATCATATTCTTTTTTGCCCTACAAATAAAGGAGACTTACTTTCATTTAAGAAAATAAGTCTCCTTTATTACTAACCAACTAAAGATCCTTTAACTATTTCCAGCTCATCTCGTAAAAACTTAGCTAGTTCTAGCATTCCAAATTTACCCGCTACCTGTTCGGCTTCAGGATTGTAGTTCGTATTTGTATTGACATCATACGTGAAAATTTCACCTTCACTATTTCGTATGAATTCAATTCCAGCTACTTGAATTTGATTCACAGCAAGGAAGGTTTCAAACTTTTCAATAATCGGATCATTGAATCCTTCGATGATTTGAAACTTTGGCTTTGTTTCCACTTCTTCACCAACTGGACAGAATAGGTCACCGATTTGGCATGCCTCAGCAGGACAAAGCTCAAATCCTTCCGACGTGTCCACTCTAACTGCATATTGAAAGTTCCCACCAACAAACTCACAACGCGTAATAGAACTGTCTGGTGATTGGATATACTCTTGCACTAAAGTAATGCCATCTATTGGTTCTTCAAATTGATCACTTCTCACATAGTTTTCAACTGCACTTACACTATCAAAGAGTTGAACACCAAGACCTTTTCCAGCACGATTATGTTTTGTGATAATTTTTTGACCATCAAATCTTTTAGCAGCTTCTATTATTTGTTCTTTCCCAGCAGCTGCCACAGTCCTTGGTGTGCGAATACCCAATTGGTTTAAAGCCATATATTGCTGAAGCTTACTAAGTTCAAGCTGTAGTGCTCGAGTTCCATTAAAAACTTTTCGTCCATGTTTTTCTAACCATGCAAGAACTCCTGCCGTATGTTCAGGTGCATAACGGTGGCCTCTTGTATGAGAGGAAGCACTCATCCTACTATAAAAAACACCCTCTGGCGGTTCAGCGCTTAAATCAACTAGGCCATTAGCCATATGCCAAACCTCATATGGTAAAGCTAGTTCATCTAATCTTCTCGTCAAATGAATCGTCCATTCATCGTTCTCGTGTATAACATAAATCTTTTCCATGTGGTGACTCTCCTCTTTAGTTTACTTTTTCAATAATGCTGCTCTCTTCTCTTCTACTAATGGCATAACTGTTTTAGCAAAGCGTTCCATTTCCTCATATTGAGGAGAAAATTGCATTAATAATAAGTCAAGACCTGCTTGTTCATATTGCAAGATACGATTTGCAATTTGTTCTGGCGTTCCAATTAATTGAGGACGAAGCCCACGATTAGATACGGAATAATCCTGAAGTTTTATCTCTTGCTCGAGGTGTGACTTACTAGTAAAGTCTTTATACCCCGCATAAGCGCTGCCTTCCTTAACATTTGTAATACGAGCAAGTTCTTGCTGTGCCTCCTCCTCTGTATCACGACAAATTACATAAGCGGCCATCCCAAAACTTCCAAATTCCGGAAGAGCTAATTTATTTCTTCTCTCTTTCATATCCCGAATTTTAGCAGCTATTTCTTCAACACTACCGCCATGCATCACATAAGAGTCACAAGTTTCAGCAATTGTTTGTTTACCTGCCTCACTCTCTCCACCTGCATAGAGAATTGGATTTGGTCGTTGAACCGGCTTTGGATGTAACTTAGCATTTTGAATATTGTAATAGTTCCCGTTATACGTAAATGTATCTTTTGTCCATAGTCCTTTTAATACATCAATGAATTCTTTTGTACGTGCATATCGTTCATCATGCTCAGTGAAGATTCCGTTATATTGTCGTGCTTCTTCTTCCCACCATGCCGATACCACATTTAAAGTGAATCTTCCGTTTGAAAGTGCATCAATATTTGCTGTCATCTTAGCTGCAACAGCTGGATTATGAAAGCCTGGTCTTATGGCAGTCATAATTTCAATTTTATTAGTAACGGCAGCTAAAGCAGCGGCAGTTGTCCAAGCTTCTAATGAATCATGTTCGGGACCTTTTATATCGTTTAAGTACAGTTCAGCAATTAAAGTCGTATCGAATCCCCACTCTTCTGCTGATTTAATGACTTTTTTGGCATATTCAAAAGTTGTAGGCATATTTTCATCTTCCACATTACGTAGCCAGCCTCCAAAGATCGGCAACCAAAATCCATATTTCATTTTTCTCGTCTCCCTCAAATGAATTTACAAGCCATTGAAGTTAGCAATTTTTCTTTATACTATTCTTAAAATCTACTGTTTTGTTAATCTCAAGTAAACATACCACAAAACTTGGTTTTAAACAATTAATCAGATTCACTATTTAATACGTATTTACCTTGCCTTCTTATGGATTTTTCACTACTATTAATTTAATTAAAAATTTGAGGAGTTTATGATGAAGATACCTATATACATTCTTTCTGGTTTTTTAGGTGCTGGAAAAACGACATTACTTAAAAACATATTAATTCAAGAAAAAAATAAAGACCGCAAAGTAGCCGTTCTTATGAATGAGCTAGGCGAGGTGTCCATAGATTCAGATGCAGTTGATGGGGAGACACCTTTAAAAGAACTTTTAAACGGTTGTGTATGCTGTACCATACAAGGTCAATTAGAAGCACAGCTTCAAGAGCTGATTACCCTCCACCAACTGGATGCAATCTATATTGAAACAACCGGAGTAGCTCATCCCATTGAGGTCGTAGATGCTTGTATGTCTCCAATATTGGTTGAAAAAATTCATGTTGAATCTGTCATTAGTTTAATAGATGCTAAGCGTTGGAGAGACCGAAAATCACTAAGCCCACAGCTTCAATCATTAATTATCGAACAGGTAAGACATGCGGATGTCCTCCTTCTTAACAAAGTGGATGAACTATCGGAAGTAATTCAAGGTCAATTAGCATTTGAGGTTCAGCAGATTAATCCTTATGCAAAATTACTTTTCACAACTTTTGCATCCATAAATATTAAAGATTTCCAAGGAATTGAGAGAAAAGAAAAAGAAGCACACCAAGAACTCCGTGTTGACAAACAATTAAAATTAAAGACTTTTGTTTATAAATTCCAAAAACCTGTTGACTTTGACATATTTGAAAACTGGCTCAGAAGGATGCCTGATCAAATATACAGGATAAAGGGGTATATAAGATTTACACACTCTGACACTTTATATTTATTTCAGTATTCTTACGGCATGCCAATTTATATGAAGGAATTAGTTAAGATTCCAACTAACCTTGTTTTTATCGGCGAACAACTCCCTGTTTCTGACATACGTCAACAACTTCAGGAAATGGAAGAACAATCATAGATAAAAGTTAACTTCGTTTTATTTCACTTGGTAGTACGATGTCCCATGCTTTGTATGGAGAGAGATTTTTTAGTTATAACAGTCTAAACAACAATGTTTTAGAAAAGGGTATAAACAAAAGGAGCAGAACGTTTTTTAACGTAATGCTCCTTTTACTTTTCGGCTTTTTTTTAAGCTAACTTTTCAATTGTGGTTCTACCTGTCACCTGTCTGCCTTCTCATACAGTTCTTTTGGTACACTTTTTAAAAACGGATTAACTTCTTTGCTATATTGAATAAACAGCTTATGCATTGCTCGCGTACATGCTGTATAAAACAACTTCCGTTCACTTTCTCTTCTATATACAGAGGCATCATATATGATGACTGAATCAAATTCAATTCCTTTAGCCAAGTAACTTGGAACGACTACTACGCCCTTTTCAAACGTGGAAGTTTCACCTTTAATCAGTTTAAGGTCGACTTTTTCTTTCAATGCTTCATATACGTTTTCACTTTCGGTTGCTGTTTTACATATGATAGCTACACTTTCTGAACCCGTCTCCTTCTCCCGTTTTATCCTATCTACAGTGAGTTGAAGTAGATCTTCATCACCTTCACCTGCAACAATTAAAGGTAGAGATCCCATTCGATTAAACGGTTCAATATGATTACTCTCTTCTAACAACGCTTTCGTAAAATCGACGATTTGTTTTGTTGAACGATAGCTTTTAGTCAACGTTATACTTTTCTTTGACTTTCCGTCCTCTACTAATTGTTCCTTAAAGAAAGTTCCATTTACGGATTGTGGAAAAATCGCCTGATTAAAGTCTCCTAATAGTGTAAATCGGCTATGAGGAAATAACATATATAAAGTAGCTAGCTGAACAGCTGAGTAATCTTGTGCTTCATCTATAAATATATGTCGCACTGAGGTATTCTTATAGATTCCAGTAATTCTCTCTTTTACATACAAATAAGGTGCTGCATCTTCAAAGAATAATTCCTCTTGCTTTAATGCCTCTAAGGTAAACTTGCAGATTCCTTCCCACTCATCAACAGAGAATGAATTTGAGGATCCAGCTTTAAAAACACCTCTATATATATTGTTATAATCAATAAAATTTAACGCATTTATTTGTTGTCTAATTGGTTTAAAATGTGTTCTTACAACTAATTTCGAGAGAAATTTCTGTTCGGAGGCTAGGTCGTTAAAAGATTGTTCAGAGTATTGCTTTTTATTTTTTCGCTGGAGCTTTTGATAGGCTTCCAAATAATCAGCTTTATCCAAGTATTGTGTTTCTTCTTCGACCCATTTTTCATTCATTTCCCTTTTAGCTAGTCTCTTTAACTTTTTCAACAAATGTTCCTTTACCATTTGGATTCTATTAGGGATAGAGCTTGTTGAATCTATACTGTAAAATAACTCCTTAATATAACTAGATGAAATTAAAACTTTTTCCCCAAGTAAGATATCACTAAATACAAAGCCATCTTTAATCAAAGAATTTATATATTGATCTAATTCCTCCAGAAATGGTAGCGAAGACTTGTATTGAATACCTAGAACCCGTGCTCTATTTGTAGCGCTATCAACTTCACTTAAGGAGAACTCCATTTGGGCAAATGGAGTTTCAATTGTAACTTCTCCACTAACTTTATGATGTAGAAAATCCTGATAAGTGGTTTGTTGCATATTTTTTTCACCAAGCTCTGGTAAAACGGAAGAAATATAATGATTAAAAAGTGTGTTTGGAGAAAACAGAAGAATATGCTCAGCTTGAATGGTTTCACGGTATTTGTATAGTAAGTAAGCTACCCTCTGTAGCGCTGCTGATGTCTTTCCACTACCTGCTGCACCTTGGACAAGTAGAATATGACTATCCACATCTCGGATAATTTTATTCTGTTCTTTTTGAATGGTGGCAACAATCGTCTTCATATGATTGTCAGAATGTTGACCTAGTACTTCCTGTAGCAATTCATCCCCGATCGCTAATCCCGTATCAAACATCCCTTTAATGGTTGATTCCTTTATTATAAACTGCCTTTTTAAAGACATTGAGCCTTTTACAACACCGTTTGGCGTAAAATACTCAACTTGTCCAGGAAGTGAATCATAATACAAACTTGAAATAGGGGCTCTCCAATCATAAATAAGAAACTGGTCTTCTTGATCTAAAAAAGAAGCAATTCCTAAATATATGGGAGCTGTTTCTTTTTCATCCTCGAATCTGACATCAATCCTACCGAAATAAGGTGATTGCATGAGTCTTTCTAGCTTGACAATTTGGCCATAACCATGGCCATGACTTCGTTCACGCTCCGATAAAAACTCTGCCTGCTGTTTAATGGTTGTAAAGGTTTCAATTAATTCATGTGGTTCATCTACGTTAACACGTACATCATCCCAGAAGCTTTTTCGTATTTCAACGATATCGGACTTAATATTAGTCAAATGTTTCTCCATGGAAATCTTCTTTTTCCCAACTTGTTGAACTACATGGTTCACTCGATCCTGCTCTTTATGCCAGTCTTGAGGAGAAATGCTCATGAAATCACTCCCAACATTTTTTCTTACCAGTTGACAACATCTGTTTATTTGTGTTATGATAAGATTGCAATAATTTTACACACACTAACACCAGCTAATGGTTAAACCGTTTTTTATCATAACATGATTATTACAACAATTCAATAAACACTTCCTAAAAGGTCACATTTGTTGTGACCTTTTTTTGTTATATCTCTTACATATACACATTTTGCTATATTTAATTAATTCGGGCTTATTCTTCTATGTTTTGTCCAATCCGTTATTCAATAATTGAATAGGATATTTCTGTAATCAAAACAATTAAGGGTGATTTGTTATGAACAAGGTTTCGGTCCAATATATAGAGAATATTAATTATCTTCTAGTTTCCTACGAGTTTTTCACACACCACTTGCTAAAGAACCCCTCTCTCACATTAAAGATAGGAAGCTGGACAAAAGAAATCCCAGTAAAGCACTCTTATGAAATAGATAATATGACCTTAGGAATACCAACAGATCTACTACCTTTTTACTTACCAGAAGCATTAACCTATGAGATAAGAGTTGACAAAGATACTCTTCATCTTGGGCCAATAATTGGGATTTTAAACAGCTCAAAATCTAGTAAAACTTTAACAAGACGAAAAAAAAATGTCCTGAGAACAAGACTTCAAAACTATACATCTATTAATGGAGTAGTTTTTATATTCTCTTTAGAAGATTTAGATTTTGAAGAAAAATTAGTTAAAGGTCAATACTATGCGCCAAACGATGAAGACGAATGGATAGAAGCAACACTCCCATTTCCTGACTCCATTTACAATCGAATTAGGCTACCACAACAGATGAGTAAAAAAATTAGTAATGAAATTGGTGATACCTTATTTAATTCCAATCATTTTGATAAGTACAAGCTTTGGAAAGTAAGTTCTGAAGATCCAATTGCTCATCAATACGTCCCCGATAGCATCTCGTATACAGAAACCAATGACTTTTTTTCCATAATAAACAAATATCCGCAAGTGTATATAAAGCCTATAAGAGGGATGCAAGGTAAAGGTATTATTGTTGCAAGGAAAAATAAGGACACTATTATCTTTCAAACTAGTAATGGTCAAAAAACTGAATGCCAATCCACACAAGATATTGTCTACTATTTGGAAACACACTTAAAAGATAAATTTGGCTATATTCTTCAACAAGGTATTGATTCTCTATATAAAGATCAAAAGGTAGATTTTCGTTTTTATTTTCAAAAAAATGCAGAGATGAAGTGGATATGTCAGGGTGTAGTCGGGCGTATCGCAAAAAAAGATAGTGTTGTGACCAACTATAAACATTTAAAAACATTGCTCTCAGGTAACAAGGCTATTAGAAGACTTTTTAAAGTTGATAAAAAAGAAGCCAACACTATCCTAGATTCAACCATTGAAAAGTGTAAGGTTGTTTGTGAATTAATCGATGAGAAAGTTGGCCACTATGGAGATATTGCCATTGATGTCATTTTAGATCGTCATAAACAACCTTTCATCTTGGAGATCAACAATCGTATTTATGGTACGAAGAGCTTAAAGAGATTGAAGAAAAAGAAGATTTATAGACAAATTAGAACCACACCGTTAGCCTATGCAAAAGCATTGGCAGGATTTTAAATTTTGTATAAGGTAAAACAGCAGCAAAAAAGGAGTTAGCAAAAAGCTAGACTCCTTCTTTGTTTTCTCTCTTCACTTTTTGTTTTTCTTCTTCAAATAACTTTCGCTTCTCTAGAGATAACATCTCTTTTCTTTTTAACGAAATATCTTGAGGGTTTAGCCCATGACCCAGAGAAGCAAAAACATTTCCCTTATGAGGATCAACTAACTCTTCACCATTGTAATACAAACGAGGAGTTTTCCATAAAGCTTTTAATGCTTGAGTTAACGGCATTTCATGGTAACGCTCAGGCCACATTCTTTTGATTTGCTCTTTTACTAGCGGATAATACTTGGAGCTCATTCCAGGAAATAAATGATGCTCAGTATGATACGAAAAATTAAAATGCAACACGTCAACCCATTTTGGGACTGTTACAGTAAGACTATTCGCCAACGGATCATTAATCTCAGTGATAGGATTTAATCGATGATTAGTCGAAATATACATCATCACAATAAAATTTGCAATTAATAATGGTAACAAGAATGCAAAAAACCACTTAACAGGACCAAACCAAAATAATAACCCAATCCAAGATGCCCAAGGCAGGATTGCTTCTAGCCAAACAGCTGGTCTCTTCTTAGGATTAAATTCCTTCATATATAAATGTAACATCCTTGATGAATGTAAAGTAAATTGAACAGATAGTGAAACAAAACTTGCAAGAGCACGAAACGAATGAGGCAGCTTGTATACCCATCGTAAGAACTTGCTTTTGGCTAATTTCTCAAAAGTCGGCCATGCATCAGGATCGTTTTCTTCATGCTGTGTATGTACATGATGGGTTAAGTTATGCCATTTTCTCCAAAGTTTTGGTCCGGTTGTGAGTGGCCAAAAAGCAATGGCTCCTAATAAGTCACGTAACCAAGCTGTTCGAACGACTGTGCCATGCAATATTTCATGTCCCAAAAATCCCATTGCCGCAAAGCTAGCTCCTAACACGAATGCAATTGCTAAATAAATCAATGGATTTAAATTAAAAGCTCCTATTGTTACGAATCCGGCAACTGTAAGTAATAAATAAGCCAGCCCACCCCATAATCTTGCTCGAACAGGTTTAAAAACTTTTTTTGGTAAATGTGGTGAAATTCTTGCTGCATACCAAGCAAATGAATGTAAATCTTTCACTGTAATCCCCTTTCTTTATACTTTTCAAGTTAATTAACGAAACGTTGAATTGAACAACTTGAATGATTATTTGGACACGGTTAGTATCACCGAAATATTTCATCTCATTACAAAAAGTTCCATAAAAATAAACTTCTATTCAGTCTCTCTTCCGAATAACCTGTATAAAGCTTGTCTCAGGGGGGATTAGATGCGAAAGAAAAGCTTACTAGTAATATTAATTTTTATATTCCTTTGCGCTTGTAGCTTTGTTGGGGGACAACCAAGAGAAAAGGATGTTGAACTCGAGGAACTGCAATTTCTAAGGCACTATGATAAAATCGTGAAGCATGCAGAAGAGTACGCAAGTAAAACAACAAATGCAATTGTTCAATCTGTGTATCAACATCAAGACGATTCAATATGGAAGATTGAGTTCACAGATGGTTTCATTGTTCTTTACGATGAAGAAAATGGAGAACTTACACATACTAAAAATTAGTTCTCATTTTTAGAGAACATACTAATAGACAACTAGCTTTACGGCAAATCCAAAAAGACTGTTGCTTTTTAGTCCAATATAAACTTAAAAGGTGATTATACTTACATAGAATATTGCATCCCTGGGGAAAGTAAGACAGGAGGTGCATAGAAATGACGCAACCATACCTATGTCCAAACTGTAAAACTAATCGTTCTCGCTTTAATGTTATTCAGCAAGTTGCAACACCTGTTAAAATGGATCCACACACTGGTGAAGTGGTACAAGAATTTACAAGTGAGGCTCTAGACCCTTTTCACTTACCATACAGAGGTCCAGAAAGAAGAATCCAATGTGGTACTTGCGGTTTAATTGAGGATGAAAACACATTTATTAAAAGAGCGCAATACGGAAAGTAGGCTAAGACCTTATCTTAGCCTTTTTTAGTTTAGTATGTTTTCGTATAGATTGATGCTTTCGTAAAAATCCCAAAAGCCGGATTTTTACTTGGTAGTACAAAGTCTCTACTTTAAACCTAGATAAGTGCTCTTTTCTAACCTTTAAAAATTAGATTATCGTATTAAATATGGCGAAAATTGCTGAAAAATAAGGTTGTAAAGCAACAAATTTTTAGAAAAAAGCCTTAGTTTAAAGCTCCTGCATCATTTGTTCTCGTCATCCCCTACACGGTATTCCTACACTATGGTATAGTATAGGCATCATAGTATGGCATAATTTTGCAAGGAGTATAAGAATGAAGAATACAGCAAAATGTCAGGAAGATCGAATTAAACAATTGGAACAGGAACTTCAAGCCTACCGGGAGATGTTAAAACATATTCCTTCTTCACTATCGTATAAAGACTTCGAAAAGGGCATTCACATTGAAAAGCAACCAGGTTCCTCCATGCCCACACTTACTCACATACATAAAAAATTCTTACCTAAAGAGTTTGAACAAGATGTTTTAATTGAGCAGGAAATACCCTTTGAGAAAATAGAAAAATTAATCCAACCTATTTTTGATACTGTTCCGCATCATCTTGTGTTTATTGATAAACATGGAATGATAACTTCGTGTAATCGTAAGGCTGCCGAAGATTTAGGTGTAGATCGTGACTCTACCATTGGTAAACATATTCGCGATCTGCTAAATCTTCCCGATGAATTAATTATGCTTTTAGAAACTTTAAAAACAGAAGAACCGATTATTAACCGAGAGGTACTTGATAGCAACTACGGAATTAATAACACTAGAATTTACCGGAATCAGCATGGTGAAATAATAAGAGTACTAGGGTCATTTCAATACCTAAACATGGTAAAAGAATCAGAGAAACAAGCATTAGCCGGAAGAATTGCTGCCGGTATCGCTCATGAAGTTCGGAACCCATTAACAACCGTAAGAGGTTACCTACAGTTCCTAAACAACGATTTTGAACCGGAGACATCCGATCTAATAAGATCATTATTAATCCCTGAGCTTGATCGCGCTAACAAAATTATTACAGACTTTTTAACGATAGCGAAACCTTCTGATTCTAAGCCTGAATTAGTTAATATTAATCAATTCATAATAAACGGTTTAGGACCCTTCCTTAAAAGTGAAGCCATATTGCATAATGCGGAAGTTATCTTTGAGTGCTCTGATGAGGTGGATCCTTACTGGGTTTCTATTCGTACTTCCGAAATTCTTCAAGTGTTTATCAACCTTTTAAGAAATGCCCTTGATGCTAAGGGGGGGCAACCATTACAAATAAGGCTCCAAACTAAACTTGATCAACAGCGCATCAATATTATCTTCTGTGATAATGGTACAGGGATCCCACCTACAATCTTAGAACACATCTTTGATCCATTCTTTACAACAAAGGATGAAGGAACTGGCCTTGGTCTTTCTATTTCACGAAAAATGGTAGAAAATCAAGGTGGAACTATTTCAGTAAGAAGTTCAGAAAATGGGACTTCGTTCTACATTCAACTACCGTTTAGTAAGAAGCTCTCTTCCTAATAAATCAATTTAGGAAATATAATACCCGAATTAAAAGGTGAAATTTTTTAAAAGATCACCTAATAGTTCGGGTTTATCGTTGTCTAATACTTATGTCCAAGCCTTTATTTTTCGAATAATGAACGATACTCGCTATATCCTTCTTCATCAAGCTTATCAACTGGTATAAAGCGCAATGCTGCAGAGTTAATGCAATATCTAAGTCCACCTTGATCACGTGGCCCATCCTCAAATACATGACCCAAATGGGAATCAGCTTCTTTACTGCGCACTTCAGTACGTACCATATTATGCGAAACATCTAGCTCTTCTTTTACCGTCTCTTTTTGTATGGGCCTAGTAAAACTTGGCCATCCACATCCGGAATCATACTTATCCTTTGAACTAAACAATGGTTCTCCAGAAACAATATCTACATAGATTCCGTCTTCCTTGTGATCCCAGAATTCATTTCGAAATGCTGGTTCTGTCCCACTATTTTGCGTTACCTCGTATTGAAGGGAAGTCAAACGTTTTTTTAATTCTTGATCTTTATCTTGGTCTATCCAAGCTTCTTTTAAAAACTTTTCTCTACCTGACCCTGTTCGATATAGTTTATAGCGAATGGGATTCTTTTTATAATAATGTTGATGATAATCCTCTGCTTCATAAAATGGACCCGCTGCAACTATTTCCGTTACAATTGGTTTTTTAAATTTCCCACTTTGTTGTAATTCCAATTTAGAAGCTTCTGCAAGTTCACGTTGCTCTTCATTATGATAAAAAATGGCTGTTTGATAAGATTCCCCTCGATCACCAAACTGGCCTCCTGGATCAGTTGGATCTATTTGCTGCCAGTACAAAGTTAACAGCTCCTGGTAAGGATAAACCTCTGGATCAAACGTAATTTGAACCGCTTCAAGATGCCCCGTCTTATTTGAACAAACTTCATCATATGTAGGATTTTCTTTTAAACCGCCCGTATACCCAGAAACGACTTTATGAATTCCCGGCTGTTCATCAAATGGTTTTACCATACACCAAAAGCAACCACCTGCAAACGTTGCGAGTTGAAGATTTTCAGACATCAATGATTCCTCCTCTATATACTTTTTTGACTATTGTTCCCTATTATAGCAACTCATACCACATTCAGCTAATACATTGCTTTTGGTTCATTCACACATATGTATTTAACGTAGAAAAATAGTAAAAATGCCAGAACGACGGTCCTGACATCTCACCATTTTTCCTTTTACATACTTTTAATTATTTTGACATCCATTCCGCCTTACCGAAACCCTTAAATTCGGCATCAATGATTTTTTCGAATTCAGGAGATTCTACCATCTCTCTACTATCTTTTGAGAATGTTGCATCTAAATCAAAGGCTCTTTTCGCATAGATTGTTGCTTTCGTAAAAATCCCTTTAGAGAAAATGTACAATAGTTTAAGAACTCATCTAAAACTTGTTGCTACTTAACCTACTTTATCCAAAGTTGTGCTTTTCCTTAGTTAAAAATAAAGTTTAGAAAACTTACTATAGGGAATTATTAAAGTGTATTCTTACATAGAAAAGAGGGGTTTATCATGACTAATGTTAAATTAGCGATTATTTATTACAGTTCTACTGGTACGAATTACCAACTTGCACAGTGGGCTGAGTCAGCTGCGAAAGAAGTAGGTGCTGAGGTGAAGGTGTTAAGAATACCTGAAACAGCTCCGGATACCGCCATTGATACAAATCCAGCGTGGAGAGGACATGTTGAGGCGACAAAGGATGTACCGATTGTTAAGTTAGATGATTTAGAGTGGGCAGACGCATTAATCTTTAGCGTTCCAACTAGATTTGGTAATGTTGCTTCACAGTTCAAATCCTTTATTGATACAACAGGCGGCTTATGGTTTAATGGCAAGTTAGCTAATAAAGTAGTTAGTGCGATGTCCTCAGCTGCAAATGCACATGGAGGACAAGAGGCCACAATTCTATCCATTTATACGTCTATGTATCACTGGGGTGCTATCATTGCTGCACCAGGATACACAGATCCATCTATATTTGCAGCCGGTGGAAACCCGTACGGTACCTCTGTTACTATTAATCAAGAAGGCAAGATGGTAGAACATGTTGAGGATGCTGTTAAACATCAAGCGAAACGTACCGTCTCTGTCGCTAAAGCGATTAAAGTAGGTCTATAATAGTTTAAGGTCGATGTACTTAGATTACTCGTAATACCAATGTGAAGACTAGCTATTCTATCAAACCAGAGAGTCCATTTTTATGGATTCTCTTTATTATTGGCTGTTTTCGTATAGATTGTTGCTTTGCGTAAAAATCCCAAAAGCCGGATTTTTACCTTAGTATTTAGTTATTACTATACATAAAGAGAGTTGCTCTTTTCTAATCCAACCTCGTTTTGCTACTAAAACTGGTTGTACATCCAGAATAATTGTACTAAAAGCAACAAAGTTTTAGAAAAGAGCCTTATTATTTTATTCCCCGTCAAGATTAAACCTTCTTTTACCTATTTACAGAAACAAAAACGAACACTCATCCACAATTGATTCTAGAATAAAACAAAAAGCCCCTTTCCATTTAGAAAGAGACTTAACCTACAAACATGTACTCAACTCTTTCTTATCTATCAGACTATAAAAGTCTGTTGGAATTGGCACCGTTTATCCAATAAAGATAATGGTTGCCGTGAGTTCATAGGACCAATTTCCTCCCCCACTCTTGATAAGTAAAACACTATTTAATTATATTTCTTTATATCTATCCCAAATGTTTAAGTTTTGTCAATTTAATTTCGGACTAGTTGATTTCACCAATATCCTTGTCATCATGTCTATTAAGGATGCTTCTTCATCCATTACTTTATATAAGGTATTTAAATATTTATTTGTAAGTTCAAGGTATTCAGAATCATTTTGGTTTTGGCATACTTGTGTATATAATTCAAGCTGGCCTTCAAGAATAATCATTTCTTCATAGCTAATAGAAAATGAAAGATCATTGTTACTAACTGTAACTATACCAGAAAAGACAAGCATCTTTTCCATTAAATCATTCATGATCGTATATTCTTTTTGAAGAAGATTTTTTTCTTTACTATCTCTTTCATTCTTTAAGAAAAAACCAATTGTATGTGTCAAGTAAGTTAGCGTATGAATCCAATATGATACTTCATTAGTAGGAATTTTCAGCTGTATTGCATGTTGTTCTAATTTCGTTAGTGCATCTTCTTTTAAGAGTTTTGCTTGTTCAAAATCTATCATACTCATTTTATTACCCCTCCTGCCGTCTCTTATACTAGCATGTTTCTATGTAGAAAGGCAGTTTACTTTTATGGTAAGTAGACAATTATTTTCCAAAAGCTCTATGCTTTTTAAATACCCAAACGACGACCGGAGGAACAACGAATAAAATGAAAAAGATCCTGAATAACTGAAACCCTGTAACGATTGATAGATCTGCGCCAATTGCTTGTGCAGTTAACCCCATCTCAGCAATCCCCCCTGGCGCTGTACTTAAGAAAGCGGTGCCTAAGGAAATGGGATACACCCATTTTAACGCCCCCGCTATGAGTATCGTTGATAACAATAAAATAAGACAAGAAATAACGGCCCCTGTTCCAAACAGCTTCCAGTTTTCCAATTTCTTAGGATCCACCATTTTCCCCACATGAATCCCTAAAAATATCTGTGCTGTAACTAACAATGGTTCCGGAATCGAGAATGGATCAAAACCTGAAATGACCAATATTCCACAACCTAAAATCGGTCCTACAAGATATGGAGTCGGTAGTTTAGCTTTTACTGCCAAAACTGCTGAAAGTGCAGTTACAACAAGAAAAAGAACTGCTTCAGTAGTAGTACTAACGGTCATTGCCTCTGAAGCTATTGTGTGTGAAGTACTATTTTCACCAAACCATTCAATTCTTACAATTGCAGGTACAAGATAAATCACGGATAATAATCGTATTAATTGAATCAACGTGACACTTGTTACATCTACATCCTCTATTTCTTCACCTAATAGTACCATTTGTGAAAACCCACCTGGCATCATTCCAATAAGTGCTGTCTTAAACGAAATACCTAGAAATTTAGCTGCGAAAACGGAGACTAACAAGGAGAAGCCTATTAAGAGTATAGTCGTTGCAAACATGGCCGGAAGCATCTTCGTCATCTGGATCAAGGTATCATATGTAAATGAAATGCCAAGCATATATCCAATAATGATGAGTCCACTGTTTCTCATGAGTGGATTGCTAACAATTTCTCGTTTGACCACGAGTTTCCATATTACAACTATAAATAAGGAACCCAGCATCCAAGCTAAAGGTAAATGTAGAAAAGTAAAAAGTAGTCCTCCAATAAAAGCGATGAAGAGTGTCTCTAGTAGGGAGAGTATTTTTTTCACAGAATCACGCTTTCCTATAAATTTAGAAAAATATTACAATATAATTTTAGCATTAATAAAGGACTGCAACAATGCAGTCCCTTTTTCTATTTAGATTAGATTTGGTGGCAATGGATGTGGTAACGTGTCATGAACATAAAGTGGAGCAGGAGTTAGACTTACTTTGGGACCAAACGGAACAGGCTTCGCAACGTAATTGAATACACCTTTTCCATCTGGAGCTGGTCCTTGAGCCCATAATCCTTTACTGCTTGCTTCTCCACGTGATAAATTATACAAGTCATACGATACGGCTTGCTTTTCAAGCTCTCTTGGGAAAGTTGTAGGTACAACTATATCCCCTTCACGTGCTTCAATCTCTGCAATAGCTGCTTTCCATTGATTTTGGTGGGCTGTATCACGTGCAATTAAGAATGAAAGCATATCTTTTACACCAGGGTCTACCGCTAGCTCATATAATCTTACTGCTTGAAGGCGACCTTGAGACTCTGCGGTCAAATTTGCCCTAAAATCAGCTAACAAGTTTCCACTTGCACCAATATAAGAAGCAGTCCATCGATTTCCAACACTGTCTACAGGCATCGCGCCTAATCCAGATACGATTGCGTGCTGAGGGTTCATTCCCCCCATAATAGCAGCAACAGCAGGATTATTATTGTAGGCTGCTTGCTGATCTTCCCATGGTGCCCCGTCAAGTAAGCGTGCAATCATCGTTGCTAGCATCTCAACATGAGCAATTTCCTCTGTACCGATATCTAATAATAAATCGCGGTATTTAGAATCCGCCCGACCGTTAAACCCTTGAAATAAGTACTGCATCATGACTGATATTTCACCATATTGTCCACCGAGTATTTCCTGGAGTTTCTTAGCATATATAGGATCCGGGCAAGTTGGTTTTGCATCAAACTGAAGTTCTTTAATGTGATAAAACATTAGGTAAAACTCCTCCTTTTTTAACATCCATATAATTTATAGACCATAAGGAGAAGTTGTGCTTGTATAGGTAAATACTCTATAGAGAATTTTGTTGCTAGGCTTTTAATCCTTTTTATCCTCACTGATAATTACGTTATCGGTATCAATACTTTCAAACTCACCAATTTCATCTTTAAGCTGCTTAATTGTCGGTAGGTCATCATAACTCTCTATGATTTCATGATTCACTAAGCTGACTAAATGAAATGTGAACTCTTCATCATCATACGGGGAATGAATAATTGTAAACACTCCACCACCATTTGTAAAAAAGAACTGAAGATGTGTTTTTAATCTCTTATCCTTCTTATCATGAATGATTGCCAATTGAAGTCACCTCTACTTCATATTCTATTAAAATATATTTGTGTAATAGAATAAATAGAACAGTGATTTAGTGCCCATCAACCACTCATTAAAAAAGGAGAAGCACACTTTTAGACTAATGTAACAATACTTCTTCTCTAATTGGCATCATTACTTCTACTTCCTCACCCTCACTTAATCTTAGGGATTTGATGAGATCTAAGTCTGAT
This sequence comes from Bacillus pinisoli, assembly GCF_023036475.1. Taxonomy (GTDB): domain Bacteria; phylum Bacillota; class Bacilli; order Bacillales; family SA4; genus Bacillus_BS; species Bacillus_BS pinisoli. Next base: position 118,271 of record NZ_JAJQKI010000002.1, read on the forward strand.
ACAATTTCTATAATTGACTGGCTTGATTTCCGAAAAGTAGAGTCCATTGGTTCCATATAGTAGACTTTTATACCATTCACGTAACAAATCTGGTAACACTCGTCCTTCTTGTTCATACTATTTTTATGAATATACGTACTTTGTTTACAGTAATCTAATAATTGAATTTGTATACTACCAGGAAAGAGCCGAATTCCTGTCTTAGATGTGTAGTAACTTTCAAGCTTATTCATCCAACGAGAGCGTTCATTAATACCTTTCACTACTTTTCCTCGAATAACTTTCATGTTGATGCTCCTCCTTTTTCGCTATCTATTTTCTTTATTAAAGACTGTTTTTAGAAGATTATTACGAAGCAACAATCTATCCGCCTCTACTAATTATACCGAATAAACCTATTAATTTTCGAAAAGGAAATTCCTTTTTTATCGATGATATTCAACACCCGTTGTCTAAGAATGTCGTTTTGAACACAATAAGAGCCTAAACCAAATGGTTTAGGCTCAACTTTTACTTCCGGTGAACTCTTGTACGATCTCCGGCAATCTTTTTCCACTTTTCCTTTTCTGCCATCTGTGCTTTCTTATCAGTCTTACGTTCTAAGTAAGCAAGCTCCTTCTGTAGTTTTAAATAGCTTAGATAACGTTCTTCTTCAAGAGTGCCTGTTGCAATAGCATCTCTAACTGCACATTTCGGCTCGTTATTATGTTGGCAGTCTCTGAAATAACACTGCTCAGCCAGATCCTCCACATCAGAAAAACTTTGACTCATACCACTATCTGCTTCCCATAGTTGAAGTTCTCTCATACCTGGAGTATCTATAATGATACCACCTGTTGGTACCTTTACTAGTTCACGATGAGTTGTAGTATGTCGACCTTTTCCGTCTTCATCTCGGATATCCTGAACAACTTGTTTTTCCTCTCCTAACAAGTAGTTCGTTAATGTTGATTTACCAGCACCTGATGAACCGAGTAAGGCCACTGTCTGCCCTTCTTCGAAATAAGTTAGAAGTGCTTCTAACCCTACTAGATTTTTAACACTCGTTACGTGGATGGGGACACCAAAAGCTACCCCTTCAACGAGGTTAATCTTTTCTTCTATGTCATGACATACATCAGCCTTTGTTAGGACAATGACAGGATTAGCCCCACTCTCCCAAGCTAAAAGTAGGTATCTCTCTATACGCCTTACATTAAAATCCTGATTTAGTGCATTTACTAGAAAGACCGTATTGACATTTGTCGCAACAATCTGTTCATCTATTGTCAGACCTGCTACTTTTCTTGAAAACTTACTAAATCGAGGCAGAATTCCATGGATTGTTGCTTTTCCCTCTGAAATACGAGGAGAAACCATTACCCAATCACCTACAGCGGGATAATCTTCTCTTCCATCGGCTTGAAATCTCATTTTTCCAGTAATTTCAGCTAAAAGTTCTCCTTCTTCAGTCAATATTCTATACATTCTTTTATGCTCTAAGCTAACCCTTCCTGGGAGCCAGTTTAGTTGTTTTTCTTGATTAAATATTTCTTCTAATTCACAATTCCATCCTAATGACTTTAAATTCAATGTTGTTTCCTCCTACGGAACGTTTATGATTTTTTTTCAAAACAAAAAAGACCATTCTCATGATCTTTGATGTATACGCAAAAAGACCAAGAGCTACATAAACAGCCCCTGATCTTTTACCGCTCTCAAATAGGAGTAATAATAGGTTACATGGATAACAAGGGCTGTGCTATAAAATTAATCAAGTCAGTTACAATAGGCTTTCTCATAACACATCCCTCTCTTTCCGTTCATAATGATATGTTAATTATAATATGTAAAATATAGGTTGTAAAGACATTATTTTCTATATTTAAATGACTTTTAAGTTTTTAGCTAAATAGAATAAGTTCAAACACAAAACATATAATTCTATATAGGTTGGACAACCAGCCAATAATATGATTGTGGATGTGTTGACGTGGGAAACCGAAATGCTGTTATTTCTAGTATATATGCCTTCATCTCTATCTCTTTTTGGGGAATTTCTTTTGTATCAACAAAGGATTTACTGAATTCGCTAGATCCCTATACAATCATTACATTAAGATTTGGAATCGCCACTATCTTTCTCTTAATCTTAATAGTTATCCTTAAACAAGACTTATATATAAAACTAAATCATATACAATATCTTTTTATCCTTGCAATTTTAGGAGTATTTATTCATCAATTAGTACAAGCATCGTCCTTACTTTTTATAGATGCCTCAGCTGCAGGGTGGCTTATTTCTTTTTCACCTGTATTTACAGCTATTCTATCTATCTTGTTTTTATCTGAACGCTTTACTCTAGCAAAGTTAATGGGCATGAGCATCGCTGTTGTAGGTGTTATATTAGTCACAACCCATGGAAACTCTATTTTGAATTTTTCTCCAAACATTGGATACCTATTGATGATCTTTAGTACTCTAAACTGGGCTGTTTATTCCATTCTCATTAAGAAATTTAATTTACCCTATTCTTCTCTAACGGTGACATTTTGGACTAGCTTGTTAGGATTTCTCTTAACTATTCCGATTACCTATAATATGAGGGGTTGGTCAAAACTTTCAAGTTTACCCGTTGATGATTGGATTCATTTACTCTTCCTTGGGATCTTTGTTTCTGCCATTGCATATTGGTACTGGGGTAAAGCGTTAGAAACTCTTGAAGCCACACAAGTATCCGTTTTAATGTATCTAGAACCTTTAGTTACCTTGGTGGCGGCAGTGATCTTATTAAAGGAAAAGATTTTTCTTACTTCCGTACTTGGAGGCCTCTGTATTATCTTTGGTGTATCAATTGTGAACAAACAAGTTCTAAATTGGATTAAGATGAACTTAGCAAGGAAATAATGAGAATAGGACTGTTTCTTTCAGTCTTTTTCTTTTTCTTATTAGAGAAATTTTTAAGGAGGTTATACAGTTGACATATGTACTGTTACTCGTCGGATTCGCATTGCTAATAAAAGGGGCAGATTATTTTGTGGAAGGCTCTTCATCAATTGCGAAATCCTTACAAGTATCTCCACTATTAATTGGCTTAACCATTGTTGCGTTTGGTACAAGCTCACCTGAAGCAACGGTTAGTATTGTAGCGGCAATTGAGGAAAATGCGGGAGTTGCAATTGGAAATGTGGTCGGAAGTAATATCTTTAATATCACGTTTGTTGTTGGGATAACAGCCTTAATAAATCCACTAGTTGTTGAGAATACAACGATAAGAAAAGAAATTCCCTTTACTCTTTTAGCAAGTGTTGCCCTCTTTATTCTCATTAGTGATGTATCACTTCAGTATGTGAGTGATAATTTTATTACGAGAAGTGACGGATTAGTTCTACTACTATTTTTTGCCATTTTCCTTTATTATATATTTGAAATAGCCAGAAAGAATCGCAGTCAAGAAAACCGAACTGAAACTTTACAAGAAAGACGATGGGCGAGAAATATACTATTCACTCTTGGAGGATTGGCCGCCATTATCTTTGGTGGGGACCTAGTTGTAAACAACGCTACCAAAATTGCGTTTGCTTTTGGCATGAGCGAAACGTTAGTAGGTTTAACCATTGTTGCAGTAGGTACTTCTTTACCTGAATTAATCACCTCTGTTACGGCTGCCTATAAAAAAGCAAGTGATATCGCCCTAGGAAATATAGTAGGAAGTAATATTTTCAATATTTTGTTTGTTCTTGGAGCAGCTTCAACGATCTCACCGTTACCCGTTGATGATAAGATTTTCTTTGATGTCACCTTAATGATTATACTTACCATCATCCTACTCATTTTTTCAAGGACGAGCTTTAGAATTGGGAAGCGAGAGGGAATCGCCTTAGCTATTGCTTATATTCTTTACATGATTTATATCATCATTAGAAATTAAAACTTTGTTAGGAGAATGAAATGAGTATGAGTCTACACGATTTTATTCAGCAACAAATAGAAATGATTCAAGGGTTTGACTCAAGTAATAATCAAAACATACAAGAAGTCGTAAGGAAAACTATCAAACACTACCAACTAAAATCCTTTGAAGAATTGGAAGAATCGAGTAATGGGACGCTAATATATCTATATATTCACTCAATGGCGGAAGAAAATATATTAAATCGAGTCGTTACCCTCTCTACTAATATGAATTCAGACATGTCGGTTGAAGCAGTATACGAGGGAAAGGTCATAAGACAGTATTAGTTTAAAAATTTTTACAAAAGCACAATCTATACGAAAAAGAGCTCAATCTAAAAAAAGAGTGTCTAATCTAATTAGATTGGACACTCTTTTTTCATAATGCTCTATAGTCGATTTGTTCTCCAAACAGCATCTACGACTCCTACTTCGTCGGTATCTACAATAAAGGAACCATTTGAGTAACGATCATTTGATCGAAGTTTTAATGGATCAATTGTTTCCATAACCTTATTTTCTGTTTGTATAATGACTAAATGCTTTTCATCAATTACCGGAACAATTCTAACAATTCTATGCGGATTTGACTTCAGTTCACGTAGCATAATGACTCCGCGTTTTGCTCTTGTTGCTTTTTCAAATTCGGAAAGAGGCATTTTCTTAGATGCTCCTCTTTGCGTAACGAGAATCAGGTTAACTGGATGATCAGGTATAATGAGTGATCCTGAAACAACAAAATCCTCGTCTTTTAGATTAATCCCTTTTACACCCGCTGATCTTGCACCCGTTGGATTAACTTCTTCCTCAGAGAACCATAAAGCATAACCATTATTTGTCGCAAGGAAAATATCTTGAGTTCCGTCTGATATATGGACATCAATCACTTCATCTTTATCTTTAAGGTTTATTGCCACAAGAGGCTTTGAATAACGTTGTGCCTTATATTGATGAAGCTCTGTTTTCTTCACCATTCCATTTTTCGTGACAAACAACAGATAATGAGGCGTTTCAAAATTCTTTATAGGTAGCGCTTCAATTAAGTTCTCATCTCTATCAATCGGAATAATGTTTGCAATATGTTGTCCTAGGTCTTTCCATCTAATATCTGGAAGTTCATGGACAGGGAGGTACAAATAATTCCCCTTATTTGTAAAGAGTAACAGGGTATCCGTTGTATTAATCTCAAGCTGTTTTAATAAACGGTCTGTATCCTTCATGCCAAAATCCTGCCCATTTGATGCTGCATAAGAGCGTTGGCTCGTTCTCTTCACATACCCATCTTTTGTCACAGTAACAATGACATCTTCGGATGGAACCATGACTTCTAAATTGATCTTAATCTCTTCAATTTCAGCTTGTATCTGTGTTCTACGGTTATCGCTAAACGTTCTCTTTACACGTTTCAGATCTGTTTTAATTACAGAAGCCAGTTTGCTACTACTATTTAGAATTTGGGTAAGTTCTGCAATTTTAGCTGCTAATTCATCAGATTCTTGCTGTAATGCAGTGATATCTGTATTTGTTAAGCGGTATAACTGTAAGGATACAATTGCTTCTGATTGAGGCTCAGTAAAAGCAAACTGCCTCATTAGGTTTTCTTTAGCATCCTTTTTATCTTTAGATGCACGAATGGTCGCAATAACCTCATCTAAAATCGATAAGGCTTTCATGAGACCTTCAACTACATGCTGTCTTTCTTCCGCCTTAGCAAGCTCAAACCTAGAGCGATTCGTAATCACTTCTTTTTGGTGGTCAATATATGCATCAAGTAAAGACGGGAGGCTCATTAACCGCGGACGACGATTATAGATTGCAACCATATTAAAGTTATAAGGAATCTGCAGATCTGTATTCTTATATAGGAAATTAAGGACTCCCGCTGAATCCGCATCCTTTTTAAGCTCAATAACAATACGAAGACCCGTTCGATCGGTTTCATCACGAACTTCTGATATCCCTTCAAGTTTCTTATCAAGACGAAGTTCATCCATTTTCTTAACAAGATTCGATTTATTAACTTCAAAAGGAATTTCAGTTACAACAATTTGTTGTCTACCGCCCTTTATTTCTTCAATATCAGCTTTACCACGGATAATAATTTTACCTTTTCCCGTTTCAAACGCTTTTTTAATTCCATCAACACCCTGTATAATCCCACCTGTTGGGAAATCTGGCCCTTTTATAACAGTCATTAAGTCATCTACTGTTGCTTCTGGCTTGTCCATGCGCATAATTACAGCATCAATGACCTCACCTAAGTGATGAGGCGGAATTTCAGTTGCATAACCTGCCGAGATCCCTGTGGATCCATTAACTAGCAGGTTAGGGAACATAGCAGGTAAGACTGTAGGCTCTTTACTAGTGTCGTCAAAGTTTGGAACAAATTCTACCGTCTTCTTTTCAATATCTCGAAGAAGCTCGGAGGCTATAGCGGATAATCTTGCCTCCGTGTAACGCATAGCAGCAGGTGGATCTCCATCCACACTTCCGTTATTTCCATGCATCTCTACAAGAAAGTTTCTCATTTTCCAGTCTTGGCTCATTCGGACCATTGCATCATATACAGACGTGTCTCCGTGAGGATGGTAATTACCGATTACATTACCAACTGTTTTTGCTGATTTTCTGAATCCTTTTTCAAACGTATTACCTTCTGCATGCATGGCATACAAGATTCTTCGTTGAACAGGCTTTAGTCCATCTCGTGCATCAGGTAATGCACGCTCTTGAATAATATATTTACTGTATCGACCAAATCGGTCACCTAATACTTCTTCTAATGGTATATCTCGGAATAGTTCCTGTGTCATCTATTAAACCTCCTCAGTGACAGACAACGTTTCATTTTCTAGAATATTCGGATCATCTTCCATACCGAAATCAACATTTGTCTCAATCCACTTTCTCCGAGGCTCTACTTTATCTCCCATTAGAGTCGTGACTCTACGCTCTGCTCTTGCCGCGTCATCAATACGAACTCTAATAAGGGTTCTTGTGTCTGGATTCATCGTTGTATCCCAAAGCTGATCAGCATTCATCTCACCAAGTCCCTTGTAACGCTGAATCATATAACCTTTACCTATCTTTTTGATCGCAGATTGTAGGTCAGTTTCTGACCAAGCATACTCAATTTGCTCCTTCTTACCGGTCCCCTTGCTTACCTTATATAGAGGTGGTAGAGCAATATAAACTCTGCCTGCTTCAATCATTGGCTTCATATATCGGTAGAAGAACGTTAATAAAAGTACCTGAATATGTGCTCCATCAGTATCGGCATCTGTCATAATCACAACTTTGTCATAATTAATATCCTCAAGAGAGAAATCTGGTCCAACACCAGCTCCAATCGCGTGGATAATTGTGTTAATCTCTTCATTTTTAAAGATGTCTGCAAGCTTGGCTTTTTCTGTATTAATGACTTTACCACGTAACGGAAGAATGGCTTGAAAACGTCTGTCTCGCCCCTGTTTAGCAGACCCACCAGCTGAGTCACCCTCTACTAAGTAAAGTTCATTCTTTTGAGGATTACGGGACTGTGCGGGAGTAAGCTTTCCACTTAAAACCGTCTCGGAACGTTTTCTCTTCTTTCCACTCCTAGCTTCCTCTCTTGCCTTACGAGCAGCTTCCCTTGCTTGGTATGCTTTTATTGCTTTTTTCACTAGCAATGTACTAACCTCAGGGTTCTCTTCAAGGAAGTATAAAAGCTTTTCAGAAACAACTGAATCAACAGCAGAGCGAGCTTCACTCGTACCTAGCTTACCTTTTGTCTGCCCCTCGAACTGAAGTATAGCTTCGGGAATTCTAACAGATACGATAGCAGCTAATCCTTCACGAATGTCAGTTCCTTCTAAGTTCTTGTCTTTTTCTTTTAGAAGGCTCACCTTTCTCGCATATTCATTAAATATTCTAGTCATTGCTGTCTTGGCTCCAGCTTCGTGTGTACCCCCGTCCTTTGTTCGAACGTTGTTAACAAAGGATAAAACATTTTCAGAGTAGGCATCATTAAATTGGAATGCGAACTCTACTTCTATATCATTGGCTTCACCTTCCATGAACACAACCTCATGGAGGGCATCCTTTTCCTCGTTTAAGTACTCAACAAACGCCTTAATACCTGTATCGTAATGATAAACATCATGCTGATCATAACGTTCATCCTTCAACTCTATCTTTAATCCCTTTAGCAAGAATGCAGATTCTCTTAAACGCTCACTTAATGTATCAAAAGAAAATGTAGTGGTACTAAAAATCGTCGCATCTGGCTTAAAGTGAATGGAAGTTCCTGTTTGCTTAGTCGTACCTATTTTCTCTAATGTTGTGACAGGTTTACCGCCTGATTCAAACCGTTGTTTATAGATAAAACCATCACGTTTAATTTCTACTTCTACCCATTCGGATAATGCGTTTACGACAGAAGCCCCTACACCATGAAGACCTCCACTTGTTTTATATCCGCCTTGTCCGAATTTACCTCCAGCATGAAGCACCGTAAAAATGACTTCTGGAGTGGGCTTTCCTAATTTATGCATTCCTGTTGGCATCCCTCTCCCCTTATCTGTAACAGAGATGCTATTGTCTTTGTGTATTTTTACGATGATGCTATCACCAAAGCCTGCTAATGCTTCATCAACAGAGTTATCGACAATTTCATAGACCAGGTGATGAAGACCTCTCTGATCGGTGCTGCCGATGTACATACCAGGTCTCTTCCTAACAGCTTCTAATCCTTCTAGTACCTGTATTGCATCATCATTGTAGTCAAATGGTTGTTGTTGCCTTGCCAAAGAGTCCGTCCCCTTTCTTTCTGAAGAGCTAAAAAATTACTATAGCTCACGTTACATCTTGCCCTAAAGAGTATTTCTAACCAATTCGTTGTTCACTCTAATAACGAACGTCTATTCCTTATTGTACTTGTTGTTCTTCATTTCGCAAACACCCTTTTTAAAAAAGATGAAAAAAACCCTTGATATATCAAGGATTTTTGAAAGTAAATTTATTTTGTTAAGGCATGTTCAACCTTAATACAGCGGTTCATGATGACAGACTTACCGGAGTTTCTCAACAGTTCATAGGCTTCTTCACTTTCTAGACCAAGCTGAGTCCAATAAACATCAGCATCTATTTCTAGAAATTCCTCTGCATGACCAAGTAAATATTGAGGGCGTCTAAAGATATTAACTATATCGATATGCCCTTCAATTTCTTTGATTGAGTCCACGGCTTGTATTCCTAGCACTTCTTTTACATTTGGATTTACAGGTATTATTTCGTAACCTTCCCTTTGCATCGCTTCACTTATCATATACGAAGATGTTGAGGGATCATCGGATAATCCTATCACTGCAATCCTTTTACTTTTTTTTAAGATAGCACCGATCTCATCCCTACTTGGATTTGAAAAAGTCATCCTGCAGCACTCCTTCTTGCCTTTTTCTTACAATATGCTATAAATTCCGTCTCGGTTCAAGTAGGTTGCTCAGGAATATTGGTTTTGACAGTCTTCATGTTCACCGTAAATCATAGACAACATTTCATCTGAGTCTTCATTTGAGATTTCTTGATAGTCCTTTGCAAAATGCCTAAGGCTGTCACAGAAACCAACATTGTCTTCTCCTACTCCTTCTGACCAACTTTTAAAGTTTCGGTAATCTTGAACAGGATCATAAGACTCAAAGCTAGCAACAACATCACTTTCATTCCCAATCGTCGTTACTTTCAATCCCTTTGTATGTTTCTGGATGCACTTCATCATACTTTACACAAGCATAAAAAATCATGTGCTGCAAATCCCCTTCCAAGAATGTGTCTGATTATGTTATATTTTGTTTTTCTAATTGATTTATACATATTTGTGTCCATATACTAGAAGAGATGATTCGCATTTAATTACTGTTTTGTGAAGAAGTGATAAGATATGTACAGTAGTAAAAATATTTTTGCATGAGAGAGATCTGTAAGAAGAGGAGAACCGCATGAAAGTTTTTATTAGGAATTTTATTAATGGTCTACTAACCATCGTCCCTATTATTCTTGTTATTTATGTTGTGATTAAGGTTTTTAATTTCTTAGATGGGATCCTTGGAGATACGTTAAAACCATATATGGAAGAGAGCTATATTCCTGGAATAGGAATTGTTGTAACAATTCTCTTGATTACAATAGCAGGGTGGCTTTCAACCAAGTTTTTAGCTAATAAAATTATTGAACTTATTGATCGTTTGTTAGAAAGAATTCCATTTGTTAAGACATTGTACTCTGTGATTAAGGATACCTTTCAATCCTTTCTCGGTGAAAAAAAATCTTTCTCAAAGGTTGCACTCGTTACGATGCCCCAAACATCCATGAAAGTGATTGGTTTTGTAACATCTGAACAAGTAGGATCATTTAATGACTCTTTAACTGATTATGTTGCCGTTTATATACCACAAACCTTTCAGGTTGCTGGTTTCACCTTTTTAATTCCAAAGGAAGATGTGGAGTTCCTAGATGTGTCACCAGAGGAAGCCATGAAATTTGTACTATCTGGTGGAGTAACCTCAAAGAAAACAGAAACACATTCGGTCCGTAACAACGAATAAGAAAGCCAGGATTACGAGAATCCTGGCTTTTTTCCTACTTATGGTTTGATTTCGTTGTTGATCGACTATTTCCTTTTTTAGATACCCGTGTACCCATTATTGACTTAGATTTTCTGCCTGAACGAGTTTCTTTTTGATTTGATCTAGTTTTCTTTGAGCTCCCAGGATTACTTTTCTTCTGATTAGTAACTCTCTCTTGATTATCATTTCTACCTGTTTTTTCAGTATGTTGCACCTCTTTTACTAATGTTCTTTTTGGGAGGGTCAAACCTATACCTTTTTCGATGATTTTTAGTTGTGAAAAGTCCTTTGGAGTTACGAAGGTAATTGCTAACCCTTTACTTCCCGCTCTCCCAGTTCTTCCAATTCTGTGTATATAGCTATCTACATCTTCAGGTAGATCATAGTTAAATACATGGGTAACACCTTCTACATCAAGACCTCTTGCTGCAACATCCGTTGCTATTAGGTATTGAATATCTGCTTCTCTAAAACGGTCCATTACCCTTTCCCGCTTTGGTTGAGAGAGATCTCCGTGAAGAACGTCGCAGTTATACCCGAGTCCCTTTAAATTCTCATAAAGCTTATCTGCTCTTCTTTTCGTTCTGCAAAAAATGACGGCAAGGAATGGGCGATGTTCGTCTATTATTTGACAGAGAGAGGCCTGCTTTTGGCGATCAGTCGTCTCATAAACGAGTTGCTTAATTTCATCAAGTGTTTTGTGTTCCTCCGCTATCTTTACTGAGACCGGATTTCTTAAATATTTTTGAGAAACCTTCTTTACTTGATCTGTTAAGGTCGCTGAAAAAAGCATCGTTTGTCTAGTACTTGAAGTCTCACTAATAATAGTTTCAACCTCGTTTATAAAGCCAATATGAAGCATCTGGTCCGCTTCATCTAATACCAGCATGCTAACGTTTTGTAGTTCAATAGTTTCTCTTCTGAGATGATCTAAAATTCTACCCGGTGTACCGACTACAATATGAACATTGCCAGCCAATCGCTTTAGTTGTCGCTCAACATCTTGTCCACCATAAACAGCTAGTACATTGATTTCTTCCGATTTATACTTCTGAAATTCATTTGTTATTTGAATCGCTAACTCTCGAGTTGGAGAAACAATCAATGCCTGAATGTATCCTTGGTCTATATTGATTTGATCAAGGATTGGGAGGATAAACGATATCGTTTTACCTGTTCCCGTTTGTGCCTGTGCCAAAACATCTCTCCCTGCTAATATATGTGGTATGGCTTGTTCCTGGATAGGTGTAGGCACCGCAATACCATTCTTTTTTAATGCATGTTGTAGAGGTTGACTTACCCCTAATTGGATAAAATTCTGCAAAGTATTTCCCTACTCTCTTTACTTCTATACGATTATTGTCACCAAAATTTATTCAATTTATTTTACTTGAGTTGTTGCTTCTCCTTGGCCAAAGAGAAATGTAACTTTTCCACTACTTTCTCCCAGCTGTAATTTAGCATCAAAAACCTTGTCTCCCTTTTTAAACCCTTTTATATTGTCTGTTTCACCAGACGTAAGGAGCTTTTTAACTTGGTTGGTTGTTAATTTCTTTCCTAAGATTACTTTGGAAATGGTAAACGAGCATTTTGTCGCAGAATAGTTGGAACATCCGTAAAACTGCCCTTTGTCTAGTACTTTTCCATCACAAAGTTTACAACCACCGACTGTTGTCCCTATACTAACTTTACTAGCAACACGTTGAATAGACGTTGTATTTAGATCTTTAAAATCCCATTCCGTCGAAGATGAAATGGCATCCTGAATAATTTTCTCCGATAATTTTTTGGTTTGTTCCATAAACATTGTCGCAGAGGCCTTACCTTGTCCAATTTCCGATAGTCGCTGCTCCCATTTTGCTGTCATCTCCGGAGAAGCTAAAATCTTATCCCCGATGGCACGAATTAATACCTTACCTTTGTCTGTTGCAAATACTTGATTCTTCTTTACTTCAATATATTTACGATCTTTAAGCATCGTAATAATACCCGCTCTTGTTGCTTCTGTCCCAAGACCTTCTGTTTTCATCAAAACTTTTTCAAGTTCTGAGTCCTCTAGGTGCTTCCCAGCAGTTTTCATAAGGGTTATTAATTGTCCCTCTGTGTATCTCTTAGGTGGCTGAGTTTTCCCTTCCTTTACCTTAACTTTTGAAACGATTCCAGCTTCACCTTGCTCAACTAGCGGTAGGATCGTCTCCTTATCTTGATCATCCTGAAAGATTACCTTTCGCCAGCCCTCTTGGATTTGCTGCTTTCCTTTTGAAATAAATTCCGCCCTATTGTCTACTAATGTCACAATCGTTGTATAGTCAAACACCGCATTTTCATAATGGGCCGCGAGTAACTGACGAATCACTAAGTCATACAATTTTTGTTCATCACCTGACAGTTTAGCTGGGTCAGTTACTTGTTCTGTAGGTATAATAGCATAGTGATCCGTTACCTTTTTCTCATTAACATAGCGTTTATTATGTTTGATAGATTGAACTGGCAATGGAAAGAGATCCTTGTACATATCAAACTGACTTAATTTATTTAATATTTCCGGAAAGGTATCAGCTTCTCCCTCAGTGACAAAGGAAGAGTCAGAACGTGGATATGAAACAATTCCTTTCTGATATAACTGTTGCAGAACATCCAGTGTCTTCTTTGGGGAAAACTTATATCGTTTATTAGCAGTAGCCTGTAGAGAGGAAAGGTTAAATAAATAAGGAGGCTGATATTCCTTTCTTTCTGTCTGCATCTCCTTAACCACTGCTTCCTTTTTCTCACAAAACGCTGCGATTTTCTTTGCCATTTCTTCATCTTTTAGTCGAGAGTCCTGTTCTTTCTGCCACTTTCCCTCATAGGTCTTGTTGTTCATTTTAAACGTAGCTAACACTTCCCAGAATGGTTCTGATTGAAAGGCCTCAATTTCATTTTCCCTTTTTACAATTAGTGCCAGTGTAGGAGTTTGTACTCGACCTGCAGAGAATACATCTGACATTCCTTTTTTCTGCAAAAGTATACTGTAGACTCTTGAAGCATTCATTCCGACGACCCAATCCGCACACGCCCTCGTATATGCTTCATAAAAAAGGTTTCTTGTCTTATCTTCAGTTAGAAGTTCCTGAAAGCCAGAGTATATCGCTTTTTTTGTTAAGGAAGAGATCCATAATCGTTTCATTGGTTTTTTGACACCGACGGTATGAATAATGTTTCTTACAATAAGCTCCCCTTCACGTCCAGCATCCCCCGCATGAATAATCTCAGTTACTTCTTTTTTGGTTAACAGACTTTTTACCACCTGAAACTGCTTATATTTAGATCGTTCAACTTCATATTGAAATTTATCTGGAATAATGGGCAAGCGTTCTAATGACCATTTTTTCCATTCAGGTTTATATTTCTCTGGTGCTATAAGCTGACATAGATGCCCAACTGCCCAGGTCACATACGCTCCTTTTGGGAATATTTCATTCGGATGAATCTCAATGTATCCTTGCTGTTTTTTTGATTTAAAAGGTGAAGCAAGCATTGCTCCTTGATCTGGCTTTTCTGCGATAATTACTTTCATGTCTTTCTCCTTGCTGTCTCTTATCCTAGGTATTCTTCAATTAGTTCGTAATTTAATTGGAAAGGTAAATAAAGTGGGTCCTGTTTATTTTGCTGAGGATTAGCGGTGTGAGGTTTTCTAATTTGTTCCTGAGGCTTCTTCTTTTTTTCCTCTAGATACTCAAAGCCTTGATTCATTTCCATGATCATTTTTTCCATATGTATTCCCTCCTATTTTAACATTATAGCATTTTCACGATCTACATATGATGGTTATTTAAAATATATAGTAATCCATTTCTTAGAAAAGAGTTCGTAAAAAATCAAAGCAAGAACACCTTGCTTTGATTTTGTTATTACTTCCTTAATATAACAATGGTTTCTAGCCCATCAGCTGCATGAACCACATTCAAGCCTTCATTTCTCAAGTAAATCTCAAGTGCATCTCTAATTTCTTTTTCATCGTCTACGACTAAAATTGTATAAGGGTCCATCTTATTCACCTTCCAATTGGAAACTAAAGCTATTATAGCACTCCCCTCCTTTTCTATTGGTAGTTTTTATTATGAACAGTGTTTATGAAGAAAATAGTTTCATAAATCTTAAGATTTTCTTAATAGTGGATTTTAGGACTTGCATGTTGGCTCGTGTAACAACTTAGCTTCTACTAAAGTTGACATACCGACGAAGAAATGAATAATATCGACTAAATTTTTATTTTATCTAACAGATCTCTCTATGTATCTAACACATTGTAAAATTTATCAACGAGTTGACCCTATTTATTAACAAAATCCTTATAACACAAAAAAACCACAGTACAATACTGTGGTAGAACTCAAACTAGTTATTTACTTTCCTACTGCTTTTTCAGGGAATTGCTTTGGACTCCCAATACCCTTTAAACGAAATTTGACTGCACCTGTTCCTAAAATAACGCCACTTATGATAAAGGCGAAACCAATAATATGTTTTGCATATATTTGTTCTCCTAGAAACAAGAAGGACCCAACTACCGAGAAAAATGGGCTTAAGTTAATAAATAAAGAGGTGGTACCAGCCCCAAGTTTATGAATGGCATAATTGTATACCATATGCCCGAGTCCCGTTGCAATGATTGCAGATGCAAGGAGAACACCCCAAATATAAACTGGAACTTCACTAAAGACAATATTCTCACGTGATTCTGTAAAGAAGCTAATGACGATGAGCATGATAGAACCAAAAACAAGCATCATTCCTGTCATTTGTCGTGATTCAATGTTAGCCGTTAATTTCTTAATTAATATAAAGCTAACTGCCTGTGTAATGACTCCTCCAAATACATACAAATCGCCAATTGATAGATCGTTTAATCCGCCATTTTTATTCATTACAATAAGATAAACACCAATAAGAGCCAATAAAATCCCTAGTGATTTTGTTACGGTCAACTTCTCATTTAAGAAAATCATCGCTAAAATAGACGTGCATAATGGAATTAATCCTAAAATAAGCCCTGCATTTGTAGCAGAAGTACTCATTAGACCTAAAGCTAAAAATAGGTGATGACCGACTACCCCTACAATTGATGCAATTAATAAACCTACAATATTTGAAGAAGATACTTTTTTAAGACTTTTAGAAAGCCATAATATAAGAATAACAGAAAGCCCCGCTATCAAAATACGAGTCCCTTGCATTAATGCAGGAGGAAAATAACTAACGAGAATTTTAATTGCAGATACATTAAAGCCCCAAATTACCATTAGCCAGAACAGTAATTGATACAGCACCCATTTTGACACAAAAAAACCTTCCTTCTCTAAAGGTAGAATAAATCTAACTTTACCAACATCCTTTAAACAAGTAAAGAATTTATTCTTTACAATAACTAACAAATAGTAGTATGTTTGTAAAGTTAGTTTTCGTAAGGAGAGATTAAATTTGGGACCGCAAGAAAAATCAACAAGTGTATTAAAAACATTTCTCTTTTTCTTTCATGCCACTGGTTTTGTCATTACTAGCTTCCTATCTTTATTTTTGATTGATAAAGGATTGTCTCCTACCCAATTAGGATGGATATTAGCGATTGGCCCTATTGCGTCACTCTTATCCGAACCAATTGCAGGGTATATCAGCGACAAATATAAATCTATTAAGAGAGTGATTCTCATCAGCGGTATCGGGATGTTAATCACGGGATTTATCTTCTTTCAGCTTGACCACTTTCTAGGTTTTGCAATTCTTGCCTACTTCTTATTCTTTTTTATGGCCCCTATTGGAGCATTGGGAGAGAGTCTTGCACAGAAAACAGCGAATCAACTTGAAGTTTCATTTGGTAGCATAAGAATGTGGGCATCCCTTGGTTTTGCCATTTCAAGCATTGCAACTGGGTATATACTCAGCTTTATCGGTATTGAAAATATCATGGTACCCTTTCTATTGTTTACCATTATTTTTTTAGTCAGCAGTTTTCGTCTTCAAGATGTTAAAGCATCAGATAAGCCTGTTCAACTATCAGATGCGTTTCAATTAATTCGAGACTTAAGGTTTGTCTTGTTCTTACTAGTAGCACTAACCATTACCATTGCACATAGAGCAAATGATGTTTATTTGAGTGTGTTCATTAAAGAACTCAACGGGGATGAAATGATGATTGGCTGGGCTTGGTTTGTAGGGGTATCTGTTGAAGTATTTGTTTTCGCAATCAGCCATCTTTGGTTTAAAAAATTTCATGAGCTAACCTTTATCATGATTGCCGCTCTGTTATATGGAATTCGTTTTATCGGCATGTCCTTTGCTACAAGCCCGATTGAATTATTCTTTTATCAACCTTTACATGGAATTATATTTGGGATATTTTTTACAGCTTCTTTCTCCTATGTAACAAAGATTGTGCCTCTCGAATTACAATCGACAGGACATGTCCTGCTTGTTTCTGTCTTTTTTGGCTACTCCGGTATTGTAGGTGCGTTAGCTGGTGGAACGATTATAGAAGAGCAAGGTATTCATTTTCTTTATTTAATGTTGGGTATAAGTTCTCTGGTAGGTTTAGTACTACTAATTTTCTATAGGTTTATATTTCAAGGCGGTACACGTTCTTATATTGTGAACCTTAAATCTAAAACCTTGGTTGAGTCCAAACTCTCACGATAGGCAGGAAAGATACTGAGGATATATTATGTCTGGTGTACATTTACTACTAAAAGCAGTGGACTTCAGGTACTGAAGTTTCACTGCTTTTTTATTCTTGAAGTAATACGTTTTAATTATTGTCCCTTCCCCCTTCCATCCTACTTAAACTTGGGCTAAAATAAAATAGTATTTCATA
Organism: Bacillus pinisoli; assembly: GCF_023036475.1. GTDB lineage: Bacteria > Bacillota > Bacilli > Bacillales > SA4 > Bacillus_BS > Bacillus_BS pinisoli. Next base: position 135,654 of record NZ_JAJQKI010000002.1, read on the forward strand.
TGATAGAAGAAACAAAGTCCATTACATAAAACTAAACAGAGAGGAGACACAGAATGCTTGTTGGAATTGTTATCATCCTTGCCTACTTAATAGGATCTATCCCTTCTGGATTAATTGTTGGAAAACTAGGTTATGGAATCGATATTAGGGAACATGGTAGCGGCAACTTAGGAGGTACAAATACGTTCCGGACGTTAGGAAAAAAAGCAGGATTTACTGTTACGATAGCTGACATCTTAAAAGGAACGTTGGCTACTGCCTTACCCTTCATTTTCGGAGTGGACCTTCACCCATTATTAGTTGGTACTTTTGCGGTCATTGGACATATGTATCCTATTTTTGCAGGCTTTAAAGGTGGAAAAGCTGTCGCTACTTCTGGAGGAGTCCTACTTTACTATAGTCCTGTTTTATTTATTACGATGGTATTAATTTTTCTTATTTTACTTTTACTTACAAAATACGTTTCATTATCTTCCATGCTAACTGGTGTGTATACGTTCGCTTTTAGTCTATTCAAACAAGACATACCTCTGATGATTGTTGTTGGAGTATTAGTCTTTTTTGTATTCTATAGGCATCGAGCAAATATAAAGAGAATACTAAATAAAACAGAACCTAAGGTCCATTTATTTGCTAAAAACAAAAAACCTTAACAAACTCAGCATCCTACTTAGTAGGGTGCTTTTTTTAGGAGCAAATAATAGCCTAACACATCAAAAAACTAAATAACATGAAACTTTGTCCCTTCTTATACTAAAAACCCAATTGCTAATACAGCAATTATGGTTCTTATAGTCTGTTATTCTTCCCGTTTCTAGTAATCATGAGGATGTTTTATAAATTTTGGGCATACAATATCTACAATATCTATTTTCGGAAGGAGGAAAATTGTCATGAAGAATAACCGTTCAAAAAATCTAGTATATGAGGTAGAAGTATCCAATACTCAAAACCAAGAAGAGTTTGCCCTCGAGTTATTTGAACTTATGGAAGATGCAACAACAAAAACCTCTCATCGAAGTATACGTAATTTTGATGAGTTACTGGATTGGAATGAAGAGTTTGAATCTGGGGAAAAATAGACATAAAAGTTATACAATTTAAAATTATTGGTACATTCTGTCTTATTTTGTATAATAGTAAGAGATAGATGAGAAAAAGGAGTCCATTGTTATGAACAAACGAACCTTACTAATTTCTATTTCGAGTTTAATATTACTTTCTACTCTCTTACTGTTTTGGTTTAACCAAGCACCTTCAGAATCTCCTACTCCATTGTCACTCAGTCAACCACATGTCCTAAAGAATCAACAACTTTCAGCTAAGGACTTTAAAAGTACCGCTACCCTAACAGCCATAGGTGACATACTCATCCATAGCCTAGTCTATAATGCTGCTAAAACAGGAAACAGTTATGACTTTACCCCTATGTTATCAGAAGTAAAACCTTACTTAACAAGTGCTGACCTTACATTTGCTAATCAAGAAACGATGATAGGTGGAAAAGAGATTGGATTGTCGACTTATCCTACTTTTAATAGCCCATTTGAACTAGCGGATGCCTTAAAAGACAGTGGTATAGATATTGTTTCTATTAGTAACAACCACACGCTAGATCGCGGTGAACAAGCTCTGTTAAATGCAACTAATTATTTTAACAAGATCGGTATTCAATACACTGGAGCATATGCTTCAGAAGAAGATAGTAAAATAATTCGAACTGTGAAGAGAAATGGGATTACATTTTCTTTTCTTGCTTATACGTATGGTACAAATGGAATTCCAATCCCTAAAGAGAAACCTTATATTGTCAATCTAATTGATCTACCCAAAATAACAAATGATATAAACCTCGCTAAAAAAATCAGCGATGTTGTCGTAGTTAGTTTACACTTTGGCAATGAATATCAACGTATGCCCAGTGAAGAACAAAAACAAGTAGCTAAGCATGTAATAAGTGCAGGTGCAGATCTAATTCTGGGACATCATCCTCACGTTTTACAGCCGATGGAATGGGTGGAGGCAGATAATGGCCATAAGGGATTCGTCGTTTACTCCCTAGGGAACTTCCTATCTGCACAAAAATCAATATACCGTGAAATTGGAGGAATTTTTACGATTACTACTCGTAAAGAAGTGAAGAATGGTATTACAACCATTTCGTTAGATAGTCCCTCTTTCATATCAACATATGTCTCAAGAGCACATAATTATAAAGTGATCCCTTTAGAAAAGGCAGGACAATATGGTCTATCTGGTGCTAAAGGTATCTATGATAAAATCACAAATCATATGAACCAGTTCCTTACTAATACAAAAATCGCTCAATCAGATTGAACTTGAGCGATTTTTAGTTGGAGTGTTCATTTTCTTTCCTACGATTGAAAAGTTTGTGTAAGCTCCACTGATTATTTATAATATAGCTATCATTACTCTACAAAGGAGCTAAACATGAAGCTAACCATTGATGAAAAAGCAGCGAGCTGGTATATAGATGAATTGCATTTAAAACAAGGTGATTATCTTCGTTTTTATGTACGTTACGGTGGTCATGGAACCGTCTTAGCTGGGTTCTCTCTAGGAGTCTCTAAAGATGCTCCAGAGGAAATTGGTAATAGTGTAACAATAAAAGGCATTCATTTTTTTATTGAAGAAAGAGACCTTTGGTATTTTGATGGACACAACCTACATATCCAATTTAATGAAAATTATTTAGAGCCTGAATTCATGTATAAAAAGCCGTAAAATACCATTACGGCTTTTTTAATTGAAATCTCTCTAACTGGTTGTTTATTCCTTCCTTAACTAAAATATCGATCTGAGTTTCACCAATTAAATCAAAGTGAGGATACTTCTCTCGCCTATGTATCCATTCTGGTTGTAATCCATATTTCTTACCCCACTCTATTAATAAATCTAGATTAGCGCTCCCTGCTTTTGTGACAGTCTTAATTTGTGGATATTTAGGATGGAGCCAGTAATGTGTTAGAAAAACAACTTCGCTTCCCTCCAATACTTTAAGTTTCCATTCTTCCAACTCTGTGCGCTTAATGCCAAATGCCATTATACCTCATCCTTAATTCGAGCTTGTAAATAAGCTTCATGCCACTTTGGGTATGCCTTCCTAAATGGGATTGGACGGAAAGTATCTTTCTTTACACAAACATGTGTTGAACGAGCAGTTACGGCCAATTCTCCTGAAGGGGTTAATATTTCGTAACCATAAATTGATCTGAATCCATCATACTCCGCAATCCATGTCTTAACAGTCGCTGTTTCACCATATTTTAATGGTTTTTTATATGAAATTTGCAAGTCAAGCACCGGTGATACAATTCCCTCTGATTCTAGCTCTGCATAACTAAAACCTAAATCCTTAATTAATCCTGTTCTTCCTATTTCCATCCAAACAAGGTAATTTGCATGATATACAACTCCCATCTGGTCGGTGTCCGCATATCTTACTTCCACTTCTCTTTTTGAAATCATATAGAATCCCCCTTAAGATATCGGGTAGAAGGATAGTCCCTCCTCCATATCCTTTTCATTTATTATCGAAAATTCCTCTTCCTTTATATCTGTTTGTTCCATAACCCTTGCAGCCTGTATTTGTAATAACTCGTCTACGAAATTAACCGCAAAACGGGCATTTCCTAAAACTTTTTTAGTGTTTATAAATTCTTCCAAAGCCTTTATTGCTTCTCCAGTCAAATCGTACTCATATTGTTTCACACGCTGGAGAATGATTTCTACCATTTCATCAGCAGTATAATCAGGAAAGTGGAAAAACTTTTTAAATCTTGATTGCAAGCCAGGATTGCTCTTTAACAACTCATCTATCTCTTTTGAATATCCGGCTAAAACGATCACCAAGTTCTCATTATGCTTCGTCATCTCTTCCACAATGGTATCTACAGCTTCTTTACCAAAATCATTAGAGGATCCAGCTTGTAATGAATAAGCTTCATCAATAAACAATACTCCACCCAGAGCTTCCCTGATTTTCTTTTTTGTTTTTAAAGCAGTCTGCCCGACATAACCAGCAACTAGATCTGCTCTTCCTGTTACTACTAAATGACCTCTTTTTAGGAGACCAGTCTCTTTTAACATTTTTGCGTATATCTTCGCAACAGTTGTTTTCCCGGTACCAGGATTACCACTAAACACTGCATGTAATTGAACAGGAACAGTCTTAAATCCTTTTTCCTTTCTTACTTGTTGTAGCTGCACAAAATGTTGTATTTTCTTTATTTCTTCCTTTATTCCCTCTAGGCCAATTAATTCATGAAGCATTTGTTCTGGCAACAACTCTTCTGATATTACTTGTGTAGGTAATAAATCATTCTTTTCAAGCAAGGTAAGATCAAAACTATCAGCATCTTTTAATTCAATGGTAGCACCTTTTTTAAAGATTGAATCTAATATAATGTTTTTAACCGTACGAGCATTTCCAAAGCTTTCATCGACACGTTCTTTTTCAATACGAGTCTCTAGCTCTATTAAAGCCTCCTCTGTCATCATATAGTCATTATCTGAAGCAACCTTTTTTGCTATTTCAAGCAGTTCCATATTTGTATAATCAGGCAAGTGGATATGATTACTCTCTGGAAAACGACTTCTTAATCCTGTGTTTGCCGTTAAGAACTGCCTCATCTCTTCAGGGTACCCCGCTAAAATAACAGCAAATTTCCCAACATATTCGCCACTTGTCATTAAAGAGACAAGTGCATCTATAGCGGTTTGTCCATAATCATTTGTCGATTGACCCTCTCGTTTTAAGCTATATGCCTCGTCAATAAATAAAACGCCTCCGAGTGCTCGATTAACTGCAGCTTTTACATTTTCCTCTGTCTGTCCGACATACGCTCCGATTAAGTGGGATCGATCCACCTCAATCACTTCAGGCTTTGTTAAAACACCAAGCTCAAAGTAAATTTTCGCTAACATCCTAGCTAAAGTTGTCTTTCCAGTTCCCGGATTACCGGTAAATACCATGTTAAGGCTCATTTCATCCTTCATGGTGAATCCTAATTCCTTACGTTTTTTTTGATATTGTATGTATTGTGAATGTTGATATACTCGATTCTTAACTTGCTTCATACCTATCATTTGTTCTAGCTCTTGTAAGCTAGAGGTATTAGCTTTCACTCGTTCCTCTTTTTGATCACTTTGTAGAAAGATTTCTTTAAGTTTGCCAATTTCCTCAAGTGTGCTCTTTATTTCATCAAGGTGGACCGAAGTATGAAAAACCCCACTAATAGATGAGTAATACTCATCTGATGCTTTAAGGAGTTTATGAACATGATTACTCAACTCACTCGAGATATGAAGCCAGTGGGCTGCTTGTTCACTCAATTCTTCTTTATCATTCATGAACTCATCTAACTCAGCTAACATATCATCATATTGGTCAAGATAATTCCTGCAACGGTCAATATATTCTTCAGCCAACTTTCTTTTCGACGTTCTATTATCGGCTTCTCGAATAAAGGGGAATTGTAGCTGCTTAGGTAGAGACTTCAATGAAGTATAGATAATTTGGTCATAAAATGCTTTTAAATAATGATTTTGCGGATCCAATTCACGAGCCCGCCTCACCCATTCCATCGTAAGGTCATCCATCTCCTTACGACGAAATGTTCTAGATTGTGCCAAAAGAAGTAATAAAATTGACTCTAATTTTGGGTTAGGTATATTTTTTAGATTTCTTATACCTTGGATAACTAAACCTTCATCTTCTATGTAACCTCGATCTTCTAACTCTCTTTGCCATAGCTCTATTTTCTTTTCATCAACAAGTATTTGTTTTTTTATCAAATTTATCACCATTTCTATCATATCACTGTACAGTCACTCATGTGAAAGAAAATGACCAAGCTCTGTGCTTGGTCATTTATGTAGCAATGATCGTTTATTTGTTATGGCGAGCTTCATCTTTTACTTCATTGCGGAATGCATCAATGCTGTCACGTCGTCTCTCATTTTTTGCTTCAATATTGGCACGGTCCTTTTCATTAGAAAACTCCATTGTTGCTTCTGCTGCTTCCATATTCTCAATCGTGTTATGAATCATTTCCTGCAGCTTTTCTACATTATCACTTCTGTCGTCTGGATTTGGTCGTTGATGATTTGTCATTTTCTTTTCCTCCTTTAATGATATCAGTATTACAAAAATATTGTTTCTATTTATGGGGGTGTTTATGTGTTGTTGTGAAGAACAATTTTATGTAGTGTAGGGACAAGTTGTCCCTATACGTTACTCACCTTTTGTCTGGATTACTTGAGCATGTTCTCCAGATTTATCTTGAAACTTCTTCCCTTTGTTTCCACTGAATCCTCTTGGTTGAGTCCCTAAGTGACTAGGAACATAATGCTTAGCATGTTTTTTTGGATTTCCCATATCATAATCCCCCCTTAACGCTACTATTTGCTTTATTTAATCGACCTATACAGAAAAAGAAGCTGGTAGGTTTACCCGCTTCTTTTTCTGTATACAACTGGTTATTCTGCTTTATCTAACCGTTTTTGTTCCAATCGATCTTCAATACGTTCTAATGCCTCTTTGTCATTAAGTAACTGTCTTTTATTTTCAAGGACTAGTTCCTGAAATGAGCGTTTTTTGCTTTTTCTCATTAAAGGTCACCTTCTTTCTATATTTGTTTTATTTTTTTTATTCCCGAAAATAGCATGAATTATGCCAGTTTTGCGAAAATTTTATTAAAATAAAACGACAACGAAAAAAGCAACAAAGAAAGATCTCTGTTGCTTTAATCAAGAGAATTAACCATTTCCTCCATTTTCTCAAGCGTTAAAGGTCCAATAAATTTATATTGAATCTCGCCATTTGTATTAATGAAAAAAGAGGTAGGTAGTGTTAATACTTTATAACTCTCCCCAACCTTTCCTTTTTGATCCAATAATACAGGAAAAGTATAGCCGTTCTCTTCAATAAATTCTTTAACTACTTCATCACTTTTTTCAGTATTACGTAAATCAATCGCTAGAACCATAATATCAGGATATTTCTCATGAAATTCTTGTATTTCCGGCATTTCGTCTTTACAAGGCGGACACCAGCTTGCCCAAAAGTTTATAAATACTTTTTTACCTTTTAGTTCAGAAAGTCTCACACTCTCTCCAGATAACGTTTGTAGTGAAAAGTCAGGCGCAACCTGATTGACTAGATCACCTTTATTTATAACTGCACCTATTTTTTCATTAGGGTTAAAAGGATTAGTTTGAGCAATTTCAGACGAATCTACTGTTTCAACAAGATGCTTGGCCCATACTTGAGTATAAATGGTATATCCTATTAGTCCAACGAGAATACCTATGGCTAGAAATCTTTTCATGCTCTCGTCCTTTCTATCGACTTTTAACATTATGGGTAGTTCGGTCTATTATAGCTTATTCTCTGTATGCTTCATGGTGAATAGTTCTTTCTCTTATTTTATCATGGTTTGTCCCATAATCCTATTGAAAGGATGCGTTCTGTATCCAACAAAAAGAAGAGCTACAACTTGTAGCTCCCCTTCTTTATTAATTTTCTTTTAACTTATCACGAAGTACCATTTGGAGAATTCCACCATGACGGTAGTAATCAACTTCTACTTCACTATCGAAACGTACAAGAACTTCAAACTCTTTCTTGTTACCATCTTCGTCAGTAGCAGTAACTTTCGCAAGATCACGTGGCTTTACACTTTCATCGATTTGAACTTCGATTGTTTCCTTACCAGTTAAACCAAGTACTTCAGCATTTTCACCCTCTTTGAATTGTAGAGGAAGAACTCCCATGAATACTAGGTTACTACGGTGGATACGCTCAAAACTTTCAGCAATAACAGTCTTAATACCAAGTAGGTTTGTACCTTTTGCTGCCCAGTCACGAGAAGATCCCATTCCATAGTCATTACCAGCAAGTACAACAAGTCCTACACCATCTTGCTTATACTTCATACATGCATCATAGATCGACATTACTTCGTTTGTTGGCCAGTAAGTTGTAAATCCACCTTCTGTACCAGGAGCAATTTGATTCTTGATACGGATATTTGCAAACGTACCTCTAGTCATAATACGGTCATTACCACGACGCGAACCATAAGAGTTAAAGTCACGTGGTGTTACGCCCTTTTCCTGTAGGTAGCGTCCAGCTGGAGTGTCCTTACCAATTGAACCAGCAGGTGAAATATGGTCAGTTGTTACTGAATCACCAAATTTACCAACAACGCGTAAGCCTTTAAGTGGTTCAACAATACCTGGCTCAGCTGATAGCCCTTCAAAGAATGGAGGATTTTGGATGTACGTTGAATTCTCATCCCATTGATAAAGAGCATCTTCAGTCGTTTCAATTTCATTCCAACGAGCGTTATCATCAAATACTGTTTCATATTCTTTACGGAATAGGTCAGGTGTAACAGTATCCTTAACTAATTGGTTAATTTCTTCAGTAGTTGGCCAGATGTCTTTAAAGAATACATCATTACCATCTTTATCTTTACCGATTACATCATTTTGAAGGTCAACATCTACAGTACCTGCAAGAGCATATGCCACTACTAAAGGTGGTGATGCAAGGTAGTTACCTTTTACAAGTGGGTGAATACGTCCTTCGAAGTTACGGTTACCAGATAATACAGAAGTAACAAGAAGATCATTCTCAGCTACAGCTTTTTCAATCTCATCAGCTAATGGACCTGAGTTACCAATACATGTTGTACATCCGTATCCTACTGTATTAAATCCTAGTTTCTCTAGGTAAGGTAATAGACCTGAGTTTTCTAGGTAACCAGTTACAACCTTAGAACCAGGTGCTAAAGATGTTTTAACGTACTTTGGTACTTCTAACCCTCTTTCTGTAGCCTTTTTCGCAACTAGACCTGCCGCGATAAGAACATATGGGTTAGATGTGTTTGTACAGCTAGTAATCGCTGCAATTGCAACAGCACCAGTCTTCATTGTTGTTTCGTCACCATTATTGAACTTAACAGTTACTTCTTTTGTTAAGTCAGTTGGCAGTAGTCCGAAACCTTGATTTCCTGCAGGAGCTGTAAGAGCTTTATTGAATTCCTCTTTCATCAGAGAAAGTGGGATTAAATCTTGAGGACGCTTAGGACCTGAAAGATTTGCTTCAATTTGAGAAAGGTCAATCTCTACTACATCAGTAAATGTTGGTTCTTCCGCATCAGCAGTAAAGAATAAACCATTTGCTTTAGAATATTGTTCAACTACATTAATTAACTGTTCATCACGACCAGTTAGACGTAAGTATGAAAGTGCTTCGTCATCTACTGGGAAGAATCCACAGGTAGCTCCATACTCAGGTGCCATGTTAGCAATTGTTGCACGGTCAGCTAGTGGTAATTTAGATACCCCTGGTCCGAAGAATTCAACAAACTTGTTAACAACACCTTTTGCACGTAACACTTGAGTAACTTTTAACGCTAAGTCAGTCGCTGTCGTACCGTTTGGAAGATCTCCAACTAACTTAACACCAATAACTTCAGGAACTGGGAAATAAGAAGGTTGTCCTAGCATTCCAGCTTCCGCTTCAATACCACCAACACCCCATCCTAAAACACCAATACCATTGATCATTGTTGTATGTGAATCTGTTCCAACTAAGGAATCTGGGAAAGCTTCAAATTCGCCATTTTCACCTTCAACCGTTTGAACAACACTAGCTAAGTATTCTAAGTTAACTTGGTGAACGATACCAGTAGCAGGAGGAACAGCACGATAGTTATCAAATGCTTTTGTTGCCCAGCTTAAGAAATTATAACGCTCAGCATTACGTTCAAATTCAAGGTTCATATTAAAAGCTAATGCATCTGCAGTCCCTGCTCTATCAACTTGTACAGAGTGGTCAATAACTAGATCCACTGGCTTTTCTGGATTAATCTTTTGAGGGTCTCCACCAAGATCAGCCATTGCTTTTCTTAGAGATGCTAAGTCAACAACTGCTGGTACCCCAGTAAAGTCTTGAAGAATAACACGAGAAGGCTTAAACGGAACGTCTACTTCCTTCAATTCATCAGTACCCCATTTTGCTAGGTTCTCAACATGTTCTTTTGTAATCACGCGCCCGTCATATTGACGTAAAACGGATTCTAATAAAACTTTGATTGAGTAAGGTAGACGGGATACGTTACCAATTCCCGCATCTTCAAGGGCTTTTAAGTTGTAATAATTGTACTTCTTTCCATTCACCTCAAAAGATGAACGTGATTTGAATACATCGTTAGTAGCCACGAGTATTCCCCCTTTTCATTCTTTAATTACGGATAGCGTTTTCTTTTGAATTATCTTTCAGCAATCCTTCTACAACTTTACCTTCTAATCTTAATACAAGTATATACATAAGTAAATAAAAAGAAAGTTATGGTTTGTTATAAGAATTTCTTATAAAAGATTATAATGGTGCCTGTCACTTGTCGAATTTTCTTTACCAACATATTTTTAACTTAGATGACTCATTATATAAGTATGGAGGTGAGGAAGATGGCAAAACGTAAATCAAATCACGTCATTCCTGGAATGAACGCAGCTAGTGGACAAGGAATGGGTGCAGGGTATAACGAGGAGTTTCAAAATGAACCATTAACTGCAGAACAAAGACAAAATAATAAGAAACGAAAAAAGAATCAATAGACACTATCTACACGAATTATTAGTAAAAACCTACATTTATGCATAAAAAAGGCACTGTGTACACAGTGCCTTTAAAATTTCCTTGATGACCCATACGGGATTCGAACCCGTGTTACCGCCGTGAAAGGGCGGTGTCTTAACCGCTTGACCAATGGGCCTAATTAATATGTTCCTGGCGGAGAAGGAGGGATTTGAACCCTCGCGCCGCGTAAACGACCTACACCCTTAGCAGGGGCGCCTCTTCAGCCACTTGAGTACTTCCCCAGATATGGCTCCACCAGTAGGATTCGAACCTACGACCCTTCGGTTAACAGCCGAATGCTCTACCGCTGAGCTATGGTGGAATAACCTAATAAATATTTAAGAAATAGCAACTACTGGAGCGAACGTCCCGATTTCAGAATGCTAAATCAAGATGTCACACAATCGGTACGCTGAAGCCTATTCCAAGAAGTCAATTCAATCGTGCTCTACCGCTGAGCTATGGTGGAATAATTTAATCAAAATATGAAAAGTTATTTTCGCTATCGCGAAAAAACTCTGGTGGGCCTAAATGGACTCGAACCATCGACCTCACGCTTATCAGGCGTGCGCTCTAACCAGCTGAGCTATAGGCCCATTAGTATGCTAATTGGAGCGGGTGATGAGAATCGAACTCACGACATCAGCTTGGAAGGCTGAGGTTTTACCATTAAACTACACCCGCAAATGGCTGGGCTAGCTGGATTCGAACCAACGCATGACGGAGTCAAAGTCCGTTGCCTTACCGCTTGGCTATAGCCCAATATTTTTTAAAATGGGGCGACCGAAGGGAATCGAACCCTCGAATGTCGGAACCACAATCCGATGCGTTAACCACTTCGCCACGATCGCCATAATATTATTCTATTGGCAGGGGTAGCAGGAATCGAACCCACACCAAAGGTTTTGGAGACCTTCGTTCTACCTTTAAACTATACCCCTATTTATATTCATATTTTCATAAGTGACAATTTTTCGCTGTCACGTTATTGATAGTTATTTTCGAAAGCAAAAACTTTGGTGGAGGGGGACGGATTCGAACCGCCGAACCCTGAGGGAGCGGATTTACAGTCCGCCGCGTTTAGCCACTTCGCTACCCCTCCATATAGTAATACAGCATTTTAAAGTGTAGCTGGTGCCGGCTATAGGATTTGAACCCACGACCTACTGATTACAAGTCAGTTGCTCTACCAACTGAGCTAAGCCGGCATATTAAAGAAATATACTAACTATTATTTATTGCAAGTACTTGTCGTCCCAATCTCAGAAAGCTGAATCAAGAAGCAAGTTCCATTGGTACGCTGAAGCTTTTCTCTGGAAGTTATTCCCACGTGCTCTACCAACTGAGCTAAGCCTGCATTACAAAAAATGGCGGTCCCGACGGGAATCGAACCCGCGATCTCCTGCGTGACAGGCAGGCATGTTAACCGCTACACCACGGGACCATTTCAGAAAAATAATGTGATCTATGCAATTTATTACTACTAGTACAACTGTCCCTTCCTCTAAAGGAAAATTCAAGGATGTGAATGCGTCGGGACAACTCGAAGTCTTTTCTTTGGAGCTTCGCTCGTCGCTACACCACGGGACCATTTCAGAAAAATAATGTGATCTATGCAATTTATTACTACTAGTACAACTGTCCCTTCCTCTGAAGGAAAACTCAAGGATGTTAATGCGTCGGGACAACTCGAAGTCTTTTCTTTGAAGCTTCGCTCGTCGCTACACCACGGGACCATTTCAGAAAAATTTGGTTGCGGGGGCAGGATTTGAACCTACGACCTTCGGGTTATGAGCCCGACGAGCTACCAGACTGCTCCACCCCGCGATAATAATATATGAGTCATGTTAAGATCATACCAATACTTGATAAGATATGGCGGAGGAAGAGGGATTCGAACCCCCGCGCGGTTTAACCCGCCTGTCGGTTTTCAAGACCGATCCCTTCAGCCGGACTTGGGTATTCCTCCATAAATGTATATGGACCTTGTAGGACTCGAACCTACGACCGGACGGTTATGAGCCGTCTGCTCTAACCAACTGAGCTAAAGGTCCAATTCTTATAGTTATTAGTATTGGTATATAGCGGCGGAGGGAGTCGAACCCACGACCTCACGGGTATGAACCGTACGCTCTAGCCAGCTGAGCTACACCGCCATATTAAGATGTAAAAAGAGTAAGTTATTTTGCACCGCAAAATACTTTGGTGGAGCCTAGCGGGATCGAACCGCTGACCTCCTGCGTGCAAGGCAGGCGCTCTCCCAGCTGAGCTAAGGCCCCAATATAATATATAGTAATGGTCGGGAAGACAGGATTTGAACCTGCGACCCCCTGGTCCCAAACCAGGTGCTCTACCAAGCTGAGCCACTTCCCGTTATACATGGCGCGCCCGAGAGGAGTCGAACCCCTAACCTTTTGATCCGTAGTCAAACGCTCTATCCAATTGAGCTACGGGCGCTAATATTTTGCTGCCGCCAGATATTATGAAAAGTTATTTTGCTGCCGCAAAAAACTTGGTGCCGAGGACCGGAATCGAACCGGTACGGTAGTCACCTACCGCAGGATTTTAAGTCCTGTGCGTCTGCCAGTTCCGCCACCCCGGCAATACAAAGCTCTTGGAGCGGAAGACGGGATTCGAACCCGCGACCCCCACCTTGGCAAGGTGGTGTTCTACCACTGAACTACTTCCGCAATGAATTTGCATATTTATAGAATTGGTGCGGATGAAGGGAGTCGAACCCCCACGCCATAAGGCGCTAGATCCTAAGTCTAGTGCGTCTGCCAATTCCGCCACATCCGCGTATAAATGGTGAGCCATGAAGGACTCGAACCTTCGACCCTCTGATTAAAAGTCAGATGCTCTACCGACTGAGCTAATGGCTCATATAAATGAGTATGTTCAAGCAAAGTATTTTGTAGCTAAAAACGACCAAATCTCAGGAAGTCTCGCAAGCAGTGGCTCGATTTGTTCGCTGATGCTTATTCTTAGAAGCATATTCTGTCGGGTTCTACCGACTGAGCTGAGCCGACGAAAAAACTATAGGACAGATATTTTCACTAACGTGAAAAATCTATGGTGGAGGATGACGGGATCGAACCGCCGACCCCCTGCTTGTAAGGCAGGTGCTCTCCCAGCTGAGCTAATCCTCCAGGCTTATAAGTTAAGATGTAAAAGTAGCGAGGTTATTAATATACCACCTTTTTGATTACCAACTCAAGTTGTACTTTTTTCCAGTGAGTTTAGGTAGTAATTCTTTAATCTAAATTTCTTACTCTCATTTAATGTTATCAGCGGAATATCAATATACCATCTTTTATTTAACTGTTCAAGCTGTATTTTTTACCATTGAAATTAGTATTTAGTATTGTTGTTATTTACTGTTTTCACATACTCACTCGCTTCATGAGCGGAATATCAATATACCATCTTTTACTTAAGATGTTCAAGCTGAATTTTCTTCCAGTCAACTTGGTACTTAGTAAGATTTATCACACTCGCTTCATGAGCGGACTCTTAATATACCATGAACTTTTAAAATATCTCAATATGATTTTATTTCCATTAAAAGAGATAGCTTTCCAGCTATCTCTTCTTTATTCCTGACTATTAATATCTTCAACAATCGAATTTAAATCATCTTTGAATTGTTGCAGTTGCGGGCGCTGAGTTTCAGAAGCTACTTCAAGAGCATTTGATATCTGTTCATAAGCCTCGTTAACTTCGTTTTTTAAATGTTTAAGTTGTGACCCATAATCTCCGCCTGTTACTTCCATGTTCTCATAAACGTCTTTCGCCTGATGAGTTCCTTGTTGAGCTGCTTGAAAAGCTTGTTGTTTGTTTTTATTGTATGGCATGTGGCTCTCTCCTTTTTTTGTAAAGGCTCTTTTCGCATAAATTGTTGCTTTCATAATAATCCCAAAAGCCATATTTTACTTCTAGGAAGTCGCTACTTTCTAAACAATCAATATTATTTTATCGACTAGAATAACCTTAACTTCAGTTAAAGTGGTTAAAAAGCAACAAAGTTTTAGAAAAGAGGCTTTGTAAATGTTTCTTTATTAGTTTTTCAACGTTTTTAAAAATGATGCGGAGAATAAAAACAAATTATTATTTCATCCTAATTGATAAGGAGGGATGCAATAATGGCAAAGAAACCACACAGTAAAAACGAAAATACAAGTCAACCTGAACCGTTAAGCGGATCTAAAAAGGTAAAGAACCACAATCATACTCGCCAAAAGAATAACAAAGGGCACGATATGTAATTAACCCATTTGGTGTAATCTTTTAATGATATCATCGATTTCCGATGATTGAATGGTTCTAAAGTCGAAAATAACTTGATTATTTCTGACTCTCGTTACAATCGAAGGATCGTTTAGACGGAGCTCCTTACTCAGGAGCTCTGCGTTTTTAATTGGATGAGTAAGAGTAACAACATATGTAGATAATTCTACATCAGGCATCGTACCTCCTCCAACCTGGGAGACATCTTGTTCTATAGTTAACTGGTACTTGCTAGAATTTAATAATATTGATTTAAATTGTTCAGCTTTTTGTAGAATCTCTTCTGGTTTAATTAACATATCACGAATTACTGGAATTTCCATCATTTTTTCAGTACCTTTTAAGTAAGCTAAAAGCGTTGCTTCTAGTGCTGCAAATGTGAGCTTGTCCACTCTTAACACTCTTGCTAACTGGTGCTTTTTCAATTTATCTATTAAAACTTTTTTACCTGCAATAATCCCAGCTTGAGGACCCCCAAGTAATTTATCACCACTAAATGAAACAAGATCTGCTCCTTGTTTCAATACTTCACTAACTACAGGTTCATCTCCTATTCCATGCTGTCTAAAATCATAAAGGACTCCACTACCAAGGTCCTCATAGAAGATAATTTCTTCATGTTTCCTTGTTAAATCTAATAGTTCATCCGTAGTTACACTCTTCGTAAATCCAATTGTTTTAAAATTACTAGTGTGTACCTTCATAATCATTTTTGTTTGTTCAGTTATCGCATCCTCATAATCGTAAAGGTGAGTTTTATTTGTCGTCCCTACTTCGACTAAATTCGCCCCACTCTCTTCCATAATAGATGAGATTCGGAATGAACCACCAATTTCAACAAGCTGGCCTCTAGATACGATTACCTCTTTATCTTTAGCTAATGCTCGGAGTATTAAATAAACTGCAGCTGCATTATTATTAACCACCATTGCTGCCTCTGCCCCTGTAACCGAACGAATTAAGCCTTCTATAATATCATGGCGAGAACCCCGTTCACCCTCTTCAATTCTATACTCTAAATTGGAATAGTATTTAGCAATATCCATAACATGCTGTATGGCTGGTTCACTTAAACGTGCTCTACCAAGATTGGTATGCAGAATAGTTCCTGTCGCATTAATCACTTTCCTCAAGAAGTACTGGCTATATTTCTCACCAGCTTTTGTTAACTGATCAAATAAGTAGGAGATGAGGGACTCCTTGGTCGCATTTTTCTCTATCCAATTCCCATTTAATAAATTTTGACGAAGAAGATGTATTTCTTCTTGTAATAATTGAGTTAATTTTTCTTGTTGTAATTCGGTCTTCTCTAAAATTAATGTAAACTGTTCATGTTTTTGTAGCTCATGAACAGGAGGTATAAATCTAAGATATTCTTTCACGTTCTTTCCTCCGTTTTAACACAAGGCTGATTTCATATAGGTAAGTGCTATGATAGATTCATTAATACTATTATAAAGTGGCTTCTGCCCTAGCACAAATAAACGATATCAGAAAACACATCATTTATCCTATATAAAAGTCCACACGATTATATGGGTATACGAATATTTTAATGGTAACAACAAGTTGGAGGGCTTGTCATGAATGATGAAACTAAAGATGATATATTGCTTGAAGTGGACGGAGTAGAAGAATGGATGGCTCAGTTTGTCATGGATCCATTTTTCGACGGGAATATTGATGGCTTTCGAATGGACTTGTTTGAAACAGATTCTTCCTACATTATTGAAGCAATTGTTCCTCAATATAGCAAGGATAATATCACAATAAAGGTTGTGAAGGGTGGCCTTCATGTAATATTTAAAAAGTTAAACAAAAACACTACCCGGTTCATAACTCTTCCTTTTTCTTTATGCAGGAAAAAAATTCAAGCAACTATTAACCATGATCGCCTTGAAATATGCATCCCCAAAAAGGGAAAAAGAAAAAGAAAACCGTACCGGACCATAAAAATAAATTAAAGGAAGGCGCCAAATGTTGGTGTCCTTCCTTTATTTTGACTATTTTTGTAATTTATTAATTATTTCAGTTGTATCAGGAAACTTACCAACTTCTAGTTTTGAATAAATCTTTTCGCCATTTACTGTAACTTCAAAAGCTCCGCCTCCAGTAGGCACTAACTCGAGACTCGTTATTTCGTGACGGAAATGTGTAAATAATTCTTCTGCGAAACTCGCAGCTTTAGGCGCATAGTTTCACATCATGCAGAATTCAACTTTAATTTGAAAGCTCATTATATTTTTCCTCCTTAAGTAGTTTCTGTCATTTATTGTAGTACAACTTCATAGTGGAAGCAAAATTTTCACACTTGAAGCGTGATATTTGGAAAAAAAAACATAAACGAGATATACTAATTTTCAGGAGGTGCTTGTTTATGTCAAACCAAGAAAACGTAAGATTAACTCAAATGTCCTCAAAAGCTGGTTGAGGATGCAAAATTGGTCCAAGTGACCTGGCGCAAGTGTTGCGTCAATTACCTGAAAGAGAGCATGATCCAAACCTTTTAGTTGGACTTGATACCTCTGATGATGCTGGTGTATATAAATTAACAGATGACATAGCTATCATTCAAACAGTCGATTATTTTACACCTGTAGTAGATGATCCTTATATGTTTGGTCAAATTGCTGCTGCAAATGCATTAAGTGATGTATATGCGATGGGTGGCAAACCAAAAACTGTTATGAATATTGTAGGATTTCCCATTAAAGAACTAGGTCCTGATGTTTTGGCTGAAATATTAAAAGGTGCAGCAGATAAAACAAAGGAATCAGGCGCTCTAATAGTTGGAGGCCATTCAATCGATGACAAAGAACCGAAATTTGGACTTTCTGTTACTGGTTTAATACATCCAGACAAAGTATTAAAAAATGTTGGGGCAAAGCCTGGTGATGCTCTCGTTTTAACTAAACCTATTGGAGTCGGTATATTAACTACTGGTGTTAAGCGAGATGCTGTCACACCTGAACAACTTCAAAAAGTAACAGAAACTATGGCTAGTTTAAATAAAGTGGCTGCTGAATGCTTAGAAGGACTAAACCCAAATGCGGGTACGGATGTTACTGGATTTGGTCTTTTAGGTCATGCAAGTGAAATTGCAAGAGGTAGTGATGTTAGTTTAACACTTCATTTTGATCAAGTTCCTTTATTGGATGGAACAGTCGAGTTAGCTGGTAAAGGGATTATACCTGGAGGAACAAAATCAAATTATGAATGGTTAAGCGAAGCTGTTGAGTATAGTGATGAACTAACTGAACAAGAACGCTACATCCTTTGTGACGCAGTTACTTCAGGTGGGCTTTTAGTAAGTTTACCAAAAGAAGAAGCAGAGCTTTACGTACAGAAACTTCACCAAAATGGTATTGCTGAGGCTGCTATCGTTGGAGAAGTGACAGAAAAGCGCGAATGCTGCTTATACGCAGAAAGATGATGCAAAAAACAGAGACTTTATATGGAGTCTCTGTTTTTTTACGTTTACTTATTGTTGTACAAAACAACCCACTTAATAAATATTCTCCAAGTCTTCCTGGGTCAATTCATCAGGCTTCCCATCAAATACAACCTCACCGTTTGCAATACCAATAATTCTTGTCGCAAATTCCTTTGCTAACTTAACATCATGTAAGTTTATCATCATTGTAATCTGATCTTGCTCATTAATTTCTCTTAGCAACGACATTACTTGAGTGGAAGTATTGGGATCTAAGCTTGCGACAGGTTCATCTCCAAGTATAATTTTCGGCTTTTGAACTAGTGATCTGGCTATTGCTACTCGTTGCCTCTGACCACCGCTTAGTTTACTTACTCTTCTATCAGCAAACTCACGAAGCCCTACTCTTTCTAATGCATGTAAAGCTTGTCTTTTTTCCTCTTTACTAAATTGGAAAAATAGTCCTCGCCATAACGGAATTGCCCCTAAAAATCCAACGAGTACATTGGTAATAGTAGACATACGCTCAATTAAGTTAAATGATTGAAAAATCATCCCAATCGAACTGCGGTATTTTCTTAGGGATTCTCCTCGGTAGGAAAGAATAGATACACCATTCCAAATAATATCCCCTGAAGTTGGATCAACAAGACGATTTATACATCGAATAAGAGTTGATTTCCCGGCCCCGCTTAATCCTAAGACTGCCACGAACTCTCCTTGTTCGATTGTAAAACTTATCTTTTTTAATGCCGAGTTAGTGGCTTTTGGATATTTTTTTCCTAGTTCTTTAATCTCGAGCATTAAATCACCTTCTTACGAATAATGGCTCCAATATAATCAACAATCATAACAAGAAGCATGATAAAGATTACTTCTGTGGCCACCATTTGATAATTGAGTATTTTAAAATCGATAAACAGCATACTTCCGATACCGCCTCCACCGATAAAACCTAAAATTAGGGATGCTCTTATACCTACTTCCAATCTATAGAAGTAATGAGAGATAATATTAGGTATGATTTGAGGCAGTATACCATATGTGATAATTAATAGTCTCTTTCCTCCAACAGACCTAACTGCTTCCTGTTGTCCTTCCTCAGATGCTTCAATTAATTCTGAGATTAACTTTCCTAATACCCCGATATTGTGTAAAGCAATTGCCAGAACGGCAGGAAAAGGACCTAAACCAAATGTAGGTACAAAGAGAAGACCAAATACAATTTCAGGTACAGAACGAAAGAAGTTTAATAGCGCACGAGTCGCATTATACAACCATCTAGAAGGAGCTGTATTCCATGCAGCAAAAAAACTAAGGGGTAATGCAAATAACAACCCTAAAAAGGTACCCATAATAGCTATTTGAAGTGTAATAACGGATGCTTCTAGTGCATATTTTGCATTCGAAAAATCTGGTGGCCACCATTGCTCTTTGAAAAAGTCGACCGTCCTTCCTATCTCCATAAATTCACGAAAGGAAAACTCGACACCATAGCCACTCCATATAAGAATAGCCGCTGACAGTACTGCCAACGACCATTTATTCATGTGTTTCATTTTAACACCTTCTTATCAACATAGACGATGTAAGGCTCCAAAAATGGAAGCTTTACAGTTGGTTATACCTAATGTTCAATTTGGTATTATTTACCTGCTGCTTCTTTTTTAGCTTGGCGAATTGCTTCGTAATCCGCATCTGTAGCTTTGGTAAATCCTGTTGCAGCAAAAGCATCAAGTATTTCTTGATCTTCTACTTTTAAGAATGCATCTTGAATCTTTGTTACAAGATCATCACTGACTACTTTACTTACAGCCCAAGGATATTGAAATAATTTGTCTGACTGCCAAATTACTTTAAAATTGTCCCCAACTTTACCATTTTCCTTTAGCGTGTTAAAGATCGCACTATCAATTGCACCAGCATCTACTTGCTTATTTTCTACCGCAAGAGCTGTTGCATCATGACCACCAGTATATAGGATGTTCTTAAATTGATGTTCATTTTGATTTGTAAATACGCCTTGGTTCTTTAATTCAATACTAGGAATTAGTGAACCTGAAGTTGAACTTGGATCTCCAAAAGCAAATGTAAGATCCTTACTTTGCGATACTAAATCTTCAATTGAAGTAAGTGCTGAGTCCTTATGAGTGATGATATAAGAATAGTAAAATGGTTCGCCGTCGATCAATTGAGTCATAATCGCTCTTGCTCCACTTTGCTCGTTCGCATCAATATAAGTTGAAGGACCAAAGTACGCCATGTTTACTTCATCGTAGGTCATTGCTTGAACAACAGCTTGGTAGTCAGGATATACAGTAATTTCTACTGGCATTCCTAATTCGGTCTCAAAATGCTGGGATAACTTATCCATAGCCGTTTGCATATTTCCCTGGTTTAATGAAGGGATGACACCCACAACTAATTTTTCAAGTTCAACTGAACCTGTTTGCTCTTCTGTCTCTTCAACTTGTTCTTCTACTTCTTCATTCCCGCCTCCACATGCTGCAAGAAGGGCAAATAAGGCAATAATCATAAATACCCAAAGTTTTTTCAACTTAAATTCCTCCCAATTATGTATTAACGTTCTTAATCATAAGTAAGTCTATCAATTTTGTCTAACAACTTGCTCAGATGAATTGATTATATAATTCCAAGTACTGATTGATTTCTTTTTCAAGTGAATGATGTTCTAACACATATTGCTTTCCGTTTCTAGCTAAGGTTTCTGCAAGTTTTTGATTAGTTAATAGTTCAAAAGCCATGTTATAAAAGTTTGTAGGATCAGTAAATACAAGTCCAGTTTCTCCGTGTGTAACTGTACTTAAATTCCCTTCATTTTTCCGTACTAAAACGGGACTAAGATTGTACATTGCTTCTATAACAGATGAAGACTGGCCTTCTGTAACAGATGTATTAATGGTAATATCAGCTTGCCTGTACAAATACTTCATCTGATTAAATGGAACATCCTCTAAAAAATGCACCCAATCATATTGTCTACAAAGCTTTTCAATTTCATGAAATAATTCTCTTTCAATTACAATACCAGCGATAATAAATTGTAGATTGTTGAACTGCTTCTTTAACTCTTTTATTTCATTCCAAACAAAGAGAGGATCTTTAATTGCTCGTATTCCAGCTGGTAAAAATATAATGGGGCGATCCTCTGGCAGAGAAATAGAAAGATCGTTTACACCATCTTCAAACCAAACACTTTGCGGTATAACTTTTAAAATTTTTTCTGGAAATAGGGATTGCACTTTATT
Organism: Bacillus pinisoli; assembly: GCF_023036475.1. Taxonomy (GTDB): domain Bacteria; phylum Bacillota; class Bacilli; order Bacillales; family SA4; genus Bacillus_BS; species Bacillus_BS pinisoli. The sequence continues at coordinate 157,318 of NZ_JAJQKI010000002.1, forward strand.
TTTACCGTCTTCAGTAAATACAGTAATAGCAGCCGCATTATGAATCATTTCGTCCATTTCTGCTACTTGAGCCGGATTTGCTAAATCATAATTAATATCAGTCCCACCATTCGTGAGGATAAATGGTTTATCTAGAGGAAGTTCCCTACACATATTCCATTTCGCAAATCGATAAATATGGAGAATGTGATAAAGATCGCAATTCTTTAATTGCTCATCCTTTTCTTCTGACCATCTCTCCTCTAGGTAAGGAACGACATATACATCCATGCCAGCCTCACGAAGACCATGTACAATTCTCTTCGTAGTTGTTGCATTTCCTCTATTACTATGAAAATAAGGTGTAAAAAAAGCAACTCTTTTATTCAATGGTATTTCTCACCCACACTCGATTTTGATCCTGTCTTTTTGTAATACCTAGATGATCCAAAAGTTCTACAAATGGAATGAGATATTTTCTTGAAACATCCAGACTATCCTTTGCTTGCTTTAGATCAAAAGAATTCTCAGTATTGTTATAAAGCTTCTTCAGTGCTAGTTCAAAAGAAGATGATGAAATAGCAATTTTATCATCTAAGAAATAGATTTTGCCTTTTTGTCTTAAATAATGCTTTAGCTCCTCTAATACATCCTTCGGCAAGCCTGCCTTTTGTCCATATTCTTCCCAACTCTTTGCATTTAGCCCATCTGAATTCAAGTCGATTAGCATAGATTCAATTCTCTTGGACCAGTTTGCAGGAAATGATTCTTCAAATTGGACTAAAGCAATGAATTGCTCTTGCTTCTTTAACTCTCCTGTTTGGCTGGCAAAATCCACTACACTGCCAACCCATTCTTTAGGAACATTATGACTAAGGAAACTCACTAATTCAGCCTTGTTCATACCCATTCGCATCGGGTATTTATCATGGTAAGTAGCTAAAACATCCTTTGCTCGATTAATTAAAGCAGTTTGTTCAGAGTGTAATGTGTATCCCTGAAGAACTTCTATTACATCAGGTTCACTTGCCTTAATTTCAGTTAACGCCTCTTCCTTCAGAGAGGTTTGTTGAAATAATTCCTTTTTAGACATATATTTTTTCTCTTTGAGGATGTCAATGATACGCTGTGCTGGTGTACCCTCTTTCTTTTTATGTAGCATATTAGCTGTCGCCTGTCCGAACTTATACTTTTGACCATTGGGGTCAATGACCCAGCCTCCACCTATCGTTTCAACAGGTGTAGCCCTTCTTAGGATAAAACGGTCACCACGTTTTGTTACGATTTCTTCGTTTAACCTCAACTGACAGAGTACTTCACCTTCATCGCCAACTACTTCGTTACGGTCAAAAAATACAATCTTCCCCATTACTTCAGAGGTTCCAAGGTGCAGTTTTATCGGTGCACGTTGTTTAACAGCTAGTTTAATTTTTTCAACAAGGGATAAAGAGATGTCAATTGTATTTGTCACAACAAAATGCTCCTTGTCAACTAGTACATCACCTCTATCTAAATCCTCTTTCGTTACATTTGATAGATTGATCGCAACACGTTGTCCAGCTACAGCTCGATCAGCTGCTTTGTGATGTACCTGAAGCTGCCTAGCCTTTGTTTCTTTTCTAGATGGTAGAATTAATAGAGATTGTCCTTCAATGACGGTTCCTTCATAGACTGTCCCTCTAACAACAGTTCCTTGTCCCTTCACAGTGAACACTTGGTCAATTGGCAGTCGAAAAGCGCCATTTGCATTTCGTTCTTCTGTTTCTAGTAGATTTCCCTTAATTTCCTGCTTAAGCTCATTTATTCCGTTACCTTTTAAGCTATCAACTAGGATCATAGGAGAATCAGCAAAAACTGTTCCCACGAGTTGTTCTTTTACTTCTTCTTTCACCAACTCAACAAAGTCAGGATCCACTTTATCAATCTTCGTAACAGCTACAATTCCCTTTTTAATCCCTAAAAATGATAATATATCAAGATGCTCCTTTGTTTGGGGCATGACTCCTTCATCTGCAGCGACCACAAGGATTACCAGATCGATTCCCGCAACTCCGGCAATCATCTGACGGATAAAACGCTCATGACCTGGAACATCTATAATTGAAGCAACTAGATTGTCTCCAAGTTCTAAAGGAGCAAACCCAAGCTCTATTGAAATTTGTCTTTCTTTTTCTTCTTTTAGACGGTCTGTATCGACATTCGTTAACGCTTTTGTTAGCGACGTTTTTCCATGATCAATATGTCCAGCCATCCCGACTGTGTAATAATGTTTTTCCATATCTTTCACTTCCTTTATTTACTGCATCTTTACTTTACATGGAATAGACCTTTGTTTCAAGGGAATCGCACTTCAAATTGTTGACGCATGTCGCTTAAAAAAGTGAATATTTCCCCCTTGATTTCAATAAACTATGAAGTTATAATAGTAAAGCACCATTAACGGGGCTGAATGGGGTACTGGTGTCCCCCACGGTCTTCAAAACCGCATGTGAGGCGCGTGCCGTCTCAGGTGGGTTCGATTCCCACACAGTCCCGCCAAAAAAAGGTTTATTACATACCTGGTCATTAAAAGTCCCTAACGGTCTAATTACACTTTTTGATGGTGTCCGTTGGAGACCGTCTAACGAGACCGTGTACATAAATTACAGTCTATAGCCTTCTACTATAAATGTAGGAGGTTTTTATTTTGTCAAAAAAACCAAAGATTAGAATGTATTCAAAAAAAGGTATAAACGTACCCAACCAAAGTAACCAAGAAGAACTATCAATTAGAACCTTGTTTGATTTGTTCCTGACAGAAAAAAGTATTGAGGGCTTATCGGAAAGAACAATTTACGACTATAATGTACATTTTGATTACTTAATGAATTTCTTAGGAGAAGACATAACCAATACACAGTGTAATAAAGAACTTTTTAGAAGTTATATCGCCTATATGTTACATGAAAAAGGATTGAGTCCAGTTACTGCCAATGTCAGGATAAGAACTATACGGGCATTTTTAAGATATTGCTATTTAAATGACTATATTGATGTAGCTATACATGAACATTTTAAACCAGTTAAGACAAAAGAAGATACACTTGAATCTTTTACTCCTGAGGAAATAAAAATGTTACTATCTAAAGTTGATGAATACTCCTACAAGGGTTTTCGTGACAGAGTAATTATATATGTATTATTAGATACTCTAGTAAGATGTTCAGAATTAGTCAGTATAAAAAGAAAAAATGTGGATTTAAAGGCTGGCTTTATCACCTTGGAGTCAAATGACACTAAAACCAAAAAAGGAAGGTCTGTTCCTATCTCGAATAAGACATTAAAACTATTAAAAGAATACATTGGCATTACAGATGATTATAGGTCAGAGTATTTATTTCTGACTTATGAAGGTGAACTATTATCTGATAATACTGTTAGGAGAAGTCTAGCAGAAATTGGAGAAAAAGCAGGAGTAAATAAAAGGGTATCCCCTCACACATTTAGGCATACTGGCGCACTATTTTACATTCTAAATGGTGGTGACCCATTTAGTTTACAAAAAATCTTAGGGCATTCAGACATGAGCATGGTAAGAAAATATATTCAGATGACTAACACAGATGTAAAAAAACAACACAATATCTATTCACCTTTAAATAATGTCTTTAAATGATTGTTTTCACGAAAAGTATTTATTGATAAGTGGGAGTTAGTGAATACCTACTCCCCTTTTCTAATACCACTTAGAAAAATAAAATTTATATTTAAAAACAAAAAGGAATTTTTTGTATATTTGAAGTAATTAAAAGGAAATGGTCTTTTTCCTTACTATTTAAAATATCAATTGAATATTTAATCAAAAATATTGTTTTCAGATTATCTATTTTTATGACTCAATGTAAGAATTTATTTATTCCATCATATTTAGGTTTATCCATAACCAATTAGATAAGTTTACTTTCTAAGTTATTTATAATTTCAGCAACGGCTAAACAATTAAGACTGTAACAATTTTTTTAGATAATATTAAAATTTTTAATACATAAGGGGGAAGAAATGTGAATGATTCAAATAATCAACATACGTCTAAAAGACCAGTTCGAAAAGAAGATGTAATATTAAGTGTTATTTTTTTTGGAGGTATATTCCTATTCTATTTATTCATTGTAAATGATGAGTATATGGAAAAATATGGGCTAAGGGCAAGGGTAGAAATTTCTAGATATTTAGATGTAGACATAGAAGAGATTCCAAAGCCGTCAAAAGTATCAGTAGACAGAAATTATGAAACAGGTGAATTTCTACCTCCAGTTATTACAGAAACAAACAAAGTAACGTTTAAAATAACTTACAAAGAAGAAGTCTACAATATTGAGTTGATTGAATACGTACTTGATTCTGGATTGGCAAGAATTGAACTTAAAAATATTATAGGTGATAAATTCATTAACTCAAGTGATGAAAAAGTTGAGAGTAAAGATAATATAGGTAGTAAGGTTGTTGATACAGAATCTAAAGAGAAACAGAAAAAAACAAACATTGAAGAAATAAATCAAAAAAACCAAGAAAATAGAATCGTGGGTAATACTCAAATTACTGATGAGATAACTACTAGAGATTCATCTGTTGAATATGAAGATATAGTAATTAATTATAGTATTAATGATAAGGGTGTAACAATTACAGATGGTCCTACTTCAGAAACAATCAATTTAAAAATCGGACAAAAGATTCAATTAAATGCCCAAATAAGTAATAACTCTACTGAAAGAGTTTTAGTAGATGGTACTATAATGGAATTTATAGATGAAACCACGATTATTGCAGTAAAAAAAGGAACTGGGGATTTAAATATTTTGCCAAATGAGAACTGGGGAATAGTAAAAGTATATAAAATCATTATTGAATAAATTTTTAATGTATCTTTAAAAAAATGGATATTATATATGTCAACCTGCCTAAAGTGATTTTCGTTCGGAAAATGTGTTTTATTTGAATATACCCCCACCCCTTTTAAAACGTTATTCCCTCCAAATTACTGATTATATTCATTCTCATAATTGGAAATTGGGAGTTTATATAAATGTAAGTGAATATGGTTTAACCTCCATTCTTTTAGCTTACTCATTATTTGCCCCCCATAAGCAACAAATAGGGGGTAAATAAAACGTTATTTACCTATTGTTTTAGAATATTAATGCTTGTACTTCCTTTATATTCCTTGCCCCCGATTTAAATTTGGGGGAATTAGTCATAATTAATATAAGCAAATACAAATGCCCACAATGGGTGGACATGAAAGACTAATACACCAAGCATAATCTAATAATAAACTGTAAATGCCCTCTAGGAGTCTCTAGGGGGCTTTTATATTCCTCATAACCTTTGTTATAGGAACAGAAAATTAAAAGTGCAAATTTCGAGGGAGCAAATCGTAAATATATATATATATGAAAGTGTTACAGAATGCCAATAGCATAATCCAAGGCACTTCAAGAAGTTTATTAATAGGAGCGGAATAAAAGATAACTTCCTCTATCTTTAACCGTTTCACAACTCCTTTATTTTTTTGTATACAAGTATTCTACTAAATATTGTACGGAAAAAACGAAGAGGGCTTAACTTCCATTGTGCCCTCTTCCAACGTGTAAAGTTCATGCGATAAATTATAGTGTGGTGATCCGCATGAACAAATAAAACATTTTAAGGAGGATTAGAAAATGAGTATCATTTTTACTACTTTGCACAAAGAAGTATTGCCTAGAGTGAGATATGAGGGCGAAGAAGATTATTTAGGATTAATCTTTTATAACGCTAAAGAAAAATCCATTATCAATATGAATGACGAGCAATTATACATTGACCTAATATCTTTTGCTCATGAAAATGGATTATCGGAAAAAGGATTATTAGAAATTATGAGTTATAACGCTGGCATTAAAAGTTATTTAGCATATTATCGTGATAAAAATTTGAGGGTGGTTAGATTGTTAGAAATTAGAGGTCTTGATGACCTATCTAAACTTTTAAGAAGTGTAGGAACTGATAATAAAAAACTAAAAGAAACTAAGGAAAAAGTATTTAAAATGATTCAGAAAATAGAAGAAAAGGAGGAACAAGTACATGGAAAAAACCAAGCAAACTAGCGTACATTTAGAGCCCTTACATATTAAATATTTAGATTTAATGAGTGTTTTCACGGGGCTTAACAAGAGTCAATTAATCAGAGAATTACTGGATTCTGATATGGAACAAAACAAAGAAAAGATTAGGCCATATGAACAACTACTATTTAAAACTTTGTAACAAAATTAGCAAGAAGGTATTTCAAAGCTGAGGGTTATACCTAAAATAAACCCCAAGGTTAGCTGAGCCGATGCAGAAAATTAGCAGTTACCGATTAGGTAATATCGTTAGTAAGATGGATTTCTTCTAACATGCAATATTACTTGAATGTTTTCGGTGATGTGATGGGTTTAACGCATTCCCATGTAAATAAAATAACGAGCGGGGCGGAGGTTCTCTTAGTATCTTACTAAGTACCGCCAATGAAGTAATTATCGTTGAGGCTCAAATAAAACGATTCCTTTATATTAGTTTTCATTGGTTTTTGGGTATATAGGGGAAAGTATGTCTTGAATAATAAATAATCTTTTCATAATCAAAGTTCATCAGGAAGAAGTCGTTAGCAAATAAACTTTGATTCAATCTTGTTAATTACATTCAGTGTGCAAGATTGAATATGATAAATGAATTATAAGTAATCAAAATAAACAAGATATTACCTTGCTCATCCAATTTACTTAACACATAAATAGGAATCACTAAGTGATTCAATCATCTAATTTCCCCGACATAAGCAAGTGGTTAATTAATCGGAGAAAAGATGATTATATAAAAGAAGTTATTAAAAGTATTGCTTATGTTTTAAACATTACATAAGCAAAGGATATATCTTTATAGTCCAGACTAATTCATTCAATATTATCGATTATGTTCTATAAAAAATTTTAGGGCGGGGGAAGCATAAAAAAATTAGTCTTGCTTATGTATTATCCAAATATAAATATTGCTTTTTTTACAAGGTTAACTAGACTTTGTAAGTATTTATCCATATTCCCTTTGACCTCTTCCATATTAGTTGTTTTATGTGTATGACCAATATGGTTCCTTATCCATGTGAAAACTGTTTCTTCCACTTCTTTTTCAGTACCATCAAAATTAGTCTTTATTCTTTTACATAATTCAATGCTCTTATGATGTTCTTTTATAAATTTCTCGACATTGTTCTGATTACCTAAAATATCATACAAAATACTGTATAGAAACATAAACTTTCCAAAGGGGTCTTGAATATAAATAGCTGATTTAAAGAGGTGGAATTTCATATTATTTTTCAGTTTATTAAGGAGTTCGATATCCTCTAACCCAACTTTTAATCCCTCAAGATTATCTCCAACAGTCATATGTGAAGTTACAGTTAACGTTGAATATAAAAACACTTGGTTATTAAACATGTCTAACTCTATTTGCCTAACAATGTATCCATATTTATAAATCAATAAATTAATAATATCTTCTAATGGTTGTTTGGTGACTCGTTGGGCTGTTTCTAATGTATCTATACTCTCGATAAGATTAAATTTAAAGTAAATTGTATTGTTGTCATTAGTAAAAATTTCAATTGTACTAACTCCATGTTTTTCATATTCTAATTTTAAGGGTTCGAAAGTTATTTTATTAATTTCAGAAACCTTTCCATTATATTGAATAAATGACATTCAACTAATCTCCTTTCTTATTTTATATTATAATACTATTTATTTGAGTTATATGGCGAGGAAGAAATATAGATAAAAGTTGACTTTTGTTGATTATGGATAGATAACTCAGGTTTATTTATGATATAATTTTATTCAGAAAGCTATAGACTAAACCGTTGGCGGAAATAAGCAAAGACCGTTATAACCCCTATGGGAAATGGGGCTGAATGGGGTACTGGTGTCCCCCTCGGTCTTCAAAACCGCATGTGAGGCGCGTGCCGTCTCAGGTGGGTTCGATTCCCACACAGTCCCGCCAAAAAAAATACTATTAAAAAAAAACCACATATAAACTGAACACCTTCTTATCCAAGATAGGTGTTCTTTTCTTTAATCAGATAATAGAAAAACAAAGGGCGGCTACCTCCTATCATACTGGATTCTAGCCCCCTTTTATTGTTAAAGGTATTTTTAATAGGTATAAAAAGTCTTGCATAATGTTACAGATTATTTATCCCTTGTGTCAAAGATTGTCTCCATCTACACTCTGTGTTGCTCCTAATCGTTTCACTAATCTCACTTGGTTTCCCTTTGGATTATATTCCACTTCATCCATAAATTTTCTCATTAAGTAAATACCTCTTCCAGATTCAGACCAGATTAATTCTTCCATTAAACTTTCCTGTTTTTCTTCGATTTCTTTTAATTTTCTACGAGCATCAAAGCCAGGACCATCATCTGTAATGACAAAGATTAATTGACTTTTTGTAAAGCCTATCTCAACTTGAATTTTCTTCGCTACTTTTAGTGAATTATTTAAGGCCTCATTGAATGCTAATTCAACATAGAAAGTCTTGTCTTTTAAGTGTTCTTCTATAAGCATACTTATATCATTTTTCAACTCATCAATAGCACCGAGGTTGTCCACTTCTACCGTTTCTTTTATCGTCCAGCTTATTTGCTCTTTTATTTGTATACTTAGGGCCGTTGCATCATCAATTAGAGAATGTTCATCACAGAACAGTTTTACATATTGAAAAAAATCTGTAGTCGTTACACTCTTTGGTAGCACATCTGTAATCCCGTCAGTCAAAAAATGAATGGTATCTCCTGGGTGGATATTGATTTTGAATGACTCGTAGTCTGCAGTCTCAAACATCCCAAGTAAAAACGCTGGATTCTTGTATTTTACTAGTTTTCCATCACGTTCTATGAATAATTCATTTACCCCACAAGGTACAAATTCAAGTACTTTATTTTTTACATCTAATTCAAAGAACACGCCTGCTACAAACGTTTCAGATGTTAAATAGTTAATGATCTCTAGATTAATAGATTTCACTTTATCTATGAGCGCAATGTCCTTCTTATAAATATATTCAAATAACACGCCGAGTGCTGATGTTTGAAGCGCAGTTGCTACACCATGTCCCATCGCATCAAAGAAAATACCCACTAATTTTTCTTTCGTTTCAAGCCATTTATAATAGAAGAAATCACCACTAACATATTGAGCTGGTTTAAAAATATGTTGAGTCTTTAAAGAATCATTATTAATCGGTTCTGGTAGCGTAGTAGACTGCACCTTCCCGGCCAGTTGTACATCCTTCTGAACATATTCCTTTTCTGTTAGATCTCTAAGAATGCATACGAGATTGGTTCGCAATCCAGATACACTTAGAATTGATTCTACTTTTAGCCATAGAGGCTTTATTTCCTTGTTTTTCCCTACCGTAAGGTTTATCTGCCCTTCCCATGTCTCACCTTTTTCAATGGTTAATTGTATTTCCGGACACAGCTTTTCTAACCCTTGTTGCATGGTGATGTATGACATATTTTGATTAAGTAATTTATGTTTCGGCAAACCAATCACATTCTCTAGTGAATCATTAATGGAAATAATAGTAAAGTCTTCGTCTAAAATTAATACAGCTTCTTTCATGCTTTCAAAAAGCTTTGCCGCTATTTTCATTTGTTGTTCATTTTCTCGAATATGTGTTACGTCCTTTGATATACCATAAACACCTTGTATTACTCCATTAATGACAAATGGCAAAGCTTTTACACTCAAAAAATGTTTTGATCTGTCTTTGTGATAAATTTGTGTTTCAAACTCGACTTGTTCCCTACTCTTAATGACGTGCATGAAGTTTTGAATGGTCTCTTGTTTAAATTCGTCTACCAAGAGATCTTGAAAATACATACTCTTTAATTCCTCAGATGAATAACCCGTGATTGCAGTGCAAACATCATTAGTTTCAAAGAATTTCCCTTCTAGATCCATCATATAAACTGCATCATGATTACCATAAAACAACGCACGATAACGCTGTTCTCGCTCTTCAATTTCTAGTTCAGCTTTTTTCTTTCTCGTAATATCTGTTTGAAAGCCCATGAAATATGATAATTTTCCACTTTGGTCATAAATGGCATCAATTTTTAACTCGTTCCAAAACTTTGTACCGTCTTTTTTATAATTGAGAATTTCTATTGTAAGACCTTGTCCATTTTTAACAGCTTGTGATATTTGTTGAATTGTTTCACCATTTGATTCTTCGCCTTGCAAAAACTTACAATTTTGACCTAGTACCTCTTCCTCTGAGTATCCTGTCAGTTGAGTAAAGGCATCATTAACAAAAATAGTGGGATTATTTGGTAAATTAGGATCTGTAATAATCACACCTGTTGTTGTTTTATTTATCGCTGTCGTTAAAAGAATGTTTTCCTTTAACATACCTCTTAATTCTACTTCAGAAATTGCTAATGCAGCATACTCCCTTAACAGAGTTAAATCCTCACTTGTAAAGCTTCTAGGCATCGTATCTAAAAGACATAGTGTCCCTAATATATTTCCTTTTTTTGTCTTTAATGGAACACCTGCATAAAAGCGAAAGCCTAATTCACCTGTTACCAAGGGATTTGAGTAAAATCTTTCATCTTTTAATGTATCTTCTATAATAATTGCTCGATCCTCAAGAACAACATAGTGACAAAAGGTTACTTCTCGACTAGCTTCTGTTAATCCATCCAACCCAAAACATGACTTAAACCATTGCCTATCTTTATCTATGAGAGAAATTAGACAAATTGGAATCTCAAAAGCTTTGCTTACAATTTGGGTAATTCTATCAAAGGCCTCTATCTTTTCAGAATCTAATAGATTTAAAGAAAACAGCTCTTCTAATCTTTCTTTTTCTCGCTGGTTTAGTTGAGGTGTCAATTCCGTTCATTCCTTTACATATCATTATAAGACAAGGGTTAATAAGAATATCTTAAGCTATTTATAAGAAAACATCACGTACCATTTTTATACAATGTCTAACTTATTTCTACTTGGTTAGTAGCTTATTAATTTAGTAAGAAGACTTCCTATTCCAAAAAGGATCAACCTATAAAAAAGAGCGATATAACATGAAGTTATTCGCTCATTATTAGAAGTTTCAAGCTAGAGTTTGAAACGATCAACGGAATTGGTTAAGTCATTTGCCATCCCGGAAGTTTGTTCTGATACTGCACTCACGTTTTGCAATGCTGCTGTCGTTTCTTCAAATGATGCCATCATCTCTTCAGCACTTGATGCTGTAATTTCTATAATTGTAGCTAAATTGTTTATTAAGTTTACTATTGCTTCTGAAGTTGCCACTTCATCACTAGTAATATTACTGATTTCAGTAATAGATTGAACCGTTAATGTTACAGCTTCTAGTATTTGCTGTAAGGACTCTCCTGCTACTTGAGCTACCTTGGTCCCTTCGGTTACCATTCCTCTACTTTCATTCATAGATACTGAGGACTGCTGTGTTAAGGATTCCATTTTTTGCGTTAATTTAGCTACTTCTGCAGCACCTAAATTGGATTGCTCCGCTAAGTTACGAACCTCTTCCGCTACCACAGCAAAGCCTTTTCCATGTTCACCCGCTCGGGCTGCTTCAATAGATGCATTCAATGCTAATAAGTTTGTTTGTTTGGCGATATTGGTAATCGTTTCAGTAATTTGCCCAATTTCTCTAGAATACACTTCTAATTCCTCAAGAATTCTTTGTGTTTCTTCCGTCTTTCTCTCAATTTGACTCATCTTTTGAACTGTTTCTTCCACTTTTTCCACACCATTTTTAGCGGCTTTCATTGTATGTTCTGAACTAGTCTTTCCATTTGAAGCTTTTTCTCTAGCCAATTGTATGAGTGAGGACAGCTGTATGAGTGATTGAGAAGCTTCTAATGTAGCCTCTTTTCCTTTGCTAGCATCAGCAGCCAGTCCTTGTACAACTTTATTCAATTCCTCTGTAGACGCTGTGACTTCTTCAATAGAAGCAGACGTTTCTTCACTTCCCGCGCTTAACTCTTCAGCTGATTTTCTAATACCGCCGACAAGTTCAAACATTTTATCATTCATCATGTTTAATGCATGCACTAATTGCCCTACCTCGTCCTTACTTGTTACTTCTAGTGGTTGGTGTGACAAATTTCCACTTTCAATTTCTTTTACTCTCTCACTTGCTTTAATAATCGGCTTACTTGTTTTACGCGCAAAGAAAATAGAAACTACAGTAATCAAGATTGCAGTAATAGAAAGAATAAATAACAATGTAATCGTAAGTTGATTAATTGACTTCTTTGCTTCTGACTCGTCAATTTCAGCAATAATTGCCCAGTTTAGTCCTTCAGTATTAATTTGTGAGTACGCACTGTATACATATACATCCCGGTAGTCTTTTATTAGTGCTACATTTGTTTTTCCTGAAAGAGCCTCTTGAGTAGCTTTTGTATCAATTAGCTTCTCTCCAATATCTGATCCATTTGTAAATATAGAATCAGAGCGCATTAGCTTATCAGTACCAACTAAGTAGGTTTCTCCTGTTTCACCAAGACCACTTCGCTCTGACATTATCGTCTTGATCGCTTCATCCGATATTTGAAGGGCAACAACACCTATAGACTTTCCGTTCTGGTCTTTAATAGGGGATGCAATAAAAGAAGCATACCCATTAGAAGGCTCGTAAAAAGCATAATCTACTATGGTCCTATCCGTTTTACTGCTATTGAAAGCGTTCGCCAAATTACTATTTTTCAAAGAACCTGTTAATAAGTTTTGCCCGAAGTCAGATTCTTTCGCAGCTGTATATATAATATTGCCATCGGCATCAATTAAAAACAGGTCATAGTACCCGTATGTTTTTACAAAATGATTTAGTTCTCCATGATATTTATTGTATAGCGCATCAAATTCTGAACTATCCATTCCTTGATTTCCATAAGTATCTTCCAATTCTATTAATGCATTTTTTACGGATTCTCTGTTCGCTAAGATAGAAATATCACCTAGTCGCTCATTAAAGAAGTTTTCAATTTGAGTTTTCTTAATGTCCCTGATGGCAGAGAGTTTGAGTTCTTTTTCTAGTTCTATCGCCGAAGTTGCATTTGAAATACTAAAAAAAACGATAATTAACATTGGAAGTAGACTGACGCCTAGGAACAGCAATGTAATCTTAGTGGCCAAACTCCTTGTATTCTTAATTTTACTTTTAGTTTTTTTCATAGTCATGTCCCTCTATCTTATACTTTTATGTTCATCACAAGTAGTCGCTATTGGATCTTAAATACAAGATTTAATCTAGTTAGATAAAAAATTTCCTTCACTGGTCCTTTAAGGCCTCTTACTGTAAGGTTTCCGTTGTTAGAAACAGCTTGTTTTTGTAACCCTATTAATACACCTAGCCCAGTACTGTCAATATACTCTAAAGCACCTAAGTCAAAATCAAAATCTTTATATCCCTTCTCTACATATGCTGATATTTCTTCTCTTAGCTTCATAGCCTCTTGAACATACATTTTGCCTCCCAAAGAGACATGAACAACCCCGTTTATTAATGCAATCTCGACTTTCACTTCTTGTTCCTCCTAGTGTTACGAATCTTCTTTTAATGTTATATCTACATTTTGATATAGATGCACTTGGAAAAATTTATGAGTTTAATAATTTTATAGCCTTTTTTTGTGACAATCAATTCTTTTGTCCCCATAAATGATATTAAGCCTATACTATATAATAAATTATTTATCTTAAAAATACATCAACCATTATTATACAGGCACTTTGCATACAAATAGTTGCATTCGAAAAAACCCATAAGCAATACCTAGAAAGTACTAATGAGTTTATTAGGGATAGGATTTGGAATAATTCTCCTTTCAATAAGGAAAGCTAACTAAAAATTTCTAATTAAAGGAGATGAGTTAATTGGGATTGATTAATACAATTACAGAATGGAACACAGCTAGACAAGAAAAATACCATTCTAAAATGAAGGAAAAAGGCCTATGTCCACAGTGTAAAGGCAGAGGATTTCATGCATATGCAGGTCATGAGTATGCTTTTTATAGCTCTACTCTTAATTGTCCGGGGTGTGAAGGAAGCGGAACTTACGCTGACTGGAATAATTTACAGTAAAAGACACTTTTATTTTTTAAATAGTAGGCATATACTAATATAGATCTCTTCCGTATCTTTTTCGCTCGTTGCGGGACACTTAACCAGTTCGGAACGGAAGGGATCCTCTGACGCTAGAGCTTTTCTAGCGTCATATTTATTTTCCCCATGAAAAAACCAAGGTTTGTAACCTTGGTTCAACAAATTTACCTAACTTGACCATTACCAGACATGATGTATTTAATCGTTGTTAAAGCAGGTAGACCCATAGGACCCCTAGCATGGAGCTTCTGGGTTGAGATACCAATTTCCGCACCAAAACCTAGTGCACCACCATCTGTAAAACGAGTTGAGGCATTATGATAGATGGCAGCAGCGTCCACTAACGTCATAAATGTTTGGGCAGAAGCTGTATTTTCTGTAATAATAGCTTCTGAGTGCTTTGTCCCATACTGATCAATATGTTCTACTGCTTCCTCTACATCTTTCACTACTTTTATTGCGATACTTAGATTTAAGTATTCCTCTGCCCAGTCCTTCTCACTCGCTAAACTGGCATTAGTAAATGACTGAACAACTGTTTCATCTCCAAATACTTGAATGTGATAATCTTGTAATGTTTTTTCTAACACAGCCTTATATTGATCGAACCATGCCGAATGGACGAGTAACGTCTCTGCAGCATTACAAACTGCTGGACGGTCTGTTTTTGCATTGATTAGTATAGATAATGCCTTCTCCACATCTGCATCCTGATCAATATAGATATGACAATTTCCTACACCCGTTTCTAGGACTGGAACCGTTGCATTATTGACAACTGCATTTATTAGTGAAGCCCCGCCTCTTGGTATGAGCACATCAATATGCTCCTTCATAGTAAAAAGCTGTTGAGTGGCCTCTCGGTCTGTTGATGCGATAAATTGAACTGCTTCCTTTGGGATCTTTGTCTTTAGAAGGGCATTGTGCATCACTTCTACTATTTTCTGGTTAGAATAAATAGCATTGGAGCCACCTTTCAATACAATGGCATTACCTGACTTCAAAGCAAGCCCGGTAGCATCCACCGTTACGTTCGGTCTTGCTTCATAAATCATTCCAATAACACCTAAAGGTACTGAAATTTGCTCAACTTTTAATCCGTTTTCTAAAACCCAGCTAGTTTTAACGATACCAGTTGGATCTTCAAGTTTTGCTACTTCGCGTAAACCATTAGCAAACTCAAAAACTCTTTCCTTTGTTAACGCTAATCGGTCCATCAACGCAGAATCAAAACCTTGCTTTTCACCGTTTTGTAAATCGATCGCATTAGCTTCAAGAATTACTTCATAATGGTCCTCTAATTCTTTCGCAATGATATGAAGACTTTCATTCTTTTCAGTATTTGATAATACACTAAGTTTTTTTGCTGCTCTTTTTGCTTGTATTGCTTGATTCTCTACATTAGTTTTTATAGCTGTCGTCATCCAATTCCCCTTTCAAGTTTATACACCTACCGGTAGTAGTACCTCTAATTGACAAACAAAATCTTCATAATCAATAACAGGTGTTTGCTGAGTATTTAGTTTACCAGGGTCTATTAAGCATAAGTCTTCTGATGAATAACCTACAACTCCTAGACCGATTTCCACTTTGTTCTCATCTATAATTTTTATCACTGCACCTCTATCAAAGTTACCTTTTACGTTAACTACATCTGCAGGAAATAAGCTATTCTTTTCATTGACAATTACTTTTTTCGCATCTGCATTTATTGTAATTTCACCTTCAGGACCAGAGTGAAACGCAATCCACTGTTTCTTTTGATTTAGGTTTACAGCATGTTCTTCCGTTTGTTCAAAGTAGGTCCCGATTGCTGATCTATTAACAGCATCTTTAATAATATTCGGTATACCAGCCTTTCCTAAGAAAGTCGATATACCAGAAGCCATCGCAATTTTCACCGCATCAATCTTAGACTTCATTCCTCCTGTACCTACAGAACTTCCTGAATCTCCAGCAGCTGCTTCAATCTCGGGTGTGATTTTATATACTTTATCAAGGAGTTTTGCATTTGGATTCTTCCTTGGATCAGCATTATATAAACCATCTATATCAGATAGAATAATAAGTCGGTCTGATTCAATTAATCCCGCTACCTTCGCTGAAAGTGTATCGTTATCCCCAAATTTTAGTCGGTCAACCGTGACGGTATCATTCTCGTTTACAATTGGGATAATCCCACGCTCCAACAACACATTTAAGGTATTACGCACGTTTTGGTAACGGTTTTCATCTGAAAAGTCGCTTCTTGTTATTAAGATTTGAGATGCTACATAACCATGTGATAAAAAAAGTTCTGAATATGCTTCCATGAGCAAACCTTGACCTATGGAAGCTGCAGCCTGCTTCTCTGGCAATTGAGTAGGTCGTTCTAAGAATCCTAATTTTCGATAACCGGCGGCAACTGCACCGGAAGAAACTAGCAACACTTCATGCCCAGCATCTTTTAGTTGAACAATTTCGTCAACCAATCTTTCAAGTTTTTTCCTACTTATTTCTCCGTGTAAGCTAGTTAAAGAACTGCTTCCGATTTTAATTACAACCCGATGCTTTATGCCGTCTGGGCTCATTGTATCACTCCTGTTATCTATACTAGTTGTTTACTATTTATTGCGCTTTCGCTAAAAGCTTTCGCTGTAATTCACTACTTATTTCATTTGAGCGGTTTGAAGCATGCTTAATGGCTTGAGTAATTGCCTTCCCTCCACCATGCTCTGCAAGTGCTGCAAGACCCGCTGCTGTCGTTCCATTTGGAGATGTTACATTTTTTCTTAATTGTGCCGGAGATTCATCCTGTTCGAGAATCATCTTAGCTGCACCTAAAATGGTCTGGGCCATGACCTCTCTTGTCGTTTCCATATCAAGGCCACCTTCTTTTCCGGCTTTCTCCATATGCTCCATTAAATAATAAAAGTAAGCAGGGCCACTTCCGGCAATCCCCGTAAAAATGTCCATTTGTTCTTCTTCAATTTCAAACACTTTGCCAATACAGCTAAGCAGTTCTTTTGCATCTTCTACTTGATCTCGATCAGTGAATGTTCCTATAGAAATGGCTGTTGCAGATTCACCAATCATGCTTGACGTGTTCGGCATCACACGTATAACTTGTTGGCCTTTTTGTAAGTGGTGTTCCATGAAAGAGGTTGTAATACCTGCAAGTACTGATATTACAAGTTGATGTGGTTGTAATTGATCTTTTATTGAAAGCATAACAGCTTCTGCATCCTTTGGCTTCATTGCAAGGAAAATAATATCCATTTCATCTAATGAAACGTCCTCACTGGATACACCCTTTATTCCGTACCCGGCTTCTAATTCCTTTAAACGTAATCTATTACTTTTATTTGAAACATATAGTTGGTTTTTTGGTACTTTGTTTCCATTAACGATGCCAGAGATCATTGCTTCCGCCATGGATCCTGCACCTAAAAAAATAATGTTCTTTTTTTCTAACATCTAATCTCTCCCAGTTTGTTCGTATTTTGTTCTCTTTTTTCATAACGTCTTTTATCTTACCATCATCTGTGGAAGAATCAACCACTTCTAAACATGTTATAAGGATATGGCTCATTTAGTTAGTGAAAGCGCTAACATCAATATTTATTGTCACTTAATCCTTTCTGAGCAGCTATTTTCGTGGTTAATCAAGCAATATCCGATTTTTTGTTTTAATTAAAGTTTTCAAAATTCGTCGTATTAGATATAGTCTTGTCGATTTTTGTAATTCATCTATTTCCTTTAACTTTAATCTCTACTTGAACATTTTTGCTTTTTTTATGATAATAAAAGACATGTATGATTTGTAATTGAGGTGAATGTAATGTACCAGTTTGCAGAATGGACGCAATGGTTGATTATCTTCTGGACCGTCTTTTTAGTTACGATGATGGGTATCGGTGGATTTTTCATGTTTCGTAAGTTTCTAAAACGGCTGCCAAAAGAGGACGGGATGAGTGAATTAGATTGGCAGGATCAATATATAGAAAAAACAAAA
The DNA here is from genome assembly GCF_023036475.1 of Bacillus pinisoli. Taxonomy (GTDB): domain Bacteria; phylum Bacillota; class Bacilli; order Bacillales; family SA4; genus Bacillus_BS; species Bacillus_BS pinisoli. The sequence goes on from NZ_JAJQKI010000002.1 coordinate 175,502, forward strand.
CATCTTTGGCCAGATGAACAAAAACTTCTTCTTGAAGATTTAGTTAGACCAGTACCTGAACTTTTTCGTGATATCGCTAGACAGAAAATAGCTGGGAAGATTGGTGAATTAGCCTTAGAAGAAAATGCATCTTCTATAACACAGGATTTGGTAATCAGAGGCTATATTATCGCGACACCAAAGCGAGATTATAAATTCCTTATTAAAGCATTGCGAGAGAAGAAAATTGACTTATCTCCTTATGAGGGTTTGCTTTCATAAAATACAAAAAGAGGAACGTCTGAGTTAGATTCAGACGTTCCTCTTTACATTTGGCTGTTATCGTATAGATTGAAGATTTCGTAAAAATCCCAAAAGCCGGATTTTTACTTGGTAGTACAAAGTATCACAAAATTGCTGAAATATAAGATTGAAAATCAACAAGTTTTAGAAAAGAGCATTGCATTTATTACTGTGCAATTACACGTACTAAGGGTACTTTAAGTCCATGATTAGGCGGTTACTTCTCTAACCTAAATGGAATTGTCACTAGTACATTCGACTCCTCATATTTTTTTACCGTTACTTTTAATTCTTTCTCTTTTCCTAGAACTCTAATTGGATTATACATAGAAACCAGTAGCTCGCCGTTTGAATCCGGTCTGAAAAGTGTGTCACTGTTCATATTACCATGTCTTATTATTACGTTTTGTTCTGGACCAAAGAGAATGTCACCAATAAAAATTTCATATAACTGTTTTGGGTCTAGCTTATAGGCATGAATGGTTGTGTTTACTCCACTATGATCATACTCAATGGTGACATTTCCATTACCCTTTTCAATAGGCATGTCTTTTTTACTCTCTTTTTGGACTTTTGCAACTGGATTATCTTTCATTTTTTCGTTATTCATATGATCAAGTTTATATAGGAGCTGACCTTGTTGATCAAAAAACTCAACTTCTAGATCAAAGTTAATATTTTGTTCCCGATTAACTATCATTATAAAATGAAAGTATCCATTTTCTTCAAGCATTATTTCATTTTTACCCTCTAACCAGTTACTTTTAATATGCGTTGCGCGTGCATCATTTGAATAGCCATATACTTTATAAACACTTTTATTATTTATAGTAGACATTCCCCAATAGGCTTTTGCAAGGGTTTCTTCCTTACGTTCAAACCCATAAGAACCTCCTTTGGGAACCCAAAATAATCCTAATGGTTTCTGGAAGTTGACTTGATGAAAGAGTGCATGTTCTTCATCTTCAAGAATAACGGAATACATATGACCTTCTTTAACTACTGACACTACCCTTGTATCTGCAGGAAACTCCATTGATTTTAATGATTCCTCTACTGACTTTTCCAATGAAAAGGGATGGGGTGATGCACCGTATAACATTAGCATGAAAAAGCTAAGAATGATGGACCAGCGTATTATCCTAAATAGTATAGACTTATTCATGTTGATCACCTATTTTGTATGTAAAGGAAAATGATTCACCATAACGGTTTGAGTATAGCGTCAAACTTTCTATACCGTCAGGGAGATTGCTAAAATCATAATGACCTGTTGTCCTGAAAAGGTTTGATGTTGCACCCCCACCATTTGTTATAACCTCTGTTTCTCCATCTTTTGTAACAACTTTTAAAGAGGGCCTATTCGGAATAGAATGATGTAACAGATTATGAGAGCTTACAATAATGCTAGCGTCATTTGTGCTAGAATGATAGATTAACCCTTTTGACTTTATTACACGATCAAAATAGATCTGCTGATCGTCATCTGCTTGATAATACGTTCCATCCTGTATGGCATTACTTATTTCTTTTGTATAATTAAAGAAACGATCGATTGGCAGTAAACTTGTAATAGAGATAAATAAGATGTAAGCAACTAACAAATATTCCACAACAGTAATTAATCGAATGAGGATCAGACGCATACCATCCATCCTTTGCTTGATTTTAGATAGTTTAAGTGTAACAGTAGAAAAGAAACTAATAAAGGAAAATTTCCCCATAAAAAAATACCATATCCATATTAAGGATATAGCATTTTCCTTTTAAACAACCGGCTGCTGAAACAGTTGATCATTAAGTTTTTTAAACGAATAATACATGGCTATTCGCCACGGAATAATCATACCTAGTGCTAATAAATAAAACATTCCACTTAATTCACCAACATCTATGGTTGAGCTAAGGACAAATTTAAGGATAATACGTAATAATAGTAATCCAAATAAGATAAATATAAATGCCTTTGAACGCTTTAAGTATATTTCATTGTCCCTTACCTCAAACTGTGATGTTTTTATTAAAAAAATGGAAAAAACAGCACCAACACTTACCGCTTCTAGAACTTGTAGTGGTGTTACCTGAAACATCGGAAATAAAAACATAAGTGAACCTGTACTCATAAACAATGGTGGCAAGATAATTTTTTTTACTGTAGCAGGCTTTTTAGCTGCTCTTAAACGAATAATAATTACGAGAATTGCCATAAATATGGCCGCTAATGATGAAAGTATTACCAACTAAATCAATCCTTTATCTACCTTTAAGTCTACTTACTCTTTTATTATTATAACTCTATTATGATAAAAAAAGCCATTTAAGTTATAACTTAAAATGGCTTTTTCATTAACCTAATACTCGATTAATAGCTTCAAGAACCCGGTTCTCTTCAAAAGGTTTAACAATAAAGTCTTTTGCGCCTGCTTCAATAGCCTCCACGACCATCTTTTGTTGCCCCATCGCAGAACACATAATTACTTTTGCCTGAGGTGCTTTCTTTTTAATTGCTTTTAAGGCGTCAAGGCCATTCATCTCTGGCATGGTAATATCCATTGTTATTAAATCTGGCTGGAGTTGATCGAATATGCTAATAGCATCAATTCCGTTCTCCGCCTCTCCTACTACCTCATGATTTCCTTTTTCTAAAATAGTGGTTAATGTTAATCTCATAAATTTTGCATCATCTACTACTACGATTCTCGCCACAGATAGATACCTCCTGAACTAGCACAACTCATTTAACTCTATGTATAGATTTATCGATCTTCTGCAATGGATAAAATAATGGTCATCGTAACTCCAATTACAGTTAAGTATACCCCCACATCAAAAAGAACGGCTGTAGCTAAGTGCGATTTTCCTAAAATCGGCAAGTAGAAATATCCATCTGTATGGCTTAAAAACGGTTGCCCAAATATAAAAGAACCTATACCTGTAGCAACTGCAATGGAAAGTCCGATAGCTACTAAAATGGTGAACGGCACACGGAATACTTTATTTATGGGACCAATTCCATATGTTAAATACATTAAAATGATGGCACCAGATGTCATCAACCCTCCGATAAAGCCTCCACCTGGCATATTATGCCCGGCTAGAAATAGCTTAAAGGAAAAAGCTAATATGATGAATACAATAATATTTGTGGTCGTTTTTAGAATTAAGTCGTTGGTCCTCATTCATCTCTCCCCCAATACTAATAAGCTTTCCTTTCATTATAATACAAATTCAAACTTTGTGCAGATTCTCTGTTAAAAGCCTGTAAATCCACCGAACATATTTGTAAAGTATATCGTAATTCTTGTCATCCAATCAAAAAATAAGAAAATACCCATTACAATCATAAGGTACCCCCCAATTTTCATTATACGTACATTATGCTTCTTAATCCAAGTCAGCTTCCCAACAAAGAAGGAAAGGATAAAGAAAGGAATGGCAAATCCTAAAATATACGCGATCATATATAGCATTCCTGATCCAGGATTAGACGCTGCAAGTGTAATCACAGATAAAAGTATAGGACCAGTACATGGTGTCCACCCAGCTGCAAATGCAAGACCGATTAAAAAGGAACCGATAAAACCTGAAGGGCGGTTCTTAATATTCACTCTACGATCCTTCATTAGAAATTCAGGTTTTAACAGGCCAACCACCACAAATCCTAAAAATACAATAAGGATTGCTCCTAGTTGTCTAATTAAGTCTTGATAGTTCGCAAAAAATTGACCTACATATGATGTCCCGAAGCCAATTGCAATAAAAATAACAGAGAAACCTAATAAGAAAAACGCTGTGTGTAGAAAACTCTTTGTCTGTAACATCGCATTTTCATTTTTTAATTCACTTACACTGATACCAGTTATATAAGATAAAAAGGCAGGATATAGTGGTAAACAGCAAGGTGAGACGAAAGATAAAAAACCTGCACCAAATGCTAATAATAAGTTTAAATCTGTCACGTTAAAACATCCCCCACTCTTCTGATAGTTTTATTTTATCAAAAATTGACTACTTTAGCCTTAATTAAGCATGACAGCTTTGTGTCAATGTATTTCTTTATGGCTAATTCTAAAACATTGTTGTTTTTTAGACTTCTTTTTCCTGAAGTTAAGTTTAATGAAAACAATAAAATGACGTATATTCATTATAAAAGAGTCTTATATCACTATATGTTACACCCCATAAATGTTCTACTTTAATAGATGTTGGTTAGGATTGCCGATTGATTCTATCTAAATTTGTCAGTATAATATTTTTATCAAATATATGACTTCTGAATTAAAAATTACTATAAAAAAGAGAGGTTTACGATATGGGCAAACAAGAATTACTACAACAAATAGAACATAAGCGTCATGAACTGTTCCAAGTCGTTGCCAAATACGGACTCTCATCTGATAAGACAATTGAATCTAGTAAGCAATTAGATGATCTTCTAAATACCTACAACCGCCTACATCTGAAGACGATATCACAATAAAAAACACTAGGAACCTAGTGTTTTTTTGTTTGGCAGGTTTACTGGAGAATACCTCCTAACATGTTGTAGAGATATTCTCAAGACGTCTAAACTGGCATGTGTTTTACGAGACGATATCTTCAATCTTATCAGTTGCCTGATTTTGAAGAACATACATTTTATAGTATAGACCTTGCTTTTCAAGTAGCTCCTGATGTGTTCCCCGCTCAGTGATTTCCCCTTGATGCAGGACTAAAATCTGATCTGCGTCCTGTATGGTGGAAAGACGATGAGCAATAGCGATTGTTGTTCTGCCTTTTCTCATTTTTGCTAAAGCCTCTTGGATATATCCTTCTGTTTCACTATCAATATTAGCTGTTGCTTCATCCAGAACTAGTATCTTAGGATTAGTGGCGATTGTTCTTGCAAAAGCAACAAGCTGTCTTTGTCCACTAGAAAAAGTCGTACCTCGTTCTGAAAGTTCATAATCATATTGATTTGGTAATGTTTCAATAAATTTATCTGCCTGAACAAACTGTGCTGCTTCTTTAATTTCATTGTCTGAAATGTCTGGATTATATAACTGAATATTCTTTTTAACAGACCCAGCAAATAAAAATGGATCTTGTAAAACTAACCCTATTTTCTTTCGAAGTTCCTCATCTTGAAATTCCTTTAATGATTGATCGTCAATTAATATTTCTCCGCGATTAATTGTATAGAATCTCATAAACAAATTAATAATCGAACTTTTACCGCTACCTGTATGCCCAACAAGGGCAATCGTTTCTCCTGGGTTTGCGACAAATGAGATATTTTTTAGAACATCTCTTTTACCATCATAGGAAAAGCTGACATTTTTAAACTCTATCTTTCCCTGTTCAATGGATAGTTGCTTATTTCCAACAGCTGTAGGAGCTGTTTCTGGGTCGTCCAATAACTCAAACACTCGAGTCGCCGACACAATTGCCTGTTGATACATAGAGAGTCTCATCATCATTTGATTAACGGGTTCAAAGAAACGTTCTAGATAGTTAATGAAAGCATACAATACTCCAATCTCAATTGGACTGTTAAATGACTGTATACCAAAGAAGCTTAAAACTAGAATTAATGAGCAGACATAGATAAAATCAATAGCTGGTCGAAGTAGCAAGCCATTTAACTTAATGTTCTTTACCCCTGCAGCGTAATGTCCTTCATTAATCTCTACAAATTCTTTTCTAAGCCTTTTTTCTTGGCGAAAGACTTGGATGATTGCCATACCCTGTAAGGATTCATTTAGTTTCGCGTTAAGTTGACTTAATTTTTCTCTTAGATCATGAAAGTAAATCGAGCTATACTTTCGGTAAGCTTGCATAATAAGAAAGATTATAGGAATGATTGCTAAACAGAAAAGTGCTAGCTTTACATTCAATAAGAACATCGCAATGAAAATTCCAATTAAAAACACAATATTTTGAACGAATACCGATAATACGTCTGTAAAAAATTCTTTAATTGATTCTGTGTCATTCGTTACACGAGATACAATACTTCCACCTGGAGTTTGATCAAAGAATTTAAGACCTAACTTTTGAACCTTACTAAACACATCTACCCTTAATTCTTGAATAATTGTAAGGGCGATTTTATGAAAAACAAATAATTGGAAGTATTGAATAATAGTCTTTGCTACTAACACTCCTACATAAAAAATGGCTAGCCACATGATAGGCTGGAACGGAAAACTTTGCTCAACTAAATAGTCATCAATAAATACTTTAATCAAGTATGGCCCTAAGATCTCACCTAAAGTCCCAAAAATTAATAGTACAAAAGCACCCAATAATGCTTTTTTATGAGGTTTGCTGTAACTAAGTAATCGATGAAGTACTTTTCTTTGTTCTTTTGACTGCTGATGAGTAGATTGTTCATTTACATCCATAATCTATCCTCCATGCTCTACGAGTGATTCTAGTTGCTGGCGATTGTACATATCCTTGTACCAGCCTTCTTCTTTCATTAGATCGTAATGAGTTCCTCTTTGAACAATCCGTCCTTGATCTAACACAATAATTAAATCAGCGTGCTCAATGGCACTTAATCGATGTGAGGTAATAATAGTTGTTTTTCCAGATCGATTATTCTTTAAAGAAGTTAAAATACTTTCTTCTGTCTTAGCGTCTACTGCTGATAATGAATCATCCAATATTAACACTTCAGGTTCAACAATTAGCGCTCTCGCAATTGAAATTCTCTGTTTTTGTCCTCCTGATAGTGAAACTCCGCGTTCCCCAACAACTGTTTCGTATCCGTCAGTAAATTGGATGATATCGTCATGAATATTAGCTAGCTTAGCTGCATCAATAATTTCTTGGAATGATGATTCAGGTTTAGCAAATGCAATATTATCAGCAACCGTAGCAGAAAATAGAAAATGATCCTGTGGGACATAACCGATAGACTCTCGTAATGCATTTCTGTGATAGGCAGAAAGCGTTAGATTACCATAATGAATGGACCCCTCATATCCCTCAAACTCACGAAGTAATAATTTAAGTAAAGTTGTTTTCCCTGAGCCTGTTTTCCCTACAATACCTAAAGTTTGTCCCTGATTTAAAGTAAAGTGAATATCCTCTAAGACAACCTTATCACTTGTTGGGTAGACAAACGAATCAATAGCATATCTGATGGAGCCAGACGGTCGGGAAGTGAGAGCATTGTCCTGATCAATGATGTCTTCTTGTTCAGATAATAGACCTTGAACACGGTCATATGAAGCTCTTCCACGTTCAACTATATTGAATAACCAACCAAATGCCAGCATTGGCCAAATTAGTAAGCCTAGATATGTTGTAAAGGAAATGAGCTGTCCAATCGATAACTCACCAGATAACACAAAGCGTGAACCAAAGACAATTGCTAAAATAAAGGAAATACCTACAATAAAGGATATGGTTGGATCAAACAATGCATCAATTCTTGCAACAGATACATTCTTATTTACTACATCTTTGGATTGCTGTACAAATTCTTCTGTATCTTCCTTCTCTTGACCAAACGTTTTAATTACTTTTATTCCTGTTACACTTTCCTGAACCTTATCATTTAAGGTAGAGAAAGCTTCTTGTGCCTTATGAAACCTATTATGTAGAAGTGTTCCATAATAATTTGTTAAGATTGCCATAAACGGCATCGGAATTAAACATATTAATGTCAATTTCCAGCTAATTGTTGTAGCCATAGCAATAATGACAAAACTTCCTGTAATAATGGAATCAACTAATGTTAGAATTCCATCTCCAGCTGTTTGTTGAATAGCCTGTAGGTCATTGGTTGAATGAGCCATTAAGTCACCTGTACGTCTTCTTTGATAAAATTGTTGCGACATCTTGGTGAAGTGCTCATATAATCGATTACGTAATAATCGTGCTAATCGAACTGAAGCACCAAAAATCATAATTCTCCATAAATATCTAAGCAAATAGACAGAAACCGCCATTGCTAATAAAATACCAAGCCATTGAAATAAAATTTCATTTGACAGTGTCTTGTTATTAATGTGGTCAACTACAATACCAATTACCATCGGTGGTAAAAGTTCTAATAACGCAACAAACGCAAGTAATACTACTCCAAACCCATAGGATTTCTTTTCAGCTTTAAAGAACCACCACAAATCTTTGAAAATACTCATGTCTACACCATCCTAGTTACATTTCGAAGATTAGTTTAGCATAGATTCTTTAGAAAGATTATAAATTTTACAAAAAATTGTATTATTAAAATAAATCACTAGGTATATGTAGATAAAAACAGAATAATTAATTACATAAACAGCAAAAAAAGGAGCAACTGCTCCTTTACACCAATGTATAACTTGACACTAATTCATTAATTTTACGTTGAACTTGCTCTACTCCATCCTCTAGCGATGTAATAAATAATCTGTGGACAGGAGTTGTGTACTTTTTAGAAGTATATTCGTATTTGGGGTCATAATAATCCCTCAGGAAAACCTCTACTACTGAATGGATCTTACCTTGATGTAACTTCTCTAGCATCGTCTCAAAAGTTTGAGGAGGGAAATGCTTCTTCAATCGGAAAATAGCGTGTTCAAATTCCTCCTTATTCTTTTCATATTGATAAGTGGCACAAATTGTTCTTGCTCTTTCTGATAACTCCATATCAATATGAATCCGACTACCGTTTTCCTTACCTTCTAGTAAGAAATCAGGTAGAACAATACTACCTAATCGTTTGCTTTCTGCTTCAATTATATAATAAGGTGAATCTGTCAGCTCAATTAAACGATGGTACAACAAACTCTCAAATTCCTTTTGACTTCTTGGCTTTAAGCCAATCTGTCCAAATATAGAACCACGATGACTCGCTAATTCTTCAATATTAATTACTGGGTATTCACGTTTTTGTAACTCAGCTAATATATCCGTCTTTCTTGTACCAGTAAGTCCCTCTACTACGACAAATCTCTTTGAAAAATTTTTAGTAGCATGTAATTCATTTATGATCAATTGACGATACGATCTAATCCCTCTATCTAATTGTAGTATAGGAATATCAAGTGCTCCCATCATGGTTACAATAGATTTACTCCTCATTCCACCACGCCAACAGTAAACAACCAATGGTTTTGATGTATCTTGTAAATGGAAGCTTTTTATCTTCTCATAAAAATGAGGAAGTTTGGACGAGAGTATTTCTACTCCGATATCCTTTGCTTGATCATTACCCTTTTGTTTATATATAGTACCTACTTTGGCACGTTCTTCGTCTGAAAAGATAGGCAAACTGATCGCACCTGGAATGTGAAACTCTTCGTATTCACTAGGAGAGCGTACGTCAATAAGCTTATAGGTATCTGCCAAGACTTGCTCGATTGAGATTTTTGGTACCAAAAGTTTTGTGTCCATTTCTTTCATTCCTTTTATCTTGAATAAAACATATTATATAAAACACCGTATAAAAAGAAAAGCACTCAGTCTATAGTGAGTGCTTGTCCATTTTTATTTCATTTGGTTATTCATAGCCTTCATCATTTGGTTAATCTTCTTCTGAGAAGGTTTTTGGCCCATTTGCATCATCATCGCACGAAGCATTTGCTCGTTAATTGGCGGGTTTTTCTTTAAGTAATTCATCATGTATTGACGTGCTATAAAAAATCCTAGTGCTACCCCAGCAACTAATGCTAGAACACCAACTAGAATACCTACCCATAATTCCATGAATCTTCCTCCTTCAAGTTGTCTATACTACAGTGTACTAAAACCTAATCCATTATACAATATGAAAGTAATAATTACACAAATTTTCGTTGCTTCACTGGTGAAATCCAACCAAAACTAGCCTGTTTCACATTAACAGCTAAAAATCGTGAATCCCATTTCTTTAATAGTTCAAAAAACACCATTTCAGCTTCATATTTCCCTTTTGCCACTAATGTCATACTTCGTTCAGAAACAGCCAGGCAAGCAAAACTTCCACTATCTTGCCCTTCAACACAGTGTCCATTTATCGTAAAATGATAGCTTTTGTTTTGTTTTAACTCTGATTCTATAAACTGATTGAAATGGATAGATGGAATTGGCTTGGTGATATAGTCTACTTGTTTAGAAAGGATGGTTTTCAACTCTCCCCTAGCAACGTTAGATTCTGCAAAAAGATTATAAAACATTCCTTCTCTACCAAAATAATGGTGAGCAAACTCTTCCTCCATCCAGTAGATCGTATATTCTCTCATTCCCTTCCCCCCTAATCACCTTATCGTATGGATATTATAGCAGAAGCCTATTAAAAAATTTGTCTATCGGTCGGGAGAGGAATAATGTTTTTTTGTCGAAAAAAAGCCCCCTATCAACAGATAAGAGACTTTTACTATTTAACCTTTTATTAATTGTTTAGTTCGATTAACCACATTTTCTACTGAGAATCCGTATTCTCTCATCACGATGTCTCCAGGAGCAGAGGCACCAAAAGTATGGATACCAATAATTTCTCCTTCATCTCCAACATAGCGCTCCCACCCAAGTGGCATAGCCATTTCTATCCCTAAACGTTTTTTCACCGATTTAGGTAGTACAGACTCTTTATATTCGTTTGATTGTTGTTCAAAGCGATACCATGATGGCATACTTACAACAGAAACTGATATCCCTTCTTCGTTTAATACTTTTTGCGCTTCTACAGCCAACCCAACCTCTGATCCAGTTGCAAGTAATAGTGCATCCGGAACTTCTTTTGTACTCTTAGACACTACATAAGCGCCGTTCTTTACTCCCTCATATGCTTCTTCCTTCGTTGAATCTAAAGTAGGAAGATTTTGTCTTGTTAGGACTAGAGCTGTTGGTGTATGTGTTGATTCAAGAGCTAATTTCCATGCTGCAACTGTTTCATTACCGTCTGCTGGTCGAATTACATCTAAACCTGGCATAGAGCGTAAGGACGGAAGTTGCTCGATAGGTTCATGTGTTGGGCCATCTTCACCAACTGCAATACTATCATGTGTAAACACATATGTTACAGGTAGTTGCATTAAAGCCGCTAAACGTATGGCAGGACGAAGGTAATCAGAGAATACAAAGAATGTTCCTCCATAAACCTTTACACCACCATGAAGAGCTAAACCGTTTAGAGCTGCTCCCATTGCAAATTCACGTACACCAAACCAAATATTTCTACCGCTGTAATCCTCGCTTGTGAAATCAGCTGCACCTTTAATTAAGGTTTTGTTAGATCCAGCTAAATCGGCTGATCCACCAAAAAAGAATGGAAGATTTTTTGCTATAGCGTTAAGAGCCTCACCTGATGAAGCACGGCTTGCTAATGCTTTACCTGATTCGTAGACAGGAAGATCCTTATCCCAACCTTTAGGAAGCTCACCATTTATAGCAGTCTTAAGTTCAGCAGCTAACTCTGGATAAGCCGATTCATACTCTGCAAAGATTTGATTATATTCAAGCTCTGCTTTCTCACCTTTTTCAACCACTTCTTTTTTAAAGTGGTCATATACTTCATCCGGCACATGGAAGTCTTGTTCAAATGTCCATTTATAAGCCTCTTTTGTCAGTTTTGTTTCTTCAGCTCCAAGTGGAGAACCGTGGACATCAGATGTACCTGACATATTAGGAGAACCATATCCTATAGTAGTTTTAACTTCTATTAGAGTAGGACGATTTAAATCTGTTTTTGCTTCAGATAATGCACTTGATAATTCTTTAATATCGTTGCCATCCTCAACGCGAATCACTTGCCATCCGTAAGCTTTAAAACGACCTTCTACGCTTTCTGTAAATGCACGATCAAGTTCACCATCTAAGGAGATATCATTTGAATCGTATAATACAACAAGTTTACCTAGACGGAGATGAGCAGCGAGAGAAGCGGCTTCAGCTGAAACTCCTTCCATTAAATCGCCATCTCCACAAATTGTATATGTAAAGTGGTCAACAAGATCAAATCCAGGTTGGTTGTATTTAGCAGCTAGGTGCCTCTCTGCCATTGCCATACCAACTGCCATCGCAATACCTTGACCTAAAGGTCCAGTTGTGGCTTCAACACCAGGTGTATGTCTAAATTCAGGGTGACCTGGAGTCTTACTCCCCCATTGACGGAAATTTTTAATATCTTCCATTGATAAATCATAACCAGATATATGTAATAAACTATATAGAAGCATTGAACCATGGCCAGCAGATAACACAAAACGGTCTCTATTAAACCATTGTGGGTTTTTTGGGTTGTGATTCATAAATTGCGTCCAAAGTGTATATGCCATCGGCGCAGCACCCATTGGCATTCCAGGATGTCCTGAATTTGCCTTTTCTATCGCATCAATTGATAATGTTCGAATTGAGTTAATTGATAATTGATCAATTGTTTCCATAACATTCATCCTTTCAATTAAAAAATTTATTTTCATCATATCCTTTAATTTGATGATGAACAACCTAAATTATTACTAATGAAGATTTTTTCTATTTTCTTTACTGTTTCTTAATTTTTCAGGTGTAACATCATTACCCTTTTCATCTACAACTTTAATAGAATGTAAATGCTCAACCATTTGCCCTCTAAAAGCTTTTATGTATTCTTCTCTAAGCTTTTTTTGTTCTTCTGCTTCAGGACCAGTAAGTCCTACCTCTTTTGACTTCTTTGATAGATGGTTTATTCTTGCTAGTTTTTCCTGTGATATCATAGATTCTATACTCCTTTACAACCTTCTTAAACATATTGGTATCATACTAAAAGAACCTGCTTGTATCAAGCAGGTTACATTTTACCCTTTACATAATCATTATATCTTCGATTTATCGTTGCTTTTGAGATATTATACCCTAAACCGTTTAAAGTAGATGTAATTTCAGTAAATGTTAAATCATTTCTTCTAAGCCTTACAATTTCCTCAATCGGGACTTCAATTTTGTTACGGCCAGAACTATTATGAGTATTAGTTAAATTCTTAACTGGGTTATAGCCATCTCTCATTGCCTTTTGCATGCCTCTACTAATCTTAATATTTTGGAGTTTTCGTTGAAAATCCTCAACTAAACTTACAATGTTTAATACCATAGAGTCTCCATCAGAAAGTTCAACATCACCTTGATTAATGGATGCAATAATTTTTATACCTTCTTTTTGAAATAAGTGAATTAATGCAAGTTTAGCGTTCCCTCTACCTATTCGGGTATCATCTTGAACAAGTAGCACATCTATTCTATTTTCTTTAATAAGTTCAAGTATTTCAAAAATACCTTCACGGTTTATTTCAAAACCGCTCTCTTTCTCCTTAATAACTTTAATAACATTTAGATTCAGGTCATTTGCTAGTAGAGTTAACTCTTGCTCCTGTCTATGAAGAGAGGTTTCTTGATTACTTTTTTCGGTGCTTACCCTGGCGTAGATAACAGCATTCAACTTAATTAGTTCCTCCGTCAGCTAGCAAAAACATTGAATCGTCTTCTAACTCTTTTTTTACAGGTATAGTTATTGCAGTTCCTGCTTTTACAAAATCCGGATCAATAGAGTTATTTTTCTCAACCCAATGAACGAATTCCGAAGGAGTTAATGAATGTTCAGAAGAAAATTGTATGGCTAACTCCCATATGGATTGATTCTCGGTAATAACTACCTGTGCATAATTTTCTTCGATTCTATTATCACTAAGGAAGTAAGCTAATATAAAAAATACTGAAATACTCATAATAAAGACTATGTAAAATGATAGATTCATTGGTTTGATAGACATCTTCAAATTCCCCCAAATAAGAATGTTTGTTCCCTTTAATCAAATAATAATACGAACAAACGTTTTAGTCAATAGATTTTCTTCGAACTTATGTTTGTATATTTTATTGGAACATGCTATAATTTATGTAATATTATGGAGACATTGAGGTGTACCAATGAAGAAACTATCAAAGCGTCAACAAGATATACTTGAATTTATTAAGAAAGAAGTCCAACTAAAAGGATATCCACCTTCTGTTCGGGAGATTGGGGAAGCAGTTGGCTTAGCTTCTAGCTCAACTGTACATGGACATTTAGCAAGGCTAGAAAGTAAAGGGCTTATCCGTCGCGATCCGACTAAGCCAAGGGCGATAGAGATACTAGATCAAGAAATTGTACAACCTATTTCTACAGGCACTGTGATTAATGTTCCCATACTAGGAAAAGTCACTGCCGGTTTACCCATCACAGCAATAGAGAACGTTGACGATTATTTTCCAATACCAGATCGCTTTGTTTCACCTGATGAAAAAGTATTTATGTTAGAGATCATGGGTGATAGTATGATAGAGGCTGGAATATTCGATGGTGACCTCGTGCTAGTGCGTCAACAAAACACTGCAAATAATGGTGATATTGTTGTTGCAATGACTGAAGACGATGAAGCTACAGTAAAAAGATTTTTTAAAGAACGAGACTACTTCAGACTACAACCAGAGAATTCAACATTAGAACCCATTCTATTAAAGAGTGTCTCTATTCTAGGTAAGGTAATCGGGGTATATCGTACTCTTCATTAATTATTAAAAGAAGGCATTGTCTCTACAATGCCTTCTTTTCTTTTAGGTTTTTTACAAAAAAAAAGATGGCACAAGGCCATCTTTTTAGTAAATCGTCATATATTGCTCGCGCTCCCAAGGATGAACTTGAGTTCTGAACATATCCCATTCAATTTCTTTTGCTTCTACAAAGTGTTCTAGAATATGTCTACCTAGTGCATTAATGATTACTTCGTCAGTCTTCAGATTCTCTAATGCATGGAATAAAGTAGCAGGTAAATCAGCAATTCCGTTCTCTAAACGCTCTTCTTTATTCATGACATAGATATTGCGGTCAACTGCTTTTGGTGGTTGTAACTTATTCTTAATTCCATCAAGACCAGCTGCTAATAAAACCGACATTGCTAAATATGGGTTTGCTGCAGGGTCAACACTTCTAACTTCAACACGTGTACTTAATCCACGAGAAGAAGGAATACGTATTAATGGACTTCTGTTTCTAGCTGACCAAGCTACATAACAAGGAGCCTCGTAACCAGGAACAAGTCGCTTATATGAATTAACAGTTGGATTTGTTACAGCTGTGAAATTTGTAGCATGTTTTAAAATACCCGCAATAAACTGACGAGCAGTTTCACTCAATTGTAATTCTCCATTTTCATCAAAGAATGCATTTTCTCCATTCTTGAATAAGGAAACATTACAGTGCATACCTGAACCGTTCACACCAAAAAGTGGCTTTGGCATAAATGTAGCATGCAAACCGTGCTTACGAGCAATAGTTTTTACAACTAACTTAAATGTTTGAATATCATCACACGCTTTAAGAGCATTTGCATATTTAAAGTCGATTTCATGCTGACCTGGTGCAACTTCGTGGTGAGATGCTTCAATCTCAAAGCCCATCTCTTCTAGTTCTAATACGATGTCGCGACGACAGTTCTCACCTAAGTCTGTTGGAGCAAGGTCAAAGTATCCACCGGCATCGTTTAACTCTAGAGTAGGTTCTCCTTTTGCATCTAGTTTGAATAAGAAGAATTCTGGCTCAGGTCCAAGATTAAAATCGGTAAATCCTAGTTCTTCCATTTCCTTTAGAATACGCTTAAGGTTATTACGTGGGTCACCTTCAAAAGGTGTACCATCTGGATTATAGATGTCGCAAATTAAACGAGCTACTTTTCCTTTTTCAGCTGTCCATGGGAACACAACCCAAGTGTCTAGATCAGGGTATAAGTACATATCTGATTCTTCAATTCTAACGAATCCTTCAATTGAAGATCCATCAAACATCATCTTATTGTCTAAAGCTTTTTCTAATTGACTTACAGGAATTTCAACGTTCTTAATAATTCCTAAAAGATCAGTAAATTGTAAACGGATGTACTTAACATTCTCTTCTTGTGAAATACGGAAAATATCCTCTTTAGTAAATTTCGCCATACTACTATTCCTCCCCTTTATTAGTGATCCTTAATGAAAGAATCTCGACATATCCCCTTGCCGCAATGAAGTTCGGTTAAAGCGACCAGCTTGAATAAGTTCGGATTTTAATAGTTTTCGAAGCTCTTCGTCACTTAACTCTTTCTTTACGACAGATTCAGTGGTTGCTTCTTGCTGAGCTTCTTGTTGATTTGCTACTTGAAGGACTTTCTTAATTCCTGCCATGTTGACACCCTGATCGATCATTTCTTTTATCTCAAGTAATCGGTCTACATCATTAAATGAGAAAAGACGACGATTCCCATCGGTTCTAGCAGGTCTAACCAGATCATGTTCTTCGTAATAGCGGATTTGGCGTGCGGATAACTCTGTCAAGCTCATCACTATCCCCATCGGGAACAAAGGCATATTCCGACGTATGTTATCGCCCATAACCAATCCTCCTTTTTTTCTATCTCTATTTTATTGTATGCCATGTAAGAAAATGTGTCAATATAATGTTAGGTTTTATTACATGAACTCATTGTAAAAAGGGAATAATGTTTTGCCCTTTTTACATTTCCCTTACTTTTTATTATTTAAACAATCCTTTATCAATTAATGAATCTACTGCAGAACAGATCGCCATTTTTACATGTGTATAAGTAAGTCCCCCTTGCACATATGCAACATAAGGTGGTCTTAAGGGACCATCAGCTGATAATTCAATACTTGCTCCTTGAACAAATGTACCTGCAGCCATAATAACATCATCTTCATACCCTGGCATATAATTTGGGTATGGAGTAACATGGCTATTAATTGGAGATGCATATTGAATAGCCTGGCAAAACGCCACCATTTTCTCGCGATCATCAAATTGGACTGATTGAATTAAATCGGTTCTTTTGCTATTCCACTTAGGACTTGTATTAAATCCGAGTTTCTCTAGAAAAGCAGAAGTAAAGACTGCGCCTTTTAAAGCTTGGCTTACTGTGTGTGGTGCCATAAAGAAACCTTGATACATTTCTTGTAGACTATATAAGGAGGCACCCGCTTCAGCTCCTATTCCCGGTGATGTCATTCTGTAGCTACATGCTTCTACTAATGATTTTTTCCCTACAATGTAACCACCTGTTTTCACAAGTCCTCCACCAGGATTCTTAATTAGAGAGCCCGCCATTAAATCGGCACCTATATGACAAGGTTCAAGATCTTCTACAAACTCCCCATAACAGTTATCAACAAAGACTATAACGTCTGGCTTTATTGATTTAACAAACTCAACCATGGACTTGATTTCTTCAATTGTAAATGATGGTCTTGTTGCATAACCTTTAGAGCGTTGTATTCCAATCATCTTGGTAGTAGGTTTGATGGCTTCTTGAACTGCCTCGTAATCAATTTGGCCTTCAGGCGTTAGATGTACTGTATTATAATCAATCTTGAAGTCTTTTAACGAGCCAATTCCATTTCCTCTTAAGCCAACAATTTCTTCAAGCGTGTCATACGGTTTACCTGTTATGTACAATAATTCATCCCCTGGTCTTAAAATCCCAAACAACGAGATCGAGATTGCGTGAGTACCTGAGATTATTTGTGGCCTTACTAAGCCAGCTTCACCACCAAAGACTTCCGCATATATTTCTTCCAAAGTATCTCTTCCAATATCGTCATAACCATACCCTGTAGTTGGGATAAAATGTGAATCACTCACACGATGTTTGCGGTAAGCCTGTAATAGTCTAAACTGATTCTTTTCAGCATTAGTATCTATATTTTGAAATATTGATTGAATCATATTTTCTGTTTCATTTACGATGTGTTCAAGTTTCTCGCCGTGTTTCAAGTACTGTAACATGTTACTTCCTTTCTTATTGCATAAAATTCTTAAGTTGCTGTGTTATGGCCAATGTTGGTTGAATATATCCCTTACATAAATAACTGTTCTTTTCTTCATCAAAGGTAAGCTCCGTTAGTACAGAAGTGGATTTTAATTGTGCTAGTAGCTTTCCTTCTGAATTAGGAATATAGACTTTATATTCTTCCATACTATCCATCATTAATGATTGTATTAATAACTTTAATGAGACAAGATCATCTTCATTAAAGGCACTAATCAAGATAGATTCATGACCTGTTGACGGAACGAAGTCCGCATGTCTCTGGTCCCGTTTATTGTAGACCGTTAGTATCGGAATTTGGTCTGCTTTGAGCTCATCTAGAAGTTTATAAACTGTTTGTTCATGGTTAAAATAATCTGGATTAGAAGAATCTACAACATGTAAAATTAAATCAGCCTCCTTTGCCTCCTCCAAAGTCGATCTAAAAGCAGCAATTAAGGAGGTAGGTAAGTCTTGAATAAACCCTACAGTATCCGTTAATAGTGACGTGAACCCAGAGGGCAAAATACATTTTCTTGTCATTGGATCTAGTGTTGCAAACAGTTGGTTTTCTTCATAGGAATCGGCTTCTGTTAAGCGGTTAAATAAAGTTGATTTTCCTGCATTTGTATATCCTACTAGCGCAAGCTGAAACGATTGATTATGCTTTCTTCTCTCTCGATATCTCTCACGATGCTGAACAATACTTACTAATTGTGACTTAATATCATCAATTCGACGATGAATATGGCGGCGATCGGTTTCTAGTTTTGTCTCACCAGGCCCCCTCGTGCCAATCCCACCACCTAACCTAGAAAGTGACAATCCTTTTCCTACTAGACGTGGTAATAAATATTGAAGTTGTGCTAATTCGACTTGAAGCTTCCCCTCTCTTGAACGTGCTCTTTGAGCAAAAATATCCAAAATTAGCTGAGTTCTATCAATAACCCTTGCCTCTAAGACATTGGAGAGATTTCGAATTTGACTAGGTGATAATTCATCATTAAAAATAATCACATCTGGTTCAAGTTCTTCAGCTAACGAGACAAGCTCCTCTACTTTCCCTTTCCCTATATAGGTAGCAGGATGTACAGTATTTCTTTTTTGAGAGACCATAGATATGACCGTACCTTTTGCTGTCTTTGTTAATGAACCTAACTCATCTAATGAATATTGAAATCGGTCATCATCATCCATCGGGAGCTGGCAGCCAACAAGAATAACTCTTTCTAATTCTTGATCCGTAGTACCCATCTTTTATCCCCTTCCAGTCGTATTTCAAAGTAAAACCATCATACCAAAACTTAGTTTATTTAGAAACTCCTTCTAGTTTTTAAATACTTTTTATCTATAGGAATTTCTTTTTGGTTGTAAATCTCCGTTAAATTTAAGCATATAAAAGACACAGAGTTAATTAGACTATGTAAATTATTCAAAATGTATTGATTTCCTTCAGATACCTGATAGAATCATAACGAGCCATCTAAGATTGACATGAGAGGTAATGAATATGATTACGTGGGACGTTATGACCATAATTGGTACAATTGCATTTGCAGTGAGTGGCGGTATCATTGCAATGGAAGAAGAGTATGATATATTAGGTGTTTATGTTTTAGGGTTAGTCACCGCTTTCGGTGGTGGCGCCATCCGAAATTTATTAATAGGTGTACCTGTATCCGCCCTATGGGAGCAGGGGTACATGTTCCAATTGGCCATGTTATCCATTACTGTGATTTTTCTGTTTCCTAATGGTCTATTAAAGCATTGGAGACGCTGGGGAAACTTTTTTGACGCCATTGGACTTGCTTCATTTGCAATTCAAGGGGCACTATACGCTACTGAGATGGGCCACCCAATCAGCGCTGTTGTTGTGGCTGCTGTTTTAACAGGTAGCGGTGGCGGCATTATTCGTGATGTACTTGCCGGTAGAAAGCCCGTTGTGTTTAAAGCGGAAATATATGCGGTATGGGCTGCACTTGCCGGTTTATTAATTGGATTCAACATAATAAAAGGTTCGTATTCTCTTTATTTTTTATTTATAGCACTTGTCATCCTAAGGATGGCATCACTCCAATACAAATGGAGGCTACCTGTAAAAGCTATTGGGCAACAACAACAAAACAATCAACAAACCTTTATGTAAGCTTGGGATAATCCTAAGCTTTTTACTTTTGCCTTCTTGCATAATTTTATAACAGAATAATCTCAGATTCGCTCAATATTAACTTTCTGATTTTCTATAATCTATCGCTCTTGGTCTTGGTGTAGACTACACAAGAAAGGGTCCTTGTTGTTAAACAAGGACCCTATTTTTGGAGGAGCTAATGCTCCACACTAAAATCTAGATCATAACGTTGGATCAATAGAAGGTCTTGCCTGTCATAAGACTCATTACGTAATAATCTCATTGCTTGAGAACGAATTGTCTTTTCAATTACATTTCTTACATATCGACCATTACTAAATGATCTTGGATTTTGTAGTAACACTTCCCTTAAATGATTCTTCAGTTCCCATTCGGCGTCCTTAGTAAACTGATATTCTTTGTCCGAAAGCATCCTCTGGGCGATTTCCATTAGTTGTTCAACCGAATAATCCGGAAAGTCTAATACGACTGGAAATCTTGATTTTAGACCAGGATTTAAAGAAAGGAAGTTCTCCATTTCACGAGAATATCCAGCTAAGATCAAGATAAAGTCATGCTGTTTATCCTCCATATGTTTCACTAATGTATCAATAGCTTCCTTCCCAAAATCCTTCTCTCCACCTCTAGCTAGTGAATATGCTTCATCAACAAATAAAATTCCACCCATCGCTTTTTTAATAAGGTCACGAGTCTTTTGAGCAGTATGACCAATATATTCCCCAACTAAATCTGCTCTCTCAGCTTCGATTAAATGTCCTTTGGACAAAACATTCATTTGTAAGAACAGTTTTCCTAATAAACGGGCTACTGTTGTTTTACCAGTACCAGGATTACCCTTAAATAACATATGCAATACCTGCTTGCCTACTTTAAGCCCCTGTTCTTCCCTCTTTTTATTAATGTATAACCAGGCATAAATTTCCTTAACCATCTTTTTCATCTCGGTTAATCCAACAAGATTAGCCAATTCTTCTTCTATGTGTTTTAATTCAGGGTGCTTAACAGGCGCCTCAACCATAGGAAACGGTTCACGCTCCAATTTAGTGGAATGAGATTGTTGTTTTTTTTGATCATGCAGAATGATATTAATTTGTCCGTTATTTTTTAACTTTATTGGTTGATCCAAGGACTTTCACCTCTCATTTCCATACATTATACGTTGAAAGTTTAAGAAATGTGACAAAAGCCTAATTTTCTATAAAAAAGTTATTAAATAACCACATTCGTTAGACTATATTCTACAAAATCAAACCGATAAATGCTGAAATAAGCACAAAAATGTCTACACATGCGCTTTCCCAAGAAATAACCGAAAAGCGGAAGCGGCTTGCTCAGGCCCGACAAGCAAATGTTCCTGAGGCTAAGAAAAGGATGACTTTCCCTTTTATTAGACTCAGGGTTATTTGACTCGAGGGCCTAGCCGCTGAAGCTAGACAAACCGAAAAGCGGAAGCGGCTTGCTCAGGCCCGACAAGCAAATGTTCCTGAGGCTAAGAAAAGGATGACTTTCCCTTTTCTTAGACTCAGGGTTATTTGACTCGAGGGCCTAGCCGCTGAAGCTAGACAAAACCGAAAAGCGGAAGTGGCTTGCTCAGGCCCGACAAGCAAATGTTCCTGAGGCTAAGAAAAGGATGACCTTCCCTTTTATTAGACTCAGGGTTATTTGACTCGAGGGCCTAGCCGCTGAAGCTAGACAAAACCGAAAAGCGGAAGCGGCTTGCTCAGGCCCGACAAGCAAATGTTCCTGAGGCTAAGAAAAGGATGACCTTCCCTTTTATTAGACTCAGGGTTATTTGACTCGAGGGCCTAGCCGCTGAAGCTAGACAAACCGAAAAGCGGAAGCGGCTTGCTCAGGCCCGACAAGCAAATGTTCACACACCCTTTATTAAATCGAAGAAAAAAAACCTCGTTAGACGAGGTTTAAGATAACTGCTGATCAAGATCCAGCTGTACATTCTTTTGTGGTACAAATGTGGAAATGGCGTGTTTATAAATTAATTGTTGTTTCCCTTCAGATTCTAAAAGCACTGTAAAATTATCAAATCCTTTAACCATTCCCCTTAATTGAAACCCATTTAGTAAATATACTGTTACAAATGCGTTGTCTTTGCGTAGCTGATTTAAAAACTGATCTTGGATATTAATAGATTGTTTCATAATAAGTCCTCCTCATTTCTCTATACTTTTCTATTTCGATTAAACATTAAGCTTTCCTGCTATATATTGAATAATTTCAGTGAACTTTTTTTCATAAGCTTCATTTGTGAGGTCAAACCAGTTAACATCCATCTTATTTCTAAACCATGTTAATTGGCGTTTTGCATACCTTCTTGAATTTCTTTTCAAAAGTTCAATTGACTCTTCATAACTAATAAAACCATCAAAGTATTGGTATAACTCTTTATAACCAATTGCCTGGATAGATTGGACATCCCTTATACCCTTATCATACAACGATCTTACCTCTTGAAAAAGTCCTTCATCCACCATTTGATCAACCCGCTGATTGATACGAGAATATAATAATTCCCTCTCTAGAGTCAACCCAATTAATGCTAAATCATATAGTAATTCGTCTTCTTGTTCTTCCATGAAGTCACTCATTGGTTTTCCTGTTGTTATGTATACCTCTAGCGCTCTAATTACCCTACGATGATTATTGGGGTGAATTTTTTCTGCACTCTTAGGATCTAGAATTTTAAGGCGGTCCATTAAGACCTCAATGCCCTTAAGCTCCACTTCTTTCTCAAGCTCTTGTCTAACCTTTTCATTTGAACCCCTGTCAGAAAAATGATAATCATATATAACAGATTGTATATATAACCCCGTGCCTCCTACAATGATAGGAAGTTTACCTCGTTTGGTAATATCATGTATGACCGCTCTGACATCATGCTGAAACTCTGCTGCTGAATATGCTTCTGTTGGTTCTTTACAATTAATGAGATGATGTATTATTCCTTCCATCTCAGAAGGTTTCACTTTCGCTGTGCCAATGTCCATTGAACGGTATATTTGCATGGAATCTCCACTAATAATCTCCCCGTTAAATTTCTTTGCCAGCTCTATACTAAGCTTCGTCTTACCGACCGCAGTAGGACCGATAATGACAACAAGCTTTTCCTTACTCATTGTTCATCTACCTCATTCCTGCCGTTCTTTGCTATGGACTATTTTATCACAAAAATATAAAAAATTATGTAGAGATAGAGTAGCAACATCAAATTATTATGCCCAATTCCAGAAATTTCATTCTCCATTCAATAAAAATATTATATTCATACCCGCTCAAAATGACAAAAAAAGAAAGCTGCTTTTTGCAGCTTTTTACATGACTCGTTTAAATAGTTTTTCCATTTCATACGTACTGAAATGAACGATGATTGGTCTTCCATGAGGGCAAGTAAACGGGTCCTCTGATTGGCGTAAAGATTCAAGTAATGAGAAAATATCAGATTCACGTAAATAGTGGTTAGCCTTTATAGATCCTTTACAGCTCATCATGATAGCCGCTTCTTCTCTTAGCTTCTTAATGTCTATTTTTTTTGAAGTTAGGACTTGCTGAATAATCTCCTCTATTACTTCCTCTTCGAACCCTTTAGGAAACCATTGGGGGTGCGATCTAACAATATAGCTTTGAGGTCCAAATTCCTCTAGAAATATACCGACATCTGCTAAAATATCTTTATTTTCTTCAACTATGACATATTCATTATGGGAATATTCCAGAGTAATGGGAACTAATAAGTCTTGCAGTTCCCTTCTTACCTCTCCAACCTTGTCTCGAAAATACTCATACTTCACTCGTTCCTGAGCAGCATGCTGATCAACAATATATAGCCCATTCTCGTTTTGGGCTAAGATATACGTACCGTGCATTTGCCCAATTGGATATAGAGGTGGAATTCTATCTTTTTTATCATCAGTAGTAGATTCGTTTAACCCAGGTGTTTCGTGTATTATTTCCGTCAGCTCTTCTTCGTATGTCTGTGATCTTGTATCTACCGTTTCCTGTTGTTCATTAGTAATAATATTTAACGAGTTTTCTTCTTGGGTATCAAATAATCTTTCACTAGAGTTTGTATTCACTTTGGGCGTTGAAAGAAAATCAAACTCTCTCTGTTCCTTAATAAAAGTGGTCGGACTATGAGTAAAGGTAAACGATTCTTGGACACTATCATTCTTCTTCACCGTTTTAGGAGCTTGAACAGTTGGAATAAGCTGTTGTGCCTTAAACGCCGATTTAATACCTTCTTTCAAAAGTTCATTTAATTCAGCATCCTTACTTATTCTTACCTCGAGTTTTGCAGGATGAACATTTACATCAACAAGTAACGGATCCATTTCAACTTCTAAAAGTGCTATGGGGAAACGGCCAATCGGCAATAACGTATGATATCCTTCTTGGATAGCCTTACTAATAGGAAAGTTTTTTATAAAACGACCATTTATAATAACAGACAAGTAGTTACGCGAAGCCCTTGTTACCTCTGGCAACGAGATATAACCTTTAACTTTAAAATCTAAGGAATCCAACTCTAATGGTATAAGTTTTTTTGCAATCGACATGCCATAGATAGATGCTAATACTTGTAGAACATTTCCATTTCCATTCGTATAAAGTATTCTGTTTCCATTATGAGTTAACTTAAATGAAACTTCAGGGTAAGCCATTGCAATTCGATTTACCGTATCTGTAATATTACCGAGCTCCGTATGAATGGTCTTCATGTATTTTAATCTAGCAGGTGTATTAAAGAATAAGTTCTGAACAGTAATCTCTGTTCCTTTTCGACTATTCGTTTTCTCATGTTGAATTACTACTCCACCTTTTAAAGATAGATGAGTACCTGGACCATGCCCTGTTGAAGTTTTGATTTCTAGCTCAGACACTGAAGCAATACTCGGCAATGCTTCCCCTCTAAAACCCAGTGTTCGAATACGAAATAAGTCTATTTCATCTTTAATTTTACTTGTTGCATGCCTTTCAAATGCTACTAAACAATCATCTTCTTCAATACCATGCCCGTTATCTATGATTCTAATCTTAGAAAGCCCGGCTTCTTCTATTTCTATTTCAATGATTGTACTGCCTGCATCTATGGAATTCTCAACAAGCTCTTTTACAACAGACGCAGGTCGCTCTACTACTTCACCAGCTGCTATCTTATTGGAGAGTGAATCATCTAGTTTTCTAATGATCCCCATGTTCTTCTCCCCCTTTAAAATCATTTTAATTTCTTTTGTAATTCATAAAGCTTATTCATCGCATCCATTGGTGTCATTTCCATCAAGGGAATTGTCTTAATAAGCTTAATAATCTCTTTTTCCTTATCTGGTATTACAGATTCTTTAGTTGCTGCCGCTTCTTCTGTAAAGAATGATAATTGCGTTTCCTCTTCCTTAATTGTAGATAACTTCTTAGCTGGATGTTTACTGATTTTTTCTCCTTCAAATGTTGCAAGTAATTCTCTTGCTCTTGAGATTAAAGGCAACGGTAACTCAGCTAGTTCTGCAACATGAATACCATAACTTTTATCAGCAGCACCTTCTTGAACCTTGTGTAAGAATACTACTTTCCCATTTTGCTCAATCGCTCTTACATGGACATTTTGCAAGTGAGGTAACTCTTCTTCAAGTGCAGTAAGTTCATGGTAATGGGTAGAAAACAGGGTCTTGGCTTTAATATGTTCATGTATATATTCAATAATTGCTTGTGCTAATGCCATACCGTCATAGGTAGAAGTTCCTCTGCCAATTTCGTCAAATAATATTAAACTATTATGAGTTGCATTCGATATTGCATTTTTTGCTTCTAACATTTCTACCATAAACGTACTTTGACCAGAAATTAAATCATCTGCAGCACCAATTCTAGTAAACACTTGATCAAATATTGGCAAAATGGCCTCTTCGGCAGATACAAAGCAACCGATCTGGGCTAAAATTGCTGTCAAAGCAATTTGACGCATATAGGTACTTTTACCAGACATATTTGGTCCTGTAATAAGTAAAACTTGACGGTCATCATTCATCATACAATCATTCGCTACATATTCCTGAGAATCCATCATTTTCTCCACTACAGGATGTCGTCCGTTTAACACCTTTAATGTATGATCGTTTGACATAACCGGCTTTACAAAATGACGTTCCTCACTAACTACAGCAAAAGCTTGTAGAACGTCAATTTCACTAATCATTTTAGCTAGTCGTTGAAGTCTAGGTATATATACTTTTACTTGATCACGAAGCGAAATAAATAATTCATATTCTAACTGGACAATCTTCTCTTCAGCTTCTAGGATAAGAGCTTCTTTGTCTTTTAACTCCGGGGTAATATATCTTTCAGCATTTGCTAGCGTTTGCTTTCTTTCATATCTACCTTCTGCCAGCAAGCCAATGTTTGACTTAGTTACCTCGATGTAATACCCAAATACTCGGTTATATCCAATTTTAAGAGATTTAATTCCAGTGATTTCACGTTCTTTTTGCTCTAGTTCGGCAATCCATGTCTTTCCGTTACGACTTGCATCTCTATACTTGTCCAATCGTTCGGAATAACCGTCCTTTATCATATCTCCTTCTTTTACACTAAGTGGCGGCTGCTCTTTTAAGGCTTGCTCTAATAAAACTAGCAAATCTTCACAGCCATCCATATCGGCAGCCAACTTTTTTGCATACGGGAGTTCAAGCTCTGAAACTGTTGCTTGAATGAACGGAATCTGCTGTAGTGAACGTCTAAGTTGCACTAAGTCCCTTGCATTTACATTTCCGAATGCGACTCTCCCCGCTAAGCGTTCTATATCATAAACTTCCTTAAGTTTTTCACGAAGTTCACTTCTCTGAAAGAACTGCGCTAATAGTGCTTCAACCATATTTTGACGTGTCTTTATTTTATTAGCATCAATTAGCGGTCGATCGATCCAAGCCTTTAGAAGACGCCCACCCATAGCGGTCATTGTTTCATCTAGTAACCAAAGTAATGATCCTTTTTTTCCTTTTGAACGGATTGTTTCAATTAGCTCTAGATTACGTTTAGAATACATATCTATTTTCATAAATTGCTGTACGGTATAGTACTCTGGTACTTGGATATGATCTAACTTTCGTTTTTGTGTGCGAATTAAGTAATGCAATAATCGCGATACCGTAACTTTTTGCTTATCCTCTTGTAGTGATTCTACAATAGGAGTAACTTCATCAAGCTGTATCTTCAAGTCTTCATACGAAACGGTTACAAAACAGCGCTCTTGTAGTTGCTTTCTATTTTGTTCAGGAAGCTCAGAAGAGACAACAATTTCTTTAGCCCCTGTTGATAATAATTCACTTATTACTTCATTCCAGTCATTTAATACTGTTACCTGAAGTTCACCCGTTGACAAGTCATTGTAGCAGAAACCATAGGTCAAATCCTCCATTACAGTAAGAGAGGCTATGTAATTATTCTGCTTATCCTCTAGACTTTTCCCTTCCATTACAGTACCAGGCGTAATAAGTTGGACAACTTCTCTTTTCACAACTCCTTTTGCCTGTTTTGGGTCTTCAACTTGTTCACAAATGGCAACCTTGTATCCATTTAAAACGAGCTGCTCGATATAGTTAGGTGCCGCATGATAAGGTACCCCACACATTGGAATTCGCTCATCAACTCCACCTTCTCGGCTCGTTAACGTAATTTCAAGGACATGTGCTGCTCGTACTGCATCCTCAAAAAACATTTCGTAAAAATCTCCTAAACGGAAAAATAAAAAGGCATCTTGGTACTCTGCCTTTATCTTTAAATATTGCTGTATCATTGGCGTATATGTGGCCATTACTTAATCCCCCGTTACTGACTAACTAAAAACTTTGACTTCATTATAACATAATTCAACAAAGTTCTACTTTGGTAAAAATAGAAAGGGCAATGAGACTTACGAAAATGACATACTAAACAATAAAAAAAACTAGGAAGTATACCTCCCTAGTTCGTCATTATTCCTCTTCGTCGCCTAATAAGAAATTAGGATCTAAATCCTCGAAGTCCTCGTCATCTACGTCAAAGTCAAAGTCGTCATCACAGCCGTCACAGTGGACTGCTACACACACTTTTGTTTCTCCGATTACTTCTACTAAGAATTCTCTTTCTACTTGCACCACTACCTTATTACCATTCGGCGAAATCGTTGCCTCAAGGCAATTAGGTTGTTGAACTGCACGTGCAATGACTTCATGGTCTTCACCAAAGAAATTCTCGTCTCGGTATTTAAGCTTTACAACATCTTTGTATGATACTGTCTCTGTTACAACCTCTGTTTTTGTATTGTCGTTGTAAGAGTACCATACGTTAATATCATAGCGACCATCAACTTCCACAGCATCCCCACATTTTTTTGCATTGTATACGTGGTTAATTACCCAGCACCCAAGAATGCTAGTTGGTCTGTGTGAAGGTGAAATGGTATGTGTTGACTGTGTGAATTTCTTTCCTTTTCCAACAACAGCCTTTGTAATAATCTCTCTGTATTGGGACATAAGAACAAACCCTCCTCAATTCAATCTACAATTCATCCTATGCGTGACAAATGACTAGTGTGCTACAATTTTTTAGGAAAGAATAAAATTTCATCACCAGCAAAATTAGGCGGTATAGTTCATTGTATGCACGAATGCCCAGATATGTACTAAAATTTATCAGTTTGTAGAGGAATTTTCTTCATTACTTCCTTTGTTAGAGTAGGACAAACTAAAAAGTGAGCAATTATAATAATGTTCAAAAAAAGATGCAGAAGGAATTCCTTCTGCATCTTAGTAAATTAGGGTGTTTTTGTAAAGATTGTTACGTTATTAGACATTTTAGCTAAAAAGCAACAGAGTTAATAAAAGTGCCTTAATTAATGACAGCCGCAGCCATCTCCACAGCTACTTGACCCAGACCCATTAACTTTTGAACCTGTTTCTCCACGCAGTACATCTCCGCCTGTAGATTCAATGATTTCATTTGTTACAGTATTTGAGATCGTATTTGCTACTAATTGAAGAAGGTCATTAATATCGACTTGTGAAGTCTTAAAATCTTGAACAACCGGAATTGCATCTAGCTCTTCCTGTAGTTGATCAATTTGTGCTTCAACCTTTTTTAAAGCTTCATGCTTACCATAGTGCTGATAGTTTACAGCATTTTTTTGTAGGTTTTTAATTTTGTTAATCATTTCTTGGACTTTCGTATTGTAGTTAATCTGTGATTCCGCACGCTTAAAGAAGTCTACTTCTTCTGTTTGTGAGATCATTTTTGCTAATTCTCTTGCTCTGTTAATTATTTCTTCTCTTGTATAAGTTGCCATATTAGTTCACCTCAACCATTTCCTCAACCATTTCACCATCTAGGGTCCATGTTTTTGCTTTAATAATTTTCACCTTTACGATCTTACCGATTGCAGACTTCGGTCCTTTAAAGTTAACCAACTTACTCTTCTCTGTATATCCAGCGAGAACCTCAGGATTATTCTTACTTTCCCCTTCTACTAGCACCTCAACGACTTGTCCTTCATAGGCCTTAAGCTTTTTCGCAGATGTCTCATTAACAACCGTGTTTAGACGTTGTAATCTTTCTTTCTTTACTTCCATTGGAATATTATCTTCCATTTTAGCCGCAGGTGTACCTTCACGAGGAGAATATATGAATGTATAAGCTGAATCAAATTCAACCTCTCGATACAAAGATAAAGTCTCTTCGAACTGTTCTTCTGTCTCATTTGGGAATCCAACTATAATGTCAGTTGTTAAAGAGGCATTTGGCATTGCCTTTTTAATTTTACTAACAAGCTCTAGATAATGTTCACGAGAATATTTACGTGCCATTAGCTTTAGAATTTCTGAGCTACCAGATTGCACTGGTAAGTGGATATGATCTAAAAGATTTCCACCTTTAGCTAACACTTCAATTAATCGATCATCAAAGTCTCTAGGATGACTCGTTGTAAAACGGATGCGAGGGATATCAATTTTACGTAGTTCATCCATTAGATCTCCTAGTCCGTAATTCATATCTGTGAAGTCTTTTCCATATGCGTTAACATTTTGTCCTAGTAAAGTAATTTCCTGATATCCTTGTGCCGCTAAATGACGCACCTCTTGGATAATTTCTTCTGGACGGCGGCTTCGTTCTTTTCCACGAGTGTAAGGAACGATACAATACGTACAAAACTTGTCACAGCCATACATAATGTTTACCCAGCCTTTAATGCTACCTTTACGGACTTTAGGAAGATTCTCAATAACATCTCCCTCTTTAGACCAAACCTCAATTACCATTTCCTTAGAGAGATATGCTTCATTTAGAATTTGTGGTAGACGATGGATATTGTGCGTACCAAAAATCATATCAATGAACGGATGTTTTTGAAGGATTTTATTTACAACTGATTCTTCTTGTGACATACATCCGCAAACTCCGATTAATAAATCCGGTCTTTCCTTTTTCAAAGGTTTCAAATGGCCAATTTCTCCAAAAACCTTATTCTCTGCATTTTCTCGAATTGCACATGTATTTAATAAGATAACATCTGCATCTTCAACTGTGTCAGCTTGTTCAAAACCAAGACCGATAAAAATACCAGACATGACTTCCGTATCGTGCTCATTCATCTGACAACCATATGTGTTGATGATAAACTTTTTCCCCTGTCCCATTCCCTTTAACTCTGGAGCAAGTTCAAATTGATCAATATAGTTAATAGATTCCTTGCCACGACGTTTACCTTCAGCAAGATCAGGTGCTTCATTAATCGTCACATTACGTCCGCTGATTCGGTAAGTAGTTTTTCCGTCTTCTTGACTCACTACTTTTGCACCGCTAAAATCGAAATATTTGCTGTAGTCCTTATCGGATTTTTTGTCCGAAGAATCTACAGTCTTTATATGCGCAGTCTGCTCTAAACGCTGCTTTTCGTTCATGGAAAAAACTCCTTCCTAGTTGGTGAAAATTACTAGTTCACAACATACATAAAAATCTATACACATTACCATAGTATATAGGTTAACCATATTTAAAACAATGGAAAACTTTGATGTCACTAATTATACAATTTTATCAAAATGAAAGCCATTTCCTAAGACGGAAATGGCTTCTTTTATCATTACATAAACTCTGAAACTAGACCATTAAATTGATCTTCTGAGATATTTAAATCTGACTCAGAAAGTGGTGATTCACTGTATCCAGTTATAAGCTCTTGGTAAGATTTTTGCTCTGTGTTTTGATAGATTAATCCAGTAACAAGACCTCTATTTTCCATTAATGTCTTCATAGCAGTCATTTTGTTATGTGGATCGTAACTTTCAACATCACTTAGCTTTACTAGGTTCTCTTTGAACCAGTCATACGTATTTACCTTATTGTAAGTTACGCATGGGCTAAATACATTGATTAAAGAGAATCCTTTATGGTTAATACCAGCTTCAATTAAAGCCGTTAACTCTTTTAAATCAGTTGAGAAGCTTTGTGCAACGAATGTAGCACCAGCAGTTAGTGCCATTTCCATTACATTTAGAGCTGACTCAATTGAACCTTGTGGAGTACTCTTTGTCTTGAAACCAACATCACTTCTTGGTGATGTTTGACCTTTTGTCAAACCATAAATTTGGTTATCCATAACGATATAAGTAACATCAATATTACGACGAATCGCATGAATCGTATGTCCTAAACCGATAGCAAATCCATCTCCGTCACCACCAGAAGCAATAACAGTTAAATCTTTATTTGCCATCTTTACACCTTGAGCGATTGGTAAAGAACGACCATGGATTCCGTGGAAACCATAAGCATTTATATATCCTGAAATACGACCAGAACATCCGATACCTGATACAACTGCAAGTTGATCTGGCTCTAAGCCTACATTAGCAGCTGCACGCTGGATAGCAGCTTGTACAGAGAAATCGCCACATCCTGGACACCAGTTCGGTTTTACAGAGTTACGAAAATCTTTAAATGTTGCCATTGATTATAACAACTCCTTGCTTCTGTTGTGAATTTCTTTCGGCAGGAATGGGTTTCCATCATATTTTAATAGTGGAGCAACCTTTTCAGCGTAACCAACATTCATCTTTAAGATGTTTGCTAATTGGCCAGTTGCGTTGTTTTCTACTACAACAACCTTTTTAGCTGACTTCACATATGGAAGGATCTCTTCTGTTGGGAATGGATGAATTAAGCGAACATGCGCATGATTCACTTTAATCCCTTCTTGTTCGAAACGGCCCATTGCCTCTTCAATAGCTCCACGAGTTGAATTGAATCCTACAAAAAGGATATCTGCCTCATCATGCTGTGCATTAACATGAACAGGAGTGTTGAATTTTAAGTTATTAAGCTTACGTAAGCGCTTATCCATCTGAGCGTTACGGTTAGTTGGTGATTCAGAAGGCTTTCCTGTTTCATCGT
The DNA here is from genome assembly GCF_023036475.1 of Bacillus pinisoli. Taxonomy (GTDB): domain Bacteria; phylum Bacillota; class Bacilli; order Bacillales; family SA4; genus Bacillus_BS; species Bacillus_BS pinisoli. The sequence goes on from NZ_JAJQKI010000002.1 coordinate 208,130, forward strand.
GTTCTACACCAGTTACATGGTGAATACCATTTTTCATACCTGGAAGTACACGTGGAGAAACGCCATCTTCTGTTACTTCAAAACGCTTGTAGTATTCTTTATTTTCTGTCTCTGGTAATTCACCATTTTGAAGTTTACCACGACGGATTTCAATCTTATCATATTCTAATGGTTCAACTGTTTGCTTACCAAGTGATAATTGAAGGTCTGTTAAGAAGATAACAGGCACTTGATATTCTTCTGCAATGTTGAATGCCTCAACGATATCATAGAATGCTTCTTGAACTGTACTTGGAGCCATAACCACTTTTGGAATCTCTCCATGAGTACCGTAGATCATTGCCATCAAGTCAGATTGCTCTTGCTTAGTTGGAAGACCTGTAGAAGGACCACCACGCTGAGTATCTACAATTACTAGAGGTTGCTCTGTAATACCTGAAAGACCAATCGCTTCCATCATTAATGAAAGTCCTGGACCAGCAGAAGCTGTTAACGAACGAACACCAGCGTAGTTTGCACCAATTGCCATTGTACAAGCTGCGATTTCATCTTCCGTTTGGATAACTGTACCACCGAACTTTGGAAGCTTTTTAATCAGGTATTCCATAATTTCTGATGCAGGTGTAATAGGGTATGCCGGCATGAAACGTGCTCCTCCAGCTAGTGCACCCATAGCAATTGCATCGTTACCAATTAGGAATAGACGCTTCTTGCCATCAGCTTTTTCAAGCTGCATAGTTTGGATATTGTCACCTGCTTGAGTTGTAACGAATTCAAAACCTTGTTTAATCGCTTCCATATTCTTTTCAACAATTTGTTGACCTTTTCGTCCAAAGATTTCTTGAACTACTTCCTTAAATACATTGATATCAAGGTCTAACACCGCACTACTAGCTCCAATTGCTACCATGTTCTTCATTAAAGAAGTACCTAATTCAGTTGCTATTTCAGTGAATGGTACTGAATATAAAGTAACATTAGAGTTATCTGGAATAGTTGGTTCAAACTTAGCATCCGCAACTACAATACCACCATCACGTAACTCATGGAAGTTTACATCAATTGTTTCTTGGTCAAATGCTACTAAAATATCAAGATCATCTGATATAGAACGAATTTGTGTTGTACTAACACGAATCTTGTTGTTAGTATGTCCACCTTTGATACGAGAAGAGAAATGGCGATAACCATATAAATAGTATCCTAAACGATTTAACGCGATAGAAAAAATCTCCCCTGTACTTTCAATACCTTCCCCTTGCTGTCCTCCAACTTTCCATGAAAGTTGATTGATCATGTGTTTACACCCCTTTGAATTACGTTCATTCTATTAAATTATAGTTTAATAATATATGGATGCCCAAAAAGTTATCCAATTGTTATGTAAAAGGAAAAATAAGAAGCCTATCACATAAAATAGCATTCCGAAATCGGAAACTTCCTGAACAAACTTTTGAATAGTATTTTTCTGTCTAAATTAATAGAAAAGATATATACTAAACGCTTACAATTCTAGACCTATCACAAGGAAATTGCAACCCTTTCTAGCCAATTTATGGAGAAATTATGAATAATTTTTATGAATTTAAATAATTAAATCTTTTAACCCTTTAATCCGGCAGATGATTGAAGAAGTTTCCGTAACAAAAATTGGATATTTGGTTAGTAGTATAATATTTTTGAAGCTCATTGACTAACTTCTCGTACTTACCGAAATGTTCAAGACCCAGTACCGTGCTGGTAATTCCATCAAAATCAGACCCAAACCCAATATTCTTCTCTCCACCTAACTGACAGATATAATCAATATGGTTCAACACATCTTTTATAGTTGCCTCAGGTTTTTCTGTAAGGAAATAAGGAACAAAAGTAATCCCAATCATACTATCTTTTTGGATTAAAGCTTTAAGTTGATCATCGTTTAGGTTTCTAGGATGTGAGCATAATTCAATAGCATTAGAATGAGAAGCAATTGGATAATCGGCAATCTCCATCACATCCCAAAATCCTTTAATTGATAAGTGTGAGACATCTGTCCAAACTTTAAACCGATTATTTTCTTGAACTACTTGTTTGCCAAATAAAGAAAGGCCCGCCCCCCTAGGTTCTAGAATCCCGTCTGCTACTGCGTTACCATAGTTCCAGGTCAATCCTACAGATTTTACACCTAAATGGAAAAGAGTTTTCAACCGACTAATACTACTTCCTATCGCATCACAACCTTCTAATGTTAACAGCACACCTATTTCATCTTCTTTTAGCTTGTTAATGTCCTCCTTTGTTCTGACAAGCTTGATAGAGGGATAGTAAGGCAAGATTCTTTCATAAAAGATATTAATCATTTCCAAAGCCACTTCAAACCTCTCTTGGAATGGTACTTCTTCAGGTATATAAATAGCCATGCATTGTATTTTTGCTTGTCCTTTTTGTAAGCGATTAAAATTAATATGTAATTCATGACTATCTTCAAAGTTTAAGGTTGGGTTTAACCATAATTTATATAATACGTCACAGTGGGCGTCAAAAATCTTCATCCAACTTCTCTCCTTCGTTATTTGAGTCACAAAAAGAAAAACCTGCTCGCTTCGGAAACAGGTTCACTCATATGATGTACGTTGCTGCCATTATACTTATCTAGGCTCTACAATTAGTTTAATAGCAGTACGTTCTTCACCATCTATCATAATATCTGTAAAAGCAGGGATACAGATTAAATCCACCCCACTTGGAGCTACAAATCCTCTAGCAATCGCAACTGCTTTAACAGCTTGGTTTAGGGCACCTGCTCCGATTGCTTGAATCTCTGCTGCTCCTCTTTCTCTTAGCACACCAGCTAGAGCCCCAGCCACAGAATTTGGATTAGACTTTGCCGAAACTTTTAAAATTTCCATTTTTTTAGTTCCTCCTTGTACATTTCAGTAAATGATGTGAGTTCAATAGAACAAATATAAAAAAATATCATTTCACTGTACTATATTCACGAGGAACTTCGTGTATTCCTGCTTGTTTTATGTAATTTTTCTAAAAATTCTAAATCAACCGAAAAAACAATGATTACGTAAAAAAAGGATGATCATCATTAATTAAAATTCGTTTAATTGAATTTGCCTTACCTGTTTTAGGGTCTAGATCAATAAACACACCATTTAACTGATTTCGCCCATCTTTTACCACTTCAAACCGTACAGGCAACTCCGTTAAAAATTTCTTAAGAACTGCATCTTGTTCAACACCTAAGATTCCATCATAAGGACCAGTCATCCCTACATCCGTTATATAGGCAGTTCCTTTTTCTAAGATTCTATCATCTGCAGTTTGTACATGTGTGTGCGTACCGACAACAGCTGAAACGCGTCCATCCAAATACCAGCCCATCGCCTGCTTTTCACTAGTGGCTTCAGCATGAAAGTCAACAAAGATAAAAGGAGTACGTTTTTTTGCTTCTTTAATTAACTCATCTGCTTTTCGAAATGGACAGTCTATGGATGGAAGAAACGTTCTACCTTGTAAGTTAATAATCGCTACCTCGAGTGCATTTACCTGCAAATAGACCAAACCTACACCGGGATTTCCTTCTGGAAAATTAGCTGGGCGTACAAGGTACTTAGCTTGATCAATAAATTCAAAAATATCCTTATGATGCCAAGTATGATTCCCAAGAGTAACAGCCTGAGCTCCCCATTCTAAAAATTGACGATAAATCTTCTCTGTTATTCCTTTTCCACCTGCAGCATTTTCCCCATTAATAATTGTCAAAGTAGGTTTATACTTCTGTTTTAATTGTGGAAGATACTTCTGAACCATATCTCGCCCTGGAGAACTTACCACATCTCCAATAAATAAAATCTTCATTTCTATTACCCCATTCATTTCATATGTATTTTTTGAGGCTCTTTTCTTAAGCTTTGTTGTTTTACAACTACATTTTTTCTGAAACACCATTACAATAAGATACAAGTAAAGCTTACTTTAGAAAAGGGCAGACTCTTTATGCAGTGTACATAATATTGTACTTGCGGATAAAACCCGGTTTTTAGGATTTTTACACGATGAACAATCACGAAAACAGCCTTTTGAATAGTTTGTCACATTCCTAGCTTTATTACAAAGTGTTCTTACAAAAAAATAAAGCGACGTTTGACGTCGCTTTATTTTGCATATTCTACTGCTCTCGTTTCCCTGATTACCGTTACTTTGATATGACCTGGATAATCCAGTTCTTCTTCAATGCGTTTCCGGATATCTCTTGCTAAACGATGAGCTTGTAGATCATCCACCGTGTCTGGTTTAACTAAAATTCTCACTTCACGTCCAGCCTGAATAGCAAACGACTTCTCAACACCTTCATAGGATTCAGAAATCTCTTCAAGCTTTTCTAATCGACGAATATAGTTTTCTAAAGTCTCACTTCTTGCACCAGGACGAGCCGCAGAAAGTGCGTCAGCTGCTGCAACTAAGACAGCAATCACTGATTTTGGTTCTGTGTCTCCGTGATGGGAAGCAATACTATTAATTACAACAGGATGTTCTTTATACTTAGTTGCTAGTTCTACACCAATTTCAACATGACTTCCTTCTACCTCATGATCAATAGCTTTTCCGATATCATGTAGTAATCCTGCTCGGCGGGCAAGAATCTCGTCTTCACCAAGTTCAGCTGCCATTAACCCAGCAAGGTATGCCACTTCCATTGAGTGTTTAAGAACATTTTGTCCATAACTCGTACGATACTTTAAACGCCCAAGAATCTTTATTAGATCTGGATGTAATCCATGTACACCAACCTCAAAGGTAGTTTGTTCTCCAACCTCTCTGATGTACTCGTCCACTTCTCTTCTTGATTTTTCAACCATTTCTTCAATTCGAGCAGGATGGATACGACCATCTTGTACTAACTTATCTAAAGCCATACGTGCTGTCTCACGACGAATTGGGTCAAATCCGGATAGAATAACCGCTTCAGGTGTATCATCAATAATAAGATCAATTCCTGTTAACGTCTCTAGTGTACGAATATTTCTTCCTTCCCTACCAATGATGCGTCCTTTCATTTCATCGTTTGGTAGATTTACGACGGAAACCGTTGTCTCTGCAACGTGATCTGCTGCACATCGTTGAATTGCTAAAGAAAGGATTTCTTTTGCTTTCTTATCAGCTTCTTCCTTCGCACGATGTTCGCTTTCTTTAATCATCATTGCTGTTTCGTGGGAAAGCTCGTTCTCCATTTTTTCAAGGATAATATTCCTTGCTTCATCGCGAGTTAAGCTAGAGATACGCTCAAGCTCCGTTTGTTGCTTTCTCACAATCTCTTCCACTTTGCTTTCCATCTCTTCAATATGCTGTTGTTTTTGTGCTAGAGATCCCTCTCTCTTTTCTAACATCGCCTCACGATTATCTAGTTGTTCATCTTTGCGATCCAGGTTCTCTTCTTTTTGTAATAAACGATTTTCCTGCTTTGAAAGTTCGTTTCTACGATCACGAATTTCTTGTTCTGCCTCTGTACGGAGAGTATGAATTTCATCTTTCGCTTCTAGCAGTGCTTCCTTCTTAGTCGCATCTGCTTCCCGTTTTGCGTCCTCTACTATTTGCTCGGCTGAAGACTTAGCACCGGCAATTTTAGCTTCTGCAATAGATTTACGAACGAAATATCCAACAACTGCACTGATGATTGCGGTAAGCAAAATGGAGATGAGTGTAATTAATGTATTCATCATTTCACCTCCCATTGCTTAAGAGGATGTTCAACTAGTCTAAGAAAGCCATTGTTTCCCCGCTGGCTACCTTATTGATCCTCATGTATCAGTAATGTCTATTTACCTTCAGTTATCTCTTTGTAAACTTATCGTTCACACGAAGTATTCTTACATTCTGTACAGTGTGGTAACATATTTGGAGCCGACTTGAAATGGACTAACTGACTCACCTTGAACACACTCTAAGTCAAAAATTAAATGAACAAATGTCAGCTGGAACTCAGCTTTGTTTGTCCAATATACAGCCACAGGCCATATGATTTTTGTTCATAATTGTAATGAACGTCTTACGTTGGAACAATCGGGTTTCAAATTGCGTATGTTCGCATCTTACAGTATAAATAAGATAGTAAATATACATATTAATTGTATAGGTGGAAAATTTTATTGTCAAGGGTTGTCCCAATAGTTAGACAACTTCAATTTCTATTTTTCACTTTGAGCATACCAAGCACTATTAATCTCAAACGGACTATCATAATAGAAAGTAAAAAAGGAGCACCAGCATTATACTCTGGGCTCCTTCTTGTGTGCTTATTTATCTTCTAGTAAATCAAACATTTCATCTTCATTTTCAGGAAGCACTTTTACTTCATCAAGTCCGTAATGAGCGCGAACTGCCTGTTGAATCTCAAGGCGCATAGATTGGTTTTCTTTTAAAAATTGCTTTGCATTTTCACGGCCTTGTCCAAGACGTTCCTCTTTGTACGAATACCAAGCCCCACTCTTTAACACGATATCTAAATCAGATGCCATGTCAAGCACTTCTCCTTCTTTAGAGATTCCTTCTCCGTACATAATATCAACTTCAGCTGTACGGAATGGAGGTGCTACTTTATTTTTTACTACTTTAATTTTTGTTTTGTTTCCAACCATATCGTTTCCTTGCTTTAAAGTCTCAGCACGACGAACTTCTAAACGTACAGACGAATAGAACTTAAGTGCACGACCACCAGGAGTCGTTTCTGGATTTCCGAACATAACCCCTACTTTTTCACGAATTTGGTTAATAAAGATTGCAAGTGTTTTTGATTTATTAATCGCACCAGAAAGCTTTCTAAGTGCTTGTGACATTAAACGTGCCTGGAGTCCTACGTGAGAATCTCCCATCTCTCCTTCAATTTCAGCCTTTGGAACAAGGGCAGCAACGGAGTCGATGACGATAATATCGACTGCTCCGCTTCGTACTAAAGCTTCAGCAATCTCAAGTGCTTGCTCTCCAGTGTCTGGCTGAGAAAGTAATAACTCGTCAATATTTACTCCAAGCTTTTGCGCATAAACCGGATCTAAAGCATGTTCTGCATCAATAAATGCTGCTTGTCCACCGTTTGCTTGTACTTCTGCAATTGCATGAAGTGCTACTGTTGTTTTACCAGATGATTCCGGACCATATATTTCAACTATTCTTCCTCGAGGATATCCTCCAACCCCTAATGCAACATCAAGTGCTAGAGAACCACTTGGAGATGTAGATACCTTACGATCTGTTTGTTCCCCTAATTTCATAATGGAACCTTTTCCGAACTGTTTTTCTATTTGTTTTAGAGCCATTTCTAAGGCGGCTTGACGATCTCCCACTTACATTTCCTCCTTTATTCTATGAAACTACTTATACTATACTCTTTTTTTATTTATTTGCCAAGTTAAAAACGAACATCCATTCGCTAATTTTAATTGGTAATATTCATTGAAAATACCATTTTCTTTTAGGTAAAATTATGTTTTCAACTAGAAACCTTTAACAAAAATTAATATTACATGTAAAAAATTTTTATAAATGGCTGTTTTCGTATCAATTATCACTTTGGTTTTGCGTACAAAATAGGGTGGGTTTTAGAAAAATAAGTTTTAGAAAAGAGCCTTATAAATAAACCAATAGTAGCTTTTACTATTGGTTTATTTCTACTATCATTCACTTTTAAGAGCTTTTAACAAGTAGTATAACCCATACCTCACAGAACGTTCGCGAATGGCTATTCTGCTACCTGCTAACTTTATTTCAAATGCAGCTGTATCGTTTGGCATAGACAAACCTATAAAGACAGTTCCTACTGGCTTTCCTTCTATTGAGTCTGGTCCAGCAACTCCTGTAAAACTAATGCCGATATCAGTCTTCATTAATCGCCTGCTATTTTCTGCAAGCTCTCTAGCACATTGCTCACTAACCGCGCCATCTTTTTCTAATGTCTCCTGAGAAACGTTTAATACCAGTTTCTTGATTTCATTGCTATAACAAACAATTCCACCTTTCACCACTGAAGAGGCGCCTGAAATTGCCGTTAAAGTTTGCGAAAACAGCCCACCCGTTAAGCTTTCTGCAGAAGTAATAGTAAGACCTCTCTCTTGTAATAGACTCATTACCTCAATAGAAAGTGACGTTTCTCCATATCCATAGAAGAATTCTCCAACACGATCCATGATTTGTTTCTCGACCTTGTCTAATAAGAGAGTAGCTCCCACTAGAGTACTATGCTTAGCTGTTAATCTGAGTGTAACTTCATAATCACCTGCGAGCGGAGCAATGGTAGGATTCGATTGAGCATCTATTAAATCTGTAATCTCAGTTTCTAATTGAGATTCTCCGATACCAAAAAAACGCAGAACTCTTGATTCGATTCTTTCTTGTATCTTCAATTCATTCAAGATGGCCTGTCTCCCAAAATTCTGGAACATAGGTTGCATTTCCTTTGGAGGTCCGGGAAGTAGCATGTAGTGATGATCACCAATTGATAGAAACATACCTGGTGCCATTCCATTACGATTCGGTAAAACATTACAGTCTTCAATGACCAATGCTTGCTTTTTGTTATTCTCAGACATTACTCGATTTACTTTTTGAAAATATTCTTCAATCGATTCTAGCGCTTCTTGGTCCATTACAAGCTTTTTCCCTAGACTGGAGGCAATAGTCTCTTTTGTTAAATCATCTTTGGTTGGTCCTAATCCACCCGTAAATATAAGTAAGTCAGCCCTTGATTCTGCCAGTTTAATAGACTGACGGAGCCGATCTGCATTATCCCCTACAACCGTATGATAATAAACATTTACTCCCAGTTCAGCAAGCTGCTTTGATAAATACTGGGCGTTTGTATTCGCAATTTGTCCGAGAAGTAATTCAGAACCTACCGCAATAATCTCTGCATTCATACAGGAGCCTCCTTTTACTTTGATTGAAGAAGTACTGCCTTATTCTTATTAAAGTAATCCCATCCAGAATAAATAGTGAAAAACACAGCTACCCATAGAGAAATCATGTCAAATGGTATATTAAGCCAGACGAAAGGAAAATTATGTAGTAAAAGAGCTGAAACAGCTATAATCTGAGCCCAAGTTTTTATTTTCCCTAACATATTCGCTGCAACAACCTCACCTTCACCCGCTAATACTAGTCGAAGACCAGTGACAGCGAACTCACGGCTAATGATGACAATCACCATCCAAGCAGGTGCAAGCTGTAATTCTACAAGTGTAATTAACGCAGCAGAAACAAGCAGTTTGTCAGCTAATGGATCTAAGAATTTTCCTAGGTTAGTAACTTGGTTTAATTTCCTAGCATAATATCCATCAATCCAGTCTGTACATGAAGCAATAATAAAAATAATGGCCCCAACAAGATGTGTAACTGGAATAGAGTACTCCCCTAAGCTAAGTTCCCCCCATGAAAAAGGTACAAGGGTAACAACTAGGAATAATGGTATGAGAAAAATTCGTGAAACGGTAATCTTATTTGGTAAATTCAATGGTTAAACCCCCTTAATCACATTTTGCCATAAAGCAGAAAAGAAACCCACAATTATGTAGTGGGCTTCAAAACACAAAAGTACAAGCACCTTTCCAATAGCAATTAACTTGGAAAGTGATCGATTGGGCTTAAACCCAAACCAATCAATGACACTAACTAACTTTAAAAGGAGCCTTTTTTATTCAGCACTCTTTTCAAAAATAACGGTTATTTCTTGGACATCCTTCGGCTCCGACGGGAGTTCAATTTGCTGGCCGTTTATCTTTAAGATCGAATCCATGGCTCTACCTAATTTAATGAAGGCTTCAGTTTCATTTGTATAATCGTAGGATGCCATATCTGGTATTTTTTCTTCCGTTTCTTTAGCATTCAACATTCCGCTAAAGAACTTTTTATTCTTACCATTTTTTAAATCTAGCCACGTTTCGCCATTTGTTGAAACTTCCACTACAAATTGATTTGTACCAGATAATTTGTACGTGAATTTGCGTCCTGATGATTCAATCAGCTCAACTTGTTGTATTGGCTCAACAACTTCCTCTTCTGTTTCCATTGTTGTTTCCTCTTCTACTTCAGTAGATTCCTCTTCTTCATTTGATTCAGAAGCTGTTTGGAGAGGATTATCCTTATTTTCTTCTACCTCAGCCCCACCCGTTTCTGTTTCTGGTGACTCCTCCACTTGATCTGCTGGTGGATTGCTTTGTACCACCTTCCATACAGTAAAGGCGATGCCAATTATTATCAGTGTTACAAGAACTTTAGGAAAAACTTGCAGAATTTTAGAATCCTTTGTATTTACTTCCGCCCTAGCTCGCTTTACACGGGATAGTTGTTCTGGTAGAGCCTCTTTTTGAGTATTAGGTAATTCATGCTTAAATTCTTCAAATATCCTTTCAGAATCTAAGCCTACAGCTTCAGCATATTGTTTTACAAAAGCTCGCGCATAAAAGATACCCGGTAATGCATCAAAATTTCCATCCTCGATATTTTGCAAATATCGTCTTTGAATTTTCGTGATACCTTGTAACTCTTCTAGTGATATATTTTTTTCTTCTCTTGCTTGCTTTAAATGCTGTCCTAACTCAGCCAATAAAAACACCTGCCATCTTAAAAATCAAAACTTGAGAACGAAGAATCTCCCGACATGAATTGTTGCTCTTCCACGACCTCATAGGTAATTTCCTCATCTGGTTCGTTTCGCAGCTCAATAATATAGTCAAAATCATCTAACGTATATTCTGTATGTTGGACAAATATATCCGGATGCTCCACCACTTTTGTTGCTGGAAGCCTCATGATCTCACGAACAAGCTGCCAATGGCGTTCATTTGCTCTTCTTGTTGATACGATACCATCAATGATAAATAAATTTTCTTCGTTATACTCGTCATCAATTAATTGACTTCGGATTGTTTGTTTTAACAATGTTGATGAAACGAATAACCACTTCTTGTTGGCACATACACTTGATGCAACAATGGATTCTGTCTTCCCTACTCGGGGCATTCCACGTATTCCAACTAGTTTATGTCCTTCTTTTTTAAATAACTCCGCCATAAAGTCAACAAGAAGTCCTAATTCATCTCTAACAAACCTAAATGTCTTTTTGTCATCGGCATCTCTTTGAATATATCTACCGTGTCTGACAGCTAATCGGTCACGAAGCTTGGGTTCGCGGAGCTTTGTCACGGTTATATTATCCATAGTTTGTAAAATTGATTCAAGTCTTAGAATTTGCTCATGATGATCAGAAAGAAGTAGCATTCCTCTTCTCATATCTTCCACACCATTAATTGTAACAATATTAATGGATAACATACCTAGTAGTGAAGAGATGTCACCCAGTAATCCAGGGCGATTTTTATGTATTTCATATTCTAGATACCATTCTTTTTTTGCCATGAAGACATCCCTCCTTAACACCATTTACAAAGTATTACTACAATATACCTTATTTCTATAATATAGTAATTATATTTTGAATGAAAGGCAAAGACCAGCGAATTATGACAAAATCGTATAATACTACTATTATAAATCCAAAATTGCTTAAAGTAAGCTATCTTTGTTTTGTAGAGAGAAGTAACAATGTCTTAAAAAGCAAAAAAAGAGGGATTTCTCATCCCTCTTTAAACTAACGAATCGACGTACCTTCGTTACCATCGTTTTGAACTAATTTAACCATCAGGTTTGCAATAGCATGTTGCTCCTCAGGAGAAGCTACACTCCATAAATCTGCAAGGACTTTCTCTTGATCATTTTGTGGTTCAACTTGCTTTGCAAGATAGCCACCAATTTGATAAGCTAGATCATTAATAGTATTTTGCTCCATACCTTCATTTTGTGCATGGTGCAAACGATTAGCTAAGAAGTCTTTCCATTGTTCCCAGTTATCTAAAACAGACATTGTCATTCCTCCTTAAAATTGATACAAGTTTATTGTGTCATCTTCTATTTAAAAATATTCAAGGAGGCACGTCTGTTTCAATTTTGTTACGTATGCCAAGCTCCATTTACCGATAAGATTTGCCCATTTATATAGGAAGATTCCTTAGATAATAAAAATTTTACTGCATGTGCTATATCCTCTGGCTCGCCTAATCGTCCCATTGGGATTTCTTGTATTAATTCTTCACGCTCACTACCTTCTAAAAATTGAAGCATACTTGTGTTAATAGCACCAGGTGAAACAGCATTTACTCTTATATTAGAAGGTGCTACTTCTTTTGCTAGTGCTTTAACTAAAGTGTTTTGACCACCCTTCACCATTGAGTATAAAACTTCACAAGACGCTCCTATTTCTCCCCATATAGAAGTAATAAAAACGATATTTCCTTCTTTTCTTGTAATCATAGACGGAAGTATGGCCTGTATAAGCTGGAATGGACTTGTCATATGTAATGAAATCATATTGGTTACTTCCTGGTCTTCCATATCCGTTACTAGTCCAACAAAGCTGTTTCCACTATTTAAGACAAGTGTGTCAATTGGATGCTCGATTTGGGTTAATAATTCTTTTACACCACTTGGGTCTGAAAGATCAGCTTTTACGAGATAAGTCTCATATTCATTATGTTTAACTTGAATTTTTTTTGCACCTTCATAATTGTTATTGTAATGAAGATATACAACATAATTATTTTGTACTAATTGAGTAGCAATTGCGCTCCCTATCCCACCACTTGCACCAGTGAGTAATGCATACTTTTTCTCCATATCGTTTACTTCCTTTTATTAAGGCTATGTTCTAAAATTTTTGTTACTTTTCAAACTATAAATCTTTTGTTAGAAAAGAGCCTTTATTAATGTTTAACACAAAAAAGAGATAAGACCATTGTCTATCTCTCTTTTGTTCCTTGTCAACTATTTTGGTACTACTTGACAAACTGTCATACGTTGTTCATCTATAAGAGCTTCAGCGCTGACTTTTATATCCTCGACTGTTAGTGATTCAAGAACCTCTACAACCTCAAACATGTTCATTTCATTAAAAGAATATCTGGTAAATTGATTCGCTATGAATTCAGGTGAGTTCAGTGCCCGTAAAAAGGACCCAATTTTTTTCTTCTTTACTCTCTCTAAATATTCTTCTGTTAGTGTTTGCTCGAAACTTGTAAGCATTGTCTTAAGTGTGTCAGCAAGTGCATCTGGCTGAGTTGTATCTCCACCAATTATTGCAAAACCAAATCCAAGTTCTTCTGTATAGTCATACGAGAAAGTATCGTCAATTAAACCCTCATTGTAGAGTGTGTCATAGTTTTTAGAACTTTTTCCAAATAGCATATCAAGCAATACATTCGTTGCAAGTTCAGAGCGTAATAACTGCTCTCCAGATTTACCTGGATTTGCCATCTTCAATCCTAATAAGCACTTTGATGATTGAACTGTCATCTTTAAGACCTGCTTTTTTTCAGCAACTTGCAATGGCTCTTCATCAAAGAATCGTTGAATCGGCGCTTGTGATTCAAACTCCTTCTTTGACTGATTATCTCTAATTTGATTCATAATCTGTTCAGGATTAATAGGTCCAACAATGAATAACAACATATTACTCGGATGATAAAATGTTTCATAACAGGTATATAAAAGATCCTTCGTAATGTTTGATATAGACTCAATTGTACCAGCAATATCAATTTTCACAGGATGATTCTTATACATGTTTTGGATGACTCCAAAGTACAATCTCCAGTCTGCATTATCATCATACATCGTAATTTCTTGCCCGATAATTCCTTTTTCTTTCTCTACTGTTTGTTCTGTAAAGTAGGGAGCCTGAACAAAATCAAGTAAGGTTTCTAAATTTTGTTCGACATTCGATGTGCTTGAGAACAGGTAAGCAGTTCTTGTGAAAGATGTAAAAGCATTCGCAGAGGCTCCCTGTTTGCTGAACTTTTGAAAAACATCCTCATCTTCTTTCTCAAAAAGCTTATGTTCTAGAAAATGGGCAATACCATCAGGCACCTGCAAAGGCTCCTCGGTATTCAATGGGACAAAGCGATTATCAATGGAGCCGTATTTTGTTGTAAATGTAGCATATGTTTTATTGAAGCCTTGTTTAGGTAAAATATAAACTTGTAATCCATTTGACATTGACTCGTGAAACAACTCTTCTTTTAACTGATCAAACACAACTTTTTCCATTATGCTTCCTCCTTTCCTTTTAAGAAGTAAATGGTATCTAATTCAATCTTTGCACCAGCCTCAATAATCTGTTCTTTTGTAACCTCTTCGATTTTTGTGAGCCAATCTTCTATCGGCTGTTTAACTTCCGCTAAAACGTCATTGTACAATACTTCAATAAGGCCTCTTGATGTATCTATTGTTTCTAGTAGCTGATTTCTCAAAACAGCTTTTGTTTGTTCAAGTTCTTTGTCTGTAAAGTCGCCATTTTTCATAGCCGTCATTTGTTCTTTGATTATTGTGACGGCCTGATCATAGTTCTTAGCATCTACCCCAGACATTACCATTAATAATCCTTTGTGGCTTTCAACTCGCGATGCGGCATAATAAGCTAGGCTCGCTTTTTCCCTCACATTGATAAAGAGCTTAGAATGAGAAAAACCACCAAATATTCCATTAAATACTTGTAAAGCATAATATTCAGAATCATGATACGTAATATTCGTTCTATATCCTATATTAAGCTTACCTTGCTTTACATCTTGTTCTTCTATTACTTCATTTTCTTTATCTATGGAAATAGTGTTCTTTTCGATATTCTTAGGAACTCTACTTTCTAACGAAAATAATTTTTCTACTGAGTTTTTGATTTCCTGTACTTGAACATCGCCAACAATATAAAGATCAATTTCATCCTCTTTGATTGATCGTTGATAATATTCATATAGTGATGGAGCTGAGATTTGATCCACATCTTCCATTTGTCCGTTAGCATGAAGTGCGTACGGCTCATTTTTACACATTTCTTCTACTAGACGAAGACTAGCGTACCTCATCTTATCATCGAATACAGATTGAATTCTTTGCTTTAGCGATCGCTTCTCTTTCTCGATAACTGAAGGTATAAAAGCTCCATTTTCTAAAGCAGGATGTAGTAAAATTTCCGACAATAATGTTAAACCTTTATCAAGTAAAGGCGTTTGATCTGATAAGTATACCTCGTTCGCAATTTCCAATCTTATCGTGATGATATGATACTCACCTTTTTTACCTAAGTCCACACTTAAAGATGCTCCATATAATTCATCTAAGTAACTTCTCAACTCAGTCGAAGTAGGATGCTGTTTTGTAGCACTCTGAAGGACATAAGGTAACAAAGCACGTTTTGTAACATCCTCTTTTGTTAATGGAGCTTTCATCTTTAAAACAAGTGTATTTGTTTTGTACTTTTTTGTCTCTACAACATGCAGGGTTAATCCGTTTACTTTTTCCTCAATCTCTTGATCAAGCTTCACCATTTTTGCCTCCTTCTTATGGATAGCTTTATGCCTACAAATTAGTGTTTCTTTTATTTAATAAAAATAAACTATATCCAATATAAAGGATAAATGGGATTATATACAAATTTCAACTATTTCACTTATACTCTTCTCTTTACATATGCGAAAGACAAGATGTTAAATACATACTTTAGTGAGGCTAGTTTAAAACAATTCTTTAAGAAAACAAATTGTGTTTTAAAAGAAGGGCTCTGTTAACACTTGGTTGTTGATTTTCGTTACGGGACGCTCGCTTTCCGCGGGCGGGAAATGAAGGATATTTTCACTATCGTGAAAAATCCCACTCCTCGGCGCTTCACGCCGGTGGGGTCTCCCTTACCTCGCTCCTCCCGCAGGAGTCTCGCATCCCTCCACTACAATCAACACTGCAAAATATCAACATTGTTCTTTAACAGAGCCAAAAGAATAAAAAAAGATGACTCGTATTGTACGAATCATCTTTTTGTATCTTTTATCGTTTACCTGGATCATATGGTTCGCCCGCTGCTTTTGGAGCTTGCGACGATTTCGAAAAGATAACTAAAGCAATTAGTGTAACTACATATGGGAATAGCTTTAATACCAATGGTGGTATTACGGTTAAAGCAGGTATTACCTGTGATACATTGGCGATCGTCATAGCAAATCCAAAGAAGAACGTTGCTCCTAGAATTCCTAACGGTCTCCACTGACCAAAAATTAACGCTGCTAAAGCTAAAAACCCTAACCCTGAAACTGTCCCAGTAAATTCACCTGCATAGGTTAAGATAATTAGCGCTCCACCTATACCTGAAAAAGCTCCAGATATCATGACACCACTGTAACGTACTCTTCTAACATTAATTCCTGCAGCTTCTGCAGCTTGTGGATATTCTCCACACGATCTTAACCGCAAGCCAAATGGAGTCTTATAAAGTATAAAAGCACTTACAAGTAAAACGGCTAAAATAAACCAAGTGGTAGGATAAGTTTTCGTAAATAGTAATGGTCCAATGACAGGAATATCAGATAAAATTGGTATATTAGAAGGTGAAAAACCACTAACAATTCTAATATTACCAGAACCTGTAATATTTCTTGCTAAGAAAACCGTTAAAGCACCTGCAATCATGTTAATTGCTGTACCACTGATTATTTGGTTTGCACTAAGATTTATACTTGCAAAAGCATGTAGAAGCGAGAATACAAGCCCACACAATGCTGCTATTAATAATCCTAACCACAGTACCAAATCCTTATTAGGAAGAATCGGATAAAGTAAGTTAATGGACAATGCGCAAGTAAAGGCACCCATAATCATTAATCCTTCTAGTCCGATATTGACAATACCACTTCTCTCACTGAATAATCCACCTAAAGCAGTAATAAGAAGGGGCATTACAAAGATAATTGCGTAAGGAAAAATCTGCTGTATCAATGTCCACATCTTACGAATCCCCCTTCTTAACAGCAGTATTGACGTTTTCTTTTTCAGTTCGCTTATTGAAGTACTTACGAAGTAAACGTTCAATTAAAACACTTGTTGCAGCAAAATATATAATAATAGCAATAATTGTGTTGGCAATCTCAGGTGGAATATCAGTCATTGCATTCATAAAGCCTGTCCCTGAATATAGAATTCCGAAGAATAGGGCAGCAAACAATACTCCAACTGGTGTGTTGTTCCCAAGAAGAGCAACCGCAATTCCATCAAATCCTTGAGTTGGCATGATTCCAATCTGTATACTATTTGCATTACCAGTATATTGAATGACACCACCGAGTCCAGCTAGACCACCAGAAATAGCCATTGATAAGATGATACTTCTGTTAACAGACATACCTGCATACTCAGCAGAATGACGGTTGAAACCAACAGCCTTTAATTCAAATCCTAAAGTTGTACGATTAATAATAAAAGCAATTACAATTACCGTAATGACGCCAAAGAAAATACCCATGTTAATGTAGGAACCGGCAAAAATTTCTGATAGAAAAGGAACTTTTAATGTTGCCTTGTCAGGTAATTTTGCAGATTCTGTTTCTAGAAACTCACCTTTAAAGTAAGAAGGAACCACATAATACACTGTCCAATAAGCAATCCAGTTCATCATAATGGTCGACACTACTTCGTGAACATTAAATCGCGCTTTAAGAAAACCTGGAACAAAGGCCCACAGTGCACCTCCAACGAATCCTCCCAATACCATCAAGGTAAGTAAAACGGGTCTAGAGAAGTCAAAGCTAAGACCTATTGCTGTCGCAAAGAATCCACCAATCAGCATCTGGCCAGCTGCCCCGATGTTGAATAATCCAGTACGGAAAGCAAAGGCCACCGATAATCCTGTAAATACTAATGGTGCAGCAGTAGCTAACGTATTTCCGATTCTTTCCATATTTTTTAATCCACCTTGGAATAAGTATGTATACCCTTCCATTGGATTGCTTCCAATTAAAAACATTAAAATCGCACCAGCTAGTAGACCTAACACTACAGCTAATAGTGATACAATAGTATTTTTCATTACTTACTTTCCTCCTTGCTCACACCTGCCATCATTAAACCAACTTCATTTTCATTTGTCTCAGATGCTTCTACAACTCCAATTAGTTCCCCGTTATTAACAATGGCAATTCGATCGGAAAGCTGAAGAACTTCGTCTAGTTCTAACGACACTAATAGTACTGCTTTACCTTTGTCTCGATGTTCAACTAGCCTTTTGTGAATATATTCAATCGATCCTACATCTAAGCCACGAGTTGGTTGAACTGCGATTAGTAATTCAGGATTTAACTCCAATTCTCTACCAATGATCGCTTTCTGCTGATTCCCTCCAGATAAGCCCCTTGCTAGTGAAGCTGAACCTTCACCTGCACGTACATCAAAGTTCTTAATGATGTTCGACGCATACTCCCTTATTGCCGAGACGTTTAATAACCCATTCTTAGAAAATGGAGGTCTATTGTATACCTCAATAACCATGTTTTCTTCAAGTTTATAATCTAGAACTAGTCCACGTTTTTGGCGATCTTCCGGAATATGACCAATACCTTTTTGAATACGCTGACGAATTGGAATGTTCGTAATTTCTTCACCATTTAAAGAAATGGAACCGGATTCAACTTTCCGCAATCCCGTTATCCCTTCAACAAGTTCACTTTGTCCATTACCTTCTACACCAGCAATTCCAAGGATTTCTCCAGCTTTTACTTCAATAGAGAAATTCTTAAGTCCCAACACTTTTCTACTATTCTTCACCGATATATTCTCTACTTGTAAGACGACTTTTCCGGGTTTACTATCTGCTTTATCTACCTTGAAAGATACATGTCTTCCTACCATCATTTCGGCAAGACTTGCTTCCGTCGCGTCTTTAACATCTACAGTTCCAATTGATTTTCCCCGACGAATAACCGTACAACGATCAGCAACAGCCTTAATTTCCTTTAGTTTGTGAGTAATAATAATAATTGATTTTCCTTCATGAATGAGGTTCTTCATAATTTTCATTAACTCATCAATTTCTGCTGGAGTTAATACAGCTGTTGGTTCGTCGAAAATAAGAACTTCTGCATCACGGTATAGTGTTTTTAAGATTTCAACCCTCTGTTGCATACCTACTGAGATATCTTCGATTTTTGCATGGGGATCAACATTTAAACCATAATGCTTGGACAGTTCTTCAATTCTTTTTGCTGCTTTATCGATATCCATAACCATGCCTTTTTTAGGCTCACTACCAAGGATGATGTTTTCTGTAACTGTAAAGTTATCAACGAGTTTAAAATGTTGATGAACCATCCCTATTCCTAAACGATTTGCTACGTTTGGATTTGATATTTTCACATCTTCTCCATTAACTCTAATTTTCCCTCTGTCTGGTTGATACATTCCAAACAATACACCCATTAGGGTAGATTTTCCAGCACCATTTTCACCTAACAGTGCATGAACCTCACCCTTCCTTAATGTAAGAGTTATATTGTCGTTGGCAACAACACCAGGAAATTCTTTTCTTATATCCAGCATTTCTACAACATACTCCATTGAACTTCCACCTGCTTCTACTATTTTTTAAGCTATCGAGGATAGCTTTATTAACATTTTTAAGGACGCGATATGTCAAATTTTTTGGGGGTAAAACTTTCACTTACGAATTTTCTGAAAAGAAAAGATTCTTCATAATATAGAAAAGAGACGGAAGCGACCCGTCTCTGTTGTTTCCTTGTCCTTAATTACTTAAGTAAATCTCCTTGCTCAGCGGAGACAGTAACTTCACCTGATTTAATTTTTTCAACTACTTCATTTGTTTGAGTTACAGTTTCTTCACTAAGGTTTGGATTTTCTGTTGGAATACCAACACCATTGTTTGTAACATCAAATGTTAATGTTTCTCCACCTTTGAAGTTACCATCAAGCTCTGCTTGAATCATATCAAAAGCTACTTGACCTAAATTTTTCATAGCAGATGTAAGAATAACTGATGTCTTTCCATCTTCTAGTAAACCGTCAGCATACTGGTCAACATCGACTCCAACGATATAAACTTTGTCTCCAGCTTCAGCACGAGTCTTCGCTTCATTGATCGCTCCAACCCCTACTCCACCAGCCGCTGTAAAGATTACATCCACACCGCTGTCAAACATTTGAGCAGCAATTTGTCCACCCGCTGCTACGTTATCAAAACTTCCTTGATAAATTACGTTTTCAGCTTTGATGCTAACATTTGTGCCTAAGTTTTCGTTAGCATATTTAACACCTTGTTGGAATCCCCAGTTGAACTTTTGTACCGCAGGAATTTCCATTCCACCGATAAATCCTGCTTCAGCTTCTTTTAATTCTAGTGCAGTAGCAACACCAGCGATAAAGCCTGATTCATGCTCTGCGAAGAAAATTGAAACTGTATTTTCTTTAATTGTTACATTGTAGTCACCAGCATGTGGTGCTCCATCAATGATGACAAACTTTGCATCAGGATATTTATCTTGAGCCTGGAATACAGCGGTTTCAAACTTGAAACCAGGTGTTACAATAAATTTGAAATCAGCATCGTATAGGTTTCCGATTTCTTTTAAGTAGTCTGCTTCAGTTGTACCAGCAGGCTTTAAGTACTTTTCAGTAATTCCAAGTTCTTTAGCAGCTTTTTCAATACCTTCCCACGTACCTTGGTTAAATGATTTGTCATCAATCGTTCCGGCATCGGTAACCATACCAACTTTCATGCCATCACCTGTTCCTTCTCCACCTTCAGCATTGTCGCCAGTACCACAAGCAGCTAACATACTAATTAGTGAGAAGACTAGTAAAAATAATAAACCTTTCTTCATCATTGTACCCCCAATATTTAATATATTTGTTAATAATATTAACAACAGACATATTATAGCTTTTCCGGCTATTTTTGACAAAACAAATTTTAGGAGCATAAATATTAAGTAGTCCTACGTTTACTAGCATACTCAAGAATCTATAATTTATTAGAGCTGTTTTCGTATAAATGAGCCTTATTAAATGCGCTTCCTTATGACATGAAAACTAAATTGATCTGCTCTGAAATAATTGAGAGAAAATAACACTGGTTGTTCATGTTGATTAAAGTGCATTTGTTTTAAGAGTAGTAATGCCGTTTCAGGTTCACAATTTAAGATAGGTGAAATTTTTTCATGGTATCCTAACGGTTCTATATAAACCACAGCATGAGAAATATAATGCCCTGATCTCTCAAGAAGCATAAAAAGGGATTCTTCATTATGAGAGTATCCATCTGGGAGAAATTCAGTTGGTATTTTATCAATACAATAGACGACAGGTTCACCATCTGCAGTACGTACGCGTTCCACTAAGAGAATCTCATCATCTAATGAACATCTAAATCTCCTTACATCTTCTTCAGTTGGACCTTGTTCATTTGAGGACATATAGATAGTGCCTGGAGTTTTACCAGCCTGTTTAATCATATTTGTAACACTGTTAAGCTGTTCAATTCCTGAAGAAAATAAGGGTTTTGGATTTACAAAGGTTCCAACACCATGTCTTCTAACCACTACGTTTTCCTCTTCTAAAATTCGAAGAGCTTCTCTAAGAGTTGCTCTACTAACACCTAATTGCTTGGCTAAATCAAATTCAGAGGGAAGTTTTTCGCGCTCTTTATAGATTCCTTTATCAATATCACTTTTTACTCGATCAATAACCTGTAAATACAAATGACGGTTATCGGATTTAATGGTCATAACCCGCCTCCCATATTCATCTGATCAAGACATACTACATAGATGTCTGATGTCTAACAACTTTTTTATTAATTTGCTACCAACCGTCAATAATATACCATTTATTAAAATAGAAATAAATAGTAATTCGTTATTTTTATGTCGAAAATTGGAGAATAATTTTAGAGATACTAAAGTTTGGTACTTATTAAAGAAGCAAATAAACTAAAAAAGAGGAAGCACATGGCTTCCAACTTTTATAGATCCTCTATGAAGTTGCTTCTTCACTGTTTTGAGAGACTAACACCTCTCTTGGCTTACTTCCTTCATAAGGTCCTACAATACCACGAGCCTCCATAGCATCTATTAATCTCGCTGCACGGGTATAGCCAACTCTAAATCTTCTTTGAAGCATTGATACTGAAGCTGTTTGCATTTCTATAACTAATTGAACAGCATCATCGTATAGATCATCATCTATCTCATTTTGAGAAGATGTAACTTCCGTTGGAATCATATCTTCTTGATACTGTGCCTTTTGTTGTCTAATGACGAAGTCTACAACTTCTTCTACTTCTTGATCAGAAAGGAATGCTCCCTGGACACGCACTGGCTTAGACATACCTGCAGGAAGGAATAGCATATCGCCTTTTCCTAATAATTTCTCTGCCCCCCCCATATCTAAAATAGTACGAGAATCTGTTTGGGAGGAAACACTAAATGCAATTCTTGAAGGTATATTTGCTTTAATCACGCCTGTAATGACATCTACTGAAGGCCTCTGTGTAGCAATTATAAGATGAATACCAGCCGCTCTGGCCATTTGAGCTAATCTTGTAATGGCATCCTCAACATCTGAAGAAGCTACCATCATTAAGTCAGCAAGCTCGTCCACAATTACAACTATAAAAGGAAGTAAAGGTTGCTTTTCTGCTTCCTCCGAATTTTGCCTCTTGATAAACTCATTATATCCCTCGATATTTCTAGTTCCTGTATGAGAGAATAATTCATATCTTCTTTCCATTTCAGAAACTACTTTTTTTAGTGCCTGTGAGGCTTTGCGTGCATCTGTAACCACTGGTGCAAGCAAATGCGGAATACCGTTATACACATTTAATTCTACCATTTTGGGATCAATCATCATCATCTTCACTTCATGAGGTTTTGTTCTCATTAATATACTAGTGATGATTCCGTTGATGCACACACTCTTTCCACTTCCGGTTGCTCCAGCTACTAGTAAATGCGGCATTTTATTTAATTCTGAAACAACTGCCTCACCTGAGATATCTCTTCCTAATCCAATGAGAAGTTTCGCATCTTTATTACTAGTATGAGGTGAATCTATTACTTCTCGTAGTGTTACCATTGAAACTTCTTCATTAGGGACCTCTATCCCAATTGCTGATTTTCCAGGAATCGGTGCTTCAATTCTTATATCCTTAGCAGCTAATGCTAACGCTAAATCGTCACTTAGATTTACGATTTTACTTACTTTTACACCCACATCAGGATACACTTCATATTTTGTCACAGCAGGACCTAAATGAACTTTTTTAACACGAGCCTTTACACCAAAACTTTCAAAGGTCCTTTCCAGCTTTCGGATATTTACACGGATTAATTCATTGTCTTGGCCGGTCGTCTGATTTTTTGGTAAAGCGAGTAATTCATATGGTGGTAGCTGATAATCTGGATTTTCTTCTTCCGTAAAGGTGAGCTTAGGAGCCTCTACTTCTTCTTCCTGTTTCTTCGGTTCATTTTTTATAGGTTCCATTGTTTCTGCAGTCGAGGTCTTGATTGATTGGTCTTGGAAGTTTGAAATAATCGGCTGAATGATTGCATCTTCATCCTCATCCTTACCAATTATTTCTATACTCTCATCCTCTACTCTTGGTATCTTTGTTTCTTTTTGTTTTTTTGTTTTTGCCTTTTTTGTACTTTTCCCTATACTTGTAATCGTTGCTTTAACGTCGGAAATAAAACCTAAAAATTGTTCCTTTAGGAATTGGACTATAGGTTGAAGTATCTTTCCAGAAACATCTTTAATTGACTTCCCTGTTAAAAGGATGCCTCCAATTACTATGAATAACACAGCTATTAGTTCAGTTCCTTGTGCCGCAAATAGAACATGAAATAACGCAAATAAAAGGGCGCCAATCATTCCTCCACCCAAATCGTGTGTAGCCGTTTTTTCGGCTAATTCCTGCTTAAATAATTCAAATGTATTAAGAATAACTGATGGTTCACTGAAAACTCCATCTTTTACAATTGCATCAAACAAGTTTACGTGACTGAATAGTAAAAGTGCAGCAATAATAAAATAAAGGCCAATTAGTCTACGGTGAAATAAATATGGATTTTGCCTTTTCCATATATAATAAATAGACAGACATAGAAACCCTAGTAGGAGTATAATATACCATTCACCTAGAAAGAATCGAGTGAAAGCAGTTAAGCTCTTCCCAACCATTCCAAGACCTGATATTCCAATACAGGTTAAGGCGAAAAGAGTTAAACCGATTAACTCGAATTTTAATGTGTCCTTCCACTCCTGTTTTTTTCTCTTCTGTCTTTGTTTCTGCTTTGCCATTGTTACACCTCAGATTTTTCTATATATGTCTATTATAAAGACAAGTTTTCCATAGTTACAATGTTTCTTTCTATTTTACAGACACTTTAGTTCAACTTAGTAGGATTTTACTAGTAGTATTTCGTTTAATTCAAGCGGTAAAACACGCTATATAAAAATAGCAATTAAATCATTTCTTACTAACTCTAAACTTATAAAAAAAAGAGCTTTAGGATAGCTCCTAAGCTCTAATCATATCTTGACTAAGTGCAATCATTGTACCAGGACAGTACTCCTCTGAAAGGTAGTGCTCTGGGTCTGTACTTAGCAAACGAATAATACGGTACTGGTCCTCACTCTTTTCAACCATCATGGAAACACCATTCATTTCTATCACTTTTTGATTAACGTATTGCTTTTCATCAGTGGGAAAGATATATTCTTCTGGCATTATTGTATATAAACTCACTGAATCATCTTCCCTTCTTGGTTAAACGTTGATCGTTCTTCAATAAGTTTATTTAACTTAGCTATAGCCTTTCCTATTCCCCCCACCTCATTAATGAGGCCATATTTTACTGCATCTTCACCAACCACGTTAGTCCCGATATCTCTTGTTAGATTTCCTTTTGAAAGCATTAGCTCTTTAAATCGATCTTCTGTTATGTTGGAATTCTTTGTGACAAATCTAATAACACGGTCTTGCATTTTATCCAGATATTCAAATGTTTGCGGTACCCCAATGACAAGTCCCGTCAGTCTGACTGGATGAATTGTCATTGTGGCAGTTTCTGCGATGAATGAGTAATCAGTCGAAACTGCTATTGGCACCCCAATGGAATGTCCGCCACCTAACACAACCGAAACTGTTGGCTTGGATAAAGATGAGATCATCTCTGATATAGCGAGCCCTGCCTCTACGTCTCCTCCTACTGTATTTAAAATAATAAGTAACCCCTCAATTTTAGGATTTTGCTCAATTGCTACAAGCTGAGGTATTAGGTGTTCATATTTTGTTGTTTTGTTTTGAGGTGGAAGCTGAACATGACCCTCAATTTGCCCGATAATAGTTAAACAATGAATTTTAGATTCATTTCCCATTTGAGGCACATTTGTTTGTCCAAGTTGTTGTATTTTATCTAAGAGACCCTCTTTTGGATCTTCCTTTTTCTCTGTTTCTTGTTCTTGATTGGTAAACCCTTGATTCTCCATAGACATGGAAGTTCCCCTTTCACTTTGTATGATACCCTTAGTATGAACTGACAACATGTTTTCATTCGACAAGTTAAAAGAAGAATAAAAAATAAATCTCAAAAATGAACAAAAGGCTCAAACTCCCCGTTATAGCCTCAAGCATAGCAAATGTTCCTTTGACCGAGGAAAAAGTGTCGTTCTTTATCTTTCGAGGGGCTGGGAGCTGTATCTAGATTGAAATGCACTAACAACAAGTTATCCACAGATGAAAGTTTAAAATTTCCAAAACAAAAAACCTACTTGCTTTCATTGAGCAAGTAGGTTTTTTTGTGGTAGTAATTACCGTAGTTCTAGCTTTAACCCGATATTATGCTTCCATAATGATTGGGAGTATCATTGGGCGGCGTTTGGTCTTCTCATATAAAAATTGATTTAGAGCGTCTCTTATACTAACTTTAATTGATGACCAATCCATATCTTGATCTCGGATACACTTTTCAACAATATCTTTTACTATGCCTGTCGCATCTTCTAGAAGCTTCTCTGATTCTCTTACATAGACAAAGCCCCTTGAGATAATCTCTGGACCTGCTAAAAGATGATTACGATCTTTACTTAAGGTGACAACAACTACTAGAATTCCGTCCTGAGATAATAAACGTCGATCTCTTAAAACAATATTTCCTACATCCCCTACTCCCAGGCCATCAATTAAAACATTTCCCGTATTAATTTTGAAGCCATAGGAAGCCGTATTCTTACTAAATTCAATGACTTCTCCTTTGTCAACAAGGAAAATACGATCTTCTGTCATACCTAAGGATTTCGCTACCTTCGCATGAGCATTTTGCATTCGATATTCGCCATGGATAGGAATTAAATACCTTGGATTCATAAGGTTTAACATTAATTTGATATCTTCTTGATGACCATGACCTGAAACATGGAGTTTTTTGTCATACACAACTTTAACTCCTGCACGGTATAACAAGTCAATTGATCTAGCGATACTAATTTCAGTTGCTGGTGTTGGAGCTGCTGCCACTATAACAGTGTCTCCGCTCTTTAATTGTACTTGTTTATGTGATCCTTTTGCTAATCGAGAAAGTGCACTCACTGGCTCGCCCTGATACCCTGATACAACTAGGACAACCTCATCATCTGCTAGTTTTGTGCGATCATTCCAAGAAGCATGCATTTCTTCTGGAATTTCTAAATAACCAAGCTCTTTAGCAATCTCAACAGAGTCATGCAACTGCTTTCCAACAAAGATGATTTTTCTTTTTGATTCTCTTGCAACTTCAACAATTTGCTGAATACGTTGGATATTGGTTGCATATGTAACAATAATGATTCGATTATTCTCTTGGTAGAATGCTTCGCTCAGAAATAATCCAACCTGATGTTCAGAACCAGAATACCCCGGCTTTTCAGCATTTATACTAGCTGACAATAAGCATAAGACACCTCTTCTACCAGCCTGTGCCATCTTTTCTAGATCTGCCCCATAAAGTCCTATGGAGGTTTGATCAAACTTGTAATCTCCAGTGCAAACAATTGCTCCTTGAGCTGTATCAAATATTATTCCAATAGAATCTGGGATATTGTGTGTAGTTCTAAAAAAAGAAACTCTTATTTCATTAAAATTTAGGGTTTGATGCTGATTCACCTCAACAAGTGAATAAGATTGATCACTTTTTAATTCTTGCTTAACTAATGCTAACGTAAACTTTGTACCGTATACGGGAACATTTAGCTTTTTTAATATGTAAGGTAAACCACCAATTTGTTCGGCATGGCCATGTGTTAGAAAAATCCCCTTAACCTTGTCCTTATTTTCTATTAAATAAGAGATATCAGGAATTACTGCGTCAATTCCAAACATCTCATCAGCTGGCACCATTAAACCCGCTTCTATTATAAAAATTTGGTTATTTGTTTCAATTACATACATATTCTTGCCGATTTCGCCGACTCCCCCAAGGGCAAATACTTTAATTTTGTCTATATCTTTCGTAGCCAATGTAAAATCCTCCTGTGTCCATAAAAAAATAGCCCCGTACCTCTTGCCATATCAACATTATAACTTATGCAAGAATTGGAATACAAGAGAATTATAGGGAGTTTTGAGTGCATTCAGACATCAACAACTCCTAGAAGTCTACTGTATATAATAAAAAAAATCAGCCTCGGGGCTGATTTTTTTGTGCTCTATTCTCACACTTTGTTGCTTATCAAGATTTAACATGCAGTAACTTGTCGTTCCTTTGTGCTACCATTTTAGAATTAAATTCAATCCATACGAATAGAGCTTTTCTTTATAGCGTGTTTAACGTATTCGTTAAAGTGATTCTTTCTTGATCTGTTAAAGGTACTAGTGGTAATCTAACTGAACCGACATCCAACCCTTTTAATTGTAAAGCTGTTTTTACTGGAGTTGGACTCGGAGCCTGGAATAACGCCTTCATAATTGGCAATAGCTTTTGGTGCTGTTTAGCTGCAGCTTTGTAATCACCTGATTGGAAGCTTTCAATCATCTGCTGCATTTCCGTACCTATTACATGAGAGGCAACAGATACTATTCCTTTTCCACCGATAGATAAGACCGGAATTGTCAGCCCGTCGTCACCACTGTAAAGTACAAAGTCTTCAGGAGTTGAAGCAATGATGTCTGTCATCAAATCTAAGTCACCACTTGCTTCTTTAACAGCAACAATGTTATCAATTTCAGCCAATCTCGTGATTGTTTCTACTGACATATTGACAACAGAACGTCCTGGAATATTGTAAAGCATAACTGGTAGTGAAGTAGATTGAGCAATTGTCTTAAAATGTTGATATAATCCTTCTTGATTTGGTTTATTATAGTAAGGTGCGACTAGCATTACAGCGTCTACGCCTGCTTCTTCTGCCTTTTTAGTTAACTCAATTGATTGACGAGTGTTATTACTTCCTGTTCCTGCGATTACTGGAACTCTTCCATTTACAACACTAACGACATGTTTAAATAGAGCCACTTTCTCCTCACTTGTTAGCGTAGGAGATTCTCCAGTTGTCCCAGCTATTACAAGGGAATCTGTACCATTGTTAATTAGATAGTTCACTAACTGAGTCGTTTTTGCAAAGTCAATATTGCCTTTACTGTCGAACGGGGTAACCATTGCTGTTGAAACTCTTCCAAAATCCATGCGATTCTTCCTCCTTAAACCTAAATCTCTACTTCGCTATCAGCAAGTTGAAAAGCTTCATGTAGTGAGTTTACTGCTAATACTAAATCTTCTTCTTTTACAAGAACCCATATGGTTGTATTACTGTCCGCTGATTGCAGTATTTGTATCCCATTTTCTGATAGGGCTGTTACAATCTTAGATGTAACTCCAGGGACACCACTCATACCTGCTCCAACTGCAGAAACCTTTGCACAATTTCTAGTGACAACAGGTTCATACCCAAGTTCCTCCAGAATTCCAATCGCACGATCTGTATTGTCGCCAGATACGGTGTAAACAACACTCGTTGGTGTTATATTAAAGAAATCTACACTTATTTCAGCACTTGCCATTGCTTTAAATACTTCTTTCTGGGTATTATAATGTCCTTCTTTTGAAATCACTCTTATTTGAGAAACATCCGAAACGTGAGCTATACCAGTAATGACTCTTTCTTTAAAGTCTGTTCCTTTTTTTGCATTACCTAGAGTTGTCACAAGTGTTCCTGTCGTATTTGTATAAGTGGAACGTACTCTTATTGGTATCTTCCCATGCATGGCAATTTCCACAGCTCTAGGATGGATAACCTTTGCCCCCTGATATGCCATATTACAAATTTCAGTATACGTAACTATATCAAGTGGTCTAGCATTCTCTACGATTCTTGGATCCGCCGTCATGACACCTTCCACATCTGTAAAAATGTCAATCCACTCTGCGTTCAAGGCTACTCCTAGTGCAGAAGCAGATGTATCGCTTCCACCCCTTCCTAGAGTAGTTACATCCCCATTTTTGGAGATCCCTTGAAAACCAGCGACTACAACTACGTCATACTCTTTTAGCATTTCAAGCAGGTCATTACATTGCATATCAATAATCTTTGCATTTTGATGGTCATTATTTGTGCGAAACCCGGCTTTTGCTCCTGTAATGGCAGCCGCATTAACACCTCTATTTCGTAACATGTTCGAGAAAACAATAGAAGAGATTGTCTCACCACATGACAATAATAAATCGTACTCTCGTTTACTGATGTTTCCTTTTGTCCCATTTACTAAGTCAAGTAATGTATCTGTTGCATAGGGATCACCATTTCTCCCCATCGCAGATACAACTGCTACTACTTTATAGTCTGAAGATAATGCCTCTTGAACATGCCTAATTGCATGTTCTCTACTTTCTTCTGTTTTTACAGAAGTTCCACCGAATTTCTGTACAATTATTTTCATGTTGCCACCCCATTTATCATGTTAGAGGCAAAAAGGGAGCAAATCCCCCTTTTTTGACTTATTTAACTATTTCTAATTTAATTAGACTCTCTGCAATCTGAACTGAATTCCATGCAGCACCTTTTAATAAATTATCAGATACAATCCACATATGGAATCCTTTATCATCTGATAAGTCCTTACGTATTCTACCTACAAACACGTCATTTTGTCCTACACAGTGTGCTGGCATTGGATAAACCTGTTCGTTAGGATTATCTTGTAAAGTCACTCCAGGTGCGTTAGCAAGTAGTGACTGAATATCGCTCGCTGTTACGCCTTCTTTTTCCACTTCGATAAATACACTCTCTGAATGTCCAGTGGCAACAGGTAGTCTAACACATGTTGCAGCGACCTGAAGCTCATCCATACTCATAATCTTTTTTGTTTCATTAATCATCTTCATCTCTTCAAAAGTAAAACCATTATCTTGGAACTTATCTATTTGTGGAATTGCATTAAACGCAATTTGGTATTTCTTTTCATCTGAACCTACGGGTAAAATTTGAGGAGTAAATTCTTCTCCTGCCAAGATTGACTTTGTTTGATTCATCATCTCTTCAACAGCTGCTGCGCCAGCTCCAGAAACAGCCTGATAAGTTGATACTATAACTTTCTTTAATCCATACGCCTGACGGATTGGCTCTAGAGCAACAACCATTTGAATGGTTGAACAGTTGGGATTAGCAATAATTCCATTATGATCAAATAATGCCTTTTCATTTACTTCTGGAACTACTAGAGGCGTATTTTCCTCCATACGGAATGCACTCGTATTATCAACTACAATAGCACCTCTTTTTACTGCTTCAGGAGCCAATAATTTTGAAACAGAGCCTCCTGCACTAAATAATGCTATTTGAACACCTTCAAAGCTTTCCGGTGTAGCTTCTTGAACTGTAATTTCTTCTCCCTTAAACACTACCTTTTTTCCAGCTGATCTTTTAGAAGATAATAATGTCAGCTTTGAAATAGGAAAGTCTCGATCTTCTAATGTTTTGAGCATTTGTACACCTACAGCGCCAGTTGCTCCGACAACAGCTACATGAAAACCTTTAACCATATTTATATAATCCCCTTCCACTATTAACAAAAGATATAATGACAAGCAAAGGAAGGAGAAAATGTTATCTTCTCCTTCAATTAATACCTTTTATTGTATCATAACTACATACAATAGAAGAATATATTTCTACTTCTCGTCTAAAAATCTCTCGATGACAACAGGTTGTAGCTGCTTGCCTTCAATAGCTGCAACCACGGTATCTACTAAAGATCCCATTCTCGCTACCATGGAGTTTGGCTTCTTTACTGGGTCATCTTGACCAAAAGGGATGAAATAAATATTTTTTGTTGCCATAAGTCTCATAAGGTTTACACCATTTAAGCCTAATGCATCGTTTGTGGAAATACCAAGAACAACTGGTTTTTGGTTCCTTAGTGTAGCTTTCGCCGCCATTAATACAGGTGAGTCTGTCATGGCATTAGCAAATTTACTCATTGAATTTCCTGTTAGAGGAGACACGACCATGCAATCTAAAGGGATTTTCGGACCAAGTGGTTCTGCTTTCACTATTGAATCTATGAGTTGATTACCTGTAATCTCTTCTAGCTTCTTTACCCATTCGTCTCCGTCACCAAATCTAGTATTCGTTAATCTAACTGTATTCGTGGCAACAGGAATTACTTCTGCACCAGCTTCCATTAGTTTCTCAATTTGTGGAACGACCGCATCATACGTACAATGAGAACCAGTTAAGCCAAAGCCAATTCTTTTACCTTTTAAAGATGTCATTATCCATTCCCCTTTCTGTCTAATACATCTTCCTTTAATAATTGTGATAATACATTAGCCACGATTTGACCTGCCGTTTTAGGTGCAACAATACCAGGTAATCCTGGTGCTAATAAAGCTTTTATTCCTCTTTTTTCTGCATAACGGAAATCAGTACCACCTGGCTTTGATGCTAAATCTATGATTAACGTGTGAGCTGGCATTTTAGAAATGACACTAGCAGTTACTATTTGATGGGGGACTGTATTGATACAAACATCAATATCTTGTACCTCGCTCTCAAGATCAGATAGTTGAAATGGCTGCATACCCATTTCAAAAATTCTTGCTAGATGCTCACTTTTTCTTGCACCCACCTTAACATTTGCTCCTAATGCAGAAAATGTTCTGGCAACACTCAACCCTACACGACCCATTCCTAAAATGATGACATTTGAATTATGAATAGTTATCTCTGTATGCTGAATGACCATCATGATGGTTCCTTCAACGGTAGGAATCGAGTTGTAGATAGCTACGTCATCTCGTTCAAATAACCTGACTAATTTTCTATTTGTTGTATCTACTAACTGATCAAGATAACTGTTACTTATGCCGGAATAAATGGTACAATGCTCAGGCGTTTTTGACATTAGCTCCGCAGTTAACACTACTTTTTCATTTGAAAAAATGGTATCTACTTCACCTTCACTATTCGTTCCAGCTACTGGCAGAACTATTGCATCAATTTCTGTGAAGTCTACTTCATCCATTTGTTCCTTTGAAGCACCAGTGAAGCCATGATCAAGCTGATCAAAGCCTATTAATGACAGCTTCGCATCTAAATCTGTCAGCTTTCGAATGACTTCTAGCTGTCTTGCATCTCCTCCAATTATTGCTATATGCAATCCAGTTAACATGGTTTTCATTCACCTTCTTTTTGTAATCTGGCAAGGCAATGTTATAAAACTAGTGCCCAACGATTCTGTTACTTTACTTCAACATCTTATGTAAGAAGGGTTTATTAGGTGAATGAATTATGTTTCTGTAAAGTAGCTGTTTTTTGCTATCATTTATATCCAGTCAGCTTTTTTAACCTTACCAAAAGAAAAAAGTGCCTTAAGCAATAGCTACTTAAGACACTTTGGGGCTATTTTCTATTCATATAAGGTGGTTCTTCATGAATGTCTATGATGATCATGTCTGCTCCAATTTTCTTAATATGATGCCACGGAACTTTAATTTCGGCCCCCTGCCTTTTAAAACCAAACCATTTCATTGTTGGAATAATAAAGGCTTTAATATGACCTGTTGTTTCATCGATCTCTAAATCTGTTTGGCCGAGAACCCCCAGTCGCTCCGCCCGTTTTAAATCCACGATTTCTTTTCCGCTTAGCTCACTTAGCCTCACTCTGCTCACATCCTTTACATTGGACTATCCTTTTTACATATTTATCATAAATTCATAAAAAAAATGCCTATAAGTCAAAACTTACAGACATTTGTTGTATTTATTGAAGCATATCAGGCAGTTTTCCATCAGGACTTACTAATGACACACATGGTTCTGAGCTAAAGATTGTTCTAGCAAGTTGATTAACTGAATCCTCTGAAACGCCATTGACCAATTGTAGAATTTCATCTAAGCTTCTGTGTCTTCTTAATAGGAGTTCATTCTTCCCATTACGACTCATACGACTATTCGTACTTTCTAAACTAAGCATTAGACTACCCTTCATTTGCTCTTTACTATTAGCCAACTCTTTAGATGTAATTCCTTTATCCATTAACGTAGTAAGTGTTTGTTGAATTGTTTCATATAAGAGGTTTAACTGTTGGCTCCCAGTTCCTCCATAAATCGTTAACATCCCATTGTCTTTAAAGGAGGAATGGTAGGAGTAAACTGAATAGGCCAGACCTCTTTGTTCCCGAACTTCTTGAAAAAGTCTACTACTCATACTTCCTCCAAGTATATTATTCAGGACAATTAGACTGTAAATTTTTTCGTGACCGACTGGTAAGCCATTATATCCTAGACATAAATGAGCTTGTTCCGTTTCCTTCTTTCTAGCGAGCCTTTCCGCATGAAAACTAGGTACAGTTGTTTCTTCTTGACTTTTTCCTGTTTCATAGCTGCCAAAGTACTGTTCTACTACCTTAATAAAACGTTCATCTATATTACCAGCAATTGAAACAACCACATTTTCGGGTGTATAGGTTTCTTTCATGTAATTACGTAAAGTATCACCATTAAAAGTAGAAAGAGTCTCTTCTGTCCCAAGGATTGGATATCCTAATGCATGCTCTTTGTATGCAGCTCGACTAAGTAAGTCATGAACGATATCATCTGGAGTATCCTCGTACATTTTTATTTCTTCATATACCACATTTTTTTCTTTCTTTAACTCTTCTTCATCAAAGGTTGAATTAAAAAACATGTCTGCAAGCACTTCTAATGCATAGTTGGCATGCTCATCTAGCACCTTAGCATAGTAACAGGTATACTCTTTTGATGTAAAAGCATTTACTTGACCGCCAATGCTATCGAATGATTCTGCAATTTCACGCGCCGATCGTGTGTTAGTACCTTTAAAAAACATATGTTCTAAAAAGTGGGAGACTCCATTATTTTCTGGTATTTCATTTCTAGAACCGGTGCCAATCCAGACACCAATTGCTACAGATCTAACAGTAGGAATATTTTCAAGTACGATACGAACTCCGTTATTACATGTATATTTCTTTATCAAAATCTTTCCTCCTAGGGTAGGATTTCTCCTAAATGTCCATTGTTTAGGCTCTTTTCTAAAACTTTGTTGCTTTCTAGCCTATTTCATCTGAAGTTAAACTCAATTTTATCAATAAATTTCCGTATTTATGATTAGAAAAGAGCTACTGTCTAGATGAAAAGCAAATAACATTAAACTAGTATTGAAAGCAACAATCTATACGAAAAGAGCCATTGTTTATTGTTGTCCCTGCGATGTAGGTGGAAGATCTACTCTTTTTTCACTCAATAGATTTGTCACATGACCAATCTTCAAATTTTTCTCTTTAATTCGTAAAATGAGTGAATCTAAAGATTTTGCAGTAGAATCTGTTGGATGCATCAAAATCAACGCCCCTGGATGTACTTTATTCATGACTCTTTCTATTAATGTCTCAGGTGTAGGCTTTTGCCAATCGATTGTGTCAACACTCCACATAATTGTGCCCATCTCAAGTTCAGAGGCAATCGTAACAACTTCTTGTCGATAGCTACCACTTGGAGGAGCAAACCATTTTGGTTTAATACCTGTCGTTGCCTCTATAACGTTCTGAGTAGAAACGAGTTGTTCTCTGACAAGTGAAGCAGTCATTGTCTTTAAATTAGGATGGTTATAGGAGTGATTCCCCACTTCATGCCCCGCATCCACAATCATTTTGGCTAGTTCAGGATTTTCTTTAACCCAACGTCCTTCAAGAAAAAATGTCGCATATACTTTATGCTTTTTCAACGTTTCTAGCATAGTAGGAATATATTCATTCCCCCACGCAACATTTATCAAGAAGGAGACCATTTTCTTTTCTGGATGACCTCTATAAATTGGTTCTGGAGGCAGATCAGATAAATGTACTGACGGTGGAATCTCCTTATACACTAATTTCTTTGGATCAAATATTCCATCCTTTTTCATGTTTTCATAAGAAGCTTCTACATCTACTTCTAAACCATTGTATCCAGGAGTTGCTTTCCATACTTTATCCACTACAGCATCTTGAGGACTTTTCTCATAATTTTCTCTGTTCTCTTGGATTTCTTCATATAATGAATCCACTTGTTTAGAAACCGTCATTGTTGGTTCCTTTAGTTCAGATAAATAATCAGTTGTATAAGGATTTTGTACCAATCCTAAGGTTAATAATAAAATTGAAGAAAATGTAAATAACTGCAAAGTTAATCTTTTCATGTTTAACATCCCCCTTGTAATTAAAAGTATGTAAAAGGGGGACAAGGTAGAACAAAAAGTAAAGCATCCTAGTATTCAACAAATTTCATGAAGTTGCCTTTTAAAAAAAGAAGCTGGGTGCCCAGCTTCTTCTAGTTTTTATGTTAGGCTCTGTTAAGATGTTGGGTTTGCATTTTCTGCATCTTTTTGTTCTTTTAGCACTACTTTGCGTGATAAGTTTACACGGCCTTGTTTATCAACCTCTGTAACTTTTACCAAGATCTCATCGCCGATGGCAACGACATCTTCCACTTTCCCTACACGTTCTTCTGCTAATTCAGAAATGTGAACAAGTCCATCTTTACCGCTAAATAGTTCAACAAAGCAGCCGAATTTTTCAATTCTCTTAACTTTACCTAAGTACATTTGTCCAACTACAACCTCACGGACTATGTCTTCAATAATCTTCTTAGCTTTTTGATTCATTTCTTCATTTACTGAAGAAATAAATACTGTGCCATCCTGTTCAATATCAATTTTAACGCCAGTTTCTTCAATGATTTTATTGATCTGTTTACCACTTGGACCAATTACATCTCTAATCTTATCTGGGTTAATTGTCATTGTTAAGATTTTAGGAGCATATTGTGACAATTGTGTACGTGGCTCGTTAATTGTGCTTAACATGTGTTCTAAAATGTGAAGTCGTCCAACACGAGCTTGAGTCAATGCTTCTTCTAAGATTTCACGTGAAAGGCCTTCAATTTTAATATCCATTTGAAGAGCTGTTACACCTTTTGCCGTTCCAGCTACTTTAAAGTCCATATCACCTAAGTGATCTTCCATTCCTTGGATATCAGAAAGGATTGTATAATCGTCACCTTTCTTCACAAGTCCCATTGCAATTCCAGCTACAGGAGCTTTAATTGGAACACCGGCATCCATCATAGCCAATGTGCTTGCACATATACTTGCCTGAGAAGTTGAACCATTTGATTCTAATACTTCAGATACAAGACGAATGGTATAAGGGAAATCTTTTTCTGATGGAATAATTGGTTCAAGCGCACGCTCCCCTAAGGCACCATGTCCAATTTCGCGACGACCTGGTCCTCTCATTGGTCCAGTTTCCCCAACACTAAATTGTGGGAAGTTGTAATGGTGCATAAATCTCTTTTCCTCTTCAATACCTAAGCCGTCTAGTATTTGAACATCTCCAAGTGCTCCTAATGTACAAACACTTAATGCTTGAGTTTGTCCTCTAGTAAACAAACCTGAACCATGTGTTCTAGGGAGAAGCCCAATCTCGGAAGCAAGTGGACGAATCTCATCTTGTTTTCTTCCGTCAGGACGAATTTTTTCTTGTGTGATAAGACGACGTACTTCTTCTTTTACAAGGATATACAGTACTTCAGAAACCTGACCTAGTACCGCTTTTTCTGCTTCTTTTGCCTCATAAT
The DNA here is from genome assembly GCF_023036475.1 of Bacillus pinisoli. Classification (GTDB taxonomy): domain Bacteria; phylum Bacillota; class Bacilli; order Bacillales; family SA4; genus Bacillus_BS; species Bacillus_BS pinisoli. The sequence goes on from NZ_JAJQKI010000002.1 coordinate 245,162, forward strand.
GAGCCATTACTTCCTTTTTAACTTCAGATATTGCATTTTCTCGCGCATGCTTTTCATGTACTTGTACAGCTTTATTTATTTTTTCTTCCGCTAGAGCTCGTACTTCTTTTTCTATTTCTTCATCAACTTGGTAAAGAACTACTTCACGCTTTTCTTTACCAACGCTTGCAACGATACTCTCTTGGAATTCGATTAAACGTTTAATTTCCTCATGGCCAAACATAATCGCTTCTAGCATGACTTCTTCAGGAACTTCATCAGCACCTGCTTCAACCATGTTAATCGCATCTTTCGTACCAGCAACCACTAAATGAATGTCTGACTTCTCCATAAGCTCAATAGACGGGTTAATGATAAACTCATCATTAACTCTTCCTACAGTTACACCAGCAATTGGGCCTTCAAATGGTATATCAGATATACTTAGTGCTAAAGAAGAACCAAACATCGCTGCCATTTCAGAAGAACAATCCTGATCCACACTCATAACGATACTAATTACTTGCACCTCATTACGGAAACCTTCAGCAAATAACGGACGGATCGGTCGGTCGATTAAGCGACTAGCTAGAATAGCTTTCTCACTTGGACGACCTTCACGCTTAATAAACCCACCAGGGATTTTTCCAACTGCATATAATCTTTCTTCATAATTTACCGTTAACGGAAAGAAGCTTAAATCTTTTGGCTCCTTAGATGCTGTTGCTGATGATAATACAGCAGTATCTCCATAACGAATTAATACAGCCCCACTTGCTTGTTTTGCTAACTGTCCTACTTCAACGGTAAGCGGACGCCCTGCCCAAATTGTGGAGAAGACTTGCTTTTCTTGTCCCATATATGTACCCCTCTCTTGCATATCTTATTTCCTATGTATAAAGTCATAATAAATAACTATCCATAATAATATAGTATTTCCTATATTATTTAAAACATATCAATTGTCTGTATATATGTAAATATTTTTCACAATAAAACGTATAAAATACGTCTTATCTGTTATATATTGTCAGTTTCTTGTTGAAGGTTTATGCGATGCGTTTAGGGTCAGGTTAAGCGATTTGTGCAATTTTAACCGAGGCACATTGTATTCAAAGCCTAAGCTTTACAAAAGGCTATTTTCTAAACGATCTATACCCTGCATTTATCATTAATATGAGCTTGATAACTATAATGCAGCTCAGTAAGCAACAAAGTTATAGACAAACAAAAAGAACAAAAGGCGCAAGCGCCCCGTTTAGCCTAAAGTCTGTCCTTGGTAAGATCCAAGTGTAATTGACCTCAGGAGGGCTGGGTGCTTGCGCTAAATTACGCTAGACTTTAGCATGAATATTTTTTTATACTAATAAAAAAGCGGGATTTCTATCCCGCTTTTTTAAGTGGAGGACACATTTAGTACCTCCAGAAAACGACCTATTATCGACGTAAACCAAGCTTGTTGATTAGTTCGCGATAACGTGTAACGTCTTTGTTTCTTAAGTAGTTAAGTAAGTTACGACGCTTACCTACCATTTTTAAAAGACCACGACGTGAATGGTGATCCTTCTTGTGTGTACGTAAGTGATCATTTAATGTGTTGATTTGCTCTGTTAGGACAGCAATCTGTACTTCTGGTGAACCAGTGTCAGAAGCATGAGTCTTGTACTCATTAATGATTTCGTTTTTACGCTCTTGTGTTAAAGCCATCCTTTTCACCTCCTAATTTTCATCCCCAATTACCGAGCAAGCGTCGGTGACTCGACTTGCCAAGCAATGGTTCATAACATACGCTTACTATCATACCTAATCTAACATCATAATGCAAGTTTTTAAAGTTTTACTTTAAAAATTTCTTTTGCTTCTTTCACATCTATATGAATTCTTGTAACAAGTTCATTAATACCGTTAAATTTCTGCTCGTCACGAATCCGTGAATGGAATACCAGTTCTATATTTTCACCATAGATATTTTCTTTAAAGTCAAAAAGGTGAACTTCAATAGACTTCTCTGTTAAATTTTGATGAAAGGTTGGTTTATATCCGATATTACAAACTCCTCTAAAAGTTTGACCTAATACCTCCATCTCAACAGCGTACACGCCCGTTTTGGGAAGGTGGTAAGGTTCCTTTAATTGAATATTTGCAGTCGGAAAACCAATCGTACTCCCTCTTTTTTCTCCATGAACCACTTCACCAGTAATGCGATAATATCTGCCAAGGAGACCAGCAATTTCGTCAACTTGACCATTATTTAGCAACTCACGAATGGAAGTGGAGCTTACTTTTTGATTCTCTACTACCACTTTATCAATTACAGTCTGTGTAAACATCCCCCGAGAGTGGAATGGTAAAGTTTCCATTGTTCCCTTACCCATTTTGCCATAAGAGAAATCAAATCCAGCCACTACATGTTGAACATGTAAGCCAATTATGTATTCATCAACAAACTGCTGTGGAAGCAATTGTGAGAATTGTTCCGTAAAATTCACTATATATAGTTCATCAATACCAAGAGACTCAATTGCGTTTATTTTTTCTTGTAGAGGAGTCAACACATGATGAATAGCTTTTTCTTTTCTTAGCACGACAGAAGGGTGTGGATGAAAGGTCATTACTGCACTTTTCATACCTTTTTGTCCTGCTATTTCTTTTGCAGTTAGAATCACCTTTTGATGGCCCAAATGTACACCATCAAAATAACCAAACGCCATAACCTTATTTGACATTGTATCAGTGTTTGTTTGTGGTGGATGGCTTATATAAATTGTTTCCACGTCGATCACCTGATTTCTATTTAATCCCCCGCTAAATAGAGAGAACCTTCGTTGGTTTCATTAATCCTGTTTTAGTAGGATGTTTTTCATAAATGGCAAGTGCCTGCCCTGACTGATCAGTTATTAGTACATGATCATGTTCAAGCAGAACCGTAGTCATCTCAAGAACTGCACCATTTTTGACTTTTATTGCTACTTTATCATCAATTTGCAAGTTAGGCAAATGGTTTAGAGCTCTCTCCATTGGAATAAGTAAAGATTGAATGGAGTTTGTTTCTACTGCTTTTTCAATTTGTTCAAATGTTAAACACTCTTCTATTTGAAAAGGTCCAGAAGCAGTTCTAATAAGATGTGACATGTGTGCAGGAAATCCTAACTCTTCCCCAATAGTAACTGCAAGTGTTCGGACATAGGTGCCTTTACTGCATGTTACCTTAAACCTAAAACTTATTTCTGAACCGACAAACTCATCGCGATCATCTAATAATTCAAATTTGTAAATTGTAATGGTTCGTGTTGGTCGTTCAATGGTTATACCTTTTCTAGCATATTCATAGAGTTTTTTGCCATTAACTTTAACTGCTGAATACATAGGAGGCGTTTGCTGTATTTCACCAGTAAGTTTATTTAAAACATCTAATATCTCAGAACGCGTAATAACTCGATCAACTGGTACTTCCTCTATTTTTTCTCCTGAGCTATCTTCAGTAGTCGTAGAGTAACCTAAAGTTACTTCCCCCACATATGTCTTATTATTCCCCGTCATGTATTCAGCAATTTTTGTAGCTCGTCCAATGCACAATGGAAGCACTCCGGTTACATCTGGATCAAGTGTACCGGTATGTCCTATTTTCTTGGTTTTTAGTATTTTTCTCATCTTAAAAACGCAATCATGAGACGTTAGTCCCTTGGGTTTATGTAATAGTAGTATTCCTTCCATCTGTACCTCCGTGGTCACAGTTATGTTTCAATCTAGTCAAAAAGACAAAGTTGTAAACAAAACTGGATAGACGTATGTCTATCCAGTTTTATTGTTCTCTATGCTTCATCTTGCCTAGTGGATTTATTTAGTTCAGCCAGTAAGTTTTCAATACGATTACCGTAATCAACAGACTCATCGAATTCAAAAGAAATTTCTGGTGTCTTACGTAAACGAATTCGTTGGCCAATCTCACTTCTAATAAACCCTTTCGCTTTGGCTAGGCCTTTTAGTGTGTTCTGCCTTTGTTCGTCATCTCCCAGAACAGAAATGAAAACTTTAGCTTGCTGGAGATCTCCAGTAACTTCTACATCTGTTACTGTAACAAACCCAATACGTGGATCTTTTATTTTACGCCCGATAATTTCACCGAGCTCTTTTTTCATTTGCTCTCCAACTCGAGTTGCACGTAAACTCATACGATCACCTCGTTTTAATACCATTCAAAATTTGTAACGGCTCTTTCTATTTCCGGAAAGGAGTCAATCAACTTAATACAGTTTTGCAACTCTCTTTCAGTTGCCTGTTTTGAAGACGTAATGGCAACAATACCAATGGTCGTTCGTTGCCATACGTCCTGATGATTGATTTCTGAAACCGAAACATTATACTTTTGTTTAAGTCTAGATAAGATTCTTTGAAGAACTGCCCGCTTCTCTTTTAACGATTGTGCATCATAAATGAAGCATTCACATTCTACAAATCCAATCATTATCTCTTAATTTCCTCCATGACATAAGCTTCAATGATATCTCCTTCTTTAATATCATTGAACTTTTCAACGGTAATACCGCACTCATAACCTTGAGCGACTTCTTTTACATCATCTTTAAAACGTTTTAATGTATCCAGTTGCCCTTCAAAAATAACGATGCCATCACGGATTACACGTACACCACTGTCACGGGTGATTTTCCCATCTGTTACGTAACTTCCAGCGATTGTACCTACCTTTGAAACTTTAAACGTCGTACGAACTTCTGCCTGACCAATTACTTTTTCTTCAAACTCTGGATCAAGCATACCCTTCATAGCAGACTCAATTTCATCAATAACATTGTAGATAATTCTGTGTAAACGTACATCAACATCTTCTTGCTCTGCTGTCTTCTTAGCATTTACATCTGGTCTAACATTAAATCCGATCACAATGGCATTAGATGCTGATGCTAAGATGATGTCTGATTCAGTAATAGCTCCTACACCAGTGTGGATGATTTTTACACGTACACCTTCTACTTCAATCTTTTGAAGGGAAGCTGCAAGTGCCTCTGCTGAACCTTGAACATCCGCTTTAACGATAATATTAATGTCCTTAATATCACCTTGCTTAATCTGTTCAAATAAATCATCTAAACTCAATTTAGCTTTATCTCCACGTTGTTCAATAAGCTGTTTCTGCGCACGCGCTTCACCAACAGATCTAGCCATTTTCTCATCTGCAAAGACCATAAATTGATCACCAGCTTGAGGAACTTCGTTAAGACCTGTTATTTCTACTGGCGTAGAAGGACCTGCCTCTTTTACACGACGTCCTATATCGTTAACCATAGCACGAACACGTCCAAACGCTGTTCCTACAACGATTGGATCACCAATTCGAAGTGTACCATTCTGGACTAGAAGGGTAGCAACAGATCCACGTCCTTTGTCCAATTGAGCTTCTACAACAGTACCTGTTGCAAAACGCTTAGGGTTAGCTTTCCATTCTTCAACTTCACTTACTAATAAAATCATTTCCAACAACTCATCGATGCCTTCACCGTTTAATGCCGAAACTGGTACAAAGATTGTATCTCCACCCCAAGCTTCTGGTACTAAGCCGTGTTCAGTAAGCTCTTGCATTACTCGATCTGGATTAGCTGAAGGTTTATCCATTTTATTTACAGCTACAATAATTGGCACTTCTGCTGCTTTAGCATGGTTTACTGCTTCAACAGTTTGAGGCATAACACCATCATCAGCAGCTACAACAAGGATCGTAATATCTGTGATTTTTGCACCACGTGCACGCATTGTAGTAAACGCAGCGTGACCAGGAGTATCTAGGAATGTGATCTTTTTGTCATTTACAACAACTTGATAAGCACCAATGTGCTGTGTAATCCCACCAGCTTCTCCTTCTGTCACTTTTGTGTTACGAATAGAGTCAAGTAGAGTTGTTTTACCGTGGTCAACGTGTCCCATAATTGTTACAACAGGAGGGCGAACTTGAAGGTCCTCTTCTTTATCTTCCATATCATAGCCTTCAAACTCTGTTTCCTCGTAGACAATCTCTTCTTCAACTTCCACTCCGTATTCACTTGCCATTAGTTCAATTGTATCCTTGTCAAGAGTTTGGTTAATGGTAGCCATTACACCTAATCCGAAAAGCTTTTTAATAATTTCAGAAGGCTCTTTTCCAAGAGAAGCGGCTAATTCTGAAACAGTAAGTGAGCCAGAAAAAGTAATTTTCTCAGGTAATTCAGTTACCTTTGTAGGTGTAGACTGTTTTGTGTTTTTCTTATGAGCATTCTTTTGGAAAGCTACTTGCTCTTGATTACCTGTTTTCTTATTGTCTTTTTCTTTACGCTTATTAGCACCCTTCTTTTTACGAGGCTTATTATCTACTTCATCGTCCTCTTCATAAGCAGCAGCCTTATTCTTAACATTTGCTGCTGGTGCCTCTGCTTTCTTTTGAGGAGAAGCAGCTTGCTTATTCTCGGTAGCTTTTACTTCTGTTTCGTTTGACCCGCTAAATCGTTGGTCTAGCTTTACAACAACATCGTCCTCGATTGTTGTCATATGGTTTGATACTTCGACATTTAATTCTTTTAATATATTAATCACTTCTTTACTTGAAATGTTTTGCTTTTTTGCATATTCATAAACACGTATTTTACTCATACGTTCACCCCCGAATTTATTCCTCGAGCAATGTGTTCAGCTTTCTAGCAAATCCCTCATCCTGTATTCCGATAACAACTCTAGCGTCTTTCCCTATTGCCTGGCCTAGTTCATACCTGTTTTCAACACGGCGAAGTGGAATTTTATAGAAAGCACACTTATCAGTTATTTTCTTTTCAGTATTTTTTGAGGCATCCAAAGATAATAGCACAAGGCTTACCTTGCTTCGTTGGATTTCTTTAACAACCAATTCCTCCCCAGAAATTATCTTCCGTGCTCGAGCAGCTAGTCCTACAAGAGATTTCCATGGTTGTTGATTCACTATTGTTGACTCTCCTTCGCTTCTACTAATGCTAATAATTCCTCATAGATAGAGTCATTGATTTTGGTTTTCAATTGACTGGCCAATGTGTTTTTCTTTTTAGCCTGTAGGATAATATCTCGATCCTTACTTACATAAGCACCGCGACCAGCCTTTTTTCCAGTCAAGTCAATCGAAACGTCCCCTTCCTTTGAGCGGACAATCCGAATGAGTTCTTTTTTATCTTTCATTTCTTGACTCGCTACACATTTCCTTAAGGGAACCTTACGATTTGCCAACTTACTTCACCTCTTACTCTAATTCCTCTACTGGTAGCTTGTAATTTTCTAATGACTCACCTGAACCAACAATCCCCAGCTTCTCAGCATCAGAATGACTCTTAATATCTATTTTCCATCCTGTTAATTTAGCAGCAAGACGTGCGTTTTGACCACGTTTTCCGATAGCAAGTGAAAGTTGATTATCTGGAACGATAACTGTTGTTGCTTTCTCTTCTTCACTTACAATTACTTCTTCCACTTGAGATGGACTTAAAGCGTTAGCTACAAATTCAATTGGATCCTTTGACCATTTCACGATATCGATTTTTTCACCCTTTAGCTCGTTAACAATTGCTTGCACACGTCCTCCTTTAGGACCTACACAAGAGCCAACAGGATCTAAATCTGGATTGTCAGTGTGTACCGAGATTTTAGAACGGTCTCCCGCTTCACGTGCTACAGATTTGATTTCAACAGTACCATCAAAAATTTCTGGCACTTCTAGCTCGAATAATCGCTTTAATAAACCAGGATGTGTTCTCGATACAAATATTTGAGGACCTTTGGTTGTTCTCTCAACTTTTGTAATAAACACTTTAATTCGGTCATGTGGCTTATACGTTTCGTTAGGCATTTGTTCAGCTGCTGGAAGAAGGGCTTCAATCTTTCCTAAATTAACATAAATGAATCTAGCATCTTGACGTTGTACAATCCCAGTCATGATATCTTCTTCACGGTCAATAAATTCAGTATAGATGACTCCTCTTTCTGCTTCACGCACGCGCTGTGTCACTACTTGTTTTGCCGTCTGTGCAGCAATACGTCCAAAATCTTTTGGAGTCACTTCAATTTCAATAACATCCCCAACTTGATAATTAGGGTTAATTAATCGTGCTTGCTCTTGTGAAATCTCAAGTCTTGGGTCGAACACATCGTCAACAACATCCTTACGAGCAAATACTCTCATTGAGCCGCGCTCAGGATTTACATCTACCCTGACATTTTGAGCTTGATTAAAATTTCGTTTGTAAGCAGATATAAGTGCTGCTTCAATTGCATCTAGCAAGATATCTTTACTAATTCCCTTTTCTTTTTCTAACATGATAAGGGCATCTAATAGCTCACTACTCATTTTTCTTGGATCCCCCTTTAAAGAATCAACTGTATTTTCCATATCTTTTACAATTTAAAAGGTCCTGTATCTTTAACATAACCCATACTAAAGGAAAGCTTGTTTATCCAAGCAAACTTCCTATTCTAAGAAGGCCCATCTTTTATTACTTCCTTTTCCTCACTCTTAAAAACCGAGTGCCACAAAAAGCGGTCTCCTGTTTCAAAAAAAGACATGCTCTTTCTGAAACAGGAGCAGGAATGAGAAGTAATAAAGTAAGACTTGCGTCTAAATTACTAATTAAATGTAACGGCAAGACGTGCACTTGCAACCTTTTCAAATGGGATTGTTGTTACTTTCTTTCTAGTCTTAATCATGTAGGCCACTGTCACAGACTCCCCATCATAATTGAGTAGTTCACCTTCGAATTGTTTTTCACCATCGATTGGCTCATACGTTTTAATAAAGACTTGTTTGCCAATAGCCTTTTCAAAATCCTTGGATTTTTTTAAAGGGCGTTCAGCACCTGGTGACGAAACTTCCAAGAAATAAAGATGTGGAATTGGATCTGTTTCATCAAGACGTTCACTCAAACGTTCACTAACAGTACCACATTGTTCAATATCAATCCCATTACTTGAATCTATATACACTCTTAGAAACCAATCTTTACCTTCTTTTACGTACTCAACGTCAACTAATTCTAGATCTAATTCATTAAGTATAGGTGTAACTAATCCCTCTACGACTTCAGTAACTTTTTGACTCATTTATACCCTCCTTACTTTACACTTTCATATAAGCTCTTTTCTATAACTTTGTTGTTTTCTACGTTTAATCCGTTTACGGACATTTTTCAAAAACAACAATACTATGATCAGCCTACATATATAAGGTTTGATTAAAATTCCCTGCTTATTAGCAGGGATTACTAGTTATTATGTAAAAAAACTGACAGTAATACGAAAGAGTGGGTTTCCCCACTCTTCATCACGTCCTATTCATAGCATTTCCTCTGTTACTATAACATAATCACCTGTTTTATGCAAATAATAACAAAACCTGAAAACATTAGAAAAGAGACAATTGATTTTGATCTGGTAAGTCTTCTAAGCATCCTTGACTATCAAGATATTCCAAGATAGTTTTAGATATTTTACTTCGCTGCTGGAGATCTTCCTTAGATAAGAATTCTCCTTCCCCTCTTGCTTTTACAATATTTAATGCAGCATTTGTTCCTAATCCAGGAATAGAATTGAATGGTGGAATTAAGGTGTTTCCTTCCACAATAAACTCATTAGCACTAGAACGATATAAATCTACTTTTTGGAACGAATAGCCACGTTCACACATTTCTAATGAAATCTCAAGTACCGTCAACAGGTTCTTTTCCTTCGTTGAGGCATCAAATCCCTTGGCATTTATTTCTTCAATCTTTGCCTTAATTGCATTTGAACCTCTTACCATTGCTTCAATATCAAAATCCTCCGCTCTAACTGTAAAGTATGCAGCATAATAAAGGATTGGATGATGAACTTTAAAGTAAGCAATACGAACGGCCATTAACACATAAGCTGCAGCATGGGCCTTAGGGAACATATACTTTATTTTCAGACAAGAGTCAATGTACCAGTCGGGTACATTATTATTTTTCATTTCCTGTATCCAATCGTCAGGAAGCCCTTTACCTTTACGTACGTTTTCCATTATCTTAAACGCTAGGGAAGGCTCTAGTCCCTTGTATATTAGGTATACCATGATGTCATCACGACAACCGATTACTTCACTCAGGGTACAAATTCCGTTTGCAATGAGCTCCGATGCATTCCCTAGCCAAACATCAGTACCATGTGATAGACCTGATATTTGAACTAATTCAGAAAATGTTGTTGGCTTTGTATCTTCAAGCATCTGTCTAACAAATTTCGTTCCAAACTCAGGGATACCTAAAGTTCCCGTTTTACACATGATTTGTTCTGCAGTTACACCTAAAGATGAAGTTCCTCCGAAAATCTTCATAACTTCAGGATCATCCGTTGGGATTGTCTTAGGATCAATACCACTTAAGTCTTGTAACATCCTGATAACTGTAGGATCATCGTGTCCAAGTATATCAAGCTTTAACAAGTTATCGTGAATGGAGTGGAAATCAAAATGTGTCGTCTTCCACTCAGAAGATGAATCATCAGCCGGGAATTGTATAGGTGTAAAGTCAAACACTTCCATATAATCTGGTACAACTATAATTCCACCTGGATGCTGTCCAGTTGTTCTCTTCACTCCTGTACATCCTGAAACAAGTCGGTCTACTTCTGCACTTCGGATTGTTAAATTGTGATCGTTTGCGTACCCTTTCACATAACCGTAAGCTGTCTTCTCAGCCACTGTACCTATCGTTCCTGCACGAAAGACATTATCCTCTCCAAACAGAACCTTTGTATAGTTATGTGCTTTGGGCTGATATTCACCTGAGAAGTTTAAGTCGATATCTGGTACTTTATCCCCCTTAAAACCGAGGAAGGTTTCAAATGGAATATCATGACCGTCTTTTTTAAAGCGAGCCCCACATTCTGGACAATCTTTATCAGGTAAATCAAATCCGGAACCAACTGAACCATCATCAAAGAACTCTGAATGTTTACATTTTGGACAAACATAATGAGGTGGTAATGGATTAACTTCAGTAATCTCCGTCATCGTCGCAACAAAAGAAGATCCTACCGAACCACGTGAACCTACTAGATAACCATCATCAAGTGATTTTTTAACTAGTTTGTGGGAAATTAGATAAATAACAGCAAACCCATGTCCAATAATTGATTTAAGTTCTTTCTCCAATCGGTCTTCAACTATTTGAGGTAAAGAATCCCCATAAATTCTACGGGCCATCGCATAACTCATTTCACGCATCTCTTCATCGGCACCTTCAATTTTAGGAGTATATAAGTCATCTTTTATCGGCTTCACTTCTTCAATTAAGTCCGCAATATAATTCGTATTAGTAACTACTATTTCTTTAGCTTTTTCAACACCTAAAAAGGAGAACGCTTCGAGCATCTCATCCGTCGTTCTAAAGTGTACCTTTGGTAAGCGGTGTCGGTTTAGAGGATTGGCACCACCTTGTGAATTTACAAGAATCTTTCGATAGATATGATCTTCATGGTCAAGGTAGTGAACGTTTCCTGTTGCTACAACAGGCTTTTCTAGCTTTACACCGAGTTTTACTAGGTTTGTAATAATATCTATAAGAGCTCTTTGGTCTCTAACTAGTTCAAGTTCTATTAGATGTGAGTACACTTCAGGTGGATGTACTTCGATATAATCGTAAAACTGAGCAACTTCTTCCACTTCCTCAGGAGACTTTTGCATCATTGCTTCAAATACTTCTCCTTTATCACAGGCAGAACCGACTAATAGTCCTTCTCGATGTTTCATTAACTTGGATCTCGGTATTCTTGGCACTCGATAGAAATATTCTAAGTGAGATATTGAAATCAGCTTAAATAAATTTTTAAGACCTGTCTCATTTTTTGCTAGTAACGTAATATGTGATGGTCTTGCTCTCTGATAAGCATTTCCTTGACCCATATTATCGTTTAATTGGTCGTGATATTCAATTCCACGTTCAAGAGCATCTTTTAACATTTTCATTAACAGATAGCCGGTTGCCTCCGCATCATAAATTGCACGGTGATGTTGAGTTAATTCAATATCAAACTTTTTACATAACGTGTTTAAACGATGATTCTTCATTTCTGGTAGTAAGAATCTAGCTAACTCCAGTGTATCAATTACAGGATTTTGAGCTTTTTCATATCCGAGTTTCTTTAAGCCGACATTAAGGAATCCCATATCAAAACTAGCATTGTGGGCAACTAAACAATCGTGGCCAATCCAGTTTCTAAATCGTTCAATAACTTCAGCTACCTCTGGAGCATCTCTAACCATATCATCAGTTATTCCAGTTAAATCAATAGTTGTTGCAGATAGAGGGTGATGAGGATTAGCGAACGACTCAAATCTGTCTATAATCTGACCTTCTTTAATTTTAACAGCAGCAAGTTCAATAATAGTATCGTAAACGGCAGATAGACCAGTGGTCTCAACGTCAAAAACAACGTACGTATCTGTTGCCAGTAGTCTGTGCTGTTCGTTATATGCAATCGGTACCCCGTCATTTACTAAATTTGCCTCTAGACCATAAATTACTTTAATTCCGTTTTTCTTTCCTGCAGAGTATGCTTCTGGGAAAGATTGTGCAACCCCATGATCTGTTAAGGCAAATGCTTTATGTCCCCACTTCTTTGCTTGTGCTATTAATTTACTTACAGAAGTAACGGCATCCATTTGACTCATAGGTGAATGTGAATGAAGTTCTACGCGTTTTTCATCATCTGGAGCTAAATCCTGTCTTTTTACAGGTTCGATCTCCTGTATATCATTTGCCATCATGACAAGGTCACGGATGAATGTATCGTTTTGGACTCCACCTCTAACTTTAACCCACATACCTTTTTTAACTGACTGAAGTAATGGTATATCTTCTTTATCTCTTGAAAACATCTTAACAAGGAATGAGCTTGTATAATCTGTCATTTTAAAAGTTAGCAGATGTCTTCCGCTTCTCAATTCTTTTGTCTCAGCATCAAAAATATACCCTTGGATAACCACTCTTCTTTCCTCTTCTTGAATAGATTGAATGGATATTGGATCTTCTTTAATGGTATATCCAATGGTTAGAGGACCACTTTGTTCATGTGCAGGTTCTTTCTCTTTCTTTTGCATTTCTGTGATAGCAGCTAATACTTTGTTTCGGTCTTCTTGCTCTTTTTGCTCAACAAATTTATCAAATTCTTCCTGAGAATATTCAACCGTCGTTTCAATTTGCATTGTTGGAAACCCAAACTCCTCCAACTTTGCACTAATAGCTTGTCCATATTTTTTCTTTACTGTAATGGCTTCTGCATCATTTCTCGCTTTAATAGTAATTTTCGCACCTTGTAATGATGGAGTTTGATCCTTTAATAATGGAAGAAACATAGGAGAAACCGTTTCAAGTCTGTCAATACAAATCGGCCAATACTCAATAATGTCCTTTTCCAGTACATTTTTCTCAATTGCTTTGACAGAAAAACTTACCGTTGCAATATGCGAGAAGGCCTGAACAAGCTTGTTTGAAAATAGTTCAAAAATGGTAGCCGGTAATAATGTCGGCCAAATAAAAGAGAAGTGCCATGTATTTGCAACAGGATGGACATATACTTTCTCAATTCCTGCTCCTTTAAAATAATCTTTTACGTCTCCAGTAATATCTATTTGCTGTAATAGGATTCCAAAACGATCTATTTGTTCTGTTGAAAGGTCTATCACGAATAGATCTCTCCTCTCCATGTCATGCGGTAGTTAATTTCACTCGAGTAATTAAGGTTAACACTTTCTAAAGTACTCTTCTGAAATATTGAAGGTACCCCTTAATTGCTGAGGTACCTTTTTGGTCTACTTCTATTTTACAATAAATCTTGTAATTGTCTCGATTAGATTTTCAGTATTTATTTCCAATCCTTCATCTTTACTTTCCTTGACTCACTTGCTACATGTTACAAATCAATAGCTCTATTCTCATACTATGTTACTTTAGATACCTATTAGATATCAAATATACGTTGGATATCATTCCAAGTAACAACTAACATTAAGAGCATTAAAAAAGCGAATCCAACAAAATGAACCAAACCTTCTTTTTGACGATCAATCGGTTTTCCTCTAACTGCCTCGACTAAAAAGAACATTAGTCTGCCCCCATCTAAAGCAGGTAATGGTAATAAATTTATAATCCCAAGATTTATACTTAAAATAGCTCCCCATCTCATCAAATTATATATGCCGGTCTGTGCTACTTCATCAGTTGCTGAGTAGATTCCAACTGGACCAGATAGCATATCAATAGAGAATTGACCAGTAATTAATTTACTAAGTCCGACTAAGATTTCCTTTGTCCAATAATAAGTTTGAGTGAATCCATACTTAACAGAACTTATAACACCCTTTTCTACTGGACTGTAGACCCCAATGACACCATACGTTTCATCGCCTGAAGTTGCCTTTCCAGGAGTAATCAGAAGATCAATTGGAGTTCCTGCACGATCGATTGTAAACGATAACTCCTCTTCAGGGTGTTCGCGAATGATGTTAACAACATCTTCCCAAGTTGATACATCGACCCCATCAATGGTCTGTATAATATCCCCTTGTTGTAAACCTGCCTGATCAGCAGGACTTTTTTCTACAATCTCACCCAGTCTTGCCTCATTTACTGGGCTACCTTGTAAAAACCCAAGTAATAAGAAGATTACTAAAGCTAACAGAAAGTTCATTGCGGGTCCTGCAATAATGGCCATTGTTCTCTGTCCAAGCGTTTTTGAGCTGAACTGTCTATGATAGGGAGCAATCTGTGTTTCTTGTCCATCAATGACAAACACAGCTTTTTCATGAACTGAAAAACGTTCTAACTTTTCTTCATCTTGCTCATATCCGGCAATATAAAGCTGTTTTTCAAGATCCGCTTCTTCTACTTCAATGACTCTAGCATGAGGAAACTTATCTTTATTATTTAATATAATTTTAGTGACTTCATTTGCAGAATTTATGATTAATCCAACATGATAACCCGGTTTAACATCTATTGTCTCAGGGTCCTCTCCTGCCATTCGCACAAAACCACCGATTGGTAACAATCGTATTGTGTAGACCGTTTCGTCTTTTTTAAAAGAAAAAACTTTTGGTCCAAACCCTATTGCAAATTCACGGCATAAAATACCTGCTCTCTTTGCAAACACTAAGTGCCCTAATTCATGAAAAAATACAAGTGCACCAAATATAATCACAAATGCTATGACTGTATTCAATAATAACCCACCTTTACTGTAGTAGTGATGTTACATACCTTCTAGTCTCTTCATCAACTTGTTGAATAGTTTGTAGATCTGGTTCGTGAATAGTTTGATGCGCTTCTAAAGCATTCTCAATTAAGTTCTCAATTTGTAAAAAGCGTATCTTACCAGATAAAAATGCTTCTACCGCTACTTCATTTGCAGCATTTAACACTGTAGGCATCGTTCCACCCACTCTTCCTGCTTCATAAGCCAATGCTAAACACTTAAATCTTTCAAAATCAATTTTATTAAAATGAAGTGTCCCCATTTCCCATAGGTTCAACTTTTTTGCTAATGGCAATGGTAGTCGGTTTGGATAGGTTAACGCATACTGAATTGGAACTCTCATATCTGGTGTGCCAAGCTGTGCGATTACACTTGTGTCATCATATTCGACCATTGAATGAATAATACTTTCTTTATGTAAAATTACTTCAATTTTTTCATATGGTAAATCGAAAAGCCATTTAGCCTCTATCACTTCAAGTCCTTTATTCATCATCGTAGCTGAGTCTATCGTTATCTTAGCGCCCATAGACCAATTTGGATGAGCAAGTGCTTCTGTTACCGTCACATTTTCAAGTTGTGATCTTGTTCGATCTCGGAAACTACCGCCTGAAGCTGTTAAAATTAATCGGCTTATTTTAGATTGGTCTTGTCCAACTAGAGATTGGAATATTGCCGAATGTTCACTATCAACAGGCAACAAGCTGACATTGTTTTCCTTAGCCACCTTTGTAACAATTTGTCCAGCCGTCACAAGAGTCTCTTTATTAGCAATCGCAATTGTCTTCTTTTCTTTAATTGCTTCTAAAGTTGGAACTAATCCCACACTGCCTAAAACAGCATTAACAAGAACTTCTGCATCTGGGTGTGTTGCTACCTCAACCAATCCTTCATGACCGAAAACAACTTTTCCAGGATAACAAATCTGATTAACTACCTTTTCTTTGTCCTCTTTTGTTAATACAGAAATAAGACTAGGTTTGAATTCATTAGCGATCTTCAATCCAAGTTCAATATTTTTTCCAAATGATAGAGCTACAACTTGAAATTCTTCTGGATGAAGCCGAACAATATCAAGTGTTTGAGTACCTATTGAACCAGTAGCTCCTAATAAGCTAATTTTTTTCATATTTACGCTCCTATTGCTAACATGCTAGTCAAGCTACTAAATAAACTGAAGAAAATGAAAAATTGGTAGTACAAATAAAAGACTATCAAAGCGATCTAGTATTCCACCGTGACCTGGTAAAATAGATCCCGAATCTTTAACATGATAATGCCTTTTTAAAGCAGATTCAACCAAGTCTCCCATTTGCCCAAATATTGATAATAATATTGTAATAATAATCACCATCAGTAATGACTCATTTATTGGCAAGATCATATGAAAGATAAAGGCAATTATTAATGCACACACAATACCACCTATTGATCCTTCAACTGTCTTATTGGGACTAATTTCTGGCCAGAGCTTTCTCTTTCCCATAGCGCGACCAACAAAATAAGCTCCTGAGTCAGTTGCCCAGATTACAAACATAGCAAAGAACAAATATTTTAATCCTTGTTCATTAATTTCTATAAAGTAATAAAAACCAATTCCTATATAAATCGTAGCTAAAATAATAAAAGCTGCATCATCAAAAGTAAAAAGATTCTTTGTAATAACAGTATAAGATAATAAAAAAACCACAGCTAATAGGGCAATCTCAACCTTGGTAACATTTAACTCGCTAAAAAAGTTAATGCTAGTAGTTGGATATAAAAGTACCCATATTAACAATACACTTAGTATACCTGGAAACGTAAGGAGAGAGATTTTTTTCATTTTTAACAATTCATAAATGGAGATTGTTGCCAACAAATAAATCAAAAGAGTGAACGGCAAACCTCCAATGATCACTATTGGCAAAAAAACTGCAGCAGCTAAAACTGCTGTTAATATTCGTTGTTTCATATAAATGTCATCACCCTTTATACGCCCCCATAACGACGGTGTCTTGCTTGAAACTCATGAATAGCTTCAAGTAACTCATTTTCAGTAAAATCTGGCCATAACACATCAGTAAACCAAAATTCAGTGTAGGCAAGCTGCCATAGCATGAAATTACTTAGTCGATATTCACCACTAGTTCGAATTAATAGGTCGGGGTCGTTTATTTTACTAGTCATTAAATATTGTGAAATCAATTGATCATTGATTTCATCTTCAGGAAGATGTCCTGATTTAACATCAGCTGCTATTTCTTTAATTGCTTTTGTAATCTCATCTCGCGATCCATAATTTAGTGCAAAATTAAGTATTAAGCCTGTATTATCTTTTGTGTCTACCATTGCTTTTTCTACTGCTCTTCTAGTATGTGATGGTATCTCTTCTGGATTCCCCATCATCTGCACTCGAACATTTTGAGTAATCAGTTCTGGTAAGAACGTACCTAAAAATTCTTCAGGTAATTTCATTAAGTACTCAACTTCTTGTTTAGGTCTCTTCCAGTTCTCTGTTGAAAAGGCGTAAAGAGTTAACACTTCAACTCCCAACTCATTTGCAGTTCTTGTAATTCTACGAACTACTTTCATGCCCTCGTGGTGTCCAGCTATGCGAGGTAATGCCCTTTTATTTGCCCATCTACCATTACCATCCATTATAATGGCAATATGCTTAGGAATAGGCTTTGACATAACATCTTCTTTTGTAGGTGATATTACATTCTCTTTTTTATTATTCCAACGTTTTAGTTTATCAAGCATCCTCTTATCCCCCATCATTACCATTATAAACAAAGCTTATCCACAGTTCAAAAAAACTTAAGCTACCGTGTATTCATAAAGCTCTTTTCTAAAACTTTGCTTTTGAACTACTTTATCTGAAGTTAAGCTTATTATAAACGACAAAATGCCATAATTATATTTTAGAATAGAGCAACTCTCTCTATCTAAAGCACTGGATATTGTACTACCGAGTAAAAATCCGCCTTCCTGAGATTTTTACGTAAGTAACATCTTAACAAATTACAGCCATTCATAAGCATGATATTCTAATTATATTTATTGATTGTAAGGATCTATCCCTATTACGTATCCTATACAAAAAACAATTTAAAAAACCCCCTAAATATAGAGGGTCTATAATACTACTCATTATTTTACCGTCTAATGGCTTAAACTGCCATAATTTCTTTTTCTTTTTCTTTCGTTACGTTATCAATTTGCGCAATATGTGCATCCGTTTCTTTTTGGATGTTATCAGTGAAACCACGTAATTCGTCCTCTGTGATTTCTCCATTCTTTTCAAGTTTCTTCAACTCGTCATTACCATCACGGCGGATGTTACGAATTGCGACTTTCGCTTCTTCACCGTACTTTTTCACTAGTTTCGTTAATTCTACACGACGCTCTTCTGTAAGAGCAGGGATAACGATACGAATTACCGAACCATCGTTTGTAGGTGTGATCCCTAAATCAGACTTTAGGATTGCTTTTTCGATCTCCCCTATTGATGTTTTATCATAAGGTGTAATAAGAAGCATTCTTGCTTCAGGTATATTAATAGATGCTAATTGATTAACAGGAGTTGGTGCACCGTAATAATCAACTGTAATTTTATCTAATAATGATGCACTTGCTCGACCTGCACGGATTGTAGCAAGTTCACGTTGATAAGCTTGAATTGCTTTGTCCATTTTTTCTTTTGCATTCTTCACAACTTGTTGAGTCATTTTACTTCCCCCTCACAATTGTTCCAATGTTTTCACCTAACACTGCACGCTTAATATTTCCTTCTTCCATAATAGAGAATACGATTAATGAAATATCATTATCCATGCATAAAGAGGACGCTGTTGAATCCATAACAGCTAAACCTTCTTTTAATATATCTAAGTAAGATAATGTTTCATATTTTGTAGCTGTTTTATCAATCGTAGGATCAGCACTGTAAACGCCATCCACATTATTTTTTGCCATTAAGATTACTTCAGCTTCAATTTCTGCCGCACGAAGAGCTGCTGTTGTGTCCGTTGAGAAATATGGATTACCGGTACCAGCAGCAAAAATTACTACTCGACCTTTTTCTAAGTGTCTAATCGCTTTTCTACGTATGTATGGCTCTGCTACTTGGCGCATCTCAATTGATGTCTGAACTCTTGTTTGGATACCAAGATTTTCCAGACTATCTTGTAGTGCGAGTGAATTCATCACGGTAGCTAACATTCCCATATAATCTGCATTAGCACGGTCCATACCCATTTCACTACCGGCTTTACCACGCCAGATATTTCCGCCTCCAACTACTACTGCCACTTCGACTTTCATATCCGCAATCTCTTTTACCTGTTTAGCAATTGATTGAATGACAGACGGATTTATTCCAAAACCTTGATCTCCAGCAAGTGCTTCTCCACTAAGTTTTAGTACAACACGTTTGAATTTTGCAGACGTCATGTTTACCTCCTGCGAACCAAGTAATTTATGTAGGCTCTTTAAGCCTTGTTTAGTCCTGATTTTTTATTTCCTTTTGAAAATAGGGAACACAGTGTGTTCCCATTAGCATGGCAATATGAGCAATAGACTATTGCTTATTTACTTGGCTCATAACTTCTTCAGCGAAGTTATCTTGACGCTTTTCGATTCCTTCACCAACTTCATAGCGAACGAAGCTCTTTACTGAAGCTCCCTTGCTTTCTACGAACTTACGAACTTTTTGGTCTGGATCTTTAACAAAGCTTTGGTCAAGCAAGCAGATATCTTCAAAGAATTTACCTAGACGACCTTCAACCATTTTAGCAACGATATTTTCAGGCTTGCCTTCATTTAAAGCTTGCTGCGTTAACACTTCACGCTCACGTTGAATTTCTTCCTCAGTAACTGCACTTCTATCAACGTATTTAGGGTTTACAGCTGCGATATGCATCGCAACATCTTTTGCAACAGTCTCATCAGTTGTACCCTCAAGTACAGTTAAAACTCCAATACGACCACCCATGTGAAGATAAGCACCAAATGAGTCGTTGTCAGTTTTAGTTGCAACTGTGAAACGGCGAAGAGTTAGCTTCTCACCAATTTTTGCAATCGCACTATTAATATGCTCACCTACAGTAGCACCGTTGTCCATTGTTTGTTCAAGTGCTTCTTCAACAGAAGCTGGCTTATTCTTTAATAAGTGTGAAGATAATTCTCTTGTTAAGTTTAAGAAACCTTCGTTTTTCGCAACGAAATCTGTTTCTGAATTTACTTCTAGAATTACAGCTTCATTTCCTTGAGTTTCAATTACAGCAAGACCTTCAGCCGCAATACGGTCTGATTTTTTCGCAGCTTTAGCAATACCTTTTTCACGAAGATAGTCAATTGCTTTTTCCATATCTCCATTAGATTCAGTTAAAGCTTTCTTACAATCCATCATTCCAGCGCCTGTTTTTTCACGTAATTCTTTTACCATTTGAGCTGTTACAGCCATTGTAAAATCCTCCTTAGTCATACTTACTTTATGTAGTAAATGTGTTCTATTTTTAATATTGCCGATTATCAAGTGATTCAACCTACTGTATTTGCTTAAAAAAGGTGATAAAAGGCTTTTGTCCCCTTATCACCTTCACTTAAAATTATGCAGTAGTTGGTGCTGTTTCTTCACCTTGTTTAGCTTCAAGAATTGCATCAGCAATCTTTGCAGTTAAAAGCTTCACAGCACGAATTGCATCGTCATTTGCAGGGATTACATAATCAATTTCATCTGGGTCACAGTTAGTATCAACAATACCAACGATCGGGATGTTTAATTTATGTGCTTCAGCAACTGCAATACGTTCTTTACGTGGGTCAATGATGAATAAAGCATCTGGTAGTTGCTTCATATCTTTAATACCGCCTAAGAACTTCTCAAGACGATCTAATTCTTTCTTTAAGTTGATAACTTCTTTCTTTGGTAAAACTTCAAAAGTTCCATCTTCTTGCATCTTTTCGATGTCACGAAGGCGCTTAATACGCTTTTGAATTGTTTCAAAGTTAGTTAAAGTACCACCTAACCAACGTTGGTTAACATAGTACATACCTGAACGCTCAGCTTCTTCCTTAACAGAATCTTGAGCTTGCTTCTTTGTACCAACAAATAGCATAGTTCCACCATTTGCTCCAAGTTCTTTAACGAAGTTATAAGCTTCTTCAACTTTTTTCACAGTTTTTTGTAGGTCGATGATATAAATCCCGTTACGCTCTGTGAAAATGTACTTCTTCATTTTTGGGTTCCAACGGCGTGTTTGATGACCGAAGTGAACACCAGCTTCTAGTAATTGCTTCATAGAAATTACTGACATGTGTATTCCTCCTAATGGTTTTTATTTGCCTCCGCTCATATCATTTTCGAACAAAACTGTTACCAGCACCATTGTCCAAATCTATAAGCGTGTGTATTTAACACCAAGAGTTACTATAACATAGGAAAATGGCATAATCAAGCTTCATTTAGCAGTTATTCATTAAATTTTAGAAATAACTCGATTTCTGTCACACCTTTGCTTAACTTCTTGGCAATCTCTTCAATTGATAATCCATTTTTATGTAAGATCTTAGCTTGTTGACCTACAGGTAAAAGATTAAAAAGGCTCTCTTCTTCCTCTTTAGAAACTTTTGTTACTTTAGGTTCTTCAGTTATTTCTTCTTTTTTATATGTTGGTAATAAAGCAGACAAATCTTCATTAGTTAATTGAGTGTCAAGTGTATTAATACTAGTATAAGTGTTTTTCTTATTTTCTACCGATTTCTGGATAGGTTTAGATGGTTGTTCCTCAGATGGGTTCTGTTTTTCTTTTTTCACCTTGTTTAAGAATAGTTCATTCTCTTCTTTCATTTCAACGACATAAGCAGATAAAACATCTTCCATGTCTTTTAATAGGTTGACTTGTTTACGTTCAAGTTCCCTCGTTTGTTGTAAACGATAATACAGAAGGATGATTATAAAGAATGAGATAGCATGTAGTATGAAACTAACAATAAATAAAAAAGTATACATAAACGCTCCTAGCCACTAATATCAATTGTTTTCCCAATGTATGGGTGACGTTCTTTATGGTCGTGATTGTTTTTAACTGACTTACCTTCCTGTGAGGATTGATGTAAGTGAAGGCTTGATGGGTCATTTTTATCCTTTTTATTTACTTGTTTTCGTCTTTTTTGGTCTTGCTTTTTTGCTCCTGTTACAATTTGGTCTTGCATATGCTGACCTCTTTGCTGAAGCTGTTCTTGAATCTTCCCAAAATCTTGCGTTCGTGGAAGTGCAACTTGAAGCTCAACTAATTTTAAACTCAATTTAACCCACTCCCTTTAACAAATCTATTGATAAATGGTATCTAGGATTTTCTTCATCTTAAACAATGCTTTAGAATGTATCTGTGAAATTCTAGAGGTTGACAGGCCCATCACGTTACCAATTTCCGTTAATGTGAGCTCTTCTTTATAGAATAAACTAACAACAATTTGTTCATTATCGTTTAACTGTTCTATCACAACTGCTAATTGTTCTACTAACTCATCTTTAAGTAGTTTTTCCTCTGGAGTCGGAGTTCTTTCATCTTTAATTGTAAATTTGGCCGATTCTTGAGAATCATCTTGATCTCTCGGCCCTTCATCTATCGAAAGAACGTTAGCAAAAAAACCTTCTGTGACTGATTGCTGAACCTCATCTTCAGTTAAGCCTAATTCATCAGCAATTTCCTTTGCAGTTACCGTCCTCATATGTTTTTGTTCTAATCTTTCAATGACACCATCAATCTTCTTTGCTTTTTCACGAGAACTTCTTGGTAGCCAATCTTCTTTTCGAAGACCGTCGATAATCGCTCCTCTAATGCGAAAAGAAGCGTATGTATCAAACTTAAGATCTCGTGTTGGATCAAACTTTTCTAGAGCATCGTATAAACCCATCATTCCTAAGCTCTGTAAATCATCTTTACTAACACTTTTTGGCAGTCCTACTGCAATCCTCTGAACATGATAATTCACAAGCGGTAGATACATCCTCATTAAAGAATCCCCAGCTTGACTATCACGGGATTCAATCCACCTCTGCCAATACATCTGATCTTCGTTCGAGGAAACCTGAGTCATGCCAATCCACCCCCTAAAATAAGAAATGCTGAAGTGGCTCGTTCAGCCCTGACAAGCAAATGTTCTGAAGCGAAAAAAATGGTGGTTTTTCCATTTTATTCGCTTCAGGTTATTTGACTCGAAGGGCTAGCCACTGAAGCTAGACAATAAGAAATGCTGAAGCGCCTTGCTTAGGCCCGACAAGCAAATGTTCTGAAGAGAAGAAAATGGTGGTTTGTCCATTTTATTCTCTTCAGGTTATTTGACTCGAGGGCCTAGGCGCTGAAGCTAGACAATAAGAAATGCTGAAGCGCCTTGCTTAGGCCCGACAAGCAAATGTTCTGAAGCGAAAAAAAGGTGGTTTGTCCATTTTATTCTCTTCAGGTTATTTGACTCGAGGGCCTAGGTGCTGAAGCTAGACAACAAGACAACAAAAAATGGTGAAGCGCCTTGGTTAGGCCCGACGTAGAAATTAGAAAGCAAACTTATTTTTCCTTTTCATTCAACATTTCTCTAATATAACGAGCAGCTAATTCTGCTTCTTCATCGTTTAACAGATCTATTGAATCCTTTATATGAGTGAGATCCGCTTGTGTCTGATTAGTAACAAGATTTTTGCTTCCGGTTTTCTCCATTGTCATAGTATTACCTTTAGGGTCACTCATTATATAATGAAACATCCAGCGAAATAAATAAGCAATAATAAAAAAAGATACGAAGGAAATCAACCCACGTATCATAGACGTTAATAGACTATTGTTGGTATACGCGGAAACAAACACAATCAAAAACCCAATGAAGCCAAATATAACATTTATAAGTCCAGTTCCAGCCATTATAAAATGATAACTCCTTGATTTACTGTACGTATCATTAGTTCTTTATTTTTAGGATTAAACTCAATTGTACGACCGCTATTTCCACCAACATCTTCAGCTAATAGTTTTATGTTTAGCCGCTTCAGTTCTTCCTTAACTGCTTCCACATTTCTTGGTCCAATTCTCATCATCTCACTACCAGATGTAAATTGAAACATTTGTGCACCACCTGCAATTTTAGCCTTTAGTACGTTTGGGTTGCCACCGGCTTTTCTAATGAGTTCGACAAGAGCCTCTAATGCTGTATCTGCATACTTGGCAATATTCATCGTCCCTGTTTTTGCTAGAGTTGAATCAGGGAGCATCACGTGTGCCATTCCAGCTACTTCTTGAACGGCATCATAGATCACTACTCCAACACATGAGCCAAGACCAGATGTGCGAATAATATTAGGTGGTTGAACAATATTCATATCTGCAATGCCAACCTTTATGACAGAAGAATGCTTATTGTCCATCATCTGAAACACCCAAAGCTTTAAAAATGGTAGAAAAAGAATGAGGATCAGGCAATAAAAAGAAATGTCCTTCCACGCTTCCTTGTACCGTTTGTTCTTCTTCTTGTAAAGCTGTGTTAATTAGGATGGCATAGTCCCCAACTGTTGACAATTCCATTAACCCGAAACTAATGATAGCGCCTACCATGTCAATACTGATAGCAGGAACAGATGGATACATATTCAAATTAGTAAAATCAGAGAATGAAGATAAATAAGAGCCTGACAATATATTGCCTAATTCCTGTAATGCTGACAACGCCATCTCTGGATAGGGAGGATTGTCTAGGGAGAATGACGAGTCCTTTGTTAATTGCTGTATGAACCGGGACGCTTGTTCAATAGAAAGAATGTAAAACATGCTTCCAGGGGCATCCCCTTCAACTCTTAGAAATACACTTGCAACAACACTTTCCATGCCACCTACAATATCCATCATCTCATTAAAGGAGACAACCTTTACATCTGGGACTTTCATATCAATTTTTTTGTCAAGTAGCTTCGAGAGTGCTGTTGCTGCATGCCCTGCTCCAATATTACCGACTTCTTTTAAAATATCAATGTGAGTTTCATTAAAGTTCTTTAGAAATGACATATTTTTGCCCTAGCCTTGTAGCACTTTTAGTTCTTCGGGATTTAATACAGCATCTAACTTTAATAAGATCAGTAAGCGTCTTTCTATTTTGGCAACACCTTTAATATAATTAGCCTCTACCGCTCCCACAACTTCGGGAGGAGGCTCAACAGCTTCAACTGGTATATCGATTACATCATTTGCAGCGTCTACAATTAGGCCTACTTCCATATTCTCTAGGGAAACAATTATAACTCTTGTACTGTCCGTGTATTCCTGTTCTACAAGCCCAAAACGCGTTCTTAAATCAATAACCGGTGTAACTAATCCTCGCAGATTTATGACACCTTTAACAAATTTAGCTGTTTTCGGGACACGTGTAATATGTTGTACTTTTTCAATAGATCGAACCTGCTGAACAGGCACACCATACTCTTCATCAGCCAGTTGAAAAACAATGACTTTAACATCATTTGCGTATATCTCTTCTGTCATCTTTTAGTTCCCCCTTTCTTCCTTATTTAATTAACGCATTACAATCTACAATTAGTGCTACCTGACCATCACCTAATATAGTGGCACCTGAAATAGCGAAAACTGAAGTTAGATAGTTACCCAATGATTTCAACACAACTTCTTGTTGCCCTATGAATGTATCAACCACTAACCCTGCCATCTTGTCTCCTTTTCTAACAATAACAACAGATAGAAATTCATCGGATTGGTTCATTTGTTTGACTTCAAAGACATCCTTTAGGAATACTAGAGGCACAACCTTACCTCTAAAATCAATAACTTTTTGGTTATGAGCATTCATTATGTCTTCTTTTTTCACAATAGCTGTTTCTATAATAGAAGATATTGGTATCGCGTACTTCTCCTGCTCTAATTCCACCAACATGACAGAAATAATGGATAATGTTAATGGAAGTTGTATTGAAAACGTAGTACCTTTTCCTTCAATAGAATCAATTGAGATAGAGCCTCCAAGTGATTCTATTGTGTTTTTAACCACGTCTAATCCTACACCACGACCAGATATATCCGAAATTGTCTCTGCCGTTGAAAAACCAGAGGACATGATTAGTTCATAAACTTGTTTATCTGATAGTGTTTGTGCTGTTTGTTCTGAAACAACACCTTTACTTATAGCCTTTTTTAGTACCTTATCTCGGCTAATTCCACCACCATCATCTTCGATTTCAATGAATACGTGATTTCCACTATGATAAGCCTTTAAAACAACAGTCCCCTCTTCGTTCTTTCCTTTTTGTCTTCTCACATCTGGCATTTCAACGCCATGATCAATTGCATTTCTTAATAGGTGAACGAGCGGGTCTCCAATTTCATCAATTACGGTTCTATCCAATTCTGTCTCTGCACCTACAACAACAAGTTCTATTTTCTTTCCAAGATCTCTAGCCAGTTGGCGTACCATTCTCGGGAATCTGTTAAAGACGGTCTCAACTGGTACCATTCTCATGTTTAGTATAATGTTTTGTAAATCACCTGAGATTCTTGACATTCTTTCAACCGTTTCATTTAACTCTTGGTTATTTAAATCACTTGAAATCTGTTCTAATCGACCTCTATCAATAACTAACTCTTCAAACAGATTCATGAGGATATCAAGTCGTTCAATATTAACACGAATCGTCTTATTGCTGACGTTAGCTGCTTTTGTTTGACTTTGTTTTTTCTCTTCCGTCTCATTTATTACTTGTACATCTTGTTGGATGTATTCTGAAGGTAGGACTTCTATTTCTTCGTCCTTTTCTTGTACATTAGCATCAAGTAATGATAAATCAAGAAGGTTAACTATCACTTGATCAACTTCTGATACCTTTGACACCTTTGCCTCAATGTCCTTAGGCGTTTCTTTTGAAACAACTGTTACAGTAAAGGAGTCTTCAAATTTCTCATCTTCTAAAAGTTCAACACTTGGATTTGATTTGATAACCTCACCTAGCTGCTCTAATATTTCAAAGACCATAAAAACTCTGGCTGCTTTTAGGAGGCAGTCTTGGCGCAGAGATACTTTTACCTCGTAACCTTCAAACCCCTGTTCACGTGATTGCTGAAGCACCGTAATTTCAAATTGATCATAGTTTTCAGATAAATCTTGTCCCACATTAACATTTTTTTGATCAACAACTTTTTCCGTGTTAGATGTCGGAGAGTTCGTTGTGATTAAAGATTCACCCTTCTCAATTGCAACAAGCTTAGCTACTACTTCTTTAACGTCACGTTTTCCATCACCACCAGCTGCAATCGAATATACCATTGCTTCTAGATCATCAACAGATTGAAACACAACATCTAATAACTCAGCAGTAACTTTTATTTTGTGGTTTCTAATTCCATCAAGGACATTTTCCATTTGATGTGTTAAACTAGCTAAATCCTCATAGCCCATAGTAGCAGACATACCCTTTAGAGTATGAGCGGATCTAAAAATCTCGTTAACTATGGAGATATCTTCTGGATTTTTCTCAAGTACTAATAGATGATCATTTACTGCCTGAAGATGTTCTTTACTCTCTTCAATAAACACCTCAAGATATTGGTTCATTTCCATATGTGCATCCCCTTATTTACTTTATCATCTTCAAAATTTCTTCCGCAATTTGCTCTAGTCTAGCTACTACATCAATTTTATTTGAAGCGATAGCAGTCTTTGGCATCCCGTAGACGATACACGTTTCTTCTGATTCTGCAATACTTTTTACCTCTCCAGAATCTTTTAATCTTTTTAGACCCTCTGTACCGTCTGAACCCATGCCAGTCATGATGACTGCTACTTTAGCATAATCAGTGATATCACTAATCGAATCAAATAAAACATCTACTGCTGGTCGATGACCATTTTTAGGGGGTGTCTTTTCTAGTTTAGCTGCAAGAGACACCCCGAGTTTCACTACCTTTAAGTGATAGCCGCCTGGTGCAATATAAGCAACACCTTTTTTTAACACTTCACCATCTTCAGCTTCCTTCACGTCTATTTGACAGATGGTATGTAACCTATCTGCCAATGATTTAGTAAATCCAGGAGGCATATGCTGTACAATTACTATTGGTGCATCTGTTTCCTTAGGAAGCTTAGTTAGTACTTGTTGAAGTGCACGAGGCCCACCTGTTGATGTTCCAATACATATCAATTTTTTTGATAATGAAAACCCTTTTAATATTGAATTATTTTTCTCTATTTTACTACAATCTTCGACAATTTTGGTAGGTGTTTTTGCAATTTGAGTATGGTGACGCAGATTTCTTGCATTAACTTTCGCCGCAAGAAAAACTTTTTCAGTTATTTCATCTTTTACTTTATCAATATCAAGAGAAATCGCTCCAGAAGGTTTAGGGATAAAATCAACCGCCCCGTATTGCATGGCTAAGATTGTATTCTCTGCCCCTTCTTTTGTCGTACTCGAGAGCATAACAACAGGTACAGGATGAATCTTCATAATTTCTTTAAGAGCTTCAAGCCCATTTAGAATAGGCATTTCTACATCTAAAGTAACTACGTCTGGTTTCAGTTCTACTACTTTTTGAACGGCATCTTTGCCATTTCTTGCTACATCAATCACTTCAAATCTGTCGTCTTCCTCAAGAAAGCTTGAGATCATTTTTCTCATAAATGCAGAGTCATCCACAATTAATACTCTAACTTTGCCCACGCGATGAATTCCTACCTTTCTGAGAAGTATGTTCTGAGTTTAGTAATAAATGAAGCAGGCTTTTTCTTTTCTAAATCATTCGGCAAACCGTTTAAATAACGATCTGTTAATTCTGCTAATGAAATACTGATTTTAGACTTTGGCTCAAAAATTGAAAATGGGATTTGTCGACTTACTGCTTTATTAACAATACGGTCGTCAGGTAAGAAGCCTAATAAGGATATATCTTTAAGAAGAAACTGTTTCATAACCTGACTCAACCTTTTAAGTGTACTTACCCCATCCTCTGTACTTTGAGCTCGATTCACAACTAAGTAAAAATCTGCGTTATTTTCTTTGCTGCAAATAAATTTCATCATAGAATACGCATCTGTCATAGAGGTTGGCTCAGGAGTTGTAATAACAAAAATCTCGTGTACCGATAAGAGAAACTGAAGTGTATCCTCTGTAATTCCTGCCCCCATGTCGAACAATATATAGTCATATTGAAGTGAAAGTCGTTCCAATAAATTTAAAAGATAGTCTAACTTATCTCTATCTAGTTTAAATAAGTTGGATAATCCCGTACCACCAGAAATATAAGAAAGACCCTCTGGTCCGCTCTTAATAATATCTTGGAAGGACATATCTGGTTCAAAGATATCAATGAAACTTACCTTAGAAGAGTGACCTAAGAGGATGTCAATATTCCCCATTCCGATATCCATATCAAACAATAATACGCTATGACCTTTCTTTGATAGATTAATCGCAAAGTTTAGGGAGAAGTTTGATTTTCCAACTCCGCCTTTCCCACTTACAACAGCCATGACTTTTGCTTCTTTTTTACCCTGCATCTTTAGAAGTCTTAGACGTAAACTTTCCGCTTGATCTCTCATTCTTCATTATCTCCGAGGACTGTTTTTACGATCGTCATAGTAGACGCTTCTACAATATCATCTGGCACATTTTGACCTACAGTTATATAGGCAATTCCTTTGTCATAAGCGCTCATTAAATTTAACATTGCTCCATATTGAGACGTTTCATCTTTTTTAGTAAAAATAAGTTTTTCAATGTTAATTGTAGAGAATTGCCTATAAATCTCGTGCATATCTTTTAGCTTCGATGTGAGAGAAAGTACGAGGAATGTTTCCATTTCCTCAGAAAAATCAATAACTTCTCTCAATTCATTTACGTATTGCTGGTTTCTAAAATTACGGCCTGCCGTATCAATAAAGACTAAATCATATGAAGCAAATTTTTCTTTAGCCTTAATAAAATCTTCTATGTTATAACATACTTCTATTGGAACATTTAAAATTTTCGCATATGTCTTAAGTTGCTCAATAGCTGCAATTCTGTAGGTATCAGTTGTAATAAAAGCTACTCTCTTTTCAAACTTGAGGACACAGTTCGCAGCAATTTTTGCCAAGGTTGTTGTCTTTCCAACCCCTGTCGGTCCTATAACGTTGATATATTGCTTGTTAAAAGAGATTCCACCATGATTAAATTGATCAACAAACTGTTTAACATGATGCCTAAACCATTTAGTTATTTCTTGGTCCTCTACATTAGCATCATGCTTATACCATTGTTCCACAAGCTTATTCAGTATCTCAACTCTAATTACATCGTCAACTTCTTGATCCATTAGAATCTTTTCAAATTTCTGTAAAGCAAGGGGGTAAGATGAAGATGTTGAACCTTGTTGCGTTGACATATGTTTAATGAGTGACTTTAGTTCATCTAATTCTTGTTTCAGATCAGACTGAGAAGAATCTTTTTTAAGCGTATTTTGATCTAATTCAGTATTTACTAATGGTTTTTTTATAAGTGGTTCCTGAACTGGCCTTGGCTTTTCCTTTTGCATCGGTTCATTAGAGAAGGGAGAGGGATCGATTGCAGCAATAACCTCAATATTCTTTTTTGTAAAGAACCCAAACAGTCCCCCTGTGTGAACAACCTTAGAGTTCAAGATGACTGCATCCTTGCCAAGTTCAGCTCTTATTTTTTTCATAGCCTCTGGCATGGTAGGAGCTATATATTTTTTTACCTTCATTCTATATTCACCACCCCAACACTTTGTACCTCAACATTTGCCTCTAGTTCATTATAGGAAAGAACAGGAACATTAGGTAAATATCTTTCAATTAATTGTTTTACATACATTCTTACAGCCGGAGAGCACAGTATAATGGATTGTTGTTCTTGTAGAGAAAGTTGTTCTACTTGTGTAGCGACAGCTTGAATAATATTTTGTGAGACGGTAGGATCTAATGATAAGTAATTACCATGTTCTGTTTGTTGAACTCCCTCTGCAACAGCTTTTTCAACGCGTCCAGACAAGGTTACAACCCTTAATACGTCCCCTTCATTAACAAACTGTGACGTAATCTGACGTGCTAATGCTTGTCTAACGTATTCTGTTAGTATATCCGTATCCGTTGTCATCTTTCCAAAATCCGCTAAAGTTTCAAAGACAATTGGAAGATTACGAATGGAAACTTTCTCTCTTAACAGTTTAGCCAATACCTTTTGTATATCCCCAATTGATAATGGGTTAGGTGTTACTTCCTCTACTAAAATTGGATAGGAATCCTTAATATGATCAACTAGCTGCTTTGTTTCCTGTCTACCTAACAGCTCATGAGCATTTGTTTTTAATAACTCAGTAATATGTGTAGAAACAACCGAAGGAGGATCAACCACTGTATAGCCGAACATTTCAGCTCTTTCTTTTACATCATCTGTAATCCATTTTGCTGGTAATCCAAAAGATGGCTCAATCGTGTCAATACCTTCTACTGCATCATCATCCATACCAGGACTCATTGCTAAGTAATGATCAAGTAAAAGCTCTCCTCTTGCCACTTCATTACCCTTTATCTTTAATCGATACTCATTAGGCTGTAATTGAATGTTGTCTCGTATTCTTACAACCGGAATAACAATTCCTAATTCAATGGCTAACTGTCTTCTAATCATCACAACCCGGTCTAATAAATCTCCACCTTGATTCGTGTCAGCTAATGGAATGAGTCCGTAACCAAATTCGAATTCAATAGGGTCAACATTTAAAAGATTAACCACACTTTCGGGACTCTTCATCTCATCGGTTTCAATCATCTCTTCTAGTGCTTCAAGCTCTTGTTCATCAGGTTCTTTCACACGACCTAACATAAAACCTCCAAAAGCTAGCAGTCCAGCAATCGGAATAGTTAGAAGGTCATTTAATGGAGTAGCTACTCCAAGTAAGAAGATGGTTGCTCCAGCAACATACAGCATCTTTGGAAATGCGAAGAGCTGTGTTGTAATATCGGTTCCTAGATTCCCATCAGAAGCAGCACGAGTCACAATAATCCCGGTTGCTGTTGAGATCATAAGTGCCGGAATCTGTGAAACTAACCCGTCACCTACCGTTAAAATAACAAAGGTCTGTACAGATTCATTAATAGATAGGTCCATTTGAACCATACCTATAACAATTCCGAATAGAATATTAATGATTGTAATAATAATACCTGCAATGGCATCTCCTTTTACGAATTTACTCGCACCATCCATTGCTCCGTAAAAATCAGCTTCTCTTTGGATCTTTTCACGACGTTCTGTAGCATGTTTTTCTGAAATTAACCCAGCGTTTAAATCCGCATCAATTGCCATCTGTTTTCCTGGCATTGCATCTAGTGTAAAACGTGCTGCCACCTCAGAAACACGCTCTGAACCTTTTGTAATTACCATAAACTGAATAATAATCAAAATTAAGAATACGACAAATCCAACCAACGCATTTCCACCGATAACGAAGTTTCCAAACGTATCAACTACGTTTCCAGCTTCACCATTACTTAGAATAGAACGGGTTGTAGATACATTTAACCCTAGTCGGTACAGTGTTAAAATTAGTAATAACGAAGGAAACACTGACAATTGCAAAGGCTCTTTCATATTCATGGAAGTTAATAACACCACAAGCGCAAGTGTTATGTTTACCATGATTAAGATGTCTAGCAAAATAGGTGGTAAAGGTATGACAAGCATGATTATGATTAAAACAACACCAACTATTACTGGTAAGTCTCTTGCTGACATTTTCCAACTCTCCTTACATACGATCTACACCTTTTGCTTGAGACGATAGATATAAGCCAGAATTTCGGCAACTGCTTTGAAGAACTCTTCCGGTACAGCATCTCCGATTTCTGTTTGCTCATAAAGAGCTCTAGCAAGCGGCCTGTTCTCAATCGTCGGAATCTCATGATTTTCTGCGATGGAACGAATTTTCAACGCAATATAATCAACTCCGCTTGCTACGACATACGGTGCATCCATTTTTGTTTCATCATATTTTAAAGCAATTGCATAGTGAGTAGGATTCGTAATGATTACATCTGCTTTAGGTACTTCTTGCATCATTCGTTGCATCGCCATCTCACGCTGTTTTTGCTTAATTTTCGACTTTATTTGAGGATCACCCTCAACATTTTTATACTCATCTTTAATATCTTGCTTCGACATTCTAATATTCTTTTCGAAGTCGAATTTTTGATAGATATAGTCAAAAACAGATAAAAATAATAGCATAATTGTTGCAGCAAAACCCATTTTTAACACGAGCATAGATAAGAATACTAACGCTTCTTCAATACTCACTTGAGACAAACGCATGATTCCATCCCAATCAAACCAAAGAACAGTAAATGTAACTAAGCCTACAAATGTAATTTTTAATGAAGATTTTAATAATTCCACAAGTGCTCTCATGGAAAAAATGTTTTTTGCACCTTTTATCGGGTCTAGTTTTTCAAGTTTAAACTTAATGGCTTCAGGTGCGAATAAAAAACCAATTTGCATATAGGTAGCCATTACTCCACCTATCAAGGCGACAAGCATGACTGGAAGGATAATGAACGCAATCTCAGGCAATAAAGTAAACAATAAACTAAATGTAGTTTCTTCCGATAATTCTAGTAGCATGAAATCTTCAAATGTCTTTCTGAACAAATTAAGCATCCGTTCAAGCATCATTCCACCACTAAACCAAAAAAAAAGGAACACAAATAGGAGAAGGATGGCTGCATTTACATCCTGACTTTTCGCTACCTGCCCCTTTTTTCTTGATTCCTGACGTTTCTTAGGAGTCGCTTTTTCTGTTTTTTCACCAGCAAAGAATTGGAGATCTAGCGTAAATCGATACAACGTTATGCTCCTCCCCCGATTAAATGCATGAGTTCCCGCATTGCATATTGAGCTTGTTCAAAAAGGTTTCCAACTAACATAATGAAAATTGACATCATTACAATTAACATGATAAGGCTAACAATAATCTTTAATGGAATACCAACTACAAATATATTTAACTGTGGTACTGTCCGAGCAACTATTCCAAGTGCAACATCCACTAAGAACATTGACCCTACTAAAGGCAAGGACATTTGAAAGGCAATGATAAACATGGAGTTAAATGTTTGAATTAGATGATTTAACATTCCTTCACTACCAAAAGGAATCCATAATTGATCAATTGGTACGGCCTGATAACTATAAAAAATACCGTCTATTAATAAATGATGCCCATTAACACTTAAAAGAAAAAGAAGTGATATTATGTATAAGAATTGACCCATAAGAGGGGACTGGGCACCGGTCTGTGGATCAACCACATTAGCAATAGCAAATCCCATTTGAAAGTCAATAAAGCCACCTGCAATCTGAATAGCAGACAATAATATGAAAGCTGTTAGCCCTATTAAGATCCCAACAAGAAGTTCTTTAATAATTAACAATATATAGAACTCATCAAATTGAAGAGTTTGAGGGATTTCTATCGTATAGTACATGATAAAAGATAAAAAGACAGCAAGACCTATTTTATGAGTATTGGGAATCGTTCGATATGAAAAAATCGGTACCGTAATAAAAAAACCACTTAATCTTACTAATATTAGTAAGAAAGCTGACATTCTTATAACAAATTCATCCATAGCTAGCCCACATACTTATGAAGATTGTTTAATATATCATAGGTAAAGCTAATCATTCTTGACAGCATCCAAGGTCCAAAGAAAATGATTCCTATAAAAACAGCAACAATCTTTGGAATAAAGGCTAAGGTTTGCTCTTGAATCTGAGTTGTTGCTTGAAAAATACTAACTAACAATCCGATTCCTAGTGCTAATAGCAGTAGAGGTCCACTTATCATTAATACGGTATAGATAGCTTGTTCCGCCAAAGAAATAACAAATTCAGAACTCAAAAACAATCACTTCCCTAATTTAAAAACTGACAAGTAAAGACTTAACTACTAGATACCAACCATCTACCAATACAAAAAGTAAAATTTTAAACGGTAGTGAAATCATAACTGGAGGAAGCATCATCATCCCCATTGACATTAAAATACTCGCCACAATCATATCTATTACTAGGAAAGGAATAAACACCATAAATCCGATCTGGAAAGCTGTTTTCATTTCACTAATCGCAAAGGCGGGTACTAGTGCAGTTAGTGGTATATCTTCCACAGTTTGTGGCCTTTCTATTCCCGCATAGCCAAGAAAAAGAGCTAAATCCTTTTGTCGAGTATGTTTGCTCATAAACTCCTTTAATGGTAAAACCGCTCGTTCATAGGCCTCATCTAATGTAATCTCCTCATTAAATAAAGGTGTTAAAGCTGCATCATTCACCTCTGTGAAAACAGGTGTCATAATAAAGAAGGTTAAGAACAAGGCAAGGGCCAGTATGACTTGGTTAGGCGGCATTTGTTGTGTACCAAGAGAAGTACGAACAAAGGATAATACTATTAATATTCTTGTAAAGCTAGTCATGAGGACTAATATACTTGGTGCGATGGATAGCACTGTAAGTAAGAGCAAGAGCTTGACAGATGTTGAGACATTTTCAGGATCGTTTGTATTAAAGAATTCCATGAATTCAGTCATTGCTCTTATTTCCCTTCTCTTTCAGTTCCTCTAATAGCTTTTTTCTCCCACTTGCAAGCTCACTAAGCTGAGAAGATAAGATAGATTTAAAACTAGAATCAGATTCTCGCTGCTCATTTTTTCTGCTTTTTAGTTGTTGAATGACCTTAGTAAAGATATCACCAGACTGTAACAAGTGCTGAACATCATTTTGCTGTTGATTAATAATTTGTTTAATCTCATCTTCAGACTCAATTTCTTTTAATAATTGAATACTTTCACCTACACCAAGGACTAAAATTCGCTCTCCAACTTTCACCAATTGGACAGACCGGTTATTACCAAGGCTTGTCCCACCAAGGTTAATCATTGTTTTTGTAGGGTCATAGGTTTGATTTCTCTTCTTGATAAACCTTAAGGTTACATAAAGCAGCATGAACACTAAAAATAAGGCGAATATGAGATTAAAAAAATCAAAGACAGTAAATTGACTGTCAACAGCAGCTTGGTTAGTATCTGTATTTAGAAGAGGACTCTCCGCTTCTGTATTATCCTCTTTACTTTCCTGGTCTTCATTATTCTCTTTAAAAAATTCATCGACAGTCTTTTTCTCTTCATTTTCATTCTGGTCAACAGTTTGGTTCTCACCTTCTACTCCCGCAGCAAAAGCTATATTCGTGTCAAACGGAAGTAGAAGGCAAAACAGGCTCATGACCATCAAAAACTTGATTCGTAGCAATTATGCCACCTCAATTATTTTATGATAGTGTTTTTCCTATAGCTTCTAGTACACGGTCTGCTTGGAAAGGTTTAACAATGAAGTCTTTTGCTCCAGCTTGAATAGCATCAATAACCATTGCTTGCTGCCCCATCGCAGAACACATGATGACTTTAGCATTAGGGTTAATCTTTTTTATCTCTTTTAATGCAGTAATCCCATCCATTTCAGGCATAGTAATATCCATTGTTACTAGATCTGGTGTATGTTCTTTGTATAATTCAACAGCTTGTTGTCCATCTGCTGCTTCACCAACTACCTCATAACCGTTTTTAGATAAGATATCCTTAATCATCATTCTCATAAATGCTGCATCATCAACTATTAAAATTCTATGTGCCATAATCTCCGTACCCCCTAGTAATATTAACGTAGATTTTTAATTCGATCGCTTTGACTAATAATGTCTGTTACACGAACACCAAAGTTCTCATCAATAACAACTACTTCACCTTTAGCTACCAATTTATTATTTACTAAAATATCAACTGGTTCACCTGCAAGCTTGTCTAGTTCAATAATAGAACCTGAAGAAAGCTCTAATATATCTCGAACAGAACGCTTAGTTCTACCTAATTCAACGGTTACTTGTAGCGGTATATCAAGTAGCATATCTAGGTTTTTACTTTCTCCACCTACTAATGGTGCAGGCTCAAAACTTGAGAAAGCTGCAGGCTGTACAGAAGGCTGATACCCAATTGGCATTTGATTTACTCCAATATGCTGTTGCTGTTGTGGAGCAGGTGCCTGATATTGAGTTTGTTGTGTACTTTGTTGTGTACTTTGTTGTGTACTTTGTTGTGTACTTTGTTGTGTACTTTGTTGTGTATAAACTGGTTGCTCTGCCACAGGTTGAGACATTGGTTGTGATTGTTGTGGCGGAGCAGGAGTTTCTTTCTTCACTTCTACCTGTGGTGCTGCCACTGGACTTGGATTTAAAAGTTCCTCCACTAAACTTTTTGCAAAATTTAATGGAAGTAATTGCATGATGTTAGAATCGACAAGATCACCAATTTTTAAACGAAAGGCAACCTGAACAAGTACGTCTTGTTCCTGTAGCGACTCTCCACCATCTCCCTCTTTTAGATCCATTACTTCGATACTCGGTGGTGAAATGTCCACTTTTTTATTAAAGATGGTAGACATGGAAGTAGCAGCAGAACCCATCATTTGATTCATCGCTTCCTGTACTGCACTTAACTGTATCTCACCAAGTAGGTCTTGTGGATTTCTTCCGTCTCCACCAAGCATAAGATCCGCAATAATCGCTGCGTCTGATTGTTTAATTACTAATACGTTCGCTCCTAAAAAACCAATTGTGTAACTGACTTGGATGGCCACATATGGGTGTGGAAATTCATCAGCCAGATCTTTTTGTAATATCGTTGTAACTGTAGGAGTCGTTATTTCAACCTTTTGGTTTAATAGTGTAGATAGGGCTGTAGCCGAACTTCCAAAAGAAATATTACCAATTTCCCCTAGTGCATCTTGCTCCATAGGAGACAAATGCTCCTCAGTTGGGGGCTGTTCGTTGGATGGGATGTCTAGTGAATCATCCGCACTTCCTCTTAACAATGCATCGATTTCATCCTGAGACAACATATCATTATTCATCATCTATATCTCCCCCCTTAAATTGTTCTATAATTTGAACAGCCATCTTTTTATTTACTTTACCTGGTTGTCCTAAAAATTTCGGCTCATCACCTATTTTAATAACAATAGGTGAATGTATGTCTTGTTCTAATTGAATAACATCCCCTATACCAAGCTGTAGGAATTCATTAATTGAGATCTCTGAGTTTCCTAGCTGTGCACTCACTGGTAAATCAGCTAATCTAATATTCTTTTCTAATGCCTCAATTTCTTTTGGTGCTCGTTCTTTTTTACTATTTTGCATCCAATAGTGAACAGATAACTTTGGCATGATTGGCTCAAGGACCACGTGTGGAATACAAATATTTATCATACCACTTGAATCACCAATTTGAGTGTTCAAGGAAATAACGACTACTGTGTCATTAGGCGAAACCATTTGCAGGAATTGTGGGTTAACTTCAAATTCTGTTAATATGGGTTCAATTTCCGCAATCGTAGACCAGGCTTCTTTGAGATTTTCAACCGCATGCTCAAACAACTGAGACATAATCTTAGTTTCAATTTCAGTTAAATTCTCAACCTTATTCATACTTATTCCTCGGCCACCTAACACTCGGTCTAACATGGTATAAGCTATGTTTGGATTAATTTCAATAATTAATCTTCCGTCTAATGGTGGCACCTCAAACACATTAAGAATCGTCCTTTTGGGAATTGATCGGACAAATTCTTCATATGGAATCTGGTCTGCCGAGGCTACTGATATTTGAATATAAGTTCTTAACTTAGCTGAAAAGTAGGTAGTTAGTAGTCTGGCAAAGTTTTCATGGATCCTTGTTAAGCTTCGAATCTGGTCCTTAGAGAAACGTAACGCCCTTCTAAAATCATAAGATTTTACTTTTTTAGTGGTTTGTTCTTTCTTTAATTCATCGGCGTTCATTTCCCCGGTCGAGAGAGCGGAGAGTAGGGCATCTATTTCACTTTGTGATAGAACTTCTCCTGACAAAAAGTTCACCTCCTCTTAACCTTTCCATTTTGTATCAATTAATTATTGAAGGACAAAAGATGTAGTGTATACCCTGACAATTTTTCCTTCTTGCATTAATTTATTCGCTTCGTTTTTTATGATATCTTCTAGATTTAAAATACCTTCTTTACCGTTGAACTCCTCAGATGTCATTTGCGAAAGCTCTTGGATAATAATGTTACGTACTTGGAAATCACGTTTTGCCAATTCATCCTTTGCCTTAACATTATCAGTTTGTATTTTGAATTGAATCTTAATGAAGTTACCTTCAAGAAGATTAGTTGTAATTTCAGGCACGTCTACCGAGTATTCAATAATTTCATCAATTGTCGGCTCTTTTACTTCTTCCTCATGTTCCTTGCCAGTAAACTTCATGATGACAATCATTGCAACTGCTCCAATAAGAAGAATAGTTAAAATTATAATAATCATTGTAACAAGTGCTTTTTTATTCTTCATGGATCTAAGTATCCTCCCTATTAGGTGGTAGCGGTTGACCTAATATCGAAATTTGACGAAAGAAGTCTGTTACTAACAGAATAACATCATCCTCATTCTCTCGCACGACAATTTTTTTTCCATTCGTTAATGTAATTGTTGTATCTGGGAATGACTGTATTTGCTCTATGTAGATTGCATTTAAGCAAAATGAGCTCCCATTTAAACGTGTTAATTTAATCATAAAAGCGGGGGCTTATAGCGCGCTTAAGCCCCCTACCTCCTTAACTTTATCGTTTTAGATTAACAAGTTCTTGTAAGATTTCATCAGAAGTTGTGATAATACGAGTATTAGCCTGGAATCCACGTTGTGATGTAATCATGTCTGTGAACTCTTCTGAAAGGTCAACGTTTGACATCTCTAAAGTACCTGCAACGATTGTACCTGAGCCATTTTCACCTGGGACACCAATAATGGACTGACCAGAGTTAGCTGTTTCTTTAAATAAGTTACCACCAGCCTTTTCTAATCCACCACTATTAGGAAACTTTGCAACCACAAGTTGCCCAGCTTCTTGCAATGTCCCATTATTATCTACATAATTTACTGTCCCATCTGAACCAATACTGAAGCTTTTTGCATCGGTCGGTATCTGAATTAAGGATGCACCAGTTTGTCCATTAACAGTTTTCTGTCCTAGAACAAATAATCCGTCTCCAGTTACTACATACCCATCCTTATCCATGTAGAAGTTTCCAGCACGAGTATAATTATATTCCGCTGATTCAGCAGATGAAATAGACCCATCAGCATCAGCATCAATAAAAAGATTATTATTAGCGGCAATATCGGATAATTGATCATTTAATGGCCCTACAATAAAGAAGCCATCACCAGAAAGAGCCAAATCTAGTGAACGTCCTGTTGTCTGTAAACTTCCTTGAGTATGAATTGTATCAATAGAAGCCAACTGTGAACCTAACCCAACTTGTTGTGGATTTACTCCACCGCGTGTATCAGTAGAAGCACTTGCACCTGCAATTTGTTGGCTGACTAAGTCCTTAAACATTACTCTTCCCTTTTTGTAGCCATAAGTATTTACGTTTGCGATATTATTTCCAATTACATCTAACTTTGTTTGGAAGTTTTTCATACCTGAGATACCCGAGTACATTGAACGTAACATTTACTGTTTCTCCCCTCTTTAATGGTTGCTTCGATCAGTCCGCAACCCTTGGCCTCCTTAACGGTCCAGCCTATAGTAATATGGTTCCATTAATATTTGTGAAAATTTGCGAATTTGCTTCTTCACGGTCCATTGCTGTAATCACTGTTTGATTCTTTGTATTAACAATTAACGCTGCTTGGTCCATAACAACTAATGAATCGATAATACCTTTACCTTTTGCTTCAATCATTTTCTTCTGTAGTTTTGTCCAACTTTCTTCCGCAATCTCAATATTTCGTTCTGCTAATCGTTTCTGAGCATGTTTACTAATCTTAATTCCAACAACCTCTTGGAGCACATCTTTAAAGCTTGTACTTGATTCAGTTTTAATCTGTGTCTTGTTATGCTTTAATGACAGAGGGTGGTGGGATATTTGATGTATCCGATGATCCATACACCTTACTCCTCTCTAATTTGAAGAAGGGCTAGTGATTTTAGTAAGAGCACTTGGTACAATAATCGTTCCATCCTCTAGCTCTAGCTGTACTTCTAAATTCTTCTGAGAAATTGACTTTACAATTGCTTCTTTTGTTTCAGTTACGTTGTTTCCATTATCATCAACAGTTGTATGAATCCATTCGACTTGCTTACCAATCATCTCACTATATTTCAAAATATTGTCAGACTTTTGAGTAGTGATAAATTGTTCAAGCATTTTATTCATATTTGTCATTTGTTCTAATGAAGTAAAAGTTGCCATTTGAGCAATAAAATCTTTGTCTTGCATTGGATTCATTGGGTCTTGATTTTGAAGTTGTGTCATTAGGATTCTTAAAAAATCATCTTTCCCCAATACATCACTATTACTTTTTTGAGTGGGTTGGTTTTTCAAATATAAAGTCGGATCTAATTTTACTGACATGATTTCTCACCTACACTTCGATATTCATTAGTTCTTCTAAAAGAGTGGCTCCAAAAGAATTTTTATCTTGGTGATCCTCTACTTCCTCTTGACTTTGCTTTCTAGTCTGTTGCTGTTGTTGACTTCCATCACGATCAAGAGATCGGTTAAATTCTTCTTGTAATAGTTGAGAGTTAATTATTTCCAACTTATCTACTTGAATGTTCTGAGCAGCAAATGCATTTTTAAGTCCTTGTAGCTGTGATTCTAGCATTTCTTTTGCTGCTGCTGTCGTCGAAACCATCCTTGCCGTTAGAAGACCATTTTGTTGAAGTAGCTCCACTCTAAGCTGCCCAAGATGCTCTGGGTATAACTTAATTAGAAGCCTCATACCACCGTTTGCATTCTGCAGGTTACTTTTTGCTAGTAAGCTTTGAAACTCTTTAATGAATTGCTCTTGATTTACCGTCTTCGAGCCACTCTGCTCAATAAATAAAGCAAATTGCTGAGTACGATTAATATTTTGAGTTTCAACCCCCATAAAGGATACTTTACTATTCGAATCTTGTGTTGATTGACTCAAAACAGATTCATCTTTCTTCATAGTTCTTACATATAGATGACGTAAATAGTCCAATTTTTCATTTTCAGCTGTCGCAATAGGGTTCTTACCTGTCAATTTTGCATGAACGTTTGATAAAAATTGATGAAGCTCAGTTGTCAAACCCTGCTTAGCAAAACTTGGATCTTCCTTTGTCAGATTATGGAGTTGTGCGTTTAGTTTTTGGAATAGTGTTCCTAATGATTCCTTCAATTTATCTTGAAGCTGTTCATTTCCAGTCTGTTGCTGTACAAAGATAATACCAGCAAGAAGGTTTTCTAATTGGATGTCGTTACCTTCATCCGATAATAACTGCTTAAGGCTAATGCCAGACTCAAAAAGCGATGTTATTTTTTGTAG
This sequence comes from Bacillus pinisoli, assembly GCF_023036475.1. GTDB lineage: Bacteria > Bacillota > Bacilli > Bacillales > SA4 > Bacillus_BS > Bacillus_BS pinisoli. The sequence continues at coordinate 287,879 of NZ_JAJQKI010000002.1, forward strand.
TAAGTCCGATGGAAGCATTTCCAGCCAAGAGAGTTCTTCGCTAAGTAGCATCTCCTCTGTTAACTCCATTGAGAGTTCAGGAGCATCTACTAGTTCTTGAATCGTTTCTCTCAATTCTTCTACCGATTGCTCTTGTTGTGCTTCACCAGTAAAAGCTTTAAACACTTGTTGTTTTTCGTTCTTTAACTCTTTGTTTTGACGTTCTGTTGTATTCTGTTGCACCTGATCTTTTAGTAAAGAAGCAAAAGGAGAAGTGGGTTTGTCTAATTTCTTAGTACTTGCTCTCGTGAATAGGTCTGGACCTTTAGACATCACACTCATTTTGGACATGTTCACTATTATTTCACCTCCTTTCAAAATTGGAAAACGAATCAGGTTTCATCTGCTAACAGTTTAGTAAATCTTGCTGCATCCGTTGGCTCCATCTTTTCTAAGATACTTCCTAAGGCTTCTGTAGAGAGAGCTCTTAATATAGTAAGAGCATCTTGGTCATCTAATTCAGATAGAATTGCTGCTGCATTCTTAGATGACATAGATTCATATATCTTAGATAATTCATCGATCGTTTGCTTAGTTTCTTGTTGTTCTAATTCTTTAGCCTTTAGTTGTTCTGTTAAGTCTTCAATTTGTGCCTGTAAAGAGCTCATTTCTGTTTCTCTTACCTCTGCTTCTTTTTCTAGCTGCTCAATCATGGTTAGATTCTCTTGATTGGTAGCTTCTAGATTTGACACATCTTGCTTGAGCTTCGCTTCCAAATCAATTGTCCCTTCCTCAGCAGGTAAAAGTTTAGACACGCCAGGAATATGTTGGCCATACTTCTGAATAGCTCCAGCAACATCAACACCTGCAAATGTAAGGACTACGATAGAGACAATAACCGCAAAGAGGAGTGGGATTACACCTACAAAGAGAAACCATTGAAATTTATTTATGAGTTTGGATTCATTTTCTTGAAGCTGTTCCAATATATCACCTAACTTCCTCTATTCATAAATTGTTGGATTGATATATCATCCATCAATCTATTTTCCTCCGCATTCATCAACTCTAAAAACTGAGAAAACTGCTTTTCTTTTATCTTTTCATACTTTTTGACCTCGATGTTTTTCTCCAAAAGAAACTGTTCTTGCTCGGTCATTTTTTGTCTTGCATTCAAAACTAGACCCTGTAAGTGGTTAATTGTTTTCTCTAAGTTTTGTATAAACTGTTGATGATGTCTTAGCTCTTGAATATTCAATCCACCGTTCACTTTCTCAAGTTGTGATTCTTCTAAATCTTCTTTTTGTTTTAACGAATGGTAAAGCTTCTCTGCTACTTCTTCAAAACTCTTTACTGATTGTTGATATGATTCTAGGGCACGTTCTTTTTCGGTTTCTTTGATAGACAGGGTTTTTTGAAATTTGTACGTAAAGTTCATTTTTTATCCTCCTGTCCCTATTAACGCTTTTAGCATTTCAATACTTTCGTCTCTGGAGATTGATTCATGAGTACCTTGTTTAAGAAACGAGATAATCTTCGGATAGTAACGAATAGCTTCATCAATTTCCCGAGATGAACCCCGCTTATACGCTCCAATATTAATCAAGTCTTCTGAGTTAATATAAGTTGATAATAGTTCCCTCAATTTTTCAGCTGATATTTTGTGCTCTGTAGCGACAATATGGTTCATTACACGACTAATACTTTTTAACACATTAATTGCAGGGAACTGACCTTTATTAGCCAGTTGTCGATCCAGAACGAAATGTCCATCCAAAATCCCTCGAACAGTATCAGCTATCGGTTCATTCATATCATCACCGTCTACCAACACTGTATAGAATGCTGTGATGGTCCCATGTTGATTGGTTCCTGTTCTTTCAAGAAGTTTTGGTAAAGTTGCAAATACTGATGGCGTATAACCTTTGGTGGTTGGCGGTTCACCAACAGCCAATCCAATTTCACGTTGAGCCATTGCAACACGAGTGACAGAATCCATCATTAACATGACATTTAAGCCTTTATCTCTAAAATATTCTGCTATCGCGGTCGCAGTATATGCGCCTTTAATTCTCATTAAAGCAGGTTGGTCAGAAGTAGCTACCACTACGATCGATCGTTTTAATCCTTCAGGGCCTAGATCTCTTTCGATAAACTCTTTCACTTCACGACCACGCTCGCCGATTAGAGCAATTACATTTAAGTCAGCAGTAGTGTTTCTTGCAATCATGCCGAGTAATGTACTTTTACCAACACCACTTCCTGCAAAGATCCCCACGCGTTGGCCTTTTCCGACTGTTAATAGAGAATCGATGACACGTACACCAACATCTATACTCTCCTCTATCGTAGGCCTGTCCATAGGATTGGGTGGTGATTGATCTGTTCCAACACTGGATAAACCTTTAGGAAGAAGGCTTCCATCTAGAGGTAAACCTAAGGAGTCGACAACTTTACCTATTAATCCACTTCCAACCTTAACTTGGAGTGGTTTTGAAGTAGCCTCAACTATACTTCCAGGTGAGATATCATTGATGTTTGTAAAAGGCATTAAAATAACGAATTCGTCTCGAAATCCTACTACTTCAGCAGTGACCTTTCTTTGTTTCTTACTTGAGCCAACATATATATGACAAACATCTCCAATAGAAGCTTCTGGTCCTTGAGATTCAATCATCAACCCTACAACTCTGGCAACTTTACCAAATCGTTTATAGGAATCTATATTGTGTATTTCATTCAAAAGTTCTATTGCCTTCACGTGAGTTTATTCCTCCTCTATTAACTCAAGAAGCTTCACTTTTAGTTCATTCAATTGACTATCAATACTTGCGTCAATTCGCCCAAATGACGATTCTATCAAACAACCATAGTTAGATAACTCTTCATTTGAATAGATGTAGAGACTTTTATCACCGTTAAACAATGCTTTTAACTCGTCAATCTGTGCGTACACTAGTTCATATACGGAAGGGTGCACAATGATATTTACATCTGCATAGTCCTTCACTTCTTTTATTGCTTGCTTTACAACTTGTATAAAGTCTTCTCTCGTTTCATCGAGATGAACTTTCAAAATTTTGTCTGCTACTTTAAGTCCAAGCTTTAAAATGGTTTCTTCGGCTTGTTCTAACTGTTCTGTATAACTGACTTTTGCCTGTTCAACAATCTGATTGGCTTCAGTAATTAAAGTAGAATACTCTTGCTTAGCAGCTTGTTCGCCTTGTTGCAATCCAACTTGAAAGCCTTCTTGTTGCGCTGCTTCCATTAGAAATTTCTTTTCAAGCTCCCACTCTGCCTTTAATTCAGAAATTTGATCTTGCACCTGTTGAAGCATTGCTTTTGCCTCATCAGTAACACGTTCTTTTTGTTCCTTGGCGTCAGCAAGTATTCGCTCTGCTTCTTGGTTGGCCCTTAGAAGAGTGAGTTCTGGTGATACTTCTTCTCCGATAGATGGAATAAAAACGGGTTGAAGCTTAATCACTTTTTTTTCATCTTCATGAGGATTTACGTATTGGGATTTGATTAATCTAGACAATGATATCATCTCCTCCACCGCGGGCAATAACGATTTCACCAGCTTCCTCTAAACGTCTTATAATAGCAACAATTCTAGATTGAGCCTCTTCTACATCACGCAGACGAACTGGTCCCATAAATTCCATTTCCTCTTTAAATGTATCCACCATACGTTTAGACATATTGCTAAACACAATATCTTTAACTTCTTCACTTGCCACTTTAAGTGATAGCATAAGATCTGCATTCTCGACATCACGAATAACACGTTGAATGGCTCTGTTATCGAGCGTAACGATATCTTCAAATACAAACATACGCTTTTTAATTTCTTCTGCTAATTCAGGATCTTGAATTTCAAGTGCATCTAAAATAGTTCGTTCTGTACTACGATCCACTCCATTCAACACTTCAACAACTGCCTCAACTCCACCAGTTTGAGTATAATCCTGTGTTACGGTTGCAGAAAGCTTACGCTCAAGGATTTGTTCAACTTCGTTAATTACTTCTGGAGAAGTACTATCCATCAATGCAATTCTTCGAGCAATATCTGCTTGCATCTCCTGTGGCAGTTCTGACAATATCTGTCCTGCTTGTGATGGGTCCAGATAGGATAACACTAAAGATATTGTTTGTGGATGTTCATTTTGAATAAAGTTTAATATCTGAGCTGGATCTGCCTTACGAGCAAAATCAAAAGGTTTAACTTGTAAGGAAGAAGTTAAGCGATTGATAATATTTGCTGCACTTTCAGGACCAAGTGCCTTCTCTAGCACTTGCTTTGCGTAAGAAATACCTCCTTGGGAGATATAGTCCTGTGCTAATGCAATTTGGTGGAATTCTTCTAGAACTTCCTCTTTTGCACCGCTGTCTACTTTTCTAACTCCGGAAATCTCAAGAGTGAGTTTTTCTATCTCTTCTTCAGACAAGTGTCTGTAGACAGATGCAGATACATCTGGACCTAATGAGATAAGAAGGATAGCAGCTTTTTGTCGGCCAGAAAGCTCACCTTTATTGTCTTTTTTCGCCATACACTATCCTCCTACTCTTCAGCAATCCAAGATCTCAATAGTTTTGCAAAATCTCCAGGATTGTCTTTTGCTAGTTTTTCTAATTGTGTTTTAATTACGTCAGACGCAGTTTCCTTATCGTCATTAATATCTTGAACAGAAGCTGCTTGGAAAGGTTCTTCATATTCAATCTCTTGCTTATCTTTCTTCTTTTTCTTTCTAAATAATAGGAATAATAATAGCATGATAATAGCTAGTAAACCCCCACCTGCAGCATAAGCCCATAAAGGAATGGTTTCGGCAGCTGGTGTTTCAAAATCTACTTTACCGTTGAATGTTTGTACAGATACTGCAACTTTATTTTGCAACTCTTCGTCCGTTAACTCAGGAGCACCTGCCTCCTTCGCAATTGAAGTACGAATAATTGTATTTAAAATCTGTTCAATTTCATCAATAGATTGCTGTGGTAATGATGTAGGATCGTCCGCAGTAGGCGGTTCAACCATAACTTGAATTCCTAAATCACGGACTTTATAAGGACTTTCAACAATTTCTTTCCTGATTCTATTTACATCATTGTTGATACGCTCTTCAATTTTTTCATATTCACCCGAGCCAGTAGCTCCACCAGTAGCATAGTTTGTAATATCTGTTTCACCTGTTCCATCTACACCCTCTGCTAACGCTCCGTCACCTGTGTAAGTTTCTGTAATTCTTTCAATACTAACAGCAATACCTTCCATATTTTCAGTATTTACTGGAGTAACTAAATTTTCTTCTCTGTTTTCTTGTGTAAAATCAATATCAGCAGTTACGGAGACAACTACCTTATCTTGCCCCATCATCAACCCAAGCATTTGCTGAACTTGACGTTGTACATCTCTTTCAACTTCTTGCTTGATTTGATATTGTGTTTGGAATGCAGTAGCTGAATCTCCAATTTCGTTAGAACCACCATTTTTTAGATCAAAATACTCAAAAAGTTGATTTGTAATGACGATATTATCAGTAGGTAGGTTCGGTACACTTTTTGAAACTAGATTATATAAAGCTTCAATTTGTTGCTCTTCAAAGCGATATCCGGGCTTCGTATTTAAAACGATTGAGGCAGAAGCTTCTTGTCCAGTTTCAGACATCCAAACAGATTCTTCTGGAAGATTAATCATAACCTTCGCATCATTTACTCCTTCTATACCTTTCATTAATTCAGCCAGCTCTGTTTGCATTGCATCTAGCTTTAACACATTAAACTCATTGTCAGTCATACCGAATCCTGCATTTTGGCTAAAGAATGAATAATCAATACTCCCACTATTCGGGAATCCCTCTGCTGCCAACTCAACCTTTAACGTATCCACTACTTCTTGTGGAACCATAATTGTTGTACCGTTATCAGCAATTTGTGACTGAATACCTCTTCCATCTAATTGCGTTTTAATTTCGCCTACTTCAGCAGGACTTAAGTTACTATATAAGGGCGAATAATCCACTTTCGAAGAGACCATGGAAACTATGACGATTAATGTGATAAACAGTAATAGTGAACCGATCATCATACCCTTTTGGCTTGATGAACGATTCTGCCAAAACGTCTTCAGTTGGTTCATTTGTAGTTGCATTTTTTCGTTCATTATATTCCCCCGGTTATTATGACGTATTGTTTACTCATTGGTAATAACCGCTCCCAGTTATTTTCTCTTTATCTAATATCTCTTTTCTCTATCTCTTTAATTATTAAACTTGCATTCTCATAACTTCTTGATAAGCCTCAACTACTTTATTTCGTATTTCTAGAGTTGCTTGAAGAGTGATACTTGCCTTTTGCGATGTAATCATAACCTCATGTAAATCTATATTTTCACCGTTAGCAAGCTTCTGTGTAGCAAGATCGGATTGATTTTGTGATTTATTTACTTGATCTATTGAATTCTTTAGAAAATCAGCAAACTTCTGCTGTGACACTGCAGGTGATGCTTTTAATGGTACAGATGAACTAGTAGGAATGATCCCAGCTTGACTTGTAATCTTGTTTATCATTTATATTCCACCAACCTATTTCCCGATTTCTAATGCTTTCATTAACATTCCTTTGTTTGCATTGAACACAGTCACATTAGCTTCGTATGACCTGGTAGCACTCATTAGATCCACCATTTCCTTTAAAGGGTCAACATTAGGCATTTGTACATACCCTTCTTCATTTGCATCAGGATGCTCCGGATTGTATACAAGTTTGAATGGTGCCTTATCTTCTACAATTCTAGTGACTTTCACTCCGTTCCCAACAGAACTAGCGCTTGTACTATTCATTGCATGACTTAGCACGTTTCTGAATTTAGAAGATTCGTTTGCTTGAGTAACGACCATTTTACGGGTATAGGGCTGCCATTCACCATTCACAAACTTTCCTCTAGTTGTATCCACGTTTGCCATATTGGAAGAAATGACGTCCATACGCAAGCGTTGGGTTGTTAAGGCCGAAGCACTAATATTAAGACCTTGAAACATCGTCATAATTACTTCCCTCCAGTAATGACAGTTTTTAACGAGTTAAATTTACCACTTATCCGTTCTATTAATGCATTGTAGTAGATTTGATTTTCAGCCATTTCAGACATTTCCTTATCTACATCAACACTATTCCCATTGTGGTTATATTGTGAATTTGGCCTACTTACAACAACACCGGAAGACTGGCTAGCATTCGAAAACTGAAAATGTCTTGCATCCGTACGGTGTGCTTGCATAGCAGAATTTAACTCAGATTGAAAAGAAGGTTTCAACACTTCTTTCGCTTTATAATTAGGCGTGTCGACATTTGCGATATTTTGTGCAATCGTTTTTTGTTTAAGTGTGGAGTATTTTAGCGAATTTTCAAGTTGATTAATTGTGCCAGAAAATAGCTTCATATGTGTTCACCTCACCTTTTTTATGTTAATTAGTTATATTAATAGTTCAATTTCAATGTTATTTATCCTCTAACATTGTAGAGAATTCTAGTAATTATGTCTATGACGAGTCACATAATAATAAAAAATCGTTAATTAGTACTAGTTATTCTCACAAAACTTTACGTGCAAAGTTTTATGTATCACACTGACCTATTCTCATTATATACAATGTCGAAATTTGTAACATCATTAATTTTAACTAAATCGGTATATTTTTACCATTTTCGACATGAATTTAATTATTTTCGAAAAAAATTATGATATTAATTCACAAATAACGTGATTTGCCTACTCTTTCATAAAAAATGTATCCTCATTTTCCTATAATCACAAATTTCGGACCTCTCGAACAAACATTGTTAAAAACTCATAAAAAAAACATCTTATCTAACCAGATAAGATGTTTTACGTTTAATTAACTTGTTTTTAATTTGGAAAGCTCATGAAGAAACTTATCATTTAACACTTTGATATATGTACCCTTCATCCCTAGTGAACGTGATTCAATTACTCCCGCACTTTCTAGCTTTCTAAGTGCATTTACAATAACTGATCTTGTAATACCAACACGATCTGCAATCTTACTTGCAACAAGTAAGCCTTCGTTTCCGTTTAATTCTTCAAAAATGTGTTCAATTGCTTCTAACTCACTATAAGATAACGAACTAATTGCCATTTGTACAACAGCCTTACTTCTTGCTTCCTCTTCAATTTCTTCTGACTTTTCACGAAGAATTTCCATACCTACTACTGTTGCACCGTATTCTCCAAGAATTAAATCATCATTTAGGAACGGGCCAGTAAGACGGGCCAAAATTAATGTACCTAAACGTTCACCACCACCGATGATTGGAACAATTGTCGTTAAGCCTTTACTAAACAGGTCTTTGTTTTCAACTGGGAACGCTGTATAAGGGCTGTTAATATCAAGGTTAGAAGATGTTTCACTTATATTAAATAATCCATTTGTATATTCTTCTGGGAACTGACGATCTTCAAGCATTTTAATCATACGTTCATTTTCAATTTTTTGGTTAATAGCGAATCCTAATAGTTTTCCTCTTCGACTAACAACAAAGACATTTGATTCTATTACATCACGTAATGTCTCAGCCATTTCCTTAAAGTTAACAGGCTTACCAGCAGCCCTTTGAAGCATTGCATTAATCTTCCTTGTTTTGTCTAATAGTTCCATTTAACTTGCTCCTCCTAATAGTAACTCCATGTTCCATCTCTTATTCTATAAAATAAACTGACTTAAGTCACGATTCTTTGCGATTGTCCCCAGCTTTTCTTCCACATATTGAGGAGTGATGACAATTTTATCCATAGTGATATCTGGCGCTTCGAAAGACAAGTCTTCAAGCAATCTTTCCATAATTGTGTGCAATCTTCTTGCTCCAATATTGTCAGTATCCTGATTCACTCCATACGCAACTTCTGCCATCTTACGAATAGCATCGTCAGAAAATTCAATTTGTATACCTTCTGTTTCTAATAAAGCTATATATTGTTTGATAATGGCGTTATCCGGCTCAACTAGAATTCTTACAAAATCTTCTACCGTCAATTTCGTTAGTTCCACGCGAATTGGGAATCGCCCTTGTAATTCTGGTATTAAATCAGATGGCTTTGCAATATGGAAAGCACCCGCAGCTATAAAAAGGACATGATCAGTTTTAACAGGTCCATACTTCGTTACAACAGTAGACCCTTCAACGATAGGTAAAATATCACGCTGAACACCTTCTCTAGAGACGTCAGCTGAACCTCCCTGACTTTTGCCAGCAATCTTGTCAATTTCATCAATAAATATAATACCAGTTTGCTCTGCTCTGTTTACTGCTAGTTGGGTAACTTCATCCATATCAATTAACTTTTGTGCCTCATCATTTACAAGAACCTTTCTAGCCTCTCTAACTGTTAACTTGCGCTTTTTCTTTTTCTTTGGCATAAAGTTACCTAGAACGTCCTGCATATTCATTCCCATTTGCTCCATGCCAGAGCCTTGAAGCATATCAAACATAGATTGCTGTTGTTCTTCAATTTCAATGGTCACCATGGTATCTTCTAGTTCTCCAAGCGCAAGCTGATGAGCCATTTGTTTTCTTTTTTGTGAGAGGGTTTGTTCATCTTGTCTATCATCATCGTCATTATTACTTTGGGTCTGATTCCCACCTAGAAGCATCTCAAACGGATTTTTAAAAGAAGTTTGTTTTTGTTTTGCAGGCACTAATAATTCAACAAGTCGCTTATTTGCATTTGAAAGTGCCTTTTCTTTTACATCCTGCATTTTTTCTTCTTTTACTAAACGCACAGAGGTTTCAACTAAGTCGCGAACCATGGATTCTACATCTCTACCTACATAGCCTACTTCCGTAAACTTTGTTGCTTCTACCTTAATAAATGGAGCACCAACAAGTTTTGCCATTCTTCTTGCAATCTCTGTCTTACCTACGCCAGTAGGACCAATCATTAAAATGTTTTTCGGTACTACTTCATCCCGTAGGTTTTCGTGTAGCAGACCTCTTCGATAACGGTTCCTTAACGCAACTGCCACTGCTTTCTTCGCCTTCGTTTGTCCAACTATATATTGATCGAGACGCTCAACAATTTGACGTGGTGTTAAATTCATCATCAGGTCCCCCTTATAGTTCTTCAACTATGATTTGGTCATTAGTATACACGCAGATCTCTTCAGCAACTTCTAGTGCCGCTTGAGCAATTTCTTTAGCCGTCATTGTTGTACCTGCATATTTTTTTAACGCTCTACCTGCAGAAAGGGCATAATTTCCTCCTGAGCCAATTGCTAGAATACCATCATCAGGCTCAATTACCTCTCCTGTACCAGAAACTAAGAGAAGATGCTCATGGTTCATTACGATAAGCATTGCCTCTAATTTTCTTAATACTTTGTCACTTCTCCACTCTTTTGCTAGTTCCACTGCTGCCCTTTGAAGATTTCCGTTATATTCTTCTAGTCGCCCTTCGAACTTTTCAAAAAGAGTAAAAGCATCAGCTACTGAACCTGCAAAACCAGCAAGCACTCGTCCTTGAAAGAGTCTTCTTACTTTCTTCGCCGTATGCTTCATAACAACCGCATTCCCAAATGTTACTTGACCATCTCCAGACATTGCACATTGACCGTTATGTTGAACTGCAAAAATAGTTGTTGCATGAAATGTAGACATTGTGAAGTCTCCTTTCAATATTCTATGCTCTAGGATGATGATTCATATAAATTGTTTTTAGTCTGTCCTTTGTAACATGAGTATATATTTGAGTAGATGAAAGCTGAGAATGACCTAAAAGTTCCTGGACTGTCCGTAAGTCAGCTCCTTCATTTAACATATGTGTCGCAAAAGTATGTCTTAACACGTGAGGACTTATATGAATAGTTAAGCTCGCCTGTTCAATCAAATCATTGAGTATAACCCTGACTCCTCTTGGTGTCAACTGAGTACCTCTGTAGTTCAGAAACAATGCTTCGCTATTATTTTTACCTTTAAGGAGAAGCTCCTTCCTACCATTTTCTATATATGTTTCAAGAGCATCACTTGCAAAGCTCCCAAAAGGTACATAACGTTGTTTACTTCCTTTACCATGAACTAGTATCGTTCCAAGACTAAAGTCAAGATCTGGTAACTCCAATTTACAACATTCGCTTACACGTATTCCCGTCGCATACAACAACTCAAGGATGGCTTGATTTCTTTGACCCAACGGTGTTGAAACATCACTAACCTCAAAAAGCTTTGCAAGCTCGTCATGGTATAGGAATTGAGGTACACGCTGCTCTCTCTTTGGTAGTGATACGAGTGCAAACGGGTTATCATTAACAATATGTTCTCTCATTAAAAACTTGTAAAAACTTCTTAGGCTAGAAATTTTACGAGCAACAGATTTTCTTGCCAACTTCTGTTTAAATAGTTTTGTTAAGTAAATACGTACCTCTGTGTATGTAACTTGTGTAAGTTGATTAACTCCTTCTGAATCCATAAAACGAGCAAACTCTTCAATGTCCTGTGTATAATATACGATTGTATAAACAGAATAGTTTCGTTCTATTTGTAAATATTCCGTAAAACTTTTTAGTAGTTCCTTTGTCGTTATCACGCCATCACCTCACAAGGGCGAATAAATCTTAACACAATTTATTCGCCCTTGCAATGATAAACCATTATTTATTTATAAAATTCTGAATTGTTTCCAGCGCTCTGGAAGCGAATGCTTCATTTCGAGCTTGTTTATTTTTAATTTTCTTATCTAGTTCTCTAAATAACCCAAAGTTAGCATTCATCGGTTGGAAGTTATTTGGGTTAGCTGTTGTAATATATCTTGCCATACTTCCAATTGCCGTTTCATGAGGAAATATTACTAACTCCTCTCCCAATACAAGGTTAGCCGCATTCATACCTGCAACTAGTCCAGAAGCGGCTGATTCAACATACCCTTCCACACCTGTCATCTGTCCCGCAAAAAATAAATCCTCTCTTTCACGATATTGATAAGTAGGTTTTAATAACTTTGGAGAACTAATAAAGGTGTTTCGATGCATCACACCATAACGAACAATTTCAGCATTTTCTAATCCTGGAATTAACCGGATCACTTCTTTTTGAGCTCCCCACTTCAAATGTGTCTGAAATCCGACAATATTGTATAGAGTACCAGCTGCATCGTCTTGTCTTAACTGAACAACTGCATGCGGTATTTTCCCAGTTTTCGGGTCCTCTAAACCAACAGGCTTCATCGGACCAAATAATAAAGTCTTCTTTCCTCTTCCAGCCATCACTTCAAACGGCATGCAACCTTCAAAAAAGACCTCTTTTTCAAATTCTTTCAGAGGAACTGCTTCTGCGGCCATTACTGCTTCATAAAAACAATCAAACTCCGCTTCTGTCATGGGACAATTTAGGTACGCTGCATCTCCCTTGTCATATCGAGATTTAAGATACACCTTTTCCATGTCAATGCTATCTTTTTCAATAATAGGAGCTGCAGCATCATAAAAATACAAATACTCTTCCCCTGTTAGGCTTTTAAGCTTGTCCGAGAGAGTTTGAGAAGTTAATGGACCTGTTGCTATTATCGTTGGTCCTTCAGGAATGTCTGTAATCTCCTCATTAAACACTGTAACATTGGGATGATTTTTGACAGAATCAGTCACATAGGCTGCAAATTCATGTCGGTCTACTGCGAGTGCTCCACCTGCAGGAACCGAGCAAGCATCAGCCGATTTTATAATAATAGAATTTAGCATTCTCATCTCTTCTTTGAGAACTCCGACTGCATTCGTTAAATTATTTGCACGTAAAGAATTACTGCACACCAATTCAGCAAATTTATCTGTGTGATGTGCTGGTGTTTGTTTTACGGGTCTCATTTCATAAAGATTCACTTTTATTCCTCGATTTGCAAGTTGCCAAGCTGCTTCAGACCCAGCTAAACCTGCACCTATGACATGAACGACCTGATTACTCATGTAAAGACCTCCAACCCTAAAAAAATGCTTTTCTTATCCTGATAAAAAATCAAACTTAGCTAAAAACAGAACGATGTGAGAAAACTCACATCGTTACTTTTGTTGATCTTCTTTATAGTCACAGCTAATACACTGTACTTGAATACCTTTTTTCAACTTCTTCTCAACTAATAAAGACTCGCACTTTGGACATTTTCTTGCAATCGGCTTATCCCAAGAAATAAATTCACACTCAGGATATTGATCACATCCATAAAAGATACGACGCTTTTTACTTTTTCTTTCAATAATTTTTCCTTTTTCACAGTTCGGACAATCTACACCGATATCTTTAACAATGGCTTTAGTATGTCGACATTCTGGGAAGTTAGAACACGCCATAAATTTACCATATCGCCCCATTTTGTAGACCATGCCATGACCACACTTCTCACAGTCTTCGCCTGCAGGTTCATCTTTAATTTCAATTTCCTGCATTTCGTGTTCAGCTTTTTCAAGACGTTTTTCAAAGCCTTTATAGAACTCATCAATAATATTGACCCAGTCCACATCACCGTCTTCTACGGCATCTAAGCTTGTTTCCATTTTTGCTGTGAAATCAAGGTCAATAATCTCAGGAAAAAATTCCATCACTAAACTAACGACAATCTCACCTAATTCGGTTGGAACAAAACGCTTATTATCAAGAGCAACATAACCACGTTTTTGAATTGTATCTAAAGTAGGTGCATACGTGGACGGCCTACCTATCCCTGACTCCTCAAGGGTCTTTACAAGCCTCGCTTCAGAGTATCGCGGCGGCGGCTGAGTAAAGTGCTGATTTTCCTCAATATCCTTAAGAACCAGTTTTTCACCCTCTTCTAAAGGTGGAAGGAGACGGTCTTTTTCTTCATCTTGATCATCATTTCCTTCAACATATACCTTCATAAAACCCGGGAATTTTATTTTAGAACCAGTTGCCCTAAAGATGACTCCATTGTTTTCTAAATCAACTGTCATCGTATCCATGATGGCAGGTGCCATCTGACTAGCTAAAAAGCGCTCGAATATGAGTTTGTAAAGACGCAACTGATCACGTGATAAGAACTCTTTTATATCATTAGGTGTACGACTTGTAGAAGTCGGTCTGATACCTTCATGAGCATCCTGCGCATTTTGATTCTTTTTGTTTACTTTTGTTTCATTAGCTAAATATTCTTTACCATAATTAGATGTAATAAACTCTGACGCTTCTTGCTTAGCCGTATCGGAGATTCGAGTAGAGTCCGTTCTCATATAGGTAATTAATCCGACGGTACCTTCTTTTCCTAAATCGATTCCTTCATAGAGTTGCTGAGCTAGCATCATGGTCTTTTTTGCTCTAAAATTTAGCTTTCTAGCAGCTTCTTGCTGTAGAGAAGACGTTATAAATGGTGGTGCTGGATTACGCTTACGTTCTCTCTTATTGACGCTCTTAATTGTAAAGGACTTTCCGTCTAACTTCTTCTTAATTGCCTCTACTTCTTCTTTAGTTTTGAGCTCTGTTTTTTTACCATCGACTCCATAAAAATCTGCCTCTATTATTTCTTTACTCTTTAGAAAATCTGCTTTAATACTCCAATACTCTTCAGGTACAAACGCTTGTATTTCTTTTTCTCGTTCAATAATAAGTCTAACAGCAACCGATTGTACCCTTCCGGCACTTAAGCCTTTTTTAACTTTCTTCCATAGTAATGGACTGATATTGTAGCCCACTAATCGATCTAGAATACGACGTGCTTGCTGAGCATCAACTAGATCCATGTTAATAGCACGTGGATGCTTAAATGATTCTTTTATAGCGTCTTTTGTTATTTCGTTAAAGACAACACGGCAATCAGAAGTAATATCTACATCAAGTGTATGGGCCAGATGCCAAGCAATTGCTTCCCCTTCGCGGTCAGGGTCAGCTGCGAGGTATATTTTCTTTGCTTTTTTGGCAGCTGTTTTTAATTCTTTTAATACAGGACCTTTTCCTCGAATGGTTATATATTTTGGTGAATAATGATCTTCAACTTGAACACCCATTTGACTCTTTGGTAAGTCGCGGACATGTCCCATTGATGCTTTAACTTTATATTTTTTCCCTAAATATCGTTCTATTGTTTTAGCCTTAGCAGGCGATTCAACAATTACTAGATAATCTGCCATATGTATGTGTTCCTCCTTAAGAGGTAATAGTTCAAGAAAATAATGTATGAAATCTTCACTTATATTAAATATTGATTAACCATTTGTCAAACTAAATTACATATTTTTGTTAAATTTGATTAGGTTAATAGCAAGTACCTGTTGTTTAATACGCTCATCTTCTATTATATTACTCTGTATTTTTTTTACTTTTACATTCTAAGCTACAACTGATCATTCAACTCCATAACTATATCCTCTGGTGTTAAAACCATTTTTGCTCCCTGTTGGATTAACAGATTAGACCCTTTAGAATAGCTTGAAGTAGCCGGTCCAGGAACGGCAAAAACTTCTCTATTCTGCTCTAGGGCAAAATCGGCTGTTATTAAAGACCCACTTTTTTCTTTTGCTTCTATAACAATAGTCCCGAGTGATAAACCACTAATAATTCGGTTTCTAGCCGGAAAATGCCATTTTTGAGGCTTACGGTCTGGTGGATATTCGGAAACTAATACCCCTTCCTTACACAGCTTATGGGCAAGTAATTGATTCTCTTTTGGATAGAGCCAATTAAATCCTGAACCAAGTACAGCAATTGTATGACCGTTATTAGCATCTGTGACTTCGTGAACAAGTGCATCTATACCTTTCGCAAGACCACTGACTGTTGTCCACTGCTCTTTTACAAGTTTACTTACAAAGAACTGAGTCATTTTCTTTCCATATGAAGTGGGAGTTCTCGTACCTACAATTGAAAGCATTTTATTATTAAGTAATATGTCACAATTTCCCATTACATATAACACCCAGGGTGGATTATAAATATGCTTTAGTCTTGGCGGATATGTATCGTCAAACCTTGTTATGCACTGAATATTTTGACTATTGTATTTTTCTAGCATACTTCCAATTGTCACAGAATGCAAACTTTTATAGATGGAGTTCAGTTTATCTGAAGGTATTTTAAATTGTAGCTTTTCTTGCAGATGAAGAGGAGAGTGCTTATAGAAGCTTTCTAAAGTGGGGTCAACTTCAAGAATGGAATGGAGAATGTTCCAAGTAACCTCTCCACATCTATGAAGATGTAGAAGTCTCTGAGTAAATAGATTCATTTTTACCTCCCTTTTATATGAAGAAATAAGTAGCTCCATATAGGAGCTACTCTATAAACATTACATTAGTGAGTTTTACACTTTTCGTAAATTCCACGCTCATGAAGCACTGAGATTAATGTTTCACCCATAACAGATGGAGTGTCAGCAACCTTAATTCCACATTCGTTCATTACGCGAATCTTCTCGTCTGCAGTACCTTTACCACCAGAAATAATCGCACCAGCATGGCCCATACGCTTTCCTGGAGGTGCTGTACGTCCACCGATGAATCCTACAACAGGCTTCGTCATATTTGCCTTTACCCATTCAGCTGCTTCTTCTTCAGCTGTTCCACCGATTTCACCAATCATAATGACTGCATACGTATCTTCATCTTCGTTAAATGCTTTTAATACGTCGATAAAGTTCGTTCCATTAACAGGGTCTCCTCCAATACCAACCGCTGAAGATTGACCAATACCTGCTTGCGTTAATTGGTGAACAGCTTCATAAGTTAGTGTTCCTGAACGAGAAACAACCCCAACATGTCCTTTTGTATGAATGTAGCCTGGCATAATACCAATCTTACACTCATCAGGAGTAATAACACCTGGACAGTTTGGACCTACTAGGCGAGTCTTTTTACCTTCCATATAACGCTTAACCTTTGTCATATCAAGCACTGGAATATGCTCTGTAATACAAATTACAAGATCTAACTCAGCGTCTACACCTTCCATGATTGCATCTGCAGCAAATGGAGCTGGAACATAGATAACAGAAACGTTAGCACCCGTTTTTTCAACAGCTTCTGAAACTGTGTTGAATACAGGTACCCCTTCCACTTCAGTTCCACCTTTACCAGGAGTAACCCCACCAACAATCTTTGTTCCGTATTCAAGCATTTGCTTTGTATGGAAAGCTGCAGTTGAACCTGTAATACCTTGTACGATTACCTTTGTGTCTTTATTAACAAATACGCTCATGTTTGTCCCCTGCCTTTCTTATCCTACTAGTGATACAATCTTTTGTGCGCCGTCAGCCATAGAATCAGCTGCAACAATATCTAAACCAGATTCAGCAAGAATCTGCTTACCTAAGTCAACGTTTGTACCTTCTAAACGTACTACTAAAGGTACACTTAATTGAACTTGCTTTGCAGCTTCTACTACACCTGTTGCAATAATGTCACATTTCATGATTCCACCAAAGATATTAACGAAAATACCTTTAACGTTTTGATCTGAAAGAATGATTTTAAATGCTTCTGCAACCTTTTCTGCTGTTGCACTACCACCAACATCAAGGAAATTAGATGGGCTTCCACCGTAATGCTTGATGATGTCCATAGTAGCCATTGCAAGGCCAGCACCATTTACCATACAACCAATATTTCCATCTAGTGAGATATAAGCAAGATCATATTTTGAAGCTTCAACTTCCTTTGGATCTTCTTCTTCAAGATCACGTAATTCTAAGATATCTTTATGACGATATAGTGCATTAGAATCAAAGTTTAACTTTGCGTCAAGAGCCATTACATCACCATCACCAGTTACTACAAGTGGGTTAATTTCAGCAATTGAACAATCTTTTTCAACAAATGCTGTATAAAGACCCATCATGAACTTAACTGCTTTTCCAACTAGTTCTTTAGGGATGTTAATGTTGAAAGCAATTCTTCTTGCTTGGAAGCCTTGTAGACCTACAGCAGGATCAATTACTTCTTTGAAGATCTTTTCAGGAGTAGCTTCTGCCACTTCTTCAATCTCCGTTCCACCTTCTTCAGAAGCCATAAGAACAACGCGTGAAGTAGCGCGATCAAGTACTAACCCAACATAATATTCCTTTTTAATGTCGCAGCCTTCCTCAATTAGTAAACGCTTTACTTCTTTACCTTCTGGGCCTGTTTGGTGAGTAACTAGTGTTTTACCTAGAATTTCGCTAGCATATGTACGAACTTCATCTAAGTTTTTAGCGACTTTAACACCACCAGCTTTTCCACGTCCACCTGCATGAATTTGTGCTTTTACTACACAAACTTGTGTACCTAATTCTTTAGCAGCTTCTACAGCTTCTTCAACAGTAAAAGCAACTCTACCATTTGGGACCGAAACCCCATATTTTCTGAGGACCTCTTTACCTTGATACTCATGGATATTCATTGTTCATCCTCCTATCATTATGTAACAAAAATAATAGACTGCGTTTTCATTGTATAAAATGAGACGTACCTTGTCTAGCATAACTCAATAATAAATATACAACTGAGAGATTTCTAAATTTTCAATAAACTTTAAATATCTATAATTTTATTATTCTTAATATTAACTACGCTCTTCAACACTAGAATTATACAAGGAAAATCCAGGAAAAAAGCCCACTCATGAGTGAGTAGGCTTTTTTAGTTCTCGGTCAACTCGATAGACAAAAGCAAAAACTTCTGCCACTGCCTGATAGAGCTCTTCAGGAATAGATTCATTAATTTGAAGTTGACTCAGTAGCTCAACTAATGAGGTATCCTCTTGTATAGGAATATTATTTTCTTTGGCTTTTTGAATAATATTTTCTGCCACTAGGCCTTTTCCCTTAGCAACTACTTTCGGGGCACTATTTGTTATAGGATCATAGGACAGAGCTAATGCTTCCCTCCGTGCTTCAAGCTTGTAATCTGTCATATTTTTAGATCCACTCCTTGGTAATCCTTCTGTTTAAAGTTAAAAGCCTTAGGATCTTGTTGATTTGTAGATTTTTTCTCAAGAGAATCTATAACCTTTACGGAGGATAATATATAATCCAATGAAGATAGATTCTCTTTTAATATATTATATCCTTTTGAAACAATGTGTTGAAGACCTTCTGTTTCATTAAAGATGGATATATTTATAACGCGATTTTGAACTTGCATATCAATGATCGTCTGGTTAATATTCTCTAAATCTAGGTAAAATAAAATCCTGCAGAAGCCTGAGTCAATCTGACCGTCCTTCTTTTTTCTCCCACTCCATTGGATTGTGATATCGGTTAATTTATTGCCTAAAGCAAGAGGGAACTGCATGTATAACTGTTGTATCGGTCCATTTGATTCTTGAGCCAGCAGCTGCATTCCTGTTAGACGATGTAGCAACGACTCCATTTCCTTCCCATTTGGTCCAAGTTCAGCTATTGCTTGTAATAAAAGCGCTTTTAGGGATTCCAATTTAGCTGGAGCCTCTATATCATTTTTTACAAACGTCGCTATTTCTCTTTCATGCTCTAATCCCAATGTCTGAATCATTTGCTTTAATTGGTGTTTTACTTCGGTACCATCTTCCAAAAAACTTTGTGTGAATTGATTAAATTTATCTAATAGCTCTTTTATTAAATTTGCTTCCACAGGCGAAGTTGTACCTGAATTCCCTTGAGCTAACTCTCTCATTCTGGCTGAAATCTTAGACAAGTCCACTGGGGAAAGTGAGTTAACTACTTGTTTTATCATTTCTTTTTCTGCTGGGTTAGACGTTCCATTTATACTTAGTTGATCCGTTTTTAATAGTGTTTCTGGTAGAGAGGATTTACTAAATACTTGTAACTCATGAAGCAATTTTAGGGCCGCCTGTCTCGCTTCGTTTGAATTGTTAGAAGAAAACCATTGCTCAACGAGAGATTCGACTACCTTTTGACTCACAGTAATAGAATTCCCTTCCCTCAAACTTACTATAAGATCCTTTAGTTGTCCTGTTACCTCTGAATTCGAGAACTTTGGACTATCTAACAATTTCGCTAATTGTTCAAGTTGAGTAGATAGTTTAGAAGGTTTTTGAAACTCTATAAGTGATTTAAACGTTTCATTTGTAAACGGCAAGTCCTTTTTTAGCATCATCTCAATAGCGGCAGTTCCGTTAGAAGGTTTACTCAGCTCCTTGATCCACATGGAAGCTTTAGAGAGTTGTTCCTTTGTAAATGGTAGATTGGAAGTTAATAAAAACTGTAAAAGTTGATGATTTAGTTTTGTATCTGATAATTGAAACTGACTAAGTAAAGAGCCAATTGAATCCTTTCCAGCTAATTGTCCTTTTGGATTATGCTCAATTACTTTTAACACTAAATCACCATTTTGAGATGGCTGTGCTTCAAACCAATACCTTCCGTTCGCTTCAATCGACGTATCTATTTGTGCATGGAGCCTAAGAGACCCAAGTTGAACAAGAGCGGTATTATTAGGAAATAATTTCTCAACTTTACCAGATATCACTTGTCCAGGTCGAAGTGATAAAGAGGGTGAACTATATATACGCTCACCGCTAATAAATGATGAGATGAGACTTGCAGGATTCATACCAGCACCTCCATACTCTTATTGAACGGCCACCTCTTTTATCGGAGCAAAAGAACGGCGGTGTTCAGAAATAATACCATATGACTCGATAGCTTCTAAATGCTGTCTTGTACCGTAGCCCATATGATTCTCAAATCCATAGTGTGGATACGTTTCACCAAGATTCTTCATGTATTTGTCTCTTGTAACTTTTGCGATAATTGAACTTGCTGCAATGGATACACTATTCTGGTCACCTTTTACAATTGAGTGCTGTGGTATATTAAGATTAAGTTTCATGGCATCAATTAATAAATGGTCGGGGTATGGTTTAAGTTGGTGGATAGCCTCTTCCATTGCAAGTTTCGTAGCCTCATATATATTAACTTCATCTATTTGAGAAGCATGAATCACACCTATTCCAATGCTAATAGCAAGGTCTTGAATCAGGTGATAGTAATACTCTCTTTTACTCTCCGTTAATTGCTTAGAGTCATTAATTCCGATTAACTCTACTTGTCTAGGTAGAATAACGGCTGCAGCAACCACAGGACCTGCTAGTGGGCCTCTCCCCACCTCGTCTACACCGGCAATAAGATGATACCCCTGTTCATGAAGTTCTCGCTCATATGTAGTCATCTGTTGCCATTGTTCCTGTTGTCGAAGCAATTCAGCTTGTTGCTTTTCATATTGCTCCATTAGTCGAATGACACCTTTTCGGGTATCTTTTTTAAATTTGGTTAATAGCTTATTATCTAAACTCGATTCTTTCATTAAAGAAGCTATTTCAGCTATCGTGTAATCTTCTTTCATACATAACACACTCCTAACTTTTATATCGGAAGTTTATAAAAAAAATAAAGACCTGATTATCAGGTCTTATTCGTTATTCCAATCAGACGGTGTTTCGAATGTTAATTTTCCAAGTTTGCCGGAACGAAGCTCTCTTAAAATCAACTCTGAAGTCTTATCATAATCAATAAGTCCACCACCCATTAGACATCCTCTCTTCTTACCAATCGCATCAAATAACTCCACGATATCTTCCGGAATCTCTTGGAGGTCATATCTTTTCTTCAACGCATCAGGATAATTATCTGTTAGAAATCTTAATGCAAATACGGCTACATCCTGCAAATTAATGATTGTATCCTTTATTGCACCTGTAGTTGCCAGGCGAAGGCCCACTAATTCATCTTCAAATTTTGGCCACAGAATTCCCGGTGTATCTAATAATTCCAATTCTTTTCCTACCTTAATCCACTGTTGAGCAGTAGTAACACCAGGTCGATCTCCCGTTTTTGCAATATTTCGTTTCGCTAATTTATTAATGAGTGTGGATTTACCCACATTTGGAATTCCAATGATGAGTACACGTATCGCACGTGGATTTAGCCCTTTCGCTCTCATTCTCTCCCATTTTTCATGGACAAGTTCCTGACAACTAAGAATAATTTGTTTTAAATTTGTACCAGATTGTGCATCTATAGCTAATGTCTTAATCCCTTTATTTTCAAAATGCTGAATCCATTCATTTGTCTTTCTATCATCTGCTAAATCTGCTTTATTCAGAAGCATTAACCTTGGCTTAGTTGAGACAATCTCGTCAATCATTGGATTTCTTGAAGAATTTGGAATTCTCGCGTCTGCTAATTCTACCACCACATCAATTAATTTAAGTTTTTCTTGTACTTGGCGCCTTGCTTTTGCCATATGTCCTGGAAACCATTGAATTGTCAAGATGTTCACCACCTTTTACTAGTTTTATTATAACTTCGATTTTTATACAATGGACATGTTAGTAGCTACTAAAAGATGAGTTTTTCTTTTCCTCATAATTTGTTGCTTTTCGTGAGTTACATGTAAATAAATTGTCGTTACATCGCGCTCCAGACACTTACTTTCCTTGGAAGGAAGGATATTTTCACTATCGTGAAAAGACCCTTTCCTCTACTTGCCGCAGGATCAAGTGTCTTTCGCTCCATTCCACCACCCATTAAGAGCCTAAGAAAAAGACAACTTATATGTAGGCATTAAAAAAGGGAATGAGTAAGACTCTTCCCTTCCTACTAAAATATTAATCGACAAAACGAATTTCAGAGAGAGGCCAATATACCACATTTGTCTTACCTATAACACTCTCCATTGGTACAAATCCAATATCTCTACTATCTTTACTAAATCGACGATTATCCCCCATTACAAAGAGATGACCTTCAGGAACTGTTTTCTCTCCCCATAATTGTTCTAACTCAAAATCATATGTTAGAGGTGCATCTATTAACTCGGTCTTCGCACCATCAAGATACGGTTCTTCTATGGGTTCACCATTTATGTATAACACATCATTTTTATATTCAACGTGATCGCCTGGAAGCCCTATTACACGCTTTATGTAATCCTTTTGCTCAGGTGCATGAAACACAACAATATCAAAACGTTTCGGTTCACCAATATTGTAGCTCAACTTGCTAACAACCATTCGATTCTGATCATGGAGGGTTGGCATCATTGATAATCCGTCTACAACAATTGGCGCAAAAAGAAAGTAACGTATACCTGCAGCTAATAATACAGCAATTACCAGTGCTTTCATCCATTCCCAAACTTCGCTTTTCTGACGGGTCATCACTTATCCTCCACTCATTATACCGGTTTATTAGAAAAGGAGCTTGATACTCAAGCTCCTGATTTCTTATTATATACACAGAGCAATTTACTACTTGCTCCCTAGCATTTAATAGGTTAAACTTCACATCATTGTGGACACGGCCACAATGATGGAAGTTTTTTAGCTTATCGTACCTCTTTAATACGTGCTGCTTTTCCACGTAGATTGCGTAAGTAGTACAGCTTCGCACGGCGAACTTTACCACGACGAATTACTTCGATTAGCGCAATTTTAGGTGAGTGTAATGGGAAAGTACGTTCAACACCAACACCGTAAGAGATCTTACGTACTGTGAATGTTTCGCTAATTCCTCCACCACGACGCTTAATCACAACACCTTCAAAAATCTGGATACGCTCACGAGTTCCTTCGACAACCTTTACGTGTACACGTACAGTGTCACCAGAACGGAAAGCTGGAAGATCAGATCTAAGTTGTTCTTTTGTGATATCTTCGATTAATTTTTGCATCGTATTCAACTCCTTCCGAACAGATGCTCATGACAACGCATTTTGGTCATTGCAGCGGAACACCGTTATACAGACATCAGCTTGTAAACAGCCTAAGTCACAAGTAACATCATACCATACAGATATATAGGTTGCAATAGCTAGTCAGTCTCTTTTTGAAGTTCAGATAACCATTTTTTTTGTTCTTGAGTAAGGTTTTCCTCAATAATTAAATCAGGTCTCCTGTTTAACGTTCTCCTAAGAGATTCTTTAGAGCGCCATTCTTCAATTTTTTTATGATTACCTGATAATAGTACATCAGGAACCTTATATCCTCTATATTCAGCTGGTCTAGTATATTGAGGGTGTTCCAGGTATCCTGTACTAAAGGAATCCTTTTTATGAGAAGCCTCATTGCCTAGTACATCCGGTAGTAATCTTACGACACTATCTACTATCACCATTGACGCTAACTCTCCACCTGTTAATACGTAGTCACCAATTGAAATTTCATCGGTAACTACATATTCTCGAATTCTTTCGTCATAACCTTCATAGTGTCCACAAATAAAAATCAAGTGATCTTCCCTAGCTAATTCCTCTGCTTTTTTTTGAGTGAATCTTTCCCCTTGAGGACACATCAAAATTACTCTGGGTGAAGAAGCGGCTTCCTCTTTCAAATGGTCCACAGCATCAAAAATAGGCTGAGGAGTAAGAACCATCCCTGCACCGCCACCATATGGATAATCATCAACATTCTTGTGTCTATTAGCTGAATAATCACGGAAATTAATGACATCAATTTGAACTGCCTCTCTCTCCTGAGCAATCTTCATCATGGAATGCTGCAGAACACCTGTAAACATGTCAGGAAAAAGAGTTAGAATGTTTATTTTCATTTATGAAAGCAATCCTTCCATAGGTTGAATAATAATGAGTTTATTTTCAGTATTAATTTCTTTAACAACCTCTTCAATATAAGGGATTAAGGCATCTTTTTGACCATGTCTTTGTATGACCCATACATCATTTGCACCTGTTGAGAGGATCTCTTTAACTTTACCGAGTTTTTCTCCCTCCACAGTTTCCACTGTACAACCAATGATTTCATGGTAATAGAATTCACCTTCATCTAATTCACCTTGTTGGTCTTCAGGTATCTTAATCATAGCTCCTTTAAAACGTTCAACATGATTCACATTTGTGTACCCTTCAAATAATAGTAAATCAAAATTTTTATGGACACGGTGTCCTGTCACTTTTACTTCAATAGGGTCTTCATTTTGTGAGAAGATAAACAATGTGTTTCCTTTGGCATATCTTTCCTCCGGGAAGTCAGTGGTTGAAATAACTCGAACCTCCCCCCTTATACCATGAGTGTTAACAATCTTTCCTACGTTAAACCATTTACTCAAACTTTGTCACCTCTATCTGATATCTACTACTTTGCCTTCTTTAACTACAATTGTCTTATCAAGCTCATTCCATTGGTCACCAATCTCAACATCAATTACAGCCTGGACTTCTTGTTGTTTAATCTCACTACCTACTGGTAGCATATGTAATTGCTCTATCATGAAATCAATATTATTTATTTTATCCAATCTAGCCTTTACTTCATGCTCATAGCTTTGCAGCTGAGAAAATTGATGCTTTTGATCTGCCCTCATTTTTTTCTGTTCAAACCGTAGCTGCTCACATTCTTTTTGGAGCTGGAGTTTTTGTTGTGAGAATTGCTCTACTAAATCATGTTTACTTTTTTCTGTCAGGATTTGTTTAACAATCACAGTTTGTAGAACTTTCAACCTAACTCCTCCTTAAAAGCAAGTTCGTCATTTTACGATTCTTATCTAGCAAACAAGACGCAAGCCCTACATGAACATTGAGACAAAAATAAGTAATGGTTTCTATACCTTTGTTCTTTTGTATGCCGCGCTTTCCTTAAGTGGGAAGATGTGGACAAATAAAGAGCAGAAAGGAATTGTGTCTCTAACAATAAAAGGCTCTATTCGGTATTGTTGCTTTCGGTAAAAATCCTAAAGCCGGATTTTTACTCGGAAGTACAGTGGTCAGAGTTGCTCTTTTCTTTTCTAATCATTATCACTTCGGTTTTATAGTATGAGATGTAGAAAAGAGTCCTATAAAAAAAGGGAGAGGAAAATCCCCACCCTTTAGTGTTTCTTGTTGAATTAAGCAACAGTGCTAGTCGCAACTGCAATGAAACGAAGCTTTTTACTGAATATCTAGATGTATACGCTTATTACTAGTTGATGAGGCAGAAGAGTAGATAACCGAACGGATCGCTTTTGCAACTCGTCCATTTTTACCTATGATTTTTCCTACATCATCTTTATGAACAGTAAGCTTATAAGTAATATGATGGCTGTCTTCGACTTCATCGATGACAACCTCCTCCGGATAATCCACTAAAGGCTTTACAATCGTTTCAATTAATTCTTTCATCTGAGTTCACTCATTACTTGCTATTTCTAGCAACGTGGAACTTTTCCATGATTCCTTGCTTTGAGAAAAGGTTACGCACTGTGTCAGATGGCTTTGCACCATTTTGTAACCACTTAAGAGCAAGCTCTTCGTTAATGTCTACTACAGCTGGAGCTGCAACAGGATTGTAAGTACCAATTTCCTCAATTAGACGACCGTCACGTGGAGAACGAGAATCTGCAACCACTACACGATAGAAAGGATTTTTCTTTGAACCCATACGCTTTAAACGAATTTTAACTGCCATTTTATATAGCACCTCCGAAATTTTTAAATAAAAGATTATTTATTGGATAAATCTATATCCTTGTTTTCACAACAAAATATATCATACCAAGAACCAAAAAGAATGTAAAGTATTTTTTCTTAACAGTACAAAAAGAAAAGCTGAAGCGGCTCGTTTAGGTCCGAAAAGCAAATGTTCCTCGGGCGAAGAAAAGGGCGGTTTTTCCCTTTTATTTGAACGAGGGTTATTTGACTCGAGGACCTAGCCGCTGAAGCTAGACAACACCGAAAAGCTAAAGCGGCTCGTTTAGCCCTGACAAGCAAATGTTCCTCATTAAAGAAAAGGGCGATCTTTCCCTTTTATTTGATGAGGGTTATTTGAATCGAAGGGCTAGCCGCTGAAGCTAGACAACACCGAAAAGCTGAAGCGGCTCGTTTAACCCTGACAAGCAAATGTTCCTGACAGAATAAAAGGGCGCACTTCCCTTTTATTCTGTCAGGGTTATTTGACTCGAAGGGCTAGCCGCTGAAGCTAGACAACACCGAAAAGCTGAAGCGGCTCGTCACCCTACATAAACGGAAACTTAAAGCCACCCTTTTTCTTTCCTTTTTGCTGCATACTGGACATTTGCTTCATCATCTTCTTCATGTCCTCAAACTGCTTAAGTAATCGATTCACTTCCTGGACAGAAGTTCCACTTCCCTTGGCAATTCTTTTTTTACGGCTTGCATTAATTATTTCAGGTTGTACCTTCTCTTTCTTAGTCATTGACTTAATAATAGCTTCTACATGACTAATTTGCTTTTCATCAACCTGAACATTTTTAAGACCCTTCATTTTATTGGCACCTGGTAGCATTCCGAGCAATTCATCTAATGGACCCATACTTCTTACCTGCGCCAACTGATCTAGAAAGTCATCAAATGTAAAGGACATCGTCCTCATCTTTTGTTCTAGTTCTTTTGCTTTTTCTTCATCTACATTGGCTTGTGCTTTTTCTATGAGTGTAAGCACATCACCCATACCTAGAATCCGAGAAGCCATTCTTTCAGGATGAAATGGTTCAATAGCGTCCATTTTCTCTCCTAAACCGACGAATTTTATTGGCGTATTCGTGACAGCTTTTACCGATAATGCGGCCCCACCACGTGTATCACCGTCAAGTTTAGTTAAAACTACACCCGTAATGTCAAGCTGTTCATTAAAACTTTCAGCAACATTTACGGCATCTTGACCAGTCATCGCATCGACAACTAGGAAAATTTCATCTGGTTTTGATAGCTCTTTAACGTCTTTCAGTTCGTTCATGAGGTTCTCATCTACATGAAGTCGACCAGCTGTATCAATTAGAACATAATCATAATGTTCTTTTTTAGCATGTTCGATCGCTTGTCTTGCAATCTCAACAGGGCTCACCTGGTCACCTAATGAAAAGACTGGCATACTCAGTTGCTTACCTAAGGTTTCAAGCTGTTTAATCGCTGCTGGACGATAAATATCTGCAGCAACTAGCATTGGATTTTTATTGTATTTTTTACGAAGCAGGTTAGCTAGCTTACCAGTTGTAGTTGTTTTACCCGCTCCTTGTAATCCAACCATCATTATTATGGTTGGCGGACGATTGGATACTGCAATTCTACTTTGTTCTCCACCCATTAAAGCAGTAAGCTCTTCTTGAACAACTTTGATGACTTGTTGACCAGGAGTTAAGCTTTTCATAACCTCTTGACCAACAGCTCTCTCTGTTACCTTTTTTACAAAATCTTTTACTACTTTAAAGTTAACATCCGCTTCTAACAGCGCAAGACGAACCTCACGCATCATTTCCTTCACATCGGCTTCAGTTACTATACCTTTGCCCTTAATCTTTTGAATGGTACTCTGTAATCGGTCGGCTAATCCTTCAAATGCCATCGCTTGCCTCCCCCTAATCTAATTGATCCAGTTCATCTATTAGCTTTTTTACCTCTTCTGCATGATGTAGATCATGTTTTAACTTTTTAATAATCTCTTGCCTCTTTTGAAACTTTTCTAGTAAATGAAGCTTGTCCTCATACTCTTCAAGCATAGCTTCCGTTCTCTTTATATTATCATAGACTGCTTGGCGACTAACTTCATATTCTTCGGCAATTTCACCTAAGGAGTAGTCATCTAGGTAATACAACACCATATAACTCCTCTGCTTTGGAGTTAGTAGTGACTGATAAAAATCAAATAATAGATTCATCCTAGTTGTCTTTTCAAGCACAAGAAATCCCCCCTTGTTAAGTGAATTACCTTTACAAACTAACATCTTACATGAGTATAAATAACCAGTCAAGAACGAAAAGCTGAAGCGGCTCGTTCAGGTCCGACAAGCAAATGTTCCTCATCAAAGAAAAGGGTGATTTTTCCCTTTTATTTGATGAGGGTTATTTGACTCGAGGACCTAGCCGCTGAAGCTAGACAAACCGAAAAGCTGAAGTGCCCCGTTTAGCCCCGACAAGCAAATGTTCCTCATCAAAGAAAAGGGTGATTTTTCCCTTTTATTTGATGAGGGTTATTTGACTCGAGGGGCTGGGCACTGAAGCTAGACAAACCGAAAAGCTGAAGTGCCCCGTTTAGCCCTGACAAGCAAATGTTCTGGAGAGAAAAAAATGGTGGTTTTCCATTTTATTCTCTCCAGGTTATTTGACTCGAAGGGCTAGCCGCTGAAGCTATCACTTATTGTTCTTCTACATTCGCTCCTTCAGCTTCTTCAAGCATGTCACTAAAGAGTCCAAATACAAATTGTTCAGCGTCAAACTCTTGTAGGTCATCCATTTTTTCTCCGAGACCTACAAATTTCACTGGAGTATTTAACTCATTACGAATAGCGAGCACAATTCCACCTTTTGCTGTACCATCTAGCTTAGTTAAGACAATACCTGTTACATCAGTTGCTTGAGTGAACGTTTTAGCCTGACTCATTGCATTTTGTCCGGTAGTTGCATCAAGAACTAGAAGAACCTCGTGTGGAGCACCAGGGATTTCCCTTTCAATTACACGCTTTACCTTTTCAAGCTCTTTCATTAAGTTTACCTTGTTTTGTAAACGTCCGGCAGTATCACATAGTAGAACATCTACTTGTCTTGATTTAGCAGCTTGTACTGCATCATAAACAACCGCGGCTGGATCTGATCCTTCTGATTGTTTAATTACAGGGACACCTACACGTTCTCCCCAAACTTCTAATTGATCAATAGCTCCCGCTCTAAACGTGTCCCCTGCTGCAAGCATAACTGACTTTCCATCTTGCTTTAATTTATGAGCAAGTTTTCCAATCGAAGTGGTTTTGCCCACTCCGTTTACACCCACCACTAACACGACCGTTAAACCTGATTCTTGGATATTTAAGGCATTATCAACGCTTTCGCCACCCTGGTAGATTTGAACAAGCTTTTCAGAAATGACGGCATGCATATCACGCGGGTCTTGAATATTACGTTTTTTCACCTCATCCTTTAGCTCATCAATAAGCTCCATCACCGTTGAGACACCAACGTCTGCTGAAATCAAAATCTCTTCTAGCTCTTCAAAGAAATCCTCATCTACTTTTCGATAGCGATACACTAAATCATTTACACGACCAGCAAAAGAGTCCCTTGTTTTTGTTAAGCCTTCTTTAAATTTTTCCGTAACGGTATTAGTTTGTTTTGAGATGCTTTCTTTTAATTTTTTTAAGAAACTCAAAGTTAATCCCTCATTTCATTCTATTACTATATTCCAACAAGATCCTTTGAGTCTTCAAGCCTTACAGATACAAGCTTTGAAACTCCGGACTCTTGCATGGTAACACCATATAAAACATCACTCTCTTCCATGGTACCCTTACGGTGAGTGATGACGATAAATTGTGTTTCTTTACTAAATTTCTTTAGATATAGTCCAAAGCGGTGTACATTCGCATCATCAAGTGCTGCTTCAACTTCATCAAGTACACAGAAAGGGACAGGTCTTACCTTCAAAATAGAAAATAGTAATGCAATTGCAGTCAGTGCTCTTTCTCCACCAGATAATAATCCTAGATTTTGAAGTTTCTTTCCAGGTGGTTGGGCTACAATTTCTACACCTGTATTTAATAAGTCCTCTGGATCTGTCAGTCTAAGATCAGCCCTTCCCCCACCAAATAATGATTTAAATACGCCTTCAAAATGAGAACGGATAGCAGTAAAGGTTGTTTCAAATCGCTTCTTCATTTCCTCATCCATTTCATCTATTACTCTAAAGAGAGTATCCTTAGCTTCAACTAAATCATTTTTCTGCTCAAGTAAGAAATGGTGGCGCTCTGAGACACGCTCATATTCCTCGATGGCGCCAAGGTTTACTGAACCTAACTCCTCAATAGCAAGTTTAATCAGTTTCACTTTTTTCCTCGCTTCATTACTGTCAACAGTTAACGGGAACTTCTCTTTTGCTGCCTCAAAACTAAGCATATATTCCTCGCGTAGATGTGTTAAGCGATTTTCAAGTTCCACATCTAAACGGTTACTCTTTACTTCTTCATCCTTTACCACTTCAACTAATTGTTTATATTGTCTTCGGACTTCTTTTAGCTCGTTCTCAATATCCTCCATTTTCAGTTGGAGCTGCAGTCTTTCATCACGCCTTGAGGAGATAAGCTGAAGCGTATCGTTTTTGTCAAGAAGCTTTTGCTTTGCTAGTTGCTCAAGTTGTTCCTCTCCTGAATTAGTGGATGTCATTTCACTAGAAAGTAAAGTAAGGTCCTCTTTCGTGACCACTAATAATCTTTCAGTGTCTTTTAATTCTTGTTGAAAGCGATCCACCTTCTCTTGTTGATTCATTAGTTCTTGCTTCTTTTCAGCAAGCTGAATCCTAATGTTCGTTATATCTGTTTGAAGTGTTTCCTTAGATGCCTGTTGCTTCGCTTTTTGTTCAGTTAGCTTCTTTATTTCTTCATCCAGGTTTTTTATCGTACCTTGAAGTTTGTGTAGATCCTCTTCTAGTACTAGTTGCCTTGACGTCATTCTATTTTGATCGGAAAGGAACATTTCCTTTTCATGATCATACATGGATAAGCGTTCATTTAAACTCTTTTCCTCAACTTCTACTTCACGAATACTAGATTTTATTCCTTGTTCCTTAAAGCGAAGCTCTTCACCTTTTGCTCTTTGCTCACTTAATAGAGCCTCATCGTCTAGTATAGTCTTCTTAAGGCTCTTTACATACTCCTCAAGCTTAATCGTCTTCTCTTGAATTTCATTCATTCTGTTAGTTAATTGCTCAAGTTCACGTTGTCTACCAAGTAGTGAGTTGGATTTTTGCTTTACCGCACCACCTGTCATGGCACCTCCTGGACTTACAACATCCCCTTCAAGCGTAACAAGTCGGTAACGATAATTAATAAGTTTAGCAATTTCATTTGCTCCCTTAAGGTCAGTCGTAATGATAACATTCCCCAATAGGCTACTTAAGACATTATCATATTTATTTTCATATGAGATAAGATCTGCTGCTACACCAACAAATGCTTCATGAGAATTTAGGCGTCTCAATTGATCTTCTTGTACTTTTTTCCCTGAGATAACCGATAAAGGTAAAAATGTAGCTCGTCCAAAATGATTTTGCTTTAGAAATTGGATAGCTTTCCTAGCGTTTATTTCATTATCTACGACGATATGCTGCATAGATGCACCCAAGGCAATCTCCATTGCTGTCTCATAATCCTTTGGGACAGAAATCAACTCAGCGATAGCTCCTTCAATACCATCTAATTTATGATCTCGGGCTTTTAAAACTTCTTTTACCCCTTGAAAAAAGCCAGAATAATCCTCCTGCATTTCTTCCAACGTTTCTTTTCTTGATTTTGTTTGCTGAAGTACCTGATAGCTTTGATACAGCATTGATTCTTTTTTCTGGTAGTCCTCTTTATTTTTTTCAATTTTTACTTGGAGCTTTCGAAACTCGTCAATCTGTTCATTCAACTCTTCTTGTTGTGTCTCTAACTGATGAAGCAGAGCAGTCTTTTTATCAACAAGATCCTGACGTAACAATACGAACTTTTCATTAGATTGATCAAGTCTTTCATTCCTAGCTTGCTGTTGCTTTAATTGCTCCGAAATATGGGTAAGCTCATTCCGCTTAGAAGCCTGATCATTTAAATGTTCAATATAGTCACTCTTAACATTTTCGAGCAATTCCTCTAAATCAACAGAGTGGGAGCCCATTTCCTTTTCCACTTCTGACAACTTACTGGTCAATACTTTCACATTACCTCTAAGTTCTTCAAGTTTTTGAAGTTCACTAGATAGAAGCTCTCTGTATTTAGATGCTTTTATCTCGTTTTCTTCAACTGTTTTTTCTAACTGACCTCTATTTTGATAAGCATTCTTCTTTCTTTCTTTTAATACTTCTTTTTGTCCTTCTAGCTTCTCTAATTCTTCACTAGTTAGAAGAAGTACCTCTTGAAGTTGTGAAATCGAATCATCAAAATCTCGAAGCTTGTTTCGGATGGTTTCAAGCTGTATTTCCTCACGCTGAATCATGGAGGCAAGTTGAAGCTCTTGATCTTTATGCTTTTCTAATTGTTCTAATAGTGTTTTCCATTTAGAATGAAGGTCTTCTATTTCATAAACGGTTAAAGCGACTTCATATTTTTCTAATTCTTCCTTACGTTCTAAATAATCTTTAGCAATTGAGGACTGAAGTTTTAATGGTTCAAGTTGTTTCTCGAGTTCGTGTAAAATATCTTCCACACGGTTTAAATTGTCCTGAGCATCTGCAAGTTTACTCTCCGCTTTCTTTTTACGAGTTTTATACTTTAAAACTCCTGCAGCCTCCTCAAATATAGTTCTTCGCTCTTCAGCTTTGCTACTAAGTATTTCTTCTACTTTACCTTGTGAAATGATAGAAAAGGCTTCTCTACCAAGCCCAGAATCCATAAATAAATCTACAATATCCTTCAGGCGACATGATTGTTTATTTATTAAGAATTCTGAGTCTCCAGAACGGTACACCCTTCTCGTTACACTTACCTCATGGTAGTCAATCGGAAGAAACTGATCTTCATTATCCAAAGTTAATGTAACTTCTGCCACATTTAACGATTTTCTTGAATCACTACCAGCAAAAATGATATCCTCCATCTTAGCACCACGAAGTGATTTTGCAGATTGCTCCCCTAAGACCCATCTTATTGCATCAGTTATATTACTCTTTCCACTCCCATTCGGGCCTACTACAGCAGTTACACCTGGTACAAAGTCAACTGATACCCGTTCGGCAAATGATTTAAAGCCGACTATATCTAAACGTTTGAGGAACATAGATTCCCCTCCTACATAATCTTAATAAAATGTATCTTGTATTCTATAAATATATGAATATTATACTGATTGATTTTAACACAAAAAGACAAAAGTCGTAAGCGCCTAAAGGGAAACAAGACTTGCCATACGCTTTTAATGAATTCAGTCCCTTTATCTGTATATTAATTGTGCCATAAGAATTTACTTAACAGCGAAGAAGGAACCCCCATTTTCAGGGGATTCCTCCTTCGTTGTTAGAGTTCTTACTTCATGTAAGAACTGCTTAATTCCCTTTTAATTTTTGCAACGCCATCTGAGCGGCTTGCTGTTCTGCTTCTTTTTTAGATCTCCCCACACCAGTACCTAGTGTTTCACCATTTAAGTAAACACGTGATTCAAACACACGGTTATGAGCAGGACCTTTCTCTTGCAGTACCTTATATTCAATAAGGCCACTTCCATCACGTTGTATTAACTCTTGTAATTGACTCTTAAAATCCATCACATGAGAAAAAGCACCCTTTTTAATTTTAGGAAAGATGACCATCTCCAAAAATGTCCAAACTTGATCAATTCCTTGATCTAAGTAAAGAGAACCAATAAACGCCTCAAATACATCTGCTAATAACGCCGGTCTGGCACGTCCACCAGTGAGCTCTTCTCCTTTACCAAGTAGAATTAACTCTCCGAACTCTAAATCATTCGCAAACCTGACAAGTGATGGTTCACAAACAATGGAAGCACGAAGTTTCGTTAATTCTCCTTCACTCATAGTTGGATAGGTTTCAAACAAATATTTGGAAATGGTTAACTCTAGAACAGCATCCCCCAAAAATTCAAGCCGTTCGTTATCTTCAAACGGCCTTCTACGATGCTCATTCACATAAGATGAATGGGTAAAAGCCTGATATAAAAGTTTTTCATTTTGAAAGTGTAATCCTAATTTCTCCTGAAATTCTTTAAATGATTTTTTTTGTAAGCTAAATGACCTTCTGTTCGTTGATTTCATAAACCGTTCCTCCAGGCTATATACCATCTGCAATGCACATAAGAAGATGTAAAATCTAAAAAGCTTTTACCTTCAAAAAGGCAAGAAGTCCCGTATAGAATACGGGACAACATGTCAAAATCTTTGATAGAGAATAAAAAGAGTCTATTATAGACTTTCTTGTATGTAATTAACAGCATCTCCTACTGTTACAATCTTTTCAGCATCCTCATCAGAGATTTCCATATCAAACTCGTCCTCTAATTCCATAACAAGTTCAACTACATCAAGGGAATCTGCTCCTAAATCGTCCTTGAATTTAGCTTCAAGCTTTACTTCAGCCTCATCAACTCCAAGACGATCTACAACAATCTTCGTTACACGCTCTAAAACATCAGCCATCAAATTCACCTCCCCTCAAATTATTATAGTCAATACTAGTAAAAAATACTAGCCTCTACTAAAAAGCTTACATGACCATACCGCCATCCACATGAAGAGTTTGACCTGTCATATATTTACTATCTTCTGAAGCCA
Organism: Bacillus pinisoli; assembly: GCF_023036475.1. Classification (GTDB taxonomy): domain Bacteria; phylum Bacillota; class Bacilli; order Bacillales; family SA4; genus Bacillus_BS; species Bacillus_BS pinisoli. The sequence continues at coordinate 323,021 of NZ_JAJQKI010000002.1, forward strand.
AGAATGAAACTACCTTTGCAATATCCTCTGGCTCACCAAATCGAGCTAATGGGATTTGTTTTAGCATTTCGTTTTTCACATCTTCTGGAAGCTCATCTGTCATATCAGTTGAAATGAAACCAGGCGCAATCGCATTAACATTAATATTGCGGCTTGAAAGTTCCTTTGCTACTGTCTTAGTCAGACCGATGACCCCAGCCTTTGCAGCAACATAGTTTGCCTGACCCGGATTACCACTCACTCCAACAATTGAAGCGATGTTAATAATCTTACCGCTGCGTTGCTTCATCATTTGACGAGTGACTCCTTTGGTACACTGGTAAACACCTTTCAAATTCGTGTTTATAACAGCATCCCATTCTTCATCCTTCATTCTCATCAATAGGTTATCTCTTGTAATACCCGCATTGTTGACTAAAATATCAAGAGACCCGAATGATCCAATTACTTCTTTAATCATATTTGTAACAGCTTCACCATTTGAAACATCAGCTTGAATAGCAATAGCTTCTCTTCCTAGTGCTTTAATGGCATCCACCACTTCATTGGCTTTCGCTTCACTTCCTGCATAATTGACAGCAACATTAGCACCTTTTGAAGCTAATTCAATTGCGATTGCTCTACCGATACCTCTTGATGCTCCTGTCACTAAAGCGACCTTACCTGTTAACATTATATTTCCCCCTTTAATGATTGGATCGTAGCTGTTAACGTTTCTTCATCATATACTGCAAAGGTTTTTAAAGAGCGATCAACCTTTTTCACTAACCCAGATAGTACTTTTCCAGGTCCGATTTCAACGAAAGTATCAACGCCTAGCTCCACCATTTTTTCTACGGATTGTTGCCACCTAACTGGAGAATATAATTGTTCAACAAGTTTTTCTTTTATCATATTAGCTTCAGTCATTGGTAAGGCTGAAACATTCGCTATTACCGGAACCTTTGCTTCATGAATTTGGATCTCGTCTAACGTCGCTTTTAATTTCTCTGCAGCGGGTTGCATTAATGAAGAGTGGAATGGACCACTCACCTCTAGCGGAATTACACGCTTCGCACCTCTTTCTTTAGCTGAAGCAGAAGCTAATTCAACACCTTTAGCTGACCCAGAAATGACAATCTGTCCAGGACAATTAAGATTTGCAAGTTGAACCGGATTACCTTCCCTGGTAACCTCCGCCGTAATTTCTTCTAACAGTTCTTCCGTTATCCCTAGGACGGCAGCCATTGCACCCAATCCAGCTGGTACAGCTTCTTCCATATACTCACCACGTTTTCTAACAGCATAGACTCCATCCTCAAAGGAAATACTCTCTGCTGCAACAAGAGCTGTATACTCTCCTAAACTGTGACCTGCAACATAGTTAGGAATAATACCAGCTTGTTTGAACTTTTCATATATAGCCATGCTTGTAGTTAATAGAGCAGGCTGAGTATTGACTGTTAAAGTAAGTTGATCTTGTGGACCTTCAAAAATTATAGACGATAAAGAGATCCCTAACTTTTCATCAGCCTTATCAAAAATTGCTTTAACTTCTGGATAGACGCCCGCTAACTGACTGCCCATCCCCACTGATTGGGAGCCTTGTCCAGGAAAAATAAAAGCGATTTTACTCATTTCTTAGTCCCCTCTCCGTTTACATTTATTCTTTCTTTTCAAATGCCGAAATGAATGTTTCAGTCACTTGATTATTTAAGATTTCTCTCGTTTGTCTAATAGCATGGAACATTGCATTGGCATTGGAAGAACCATGCGCTTTAATAACAGGTGCTTTCAAGCCAAATAATCCAGCTCCACCATATTCTGAGTAATCCATCGTCTGCTTTAGACCCACAAGTTTCGGCTTCAAGATGGAAGCTGCAAGTTTTGCTGAAAAACTGCTAGTAAGTGCTGATTTCAACATAGTAAATACTGATAATGCTGTACCTTCAATTGTTTTTAATGTTACATTCCCTGTAAAGCCATCTGTTACAATTACATCAGCTACACCATCCATTAGGTCACGTGCTTCAACATTTCCTATAAAGTTTAGATTAGCGTCCGCAATTAATTGATAGGCTGCTTTTGTTAGTTCATTCCCCTTTTTTTCCTCAGTTCCTACATTTAACAGACCAATTCGAGGATTCTCTATTCCACGTACCTTTTCTGCATAAATGGAACCCATAATGGCATACTGCAGCAAATGTTCCGGCTTAGCATCAGCATTAGCACCAACATCAAGAAATAAAAAACCATCCCCATTTATCGTTGGCAAGGTTGGTGATAAAGCAGGACGTTCAATTCCTTCAATACGTCCTACCACAAAAAGACCTGCTGTCATAAGGGCTCCCGTATTTCCTGCTGAGATACAACCATCAGCCCTACCTTCGCTTACTTCCTTAGCCATTAGTACCATCGAAGAATTCTTTTTCCTTCTTACTGCTCTTACTGGTTCATCAGTTGCTTCAATAATTTCATCTGTATGTATAATTGTAATTCGCTCATTCGAAGTTAATAGTGGCTTAATTTGGTTCTCATCACCCACTAATGTAATACTTATATCAGAGTATGTTTTGACTGCTTCTAAAGCACCTTTTACTATTTCAGTAGGAGCATTGTCGCCCCCCATTGCATCTATAGCAATTCTCATATCTTCCCCTCCTATTTTAAGGGTAAGTTATTTTTGTTCGATCATGCTAGAACGGAACATTTGAAACTCACCTGAGAAAACGAGCTCTGTACCAACGAAGCTATTAACTTCAACGGTCGTTCTCTCCTTTTCCTTATCGACGAAAACCACTTTCGCCTTGGCTACAACTCGTTCTCCTACTTTTACCTGTCGGGTAAAACGAATATTTGCCTTTGCTGTAAGGGCCAATTCATCATTAATTACAGCCACTGCTAGTGAATTTGCTTGGGCGAACAAATGATGGCCTCTAGCAATTCGATTTCTTTTAAAAACATGTTCTTCTTTTACGTCAAATATGGAGATAGCAGAGTGATCTGGCTCAAAGTCAATAATTTCCCCTATTACCTCATCAATGGGTAAGGAGCGAACTTCTTTAACAAGCTGTTTCTCTGCCACATTTTTGATTCTCTCTCGCAATTCAGGTATAGATAGCTCTAAACGATCTAATCTTATTGTTTGTATACTAACAGTAAACTTTTCAGCCAATTCCTCATCTGTAATAAAAGGATTCTCTCCTATTGTCTCCAGAAGAAGCTGCTGTCTCTCTTGTTTATTTTTTCTCATACAGACACCTTTCGTACTATTAAGACTAGGTACTAACAGTAGTATATAATTTAAGGGAGCAGAATGCAACAATTTCTATTGCAAACTACTCCCCCGAAAAGCTGAAGCGGCTCGTTTAGCCCTGACAAGCAAATGTTCTGGAGAGAAAAAAATGGTGGTTTTCCATTTTATTCTCTCTAGGTTATTTGACTCGAAGGGCTAGACGCTGAAGCTAGACACCGAAAAGCTGAAGTGCCACGTTTAGCCCCGACAAGCAAATATACCTTTCCATGCATAAACCTACCCTCTAACCGCACTAATCCAACTTCTCTCCATCCAAAGCCCCGCTTGCCTCTACCATTTCTCTTAGGAGTCGGTACTCATCTACTTCCCAAAACGCCTTAGATTGGATAAGTTGAACTGCATCTTGCCTGGCCACTTCTAACGCACGATAATCATGAACCATATCAGCAACTTTAAATTCCGGTAATCCGCTTTGCTTTCGTCCAAAGAAATCTCCAGGTCCTCTCAACTCTAGGTCTTTTTCAGAGAGTTCAAAACCATCATTCGTTTCTGTCATAATTCTCATTCGTTCTTTACCTGTCTCAGATTTTGGATCTGCAAGTAGTATACAATAAGATTGCTCCGCTCCTCGTCCCACTCGTCCTCTCAATTGATGAAGCTGTGATAAGCCAAAACGTTCTGCATCGTATATAACCATAATTGTTGCGTTAGGCACGTTGACTCCAACTTCTACTACAGTTGTTGAAACAAGTATCTGTACTTCATTCGCACTAAATGCTCTCATAACCTGATCTTTTTCATCAGCTGGTAATCGACCATGCATAAGACCTACTTGATAGTTTGTAGAAAATGTATGAGTTAACATACTGTGAACATCTATAGCATTTTGCACATCAAGATGTTCGGACTCTTCGATTAAGGGACAGATGACATATGCTTGTCTTCCTTTTTTAAGCTCCTTTTCAATAAAACCAATGACTCTTTCTAGCATACTATGCTTGACCCAGTATGTTTCAATTTGCTTTCTTCCAGCAGGGAGTTCATTAATCACAGAAACATCCATTTCTCCAAATGCAGTAATCGCAAGTGTTCTTGGGATGGGAGTAGCCGTCATAAAGAGAACATCAGGAGCTTCTCCTTTTTCCCGCAATACTCTTCGTTGCTCTACACCAAAACGGTGCTGCTCATCTGTAATCACAAGCCCTAGACGAAGAAAATTCACTTCTTCTTGTATAAGGGCATGCGTACCAATTAAGAGATGAATGGTACCTTCTGCTAATTCTCCTAAAAGCAACTTCCGTTGTTTCCCTTTTACGGAGGACGTGAGCAGTGCTACTTTAACTCCAAATGGTTCTAATAATTTTTTCAGGCTATCCGTATGCTGCTCTGCTAAAATTTCTGTTGGCACCATTAAAGCTCCTTGAAATCCAGATAGATAAGAAGCATATAGAGCGATTGCAGCAACTACCGTTTTACCTGAACCAACATCACCTTGTAATAAACGGTTCATACGATAGGGTGATTTCAAATCAGTAGTAATTTCACATACTACACGTTTTTGTGCATCAGTTAATGAAAAAGGCAACCCGTTAATAAATGCATCTAGTAGTTTTTCATCGTATTCATGAGCTTGTCCCGCTGAGTTTTCACGCTCGTATTTTCGTAATGCTTGCATCTTTAATTGAAATAATAGAAATTCTTCATAAACCATTCTTCTTCTTGCTTGTTTAACATCTTCAAAATTATTCGGGAAATGGAGGAGACGAAGAGTTTCACGCTTAGAAAAGAGTTTATAACGATCTCTTAGCGATTGTGGAAAATAATCAATTATTTCATGTTCATACTGAGAAAAAGCGTTAGCGATATAACGTTGCAAGGCTTTAGTTGTTATTTCACCCTTTGTGTGGTACAAAGGTTTCAATTCCTGTTGCCTCTCTATTTCTCCAACTTTCATCTCACTGACAGTAATGGTTTGACGATGCTGATCCCACTTACCGGTCAGCGTTACCTCGGTACCCAGTGTTAATTTGGTTTTATGATAAGGTTGGTTAAAGAAAACCGCTGATATCAGATAACGGTCAACTAATATTCTCGTTGTTAATCTTGACTTTTTCTTTCCAAAATACATTAAAGAAGGTTCACTATGAACCTTCCCCTGAACCGTTACTCGTTCCTCGTGCTTTACTTCAGACAAATCCTTTAATCTGTAATCCTCATATCGATAAGGGATATGATCAAGGAGGTCATGAATGGTTGCAAGTCCCATCTCTTTTAAAGCAGTTTCTGTCTCCACTCCAACACCCTTAACGTTTATGACAGATTCGTCTAATATACTAGTCACGTTTCGTAAGCGGGATTCCGAAGATTTTAGCTTCTAACTCTCTTCCAGTCGGAGTCGCCGCTAACCCTCCTTGTGCAGTTTCTCGTAATGCAACAGGCATTGTCTGACCTATTTTATACATCGCGTCAATGACCTCATCACAAGGAATTCTACTTGTAATGCCTGCAAGAGCCATGTCTGCTGCAATCATCGCATTAGCTGCTCCCATTGCATTTCGTTTGACACAAGGTACCTCTACTAATCCAGCTACTGGATCACAAACAAGTCCTAACATATTTTTTAAAGTTATAGCCATTGCCTCTGCTGCTTGACTAGGAGTACCACCTGCAAGCTCAACAATGGCAGCTGCTGCCATCCCAGCAGCAGAACCAACCTCCGCTTGACATCCACCAGCTGCTCCTGAAATTGAAGCATTGTTGGCTACTACAAAACCAAACGCACCCGCCGTAAATAGAAATTCAAGCATTTGTTCTCTTGTTGGTTTTAATTTTTCTCTAACTGCAAATAACGTACCTGGAACTACACCAGCAGAACCGGCTGTAGGAGTAGCACAAATTGTTCCCATTGCAGCGTTTACTTCATTGGTAGCAACAGCTTTACTCACCGCATCTAAAATTGTTGGCCCAGATAGGAAATTCCCTTTTTGGATATACGCTTGAAGAAGTACCGCATCTCCACCTGTCAATCCTGAATGCGACTTCACTCCAGCAAGACCTCTCTCAACGGCTTGCTCCATAACAGTTAAGTTCTTATCCATTAACTCTAGTAATTGTTCGCGCGTACGATTTGTTACAGCCATTTCCTGTTGAATCATAATTTCTGCGATCTTTACTTGTTTTGATTCAGCCAGTTCAATCAACTCTGCTACGTTCCTAAACATCATCAAAATCCCTCCTTGAACAATAGATTATTAGTCCACAATTTTTGTAACATTGATAATATTAGGTAGAGTAGTAAGCTCTTCTATAATCTTTTCATCAATTTGCTGGTCAACCTCAATCGTCATGAGTGCAAGTCTTCCCTTTTCTTTACGTGATACATCCATGTGCCCGATATTAATTTCATGCTTTGCTAAAACGTTAGATACTCCAGCAATTGTGCCATATCGGTCATTGTGAACAACTAAAATAGCCGGATTCGATCCTGAGAGTTTTAGAGTGAATCCATTTAGCTCAGTAATCTCAATCTTTCCACCGCCTATTGAAATACCAACTAGTTCAAATTCACCATTTTCGTCTCCGATATGAACTCTTGCAGTATTAGGGTGATCCGTAACTGCTTCTTCTTCTCGGAAATGAATCGTAATTCCTGCCTTTTCAGCAATCTCAATAGAGGATATGATTCGTTCATCAAATGTATCAAAATCTAGTATTCCACCAATAATCGCCACATCTGTACCATGACCTTTATACGTTTTTGCAAAAGAACCATAAAAAGAGACGTTAATCCACTTTGGCTCCCTTCCAAAAAGGGTACGAGCAACTCTTCCAATTCTTGCAGCTCCCGCCGTATGCGAGCTTGATGGTCCAATCATGATAGGTCCGATAATATCAAATACACTTTTATATTTCATCATCCACCACTCCCCAATAACATCTATGTCTAAAAAACTTTTCCACAAACTAATAGAAGGGAAATCTCCCTTCTATTAGTTTACAGCATTATTCAATTGAGAAGATATAGGAATATAAAGGTTGATTTCCTTTATGAACTTCTACTTCTACATCTTCGTATTGGCTTTCAAGGAAAGAAACTAATTCCTCCACTTCTTCATCAGAAGCATCTTCACCCTGAAGAATGGTAATAATCTCATCTTCTTCTGTAACCATACTAGACATTAATTGTTTGGCAACTTCGAGTTGTTCTTTAGCTGTCACGACAATTTTACCATTGGCGATTCCCATAAAGTCATCTTTTTCTATTTCTAATCCATCAATGGTCGTATCACGGACTGCATAGGTTACTTGACCAGTTTTAACGTTGCCTAATGCGTCCTTCATAAGCCCACTGTTTTCTTCTAAGCTTACTGTCGGATTAAAAGCAAGTAAGGCAGCCATCCCTTGTGGGACTGTTTTAGATGGTATGACTACTACATTTGGCCCGATCACGGATGCAGCTTGTTCAGCAGCCATAACAATATTACTGTTGTTAGGTAGGATGAAGACCTGTTTTGCGTTTACTTCTTCAATGGCCTTCACAATATCCTCAGTGCTCGGGTTCATCGTTTGACCACCCTCGATAACTGCTCCAGCTCCTAAGCTCTTAAACAACTCAGCAATACCAGATCCCATGGCAACAGCTACAACTCCAAAGTCAGCCTGTTCTTTTGGCTTTGCCATCGTTGCAACTGGAGCAGCATGGCCTGTCGTTTCTTGATCAAGGAAATCGGTATGCTGTTGTCTCATGTTTTCAATCTTCAAGTTAATTAAGCTTCCATACTTTTGTCCGTAGGTTAATACTTCACCAGGATATTCAGCATGAATATGTACTTTAACGAGTTCTTCATCAGCGATTACTAACAGAGAATCACCGTGCGCACTAAGGTCAAGTCTGAATTGCTCCTCACTGAAAGGAAATTCATTTGTCTTATCTTTCTCGAACTTCACCATAAATTCTGTACAGTATCCAAATTCGATGTCCTCGGTATTAATATGACCAGCCACACTCTTATGGTGTTCAGCATTCACCATTTCAGACATGGAAGGACCTGATGTAGAAGCACTTGGTAGTTTTTCTCCCTTTAATTCTGCAAGGAAGCCTTCGTACACAATAACTAACCCTTGTCCACCACTATCTACTACACCCACTTCTTTTAAAACAGGCAGTAAGTCAGGAGTACGGTTTAAAGATGCTTTTGCCTCAGTTAGAACCTCTTCCATTAACGCAACAATATTATCCTCTGTTTTCGCGACTGCCATCGCACGTTTTGCGGCGTCTTTTGCCACTGTTAAAATGGTTCCTTCTACTGGCTTCATTACAGCTTTATAAGCCGTTTCAACACCTGCTTCTAAAGCTTTTGCAAACTCTGCACTATTAATGGTTTCTTTTTGCTCAATCGACTTTGCAAACCCTCTAAACAACTGAGAAAGAATAACCCCAGAGTTTCCTCGTGCACCCATTAATAAACCCTTAGCCAAGCTTGATCCTACTTTACCAATATGAGGATTTATATTATTCTTCACTTCTTTTGCACCTGAACTAATTGAAAGATTCATATTAGTTCCTGTATCTCCGTCCGGTACTGGAAAAACGTTTAAGGCATCCACCATTTTTACGTTATTACCTAAGTTTTCTGCGCCTTGTATCACCATTTGCGCAAAACGTTTTCCATCCAATGTTGTAATTGTCACTAAACTTTCCTCCTCACTAAATGTTCGTCACACGAACACCTTGCACGTAGATATTAACTGTCTCTACTGCAAGTCCAAGCGTTTGATTCAATGTGTACTTTACTTTTGTTTGAACATTATGAGCTATCTCAGAAATCTTTGTTCCGTAGCTTACGATAATGAACATATCGATATGTATCTCGTCATTTTCTTGACGTACCACAACACCCTTAGTAAAGTTTTCTTTTTTTAGAATCTCTGCGATCCCATCTTTTAATTGTTTTTTTGATGCCATTCCCACAATCCCATAGCATTCCACTGCTGCTCCACCGGCAATGGTTGTAATGACGTCATTAGAAATATCGATATTTCCGTATTGTGTTTTTAATTCAATGGACATTTTTTATTTCCCCCTTTAAATTTGAACTTGCGTTTTCGTATAAGTTCCAGGTTAGGAGACCAAGTATATCTGGGATACTATTCACAGCTATCGTCATTTTACTATACAATTATTCAATTTAAAAGCAAAATTGAGTCCTTTAGCACTTTCCTTCCGTATTATTATACAGCAAACGAAAAAATACTATGTCAAGGTTTTTTTCTTGATTCAATTATTGCATTATCAAAAGCATTATGATAAAGTTAAAAAGTATTTTTACCTTAGAATGAGATAGAAGTATTTATGGTATATCTACATAAATACTGGATTTATATAGGTAGCAAGGAGGGAAAAAATAATGGCTCGTAAATGTGTTATCACTGGTAAAAAAGCTTCTTTTGGAAACTCTCGTTCACACGCAATGAACTCTAACAGACGTTCTTGGGGCGCTAACCTTCAAAAGGTTCGTATCTTAGTAGATGGAAAGCCTAAGCGTGTATACGTTTCTGCAAGAGCACTTAAGTCTGGTAAAGTAGAACGCGTATAATGACCTAAAAAGACGATGTTACTTCATCGTCTTTTTTTGTTGGCTTTTTTGACAGGTTTCCTCTTACTTGTTAGAGGGTTTAGAAGAAAAAAAGTGCCCTATAAAGGCACTCCCCTCTCTTTACTTCTAATTATGAGTAAATCTTTTAAATCTTTCTAGAAACCCCTTCTATTCTTTCTTAAACGTTCCCAGCATTGCACGTACTATCCCACCTAAAAACTTTGGTAACTTAATCGTATAAAATTTCATAATGTCCCTCCTATAAACAAAATACGGGTAATAATCATGTACGATTTCTTAAGTAGTATATGAGTAATAATAAAAATAGTACCAGTACCTAAAAATTAATCTTTACTCTTTACCATTATGACTATGCCATGATTGAACGAAAAAGTACCAGTTTCTTGAATTAATTCATTACTAACACATAAAGATGTCCCCCAAGTAAGATCACAGTCAGCTAACGGGTACTTGAAATCATTCGATAACGTCATCCCCTGTATTTTTTCTGAAAAAGGTAAGAAAGAGATATAACGATATTCTAGTTCCTTATAAACTTTATACGTTCCCGGTTCGTATAGGGAAAGAACATTTTGTTGATCAATGAGCTCAACCTCTATTTGATTTGATAAGCCTTTTACTAATAACTGAATCGTAGCTAACGAGTGATCCAGCCTACCTCCAGTTACTCCAAACAATCTAATTAATGTAGGCTTTTGAATAATTGCCCAATCCAATGCAAGCTCAATATCTGTTTGATCTTTTTCTGCGGGTGAAATAGCAAGATGTTCACATTGTTGCCTCAACCAACTAAGTTCTTCCTCTGAAACAGAATCAAAGTCCCCAATCCCTATTGCGGGCACAATTCCTCGCTTAAGACTATAAAGCAGTCCCCGGTCCACTCCAACCCATTTGATTTCGTTCTCAGTGTATTTGGATAAGTCTGGTATTAAATGCTCGGGACCGCCCGCCACGATATGTATAATCATTTGATTCCCCCTACTACTTATTTCCTGAACATAAAAAAGTAGACTACTTAGTCTACTTTAAAGGACCTATCTTAAGGCTTGTATTGCTTTAACACGGTCTTTTTGACTATATACTGCCGATCCAGCGACTAATACAGTGGCTCCAGCCTCTACACATAATTTCGCAGTGTCTACATTCACTCCACCATCTACCTCAAGCTCAACGCTTAATCCTCGCTCTCTAATCCAACTAGCAATCTTTTGGATTTTTGGTAGTGCAGAATGAATAAATTGCTGTCCGCCAAACCCTGGATTTACAGTCATAACTAGAACTAAGTCCACTTCATGAAGGATAGGTTCAATCATTTCAGCTGGAGTGGCTGGGTTAATAACCACTCCTGCTTTTACACCGAGATCCTTTATTTGTTGAATTGTTCTGTGGAGGTGCTTACATGCTTCAACATGAACAGAAATAATATCTGCACCTGCTTTTGCAAAGCTTTCAATATAACGTTCAGGATGTTCAATCATTAAGTGGACATCTAGTGGTAATGTTGTAATAGGTCTTATAGCCTCAACAATTAAAGGCCCAATTGTTATATTTGGAACAAAATGTCCATCCATTACATCGACATGTATATAGTCCGCTCCAGCTTCTTCTACACTTCTTATTTCTTCTCCAAGCTTTGCAAAATCAGCTGATAATATAGATGGGGCAATTTTGTACATCCTTAATACCTCGGCTTTCGATCTTTGATTTCTTGAAGAAACTCTAAATAATTTTCATATCTATATTCTTTTATTGTACCTTCTGCTACAGCTTCTTTTATTGCACACTTCGGTTCAGTTAAATGGGTACATCCTCTAAATTTACAGTTTTGCTGAATACGTCTCATTTCAGGAAAGCAGGCAGATAGGTCTTCTACCTCTACATCCATAAACTCAAGTGAGCTAAACCCTGGTGTATCCGCAACAAAACCGTCCCCTATCTCAATTAGTTCAACGTGCCTTGTGGTATGTTTCCCACGACCTAAATGGGTAGATATTTCATCTGTTTTTATCTCCAAATCTGGTCTTAGCACTTGAAGAATAGAAGATTTACCCACACCAGATTGCCCCGCAAATACCGATACCTTGTCTTTAAAATATGGTAAAAGCGACTGCACTGTTTCTGCATCATCCGTTGATGTGAGCAATACGTCATATCCTGCTGCACGATAGTCAGATGCGTATTCTTCAATTTCCGCTAGGTCGTGTTTTCCCACAACATCCATTTTACTAATACAAATGATAGGTAAGATATGCTTTGACTCAATTAAAACAAGAAAACGGTCTAATAATAATGGATTAAAATCTGGTTGAACAGCTGAAAAAACTAATATCGCCTGATCTACATTGGCAATAGGAGGGCGTACTAAGTCGTTTTTTCGTTCAAGTACCTCCATAATATAGCCTTCATGCTCATTTTCAGCCTGAAAGACAACCTCATCGCCAACAAGTGGGGTGATTTTGTTTTTCCTAAAGACCCCTCTGCCACGACATTGCGTTGTGCCAGCTTCATTCATTACATAATAAAAACCGCTCAATGCCTTAATAATTTTGCCTTGCATAGCCTCACTCCTTGTATTACTCATCATCGTAATTAACAGTTACTTCTTCGACAGTATTACCATCTATTAAAACTTTGTAAGATGCGCTTTTTTTATAAGGAATATTTAATCCTATATTGAAAGACTTATCTGCTGTAATTTTATCAGAAACAACAGGTGTGCTCATATCATGATCTAGGTCATCAACATATATTTGTACCTCTTGTGGTTGACCCTCTTGCCCTTCTACCGGCTCGTAAGTAACTTTCACTAATCTTGTAATGGTTTTATTTTTTGGTTCTGGTCCTTTTGAAACGACGATAGAGACGTTTTGCCCTCTCTTCATCTCTGTACCCTCAGCTGGTTTTTGTGAAATAACTTTACCTTCTTCAACTTCTTCTGAGAAAGCTTGTTGTGTATCAACAAGATTAAGCCCTTTTTGACCAACATAAATATCAACTTCACCTTGAGTGTAACCTACTAAATTATCAAGAAGGAAAGAAGGAAGACCTTTACTTACACTAAGAACTAAGTCTGTTTCACTTAACACAAATTCGCCAGATGGTGGATACTGACTGGTAATTTCTCCAGCTGGAATTGTGTCAGAGTACTCCTCTTCTATCAACACTTCCTTAAACTTGGCTTCTAAGCTAGATATGATTTCTTCAATATTTTTACCTATATAATTTTCAATCGACTCTTTCTCTTTCCCCTTACTAATATAAAGGGTAATGACCTGGCCTTCTTTTACCGTTTGACCCGCGTTTGGAACCGTTCGAACGATAAGTCCATCCTCAATCTCATCATGAAATACTTCCTCTGATTCATCTCCCACAACAAAACCTAAAGAAACAAGCTCATTATATGCTTCTTGATATGTTTTATTTGCTACATCAGGAACAACAACATCTTTAGGTAATAAGAGAGAAGGAATAACTGTAATAGAAGCAACAGCCGCTGCTGAAAGTAAAAAGAAGATGGAAATGACCCAAATCGCTATTTTTTTTCCACGGTTTTTTTTAGGCTCTTTTGCTTGTTTAGATTCCTTATGGATGATCGTGTTCTCTGAATCGGTGTCTTCAGAGATCTTATCGCTTGTAATTATAGGAATTGCTTTTGTAACATCTCCCTCCTCAACTGGAGGCTTGTAAGGAGCTTCATTTATTCGATGTGGCTCCAATGATGTACGCAAATCTTCTTCCATTGCCTCTACTGTGTCATAACGGTGAAAGGGGTCCTTGGCTGTTGCTCTAAGTATAATATTCTCTAGACTTTGAGGAATAGCTGGATTCCATCGCTTTGGAGAAGGCGTATCATTTTGTAAATGCTTTAATGCTATTGAGACGGCAGACTCTCCAAAGAACGGCATCCTCCCCGTTAGTAACTCGAACATTACAATCCCTAACGAATATACATCAGACTTTTTCGTGGCCATTCCGCCACGGGCTTGTTCAGGTGAAAGGTAATGAACTGACCCTAGAAATGAATTGGTTTGAGTAATCGTTGTTGAACTTAAAGCAACAGCAATCCCAAAGTCAGTTACTTTAACGATCCCATTTTCATCAATAAGTATGTTTTGAGGCTTTATATCCCTATGTACAATATGATTTTCATGAGCGTTTGCTAAAGCAGAGGTTAACTGAATCATGATGTTAACACTCTCTTCATTGGAAAGTGGGCCATATTTCTGGATATATTGCTTCAGAGTAGTACCATCTATATGTTCCATGACAATATAAAAAATATTATCCTCTTCCCCAACATCGTAAATACTTACAATGTTTGGATGGTTCAAACTCGTTGCCGCTTGTGCTTCACGGTGAAAACGGCGAATAAACTCTTCGTCATTCGAAAAGTCAGGACGCAACACCTTTACAGCTACATTACGCTCTAATATCATATCTTTTGCAAGATAAACATTCGCCATACCACCGCCGCCAATGGTGTCAATAATTTTATATCGTCCGCTTAATCTTCTGCCAATCATTAACGTCCACCACTTTCTGTTTGAACGCTTTCTAGATCAATGAGAATAAGAGTAATATTGTCCTCTCCCCCATTTTGATTAGCTAATGACACAAGAGTGCTACCTTTTTCATCTATAGGTACATCTTTTACAATTCCCTCTAGTATTTCATCGCATGTGACCTTGTTAGAAAGTCCATCTGAGCATAAAAGTAAATAAGTAAGCGTGTCATTAGAAACTGTTTTCACATCAATCTGTGCGTGTAAATCAGTTCCTAATGCACGTAAAAGCACATTTTTTCTTGGATGAAACTCAGCATCTTCCCTAGAAATTTGTCCGGAACGAACAAGCTCGTTTACTAGAGAGTGATCCTCTGTCGATAATTGAATTGATTTGTTTTCTACTGTATAACATCGGCTATCACCAATATGAGCAATTGTTATGAATTCATCAGAGATAACAGCAACCACCAGTGTAGTCCCCATGCCCTCGCATTCAGGATGTGCCTTTGAATGCTGAAAAAGCTGTTCATTTACGAGTATAATATGACTTTTCAACCATTTCTCTGCTTCTTCAGGTGTTTGGATAGAAGTCGTGTCTTCCCAATATTTTTGAATAAGTTCAGTAGCCATTTTACTAGCCACATCTCCTGCTTGATGACCGCCCATTCCATCAGCCACAACAGCTAATACTTGATTGGCCCCATTGTAGAAAACTCCACCGTTGTCCTCATTATGCTGCCTAACTTTTCCCCGGTCTGATAAAAAAAACGTCTTCATAGTTCACCTCGTCTCCTCTTGACGCTCCTTTGCACGCAATTGTCCGCAGGCTGCGTCAATGTCATGGCCATGCTCTCTTCTGATTGTTACGTTTATGCCATGCTTTTTTAATGTGCGTTCAAATTCAAAGATTTGTTCTTTTGGTGTACGCACATAGTCTCTCTCAGGCACATAGTTTACTGGGATTAAATTTACATGGCACTTAATACCTTTAATAAGTTGAGCTAACTCTTCAGCGTGAGCAACAGAGTCGTTTTCTCCGCCAAATAAACCATATTCAAAGCTTATTCGTCTACCGGTCTTATCAACATAGTATCGAACTGCCTTCATGAGCTCTTCTAACTTGTAGGCACGATTAATTGGCATTAATTTACTTCGCAATTCAGTATTTGGTGCATGTAAGGATATCGCGAAATTAATTTGCATTTTTTCGTCGGCAAAAGCGTAAATTTTAGGTATAATCCCACTTGTTGAAACAGTAATATGTCTTGCTCCAATATTAAGAGCCTTATCATGATTAATAATTTTTAAGAAGGAAAGCATAGCATCGTAGTTATCAAATGGTTCACCTATACCCATAATTACGACATGACTCACTCTTTCTCCTGTTTCATCCAAAGCTTTTTGTACATTTACTACTTGAGCTACTATTTCTCCTGCCTCTAAATTACGTTTCAAGCCTCCGAGAGTAGACGCACAGAACGTACAGCCAATTCGACAACCTACCTGCGTTGTGACACAAACTGAATTTCCATACTCATGTCTCATTAAAACAGTTTCAATCGAATAACCGTCATGAAGTTCAAAAAGAAACTTTATGGTACCATCCTTTGATTCTTGTTTAATAATTGTTTTTAACGTAGTTAATGTAAAGTGTTGCTTTAATTTTTCTTGTAGTGACTTGGAAATATTGGTCATCTCTTCAAAAGACGAGATTCGCTTGTTATATAACCACTCAAAAATTTGGTTACTCCTAAACTTTGGTTCACCATTTTCTTTTAACCAAAGCTCTAATTCTTCTATTTTTAAAGAATAGATAGAAGTATGTTGATCGCTCATTTTCTCTTGCTGTTTAGTCTTTGTTGATGCTTCTTTTTCCACATTTACACCTGCTTCCTTAATGATGAGATAAAAAATCCGTCCGTCCCAAAATGGTGGGGGAGAATTTGTATTTGTGCCCCGTTATGTTCAGCATTGCCTCTTATCTTTTCTGGTAACCGTTCTAATAATGAGGTGTCCCTCTCAAAATTAGTGTGCGAAAGTAAGAATTTTTTTACTACTTGATCGTTTTCTTCTTGATCCATGGTACATGTACTATAAATAAGAGTGCCACCTTTTTTTAATAATGGCGCAATTGCTTCTAAGATTCTATATTGAATAGATGCAAGACTTTCTATATCTTTTTCGTCTTTTTGATATTTGATATCCGGCTTTCGTCTAATTACACCAAGTCCTGAGCACGGAGCATCTACTAATATCTTATCAAATGTTTCATCCTCATATTTTTCTGCTAGTTTCCTACTGTCCATGACGAGTGTTTCCACATTTGTTAGATGTAGTCTTGTTACTTGTTCGTTAATTAGTTTGACCTTATGATCGTGCAAATCAACTGAAATTACTTTCCCTGTGTGGTGAAGTAATTCTGAGATATGTGTTGTTTTACCTCCTGGAGCTGCACAGCTATCAAGTATTAAATCGTCCTTCTTCGGACTAACTGCCCGTCCAACAAGCATCGAGCTTTCGTCTTGTATCGTAAGTAATCCTTGTTTAAAAGCGTTGGTGTTTGCAAAATTTCCTTTTTCAATCATGATAGCATCTTCAGAAAGCACACCAGGCTTGACGTGGATTCCCTCATCTTCAAGTTTTTTACTCACTTCTTCAATGGATGTTGAAGAACAATTAACTCTAGCAGTGGGAACAGGAGGTAGTAACGTTTCTTCACATAGCTTCCTAGTTTCTTCGAGTCCATATTGAGTCGTCCAGCGTTCGACCATCCAGGTTGGAAAGCTTGTTTCTACAGCTACTCTTTCAACAGGATCTTGTATTTCCTCTAATGAACGAAAACCTTCTCTTTGAAGAGAACGTAGCACTCCATTAACCATAGAGGAAATGCCCTTATGGCCTCTTCTCTTTGCAATTTCAACAGCTTCAAATATAGCCGCACGATCTGGTACTCGATCTAAATAATGCATTTGATAGACTGTCATTCTTAATAAGACTCTAACCCAATCATCCAGCTTTTTTTGCTTTTGAATATAAGGAGCTATAAAATAATCCAACGTCAACTTTCTTTGGATTGTACCGTACACAATCTCAGTTAAGAGCCCAATATCCTTTTGTGTGACCTGGTGTTGTTTAATAGCTTGATTTAGTAATAAATTGCTGTACGCTTGGTTTTTTTCAATTTGTAGTAATAAGTCAATTACTACTTCTCTTACATTTTTAACTCTTGCTGTTGTTTTCATGTTCAGCTCCTAACATGGTCCCTACTTGTAGGTCAGTTCCCGCCCCACGAAGAAATTGCTCTCCACTCATCTTTGTTTTTCCGGCTGGCTGCAATTGGGTAATCTTAATTGCTGTCTCATTACCTGTTGCAACAACTATTCCATCGGCATCTAGACGTATAATTTCTCCTGGTTTTCCACCTGATTGTAATGGAAGCTTCTCTCCCCACCACACTTTTAGAACCTGTCCTTCAAGATAGGTATAAGCGACCGGCCATGGATGTAGGCCACGAATATGGTTATAAATAACTTCACCTGTAAGGTCCCAATTAATGCGTTCCTGCTCTCTTTTAATATTAGAAGCAAAGGTTGCTTCAGCATCATTTTGCTGAATAGGCTGAATAGAACCATCTATTAATTGAGGAATCGTTTCAGATAATAGCTCAGCACCAGCAATACTTAACTTATCATGTAATGTCCCGACATGGTCATTTTCTAATATAGGGACCTCGACTTTTGATAAGATATCCCCAGCATCAAGTTTCTCTACCATATACATAATGGTTACACCTGTTTTTTCTTTTCCCTGAATGATGGAATAATGAATAGGTGCTCCGCCTCTTAACTCAGGTAGTAGGGAGGCATGTACATTAATGCACCCGAGTCTTGGTGCATCTAATAAGGCCTTAGGTAAAATTTGACCAAAAGCTGCCGTCACTATAAGATCAGCACCTAGAGCAATAATCTTCTCATATTCTTCATGAACTTTGATTTTCTCAGGCTGATAAACAGGAATATTATGTTTTAGCGCTTCAACCTTCACTGGTGGAGGAGTCAGTTCACGTTTTCTTCCTTTTGGACGATCTGGCTGTGTTACGACTCCTATAACTTCATATCCATCCTTAATGATTCTTTGTAAAACGGGAACCGAAAAATCTGGCGTACCCATGAAAATAATTTTTAGCATGAAAGTCCTCCTTATGACGTTTCTTCATTGTACAGAGTTCGTGCTTTTGAAGGAAATAAAATGCCTTCAAGATGATCCATTTCGTGCAAAATTACTCTTGCAAAGAAATCTTCTGCTGTTAATGTAAAGAATTTACCAAATTTGTCTTGAGCACGGATCTTTATTTTGAATGGTCGCTCAACATCACCAAAAAGGCCCGGAAAACTTAGGCAGCCTTCGGGACCAATTTGACTTCCTGACTGTTCTAAAATAACGGGATTAATGATTGGAATCACATTTCCATCATCATCCTCTACAATAGCAATTTGCTTTTCAATCCCAATTTGAGGTGCTGCTAATCCTACACCATCAGCATTAATCATACATTTTTTCATCGAAGTTAATAATATTCTTAAATCTTTATCAAAACTTTTAACTTTTTCACAGCGCCTTTGTAATATCTCATTGGGATAGGTTAAAATCGTTAATTTATTCATGTTATTTTCCTTTTCATTTTACATAGAGTTAACTATTGGGATCATCCCTACATAATCATATAGGGATTCATATCAATTGTAATTTGCAAGTCCTGTTGCATCTCGCGTTGATAATGCTCCAGTAGATCCTTTAAATACAATTTAAGCTTTGGTTCATCCTTGTATTTTATCATGCATTGATAACGATATCTATTTTTTATCCGTGGAATAGGTGAAGCCGAAGGTCCGAGAACAATTGTCTGGTTTGAAAGATTAGAGCGTAAATAGGTGGATATTTTCTCCGTGATGGCTACCACCTTCGTAAGTTCAGGGTGACTGACAGTGATTAACGTCACATAGTAAAATGGAGGATACTGGTGTAATTTCCGCATACCCATTTCTAGCATATAAAAATCCTGGTAGTTATGCTGACTAGCCAGTTCCACACTATAATGCTCTGGTGTATACGTTTGAATGACCACCTCACCAGGGAGATCATGCCGGCCCGCCCGTCCACTTACTTGTGTTAGCAACTGAAACGTTTTTTCACTTGATCTGAAATCGGGTAAATGTAGCATGGTATCTGCCGTCAACACACCAACCAGAGTAACTCTAGGAAAATCTAACCCTTTGGCAATCATTTGTGTGCCAAGGAGAATATCAGCCTTTCCTTCGCCAAAAGCAGTTAATAGCTTTTCATGTGCACCTTTTCGACTTGTCGTATCTACATCCATTCGAATAATACGGGCCTCAGGAAGTACCTTTCCAATCTCTTCTTCAACCTTTTGTGTCCCCGTTCCAAAAAAACGTATGTGGTCGCTTTGACAAGAGGGACAGTTTTTCACAACAGGTTCCTCATACCCACAATAATGACATTTTACTAATTGTTGTGACCTGTGGTATGTCAGAGATATATCACACTCAGGACACGTTACGACAAACCCACAATCGCGACACATGATGAACGTTGAGTACCCTCGTCTATTTAAAAATAAAACGGTCTGTTCTCCCTTTTGAAGACGATCTTGTAGCTTTTCAAAAAGAGGAGTAGAAAACATCGAGCGATTCCCTTGCCTCAATTCTTCCCGCATATCGACAATTTCAACGTCTGGCATCCCCTTATCATGCATCCGCTTGGTTAAAGGTAGTAACTCATACAGTCCTTTTTTAGCCCGCGCAAATGTTTCTAAAGTAGGTGTTGCACTACCTAATACTACTGGACAATCATGATATTTCCCGCGATATATGGCAACGTCTCTTGCATGATATCTTGGGTTTTCTTCCTGTTTATAGCTCGATTCATGCTCTTCATCGATAATAATAATACCTAGATTTTCAAACGGAGCAAAGATAGCAGATCTAGCGCCAACCACTACATTTACTTCTTTACGGTAGATTTTTCTCCACTCGTCATATTTTTCACCAATGGATAGTCCACTGTGCAAGACAGCGACACTAGAACCAAACCTTCCCTTGAATCGTTCAACCATCTGTGGAGTAAGTGAGATTTCAGGTACCAACACAATAGCTTGTTTGCCTTTTTTTAGTACTTCTTCAATGGATTGAAGGTATACCTCCGTCTTCCCACTTCCTGTTACTCCATATAAAAGATATACTTGATGCTGATTCGTTTCAATAGATGCTAAGATGGGCTTTATAGCATTTGTTTGTTCTATTGTTAATGGCAGAGGAGTCGTTCTTTTAAACTTACGATCTTGGTGCGGGTCTCGGTACACTTCTTCATCTTTCTCAATTAAAATGCCTTTCTCAAGAAGTGCTTTTATAGGTGAATCTGTTGTAGATAAATCTTGCTTTAAAAAGATACGTGGCACTTTATCTAACTGGTTTGTAATAAAATATTCTAGAACTTCCTTTTGCCTAGCTGCCTGGGCCTTCATAGAGTCCAAGAATTGTAGAGCTTCTTCTTTAGAACAGTTTAAATAAAGAACTTTATGTGTTTTTTTCTTTCCTTTTGCTTTCACCACGTAATTAATTTCAACAAGACCGTTCTTAATCTCTTTTTGAATAAGTCTAATTAGATTAGGCTTATTCTCTACTTCAGACCATGGAACAGTTAGTCCTCTTTGAAACAAAGCTTGAAGTAAAGAAGGCATAGACGAAAAAAGATCAGGCTTTAGCAATTCTACCTCTTTTTCATACTTTGCTTTTAATGCGGCAGGTAACATGGCTTGAAAGGAAGATATTTGGTAGCTTAAAGTTTGGTCTGTTACCCAACCTCCTAATTGCAGAAGCTCTTGATTAAGGATAGGTTCAATATCTAATAGCTCTTGTATAGGTTTGAGTTTCTCTATATCCGATGAAGAATCTATATCTACAACAAACCCTTGAAGGCTGCGAGGTCCAAATGGGACCACTACCCGGACACCAGGTTGTATGAGTCCAAGATACTGCTCAGGAATGAGATAATCAAATGCCCGGTCCGTCTGTCTTGCTGGAACATCCACAATTACCTTTGCAATATTCATTGCTTCTCTCTCCAAAGTTTTTCAACCTCTACTAAAATTTCAAGAGCTACTTCCTTTTTTGATAGAATCGGAAGCTTTTTTACCGAGTTATCTTTTCCCACGAGGGTTACGATATTAGTGTCACCTTGAAATCCAGCTCCCTCTTCGTTTACGTTATTAGCAACGACGAGATCAAGATTTTTTCCATCGAGCTTTCTTCGCGCATATTCTTCTACATGATCTGTTTCTGCAGCAAATCCTACAAGTAGCTTGTCCTCTTTCATTGTGCCAAGTGTTCCTAATATGTCAGTCGTTCTTTCAAATTCTAGAATAAGAGGTCCTTCTTGTTTTTTCATCTTATGATCTGCTGCATGAACTGGACGATAATCTGAGACAGCTGCCGATTTAATGACAATATCCATTTTCGGAAAATGCTCCATAACCTCGTGATACATTTCCTCTGCTGACTCTACTCTAACTACTTTTACATTCATAGCAGTTGATAGATGGGTAGGCCCTGTCACAAGTGTAACATCTGCGCCTAACTTTGCAGCTTGTTCAGCAATCGCAAACCCCATTTTGCCCGAGGATGAGTTAGAGAAGAATCTAACCGGGTCCAATTTTTCTCTCGTTGGTCCAGCTGTTACTAGAATGGATAGTCCTTTTAAGCGTTGTTCTGGAAGTGTAAAGTGATCAACAACTAAACTGGTTATTTTCTCAGGTTCTTCCAGTCTTCCTTTTCCAACATATCCACATGCTAAATAACCTTCAGAAGGCTCAACAAATCGATAACCATCATTATATAAAATCTCAATATTTCTTTTAACAGCAGCGTTTTCATACATATGTACATTCATGGCTGGAGCAACCCATACAGGGGCCCTTGTAGCAGAAATAGTAGTGGTTAGCATATCATCTACAATTCCGTTTGCTAATTTCCCAATAATATTAGCTGTTGCCGGTGCTACAATCACTATATCAGCCCAGTCTGCCAAATCAATATGAGCAATGACATTTGCATCTTTCTCATCAAACGTATCAGTATAAACAGGATTCCGAGATAAAGCTTGGAATGTCAAGGGTGTCACAAATTCAGTTGCAGATTCAGTCATAATGACTTTCACATTAAAGTTCGCTTGGACAAGCTTACTTGTAAGAGCGGCTGCTTTATATACGGCAATTCCCCCACTAACACATAACAAAATATTTTTCTTCAAAGCGAATCCCCCCTATTATGAAAGAAGTGGATCTGACCCTATACTTCCTAAATAGGGCCCAAGTCCACTTTTATTTATCTATACTTTTAAGGCTCAAGCACCGTTTAACCATACCTCCCCTACTTGCAAGACAGTGAGAAGTACCTTTAAACAGTCTATATTAAGAACCAAGACATGGAGAACTTGTTTTCTTAACAAAACCAGCCTGAAAAAAATAACAACCTACACTTAGGTTGTTATCGTAAGAATTCTTGTGTTTCTTCTGCCGCTGTCTTTCCTTCTTGCGCTTTAATTCCTAATACTCCAGCTGAAATTTCTTCTAACGCTTTACCCACATATTTGTGAGAGACTGTCTTATCCAGTAGAAGAGTTTCCTTATCTTGAAGATTCCTTGCTCTTTTTGCAGCAACCGTTACAAGTTTATATTTTGAATCTACCTTCGTCATTAACTTATCAATTGATGGATATAACATATTATTCTACCTCCAGCATTCGTTTATATCGTATAGCCACTCGTTCACGGCGACAGTGCTCAGCCACAACGATTGCCTTTATTCTATCACATGCAAGTTCTACTTTATCATTTTCAACTACATAATCATAGGCATCCATCATCTCAATCTCTTCTTTAGCAACCGTCATACGGTTATTAATAAGATCCTCAGATTCTGTACCTCTTGTCTGAATACGACTTTTCAGTTCATTTAAACTTGGTGGCGCAAGGAAAATAAATAATCCTTCCGGAAAAGCCTTACGAACTTGTAATGCCCCTTGGACCTCAATTTCAAGCATCACATCCTGCCCCTTTTGAAGAGTTTCTTCTACATAATCCACAGGAGTTCCATAGTAATTACCAACATATTCAGCCCATTCGAGAAGCTTATCTTTTTTTATTAAATCTTCAAACTCTTCACGTGATTTAAAAAAGTAATCAACACCATCTACTTCTCCTTCACGAGGCTTTCGGGTAGTCATGGAAATAGAGTATTGCAGTTTTGTGTTCTCTTGTTCAAAAATTGCTTTTCTTACAGTCCCTTTTCCCACACCAGATGGTCCCGAAAGGACAATTAGTAGCCCTCTTTCATTCATCAGTTACATGTACCTACCCTTCATCAGATAAATCTTCTTTATTTACAAAGCGTTGTGCAACAGTCTCCGGTTGCACGGCAGATAAAATAATATGCTCACTATCTGTAATAATAACAGCTCTTGTACGTCTTCCATATGTAGCATCAATCAGCATTCCTCTGTCCCTTGCTTCTTGAATCGTTCTCTTAATAGGAGCAGATTCAGGACTAACAATCGCAATAATACGATTGGCTGATACAATGTTCCCAAAACCTATATTGATTAGCTTTATACTCATTTCTTCCTCCTAAAGTCACAAATCTATTCTAACCTTGTTTTTCAAGGAATATAAGCCATTTATTCAATGTTTTGTACTTGTTCTTTAACCTTTTCAAGTTTCGTCTTCATATTAACAACATGTTCAGCAATGAAAACATCGTTTGCCTTGGAACCAATCGTATTAATTTCTCGATTCAATTCCTGAACAAGGAAGTCTAATTTTCTTCCCACTACCTGCTCATCACCATCAAGTGCTTTGTAAAACTGAGAAAGATGACTTTTTATTCTAGTCAATTCTTCGCTAATATCAGTTTTGTCAGAGAAAATAGCTACCTCATTGAGAATCCGATTTTCATCAATAAGCCCCTCCGTGAACTCTACAATCTTTTTATGGAGTCTGTCACGGTAAGATGACACAACGGATGGCGCTAACTCCTCAACTTGCTTAGCACTTTCTTCAATGAAGGTAAGGTTTTGTTTAATGTCTTTAAGTAGTCCTTGGCCCTCTACCTGTCTCATTTCTCTAAGCTGAAGAACCGCCTTCTCCACTATATCTAATAAATCCATCTCAAGCTGGGGATGCGTCTTTTCTTTTTCCACAATCTGAGTAAACTCTGAGTGTCGGAATAATTCCTCCACCGTTATGGGTTCTCCGACTAAATTATATCTCTTCCGTGCCTCAGTGAGAGCATCATAGTATTGATCAACAAGTTCCCATTCAACTTGTAACTCTTTTGTTGACAAGATATTACCTTCGATGCTGATAAATACCTCAACACGTCCTCGTTGTATGTATGTAAGAATGGACTTTCGAATTTTTTCTTCCATCAGCATGATCTGCCTCGGAATTCGAATATTAACTTCACAGAATCTGTGGTTTACCGACTTCATTTCAACTGTTATCGAGTAATCCGTAAACTGCTTATGCACACGTCCAAAACCAGTCATGCTAGTCAGCAAAATATCACTCCTAACTCCTAGTCTATTTATTTTATCACCTAATAAGTAAATTCGATAGTAAAAAGAAGAAGGTAGATAAGAATTCGAAAAATGTTGAATATTTCGACAGGGCAGTGAGGGTTATTTACTTAGTAAATAGGCTAGATTATATGTCTTTGATTTATTCTTACCTGTGGTTGGAAGATCAAGTGAGGAAAGTAGGTATCTTACTACATTGTTCGAGGATACTTGTAAAAAATTACGGGCTTGTCTATTCGTAATACACGTTCCAAAAAATAAGCTATAGTCCACTAATGCAGGAATATGTGCCATTCTGCTTTTATTATTACATTTTGGACAAACCCAATTACTATGAAATCTGCACATAGGAATATTCAAGCATTCAGGACACTGAACACCCTTTAAGATATCCGTTCGCTTTATTTCATAATATTGAAGAAGGTCTGAATCTAATGTTTGATTCTTTTTAACCAACTGTTTGCCTACTTTTTGAATTTCACTAGCTGACAATATTTCTTTAACATATAATTTATTTAGTTCCTCAATTTTCAAATGGAGTTTCGCACTATGAATAACACGTTGGAGGATTTGTTTTTTCGCAGTAGTGGCTTTAATAATAGTAGAGGGATTGCTAATCACAACAAGAGTATAAATGGGGATATCAGTGATGTTAATATGAGCACTCAAAAAATTCTTTAACAATCTTTTTTGTCTATCTACCTGTAACAAAGGATCCGGAAACGCCTCTTCTTTCTCTTGCTCAATCCGAATTAGCTGGTTGAATTCTGGATCAAAAAGGAGAGTGCCCTTTATATTTTTAACCTCAAGTATAAGAAAGTAGTACTTCGAAAGAATAAGGACATCAATTTGAAAGAATCCTATACCATCAAAAAACCTTAATCCATGCAAAATAACATATTCTTTCTCAGGTAAGTAACTCAAATGGTAATCTAATACTCTCTCACCTTGATAACCTGATTTTTGTCTCCCGAAGTTGTCGACTACTTTTTGAAAATTTATATGGTTTGGGTTCAACCTTCGTGATAATGCCTCTAGTTTCCTTAAATGAACAGGGTACTTCTTAATAGTTTCTCGAATCAATTTCCCACTCCTCTCGTATGAATATTTATTCTCCAATTGACCTAAAATATCCTTTACAGCAATTTGTATTTGTTAAATAAACTTCTGAGGACCTTAGAAAAGGAAAAACCTAATCTAACATCTTCTTACTAAATACCGTTCATAGTCTTTATCATGAAAGAATAGATAAATATCATTAAATCGAAACAATATATCAGGAATTTTTTGCTTATATCAGTAATTAGAACGATATATCAGCAAAACACCCCAATATATCAGGAATCTCACAAATACCATACAAAAAAACCCGCCACCAAGGCGGGTCCAAACTACATTCAACCTCTAAGCTCGACGCTTCTTTCCAAACAGCAACGATCCTGCTAACAGGAACGTCGGTATCGCAGACATTCCTAGGATTAACAACCAATCTCTTGGTTCAATCGCCATCGTGTGGAAGACTGGTTGAAGCGGTGGATAGTAGATTACGACTAACATCAGCAAAATGGAAGAGATTACGGCAAATACGAGATACATATTTTCGAACGGATTGCGGTGAAAGACTGAACGATCACTTCGACAATCGAATACGTGAATTAATTGAGCCATAACTAGTGTTGCAAATGCAATGGTTTGAGCGTACATTAAGTTGCTAGGATCATTTGTATAGACAATCATAAAGGCTGCAATGGTAACTCCACCTATTAGGAAACCGCGGCTTACTATTTTCCATGCAAGTCCTCTTGCAAATACCCCTTCACGAGGATTTCGAGGTGCACGCTTCATGACGTCTCCTTCAGGCTGGTCTAAACCGAGCGCCATCGCGGGAAGACCATCTGTGACAAGATTCACCCATAAAATTTGAATAGGTACTAATGGTAAAGGAAGTGCAAGAAGCATCGCAAATAACATAACTAGAATTTCACCGACATTTGATGCTAATAGATAACGAATGAACTTACGGATATTCTCATAAATGTTACGACCTTCTTTAATGGCTGCTTTAATTGTTGCAAAGTTATCGTCTAGCAAAACAAGGGACGATGCCTCTTTTGCCACGTCAGTACCGGTGATCCCCATGGCAATTCCAATATCGGATGCTTTAATTGCTGGTGCATCGTTCACTCCGTCTCCTGTCATGGCAACGATATGACCATTGTTTTGGAGCGCCTTCACAATCTTTAGTTTATGTTCAGGTGAAACGCGAGCAAATACATAGACATCTTCTACAATGTCTTCTAACTCTTCTACTGACATATTCGCTAATTCGCTACCTTGGACAACCTTTCCACCTTCAGGTAAGATTCCAAGCTGTTGTGCGATTGCTTTTGCTGTAATGATGTGATCTCCTGTGATCATAACTGTTCGAATTCCGGCTTCTTTACATTCTTGGACAGCCAATTTCACTTCTGGTCTCGGTGGGTCGATCATACCTTGAAGTCCGATAAAAATTAGGCCTTTTTCCGCATCAATTTCATTGTAGACCGTTTCTGAAGGACCAAGTGCCTTAAAGGCCACCGCAATTGTTCTTAACGCTTGCCCACCTAAATCAGTGATTGCCCCCTCGACTTCTTCCTTTAATCTTGGTGAAAGAAATTGCTGTTTTTGGTCCCATAAAATGGACTCACTGCTTTGAATCAGAACATCAGGTGCGCCTTTTGTTACAACAAAACGTTTACCATTTGTATCACGGACCACTACAGACATCATTTTACGATTAGAATCAAAAGGGAATTCTTTTTCAATAATAAATTGTTCTTGAAGTAATGATCTAGAGAGACCCGCTTTCATTGCCGAAACAACGAGAGCCCCTTCCGTTGGATCACCATCTAACACATACTCTTTTTTCTTTTGCTTTAATTCTGCGTTGTTACATAATAAGCCAAAGGTTAACAGCTGATGAAGTGATTTTACATCTTTTGGTTGAATGACTTCTTCACCATCATAAAAGCGACCATCGGGTTCATATCCAGTACCAGAAACAGTCCAAGTTTTGCCCCCTGACCATACATGAGTAACGGTCATTTTATTTTGCGTCATTGTCCCTGTTTTGTCTGAACAAATAACGGAGGCACAGCCTAATGTTTCAACAGCTGGAAGTTTCCGAACAATGGCATTGTTTTTGATCATCCTTTGCACACCAAGTGATAAGGCAACCGTTACAATAGCAGGCAGCCCTTCCGGAATAGCTGCGACAGCCAATGATACCCCTGCCAAGAACATACTATACACATCGTGACCTTGAAGTACACCAAGTAAAACCACAATAGCTGTTAAGAAAAGCGCAACTGTAATTAAAATTTTGCCAAGCTGTTCTAATTTACGTTGTAGTGGTGTTACCATCGTTTCAGCAGACTGTAGTAAATCAGCTATTTGCCCCATTGCCGTATTCATACCAGTTCCCACTACTACTCCGACACCTGATCCTCTAGTAACCATAGTTCCCATAAAAGCCATATTTTCTTGATCACCAAGTCCTACATCTTGCCCTTGAATCGGATTTGTTCTCTTTTGTACGGGTAAAGATTCCCCTGTTAGTGCTGATTCCTCAATTTCTAAACTGCTTGTTTCTACGATTCGAATATCTGCACTTATTCGGTCACCTGATGTGAATTTGACGACATCACCGACAACAAGTTCAGCTGAAGCAGTCTTTACCCAATTACCATCCCGTTTTACCATTACCTGTGGGGCCGATAACTCCTTTAGCGCATCTAGAGACTTTTCAGCTTTGCGCTCTTGGAAGAATCCTAGAAATCCATTAATGATAATAATCGCAATGATTGCAATGGCATCAATGTATTCTCCCAACAATCCCGAAATAAGGGTAGCAGCTAATAATACTAGAACCATAAAATCCTTAAACTGTGCTAGAAAAAGTAAAAACATATTTGGTTTTTCAGCTTCCTGAAGCTCATTATAACCAAACTTTTGAAGGCGATTTTTGACCTCTTTGTCCGATAATCCTTTCTCAAAATCTGTATTTACTTGCTTTTCTACATCTTCTGTTCGTAGCTCATACCACTTCATCTGGGAATCTCACACCTTTTCTCTGTTTAATCAAGACGTATGTTTGTCCTCTCTCATGGAAATCTTATTCAGACAAGTTGTAAAAAATGCTATACTTATAACAATTGTTCCAATTCTGGACAATAAAATAAGAAAGCTAGTGTATGGGTGAGAGGGTGTTTTTATGTCATTTGATGGTGTCGTCACAAGGGCCATTGCTGAAGAATTAAAAGAAACAATTGTAGGGGGAAGGATTTCTAAAATTTATCAACCCTATAAGCAGGAGCTATTAATTCATGTGCGTGCGGGTGGTCAAACGTATAAACTCTTACTATCTGCTAATCCTTCTTACTCCAGACTTCATTTTACAAATGAAGCCTATGATCATCCATCTGAGCCACCAATGTTCTGTATGCTTCTTAGAAAGCATCTAGAAGGAAATGTGATTACCTCAGTTCATCAGCTTGATATGGAACGAATCATTTACATAGAGACTAGAGGAAGAAATGAATTAGGCGATGAAACAATGAAACAGTTAGTCGTTGAAATCATGGGTAAGCATAGTAACATCGTGTTAGTGGAGAAAGAGAGAAACATTATTTTAGATAGTATTAAACATATATCACCTGCTGTTAACCGTCACAGAACGATATTGCCGGGGTATGAATATATGAGTCCACCCGCTCAGGAGAAGATTAATCCTCTTTTAGTGGATGAAGACACTTTTCTAAGAAAGTTAGATTTTAATTCCGGTAAGCTTGCTAATCAGTTAGTGGGTGCTTTCAGTGGAATCTCTCCAATCCTTGCAAATGAGATTGTCCAACTTACAGGATTAAGCGGTAAAAAGGCATTAGCACAGAACTTTTTTACTTTTATGGAGAAAATTAAAAACCAACAGTTTGTACCTAGTATTATGACTGGAAAGCAAAAAGAGAATTTTTATGTTTTTCCGCTTCAACATCTTTCTAACGAAATAAGACAATTTGCAACCCCTAGCGAAATGCTAGACCGTTTTTATTACGGAAAAGCTGAACGTGATCGTGTAAAACAGCAGGGGCATGATCTCGAACGATTCATTCGGAATGAAAAGGAAAAGAATGATAAAAAGCTTGTGAAGCTCGAAAAGACACTCGAGGATGCAGGGAAGGCTGAAGAATACCAATTATATGGTGAGCTTTTGACAGCAAATATGTATAGGCTTGAAAAGGGGATGAAAATGATTGAGGTTGAAAACTATTATGATGAACATAATAGTACCATTCAAATTACCCTCAACCCTTTAAAGACACCTTCAGAAAATGCTCAAAGCTACTACTTAAAATATCAGAAGGCTAAAAAGTCTGTACATTTTGTGTTAGAACAAATTGAAAAAGCCAAAGAGGAAGTTTCTTATTTCAATTCCTTGCTTCAACAAATGGAGTCTGCTTCCCCTAAGGATATTCAGGAAATACGAGAAGAACTTGTGGAAGAAGGTTATGTAAAGGCTAAACAAACAAAGGGTAATAAAAAGAATAAACCTCAAAAGCCGAGTTTAGAAGAATATGTATCAACTAGTGGATTATCAATTTTAGTGGGCAAAAACAATAAGCAAAATGATTATTTAACCAATAAGGTTGCCCACCGAGAAGAATGGTGGTTTCATACAAAGGATATTCCTGGCTCACATGTTGTGATTAAAAACACGGAACCAGATGAAAAAACAATTAGAGAAGCAGCCAACCTAGCTGCGTATTTTAGTAAAGCAAAAAACTCAAGCTCTGTTCCGGTAGATTATACGAAGATAAAACATGTTAAAAAACCGAGTGGATCTAAGCCTGGATTTGTCATTTATGATCATCAACAAACAGTCTATGTTACACCAAATGAGGATTTAGTTCTACAGTTGAAAAAATAAGGATCGTCTTCTATGACGATCCTTTTCTCTATGCTGTTACCCAGGATCCGTCCTGAGGATTTTGTCTCCATTGTTCAAGCTTTTGAATATCTGTTTCTGCAATCTTTCCTTCTGAAGCTGCCACTTCCGCTAAGCTTGAGAAAGTTGTAATAGAGTGCGCGGAAACCTTCACACCTTCAAAATTTTCTTTAGCCACTTTTAGTTCGTAAGAGAATATAGCAGCAATTCCTAATACTACACAGCCCTCTGCTCGTAGTGCTTCTACCGTAGCTAAAGAACTTCCTCCAGTTGAGATTAGGTCTTCAATAACAACAACCTTCTGACCTGGCTTAATTGCTCCTTCTACCTGTTTTCCTTTACCATGACTCTTAGCTTTCCCTCTTACATAAACCATTGGAAGCTCTAGTGCATCACTTACCCATGCGGCTGGCGCAATGCCACCTGTTGCAGTACCCGCAATCACTTCTACACCAGCAAAATGCTCTTCTATGATTTCTTGTAAGCCTTTGGCTACGTCTTTTCGAACGTTTGGATATGACATAATTAAACGGTTATCGCAATAGATCGGTGACTTAATTCCTGATGACCATGTAAATGGATGATTAGGTTGTAATGAAACAGCCCCAATTTCTAATAAATGTTTTGCGATTTGTATTTTCATACTGTTACACCGTCCCATTCGTTTTTCATTAATTCGTACTTCTCCAAAGGATTCTCTGCTTTTGTAATACTTCTTCCCACCACAATCATGCTTGAACCTGCATTTTTAGCATCAGCAGGTGTTGCAACTCTTGCTTGGTCATCTTTTGCATCACTTGCTAGTCGAATTCCAGGAGTAACCGTTAAAAAATTACTCCCACAAACCTCATTTAACATCGGAACTTCTAATACAGAACAAACAACTCCGTCTAATCCTGAATCTTGAGAAAGTCTCGCGTACGATATGACTGTTTCTGATAAAGAATGTTGAATTAATAACTCGTTTCTTAACATTTCGTCATTTGTACTAGTTAGTTGAGTAACAGCAATTAACTTCGGCCTTTTTCCAATTGCCCCTGCTTCTAATCCTTCAAGAGCTGCTTCCATCATCGTACGACCACCAGCAGCATGAACATTCACTAGATCAACACCTAAAGATGCAAGGCTTTGCATTCCTTTTTTTACTGTATTCGGGATATCATGTAGCTTTAAGTCTAGGAAAATTTGATAGCCTTCACTTTTTAAATAGTGAATAATGGTGGGGCCCTCTTTATAAAATAGCTCCATCCCAACTTTTACATACAAGTCCTTGCCTTTAAAGGGTCTCAAAAAACTTTGAACCTCTTGTAAATTATTAAAATCTAACGCAATGATAAGGGGGTGCTTTTGCATGCCTTATTCCAGCTCCTTCCGATACACTCTGAGATATGATCGTAGCCTAGCTCATCTAATAACCCAGGGAGTTCATCAATAATGGTTGGACATACAAACGGGTCAACGAAATTCGCAGTTCCTACCGCTACTGCACTTGCACCAGCATATAAGTACTCAATTACATCGGTTGCATTTTGCACCCCACCCATTCCAATAATTGGAATACCTACTTGTTGACTTACTTCGTAAATCATACGAATAGCAACTGGTTTAATTGCTGGCCCTGATAATCCACCAGAGCGGTTGGCCAAAATAGGTGTTCCTGTTTTTAAATCAAGACGCATTCCAAGTAAAGTGTTAATCATCGTTAAACCGTCTGCGCCTGCTTGTTCAACTGCTTTAGCCATATCAACGATATTAGATACATTTGGTGATAGTTTCACGTAAACAGGAACCTCTGAAACTTCCTTTACTTGTCTCGTCACATCCGCTGCTACCTCTGGAATAGTCCCAAAAGCAATTCCACCTGTTTTAACATTTGGACAGGAGATATTTAATTCTAATGCATGGACATTTTTAGCTTTTGAAATGTTTCTCGCGACCTCAACATAGTCTTCTACAACAGAACCGGCAACATTAGCAATGATGGGTGTTTCATATTGCTCTAACCATGCTAGTTCCTCAGACAGTACCTTCTCAAGTCCAGGATTCTGTAGTCCAATTGCATTTAACATGCCTGCAGAGGTTTCAGCTACACGTGGAGTCGGATTACCAAACCTTGGTTCGACGGTAGTTGCCTTAATCATGATGGCACCTAAAACATTTAAATCATATAGCTTGCCATACTCTTTACCAAAACCAAAACAGCCTGACGCTGGCATAATTGGATTTTTCAACTGTAAGCCTGGAAGCTCCATCATTAATCTGCTCATAGTACCACCTCACCTACTCTAAATACTGGTCCATCGCTGCAAACCTTCTTGTAAGCATAGCCCGTTGGATCATTTTGTACATGACATACGCAAGCAAAGCATGCACCAATCCCGCAACCCATTCTTTCTTCTAGTGATAAATAAGCTCGTTTCTCACGATAGCGTTCTTCTAGTGCTCGAAGCATTGGTGTTGGTCCACATGAATATAACGTATCAAAGGCAAGACAATATTGATCAATAACAGTTGTTACGAAACCAGCGGTTCCGTATGTCCCGTCGACTGTTGCGACATAGGTTTCACCTAGTTCGTTGAACTTCGACTCATAAAAAGTATTTTCCATTGATTGAAAGCCGAGAACATGGATGACATTTACCCCTCGATTTACCAATTGCTTTGATAACTCATAAAGAGGGGGGACGCCAATACCGCCCCCAACAAGTAACGCTGTTTCCCCTTTTTGAGTCGCCTCTACAGGAAACCCATTTCCTAGAGGACCGAGAATATTAACTTGATCCCCCGCTCTCTTTTCTGAGAGCAAACTAGTTCCTAACCCATCACGGCGATACAGCATCGTAAACTGTTTATTCTCATGATCAATGGAACAGATACTGATAGGTCTTCTTAGTAAAGGTTCCACACCAGTTGCTACTTTGATATGAACAAATTGTCCTGGTCCTTTCATGTAGTCAACTAGCTTTCCTTGAACCGTCAGTTCAAAAATATCCTTAGCAATGGGTTTCTGTGCAATGATTGTCATCCACTCTTGCTGAATCACGCTAAGACCACCTCTTGCTTACGTGTGATTGGTTCCATTGCCTGTGCCTGGAATGTCATAGACTCTAGTACCCCTAAGATGGCATAAGCAGTATCTAATGAAGTTAAACAAGCTACTCCGTTTTCCACTGATTCGCGTCGGATTCTAAAACCATCACGTGCAGGTTGCTTCCCTCTTGTTAGTGTATTAATGACGAATTGTGCTTCACCTTTTCTAATGACATCGATTAGATTTGGTTTTTCAGCGCCAATTTTATTTACAACCGTTACCGGAATATTTTCTTGTTGGATAAATGCTGCAGTCCCTTCCGTTGCTAAAATATTATAGCCGATCTGGTGGAAGCGCTTCGCAATACTTAATGCTTCTTCTTTGTCTTTGTCTGCTACTGTGAAGAGAACAGATCCATATAATGGAACAGATATCCCGGAAGCTACTAATCCTTTATATAAAGCCTTTTCAAGGGTTACATCCTTACCCATTACTTCTCCAGTTGATTTCATTTCTGGACCGAGGGTAATATCTACTCTTCTTAGTTTAGCGAATGAGAACACTGGGGCTTTCACATAAACACCACGAGATTCTGGATGATAACCGGTTTCATAGCCTAATTGTTTTAGCGGTGTTCCCAAAATTGTCTTTGTAGCTAGATTTGCCATTGGGACTCCAGTGATCTTGCTTAAAAATGGTACAGTTCTACTTGATCTCGGGTTTACTTCTAGTACATAAACTTGATTGTCAGCAATAACAAACTGAATGTTTAATAGTCCAATAATGTTTAACCCTTTTGCAAGCTTAATTGTGTAGTCAATAATTTCTTCTCTTATTTCATTCGAAAGATTTTGTGGAGGGTAAACTGCAATAGAGTCACCCGAGTGTACACCTGCACGCTCAATATGTTCCATGATTCCAGGAATATATACTGTTTCTCCATCTGAAATGGCGTCTACTTCAATTTCTTTACCAGTTAAGTATCGGTCGATCAAGACTGGGTGCTCTGGATTAATTTTTACTGCATTTTCCATATAGTGTAATAATTCATCTTGATGATAGACAATCTCCATCGCTCTTCCACCAAGTACATAAGATGGTCGAACTAGAACAGGATAGCCGATCTTTTCTGCCACTAACACGGCTTGTTCTACAGACGTTGCCGTTTTCCCTTCTGGTTGCGGAATCCCTAGAGTTGAAAGAGCATGCTCAAACTTATCACGGTTTTCAGCTCGATCTAAATCTTCTAGTGATGTACCAAGAATTTTAACACCCTTTTCAGCTAAACCAGCTGCTAGGTTGATTGCTGTTTGACCACCGAATTGAACAATCACACCTTCTGGTTGTTCAACTTCTATAACATGCATAACATCTTCAACCGTTAGCGGCTCAAAGTAAAGCTTATCAGATGTGTTAAAGTCAGTTGAAACTGTTTCAGGGTTGTTGTTGATAATGATTGCTTCATAGCCAGCTTCTTTAATTGCCCAAACGGAATGTACAGTCGCGTAATCGAATTCAATTCCTTGCCCGATTCGAATTGGACCAGAACCAAGTACTAATACACTTTTCTTATTCGTTACTGCCGACTCATTTTCGTCCTCATATGTTCCGTAGTAATAAGGAGTTGAGGATTCAAATTCAGCTGCACAAGTATCTACCATTTTATAGACTGGGAACAGCTTATGTTCTTTTCTTAGTTCATAGATTTCTGTTTCTTTCATGTTCCAAAGTTTTGCAACAGCTTTATCTGAGAAGCCGATTCGCTTAGCTGTTGTTAGTAGTTCTAAATCTCCAATGTTTTCACTAAGCTGATGATCCATTTTTACGATGTTTGCAAATTTATGAAGGAAGAACAGGTCAATTTTGCTCCATTCGAAGATTTGTTCTATGGTAATCCCTCTTCTTAACGCTTCTCCTACAATAAATAAACGCTCATCATCTGCTTTTGAAATTCTTTTTTCAATTTCCTCATCTGTTAAACTACGGAAGGCTTCTTCTGTAAAATGATAGAGTCCTACTTCTAAAGAACGAATTGCTTTTAATAGAGACTCTTCTAACGTACGACCAATTGCCATTACTTCACCAGTCGCCTTCATTTGAGTACCAAGTTTTCGATTTGCAGACTCAAACTTATCAAATGGCCATCTTGGAATCTTTGTTACGATATAGTCGAGTGCAGGCTCAAAGCATGCATATGTTTTACCTGTCACAGGATTCATCATTTCATCAAGTGTTAAACCAACTGCAATTTTAGCCGCAAGCTTTGCTATTGGATATCCTGTCGCTTTTGATGCTAATGCAGATGAACGGCTTACACGCGGATTTACCTCAATTACATAGTACTGAAAGCTGTCTGGATCTAATGCAAGTTGAACGTTACATCCACCTTCAATTCCTAGGGCACGAATAATCTTTAAAGAGGCATTACGTAGTAATTGGTACTCTCGATCGCTTAAAGTTTGGCTTGGTGCGACTACAATGGAGTCACCTGTATGAACGCCAACTGGGTCAATGTTTTCCATGTTACACACGACAATGGCATGGTCACCGCTATCTCTCATTACTTCGTATTCAATTTCTTTAAATCCAGCAATACTCTTTTCTAATAAACATTGTGTTACCGGGCTATTTTTTAAACCGCTTGTTACGATTTCAATTAATTCTTCTTCATCTTCACATATACCGCCACCAGTACCCCCTAAAGTGTAAGCAGGGCGAACAATAACTGGGTATCCAACTTCTTCAACAAATTTATAAGCTTCCTCAAGGTTATGGATAATGTCACTTTCAGGTACTGGCTGATTTAATTCATGCATTAATTGACGGAATAAGTCACGGTCTTCCGCTTGTTCAATCGCAGAAAGCTTTGTACCGAGAATCTCTACTCCACACTCTTCAAGTACACCCGCTTTTGATAAAGCAACGGCAAGGTTTAAGCCCGTTTGACCACCTAAAGTTGGAAGTAGAGCATCTGGGCGTTCCTTACGGATGATTTTACTCACAAACTCTACTGTTAAAGGCTCAATATATACTTTGTCTGCCATTTCTGAATCTGTCATGATTGTTGCTGGGTTTGAGTTAACAAGTATTACCTTATAACCTTCTTCTTTTAAAGCTTGACATGCTTGTGTTCCGGCATAATCAAATTCTGCTGCTTGACCAATGACGATTGGGCCTGATCCAATTACTAATATCGTTTCAATATCATGTCTTTTAGGCATATTGTTTAACCTCTCCCTTTTTATTGCGTTCAATTAATGCTTGAAATTCATCAAATAATTCACTTGCATCCTCCGGTCCTGGTGATGCTTCTGGATGATACTGTACAGTGAAAGCTGGATAATCAAGATGACGTAGACCTTCTACCGTCCCATCATTTAATGCAACATGCGTTACTTCTAAACGAGTGTCCACTAACGATTCTTCTTCAACCGTGTAACCGTGATTTTGAGCTGTAATGGCAACCTTTCCAGTCGGTAAATGCTTAACTGGATGGTTTGATCCACGGTGTCCAAATTTCATTTTCTCTGTATTCGCTCCACAAGCTAGAGCAAACAGCTGATGTCCTAAGCAAATACCGAATAATGGTACTTTTCCTAAAATTTCACGAATCATTTCGATAGCTTCTGGTACATCTTTTGGATCTCCAGGTCCATTACTTAGCATAATTCCATCTGGATTTAACTGAAGCATTTCTTTTGCCGTCGTGTTATAAGGAACTACCACTACATCACAATTACGATTATTTAGTTCACGTAGTATTCCGTGCTTCATCCCGAAATCTACTAGTACAACTCTGTCGCCTCTTCCTGGACTTGGGTAAGGGTTTGTTGTGGACACCTGTTGTACTTGATTCGTTGGAAGTACGTCGCTCTTAAGCTTTTGAACGATTTCTTCTACATTTACATCCATTGAACAGAAGGCACCTTTTAATGTTCCATATTGACGAATTATTCTCGTTAGTTTTCTAGTATCAATCCCAGATAAGCCTGGAATATTTTTTGCTTTAAAATATTCATCTAGTGTATATTCGCTTCTCCAGTTGGAAGGAAAATCACATACTTCCTTTACAATAAATCCAGATATTGCGGGAATAATAGATTCAAAGTCATCTCGGTTAATTCCATAGTTTCCGATTAACGGATAAGTAAGAGTAACAATTTGACCACAATACGAAGGATCAGACAGGATTTCCTGATAGCCAGTCATCCCAGTGTTGAATACCACTTCTCCAACTGATTGCTCTGTACTTCCAAAACCTTCTCCTACGAATACTGTTCCATCTTCTAAAATGAGCTGTCTTTTCATACTGTTACCTTCTCCTTTTCCCAAACAATATTTCCATCCACCATAGTTAGCTGTGGCCAACCTTTACAAGTCCAATCTGTGAATGGAGTGTTTTTTCCTTTTGATAGAAATGTAGCTGGATTAATAGTTTCTTCATTTTCAAGATCAATGACTGTTAGATCAGCTGCAGCACCTACTTCAAGTCTTCCATATGATAGGTTGAACGCTTCAGCAGGCTTAATTGTAAGGAAATCAACGAGTTGCTTAAGTGTTATGTGACCTTTTTCAACAAAATAGCTATATAGCAGTGGAAATGCTGTTTCTAAACCAACTATTCCAAAAGGAGCTAGTTGCATGCCTTCCGCTTTTTCAGCCTCTGTATGTGGCGCATGATCTGTTGCGATAAAATCAATCGTGCCATCTAATAGACCTTCAATAAGAGCAAGCTGATCATCTTTTCCTCTTAAAGGAGGGTTCATTTTATAATTAGGATCTAGTCCAGGAATATCTTCATCACATAATAAAAGGTGATGAGGAGTAACCTCAGCCGTTACTCGGATTCCCGCTCTTTTTGCATCTCTAACTACTCGAACCGATTCTTTTGTACTAATGTGGCAGACATGGTAATGACAGCCTGCAGCTTCCGCTAATAATACATCACGGGCAATATGAACCGATTCGCATACGGACGGAATACCGTTAATACCTTGTTCCTTTGAGAATGTTCCTTCATGGACAGATCCTTTATTAATAAGGGTATTATCTTCACAGTGAGCAACAATCGCCATATCAAGTGCAGCTGCTTTCTTCATTGCTTCTAACATGACTCCAGCACTCTGTACCCCTACACCATCATCTGTAAAAGCAAAGGCTCCCGCTTCTTTTAAAGCAGCAAAATCTGTTAGTGTTTCTCCTAGCTGCCTTACTGTAATGGCTGCATATGGTAATACGTGAATCGACGAAGTTTCCTTAATACGATTTTGTAACCACTCCATTTGTTCTTTTGTATCTGGAACTGGTCTTGTATTAGGCATTGGAGCAATAGTTGTAAATCCACCTTTTGCAGCAGCCTTTGTCCCTGTCTCAATTGTTTCCTTATGCTCGCCACCTGGCTCACGAAGATGTACATGGAGGTCTACAAGACCTGGCACAACTAGCTTATTTTGAACGTCAATAACTTGATCAATGTCTGTCGTTTCAATGGAGGAAGTAATCTCCACAACTTTTCCATCCTCAATCTTTATATCACTGCTGACTAATTGACCTTCTTGACTTAATAGCTTCCCATTTTTGAGTATTGTTGCCATTTTTCTTGTTCCCCCTTATTAGTGGTAACTACTTGTTTTAGTACGGCCATTCTTACATATACACCGTTTTTCATTTGCTCAAAGATTCTTGATCTTTCGCATTCTACTAAACTGTCGGCAATTTCAACATCTCGATTTACTGGAGCAGGATGCATTATAATACTGCCAGGTTTCATTTTTCTTTCTCTTTCGTGAGTTAATCCATATTGCGTATGATATTCTTTCGCTGTTAGCCCCATTTTTTCTCCGTGTCTTTCATGTTGGATACGAAGGAGCATGACAACATCAGCAATCTTAATTGCTTCATCTAATTCTAAGTAAGTCCCATTGGGATTAGATCCATCTGTCCATTCTCTTGGTCCAGAAAAGTAAACATTCGCTCCTAATCTAGCAAGAGTTTCTGCATTTGACTTTGCTACTCGGCTATGACGAATATCCCCTACAATCACGACATTAAGATGTTGAAACCTACCAAATTCTTTTCGAATGGTATATAAATCTAATAAAGACTGAGTGGGATGATGACCACATCCATCTCCTGCATTAATTATGGGGATTTTAATTGATGGGATTAGTTGATCAAAATAGTGATCTTCTGAGTGTCGAATGATTAACGCGTCTATTCCAATCGCTTCTAACGTCTTCACTGTGTCATAAAGAGTTTCTCCTTTTTGAACACTTGAATTTTCAGCTTCAAAATTCACGACTTGAAGTCCGAGTTTTTTCTCTGCAACTTCGAAACTGAAGCGTGTACGTGTACTTGGTTCGAAGAAGAGATTTGCAACAAATTGATCTTTCTCTGTCTTCCAGCTATCACCTTGTTCAAAGCGCTCTGCTTCATCTAGAATTAGTTGAATTTCAGTTTCGCTTAAATCACTCATCTTCACTAAATGTTTCATGTAGAGTCCTCCCATCATGGTTTAACAGCACATTTTTCAAAAGTGGCTATTCCTGTAAAGATTGTTGCTTTCGTAAAAATCCCAAAAGCCTGATTTTTACTAGGTAGTACAGTGT
Organism: Bacillus pinisoli; assembly: GCF_023036475.1. Classification (GTDB taxonomy): domain Bacteria; phylum Bacillota; class Bacilli; order Bacillales; family SA4; genus Bacillus_BS; species Bacillus_BS pinisoli. The sequence continues at coordinate 363,646 of NZ_JAJQKI010000002.1, forward strand.
CCAGTGTTTTAGTTAGAGAGACTTGCTCTTTTCTAACAATTATTACTTCGGTTTTACGTTTTAAAAAGGCTAGGTTTTTATAAATATAGTTTGAAAAGCAACAAAGTTTTAGAAAAGATCCTTAAAAAAACACCCTTTTCTTTATGAAAAGGGTGTAAGAAAGCAGAAGGAGGGTATTAGTCCCCATTCCTTCTTTACACCCTTGCAAGCCTCTCTGGACTTAATTAAAAGGTGACCTATTTAAGATTGTCGTTAATATCGAACATATCTCCTGAAACATCTTCACGATCAGGTAGAATGATGTTTAAAATAATCCCTAGAATTGCTGCTAGCGCCATACCGTGTACTTCAAAGTTTTCAGATACTTTAATGATGGCTCCGCCAATTCCAATTACAAGAATAACAGAGGAGATAATTAAGTTACGGTTTTTCCCTAAATCAATTTTAGAATCTACCATCATACGTAATCCTGATGAAGCAATGATTCCAAATAGTAGGATTGACACTCCACCCATAACAGGTGTTGGAATGGAACTGATGATTGCACTAACCTTTCCAATGAAACCAAACACGATGGCAAACACAGCTGCACCAGCTATAACAAATACAGAGAATACTTTCGTAATCGCTAATACACCGATGTTTTCACCATAAGTCGTATTCGGAGGCCCACCAAGTAGTGATGCGATGATTGTTGCCACCCCGTCACCCATAATGGAGCGGTGTAAACCTGGCTTAGCAATTAAATCTCTGTGAACAACTTTACTTAATACCATTTGATGTCCAATATGTTCAGATAACGTTACAATGGCAACTGGAACCATTAATAGTACAATATCCCACGAGAAATCTACTCCAGTATAGAAAGTAACGAAGTCTGGAATTTGAAACCATTTTGCTTGTTGAACTCCTGATAAATCAACTAATCCTACGAAGAAGGAATAAATATATCCACCTGCAATTCCAAGTAATACGGGAATTAAGCTTAAAAATCCTTTTTTCAAATAAACTGAGAAGCTAATTGTTAAGATTAACGTCACTAATGCTGCTGAAAAATGAAGCAATGAATATGTTCCTGGATCACCAGGATTTTCTAGCATTGCCATATTAACGGCTACACCAGCAAGACCTAATCCAATAACAATGATAACTGGACCAACTACTACTGGTGGTAGTAATCTTATTAACCATCTGTATCCTGCGGCTTTTATAATGAGTGCTACTACTCCATATACGAGACCTGCTAAAAAGCTTCCAAGCATCGCCGCTTCTGGTCCACCAAGAGCGGTTGCTGCTATGATTGGTGCAATAAAAGCAAAGGAAGAACCTAAGTATGCTGGCACTTGACCTTTTGTAATCAGTAAAAATGCAAGTGTTCCAAGTCCGCTTGAAATCAGGGCAACTGCTGGGCTTAAGCCGGTTAAGAATGGAACTAGTACCGTTGCACCGAACATGGCAAACAGATGTTGAAAGCTTAGTGAGATCCAGCTTATTGGATTCGGTTTTTCATTTATGTCTAGTATGATGTCTTTTGATTTCATGTATGTTTCCCCCTATATGGTGTTACCAATATTTCTTCTCTTTTATTAAAGATATTATGCGTATATAATAAAACCCCTTTGCAAATCTTACGCAAAGAGGTAGGCAGCATACACTTATCCTAAGTAAGTATATGACCGCCCTTTGTTAGCCTCTCTGGACTCCCTTAAAAGGGCTATCTAGTTTTCATGTATTGTTACTTGCTCTAGTTCATCAACTTCATTTAGACCAACTACAATTTTTTCTGAGCTTGATGTTGGGATGCTTTTACCAACAAAGTCTGCGCGAATTGGAAGTTCGCGGTGCCCTCTATCCACTAAAACAGCAAGTTGGATTTGTGCTGGTCGACCTAGATCCATAACTGCGTCCATTGCAGCTCTGACAGTTCTTCCTGTAAATAGAACATCATCTACGAGGATCACTTTTTGGTTCGTTACATCAACAGGTACATCAGATCCTTTAAACAAAGGTTCCTGATCTTCTGTTTTTTTCGTAAGGTCATCACGGTAAAGCGTAATATCAACCTCACCCACAGGAATCTGCTTTCCTTCAATTTGCTCAATTTTTTCTGCAAGTCTCTTGGCAATGTAAATCCCTCTTGTCTTAATGCCAATGAGAATACATTGGTCAATCCCTTTATTTTTCTCAATAATCTCATGCGCAATTCTTGTTAATGCGCGACGAATGGCTTGTTCGTCAAGGACTATCGCTTTATACGTCATCAATCCTCACCTCTTTAGTTTTACCCTTAAAAGAAGTATAAAAAAATCCTCTCACTGTCAGTGAGAGGATAGACTTATCGTATAAAAAGGATACATGTGTAGCCTCATTATACTTACTCCGTTTCCTTCTCAGCCTCACAGGACTGTGTTAAAGGGTCTTATTCGATTAACTAGATTATGTCATTAGCCTCGAAATTTGTCAACTTCTTTTTTTCAACCACTCTAATACCTCTTCAAATTCTGGTGGTATAGGTGCTTCAAATTCTAAATATTCACCCGTTCTTGGATGGTCAAATCCTAAAATACCTGCATGTAAAGCCTGTCCATCAAGTTCAATCGTTTTTTTCGGCCCATACTTAGGATCTCCCGCTAATGGATAACCAATATATTTCATGTGAACGCGAATTTGATGAGTTCTTCCCGTCTCTAACTGACACTCTACAAATGTAAAATCCTTAAAACGCTCAAGTACTTGGAAATGCGTGACAGCATCTTTACTATTCTTCTCTGTCACGGTCATGCTTTGACGATCCTTTTCATCTCTACCTATTGGTGCATCAATGGTGCCTTTATCATGGGGTATGACACCATGAACAATTGCTTTATATCGCCTAGTGACTGTTTTATGAACTAGCTGATTAACTAAAGACTCATGAGCCTTATCATTTTTAGCTATCATCAGTAACCCTGATGTATCTTTATCGATTCTATGAACGATACCTGGACGCATTACACCGTTAATACCCGATAGATCTTTACAATGGGCCATTAACCCATTAACCAATGTACCTGAAACATGTCCAGGAGCAGGATGAACAACCATTCCTCTTGGCTTATTTACTACAAGTACATCCGCATCCTCATAATAGATTTCAAGGTTCATTTCCTCTGGCTCTACATCAAGAGGTTCTAAATCTGGGACTGTAAATGTAATGACATCGTCCTTCTTACATTTGTAGTTCCCTTTTACGACATTGTCATTAACAAGCACAATCTCACTTTTGATCCATTGCTGAACCTGAGAGCGAGACCAATCATCACTCATGGCTGTTAAAACTTTATCAATTCTTTCAAGATGTTCGTCTTCATTAACTTTGTATGTTACCTGTTCCATTCTCTTTCTCCTTTTCCTGCTTTCCTTCTAATAATGTATGAATAAAGAAAAGCCCTACCCCGATTACTAATGCGGAATCTGCAATATTAAAAATGGGAAAATCGTAAGTAAAAATATATGTATTTATAAAGTCTACGACTTCTTTACGAAATAAACGGTCTATAAAATTTCCAATTGCTCCACCTAGCATTAACCCAAGTGACCATCCCATTAATTTCTCTTTTGCAGATAGTCGTTGGATAAACACAACAATCCCGATAATAACAATTGTCGTTATAATATAGAAAAACCACATTTGCCCCTGTAAGATTCCCCATGCTGCTCCTCTATTTCGATGGGAAGTGAAATAAAGAAAATTCGTAATAAGTGGTATACTTTCACCCAGCTCCATATACCTTACAACTAACCATTTAGTAAACTGATCTAATAAAACCACAATAAATGCGATCACATAATAAATCAAGATGACTCCCCCGCTTCGGATAAGATACTTACTGATTTTATCACAGACTCCCCTTTCGGACAATGAAGCATTGTCAATCGACAAGTGCCTGTCACCTGTCGATTCAGTTTTTGCAAGAAAAAGACGCCTTAGTAGAGGCGCCTTATATTCTAACGAGGTCACTATAGGTAAAGTCGTGCAGTGTTCTTGCAGTAGGAATTGTGCGTAATTTCTCAATGGGAATTTGCTGACCTGTTTCTTCACAATATCCGTAAATTCCAAATTTAAATTTAAGTAATGCTCTTTTTACATCTTCTAAATCATCTTGAATGTGTTTTTGAATGAGAACTTTCTTTTCATCTTGGTTTCTTTGATAAAAGGGTTCAGTTGCAAATTCTTCATACAGGTGTTCACTACCTAGTTTAAGACGGTTTGCCAGCTCTTGTTGCATCATGAGAAGTTCAGAATGAATTTCATTAAGATCTACATCCAGATTCATTGAATTTCCTCCTCTAAGATGTTCAGTGTTGTGTATCATATAGTTTTACCTTTTGTCAAGAAAATACAAGCTACAAGATTTTCCTCTCATTCATAAGTTTCGTACTTAATTTAGTCTGTTTTGGTATAGATTTCTAATACATTTTATATACCGGACCCTTTATGAATAAAGAGAGGTTCATGTACATTACTCAAATTTAAAAAGCATTAAGCTTAAGAATACTTTTTATGATACTACTTTTTCTCAATCTCTTTAACCTATGTATGCTTAAACATTGGTTCTACGTCAAATGTTGGGGTGATGACTAAATAGTCGTCACCCTTATCCAATATGAGTACCTACTCTTTTATACTGATTAGTTAATAAGATCTTTGCTCTAAAACGCTTAAAGCTTCTAAATCCATAGGCATTCCTTTTGATGACTTTAGTTGAATTATTTATCCCCTCTAAAAATCCATTAGAGTAGTTATAGACAAAGCTATTGAGGATCTCTACTTGCCAATTCTTAAAGGTTTTTATGGCATTACTTAGTTCTGATATGTCAGCCGATTCAACCATTTCGTAAAACTCTACGAGTTCTTGTTTAACGGTAAAAATGTCTTCTTGGCCAATCTCTTTAGCCCTCTTAAACCATTTACAATAAGCTTCTTTCAATTCATACGCTTGTTTTAACTCATCAGACATATCTAAATAGCGTGCCAAATGCCAGCGTTCGTCCTCAGTTAATCGTTCATTCGCTTTATGAAATACGTGTTTCATTCTCTTACAAGTCTTTCGATCATAATCATGAAAGTCTCCCTGAACTTTTCTTCTAACCTTATCTAGAGCCCAGTAGATATACCTACAAAAGTGAAACCTGTCGGCAACGATGACTGGCTTACCTAGTGCTTCTTGAACAGCTGCTTTAAATGCAGAACTCATATCCATAATCACAATTTGAACGTTTGCCCCATGCTTTTTTAAGTAGTGCTTAATCGTATTTTTATATCGATTTGGTAGTATATCCAGAGGTTGTTTCGTTACTCCATCAGCTATAATCAACTGATATTTACCCTCTCTGGTATCACCTTTGTATTCATCAATCGCAATGACTGTAGGTAATAGCTCAACCTTTTTAATCTCATTATTAGCGATTTGATCAAATCTACGTACAACGGTCGAGGATGAAGTACCATAGATTTCACTTGTTTCCTTAAAGGATTTCCCTCTTATCGCTCTTATGGAAACCGCTTGATTCCACTCAACAGAGGTACGTTGATAACGCTCTACAATCTCTGTTTTCTCTGAAAACCGTTTACCACACACACATGCGTATCGACGTCTTCTATAGAATAGTTGTGTCTTTCTTTCAAACCACTTTAAATGTTCAATCTTCTGGATACGATAGTCATGTACACGTTTTGTTCGTTGATCACAACTAGGACAACGATGTATCCTCCGTTCTAACTCCAGGTGGATTTGAATAAACTCTCCAGCTTCCACAACCTTCTTCACTAGTACATCTTTCATTCCAGGTAAATTCATGATAAGATTCATATACACGTAAACTCCATTCTCTACTTGTTTCTAGACAATTCAAGTATAAAAGAATGGGAAGTTTGCGTGTATTTTTTTTGCAAAACAAATTGTATAAGTACCCCAACAAATATTATAGAGCCTAAACATTTTGTGCGATAAAAGAAGGCTTAAGGAGTTTTCCCCTTAAGCCTTTTATACTTATTCTGTATAGTTTTGTTTTATTACATCGGCACAACGCCCACATAAGGTTGGATGACTTGAATCTTCCCCAACTGTTGGTGTGACCACCCAACAACGTTCACATGTTTCACCTTCAGCAGCACCAATCTGAATGGAAACATCCTCAAATACTTGTGCGGTTGCTGGAGCCTCTTTCATTGAACCACCAAAATGAACACCTGACACGATGAATAGCTGTTTTAAATCCTCTTTAATTGAATCTAATAAAGCTTTAGACTTGTCATTTGTATATAGCGTAATGCTTGCTGTTAACGATTTACCGATTAGTTTCTCGTTACGAGCAACCTCTAGAGCCTTAAGGACATCATCTCGTAGCGACATAAACTGATCCCATTTTTGTTCAAGCTCTTTTGCACCTGAGATTTGGATTGATTCCGGCATATCTACTAGCTGAACACTTTCTTCTTCAACTCCGTGAATGTACTCCCAAACCTCGTCAGCTGTATGAGATAGAATAGGAGCAACTAGCTTTGTTAAGCTCAATAATGATTCATAAAGGACGGTTTGTATAGATCTGCGATCGCTCTGATCTGCTGCTTCAATATAAAGAATATCTTTTGCAAAATCAAGATAGAATGAGCTTAGCTCAATCGTACAGAAGTTATGGACAGCATGATAAACAGCTGCAAAGTCATATGATTCATAAGATTTTTTCACCTTATCAATCAATTTATTTAATTTTACAAGGATATAGAGATCCACTTCTCTTAGTTGATCAAAAGGAACCGCATCTTTCTGGTGGTTATAATCCGCTAAGTTTCCTAATAAGAAACGGAATGTGTTTCTTATCTTGCGGTAAACTTCAGAAACCTGCTTAAATCCATTATCAGATACACGAACATCTGACTGGAAGTCAACAGAAGCCACCCATAAGCGAAGAATATCTGCGCCAAATTGGTTAATAACTTTGCTTGGCAAGATAACATTACCAATTGATTTACTCATTTTTCTTCCTTGTTCATCAAGAGTGAAACCATGGCTTAGTACTGCTTTATATGGAGCTTTCCCAGTTACAGCCACACTTGTTGATAATGAAGAGTTGAACCAACCACGATATTGATCAGACCCTTCTAAATATAAATCAGCAGGACGCTGGAGGTCATCACGTTCTAATAATACAGATTGGTGTGAAGATCCTGAGTCAAACCAAACATCCATAATATCCGTTTCTTTTGTAAACTGACCATTAGGACTAGACTCATGAGTAAACCCTTCAGGAAGAAGGTCTTTTGCTTCACGCTCAAACCATATATTTGAACCATGTTCTCTAAACAGGGTAGAAACATGTTCAATCGTTTCGTCTGTAATGATAGGCTCCCCATTTTCACCATAAAACACAGGGATCGGAACTCCCCATACACGCTGACGGGAAATACACCAGTCACCACGATCACGAACCATATTAAATAGTCTAGTTTCTCCCCATGCAGGAACCCATTTCGTTTCTTGGATAGCTGCTAGTAATTCTTTGCGAATGTCAGCAATGGAAGCAAACCATTGGGCAGTTGCACGGAAAATTGTAGGTTTTTTTGTTCTCCAATCATGCGGATAAGAGTGTGTAATAAAGCTTAACTTTAATAAAGCACCTACTTCTTGCAACTTTTCAGTAATCGGCTTATTAGCTTCATCGTAGAAGAGACCTTCAAAACCTTTTGCTTCTGAAGTCATATAACCTTTCTCATCTACAGGACATAAAACATCTAGGCCATACTTTTTACCAACAATAAAGTCTTCTTCACCATGCCCTGGTGCAGTATGAACACAACCTGTTCCAGAATCTGTCGTTACATGTTCCCCCACCATTACTAATGAATCACGGTCATAGATTGGATGCTTTGCTACCACACGGTCAAGCTCTAACCCTTTCACTGTTTTCACAACCTGTGGATTTTCCCATTCTAATACCTTTGTCACTTCTTCTAGGAGTGCTGACGCAATGACGTATTTCTGATTGTTTACTGACACCACACTATACTCAAGTTCAGGGTGTAATGAAATACCTAGGTTTGCAGGAATAGTCCAAGGCGTTGTTGTCCAGATAATGATTTTCTCATCGCCTTGTAAGACACCTTTTCCATCCTTAACATCAAAAGCAACATAGATGGAAGCAGAACGTTTATCTTGATATTCAATTTCTGCTTCAGCTAATGCTGATTCACTTGAAGGTGACCAATAGACTGGCTTTAGACCTTTATAGATATAGCCCTTCTTTGCCATTTCTCCAAACACTTTAATTTGCTGTGCTTCATATTCCGGCTTGAGTGTGATATATGGATTATACCAATCGCCTCTTACACCTAATCGCATAAATTGGTGTCTTTGACTGTCAATTTGTTCATACGCATATTCTTCACAAAGCTTTCTAAATTCAGAAACGCTCATTTCCTTACGATTTACCTTTTTATTTTTTGTCAGAGCCGTTTCAATAGGAAGTCCATGTGTATCCCATCCTGGTACATAAGGTGCACAATATCCAGTCATTGACTTATAGCGAACAATAAAGTCCTTTAACACTTTATTTAAGGCATGCCCCATATGGAGATCTCCGTTTGCATATGGAGGTCCATCATGTAGAACATATAACGGTCGACCCGCCGTCTTTTTTTGTACTTTTTCATAAATATTCATATCTGCCCATCTTGTTTGAACCTCTGGCTCACGGTTAGGTAAATTCCCACGCATCGGAAATTCCGTTTTAGGCATGAGTAATGTATCTTTGTACTCCATTTCTCTTTCCTCCAATTTTTAATAGTTTCATCATGTCCAAAATGTAGAATTGTTAAAAGTAAATGATTAGTAACGTTAAGAAAACGCAAAAAAGACCCTCTATCCCAAAAGGGACGAGAAGGTCTCGCGGTACCACCCTTATAGACTGATTCCAAACCATTACTTAATGTTTTGGTATTGAACAGTCCACTCTACATTCGTAACGAGAATGATTCGCCAATGCTTACTATTGTTCAGCTTGGGACTCAAGGGTGATCTTCATTCTTTTTCCTGTAACGGGCTCCCACCATCCCCGAATCGCTAAAACAGTTTACAAAAAGAAATTACTGTCCCTATCATAGTCAAATCCATTATCAGACATTGTTTGTTAATGAATTATATGTAATTATCTTTATTTCGTCAAGACCTAATCTTCTGAATCAAGTTCTGCTGATGGAACCTTAATTTCCTTATTAAGTTCCATTAGGTGATCCCAATCATCATTTTCAATCAAGTCTAATTGAGCTTGGATGAGCATTCTGAATCTGTTTCGGAAAACTTTAGATTGTTTTTTAAGCTCATCAATTTCAATTGTGACTTTTCTAGCCTTTACAAGTGATTCATTAATGATACGGTCTGCATTTTTCTCTGCTTCTTTGACTATTAATTTAGCCTCTTTAGTAGCGTTTCTTTTTACTTCTTCTGCTGTTTCTTGAGCAATAAGAATTGATTTGTTAAGTGTCTCTTCAATGTTAGAGAAATGTCCAACTTTTTCTTTTAACTCAATGACCTTTTCTTCTAATTCCTTCTTTTCACGAATTACTAACTCATAGTCTTTAATTACCTGGTCAAGAAATTCATTTACTTCATCTTCATCGTATCCGCGAAACCCTCTAGAGAATTCCTTATTATGAATATCCAATGGTGTTAAAGGCACTCTGGCCACCTCCACGTTCTCATTTATACAATTTTTTTCTTAATTCGACAATTTTACCTCTATTTCCTTCTATTTTAACAAACTTTTTGCTATTTGGCTTTACCTAATTTTAATCTATATTTATCTCTTTTTGTCTTCCCTTCTATTTCAATTATTTTACACCTTCCGAATCCCCTTACAGACAACATGTCTCCCTCTCTACATTCAAAAGAGGTTTCTTCTACCTGCTTCCAATTAACCTTTACAACTCCCCCCTTAATAAGTGGAGAAGCTTTTGACCTTGATAGATTATATGCTTCTGCAATTAGAACATCTAACCGAAGTGATGATGCTGTACAAAACTCCTCTTTCCATTCCTCTACAACGGGAAGAAGAGCTGTGAACTCTTTTTCTATCAACGTAACTTTAGCTCTGCCGATAGAATGTAAGTTCATTTGTATGAAATCTGCAACTTCTTTAGCAACAATAATTTGAACCCGTTCATTGTCGAATAGAATGTCACCATACTTAGCTCGTTTTAGCCCTAATGACATAAGTGAACCTAAGACTTGTGGATGCTCAATGGTTACAAATTTATGAGGATATTCAACCTCAAATAGTTTTAACTGAAAGTCAATTAATTCTGGTACATAATAGTCTGGATAGAAAAGCGCTCGTTGTCTTTCTAGTTGGTCAGACCCTCCCAAAAATTGAACCTGAACATCTTGGTTCTGTCCAATTACACTTTTCACTATATGCTGTTCCCTTGGATCTAAAAAGTCTGATAACTTAGGGCTATAATTAGACATAACTAACTCTTTCCATTCTAAAACCTGATCTATGAACGCATGTTCTTCAGGCCTAAAATGCTGGTAGATCGTCATTACTTTCTCTCCATTCGCTAATAGTTGCTTAACAATAAAGGGGAACCTATAGAAGATTCCCCTCATACTACATTACTTTATTTGAGATTACATTCACTGCATTCGTTCCTGACTGTTTATAGAAAGTCATCTTTTAGTGCGGTTCTAATAAAGTTCACCTTAAATAAGACCTAAAAATTGGAATAAAGATACTAATCCTCTTTGCGCAAAATTCAATAAGAAAATAGCAACAATAGGTGAGATATCAATCATTCCCAGCGGAGGAATAATTCGTCTAAATGGCTCTAAATAAGGCTCACAAATTTTAGCTAGAAATTGGCCAAATCCACTTTGTTTGGCATTTGGGAACCAAGAAAGTAAAATATAAATAATTAGACCATAGGAATAAATAGTTAGGGCATACAACAAAATTTGCAATAAAGTATTCAATTTACCACCTCTTCTCTGTCATGTCTTCTTCATAGTTGTCACTAGAAATGCTACCTGATACATCAACATTATCTGGGGTACATAAAAAGATATTCGCCCCTACTTTTTGTATATCGCCACCTACGGCATAAACGGTACCACTTAAGAAGTCAACAATTCGAATTGCTTGGTCATGTGAAATACGTTGTAAATTTATGACAACTGATCTTCTATTCTTTAAATGGTCAGCTATTTCTTGTGCTTCTGAATATGTCCTTGGCTCAAATAATACCATTTTAGAAGAATTCTTCGGAACGCTTTGTAGGCTTACTACATTTTGTTTTGTAGTCGGTTGGTGCTTTGCAGATCTTGACACAACCATTTCCTCTTCCTCAACGGATTGTTCATAATCATTATAATCATATTCATCATCTAGAGCAAAAAAGTTCTTAAACTTTGATTTTACACTCACTTTGTATCCTCCTATCGTCTCTATAGGTCATTAAAAATCAGATGTCTTAAAATGTAAAGCATTATTCTAAACGAGAAAAGCCTTATGCAAATATGGAAGTACCAATTCGAATAAAGGTTGCTCCTTCTTCAATTGCAATCTCATAATCATTAGACATACCCATTGATAACTCTTTACAACTTGCGTTTGGAAGTTGTAATGCTTGTACATCATTTCTTAACTCTCTCAATTTCACAAAACATTCTCGAATGACTTCGGTTTGTTCTGTATTCGGTGCCATTGTCATAAGACCAACAACTTCAATGTTCTTATAATCCATCAGCTCTTTAACAAAATCAGTGACTTCATTAGGGGTTAAACCATGCTTTGATTCTTCTCCAGATGTGTTTACTTGAACAAAACACTTTACTGGCGCATCAGAGCGCTTATTAATTTCTGCCGCTAATGATATACGGTCTAAAGAATGTATGTAATCAACTTCATTTATGATGTTCTTAACTTTACGAGTTTGAAGGCTGCCAATAAAGTGCCAGTTAGGCTCTGAGCCTAGTTGAGCTTTTTTCTCAAGTAAACCTTCATCTCGGTTTTCTCCAATATGCGAAATCCCAGCTTGAATAGCTTCTTTTGCTTGCTCTACTGTTACATATTTTGTCACAGCAATTAAATGTATTTCTTCCGGATTCCGATTGACCTTTGAACATGCTTGTTCAATTTTATGCAAGATGTTTGCTACATTCTCTTGTACTGGCAAAAGTTCTTCAATCCTCCTTATAACCGATAAAACTCATCATTCTACCCGTTTTTCCACGATCTCTACGATGGGAGAAAAACAGTTGATCTTCACAAGAGGTACATCTTGAACTCATGATGATATTTTCCTCTTGAACGCCTGCCTTCAGTAGAATTTGTTGATTTAGCTTAGCCAAGTTAAGCGAGTATTGACCAGGAGAAATCTCGATAAAAGGTAGGACATCCTGATCATCGAGCACTTTTTTCACCTCGTTAATCACATAATCATCAACAACATAACAGCAGTTTAAGATGGATGGTCCTATACATACATGGATATTCTCAGCCTGAACTCCTTCTTCTTCTACCCAACATCTTACCATACGACTTGCAATTTCTCTCACTGTGCCCTTCCAGCCTGCATGTGCTAAACCAATAAGCCCCCTTGAAGGTTCGATGAAGTAAAGAGGGACACAATCCGCATATACAGAAGTAAGTAAAATATTTGCTTCTGATGTATATACTCCATCTGTACATGGAATTCCCTCTTCATACTTCATGACACCTTTACCTCGGTCAGCTTTTGTTACCTTTTTTATATGATGGTCATGTACCTGTTCAGAACATACCCAATCTTCTAAAGGAAAATGAAGTAGTCCAGCAAGTCTTCCTCTATTTTGTATAACATGGTCCTTAGAATCATTTACATGTAAACCTAAATTAAGCGTAGAAAATGGTTCTTGGCTATAGCCACGATTTTTTGTTGTAAATCCCGCTGTAATAGTTGGAAACATGTTTTTCCAAGGGACAATACATAAATATTCATCCTGTACTAAATGTAAAGGCTCCATTTTAAGCCTCCTTAGCCGTCTGACATTCCTGGAAGGGAAAATATCCCTTCGACACTATTCTATCATAAATGACGATGAGAGGGGTATTGCATTTTTATTAGGTGTCGCTTTTTGAAATAAAAAGGCTCGACTCTCTCTATTTAGAGCACCGGATCCTGTACTACTAAGTACAAAAACGGCCTTTAAGATTATTATGATAGCAACCGTAAGTAATAGTGACTAGTTTGAGGATTCATTATAATCTTCACCAGATTGATAAAATCGAACTAGTATGACATCTGCACCAATTTTCACTATATTTCGCCAAGGTATAATGACATCTTCCCCTCTTCCAAACAACCCCATCATTCTGGTTCCAGTTGAAATAATAATAGCATCAATTTTTCCTGTTGTTGTATTAATCTCTAAATCATCTATATTTCCTAATTTTTTACCATCCGCAACATTCACAACATCCTTCACTTGAAAATCAGATATTTTTACCATTCAACCTCATCCTCTCTAAGGAAAACGAATTGGTCTTTCACAGTTCCATATTTCATTTATATGTTAAGAGGAAAGGTAATCATTCTTAAAACTAATAGCTCGGTAAAGAAATATGTTGAAATCCTGCACAGTTGGTAAAAGTGAATGATGTAAGACTCCAGGGTCCCACATGGTGTTTAAGTGACTTCTTGATTCTAAATCGGTCTAGTTCCTAAACTTTTTATCTTTTAGCTGTGTTAAAGTACAGTGTTGATTATTAGCAGAGTTGATTGAAGTGGAAGGACGCGAGACTCCTGTGGGAGAGCGGGTCGCGGGAGACCCCACAGGCACGGTTTTCGCCGAGGAGGCTCCCGGACTCGCCCACGGAAAGCGAGTGTCCTGGAACGAAAATCAACAACAAGTTTTAACAGAGGCTATCTTTTAAGTTTTAGGTTAAAAAAAGAACTGTCAACAAGACAGTTCTTAAGATTGTATGTTTTTATTCATTTGTCTGATTGCTGCTTTTTCTAATCGAGATACTTGAGCTTGTGAGATTCCAATTTCTTCTGCGACTTCCATCTGGGTTTTACCTTGAAAGAAGCGTTTACGCAGGATGAGCTTTTCACGATCATTTAAACGTCTCATTCCTTCTTTTAACGCTATCTCTTCAATCCATTGAATATCCTTATTTTTTTCATCACTTAGTTGGTCCATGACATAAATAGGGTCTCCCCCATCATTATAGATAGGCTCAAACAGTGAAACAGGATCTTGAATGGCATCTAATGCAAAGACAATTTCTTCATGAGGAACATCAAGTTCTTTTGCAATTTCTGCCGCAGTCGGTTCCCTTGATGTTTCACTCATTAGTCTTTCACGAACCTGTAATGCTTTATAGGCAATATCTCGCAAAGATCTTGATACACGAATTGGATTATTGTCTCGTAGATAACGTCGAATCTCTCCGATGATCATCGGTACAGCATATGTTGAAAATTTTACATTTTGACTTAAATCGAAATTGTCGATTGATTTCATTAGTCCAATACAACCAACTTGAAATAGGTCATCAACATATTCTCCTCTATTATTAAACCGCTGGATGACGCTTAGCACAAGACGTAAATTTCCATTCACAAGCTTTTCTCTTGCCCAGATTTCGCCACTTTGCATTTTCTTGAATAGCTCTCGCATCTCATCATTCTTAAGTACTGGAAGTTTAGAAGTGTCCACACCACAAATTTCTACTTTATTTCGAGTCAATTCTTTCCCTCCTAACGGGAGTGCTGTACAAAGTAAAGTATCTCCTTTGAAGGGAAATTTATGCACTTGACAAATACTGAATATAACGTAAAAGTAACGAAAATGATCGCTAAATGCTTGATGTGGCTTACTATTTGTCCACTTTAAAAATTTTTCTATTTATACCATTTTATTGAATTCTTTACGTAATCTTTTAATAATTCTTTTCTCAAGTCGTGAAATATAGGATTGTGAAATTCCCAGCATGTCCGCGACATCTTTCTGTGTTTTTTCTTCACCGCCAATTAACCCAAACCTTAATTCCATGATTTGTTTTTCTCGATCATTTAATTGATGCAAGGCCTTAATTAATAACTTTTTTTCTACGTTTGCCTCAAGATCTTTTGTAATAATGTCCTCCTCAGTCCCCAAAACATCTGATAGCAAGAGTTCATTACCATCCCAGTCAATATTTAACGGCTCATCAAACGATACTTCTGAACGAATCTTATTGTTTCTTCTGAGGTACATCAAAATTTCGTTCTCAATACAACGTGATGCATATGTAGCAAGTTTAATTTTCTTTTCAGGGTTAAATGTATTCACGGCCTTAATAAGTCCAATTGTTCCAATACTAATTAAATCCTCAATATTTATTCCGGTATTTTCAAACTTTCGTGCTATATAGACGACTAAGCGTAAGTTTCTCTCAATTAAGATGGATCTAGTTGCTTTATCACCCTGTGGGAGTTTTTTTAGTAACACTTCCTCCTCTTCTTTTGTTAAGGGTGGAGGTAGTGCTTCGCTTCCACCTATATAATAGATCTCATCGGTCTTAATTCCTAATTTAATTAAAAGCTTATACCACCAAACCGTTAAACGGATCTTCCAATGTCTCATGATACTCCTCCTCTTATGCAGATTGTATAGATGATTGCAGCAACATTTTAGGATGTATAATACAATCAAATTCGTCATCAGATGATAATGTGGAGTGACTAATTCCTATTAACACCTTTTTCACATAATTAACTTCTTCTCTTTTTATGACACGAACTAAGTCAGGTTTTATAGCAATTAAGAACTCATTTTGTTGCCCTACACCTCGATACGGAATAATCCTTAATCGTGACTCCCAAGGGTGATTAGACTCTAATGTTGAAAAGGAGTCTATTCCCACTGACTTTTCAATGACCTCAATGGGTAAAAAGCCTTTTACTTTTTCTACATCGACAATCATGACAGGAGACTTTGTTATTGGATCGGATAATTGATTTCCACTATCAACTAGCCCCCTAAGAGAAATGCTGTGTTCTTCTATAGTAATGGAGACATCAACCAGCTGATCGTATTGGATCTGTTTTACCTCCATATCTTTTAATCTATTTTTTGAGAAATACCAGAGAACTGGGAAACCAATTACAACAAATGACCAGCTAATAGGACTACCAAAGCCAGTTGACTTAGTTGCAACAAGTCCATCAAAGATGACCAGCTCCGTACTTAAAAAATAATGTACGCCGAGCATCCCCCCTCCCAATAGGAATGTTGAAAAGTAAAAGGTGAGTAATGCTTGAAAAAAATAACGGAAGCGCTTAAAACCAAATGTCATAAATACCATGACCACTGAATATAGTAGCTTGACAATAGGATGACCCATGATAGCAAAATAAGGGGTAATGATGAATAAAACAATTGACGAACCTATTAGTGCACCACATATTAAACGTAATTTACTAATCTTGCGTTTAAGGAATATCGCAGTTAACAGTAACAATGATGCGTCAATTCCAAAATTCAACAACCAGATCGCATCTAAATAAACTGTCAAGCTAGCACAACCTTTACAAATTAATCTATGAAATAGAAACTTTCAATCTATTCCCTATGTAAAAACTAGTATATATATATTCTAGTTGGAAGTCTGTCAGTTTATGCCGATGAGAGTGTATAAATTTTGAAAGATTTGTTCATATTTTGTCAAATACCTAAAGCTCTCAATTGAATAGTTTCTTCTACTTCAAAAATTTTGGGGGTGCCATAAGCAAAACAAAAGAGACGATCCAAAAGGATCGCCTCTTTTTGTTTTGTATATATTTTTAACTTATCTACGACGATTTCGGTTTCTTAAGAAAGTAGGGATATCCAACGTATCCTCGGAGTTTTGCTGTGTTGGTACTTCTTCACGACTAACTTCTCTCTTCATCGTCGGAGAAGTTTGTTGTTGTTGTTTATTTGGTTGGATGACAGAACGCGCTGGTCTTGGTTCTGAAACATTATATTCAAAACCAGTTGCAATGACGGTTACGATAATTTCGTCCTTCAAGTTATCATTGATAACCGAACCGAAAATCATATTTACATCTTGGTCAGAAGCTGAAGCTACAATATCAGCAGCCTCTTGTACTTCATATAGACTTAGATTAGAACCACCTGTGATGTTCATAAGAACACCTTGAGCCCCATCAATTGATTTTTCTAATAGAGGACTAGAGATCGCACGCTTAGCCGCTTCGGCTGCACGGTTTTCCCCAGTAGAAACTCCAATACCCATTAAGGCAGAACCTTTATTAGACATGATCGTTTTAACATCGGCAAAGTCAAGATTAATAAGACCTGGAGTTGCAATAAGATCCGAAATACCTTGTACACCTTGGCGTAATACATTGTCCGCTTCTCTAAAAGCTTCAAGCATTGGTGTATTCTTGTCCACTATTTCTAGTAAACGATCATTTGGAATAACAATTAATGTATCAACAGCTTCTTTCATTGCCTCAATTCCACCAGTAGCTTGAGTGGAGCGTTTTCTACCTTCAAATGTAAACGGTCTTGTCACAACCCCCACAGTTAACGCACCAATTTCACGGGCAATTTGTGCGATTACAGGTGCAGCACCAGTACCGGTACCTCCACCCATACCTGCTGTAACGAATACCATGTCGGCACCCTTCAGCACTTCTTCTAGCTGCTCTCTACTTTCTTCAGCTGCCTTTTTACCAACTTCAGGATTAGCTCCAGCGCCTAGACCTCTAGTAAGCTTACCACCAATTTGCATTTTCACTTCAGCTTTTGAAAGGTTTAAAGCTTGGGCATCTGTATTAACAGCGATAAAGTCGACGCCTTGAACACCGTGTTCAATCATTCGGTTAACGGCATTATTACCGCCACCTCCTACACCAATAACCTTTATTGTAGCCAATTGATCTAAATTTGTATCAAACTCCAACATTAGTAGGTCCTCCTAATATACCATATTCCTTTTTCCGTTCCACGCGACAAGTGAGAGCCCACAAAATGTGGGAGCATGCCCGTAACATCAAGGGATTATTTCTTATTTATTATTCGAAGAAATAACCAAAGAATTTTTTCATTTTATTTTGTATTTTTTCTTCTTCTACTTTTTGCTTTTTTACCGGCTGACTTTTAACTGCCTTCTTTTCTGCAGTTTCCACTACTACAGTAGATCCAATTTTCTTACCTTGAAGCTTTGCATTTTTATATGCAAATTGAATTAAGCCAACTCCAGTTGTATACTGTGGTTCACGAACTCCAATGTAATCCGGAATTGCAATGCGTACATTACTACGCAGAACTAATTGGGATAACTCCAATACACCCGGCATTGCAACTACTCCACCCGTTAGTACAAATCCTCCCGGAAGCTCTCTAACACCAAACTTCTTAAGTTCTTGTTGCACTAGTTCTAAGATTTCCTCTAGTCTTGCCTCAATAATATCAGAAATCTCTAATTGACTAAACTGTTGGTGTTGGTCACTTCCGATAATAGGAACACTAAATACTTCTTCATCTGAAGCATGATCATAAAAGGCATGTCCATATTTCGTTTTAACCTTCTCTGCATCTTCAGTAGATGTTCGTAGGCCAATAGATAAATCCTTTGTAATATGCTCGCCTCCTACTGGAATAACAGTAGTTGAACGTAGAATACCTTGTTCAAATACAGAAACGTTCGTAGATCCTCCACCAATATCAATTAGAGCGACACCAAGGTTCTTTTCATCTTTAGATAGAGCAATCGAGCCAGCAGCCAATGGTTGTAGGCAAATATCTGTAATTTCTAAACCTGCACGCTCTACACAGCGTAATAAATTATGTAATACAGTTTTAGAACCAGTAATAATTGTACCTTCCATTTCAAGACGTACACCAATCATACCACGCGGATCATTAATTTCATCTAATCCGTCGACAATAAACTGTCTTGGAATAACATCAATAATTTCTCTTTCTGGTGGAATAGAAATTACTTGCGCAGCATCTATTACACGAAGAATATCATCATTTGTAATTTCTCGGTTTTCACTTGATACGGCCACTACACCGTGACAAGCTTGAAGCTGTATATGATTCCCAGCTACACCAACTACAACACGATTAATTGCAACGCCAACCATCCGTTCAGCTTGTTCAATTGCCTTTTTAATAGAATGAACCGTTTCATCTATATCAACGATTGTACCTTTTCGTAAACCTTCTGATTTTACATTCCCCACACCTATTATGTTCAGATTATCATTTAACATTTCCCCAATAATAACCTTCACATTGGATGTACCGATGTCAAGACTCACAAAGATTTCATTGTTGTTCATTCTCTGGCACCTCCTTCATGATCTTACATTCTCTATAATCCTTACTTTTACGAACAACAAATTTTTATTATTCAGAAATACTGGCGCAAATTGTACTTTAACATAGCCAATTTTTTATCCATAAGGGAAATATTCAACAAATTCTATGTTTTCCCTTTTTGTAAATCAAATTTTTTTATGATTTTTCCCTAGATATAGACCATTTTGAGATAACAATTCGGCGAATTACTGCAATGTTTTGGAATAATCTCACTCCAAAGGCAAATACAGCAGCCAAATACAAGTCTACACCAAGATGGACACCAAGAAAAGCTAAACTTGCAGCTAAAATAATATTAAAGAAGAAACCTGACACAAACACCTTTTCATCGTATAAATTTTGAAGATGAGCCCGTATTCCCCCGAAAAGAGTATCTAATGAAGCAAGTACTGCAATTGATAAATAATTAGAGTATTCATCCGGCACTCGAATCTCTGAAAACAATCCAAGCACAATCCCTACCAACAATCCAACAATTGGAAGCCACATATCACGATCCCTCCTTTTCTTTAGTTACAGGTTCTGTGTGTTTAAGTCGAATGGGCTGGTCGTAGGCAGGAATGGTTATGTGATTTACTGGTGAAGAGATATTTAATGTAAGACCTTCAATCTCAAACTCAAATTGGATAGATTCTGATGCTAACATTCTATTATATAGTCTTTGAGGGTCACTACTTAACACTTTAACTTCAATGGGAACACGAGACAGACGAAAATTATTAATCGTCGTATATCCGTTTACATCACGTATCGGTGAAGTATTTAAGTATCTTTGTTCAGCAATGGCAATCTCTTCAGCACCATTGATATTTAACTCATTAATAAGTCTTCTGAGTAATTCTGCAGAAACTTGTGGTTGTGATTGACCAATAATGGGTTCATCAAACATATTTTCAATTGTAATCAGGAGTCCTTGTCCACTTATGTCAGTGAGCCCAGCTTCCTCTTTTAGTACTTGAAGAGTATTTTTTAAAGCTAGTTCCTTGCTTTGCTCGATTTCAGATTCATATTTCTCAATTGCTTCTTCGTATTTTCTTATTTCTTGAATTAGCTTGGATTGCACTTCTAATTCTTGATTGATTGCTTCTCGTAACTCCCATGCATCTCTTGTATCTCGTACAACTGGTTCGTTCGTAGTTTGGAATTGGATGGCGAGCATTAAGCCAACTAGTAATGCGATTAGTGAAAAAACATATTTACTTCTATTTTGCACGAGAACCACCTTTCATTTTACTGAGGCTCTATTTGTAAATTTCTTTACTTTGCATCTAACTATTTACAATAGTATGGAATGCTATTTATTTCTAACGAGTAACTATGTCCTATTGTGTGCCAAGCTTAGGTTCTAGTAAAATTTGTTCCTGTTTTGCAATTTTTACATTTATATTGTCATTTAACAGTTGATCCTTTACACCGCCTGTTAAATTGAGAGCAGCGTTTAATACTTCTGAATCCCCAATGGCACTGATGACAAAAGGTGCCGGATGTTGCGTTCCATCCACACTTACAACTGGTCCAATACAAGAAATATATGAATCATGAAAGATTCGTTGACCATTAATAGCTATAGCATCTGCGCCTGAGATTAACAACTCGTTAATCACTTTTTGTAGATGGCCCTCATGAACAATATAGTTATTTACGTTAGCTTTAGAAGGTACATATGAGGCATCTTCTAATGTAACTTGTATTCCTTTACCTTGTACCGCAATTTCTCCTACATACATTCTGAGCTTCTCAACATCCTCTACAAGATTAAACAAATTTTGTTCTTGATTCGCTAAATCTTCCTCTATCTTTCTCACCTTTTCTTGACGTTCAAATAGCTCTTGTTGAAGATTTCGATTTAACTCTTCCTGTTTAATAAGTGTATTTCGATATTCAAACTCTCTTTCCCATTGTCTATTCGTTAATCGGCTCGACTCCTTATTTTCACTTTTCGTAAACTGGTAGGAAAAAGAAATCATAAAGCCTAGTACAACACAAACAATGGAGAGAATTAAATGATTACCCTTCACTTTCATCTTCGTTCACTTCTTCCTCTTTATCCTGTTCTTCCATGGGTTTTTCATAGGACTCGAAATAGTATGCAACTTCCATATGAATAATACCCTTTAAACTCGGATCTAGCTGATTTACGATTGCAGGATAGGCACTCATTTTCTTAGCAAAATCTGTAATGGTGGCACGTACTTCGCGTCCATCATTCATATATAAAGTAATATAAAATGGATCTGAATCCTTGGGTGTGTGATGAATTTCAGAGATGGAGTTTGAAATTGCCGGAGATAACTTGGCCAATTCTGAAGCCATTTCTTGTAGTTCATTTCCTGTCCCCCAGTTTAGGAGGATAGGTGCATCGAAGTGTAATAACGACTTATCTTTAGAGTCCAACACATTTCCATCTTCTAAGATGGGGACAATTTCACCTTCAGTCATTGCATATGCTACACGTTTCATTTCACTAACTGTTATAGTGACCGTATTAGGGAATGCCCTTTTTATTACAGCCTCTTTAATTTGCTTGTTTTTCTTAATTTTAGTTACAGCTGTCTCTTCTTTAATATTCCAGAAGCTTGTCCGATTAGAAATACCTGACAAACTAATGATCTCTTTCGTTGTGACATGAACATTCCCCTCAACCTTTATGTTTGCAATATGACTAAGAGGAGATTGAAGATAGAGAATACCGATGATGAGGAGAAAAAAGAATGACACTGAGATAATAAGTCGTCGATTTGCTTTTTGTCTTCTTTGTTGCTTTAACTTTGGAATTCGATCTTCAAGTGTAAGGACTTTTCCTTTCTCCATATAATAATCCACCCGTATTAAAATTTTTTACTTCTTCGTGGCTGTGATTGCCTGTCCTACTAGGTTATTTAACTGAACATATCAAGTAGTATTTGAACTTTTTTAAAGTTAGAGTACTAATGGGCCCCAAACCTCTAGTTAAGAAGGCTTGTCCATCTATCTCAATTTGGTATACTTCTAAAATCTAACAGGCTACTTTTTTATTATCTAACTGAATAGAAACGGCACGATTACCATGCCGTTTCTATGATTGCATATAGAACTCATCGTGCTTAAATTATATCACAATATAACCAAATAGTGGATTATTTTCGACCAATTATTTCAACTTCTGTATGCAGATCTACATTGAATTTTTGCTTAATTTCAACTTGAATATGTCGGATTAAATTTAATACATCTTCTGCCGTTGCATTTTCTTTGTTAACAATAAAATTTGCATGCATTTCTGATACTTGTGCACCACCAACTTGATAGCCTTTTAAACCTGCCTTTTCAATGAGTTGACCAGCATAATCTGGAAGTGGATTCCTAAATATACTACCTGCACAAGGGAAATTCCATGGTTGTGTCTCACGGCGGTAATCTTTATTTTTTTGAAGCTCTGCTTTTATTTCTTCCGTTATGCCTTCTTCTAATTCCAGAACCGCTTGAACACATATACCTGGACGTTCTTTTTGAAGAATCGATGTACGGTAGGAGAACTTCATCTCATCATTAGATAGCCATTCAAAACTGCCATCCTCAAATAGAACATACGCTTTTTTTAAGATTTTGGACATATCAGAACGATGTGCACCTGCGTTCATGTAGACAGCCCCACCAAGTGACCCAGGTATCCCTGCTGCAAACTCTAAACCAGATAAGCCCTTTCTTGAAATAACAGTAGCAAGCTTTACTAACGGATAGCCTCCTCCGACAGTTATTTCAGAGCCATTCATTTCAAGAGCGTCTAATCCTTCTCCGAGCTTAATAACTACTCCTTCAATACCATGGTCTGAAACCAGCAGATTGGAGCCTCTTCCGATTGCTCTCCACTTTACTCCATGCTCTTTTATTAATTTTATCGTATATTCAAGACCTTCTACTGATGACGGCTCGACAAATAAGTCAGCCGGACCACCTATTTTCATTGTTGTATGTTGGGCTAAATTTTCACCTAACATGACTTTCCCGACATTTGCTTGACGAAGTAAGTTCGCTAATTGTTCCATGTTGACCTCCTAACAAAAAAACCATTCTCTTTATCTTACAACTCCACTACTTATCTAAAGAGTTTTTAAAGCACGATATAGTAAGATTGGACTTAATTTTTATAAAATTATAGATGAAACACAGTCTTTACTTATAGTATGCCGTTCACTAGGCAAGTGTCATAATGAATTTTATAACTACTACTTTTCCAACTGTTTTATCAATTGGTATAGTTTTTCAGCTGCATCAGGTATACCAAGTGATAATGTATTATCTCTCATTTTCTTCCACTGGATTGGGTTTAGGATAATTTCATTAATCTCATTCACTAGTGTTTCGTTCGTTAATTCTGATTCTATAATAAGCTTTGCTGCTCCATTTTGCACTAAGGATCTTGCATTTTTCTCTTGATGATTATTTGTAACATAAGGACTCGGAATAAGTATACTAGGAACTCCTAAAGCCGTAATTTCAGCCAATGTTGTTGCCCCTGCTCTAGCAACAATTAAGTCAATATTTTTAAGTATATCTGGCATATTATGAACAAATGGCTTAACCATTACATTTGAAGGATTTCCAGCCTTAGAAATCTCCTCCCTTACTTTATCATAATGTATTTCACCAGTAATATATAAAACTTCATAATTTTGTTTTTTAAAATCTGGTAATGCACGGATACAAGCATCGTTTATTGGCCGTGCCCCACGACTACCTCCCACAATAAGAACCGTTTTTTTAGTCGGATCTAGCCCTAATGTACTCTTATCTATTTTTTGATTTTGAACTACTTCTGTCGCTCTCGGGTTCCCCGTAAATACAACCTTGTTAGAAGGGAAGTAAGAACCTGCCTCACTAAAGCAAATGGCAATCTTACTAACATATCTACTCAAAAACTTGTTTGTTAGTCCTGGAACACTGTTTTGTTCATGAATAATGGTTGGCACATTCAACTTAGCTGCGGCATATACGACAGGCCCACAAACATACCCACCTGTACCAATCACAACATCTGGCTTAAAATCTTTGATTAGTTGTTTACTTTTATGAACCCCAGTAACAAATCTCATAATGGTTTTCACATTATCTAAGGAGAGCTTTCTTTTAAATCCAGTAATGTTAATAGATGTAAATGGAATCCCTGCTTTTTCGACAATACTTTTTTCTAATCCCGTTTCAGTACCTACGTATAAAAAAGATGCTTTTGGCTCCTTTTTTTTGATTTCATTTATTAATGCAAGGGCTGGATAAATATGACCTCCTGTTCCCCCACCGCTGATCATCACTTTCATATTTCTCCCTCCATTTACATAGATAAAACCCTGTTCACTTAAAAACAGGGTTACCACTTATCATATCAGAAATAACATTTTTTAGCGCGTATAATTTTTTGGTTAGGTTATTAAGCTCTTTTTTACTATCTGATATATTATTGTTGGCTCTGGTACTCTGTACTTTAACAATGCAATTGTTTAAAGCTTATTTTAGTACCGAGCATACCTACTAATATTTAATAATACACCAACGGCCATTAGCATAAGTGTTAGAGATGAACCACCGTAACTTAAGAACGGTAATGTAATCCCGGTAACCGGCATTAAACCTATTACAACGCCTATGTTAATAAAAACTTGTATAGCAATCATTGAGATAATACCTATTGCTAAGAAACTTCCAAATAGGTCCGGAGCTCCTAGTGCAATTCTTACACCTCGCCATAATAATAAAGCAAATAATAAGATTACAAGAGAGCCACCAATAAATCCAAGTTCTTCTGCTAAGATAGCAAAGATAAAATCCGTCTGGGGTTCAGGTAAATAAAAGAATTTTTGTCGGCTTTTCCCTAAGCCTAGCCCTAATAATCCGCCTGGCCCAATTGCATATAGTGATTGTATGATTTGGAACCCACTACCTAGTGGATCCTGCCATGGGTCAAGAAATGATGTGATACGTTTAATTCGGTATGGTGCAGATAAGATGAGTGCAACAAACCCAGCCACCCCTATAAGGCCGAGACCAACAAAATGGCTAATTCTTCCACCTGCAACGAAAATCATAACCATACATGTTCCTACCATAACTGTTCCAGTTCCAAGATCAGGCTGAAGCATAATCATCCCGAATGCAAAGAATACTAGAGCTAATGAAGGAATTAATCCTTGCTTTAAAGAAGTTATCTTTTTCTGATTTTCTGATAAAAATTTGGCCAAGAAGGCAATCATGGCTAATTTCATAAATTCAGACGGTTGAATTGAAAATGCACCCACACCAATCCAACTTCTCGCTCCACCACGTACTAGGCCGATCCCTGGTATTAATACGAGTACTAATAAAATAAAACAAATAATAAGAGCAACTTTAGACCATGTACGCCATGTCCAATAATCAATATTCATAATGAAAAACATGGCGACGACTCCAAGTCCTGCAAAGAGTAATTGCCGCTTTGCAAAGAAGAAGGAATCCCCATCAAATTTATAGGTTGCCCAAGCAGCACTTGCACTGTAAACCATTATCATCCCTATTGCTAAGAGTAATAGTGTAAGTACTACTAGTAAAAAATCAGGTGTTGATTTCTTTGTCGGCAAGTGGATCACCTCATGTCCTAAAATTAAGGGCGAGGTTTTATGGCAAGTTCATTACATCTGGCCAAGCCCTTACTTCAGTCTATGCACTGCCTCCACAAAAATGTCTCCTCTCACCTCAAATGTTTTATATTGGTCCCAGCTTGCACATGCTGGAGATAACAATATGACATCATTAGGTTCAGAAAGCTTATAAGCAACAGGCACTGCATGTTCCACATTATCGACAAATTCAATAGATTTAATCCCTGCTTCTTTTGCAATTCTTGATAATTTTTCTGCTGTTTGCCCGAATGTAACTAGTGCTTTTACATGTTTTAGATATGGCTTTAGCTCATCAAACTCATTTCCCCTATCAAGTCCTCCCGCTAATAAAATTGTAGGTTGGTTGAAGGAAGAAAGTGCCTTCGTTGTTGCTAATATATTCGTTGCTTTTGAATCATTGTAGAATAAGCGGTTATTAATGGAAGTAACAAACTGTAACCGATGTTTTACTCCTGTAAATGTTTTTAACACATTTATAATGGCCTCATTATCGACGTGTAATAATTTCGCTACCGAAACAGCAGCTAAAATATTTTCTAGATTATGCTCCCCAGGAAGAGCAATCTCCTCAATATTAATTATTTTTTCACCTAAGAATTGAACATATCCATCTTCTACACTTGCACCTTCAGGTAGTAATTGTTTTGTTGAAAAGAACATCTTGTTCGCCTGAGTTGATGAAGCAAGACGGCAAACTTCTTTGTCATCAGCATTTAATACTAAATAATCCCCTGCTGTTTGTTGTCTAAATATATTTGCTTTCGCCTTTCCATACTCATCTTTCGTACCATGGTAATCTAAATGTGCCTCAAAAAGATTTAAAAACACTGATATTTTTGGTTTAAACGCTTGAACACCTAATAACTGAAAAGAAGATAGCTCTGTCACAATTGTATGTTCAGAAGTGGCTTCTTGAGCGACTTCACAGGCTACCGTCCCAATATTCCCAGCAATAAGAGGATGTTTATTACCCGTTAAGAGCATTTCAAAAATTAACGTAGTTGTCGTTGTCTTTCCGTTAGATCCGGTTATTCCAACAAATGGTGCTTCAGATATTTGATAGGCTAATTCAATTTCCGTTAAGACCGGTATATTTAGTGACATTGCCTTTTGAACTAAAGCATTGGTATAAGGAATTCCTGGATTCTTCACAACGGCAAAAAGAGTTGAATTGACCAACTCTAAAGGATGTTCACCACAAATAACCCGAATCCCTAATTCTTGTAGAGACTGGGCTGACTCATTTTCTTCTAGTGGCTTTCCATCATTAACAGTGACATTAGCCCCCAATTGATGAAGAAGCTTAGCTGCAGCTAATCCGCTCTTTGCTAAGCCAAGTACTAACACATTTTGATTTGTATACACTTGTATGTTTTTCAATTACATCCACACCTCAATATAAATTCCAATCACAGAAAAAATCAATCCAACAGCCCAGAATGTCACGACTACTCTCCATTCAGACCAACCTACTAATTCATAATGGTGATGAAGCGGACTCATCTTAAACACTCTTTTGCCAGTTGTTTTAAAGGATATAACCTGAATAATAACAGATAAAGTTTCAAGAACAAATACCCCACCAATAATCACTAATAAAAGCTCAAGCTTAGTTAAAATGGCGATTGTTGCAATGGCCCCTCCTAGTGCTAGTGAACCAGTGTCTCCCATAAACACCTTCGCTGGATGAGCATTAAATACTAGAAAACCTAACACCGCACCTACAACAGCAAGTGAAAATATTGAAATATTAATTTGTCCCTGACTCCATGCAAGTACTGCGAATGCACCAAATGCAATAGCGGCAGTTCCAGCAAGTAAACCATCTAACCCGTCTGTAAGGTTAACTGCGTTTGAGCCTCCAACAAGCATAAAAATAAGGAAAACAACATAAAACCAACCAAGGTCGTATGACAAGTCTGTTCCTGGTATTCCTACAACTGTAGAAAAGTCATATTGGATAAAGATGATAAAGAAAATAATGGCTATTACAATTTGACCGATCAGTTTTTGCTTTGATGTTAAGCCAAGATTCCTCTTCATCGCTACCTTAATATAATCATCAAGAAATCCTAGTATACCGTAACCGATTGTTACAAATAATAGCAAGAATATTTCAATAGATGGAGTTGAGAATTGAAAAGCAACTATTAAAGTTGTGATGATAATAGATGCTAAGATCATTAATCCTCCCATTGTAGGAGTACCTGATTTCTTCTGGTGGGATTTGGGCCCTTCTTCTCTAATACTTTGACCAAATTTAAGTCTTCTTAAAAAGGGAATAAAAATGGGAGAAAGAAGAACAGATATTAAAAAAGCGATGATAATTGTAAATAAAATAACTTGTTCAATCATTCTTCCTCTCCTCCTTTCATGTCAAAAGATTGCTTTGGAGTAATAGCTTCCATATTTTCCTTCAGTTCTGAGATTTTGTCACTTACATGTCTAGAATATGACATATTTTCATCTATATGTTTATTAATCATTGAAAATGAGAATTTGGTGTCCACAGTATTAGTTCCTTTCAAAACAAATGAATGTATATAGTTCTTTACGATTATTTCTAATGATTCACATGGATCCTCTACTAGAAATACAGGGAAATGAGTTGGCAGGAAGGAAGGTAGTGCATGCTCCTTATTCCACAAAGAAGCTATTGCACCGTTATTTAAAGCTGTTTTTAGATGATTACTATTCATCTTTTCATCAGGTAGTAACGGAACAAATAACCCCTTATCAACAGAAAGAGTTGGATCGAGATAGACAATCTTAAAACCAATCTCCTCAAGGGATACCCCTCTTTGAAGAGGACACTCCTTCAACACATCTGCCAATGTTAACATCCTTTTAATCTCTCCTTTATTAACCTCTTTGAAACTTCTCTATCATCAAAATCAACAACTTCATGACCCAGGTCCTGATAAGTTTCATGTCCTTTTCCAGCTATTAAGATGACATCCCCATCTTTTGCTTTTTCAATTGCATAAGCAATTGCTTCTTCACGGTCAATAATGGAGTGATACGTTGAGTGATCCTTCACACCTGCTTCCATGTCTTTTACAATCTGAATAGGATTTTCAGACCTTGGATTATCCGAAGTAAAGATAGCAATATCAGACAAATTAGCTGCAATAGCTGCCATTAGAGGACGTTTCATTTTGTCACGGTCTCCACCGCATCCAACAATCGTGTAAACCGTACCTTTGGCAAATTCTTTGACCGTTTTAATTGCATTTTCTAAACTATCTGGTGTATGTGCATAATCTACAACTACTGCAAACTCCTGACCAGCGTGAACTAACTCAAACCTACCTGGCACTCCCTCAAGCTTTTCTAGGGTAGATAAAATGGTATTCATAGGAACCCGTGCTGCAATACATGCTGAAACAGCTGCTAATACATTATACACACTAAAAAGTCCAACTAATTGTACATGAACCTGATACGATTCATTCCCAACCTCTAACGTGAATTCTGTACCCGTATTAGTCATTTTAATATGCTTAGCCATCACATCACTATCTGTCTTAATTCCATACGTGATGATATGCGCTGCAGTACTTCTCTTATATTCGTTTGAAGCTAAGTCATCCGCATTTAAGATGGCAAATTTCTTGCGTGTAGGATGAAAGGTATTACCTAATTGAGCAAATAATAACCCCTTTACTCGTTGGTATTCCGTCATTGTTTCATGGTAATCCAAGTGATCTTGCGTCAAGTTAGTGAACACTGCAATATCAAAATCACAGCCATGCACCCTTCCCAAGTCTAATGCATGAGAAGAAACTTCCATAATAGCAGTATCTACCTCTGCTTGATGCATGTTGGAAAACATTTTTTGTAAAGTTAAGGATTCAGGCGTAGTATTCTTTGTTTCAAACACTTGGTTCCCAATCTTTGTATGTATGGTTCCAATTAGACCCGTTTTCTTATCGTGAGCCTGCATCATTCTTTCAATCATATGTGTAGTTGAAGTTTTACCATTAGTCCCCGTCACACCTATTAGCTGAAGCTTATGAGTTGGATAGTCATAAAAATAATTAGCGACTACTGCCATTGCACGTTTTGAATCAGGAACTAGTACAACTGGAACCTTCACATCTATTGCTTCTTCAGCAATAATTGCAACAGCCCCTTTTTTCACTGCTTGTTCAGCGTAGTCATGACCATCTACTGTGTAACCTTTTATACAAATAAACAAGCTCCCTGGTTTCACTTCCCTCGAATCCATTTCGACTGAAGAGATTTCGGGATTTTCATTTGATTGATACGTATACAAATGTAATGTAGATAATATTGATTGTAAGTTCATAAAATTCCTCTCTTAATAGGCTCTATTGTAAAAAAAGCCACATTTTCACACCTTACTAATTAGATATCATAAGTAAAGACATCCTATACTATTTTACATGATGTTGTATAGAAAAAGAAACCATGGATTTACTCCACAGTTTCTTCTTTCTTTTTGTCGGAGTTTCCTAATAGCGCTCTAATCGTAGCACCTTCCTCGACCTTTGTACCACTACGTGGAGATTGTTGGATAATCACATCTCCTTCGCCCTCTAGATCAAGCTTAAAATTATAATATTGTTGAGCAATTTCCTGTTTTGTTAACCCAAGCAGATTAGGCACTTCAACCATTATAGGATCTAAATATGGCCTTGATTCTTTCTCAATCTGTCCTTCTCTAGGTTCAACCCCCATAGCCCTTAAGCTATCACCTATAATACTTCCTACAATTGGCGCTGCTACAACCCCACCAAATTGAATAGTACCCTTAGGATTATCAACTGCAACATATATAACAATTTGAGGATCATCTGCCGGCGCAAAGCCTATAAATGATACAATATGATTATTTTCCAT
This sequence comes from Bacillus pinisoli, assembly GCF_023036475.1. Taxonomy (GTDB): domain Bacteria; phylum Bacillota; class Bacilli; order Bacillales; family SA4; genus Bacillus_BS; species Bacillus_BS pinisoli. Next base: position 394,544 of record NZ_JAJQKI010000002.1, read on the forward strand.
ATAACGACCATCTTTAACTTTTTGGGCGGTACCAGTCTTTCCTCCTACACGATATCCTTCAACAAACGCATTCCGCCCTGAACCTTGTGCAACAACCGTTTCTAAAGCATATCTGACTTGCTTCGACGTTTCCTCTGATATAATACGTCTCTTTAACTCAGGAGTGTTCTTGCTTACAACTTCCCCTGTATTAGGATCAACAAACTCCTTGGCAATATAAGGCGTATATAAATAACCACCGTTTATTGCTGCTGCAACGGCTGCTACCTGTTGTATTGGTGTCACGGATACTCCTTGACCAAAGGCTGTAGTCGCCTGCTCAACTGGACCTACACGGTCAATATTGAATAGAATTCCTTTTCCTTCTCCTTGTAAATCAATTCCGGTTTTTTGTCCAAAACCAAAATCCTTAATATATTTAAATAATCTCTCTTTTCCTAAACGTTCTCCGAGCTCAATAAATCCAGGGTTACAAGAATTTTGAACAACTTGAAGAAAGGATTGGTGCCCATGCCCCCCTCGTTTCCAACAGTGAAGTGTGGCTCCCCCCACTTTAACTGAGCCAGAATCGTTAAATTCTTCTTTTTCTAAGTCTACTTCGTTTTCTTCCAATGCTGCTGCAAGTGTAATAATCTTAAAAGTAGATCCCGGCTCATAGGTACTCCATACAGGTAAATTACGGTTATAGATTTCTTGTGGTACTTCTTGAAAGTTAGCCGGATCAAAATTAGGTCGGCTATCCATTCCTAAAATTTCTCCTGTTTTTGGGTCCATAGCTATTGCGATGAGCCCATCTGGATTATATTTTGATTCGGCGATATCTAGTTCTCTATTAATAATGGTTTGAACTTTAGAATCAATGGTTAACTTCAGATTTAACCCGTCCTCAGGTGGGTCATAGTCTGCCGACAAGTTCTGCATTGGTTGTCCTTTTGCCGTGATATAAGGCTTTAGACTACCATCATTACCTTTTAACTCTTCATCATAGTAGAGTTCTAGTCCCATAAGACCTTGATTATCAATACCCGCAAAGCCTAGGACATGAGATAAATAGCTACCGTTAGGATAATGACGCTTAGAATCTTCTGCAATATAGACACCTTTTATACCAAGCGATTGAATTTCTCTAGCTTTTTCATGAGAGATTTTTCTCGCTTCATTTACTTTTACAATAGAAGAGTTCTTCGTTAAATATTCATACATTTTTTTCTCTGAAATTCCAATTGCTGTAGCAAGCTGACCTGCGGATTCTGATGCATTTTCAATCTGTCTTGGCATTACATAGACAGTAGGCGCACTAATATTCGTTGCGAGCGGAACTCCATTCCGATCTAAGATCTCTCCACGCTCTGGTTCAAACGGAATGTTTCGGCTCCATGAATTTTTCGCCCTCTCTGTCAGCCAATCTCCTATCCAAAATTGCACAAATCCTAATCTAATATCAATAATCGAAAATAGAAGAACACCTACTGTTAAAACGATTATCAATCTTCGTCTTACTGTCACATTTGATACACGCATCCTTAACGTTCCTCCCCTATTACACAGCAATGTCACCTGTTCTCTATACTTTAAGATCGGTGCACAAGCTAGAAACTATCAACTTCTATCGGTTAGGCCCATTTATGTAGAGTAGGCTAAAACTATAGCGTTTGTACCTTATTCAGGGCTCGTTTCATCTTATGCTTGTACTTTTTCGAATAGAACGATTTAGGGAGAACAAAGACTTGAATTCAAGAAGTAGAGTTGTATTATTAGGTACTTTTTCCAAAACAGGAAGCGAAATCAAGAACAAAAGGCGCAAGCGCCCCGGTTAGCCTCAGGCATAGCAAATGTTCCTTTGACCGAGGAAAAAGTGTTGTTCTTTTTCTTTCGAGGGGCTGGGGGCTGGAGCTGGATTGAAATGCACTGACCCTAGTTATCCACAAATGATTATTTTATAATTTCCAAAACAACAAAAAAACCGAATTATTAGGTACCTAAAGATTTCCTAATAATTCGGGCTTATTAATTCTAATACAACATATATGTCCCAGCCTCTGAAGACGTTACTATACTAATCTTGTGGCTGGCCTTCGCTATCGACTTCTTCAGGATTAGAAGCTGGTTGAGCTGTATTTGGAGCTTGTAGTTCAATAACAAGCTGGTCTCCAACCTTAATTTCCGCACCTGGGGATATATTTTGGGCTACTACATAACCACTGCCCATTAAATTAACCTTTAGATCATACAATTGACTTACTTTCATGACATCTCGTAAAGACCATCCTGTTAAATCCGGCATGTTACTAGTGCCATCTGTTTTTAATATTATTTTCTCCCCTACAATAACTTCGCTTTTTGCATACGGGGCTTGCTCTATGACAGTTCCTCCGTCTCCAATAACCATTGGCTGTAACTGTTGGCTATATAAGGTTTCAGATACTTTACCTACTGCTTGATTAACATACGACGCAAGTACCATACCAACTTGCTTCTCCGAAGAAGTAGTCTGTTCATTTTTCTCAGATTGAGTTGGCTTAATGTTAAGGTATTGTAAGCTATTTTTTACTACACTATTAAAAATCATGGATACAGGCTGTGAACCTGTTTCATGAAGAGTTAATTTTGGTTTAGTTACTGCAACATATACCAATAGTTTTGGATCTTCTTTAGGGGCCATCCCTAAAAATGAGAAGATGTTGTTTCCATGTCCCGTTAAATATTTTCTCTTCGTATCTTTTGCATTCGGGTCTGGTATTTGAGCGGTTCCTGTTTTCCCTGCAATTTCATATCCTTCAATACGATACGGCTTTCCTGTTCCATTCTCTGACGAAACAACTGTTTCTAGAATATCCATCACCTGGTTAGCCGTCTCTTCCGATATCGGAGTGCCTGCTACAGTTGGTTTCCGGTCCTCAACGACCTCTTTTGTGACAGGATCCACAATCTTGTCAATAATAAACGGCTTCATCATTTTTCCACCATTTGCAATAGCCGTAGCTGCCTGAATTTGTTGAATCGGCGTAACGGTTGTTCCTTGTCCGAAGGAAGTAGTCACTTTTTCAATTGGATAGTTATACAAAATTTGACCAGAAGCTTCCCCTGGTAAGTCAATTCCGGTTGGTGCACTAAACCCAAAGCTATTTAGGTAGTTTAATAGTCTATCATCACCATTCATTTTATTCATTACTAAATTAGCCATCGCAACATTCGAAGAACGCTGAAAGCCTTCTAAATAAGTGATTGTACCCCAACCACCTCTATAATGGTCTCTAATCGTACTTGGTCCAACAGTAAACGAGCCTGATTTATAAGTTTCATTCGCATTAAAGACGCCCTCTTCAATAGCAGCCGCTAACGTAAACATTTTCATCGTTGATCCAGGTTCATACCTTGAAGCAATCGGATCATTTAACATATACGCATTCGCTGGAATATGATTTGGATCATAGCTCGGCCTAGAGCTCATCGCCAAAATTGCACCTGTTTTTGGATCAACAACAATACCCACGATATTCTCTGGCTCGTATTCTTTCATTACTTTATTCATTGAATCTTCTAGGAAAGTCTGTATCTTTTGATCAATCGTTAAATAAACACTATAACCGTTTTTAGGAGGTACAATATCATCTTTAGTCGGAAGTTTAATGCCGTTTCGGTCTCTCTGGTAAACTCTCTTTCCATCTTCTTCTTTAAGGTAGTCTTCTAAAGTTCGTTCTAGACCTTGTAAGCCTTCTACCACACCATCTTCATTTTTCTTTGCAAACCCAACGACATGAGTTGCAAAATTCCCATTAGGATAGTAACGTTTTTTCCCCTTTAGAAAAGTAATACCCGGTAATTCAAGAGCTTGTATCTCTTGCATAAGTTGATAGCTAATGTCTCTACCACTCGACCCTAATTCAATTTGGAAGCTCCCTCTATCTATACCTTTTTCAAACATTTGCAGTAACTTTTCTTCACTAATGTCTAATAAGGGAGATAATTTTTCAGCCGTCTCTTTTGGATTGACTACATGCCTAATCTCTTTTGAATCCTTAGAATGTTCCTCGTCTAGAATGGCGACAATGGTATAAGCTGGTGTATCCTGTGCAATGGCTATACCATTTCGATCTAGAATACTCCCCCTATCAGCCTCTAAAACGGTCGACTGGGTATATTTCTGGTTCGCTATCACTGGTAGCTCGTGTCCATCCACTGTCCCTGTAATTTGGATGTACAGAAAACGCAAAGCTAAAAGAAAAAAGAGCGAGCCAAAAATTACCGAAAAGAAAGCCGCTCCTCTATTAATATTACTACTTTTAGTTTTCATGTTTAGACCACACTCACAAATTCATTTAGTCTTGGACTACTTTCACATTGTTCTCATTCAACATTAACCCAAGTTCTTGAGCTTTTGCCCAGATTCGTTCGTATGTACTTAACTCCATGACTTGAAGTTCTAAGTCAGCATTCACTTTTGCCTGAGTATCAATGGATGTTTGTAGTTTGCTAATATCTCGATTTACTGAGTATATTTTAGCACTATTTGATACCATGACGATACTTCCAATTAAAACCATTACAGCAAACATTAGGAAAAGTACTTTCTCCCCAAAGGTAACCTTAAGTTTTTTCTGTATTTGTTGCCCTGCTTGTTGTTGATATTGTTGTTCTTCTTCAATTTTTCGACGTTGTTGAATTTGATACGCCAAGTTGCTCATATATCGGGCCTCCCTTACCTTATGTTTTGGCTTTATTTTCTTATTGTTTTTGTAGTATTAGATGTAAAGAACAACAAAGTATTAATTACTGTATCTACTTTATCTTTTCTGCAATTCGTAATTTAGCTGAGCGTGCACGGTTGTTTTCCTCAAGTTCTTCGTCTGAAGGCAGAATTGGTTTTCTAGTTACCAGCTTAATATTTGGTTGATATTCTTCTGGGATCATTGGTAAACCATGTGGTAAATTAGGTCCACTTGATTCTTCTTTAAAAATAGTTTTGCAAATTCGATCCTCTAAAGAATGGAACGTAATGACACTAATTCTTCCACCTTTACTAGTGATTGAAATGGCTTCTTTTAAGGTCTCTTCAAAAGCTTGAAGTTCATCGTTAACAGCAATCCTAATTGCCTGAAAAACTCTCTTTGCAGGATGTCCCCCTGTCCTTCTGGCAGGTGCAGGAATCCCATCCTTAATAATGTCAACAAGCTCCAACGTTGTTTCAATTGATTTTTTTTCACGATAGGCTTCAATTTTTCTAGCAATTTGCTTCGAGAACTTCTCTTCTCCATAGTGAAAAAATATTCGAACTAGCTTTTCGTATGGCCAATGATTAACAACATCGAAAGCAGATAGCTCTGATTCCTGATCCATTCTCATGTCAAGTGGAGCATCGTGGTGGTAGCTGAATCCCCTCTCAGGAAGGTCTAATTGTGGGGAGGATACCCCTAGATCAAATAAAATACCATCCACTTCATGGATACCTAACTCTGCCAACTTTTCCTTAAGATAACGAAAATTACTTTTTATTAACGTCACTTGATCCTGATAGCTTTTTAATTTCTCTTTAGCATGCTCAATTGCCAAGCTATCTTGATCAAATGCAAAAAGCTTACCGCCTTTTGTGAGCTTTGTTACAATAGCTAAACTGTGACCGGCTCCACCAAGTGTACAGTCAACATATACTCCATCAGGTTTTATATGTAAACCCTCAACTGCCTCGTCCAATAACACCGTTTTATGTTGAAACATAGGAAGCACCTCTTATCTGTTATAGACTTTATTTTTTAGATATCAAAATCAATTAAATTCTCTGCCAGGTCTGCAAAGGACTCTTCAGATTCTGAGAAGAAATCTTCCCAACCTGATTTACTCCAAATCTCAACTCGATTTGAGACTCCAATGACGACACACTCTTTTTCTAACCCCGCATATTGCAAGAGTGGTGTAGATATATTTATTCTCCCCTGCTTGTCTACTTCACATTCAATAGCACCTGCAAAGAAGAAACGCGTAAAGGCACGTGCGTCTTTTTTCGTTAATGGCAATGTTTTTAGCTTGTCCTCAAGTGTTTTCCATTCTTCAAGGGGATAACCAAATAAGCACTTGTCTAATCCTCTTGTCAGAATAAACGTAGTGCCAAGACCATCTCTGAATTTGGACGGTACAATAATGCGACCCTTCGCATCTATATTGTGATGATACTCGCCCATAAACATGCCCTTGCACCCACTTTCTACCCCAAACTAACCACTTTCCACCACAAATCACCACTAATAAGTCTATTTTCTCTTATAATTGAAATTCCTGCAATAGCCTAAAGGGGATTTATGTAAATTTTTTCTCGACTTTTTAATGAGAAAAACACCAATTCTTGATTATGATAGACAAAAAAAGACCCTTCTTTACAAGAAGGGTGACATTTCACGTTACATATATAAAACTTTATGTGAGTATTCAGAGGATGAAGTCTCATTTAAGATTTGACTAATAATAGAAAAACCGAATAAATTAATAAAATAAAAAATATTAATCATTCTCTCTTGGGGATGATTCTCCGGTCTAACTAAATGCTGGATTCGGTCAAATCGTTGTAATATCACTTCGTTTTTTCTTTGAGCATGTTTATAAAATTCTGTCTCAAGAAAATCAAGCTGCTTATGAATAAGAGCTTCATTTTTAGAAACCATTTGAGTAAGGCTATCATGAATAGCAGTTGCAGAGTAACTAAGTGTTTCATAGTGATTTTTTAGAGATACCTTCATCAACTGTATTTCGTTCGTAATCTTTGAATCCTTAATTTGTTCCAAAAACTCTTGTTTTTCTTTAGAAACGCCTTGTAACAAAACACTTGGTATTGACATATCCATTTCGTTTATATCACGTAAAACAGAGCGTAATATGACGGTTGTCATAAGTCGCGGAAAAACAGGAGGCATTTTGCGATCTAACCCTTCAAACACCTGTTTCAGCTCAGCCCAATAAGCAATTTCACCTGGGCCGGCAACAAACATGATTGTTGGGAATAGGTATTCCTGCATAATGGGACGAGTTACTACATTATTACTAAAACGATTAGGATGTTCATGTAGTAGGGCAAGAAGCTCCTTCTCAGAAAAACGGCATTCATTGTTCTTCCCTCGATAGAACACATTCCCCTCTTCCACCATTCTCTCCAATAACACTCTTTCTCCGTGTAAATGGTAAAAGATATGGGCTGAGTTTTCTTCACTATCTATCATTAGTGAGATATTCCGATCCTTTAATGTTTGTTGTTGCTTCTTCAATGCTGAGTCAATAGCAGCATTCTCTCTTAAAATGGTTTCGAACACAGGAATTTCAAGCTCTCTTAATTGCTCATTCCCAGAGTCGACGAGCACTAAACCTGTTTCCTTAAACAATAGAAAAATAAGTTTCGCAAAGAAATCAACATATGTATTAGAATCTTGTAAACATTTATTAATTTCCTCAAGTATTTCATTTGTATAAGAGGTCTCACCATAAAAACTAAATAATTCATTAATCCATTCTTGGCATGCTTGATGATCTAGCTGAACGTCACTAACAGAATGTTTATTCGGCCATTTCTGTTGGACAGAATGCTTCTTCATTTTCCCATTAACTTCAGTATATGTATGGTTAATTTCAGGAAAATCATGATCCTCCCCTGCTATCCAGAATACTGGTATAACAGGTGTTTGGTGCCGTTCCTCTATCAACTTCGCTTGCTGAATAATCGTCACGATTTTATTAATGGTGTAAAGTGGCCCTGTTAGTATACCTGCTTGTTGTCCTCCTACAACAACTAAAGTATTCGGATCTTCTAATTTTTTTATATTTTCAATGGTATTTTTGTCAGCTTGATACCTTTGGTTAAATATAGTTAAATGTTCAACTAATCTTATTCTCGGAAATGTATACTTTTTCAGTTCTGTAATTCTTTCAGAATATGATTCATAATCATATGGCGAATAATGAAAATCAGAGGATCTATGTAAACCATTTCCTAAGTAGTCTTCCATTAATTTATTTGTTATGGGTAGTACATGTTCATGAATTTCCATGAAGGTCCTTCCTTTCTAGACTCTCTAGAATTTTCTTTCTCGAGTATAGCACTCGTATCTGAAAAAAGGAAAAAACTTGCTTGCTGATTAATTAAGACTGTTTTGGTATTAAATGTTGTTTGTACTTACACCTAGCTTGAAAAGCAACAAAGTATTAGAAAAGAGCCTTTAGAAAATTGCTTTAAAGCTCCCAAACCCTACTTGAAATCCCCCATATCATTAATACTATGTGACAAATGAAGAAAAATAAAAAATTAAATCTCCAAACCCCTTTTATTACTTTTTGGATATGAATCTCTTCTCTTACTTTCCAATTAATAAAAACGAAAATAATAGCGATTAGCAGAGTAAAAACAATGATGGGAGTAAGGAGAGTAATATTGAAAATCACTTTTCCTAAAAAATAGACGGATATCATGAGCAGCAAAGTTGTTGCGTCTACTGAATAATGAAAAGCTCGCTTCTTCGATGAAAGGACTGATCTTAATACAGTAAATATCACTACAAATCCAAGTAGTGGGGCAGTAATCACTGTTGCGAAAATCCATGAAAAAAAAGAACTCACTATCGTCCCCTCCCTTCTTCAATCCCTTTTATTGCTTGATAAAGAAAGTCAAGGATTGGTGTATGAGTAGTTGAGAAGTCTGGTAAATTTCTATAATATCCAAGAATTCCTTCAATCTCTGTATCTTTATTCTGCTCAACATCACGGAGCATAGAAGATCTGTTTCTAGCTGTTTTTTCACAGATGGATTGAACTGATTCCCATAGCTGTTGCGGATGATTTGGCTTCAACAAGCAGATGATTTCTTGGAATAGCTCTTTAAATATCTGATAAAAATGAGGATTACTAACAAGCTGACCATTTTCAACCCGTAATAAGGCTGATAATGGATTAATCATAGAGTTAATCACTAGTTTTGTGAGTAACATACTATTCCAATCTTCTATAGCTTGTATGGTGAAATCCGAAGTAGAACAATTAGTAACAAACTCATTTGCTGATGTATTGCCTTTAAAATTACTAATTTTCGTCAATCCTATTCCCGTGTGCTTTACGGTAATATCATTTAACTTTAATGCACCATGCTCAACTACTCCAACCATTATATTATGATGTGATAAATTCCTTAATAAATCTATATGTCCCATTCCGTTCTGAACAAAAAGTAGAGTTACATGCTTTGGAATAAATTGTAATAATGGGATAATGGTTGGTAAGTGGTATTGTTTAACTGATACAATTACGACGGAATATTGATTAAATTTATTTTCATTCTCAGTAGGAAGAGCATTCACTCTAATACTCTTTACCATTCCATTTGTATGTAGGTTAATTCCTTCAGTCTTAAGCATATCAGCTTGTTTTATTGTTTTTGTAAACATCGTCACCTTGTGGTGTACACCTAGGTAAGCTCCAAACAAAAGTCCAATGGAACCAGCCCCAATGATACCAATATTCATAGTAAATCTCCCTCTTACCGTATTTCCTTACTATCATAACAAAATTCACGTCTCCGTAGGACAATTTCTCTATAGATTTGTAAAAGAAACTCTATTTGAGCAAAAAAGAAAGGACCTATGTTAGATCATAGGCCCCTCGTTTCTACCTTTAAACCGGATAGACTGGATGTTTTCTTTCTCCAAACATGACATCTTTTGTTGAATACTGTTCAAATCGTTGGATGAGCACTTCTCTTAGCTCAGAAGCAGCAACGATATCATCAATTATCATTTCTGATGCGAGCTTGTAAATATCAATATGTTCCTTGTACTCTTGATGTTTTTGCTGCACAAATTGTAGTCTTTCTTTCGGATCTTCAATTTCATTTATTTTATTAGAATAAACTGCGTTGACAGCAGCTTCTGGACCCATTACAGCAATTTGGGCAGTCGGTAAAGCAATACAACAATCAGGCTCAAACGCAGGGCCTGCCATCGCATACAAGCCTGCTCCGTATGCTTTTCTGACTATTACTGAGATTTTCGGTACAGTGGCCGAACTCATAGCAGCAATTAGCTTAGCTCCGTGCCTAATAATACCTGCACGTTCAACCTTCGTTCCAATCATAAATCCTGGTACATCCGCTAAGAACAAGAGTGGAATGTGGAAGGCATCACAGAGTGTAATAAATTTCGCCGCCTTATCTGCCGAATCTACAAACAACACTCCACCTTTAACTTTTGGTTGATTAGCAATAATCCCAACCGTACGACCGTTTAACCTAGCAAGTCCTGTTATTAGTTCAGGTGCAAATAGTTTTTTAATCTCAAAGAAACTATCTTCGTCAATCAAAGTATGAATTGCTTCATACATATCAAAAGGGGCATTTTGATTTTCAGGTATAATCTCTGTAAGACTTCTTCCCTGCTTAGGTTGAATGCCTTCTACTATAGGAGTACGAAGTTTATAGTTACTCGGAAAATACTCTAAGTAAGACCTTGCATAAGCGATGGCTTCTTCCTCATCGCGCGCTAATACATCACCACATCCACTAACGGTACAATGCATGCGTGCTCCACCCATTTCCTCCAATGTCACCTTTTCGCCAATTACTTTCTCTGCCATTCGAGGTGAACCTAAGTACATAGAGGCATTATTTTCAACCATAATGACAATATCACAAAAGGCAGGAATATAGGCACCGCCTGCTGCAGAAGGTCCAAACAGTATACATATTTGTGGAATCATTCCCGACAGTTTAACTTGATTATGAAATATCTTACCTGCTCCTCGACGGTTTGGAAACATTTCAAGTTGGTCCGTTATTCTCGCTCCAGCAGAGTCTACCAAATATAATAGAGGGACTTTTAGTTTTTCAGCTGTTTCTTGTATTCGAATAATCTTCTCAACCGTCCTTGCTCCCCAGGAACCTGCTTTAATGGTAGAATCGTTAGCCATGACACAAACAGTTGTACCATTAACTTTTCCAGTACCTGTAACAACTCCATCTGCTGGTAGATCATTGGCCATATTGTTTGCAAATAAACCATCTTCAACAAATTCGCCATTATCAAATAAAAGCTTTAGACGATCGCGGACAAACAATTTATTTTGCACTTTTAATTTTTCATGGTATTTCTCTGCACCACCTGCATGAACTTTCTCCCTCTTCTCTTGAAGAAGCTTTTCTAGCTGTTCCGTTTTAATCATGGTCACCCCTCCATTCCGTTACTTAATGACGATCAGAACGTCTCCTTCATTTACAAAATCACCTATTGCTACTTTCAACTCAACGACTTCTCCTGCCACTGTGCTTTCTACAGGAATTTCCATTTTCATAGACTCAAGGATTAATAACTCTTCCCCTTCTGTTACATTTTTCCCTACCTCAGCTAATACGTTTAAAACTGTTCCGGCCATTGTTGCTGTTATCTCTTTCATATCTTTTCCTCCACTCACTTATTTAAATTAGTAATAAAAGACGTTGTATATTGTCCAGCTACATAGTTTGGATCTCGCAAAATCCTATCAAACAAAGGCCCATTATGTTTAATACCTCTTATTGTAAGGTTTTGAAAAAACTCCGTAGCCTTTAGTAAAGCACTCTCTCTATCCTCACTGTGAATAATTACTTTTGCAATCATAGGATCATAGAATGGTGTCACCTTGTTGTTAGCCAAGTAACCAAAATCTACTCGGATACCCGCTCCTTCTTGAAAGCTGAATTCTTCCATTTGACCAGGTGAAGGCATAAAATTTTCAGGATGCTCAGCGTATAATCTAAACTCAACTGCGTGCCCATTACTCTTAACCTCTTCCTGCAAACAAGGCAAACTCTCCCCCATTGCAATTAAGAGTTGCCACTCAACAAGGTCAATACCCGTAATCATTTCCGTAACAGGATGTTCAACTTGTAATCTCGTATTCATTTCAAGAAAGTAGAACTCACCTTGTTCATCCATGACAAATTCAATCGTTCCAGCATTTTCATACTTAACTGCTTTTGCTGCTTTTATGGCTGTATGACAAAGCTTCTCTCTAATTTCATCCGTAATAAATGGGCTAGGAGATTCTTCAATTACTTTTTGGTTTCTTCTTTGAATCGAGCAATCTCGTTCAAATAGATGAATTAGATTCCCACTTTTATCACCCATAACCTGTACTTCGATGTGACGAGCATTGGTAATAAATTTTTCTAAAAAGATGTCGTCATTACCAAAATAGGCTTTAGCCCTACCTTTAGTTGTCTGGAATGCTTTTTTTAACGATTCTTCATCATCACATTTCTGCATTCCAATTCCACCACCACCCGCGCTCGCCTTTAACATAACTGGATAGCCAATTTTTGCGGCAGCCTCACAAACTTCTTCCAAACTAGTTAATCCCGCTTCACTACCAGGTACAACTGGTACTCCTGCTTTTAACATAGTTTGTCTAGCGATGACTTTATCACCCATACTAGAGATGACGGAAGAGCATGGACCAATAAAAGTAATTCCTTTCTCTTCCACTTGCTTCACAAATGAAGCGTTTTCAGAGAGAAATCCATATCCCGGATGAATCCCATCAACTTTCTCCTTTATGGCAACCTCTAATATTTTCTCTACATTTAGATACGATTTCTGTACAGGGGGCTCTCCAATACAATAGGAGACGGTTGCTTCCTTAACATAGGGTAACTCAGCGTCTGCCTCTGAGTATATAGCAACAGTTTCAATCCCCATCCTCTTACACGTCTTAATAATACGAAGGGCTATTTCTCCACGATTTGCAATCAGAATTTTTTTCAACAGATTAAGCTCCTTTCAGTTCAAATATTATGTCCTTCTGATTAACCAAGCTTACTTGAAGCATGGATTAAATAAAGAATGACACCTGCATTTTTTACGGCTGTTAGACATTAGTGTTGATGTTTGCTTAAAGGAACTTGGTCTTTCACTCACGTTAATGAAGAAGCATCTTAGAAATAAACTCCACTCTACACATTTCTCGTAAGATTCTTCGTTTCCTCTACTTCTATCAACGATGCTAATATCAACAATGTTCATTTAACATAGTAATAAATAGTCCCCTACCACTAATATTTCTTTACGTTTGGAATAATTCCTCTTTCATTTTGTAAACGCTTACGTATTTTTTTTGAGAATTTTATAAAAAATTGTATTATAATATGATTATAGTTCTAGTTACTATTGGAAATACAGCAGATTCTGGATAAGGGAGAGGGTTACATGACAACTCTAAAAGTAGTAAAACTAAATGTTAACTACAAAACAATAGAAGAGTTTAAAAAATTCAAAGAATACGGTATTCAGGAACTTTCTATGCTGGAGGATTTACAAGAGAATATAATTGAGAACGACAGTGATTCTCCATTTTATGGTATATACTTTGGTGACAAACTTGTTGCCCGAATGAGCTTATATCGAGTGGACGAAAGGTTTGATAAGTACTTTGATCCACCACAAGATTACTTAGAACTTTGGAAATTAGAGGTATTATCAGATTATCAACATAAAGGCTTCGGAAGAGCTTTAGTAGATTACGCTAAAAGCTTCAATCTACCTATAAAAACGAACCCGCGTGTAAAATCTAAAGAATTTTGGAATGCAATGGGCTTCACCTCTGTCACTTATGACATGGAGAGAGACCTTGGAGAAAATCCTCTTGTCTGGTATCCAGAGGGAGTTAAAGAGCAACTTCGTTAAAATCTTATACTTAGCAAAAAAACAGCTGATGAAATAATCAGCTGTTTTTTTATAGTTGAAAACTTGATAATGTTTAAATGATAAATCACATGCTAAGCCTACAGTGTGATAATCAACTCCACATTACACACTTTTTTCCAGTTGAATTTTAGCTTTGATTTCATCTTCATCCTGGAGCATCATCATTTTACGAGCTCGATCCATAATTCCAATTAAGGCTTTATAATCTTCTTTTACAAGCTCTAGCTGATGCTCTACTTCCTTCTTTTCCTTTAGTAACTGAGTGTATTCTGTCTCTAGTTTTGAGAGTTTATCTTGTAAGTATTCGTTTTCTTTCTTTAATGAATGCTGTACATCTTCTGTTTGCTCATAGCTTTGTAAATACTGGATAACATCAGATAATGTAATGGAGTAATCTGATTGATTTTCTTCCTGAGAAAGACTTATTTCTTTTGGAGCCACTTTTGTAAGAGCTCCTTCCTTCTTCAACTCTTTTCTTTGTTTTTTAGCGGTTTCAATTCCCTGCTTATATTGTTTTCTTACATACGAATTCCAACGGAATCCACAAGCAGCTGATGTGCGAGAGAGTTTTCTGCCTACCTCTTCAAATGCTGTTAATTGCGTGCCGCCTTCCCTTATATAACGTAAAACAACTTCTGCTAAATATAGATCTTCATCTTGTGTCCATGCATCTTGACGAACAGTCGTCATCGGATATTCCCCCTAGTCACTTTTTTATTCATACATATGCGACTGGTAGAAAAGATAGACATAGAATAGTTGAACCCTAGCATAATTTTCTCTTTTTTTTCTGTTATCTCTCTTTTGAAAGAAATTTTTGAACGGCTTCATGATGCTCTTTAGATGCCCAAAGTTTAGCGCATTGCTGAATCTCTTTGCTCATTCGTTCCTTTAAGGAGCCTGCCTCCCATTTTCTAACCGCCATCTCTTTGTAAGCCGATAATACAGAGGCATTACTAGTAGCAATTACTTGCTCAATCCAGTTGATCCCTTCATTGAACCAATTTGATTCTCCTAAAATATGGTTGATATAACCCTTCTCTTTTCCCCATTCAGCTGATTGAATGGTAGCAGAATATAATAATTCAGAAGCTATATGAAATGGAAGCTTTTCTAAGAGAATAGTACCACCACCCCATCCAGTTGTAATAGCTAATCTACCTTGGATAAAACCTATCCTTGTATTTGGTCTGGCAATTCTAAAGTCACATGCACTCGCTAATTCCATTCCACCTCCAATGGCAATACCATTTAGTAATGCGAAGGTCGGCCTTTTAAGAGTTAATAATTTATATAAGATGTTTCCCATTTTGGAGAGCATTCCGTATGCTTCTTCTTCTGTATGTAGGTCACTAAAACTCGATAAATCTCCACCCGAACAAAACGCTTGCTCTCCTCTACCAGTTATCATAAACGCTTTACATCGATGATCTGCATTTATTTCATCCAAGATGTGCTCCAGTTCATCCATTACCTGATAATCAATGGCATTTCGAACATTTGACCGTTCAATAGTAGCGATGACCATACCACTATTTTTTCTTACCACACTTACTTTCTCCACACTTTCTCCCCCTTATATTGCTTATGGTTCGTCATGGAAGTAATTACACAGAATAATCTCTTCACTTCCAGTAAAATTATATAAAATGGTATAGAAAAAACCGTACTAAAAATAGTACGGTCTTGGATTTGTGTAAATTATTTGTTTACAACATCTTTCCCTTTGTATGTTCCACATTCTTTACATACACGGTGAGCTAATTTCATCTCACCACAGTTAGGGCAAGCCACCATTCCAGGAATTTCTAACTTGAAATGTGTACGGCGCTTTCTCTTTGCAGTTTTAGATGTTCTTCTAAAAGGTACAGCCATTCTTCCCACCTCCTTAAAAAATGAACTAGTAAGAGAATGTTTCAAATAAACACGCTCTATTACTTATCGTTTTCAAAAAATTTCGCTAATCCAGCTAAACGCGGATCAACTTTTTCTTCTTTTTCTAGTTCGGTTATAACTTGCCAATCCTTACCAGACTGTGGAGCACTCTCTTCTTTATTAGGATTCTCTGCAAATACTTGCATCGGAATTTCAAGAAGAATATTTTCCATGATTACAGGAAGCAAGTCCACTACTTCTCCATCTGTTTCATGAAAATCCTCATCCACCTCGTAATCAACAGGCTGAAGGAGGAAATGCTCTGTTGTTGTAATGTCAAAAGGTAACTTAACATCTACTAAAGTTCTAGAACAAGGTAATACAAGTGTTCCAGCTATCTGTAGATGAAAGGTTGCTTTATCACTACTGACATCAACTTTTCCAATAACGTGTACTGGAGATGTGTCTCTGATTTCGTGATCCATTTTTTTCAATTCACTTACATCAACCGTTTCGTCTATCAAAAGTGGTTTATGCTGATATTTTTTTAACTGATGTACATGCCATTTCACAAATGATCACCTCAAGGCAACAAAGGTAATTATAGCTTTCTACAATTGAATTGTCAATATTTTTTCTTTACACTATACTTAATTAAAAGAAAAGGTTGTAGACAACCGATTTCACCATTATCTATTAAGGAAAAACCCCTGTTAATAATGTAATTAATTGATTCAAGCTACTCTTCACACTTTATCATGTTTTCATTTAATATGCCAATTGACGAATTAAACTAATCACCATTTTATTATGATTCTTCTGTATATACAACCAATTTTTAAGTGCTGTATGCTAAACCTAATGCTTTTTCCATATATAAAGGAGGCCTGTTTATGAAGACAGCCGGAGTTATTGTAGAATATAATCCTTTTCACAATGGACATTTGTATCACTTACAACAATCAAAAAAAACGACTAACGCTGATTGTATGGTTGCTGTCATGAGTGGTTTTTTCCTTCAACGGGGCGAACCTGCTCTCGTTTCTAAATGGATTCGTACAAAAATGGCACTTCTTGCTGGCGTTGATTTAGTAATAGAATTACCCTATGCTTTTGCTACTCAGAAGGCAGAAATATTCGCAAACGGAGCAATTTCAATATTAGAAGCCTTAGGAGTAAATGAAGTTTGTTTTGGCAGTGAATCAGGAAATATTGAAGATTTTACAAACACCGTTCAAGTTATGCTAGAAAAAAAGGATGATTTTGACTCATACATACATACTTTCAGCAGAGAAGGTAACAGCTTTCCAAAATCGGCATCCCTGGCATTTCAAATGTTACATATTAAAGAGAATGTCGTTGACCTTTCCCTTCCTAATAACATATTAGGCTATCATTATGTCAAAGCAATTTATGATCAAAAGGCAAATATTGTCCCTAAGACAATAATAAGGACTGGAGCAAACTATCATGATGAACACTTTAGCTCTGCTTCTATTGCTAGCGCCACAAGTATACGTAAGGCCTTGTTTACAAAAGGGCAATTACATGAAATAGACTCATATGTACCGGACTCAACGTTTACAGAGTTGGCAAATTATAAAAATCAGTTTCACAAATTCCACCAATGGGAAGATTACTTTCATCTACTAAAATATAAAGTGTTGACGTCTTCTTCTTCTGAGCTTGAATCTATATATGAAATGGAGGAAGGGCTTGAACATAGGATTATCTCCCATATGAAAAAGGCAAAAAGCTTTCAGGAGTTTATGGAAGGTGTCAAAACAAAAAGATACACATGGACCAGACTGCAAAGACTGTGCACACATATCTTAACAAATACTACTAAACCAGTAATGGTAAATGTGTTAAATGAAAATAATGCATCATACATTCGTCTATTGGGGATGAGTGAAACAGGAAGGTCTTTTCTTCAACAACAAAAGAAAAATGTTACGTTGCCAATCATCTCAAAACTATCTAGTTTTACAAATAAACAACTAGAGTTAGATGTTAAAGCAGCACATACTTATGGAATGATTTTTGATGAGCCCATGCGTACTGAATGGTTTCAGACTGAATTTTCTACTCCTCCCATTCGTTATAATAAAGAAAATAGGGAATTTATTATGTCATAAAAAATAGGAAGAGACTGACTAACAGTCTCTTCCTATTTTTGTTGTTCAACTGATTGTAAAAATCTTATTGCATCATCTAAAGTATCTATTGGGATAATTTTCATATCAGTTCCCAATTCGTTAGCAGTGTGAACTGCATCTGTGTAATTGGAGTCAGTTGCCCCCTGTTCACTTGGTGCAAGGAAGTAGTCAGCGCCAGCCTTATCGGCAGCCACAATTTTATGAACAATGCCTCCAATTGGACCCACTACCCCTTCATAACTCATCGTACCGGTACCAGCAATTTTATAGCCTTTTGTTAAATCACCTTCTGTCAACTGATTATAGATCTCAAGCGTAAACATTAAACCAGCAGAAGGACCTCCAACGGCATTTGTATCAATTTTGACTTCAGGTTGAACATCAATGTCACGATCCGTCACAAGCGAGATTCCTACCCCAGTTTTGGTTGGCTCCGTTGGAAAGGGACTAATGATGATTTGTTTTTTCATCACTTCTCCCTCTCGTTCTATTGATAATTCAACTTGATCACCTTTTTCTAAATTCCCAACATATTCAATAAATTCTTCTGAACTAAGAAGTGGCTTATTGTCGACTTCAAAAATCCGATCTCCCACTTCAAGCTTTCCCTTTGCATCCATACCTTCAATAACACTCATAACAAAAACACCGTTGTATTTATATTCAACAGGCCTATTGGCTAATTCATAAGCAACAGCGATTGCAACATTCTGTGAAGTATCCATCATATGTAACTGCCTATAGAAATACTCTTGATCTGTTTCCCCATGAACTCTCATTCTTTCAGCAGGTATTAATTCATAATATGGTGCTACCTTTGCCCAAAGATATGTCAGCACATTGACCTTTCCACGGCTTACCCCAACGGTTGTCATCATAAATTTACCTTCTGCTGCATCTCCGCCATCTACTTCAATAATCGGTGAAAGTTCATAAGCATCCCCAGGCATATTCAGGTAATAAGGAAGTTTTATTATGTTTAATCCCACTACTACAATCGTCGCAAAAATAAATAAAGCTATTTTTTTATTCTTACTCACCCTTTTTCTCCTTCCAACTTTCAATCACTTCTTGTATGGCCGGTAGCAATAATAACGCTTCCTCTTCCCCCATTTTAATAATTTCTTCAATATTGGTAAATGCCCTTGCGCTAAATACACCAACCTTAGGCTTAATGGTTATGTCCGAATCATTTACTACATATTTGACAAGTTCATCTTGCATAAGCTCAATACTTTGCATGATAACATCAAATATAGAAGAAATCTCTTCTACTACTTTACCATTATTGACATCTACAGCAATCACAATATCAGCACCCATATCTCTAGCTACAGTAACAGGAAGACGATCAATGACGCCACCGTCGACAAGGACCCTTCCGTTTTTCTTCTCAGGCACAAATATACCTGGTATAGAAATGCTTGCCCTGACTGCATCTGTAACAGGTCCTTCCCTGAATACGACTCTCTCGCCCTTCAATAAATCCGTTGCTACAATAGCTAAAGGAATATTCAAATCCTCTATATTTTTCCCTTGAGTAAATACCTTTATCAATTCTTTCACTCGATTTCCAGAGATAAACCCCATTTTAGGTACGGTAAAATCAAGATAATACTTCCGTTTAAACGCGAGTGCTAGATTGTATAAGCGGTCAATTCCAAGTCCCGCTCCATAAAAACTCCCAATCAGTGCCCCCATACTGCTTCCTGCAATATAATCTATTGGAATATCATGATCCAACAACACTTTTATTACACCAAGATGTGCAAACCCTCTTGCACCACCAGAACCAAGTGCTAGACCAATTTTAGGTTGTCTCAAGCATATCATCTCCAGTTCATTTTTTCATGTTATATACAGAACATTTAGAGAGTGCCTGTACTTTTCTAGAATATTTTCGCTTATTTTATTGTATTCTTATGGTCTAAATCCGCCACCCCTTTACGTATATTGGTACTATTGGTGGGACAAACAATGGCTATTTTATTGCTTATCCCTACATTCTTACTCAGCTTAGCTCTAATTTAGAAGTCTTACATAGGAGGCATTACGTTGACGTTATCGAGATTCAAGACCGTCTTATTAGCAACTTTTGTTACATTAATGGCTATCTCATTAATCACTTTTCCTAAAGCCTCATTTGAAGCTTCTCTTAATGGATTAGATATGTGGTGGAGGATTGTATTTCCTTCTCTATTACCTTTTTTTATTGTTTCTGAAATGCTGATTGGGTTTGGCGTCGTTAAGTTTATAGGAGTCGTGTTGGAGCCGATTATGAGACCGATCTTTCGTGTTCCAGGTGTAGGTGGGTTTGTTTGGGCAATGGGTATGGCTTCTGGCTTTCCAGCTGGCGCAAAGTTTACAGCAAGAATGCGACAAGAAGAGCAGTTGACAAAGATTGAAGCTGAACGTCTTGTTTCTTTTACTAACTCTTCAAATCCTTTATTTATTTTTGGTGCTGTTGCCGTAGGTTTCTTTGGTAACCCTAAAGTAGGATTGCTTCTTGCTCTTGCTCATTATATTGGTAATGTTTGTGTAGGGTTGATGATGAGGTTTCATGGACATTCAACCGAAACGAATGACCAAAAAGAAGAGAGTAGAAGATTTTCAATTATGGATGCCTTTCGAGTGTTACATCGGACGAGATTAGAGGAGAAACGCCCCCTTGGTAAAATGTTAGGAGATGCTGTGACATCTTCCATTCAGACTTTACTAATGATTGGTGGGTTCATAATTTTATTTTCTGTTTTAAACCGTCTATTAACTTTAGTTCATGTGACCGATCTTTTTGGACTCTTACTTTCTGTTCTGTTCCAAACATTACATCTCTCAACAGAATTAAGTGTTCCCCTTATCTCAGGACTTTTTGAGATTACATTAGGAAGTGATTTGACTAGCAAAACTGACGCAGATTTATTAGGAAAGGTAATCATCGTAAGTTTTATTCTTGGTTTCTGCGGTTTCTCTGTTCAGGCTCAAGTGGCTAGTATATTGTCAGATACAGATATTCGTTTTAAACCATTTTTTATTGCTCGACTCTTTCACGGATTATTTGCGAGCATTTTTGCTCTTATCCTTTGGAAGCCCATATATGTTAATCTACAGGCTTTTGAATCTGAAAGTACTGTCCCAGTGATGAAGTGGTTAGAGGATTCCGCCACCTATTCAACTACACTTTTTAACCAGGTCACAACGTTCGGCCCTATCTTTACCATTCTTTCACTTTGTATTTATATTGTCATACTTACTAGAAGAAGTTTTATTAGATAAAAGGCTCTTTTCTAAACGATAAATACGGGATTTATCGTTAAAAGTGAGCTTGACTTTTAATAAAGTAGATTAGAAAACAACAACGTTTTAGAAATAAGCCAGATAAGGGTCTCGGGACATGACTATATCAATCTACTTCAAACAAGAATAATTTCGTAATTATTTTATTGATTATATATACTTTCTTAAAATACTTGTTACTTTTTAATTCAGCTTCCCCTTGAAAAACAAGTGCGTTCCATTGCACTTCAAACACTCTCTTTCCGAGGGGAGATAAGAAGGGTATTTTCACTAACGTGAAAAACCCCACTCCTCGGCTTCGCCTGCGGGGTCTCAACCTCTTTTTCCCGCAGGACTTTGAATTTTCTTCTCTGAATGGGCCCACGCACAAAGGAAATGCGGATGCATTTTCGAGGAGTCGAGTGTCTTTCGCTTCATTTCACTAATCATTAAAAATAGTATGCATCGACAAATTAAAACCCGAACTATAAGGTGAAGGATTCATTTTAAAAGTCACCAAATAGATCGGGTTTATTATTGTCTGGAATACTTATGTCCGAGCTTTTTTAAACTTCTTCTGCAACTCTCTTTCTACGACTTCAGGCACAAGATCTGTTATATTACCATGATATTTAGCAGCTTCCTTCACTATAGATGAACTTAAGAAGGAATATTGGCTATTTGTCATCATAAAAAGGGTTTCTATATTTTCATTAAGTTTGCGATTCATTGCCGTAATTTGCATCTCATATTCAAAATCTGATACAGCACGTAGTCCTCTTAACACAACTTTTGCATTTTTACTAGCTGCATAGTCAATTAACAAACCTTTAAAGGAATCCACCTCTACATTAGGCATGTCCTTGGTTACTTCTTTAAGAAGTGAGATCCGTTCTTCCACTGTAAATAACGGTTGTTTAGAAGAATTGTTAAGGATACACACATATACCTTATCAAATATGTCTGAACCCCTTTTTATAATATCTAAATGTCCTAGAGTTACTGGATCAAAGCTACCTGGACAGACTGCAATTTTAGACAAGTGCCACTCCCCCTTTTTCTTGATTTTTTTCATCATCATATTGGTAAATTGAGATTGCTGTAATACCATACTTTTCTGAGCGTGTTAGCAAAAGTTCACCGATGGTTTCTGGCAATTCTACATCAGTTGAATGTTCAACTATAACCTTCCCCTGTTCGTTTAAAATGTGATGACTATCAATGATAGATAGGAGTGAGGTCAATTTCTGCTTATGATAAGGCGGATCTAGAAAAATATAATCAAAACTTAGTTCCCTTTTAATTAGTACTTTTAACGCTTTCTCTGCTTCATTTCGATAAATCTCAACCTGATCCTTAAGCCTACAAGAATCAACATTAAGTTTAATGGTATGTATAGCTTTTTGATCAATATCTACAAAAATAACCTTATCTAATCCTCTGCTTATCGCTTCAATTCCTAAACCGCCACTACCTCCAAACAAATCAAGTCCAAGTCCCCCCTCAAAATAAGGGCCAATAATGTTAAAAATGGCTTCTTTTACTTTATCCGTTGTTGGTCTCGTAGACTGACCAGGAACAGCCTTAAGAGGATGACCTTTACATTTCCCTGAAACTACTCTCATATTTTCACAACCTTCTAGTAGCATAAATGAATTTTTAATTAGGCTCTTTTCTCACACTTTGTTGCTTTTAGTATATTTAGATGAATAGCCTGTCGTCGTTCCATTGTGCTATCAATAAATGTGTTTAAAAGTAAGAATCTTTGCGAAAAGAGCCTTTATAAACAACCCTATCCTACCATAAATGGAAAAAAATCAAAACTATACAAATAAAATATTGACATAATGTATAGCAGTATCTCTTTTGGTCATACTTAGTAGTAACAACATCCTTATGCGTGATGTTGTTGCCAACCGCGGAGAAGACTTACGTTTCCCCATAAGTTCTTCCTCCGGTTTCTCCTCTCCCTTTGCCTTCTTACTCTTAAAGCTCGCTTTAAGGAATAGAAGGACCCTGCAGTGTGAAGAACTGCAGGGATTTTTTTATGGGTAGGAAAACATCAGCAGCGTTTAACAAGTACTATAAATTTGAAAATACACGTATTAACTGACTGACACTCCTGGTTTTATCATGTATGATAATGGAGAAGATTGAATAGAGTTTTAGAAGGGAAGTTTGTAGTATGATTCAACGCTTTATAGAACTTGGTGAAGGGTATTCAGATCTCTATGAGCTAATAGAAATTGCCAAATCAAATCAACACCGTGTAAAGAGATTGCTTGCCTTACAAACAGTAGATGGAGATAAAACTGTCCTATCCTTAGCAGTCGTATTGCATCCAGCAGACGTTGGAAAGTTCCAACCAATCTACATTTGCAGAGAAGGGCTACCTGTTAATCCTCTGAAAAAGAGTCAACGTTTCGAACTGTTTGAGGCATTAAGTGAGGAACTGCAGCAACAAATCATCACCTTTAAAATCAAACCATCGTCTGCATTTGCTGAAAAAGAACTATATTACCAGTACGTGATTGGCATTTTAAGGCTTCATCATATGATTCCTCCACTTTCATAGTGGAACATTAAAAAAGGCCCGCTTTTTAAAGCAGGCCTCATTTATGTATTCTCTATACAATCCTTTGTAATCTTATATACCAACTTTATAATCGTATTCCTTTGCTTTGTCAGGCTTTGAATTTTCAAATTCCATTTTTAGAAAGGGTTTATACGAAGGCTCCACCGTTTTAACAAAAGGTAATGCCTGTAGCTTTTTAGTGAGTGTCTCCATTTCATCCATATTACAATAGAGGACACAGTATTTTAAACGTTTAGAAACATAATGGATGTTCCCAAATCGACGTAAGTTTTTTACTTGCTTTAAATGGTGCAGCCAAACCACAATTCCCTGTCGTTTTTCAAACATCCTGATTCTTCTCCTTTAACCATCAATCTGTCAAATTCTAGTCTAGCATGAAAGATAATTGACAAGCAATAGAAGTTTGGTAAGACTTAGATTATTATGGTACTTTAGTATCTCTGACAAATAATCCTCGAAAGGAGTCAGACTCCATGAACTTAGACATCATTTGGTCTTGCTTTCTCGAGCAACTGGCAAATGACCAAGCGATCCTGTCCGTAAAAAAACAAAATTATTCAGGTATCCCCTTTTTATATATTGAGATAAAGGAAGAAGAAGATCGTTTTTTTCTTGAAAAAATCATTAAAACAAAGTCAGCCTATGTTATGAAGGGAAAACGACTTCATTCTGAGACCATCTTTGTACGATATGAAGCTAACCTCTATGTTTATAGGCATCGTTTTTATGTCCCTCAAGAAAAAATGTTCTGCTGTGGTAATATATGTACCGATTGTATTAGATTAAAAAAATAACTATAAGCAATTAGCTTATAGTTACTTACTACATCCACAACTCCCACCTGATCCACAGCCACCACTACAAGACATTTGATCAAAAAATGGGTTTCCTGTCGGCACTTTAATATACTCGGAGACTGCTTGGCCAATCAGAACACTTACCTCATCTAATAGTTCTTGCAACTGATTCTCGGCTTTCTTAAAGGCAGATATAGTAGGGTGTAAATCCACATCCCTTTTCAGATAACGTGTCTCCATCATTACCTCTTTATAATCAGGATGATACTTACCAAACCTTTGAACTTCTTCATAACGATCTTTTATTTTTACAAATCTCTTAATAAGATCTTGTGCTTCTTGATCATGATTCAATATATATAAGCAGTGGCGATAATGCTCCGCTACTTCAGATTTTATGATCATGCGTCCTAGAAATTCAGCCTCTTCTACTAACTCAACTCTTTCTAAAGTTGAAAGCATAGCGACACCTCCTACCAACACCTATCATATCATGAATTTGAAAAAGGCGAAAATGAATTAAGTTGGAAAAAGTAAAAAAGTGCTAATTTATATCATGTATAAATACTACACTTAAAAAATGAACCTCTGCCAAGGTTCATTTTTACTCACTTATGGAATTGTTACAGAAAACTCTTCTTCCACTCCATAGCTTGTTGCATCGTTTTGAACTAATTCAATCTTTACATCATGTTTACCAGATGGAAGACCTTTCACGATAAATGCAGCTTGGTGTATTTCATCAACTTTCTTTCCATTTAAGTAAAGATGAATATATCCTTCGCCGTCCACTTTCTTCTGTTTTCCTTTAGAACTAAAGTTAAAATTCGGAATAACCACTTCCACATAAATATTTTTATCTTTTACATTATGTCTGATTGTTAGGTCTTGCTTACTAACGGTTGTACTCGCTTCAACCACCTTGCCATATGCACTAACTGGGATTACTTCGTGTGAATTAGCTTCTGGTGGTTTAGGATCATCTGTACCACAAGCTGCAAGTAGCACAATCATAATTAATAGAAGATATCTCATATATAACCACTCCTTTTCGTACATATTGTTTGCAGGGAACAAGGTTTATACACCTAAAAAACATGAAAACTGCAAGTACCCTTTGTAATAACAAAAAAAGCGAATGAACTATTTAGCCATTCGCCTTTAATCACTTTCTCGCATTGATTGAAACATCCCGATCATCATAGATGCCATCTGAAGCTGTTGAGAAAAATTCGTAACCTTATGAGGAATTGTCTGTTTATAATATTCTTTTGACGCTAAGTCTAATTCTTGGATACTAGAAGGATTTCTTGAGAGCTTACGGTACCAAAAAGGTTGTTCCCGCACATATTTCTTGTATTGATCGTTTGATCTAATGATTTGCAAAACCTCTTGTCTCATCTTAATGCTCCCCTTTAATCCTTATTGAAGAAAAAAGGTTGATTTTGTTGAGGGTTACTATTGGATGCACCCTTCGTCCCTTGAAACTGTCCAATCAATTGTTGAATGTTGCTTATAGCATCACCAAAATTGGAGATATGCTGTTGCACCTGTGTGTAGTCCATCCCTTTTACTGCTGTTAAAATAGTATTCATAAAATCAGTTTTACCCTTTACATCCTTTTCTTCCTCTTTTGTTTCACCATCATTTCGATATTGCTTCCACACTTCATCATCTTCTCCGAGTAAGTACCATTCTTCGTATAATTCCTGCCAAGTTTTATTCTCTTTCTTTACTTCAGCCACTAATTTAGGATGTTTTTTAACAAATTGCTTAAACTTCTGAATAGAAGGATGTAATGTCTTTTTACTCATTAAAGAATCACCTCTGTTTGAACGCTATATAAACATATGCCTACAATATAGTGTAGAAAAAAAGGATAAGAATGTTCGCCCATTTTTTTAACAGATACTTATGAGTATGGTAAAATAACATAAACAAAAAATGTAAGGAAGGGTAATATATGGATCAAACCATTCACAATGATTTACATACGTATCTACAAAATGCGACTGAAGAAGAAACTGCTGTTTTAAAGCTCATACTTGAGGGATTAAGAAGAAAACAGGACGGCAAGAACGGGTCTTATTTAGGGGGGTTACTACGTGCTAAAAGTAACTTTATGGAACAAGAACAACAATTAGAAATGGTTATTCCAGCAAACCCTATTATTCAAAATTCATTAAATATTGTACATGGTGGCATTACGGCCACACTCATTGATTCTGCAATGGGAACATTAGTACATCGAGTTCTTCCAAGTGATCAATTTGCCGTTACCTCTGAGCTTAAAATTAATTATGTTGCTCCAGGTGTGGGTAATGAGTTTAAGTGTATCGCGTCCATTATACACAAAGGCTCAAAGACTGTTGTATGTGAAGGCCGTGTTTTTCGAGATGATGGTGCCTTAATCGCTCACTCAACAGCAAGCTTTTTTATTATAAAGAGGAAGAATCAGTAAACATGGTTGCAGCAATCGTGATACCTATCATTTTTCTTTATTTTCTTATTATTACCTTAAAAGAACGGAAAAGAAAATATGAGGAATATTATGAACTTGATCACATTAAAGAAGAAGCATTCATCACTGGAAAGGTTGTACAGTTTACTAGCAAACAAAAGAAATTTATTGGTAATCATTACGTCTATGTAACGACTCTAATTATAGTTAATCAAAAACTTAGCCGAATAAAAGCAGTAAGGGTATCTACTGCTGGCCTCCCTATTCCAATATCAGAAGAAACGAACATAAGCTGTTACGGATTTTGGAACAAAGATTATTTTACATTCCATCGATATAAGATTCTAGATTAAGTCAACAATAAAAATAACAAGAAGAAAACACTTCTTGTTATTTTTTTGGTTCCCACGTACTTATAAAGTTCTGCGTATAATATTTTTCATATACCCCTACACCTAAATGAGTAAATTTGTTATTTAATAAAGTCTCCCGATGCCCTTCACTATTTAGCCATCCTTCAACTGCTGCAATACCGTCAACATACTTGGCAGCTATATTCTCACCTGCTAAATGGTATTTTATCTTTCCTGCTTCCAAGCGGTCAGCTAATCCTCCTGCAGTCGGTGAATCGTGAGAAAAATACCCATTCTTCATCATATCCATACTATGAAGAAAAGCAACTTGTGAAGTGGGTTCATGCCACTTTACATCGTTAACCTTGTGCCTTTTTCGAATCATATTCGTAATATCAATAATTTGTTGAGCACTACCTAATTCAATAGCTTTCCATTCTTCTTGTGATAAGTCTCTAGCATTAATTAACTCACCTCTATACACTAATTCATAAGGCCTCTGTTTTATTAACGTAGAGGCATCCATAAACCGTATACTAGAAAGTCTATTTGTAAACTGATCTACATAAAGTTGCACCCATACATTTCCTAGTTGTATTAAAGGTCGAACATGTTGTTCTTCTTCAGATAGTTCAAAACGATACGTATTTTCCCCAACCTTAAAAGAGTGTTGATCTGATAGTATAAAATTTTTAGCGATTTCTTCGTATGGTTGACCAATATAGAAAGGATCAATATTTACATCATCACCGGTTCCATAAATAGTGACAACTTTATTGTCCAATACTCCAACTTGTACATACGAATGTTCATTCAATTTATATATCCACCACATATATTCATAAGAGGAAGGATCCATTCGAGTTGGTTCTCCCCATTTTTGAATAATTTCGTCACCAGATAGTCCGAGTAGATTTTGGATACCATTGTATTTTTCTTCTGTGTGTGCTGAAATTATGTTGGTCTCTAGGGAATGTGAAGTGGATTGATGTGAAGCGCTTTCTTGTATCGTCACCAACGTCTCATCATTGGTTATACTAGAGTCCCATTGAGAATATAACGAGAAAAAAGATAATAGTAATAAGAGCGATAAAATTAAACTAATTTTTCTCAATTGTCTCCTCTCCTTCGGCCTTTTTCTCATTATATTAAGCAAAAATATAAATATTCTTATATTATGGGGAAATGCTAGAATTTTTCATAGAATTGAATCTATTAAAACTTTTACTAGTTTATATCACTACATCAATAAGCTTAGTCTTATTGCATATTAAAAAACCACGGACTTCTAGTAATTCTATGTCCACGGTTTTACTACGGAATCTTAAAACGTTTTAACATTACTCTCAACTAGTCATTAGCTACCTATCTTTATAACGTCTTTAGCTCAATGGTATTAATCGGCTAAGCATCACAGTATAGAATGGAAACAAAAAAGAAGCACCCCCTAAGGGATGCTTCTTTCATTAATGCGTAGGATGGGTAGGCTCTGAAATTTCGGACAAGGCATGACCTGCACTTTCATCAGACATTTGATTTACTGCCAGGTCTCCTAAAGCAACGATACCGACAAGTTGTCCATTTTCAACGACTGGGAGTCTTCTGATTTGTTTTTCAGACATGATTCTTGATGCTTCTTCAAGTGAAGTATCAGGCTTAACCGTTATTAAATGGTCGCTCATCACTTTCGTAACTTCGAAAGAGCCCGAATGCTTCTCTGCATACCCTCTGACAACTAAATCACGGTCTGTAATCATTCCAATTAGCTTGTCGTCTTCACAAATAGGTATAGCACCTACATTTAAGTCCTTCATTTTGACCGCTACTTCATAAATATTATCTAATGGAGTACAAAACTCAACATTCGTCGTCATAATATCACGTACCGTTTGCATCATGTTACCCCCTAATCAAATTAAATGAAACAAGCAAGCATAACTCAATACTACCTGAGCTACACTATTCTTTAGTATAAGCAATCAAATTCGTGTCATTCATTCTGATTATTTCCAATCTATTGGGATAGAATTATGAAAATTTCGCCAAAACGTCATAAAATCTTCAACTAAAATAGACACAATACATTGCATGATAGCAGTTTTAATTATATTATAAGTTTGGATAGTTTTTGAGGAGGGATACATACAATGAAATTTGAAAATACAGGAATTGAGAATATTGTTGTTGATTTACATCATCTAGATGATCTAATGGAAGAGATCGGCTTTGTTCGCGCAGGTCAATGGGACTATGAGCGTGTAACGTATGACTATAAGATTGAAGTACTAGAAGCAAAAGAAGTTTACTACCTTCGTGTACAAGGCTTCACAGTTGAAGGTGATATCGGACGCCACGATGCAACCATTAAACTCCTAACTCCACTATTAGGTAAGCATTATTATCCTCATGGTGTAGAATATGGAGAGGGAGAAGTATTCCCTAAGAGTGTTCTCAACAAAAGTGATGAACTTTTAAAACGCGTTAATCAAGCATTACAAACACTTTCATAGTACACACAAAAAAAACGCATGTTATTCATGCGTTTTTACTTTTATTTGCTCTACTTTTACATGAACGGAGTTAACTTCAATACCAGTCATGGCTTCAATCTCATACTTCACTGCTGCCTGGATCGCTTTACAAGTCTCAACGATATCGACACCATAATACAGAGCTACCTTCATTTCAATAGAAATTTCTTCGAACTCACCCTTTTCAATTAAAATCCCTTTTTGTCTCGTTTTTTTATTGACCACTCGTATCATTTCATCTTTAAAATCAGCAACCGTACCTGCCACGCCATCCACTTCGACAATTGCAAGTGAAGCAATTAATGAAACAATCTGATCTGCAATATGAACAGAACCATATGGTAAAACCTTTGTAAACATAGTGTTTCCCCCTCATCAGTATCTTCCCTACAGTATATGAGAGAAATGAAAAATGGGCACTATTTTCTTAATAGTGTGTTTTTTACTGATGTTTTACATATATCACTGTTATTATTAAAATAATCATACTATAATTTAAAGTACAAACATGAACCGATTTCATTTGTGATAGAAAGGAGCGTCACTTTGTCTAACTTATTATCAAAACGTTTTCTCATTATAGCAATGATCATTATCATCGCTCTATTTCTTTTCTTATTTGTGCTTCCAATCTCTATTCCTTTAGTAGCAGCATTTATAACTGCGTTATTTTTAGACCCTATTGTCAAGTTATTGTTTAAAAAAACTAAGTTATCTAGAAGTTCATCTGTCATTATTATTTTTTTACTATTTATTTTACTTGTAGGAATAAGTAGTTATTTTATCACCACAAAAGTAGTAGGTGAAGGAATACAATTTGCGCAAAATGTTCCTCTTTATGTCAACGATATTAACAGAGCATGGTTTCTATTTGAAAACCGTATACAAAATGTAGCAGAAGATATGCCAAAAGAAATTGTAACCGAGATTACCCAACAGGTTCGTGACTTTCTAGAAGGAGTTAGAAAAAGCATTACTGATTCAGTCAACATTGACAACCTGAGACAAATTGTTACAAAAATTCCAAATTACTTAGTAAGTCTTCTTGTATATTTAATTGCACTTTTCTTATTTTTAATGGATTTACCTCGATTGAAAAAGACTGCTTTTAGCCATATGACTGATCGAACTGCAGAGAAAGTTCAGTTTATGTCGTCTAGACTTTCTTATGTTGTTTTTGGTTTTCTAAAGGCACAGTTTTTAGTTTCAATTTTAATTTTTGTTACTTGTCTTATTGGACTATTATTGATTGTTGAACCAGAAGTAGCAATCGTGATGTCGTTTATCATATGGATCATTGATTTTATACCTCTTATCGGTTCTATCGTCATTCTTGGTCCATGGGCTTTATTTCTCCTCCTTACAGGGAAAACGGTATTAGGAACAAAAATAGCCATACTAGCCGCCATCCTATTAATTATTAGGAGAACTGTTGAACCTAAAGTAATGGGGAATCATATTGGTCTATCACCATTATCCACCCTAATTGCCATGTATTTAGGTCTTGAGATTTTTGGATTCCTTGGTTTTGTTATTGGTCCACTACTATTAATCGGCTTTAATTCAGCTCGTGAAGCCGGAATTATCAGAATAAATTTTAAGTTATAATAAAGTTCTGAGACCTTGAAGAAATTCAAGGTCTTTTTATTTCTTTGTTCTTCACTTTTCGACCAATCATTTTTTTATAATCAATAGCCTTTCTGGTTAGGCTAAGATTTACATTTACAAGACTACTACCCAAAAAATACCCAGTTGCTTATTCATTATCAGCATAATGCAACTCCCAGTATAAAAACTCGCCATCCTTGGATGTACATTTCATTCCAAGTCGTTCAAATAAGCGAATAGCCTTATGATCTTGGACCTCACATTCTGTCAGGAACGAATGAACATCATGAACTTCTATTAGCCAGTCCATCATGGCTTCAACTGCTTCAAATGCTAATCCCTCGTCATTAATATTCCTAACAAGATGATAACTAAATTCTACAACACCATTCTTAGGCTTACCTCTCATCATAAAGTCACCTATTATTCGTTTTTCCTCATACATGATGATCATCCATATGCCCCACCCATATTCCTCCTGATCTGATTCCAATTGCTCAATATAAAACGGAAGCATTCCAATGAGTTGAGAAGAAGGCCAATCTTGAGGAATTTTAATAGGAGATCTTTTCTCAAGTTCTTTTCTGTATAAAACGAGAGATTTCGTTAAATCCAATGAACAAGGAACTAATAATAAACGTTCAGTAACAATTTCCAAAGATACTCTCCTCCTCACCAGCATTCTTTAGAAGAAGCTCTCATTACCCAAAATAGCTAATAAAGATCCAAGACTTCTCGTCTTGGAATTTTATCCTTAAAGGTCAAATAAGCCTAAACAAAGAAAAGGAGCATACGCCTTTTCTTTGTTTAGGAACATTTGTGTCGATGTTGTAGTGTGTTTACTATCCTACATGAACTAAAAAAGGTCATAGAATATCCTATTCTATGACCAACTTTACATATGACTTAATTATTGAATTCGTTAGTAACCCAGTATTGCCTTAATAACGGATGTCGTTTCGCCACCGTGATAAAAGACATAAAGTAATAAATAGACAGCAACTCCTGTAATAGCTGTAAAAAACCATATAATACTTGTCACAGGTCCTAGCTTTCTGTGCTTTTCTAGATTGTTCTTATAACCATAATAGAGAGTCGTTAAACCAAGCACTGCTCCAACTGTTGCTAGGGTTATATGGAAAATAAGAAATATGGTGTAATAAATTTTAATATCGTCAGGTCCACCAAACGACGTATTCCCAATAAAGATTGTTCTTGAAGCATAGATGATAAAAAAGATGATTGCAAACACAGCTGCTAGTGTCATTACTTTCTTATGTGCTTCTAAGTTTCTTTTTGAGATTAGAACCCAACCAATTGCCACTGAAATGGCACTTAACACAATGAAGGTTGTACTAATCGTAGGTAAAATAGGTAAATTCATATAAGCAATCCTTTCTTATACACAATCTCGGATTATCATCACTCTAGAGACTTTTCTAAAGTAATGTTGCAGCCCTAATTTAACTGTGGTCTTGCGTTAATCTCCAATTGATCTTTCTCTCTCTCTTTTTTAGCCCAGTTGAAAAAGATATAACCAAGAATAGATCCATAAACAATCTCTTGGACAACCTTCATTATAACTCCACCAAGTTGTTGGTCCTCAACAAGTGGGAACCAATTGAATAGTTCAGGAGTACTGATTGAAAGAGATGAGAGCATATCAGCCGGTACACATAACTCTAAAGCTGTCAGCCATAATGTTGGATCTGTATACGTACTATATAACGGCACTGAAGCAAAAATAATAAGTGCACAAGCCGGTGTTAACAGAACACCGTCTGCAAAGATATACCCAATTTTCTTGATAGGTGTTAAAGACTCTTCTTCCGGTAACGGATTAACAACTGGCCACCACATTAGAAATGCGCCAACTAACAGGATACTAGTAGTAATACTGTGTAGAACCATATCTGTTTTCACCACATCAAAAACTAAAGGTATATGATAAATCGAGAACAGTCCATTAAATAATAATAATGCAATTAATGGCTTCGTAAAGAACGCATACAAAGGACGTATAGCCTTTATATTAATAAACTCTCTTAAAAGGTTTTCCGGTAACCCTAATAGCATTAAAGGAGGAACAGCTAAGTATACAATGGCCATTGCAGTCATATGAGCACTAAACATTAAATGACCAAGCAGATCAAAAGGTCCACCCTTCATTAAGTATAACAAGATCATACTTGATAAAAAGAAGAATTGCTGCTTCTTTGATACTTGATATCCTTCCTTTCGAATAATATAGAAATAGATTCCAATTACAATTATCGTGAACGCCAGGAAAACTGGACTCCATAATGCTCTGAATCCAAAAATACTAATGTCCATATTGTCACCTCCAAAAGGAACTGATATTACGTAGTAAACATATCCATTATACAATAGTTCAATTTTTATGTTCAATGAACGTTATGTGAATTTGTTTAGGTAATATATAACAAAAGGATGAGCATTAAGCTCATCCTTTTCAACTTACCACCAAATGATTGTAACGAATGCAAGAACCGTTATAAGAGCAACTAGAAGACCTGAATAAAGGAATAATGCAGGACCCTCATGCCCCTTATGACTCATATGCATGAAATAGTAAAGCTGGAATATTACTTGAACGATAGCAAGTAATATAATAAATGGTACTGAAAACCAAGGTGAAAACTCTTCGTAGCCAACCGCTAAAAACGCGACTAATGTTAGAGCAATCATTAAAGCAAAAGTAATTACTTGATGTTTCATATCTTGCTTATTTTTCTTACGGCGATAGGCTAAATCTACAGTAGGGTTACCGGTTTGTTTTGTAGCCATATGTTTATCCCACCATCCCCATTAAGTATACTACAGTAAAAATGAACACCCAAACAACGTCAATAAAGTGCCAGTAAAGACTAGCAATATAGAATTTAGGTGCATTGTACAGATTTAAACCACGTCTTGCATTACGAACCATTAATGTAATGATCCACAGTAAACCAAAGGCAACGTGCGCACCATGGAATCCAACAAGCGTATAGAAAGCAGAACCAAATGCACTACTTGTAAACGTATGTTCAAATTCATGTACATAATGATTAAACTCGTAAATTTCAAGAACTAAGAAGGCTAAACCTAATAGTACTGTTACGAATAACCAAAGTTGCATTTTTTTGAAATCAAAATTCTTCATGTGGTACATTGCATACACACTTGTTAAAGAGCTTGTTAATAAAAGCATTGTAGCTAAGAATACGATTGGCATTTCAAACAGGTCTTGAGTAGTTGGGCCACCAGCCGTAGAATCCTTCAACGCTAAATAAGTTGCGAATAGAGAACCGAATAATACCGTTTCTCCTCCAAGGAAGAACCAAAAAGCTAAAAATTTATTTTTCCCTTCAAGGGTCGCTTTTTCGGGCTCAGCAGGGAATGTTTCAGCTGTTAATTTTTCTTCAATATGAGCTCCCATTATGCCTTGACCCCCTTGTCTTCATTTTCTAGATCTTCTTTATGGATATGGAATCCATGGTCATCAATAACTGAACGTAAGAACATCGAACCTAATGTAATACCCATACCTACAATTCCTACGATTAATGAAGGAACATTAACTGGACCATCTCCAGCGATATCGGCATACATAAATCCAAATGCTGCAACAAATAATCCTACAGACATAACAAAAGGTAAAATTGAAGGATTTGGCATATGAATATCTCCTACTGGTTCAGCTGGAGTCATTTCATTACGCCCTTCCATTTTTTCAACCCAAAGAGCATCTAATCCACGAACAAGTGGAGTTTGCTTAAAGTTATATTCTGGAGCTGGAGAAGAGATTGCCCATTCAAGCGTTCTTCCAGTACCCCAAGGATCATTCCCCATCTTCTTACCTTTTACTGAAGTGTAGATAACATTAATAACTAATACGATTGTACCAATTGCCATACCGATTGCACCAATTGAACTAATTAAGTTACCAAGTTCTAAACCTTGACCAGGTAAGTAAGTGAAGATACGACGTGGCATACCCATTAATCCTAAGAAATGCTGAATAAAGAAAGTTAAATGGAATCCAATTAAGAATGTCCAGAATGTAATTTTCCCTAAACCTTCATGTAGCATTTTACCAAATACTTTTGGCCACCAGTAGTGAAGACCTGCAAAAAGACCAAATACAACTCCACCTACAATTACATAGTGGAAGTGAGCTACTACAAAGTATGAGTCATGGTATTGGTAGTCAGCTGCAGCAGCTGCTAGCATTACCCCTGTTACTCCACCCATTAAGAATGTAGGAATGAAAGCAACAGCATATAACATTGGAACGGTAAAGCGAATTTGTCCGCCCCACATCGTTAATAACCAGTTGAAGATTTTAACTCCAGTAGGAACTGCGATTGCCATTGTAGCAACAGCAAAGATTGCGTTAGCAATTGGTCCTAAACCAGTTGTAAACATATGATGCGCCCAAACCATGAAACCTAAGAATCCGATTAATACTGTAGCAAATACCATTGCCGAATAACCGAATAGACGTTTCTTAGAGAATGTAGCAAATATTTCAGAGAATATACCGAAAGCCGGTAAGATTAAGATATAAACCTCTGGGTGACCAAAGATCCAGAATAAGTGCTCCCAGATAATAGTGTTACCACCAAGTGCTTCATTAAAGAAATTTGAACCAAATAAACGATCAAACATCATTAAGAATAGTCCAACAGTTAAAGCTGGGAATGCAAATAAGATTAAAGCAGATGTTACAAATGTAGACCATGTAAATAGTGGCATACGCATATAAGTCATACCAGGTGCACGCATATTAATAATCGTTACTAGGAAGTTAATACCCCCGATTAATGTACCTGCCCCTGAAATTTGTAAACCTAATACATAGAAATCTACACCATGTGTAGCACTTTCCATTGCTAATGATGCGTAAGAAGTCCATCCAGCATCTGGTGCTCCACCTAAAAACCAACTTAGGTTCATGAAAACTCCTCCGAAGAAGAATAACCAGAATCCTAAAGAGTTTAAGAATGGGAATGCAACGTCACGTGCTCCAATTTGTAAAGGAACTGCGGCATTCATAAATCCAAAAATTAGAGGCATGGCAGCGAAGAAGATCATCGTCGTACCGTGCATCGTTAAAATCTCATTATATAGTCCGGCACTAACAAAATCATTGTTAGGTACTGCAAGTTGGATTCGGATAAAAAGTGCTTCTAAACCACCGACTAGAAAGAAGAATCCTCCAGCGATGAAGTATAGAATGGCGATTTTCTTATGGTCTACTGTTGTTAAGTAGTCCCAGATTGTTGCGCCAACCGTATTCTTTGTTAACGTACTCACGATTTTACCTCCTTTTCAATGATGCTAAATTACTCTTCTACGGAAAGACCAAATAAATATTCAGTTAAAGCATCAATTTCTTCATTTGTTAATTCACCATAAGTACCAGTCATTTTATTCCCTGGCTTTAAAGATTCTGGGTCTTGTAACCATAACTTTAAGTTTTCTGGATTATGATCTAAGATACCAGCGATACGAGAGCGGTCTGCAAAGTTAGATAGATTTGGAGCTAAACGGCTTCCTTCATTACCAACAGCATGACATCCGATACAGCTAGATTGAAATAACTCTTCACCAGCTTGTGCAAGTTCAGTGTCAACAGTTGGCTCATTGTTAGCCATTTTATCAATCCATACATTAAATTCTTCTTTTGATACTGCTCTTACTTTAAAGTCCATTAAAGCGTGTGATGGTCCACATAACTCAGTACATTTACCATAATAGATTCCTTCGTCGTAAGCATGTAGCCACATTTGGTTAGTGTTGTCTGTGTTAGTGTCCATCTTACCGCCAATAGTCGGTACCCAGAAAGCATGTTTTACATCTGCTCCCTTAAGGTTAAAGTAAACTCTCTCTCCAGTAGGAATAACTAAATCCTGAGAAGTTACTACCTTATGGTCTGGATATTCAAACTCCCACCAATACAAGTACGCTGTAACGTTTACCACTAAAGCATTCTCATCACGAGTTTCAGGTTTCATTGGTGTTACGTCTGCTAATTTAAACGTATAAGCTACTGTAGGTACTGCTAAAATGATTAATAATAAGATCGGAATAACAGTCCACATAATCTCAAGCTTATGGTTTCCTTCTACTTGTTCAGGGATCTTATTTTCGTCCCCCTTCTTAGCGCGGAAACGGAAGAGAACATAGATAAAAATAATAGATACAATTAATACAACAACAACCATTATGATTGTACTAATCATCATGAGTGAATATTGCATTTCGGCTCCTTCGCCTTTAGGCTCCAGTGTCGTTAGAAACGGCTCACCACAGCCCGCTAAAAAAAGCGCCATCATTGTTACTAATGAAAATAAGCGCCACTTTAAGTGCCTTTGCTTCATAACGTAGTTAACCCCACTTTCCTTAAAATAATCAATTCTTAGTTGGTACGGGAACATCCCATCCCTGGATTTTCTAATATATAAACAAAAGGAATCCCGGTTTTAAAGCGCTTAAATACCTTATGTAACCGTACGATATGTTAGTTAGGCTTTAAGCTTTCAGAAGATAAAGAGTTTTTACTCTCTACTCCTGAATCAACAAAGTAAATAACCTGATGCATTACCTACTTTGCTGATTCAGGAGTCCACACAATGTGTGGAACCTTTTTAAGGTTAGAGAGACTCAAATACATTCTGAAGTTTCTTGTTTAGAAGAATGTAGCAATAATCATCGCTACAAACAGAATGGTCAAGTAATTAAGTGAATATACAAACATTCCAGTCGCCCACTTAATATCGTCCTTTGATTTATATCCCTTAAATCCAATGTATAGCCAACCTACATTCAAAAGAGTAGCTAGAACTAAAAAGACAGGTCCAAGTGAATATAAATAGAATGGCAATGGAAGTAAGCAAGCAATCCATACCATAATCTGTCTTTTCGTCATTTCAAAACCATGAATGACTGGTAGCATCGGAATACCTGCTGCTCGGTACTCTTCACATCTTCTCATTGCTAATGCTAAGAAATGTGGTGGTTGCCAGATAAACATAATCAAAAATAAAACCCAAGCCACCATATGGAGGTTCGGATCTACTGCTGCCCACCCAATTAAAGGTGGTACAGCACCGGAAACACTTCCGATTACTGTATTAATGGTGTAATTACGTTTAGACCACATCGTATATAAAACAACATAAGTGAAAGCACCAATTAAACCGATTACGGCAGCCATTAATGTTGTTAAAGCTAAAAGGGCAGTTCCTATAGCTGTCAAAATTAACCCGATCCATAATACATGTTTTGCCGAAAACCTTCCCGTAACAGTAGGTCTGGCTTTTGTCCGCTCCATCAAGTGATCAATATCACGATCAATATAGTTATTTAAACTACAAGAACCCGCTATAACAAGTGAAGTTCCAAGTAATGTGAACAGAGTAATGTCCCAATTCTGAAAGAAGCTAGTTCCAGTAAAATGAAAAGCCAGCCATAAACCAGTAAAGGCAGTAATTAAGTTAGAATTAATAATACCTACCTTAATCAATGCTTGAAAGTCTTTCCAGATGGATGTTTCAAAAGCATCACTCTGAGGACTTTCATGTTCAATTACATGCGAAGATGCTTCATCTAATGTCCTCGAATTTGCCATTATTAATCCTCCTTTAATGTAACAACACAGGCTATCCTACCCTATTATTCTAATCTACTGAGCAAAAGGATGCCTCCTGTATATTAAACCATAAATAGCTTCAAAATTGTGAAGGAGTTGTGTATGTTTTTTGTCTTTTTTGTGACTACCATATTATAACGTCACCTCTCTATATTATAAAAGAAAAATCCATTTTCATCATTATGAAACATTTGGTTGTTTTTATTTTCATAGATTATAGTATACTTAACACGGGTAAAGATAAGTTGAAAATAATTATCTCCACATTATATTTCTAGCAAAACTAATGACATTATTCAACCATTTTCATCATATTTACTCTATTAATTCCCGTTATTTCCTTCATATTATATTATTGACAAAACTATTTTTTACTGTTTACATTATTGTCACTTATTTTCCTTTGATATTTCGACATCTTTTATATATGATAACTAT
Source organism: Bacillus pinisoli (assembly GCF_023036475.1). Taxonomy (GTDB): domain Bacteria; phylum Bacillota; class Bacilli; order Bacillales; family SA4; genus Bacillus_BS; species Bacillus_BS pinisoli. The sequence goes on from NZ_JAJQKI010000002.1 coordinate 433,995, forward strand.
TGTGTGTTAATAATTGATTATTTTTTTCTAGAATGAAGGTGAGGCTTTTGAACCGATCTCTTAAGTGGTTTTCTATTATAACAACTATTGGCATGTTATTTGTACTTCTAGGTGGAGCCCTAGTTACGAAAACCGAATCTGGTGATGGGTGTGGTGATAGTTGGCCGTTATGTCATGGAGAACTGATTCCTAGCAACATAACTTTTGAGTTAGTTGTTGAACTCAGTCACCGTCTCGTAACTGGTGCTGTTGGTTTTTTAGTTTTAGCATTGTCCATTTGGACATGGCGCAAAATTGGGCATATTAGAGAAGTAAAGTTTCTATCTATACTCTCCTTCTCATTTCTCGTTTTACAAGCATTAATAGGTGCTGCTGCTGTTGTCTGGGAACAATCCTCAGCCGTATTAGCGTTACACTTTGGTATTTCGCTTATATCATTTGCAGCCGTTCTACTACTAACATTATTAGTATTTGAGGCCGATCAGGAGCACAGTAAGACACATCTTGTGATTGATAAGCGAGTGCAGTTTCATATTATTGGAATTATTCTCTATTGTTATGTGGTAGTTTATACAGGTGCTTTTGTACGACATAAAAATGCTAGCTTAGCATGTCCAGACTGGCCAATCTGCAATTTCAATCAAATTGGATTACCCACTCAAATGCATGAATGGATTCAAATGGGACACAGATTAGCAGCCGGATTATTATTTATTTGGATTATTTATGCTACTTATATTGTTCTAAAGCATTATAAACATCAAGCTCTAATTAAGTGGAGCTTTATCATTGCTGCAACACTAGTAAGTCTTCAAGTGATTAGTGGAGCATTAGTTGTGCTGACAAGACTTGAATTTATCGTAATTGCTCTTTTACATGCACTCTTTATTTCTTGTCTATTTGGGGTATTAAGTTATTTAGTTCTTCTGGTGACTAGAAGTAAATATAGTCAAAAGATAAATAAAGGTACTGCTTCAGAATCTGCACAAATTTAAAAGCGAGGTGTACACCTCGCTTTTTTTTATTTGGCTAATTCTATTAATAAATCACCAGTCTGTACTGACGCTCCGTCTGTTACATGTATTTCTTTTATCGTTCCAGAGAAGGTGGCTTGAACAGTTGTCTCCATCTTCATGGCTTCAGAAATCAATAAGTGATCCCCTTTTTCAACTTTTTCACCTTTCTTGACTAGAACCTTAACAACTGTTCCTGGCATAGTTGCAGCAATATGATCAGGATTTGTACGGTCAGCCTTCTTATTTACTGCTACCGTTGATTTAATACTTTCATCTTTTATTAGTACTTCCCTCGGTTGGCCATTTAGCTCAAAATACACAACACGTGTTCCATCAGCTTGTGGCTGACCTATTGAAACTAACTTAACAATGAGTGTTTTACCTTGTTCGATCACTACTTCAATTTCTTCACCCAGTCGCATTCCATAGAAGAATGTTGGAGTGTCAAGAACTGATACATCACCATACTCATCCACTACTTTTTGGTAATCCATAAATACCTTTGGATATAACGCATATGAAATCATTTCATGGCTTGTTGTTTGGCGATTAAGTGTATGAAAAATAGATTCCTTTAATTCATGGAAATGAATCGGCTCAAGCAATTCTCCAGGACGTACAGAAATTGGTTCTTTCCCTTTAAGGATAATTCGTTGAAGCTCTTTTGGAAAACCACCGTGTGGTTGACCGAGATATCCTTCAAAAAGTTCTACTACTGAATCAGGGAAATCTAATACTTCACCTTTTTCATATATGTCATCCTCGGTTAAATCATTTTGAACCATATATAAGGCCATATCTCCAACTACTTTGGACGAAGGAGTTACTTTTACGATATCACCGAACATATCGTTAACACGGCGATACATCACTTTTACTTCATCCCATTTTTCACCAAGCCCTACAGCTTTAGCCTGTTGCTGAAGATTACTGTACTGTCCACCTGGCATCTCATGCATATACACTTCTGGATGAGGTGCATTCATTCCACTTTCAAAATCAGCATAATATTTTCTAATATCTTCCCAATAATGTGATAACTGTTCTAACGCTTGGTTATTCACACGAATGTTCCGGCTTGAACCTTCTAAAGCATAATAAAGTGAATTCCCACTTGGTTGTGAAGTTAAACCAGCCATTGAACTAACAGCTACATCAACAATATCAACACCCGCCTCAATAGCTTTTGCATAGGTGAAGATACCATTACCACTTGTATCATGTGTATGAAGATGTATTGGAATAGAAACAGTGTCCTTAAGTGCAGAAACTAAGGAATAGGCCGCTTGCGGCTTTAGTAAGCCGGCCATATCTTTAATCCCTAATATATGTGCTCCTGCTGCTTCTAACTCTTTTGCCATAGACACATAATAATCAAGATCATATTTTACTCTTGTTGAATCACCTATATCCCCTGTATAACAGATGGCTGCTTCTGCTAGCTTACCTGATTCACGAACAGAGTCAATAGCTAAGGTCATCCCTTTCACCCAGTTCAGGCTATCAAAGATTCTGAATACATCAATACCAGCTTGGGCTGACTTTTCTACAAATTCTTTAATTAAGTTATCCGGATAGTTTTTATATCCTACAGCATTGGATGAACGTAAGAGCATCTGAAATAGTAGGTTAGGAACTCTCTCTCGTAGACTAATTAATCTGTCCCAAGGATCTTCTTTTAAGAAACGATAGGCAACATCAAACGTTGCTCCTCCCCACATCTCTAATGAGAATAAATCAGGTAATAATCTAGCTGTTGGTTCTGAAATGGCTAAAAGGTCTTTCGTTCTCAGCCTAGTTGCAAGAAGAGATTGGTGAGCATCACGGAATGTAGTATCTGTTAAGAGTACATCTTTTTGATCTTGAACCCATTTTACGAGTCCATCTGCTCCACGCTCATCTAAAATTTGTTTTGTTCCACTTGGAACAGGTTCCGTTAACTTTACCTTAGGAATTCTCGGTTTTTCAAATACAGGTTTTTTCTTCTTTTCAATACCTGGAAAACCATTAACCGTTACAGTACCAATGTAGGAAAGCATTTTCGTTCCACGGTCTTTACGATTAGGAAATACGAATAGTTCAGGAGTCGTATCAATAAAGGAAGTATCGTATACACCAGAAAGAAAATCCTTATGCTTCATCACATTCTCAAGGAATGGAATATTAGTCTTAATCCCTCTAATTCTGAACTCTTTTAAGTTTCTCGTCATTTTTGCTGCAGCTTGGTCAAAGGTTAGAGCCCATGTTGAAAGTTTGACTAATAATGAATCATAGTGTGGCGTAATAATCGCCCCTTGGAAACCATTACCAGCATCAAGTCTTACTCCAAACCCTCCGCCTGTGCGGTATGCCATAATCTTTCCTGTATCAGGCATAAAGTTGTTTAATGGGTCTTCTGTTGTCACACGAGATTGAATAGCATATCCATGTGTTTTAATTTCATTTTGAGGTGGAATTCCGACTTTTTTACTATGTAGCAAATGCCCCTCTGCAAGCAAGATTTGAGTTTGAACGATGTCAACTCCTGTAATCATCTCAGTGATTGTATGCTCAACCTGTACTCGAGGATTAACCTCAATGAAGTAAAACTCATCACCCTTTACTAAATACTCTACCGTACCTGCGTTTATGTAATTTACATTTTTCATTAACGCAACAGCTGATTCACAAATACGCATTCTTAATTCGTCTGATAAAGAAACACTTGGAGCAAGTTCAACGACTTTTTGATGTCTACGTTGGACAGAGCAATCACGTTCAAATAAGTGAACAATATTGCCACTAGCATCTCCTAATATCTGCACCTCGATATGCTTTGGATTTTCAACGAATTTTTCAACATAAACTTCACTACTACCAAATGCCGCTTTTGCTTCAGATGTTGCTCTTTCGTACGCCTCTTTTACACCTAATTCATTTCGAACAATTCTCATCCCTCGGCCGCCACCACCAAGAGCCGCTTTAATCATAAGTGGATATCCATGAGTTCTACCAAAATCAACGATATCGGATAAATCCGAAACAGGACCATCACTTCCAGGTATAACAGGGATATTGGCAAGGATAGCCTGCTTTCTTGCTTTTACCTTATCACCAAACATATCAAGGTGTCCGGATTTTGGACCAATGAAGATAATTCCTTCTTCCTCACATCTTCTAGCAAAATGGATATTTTCTGATAGAAAACCGTAGCCAGGATGAATTGCCTGTACTCCGTTTTCCTTCGCAATCTCAATGATCCCTTCAATATCTAGGTATGCATCAATTGGTTTTTTCCCTTCACCAACAAGGTATGCTTCATCTGCCTTATAGCGATGATAGGATCCAGCGTCCTCTTTTGAATAAATAGCAACTGTTCTAATATCCAGCTCTGTGCAAGCCCGAAAAATTCGGATGGCTATTTCCCCTCGATTTGCTACTAATACTTTTTCAATTTTAGTTGTCATTTGCTGCCACTCCTTTTTGATAACAGTAATATGTAAATTGAAGGATCTTCTAAATTTACAGAAGCCTTCTTATTCTATGCTGCTATGTCTTGGTGTAAGCTTTTGTGCTTTCTGTAGTTAACAAACATTGAAATATTTACTAGTATTCCCATCGACATCATTAAAGCTAAAAGGGATGATCCCCCGTAACTAACAAACGGCAAAGGTACACCAGTGATAGGAAGTAACCCAGTTAATGCTCCTAGATTAACAAATGCTTGTACACTAATCATACTAGATACTCCAATCGCTAATAAACTTCCAAATGAATCATCACATTTTCTAGCGAGTAAGAATCCTTTTGTTACAATAAAGCAGAGTAATAAAAGGACAAAGCCAACTCCGAAGATACCTAATTCCTCTGAAATAACTGCCATAATGAAGTCAGTATGCGCTTCTGGCAAGAAACCTGATTTTTGTATACTATTACCTAATCCAAGTCCAGAAACCCCACCGGACCCAATTGCTATATAAGAGTTTATCAGTTGCAGCCCATCTCCTAATGGATCAGCAAAAGGGTTATAGGCAGCACCAAAGCGAGATAATTGTTCATCTGAAAGGACTTCAAACTTAACAGCAAAGGGAATAAGTATTCCTAATATTAACCCTCCAAGTCCTAGTAACTTCAGAACATTTTTCATATTCATACCCGAACATAAAGTCATAACAACTGCAATCATGGCAATAAGTGCTGCTGTTCCAAGGTCAGGCTGAAAGAAAACTAAAGCAAAGATAATAACGGTAAATATTAAAGGCGGAAGTACGGCTGTACCAAAATCATTAATATATGTTTGTTTCTTTGAAAATATAGCCGCTAAATATATAATTACCCCTATCTTTACAAATTCTCCTGGTTGAATTTGTACAGGACCTAAAGAGATCCAACTCTGTGCGTTTTGAGCAGTTTCCCCGACCATAAATACTAAAAGTAGCATTCCAATCGAGCCAAATGCTATGATTTTAAATAATTTAAAATATAAGCGATAAGGCACAATCATCATGACTATAAAAGCAATAAATGCGACGATCAGTGAAAAGCGTTGTCTTACAAAGAAATGATCAAATTGATAGTCATATCTTGATACAGCAATGATACTACTTGAACTATAAACCATGATAAGACCGAAGGAACATAATAGTAATAGAGCAATAACGATTGAATAATCGTATAACTGAAACATTTTTTTCAGCATCAGGATCTTCCTTATTTCGTAGTTTATCTTATTTTACTATAAAAAGATTACGCGTTGGGACAAAATCCCTTAAAAAATTATAATTTTCTTACTCTTTTGGGTTTGCATCTAACAGTTCCCCCCCAAAAAAAGAAAAACCTAACTATTAGATTAACAGTTAGAGTTTTTAATTGGTAACCTATTTATTTGTAAATGCATCGTGCAGTATTGAAAGTTCTTTTTCTAACTTATCTATGAGTTCTTTGCCCAAGCTCTCTTCTACAAGACCTAATCTAACAGCAAAGTCAATCTCTCTAGATAGTCCGAACATTTGAGTATCAAGAACTTCTTCATAAAGAGGACATTGAGGCATGGTTAAGTTATCCATTTGCACCTTGATCAACTTTAATATTTTCTCTGCATCTGCTTTTAACAATTCATATGCTTTTTCGCGATGGTCAATCGCAATCTCTGGCGTCAATAGAATCCCTCCGTTCTAAGGGCGATTGCAAACTTGTTCCTTAAATCTTATCGTGATATTTAAAAAAATGCAAGAAAAATAGCTAGAAATACCCTAATAAGTCTATACAATATAACCTAATTTTAATATACTCTTATTCTGTTCAAAAATGGTTAGATCTTGCTCCTTTACTTTCAGCAACGATCTTGAATCAGATCTCTCCGTTAGCCAAAAGAAGAATTAATAAGTATACTTATATTTAGTACTTTTCAATCAGAATACAAAAGGGTGGATCAAATTGGAATCAATTATTCTTCTAAAAGGAAAAGTTAAGTTCTCACTTACAATAGATCCAAGTGTTTGGATTTTTGATGAGCGTAAGGTTGATTTAACTACATATTTTGACCAAGAAAGTCAAGAACTCGACGAACTCTCGGTATATACTAAGGCTGTATCTGAGCATTGGGATCGTGAAATTAAAGAAGGGGCACAGTTGCCTTCCTCTAACAAAAATACTAGCAAAAAGTACGAAAAAGAAAAGCTATTAACTGGTACATTTGGTATACCGGTAAAATATTTTCTAGAAAACGCTTTACCTGATCCAACTGCATCACAAGTTATCGTTAAGACCACTGAGAAAGATTATGTGTTAACGTTCGAAGAGGTTTATAACGGTTTATTCGGATTTTCAAAAAATGGTAAACCACTCACTGAAGATGGACCCGCGCACTTCTATTTTGGAGATGGTTCAAATCGTGAAAACCCATTAAAGCATATCACTGCTCTCATAATTGAGTAATCAATCATATCGTAACTTAGGTCCCACACAATGTGTAGGACCTTTTTTTAAAGGGTTGTACTAAAAAGTATACACCCGCATCTTGAAGGGAATCTTTTTGAAGGCATCTTTTTAGTTGAACAAACTACAACAAGTCTGCAGCAAGCTGAGCAAGACCTGAACGTTCCCCCTTCACAAAGCGAACATGTCCACTGATTTTTTGATCCTTAAACGATTCGACAACATAAGTTAATCCATTATTGTATTCATCTAAATAAGGATGATCAATTTGCGCTGGATCTCCCATTAGCACGATCTTACTTTTTTCACCAACTCTAGTTAGGATTGTTTTCACTTCATGCTTCGTTAAATTTTGAGCTTCATCTATAATAATAAACTGTTCAGGTATACTTCTTCCACGTATATACGTTAGAGCCTCTACTTCAATAGAGCCCATGCCAGCCAATATGGCATCTAACTCACCTGGTTTCTTTGTATTAAATAGATATTCAAGATTATCAAATATAGGTTGCATCCATGGTCGTAGCTTTTCTTCCTTTTCTCCAGGTAAGAAGCCAATATCTTTTCCAACCGGTACGATAGGTCTTGCTACAAGTAATTTTTTATAGATGCCTAAATCTTCTGTTTGTAATAGACCAGCTGCAAGAGCAAGAAGAGTCTTTCCTGTTCCTGCTTTCCCCATTAATGTTACAAGTGGAATATCTTCTCGTAGCAGTAATTCTAGTCCCATAATTTGTTGTACATTTCTTGGTTTTATTCCCCAAATAGGCTCATTATTATGAACCAATTTTTTCACTTTTTTACAAGCTGGATCTACCATCCCTACTGCAGAACCAGAATGAACAAGGGCATCCTTTAAGATGACAAATTGATAAGGATAAAAAGGATGATTTGCCAGTTCTGATGTAAGAATTTCTCCCTTCTCATAAAACCGGTTAAGCACATCAGTTTGTACATAAAGTTCAAGATAACCAGTGTAAATATGATTCAATTCTACAACCCTGTCACTTAGAAAATCCTCAGATTGGAGCCCTAAAGCATCTGCCTTTACTCGCACTAGTACATCTTTACTTACTAAAATGACAGGCCGTCCATTTTCTTTTGTTTCTTCTTCGAGTGAAAGATTTTTCGCTACTGCTAGTATCCGATTATCATTTGTTTTCTCAATAAAAATCTCTTGCAGTTGGTGAAAAGAACGGTGATTTAGTTCAATACGGAAAGTACCCCCATTTTCTAACGGTACCTTCTCATGTAATCGACCATTTTCTCTTAGCTTGTCAATCATTTTGGAAACTTGTCTTGCGTTCCTTCCGATTTCATCCATATTTCGTTTTTTCGAATCTACCTCTTCTAAGACTACTGCTGGAATAACTACTTCGTTATCCTCAAAAGAGAAGATAGACAGGGGGTCTTGCAACAATACATTTGTGTCGAGTACATAGATTTTACTCAAATTTCCGCCTCCTGACTCCGCTTTTTCTTTGTATATAACGCGCCTTTATATAGGATATGAAGGTCTATATAAAACCGTTATAATCTGCAGCTTACGATAGCAACACTGCCTACCGTTTTTTTAATAAAGGAGTGAAAACTGTGTGTAAAAACAGTTGAACACTGCTGGTACACCACCTGCTTTAATATATGTGTACATGAATAAAGATAGAAGAAATATTAAACAATATTAGTAATAGCAAGTTAAGAATAATGTCAAAAAGGAGTGAAGATACTTGAAGTACATGATATATACAGCATTGCTTTTCTCACTGTTTATAAGTGGGTGTGCAGGTAATGAGGCCCAAACAACTAAAAAGAGTAATGAGCAATCACCAATTCAAGTTAAAAATCAAGTAAGTGCTAAAGATGAGGACCGAAGTGCAGAAGAAATCGCAGAAAATTTGGTGAGTCTTGCATCTAGTGTCCCTAATGTAAATGATGCTACAGCTCTTGTTGTAGGTGACCTTGCAGTTGTAGGGATTGACGTAAACTCAAAAATAGATCGTTCAAGAGTTGGAACAATCAAATACTCTGTAGCAGAAAGCTTAAAGCATGATCCACACGGAGCAAATGCCATTGTCATTGCAGACCCTGACACCACGGTAAGACTGAAGGAAATGGGGAATGAAATACAGCAAGGTCGCCCGATTAGAGGTATTATGGACGAGCTTTCAGCAATTGTAGGAAGATTAATGCCAGAACTACCTGCAGATATCTTTGAGAATAATCAGCAAGAACCAACAGAGACTAGTGAAAATCAGCTACCAGAAGGAAAAGAAAAAGAACTTGATAAGGAACAACAGGATCAATCCAATAATCACATAAAAGATCGCAATAACCCAAAGGTACCAAATCCGAATGATTAAAGCTTAGTAATGTATTTTACTAAGCTTTTTTTTGGTTATTATCTCGTTGTTGTTTATCTTATTAATCAGATGATAAGCGCATGCAAGTAAATTTCCTTACTACTGCCCTACAATTGTGATAATTGGATTGTTTGGGCAACACCTATTCGGCAATTCCACGAAAATATCCTATATTTCAGCATGTTGATTGGTTTTTTCACGATAAATTTAGTTATTTCACGATTTAAAAAGTTATTTCATCATGTTTCACCTTAATTCCACGAAAACAGGAAAAATAAAAAAGCAGCGATGAGCTGCTTTCACTTAACGGTCTGCATGGGATCAAGATCATACTACTAAGAAGCCACATGCTAAACAGCTATACAATAACGGTCTTTTTTAAAGCCTCCATTACTTGACGATCAAGCTTAGTAGCCGCCTCTAAGTCATAGGTCTTTTCATATTTCGGACCGGCTAATATTTTTGAGCCATAGAACATAACATCTCTTACTTCACTTATTTCTAATTCGACTAATGCCAGTTTTAATGGAATATTTAATATTTTTTCTTCTTTAATAAAAGCTTTTCCGTTTATGGAATACGTACTCTCAGCAGCAATTAATGTTAAGACAACTAGCGGATTCATTCTTATGTTCTCCACAATTCTAGATCGATTGTCAATGGCAAATCGAACGCATTGTGGATGAGGTGAATACACCCAAGAAAGAGCATGAACATTCGGCCCACCTGTCTCATAATCAACCGTCGCTAATGTAAGAAACCTTTCTCGTTGAAGGTAATCATATAAATCTGCAGTAAGCGTAGACTCTACACGATTTGCCAATAACCATCCCTCCAAATATACAATATGTGAAATCATATTTAGCTCTTCCATATTTATGCTATACTGTTTAAAAGAAGATTTCAACAGCTGAGGTGGAGAAATGAGAGTTAAGTGTGTACTCTGTGATAAAATTGAATCAATCAATGATGAAACACTAATCGCCAAACGATTAAGAAACCGTCCTATCCATACATATATGTGCAACCCCTGTCACGACAGAATCGAAGAAAAAACAAAAAACCGCCTAGCAACAGGCAACTTCCGTTTATTTAAAGAAAAAAAACTAAAAGAAGATTGGTAAAT
>NZ_JAJQKI010000020.1 GCF_023036475.1 Bacillus pinisoli
AATAAAAATTGATACTTTCTAAGTACTATGAATTTTTAAACGACCCATAAGTGATGAAGTTGAAACCATCGTGTATTAAGATTATGATGGTATAGAAGCATTGAACGATCCTGAAAGTGGTGAAAGAACTTGAATGAATTAAAACTATCAAAGAGGCTAGAAGCAGTTGCAGAAGCAGTGCCGAAGGGCTATACATTAGCTGATATCGGTTCCGACCATGCTTATCTTCCTATTTATTGTTATTTAAAAGAAATTGTACCGAGTGCTATAGCTGGAGAGGTTGTAGAGGGGCCTTTTCAAACAGCCAAAAATCAGGTAGAACGTTTAGATTTACATAAAGCTATTGATGTAAGAAAAGGAGATGGATTAGAGGTCATCTCTAAAGGAGAAGTAGATGCCATTACAATCTGTGGAATGGGTGGTGCTCTCATTGCCACAATATTAGATCATGGTAAGGATAAGCTTGAGGGCGTAAAAAGGTTGATTTTACAACCTAATATCTCAGCTGTCTCGGTTAGGAAATGGTTATTAGAGAATAATTGGGAACTTATACAAGAGATGATCCTTGAAGAAGACGATAAGATTTATGAAATCTTAATTGCTGAAAGAGGAGAACCTTCTAAACCATATCAGCTTGCGGAATTAAACAAAGAACTTCTTCTTGGACCATTCTTACTTAAGGAACACAGTGCTGTTTTTAAGAAGAAATGGACACTAGAAAAGAAGAACTGGGACAGAATCTTATTACAGTTAGATTCAGCTAGTCCTTCACAAGAAGTAGAAGACAAAAAGCGTGAATTAGAACAATATATTCAATACGTTCAAAAGGAGTTGGATTTATATGAGTAAAACTCCAAACGGCTTTGAGGTGGTAAAAATATTTGAAGAATTCTCTCCCATGTCATTAGCATTGGAGAATGATAAATATGGTCTTCAGATTGGAACATTAAATAAACCGATTCGACAAGTAATGGTTACCTTAGATGTGTTAGAAAATGTCGTCGATGAGGCCATCAACAAAAATATTGATCTCATCATTTCTCACCATCCACCTATATTTAGGCCAATAAAGCATGTACGAACAGATACAGCGACCGGTAAAATTATTGAGAAGTGTATAAAGCATGATATCGCAGTATACTCTGCTCATACTAATTTGGACATTACCAACGGGGGAGTTAATGATCTGCTTGCTGAAGCACTAAAGCTAAGGGATATAAAAATATTGTCAACCACACAAAGAACAGTATTGAAAAAATTAGTGGTGTTTGTACCAGTGAGTCATGAGCAGATTGTAAGAACTGCTCTTGGAAATGCTGGTGCAGGTCATATAGGCAAATACAGCTACTGTACATTCAATACAAAGGGCACAGGAACGTTTAAGCCTGAAGAAGGAGCAAACCCTTATATAGGGTCACAAAACCAACTAGAAGAGGTAGAAGAAGTCAGAATTGAAACCATCTTTCCTGAAAATCTGCAAAGGAAGATTATTGCTGCTATGCATAAGGCTCATCCATATGAAGAAGTGGCGTACGATTTATATCCAATTGACAATACAGGGGAAGAGTTTGGCTTAGGTAGAATTGGAAGTTTAGAAGAAGAAATGTCCCTGGAACAGTTCTCTGAATACGTAAAACAAACTTTCCAAGTAGAGGGTGTTCGAGTAGTCGGTAATTTATCGGATCGAGTGAAAAGAGTGGCTGTGCTTGGCGGAGACGGTAATAAATACATACATCAAGCTCATTTTGCTGGTGCAGATGTTTTCGTTTCTGGAGATATTTATTTTCATTTTGCACATGAAGCAATGGCGTTAGGTCTTAATATTGTGGATCCAGGTCACCATATTGAGAAGGTCATGATAGAAGGAGTTGCTAATGTGCTTCAACGAGAAAAAATAAATCGAAAATATGATTTTACCGTACATTTAGCAGAATCGAATACAAACCCATTCCAATTTAAATAGTAGCTACCTTCCGAAGTTTTAGATCTACTTGATAAGCTATAGATTATAAGATAGAAAAAATAGCATCCGCATGGATGCTATTTTGTTTTAACCTTTGGAAGGATCTTATTTAAAGGAATAGTAGATTGCTTATTCCAAGTGTTTGTATCTTCCGGATGATATTGTTCTAAAAACGTAATGACTTCTTTCGTAATTGGAGTTGGTGTGGAAGCACCTGCTGTAACGGCAACCTTCTTTACCCCTTCAAGCCATGCTAAGTCGAGTTCTGAAAGATCGGAGATACGATAAGCCTTAGTACCTGCAATTTCTTCAGAGACTTGCGCTAGCCTGTTAGAATTATTGCTTTTAGGATCTCCTACCACAATAGTTAAGTCTGCTTGTTTCGCTTGTTCTGCGACTGCTTCTTGTCTAACTTGAGTTGCAACACAAATTTCTTTATGAACCTCAGTATAAGGATATTTTTCTTTTACTTTTTCCATAATATCTTGAACATCCCATTGACTCATCGTTGTTTGATTTGTCACGATAATCTTGTCAGTTTTAATGTTTAAGTTTTCAACATCTTCAACATTTTCTACAAGATGTACGATATCAGGCGCAATACCTACTGCACCTTCAGGCTCTGGATGTCCTTTTTTACCGATATAGATAAATTCATAGCCTTCGTCTTTCTTAGAGCGAATCAAGTCATGTGTCACAGTTACGTCAGGACAAGTTGCATCAAGCGTTGTAAGTCCCTTTTCTATTGCAATTCGTCGAACCTCTGGTGAAACACCGTGTGCGGTAAAAATAACAGTGCCTTTTTCGACCTGACTTAGAATTTCAAGGCGGTTTGGTCCATCAAGGGTAATGATCCCCTCTTCTTCAAAAGCATCTGTAACATGTTTATTGTGAACAATCATACCTAGAATGTAGATTGGACGCGGTAGAGTCTTATCCAGTGCAGCATTTCGAGCAATTACCATGGCATCCACCACACCATAACAATACCCTCTCGGTGCAATTTTTAGAACTTCCATTATATTGTCCCCCTTATAAATAAAAACCACTCTATATTGAATGAATGAACTTTATCATTTAGTCTTCCATCTTCATTATATAGTATGAGGACATAGGTGACAAAAAAAAGGATGATTCGCTCTACCTGATGTTAAAATTGTTACGGATGGCAACACATTTTGAGAAAGTAGTCTTAAATGTACATCTTTGGTTTGGATACACCTTTTTTTATGACTTTCTCTTCTGTTTTGCTCTTTAATTGATTAGTAGTAGGCTCTTTTTTTTCTTCATTTGTATTCTTTGATTGGTTACTGGCAGCTACTTTTTTTGATTTATTTTTTGTTTTTACTCGTTTAGCGATAGGTACTTCTTTTTCTTCTACTACATCTTCACTGGAGTCATCATCACTTGAGTTGAATTCTTTGTAAAGTTTAATAAGAGCAGGTATATTACGCACCATGGGTCCGTATTGCTGTACCATCGGACCTACTTGATTAGCTACATTAACAGCTTTTTGGACATTGGCAAGCATCTCTCCAGGGTTTGCCATCAGATTAGAGAGTAATCCTCCTGTTCCTTGCCCAACAGATTGCCCGGAGAAACTATTAAAAGCACCTGCTGCACCTGCCCCCTGTCTTGAAAACAAACGACTTAATATACCACCTACTCCTCTTGCAGGCATTTGTCCCATTTGAACTCCTCTGCCCATCGGCATAAAGGATGAAAAGTTATTCATTCGACTCATTGGACCTAACGGCATTCTTGGTCCTCCCGGGAACATAAAAAATCCCCCTTTCTATACACGTAGTCATATATACAATATGCAAAACGTAGCAATATGTTTGAATTCTATCTAACAATTAGGCTTGATACATGGAAATTGAGCTTCTGTTAAACTATAATAGATAGATGTGGTTAGATAAGTACAAAAACTAAGTACATTTTCCATGTAAAAATAGACCCATGAGGTGAAACAATGAATCATACATTATTTAATCAATTTGGATTTAAGGAGTTTGTCATAGACGCTATATTAAACCTACAGTTTTATCAGCCAACTGACATACAAGCAAGATTAATCCCAGCAATCTTAAGAGGGGAGAGCGTCATTGGACAGTCCCAGACAGGTACTGGTAAAACACATGCTTTTTTATTACCCTTAATTAATAAGATTGATCCAGAACGTAAAGAGGTACAGGTTGTGATTACCGCACCTACAAGAGAACTTGCTCAGCAGATTTATGAGGAAGTACAAAAGGTTATTCGTTTTAATCCGGAAATTACAGCGAAAAACTTTATTGGTGGAACGGACAAGCAGCGTACCATTGAACGATTAAAAACTCAGCCGCACATCGTTGTGGGTACTCCTGGAAGAATTAATGACTTAATTAAAGAGCAGGCTCTTCTTGTCTATACAGCTGATGCTATGGTTGTGGATGAAGCAGATCTAATGTTAGACATGGGGTTTATATTTGATGTCGATCAGATTAGCGCAAAGATGAAGGAAGAATTGCAAGTTCTCGTGTTTTCAGCAACGATTCCGGAAAAATTAAAACCCTTCTTAAAGAAATATATGGAAAATCCAAGATATTCTCATGTAGAGCCTAAGCAGGTTACGGCAGCGAAAATTGACCATTATTTGATACCTTTAAAACACAGAAACAAGTCAAAGCTTCTCGTTGATGTTTGTCATTCGATTAATCCGTATTTAGCCATTATTTTTACAAATACAAAGAAAATGGCTGACATGGTAGCTGATCAGTTAAGTGAAAATGGTATTACAGTTGGTATTATTCACGGGGATTTACCGCCTCGTGAACGGAAGAAAATGATGAAGCAAATTAATGACGCTGAATTTCAATATGTCGTTGCGACTGATTTAGCTGCAAGAGGTATTGATATTAAAGGAATTAGTCATGTTATTAATTATGAAATTCCATCTGATCTCGACTTTTATGTTCACCGAGTTGGACGAACTGCAAGAGCGGGGCTTTCTGGTGTAGCCGTAACCATTTACGAACCTTCTGATGAAGATGCTTTAAATCGACTAGAGAAAATGGGCATTGCATTCTCTAATATTGATGTTAGGAATGAAGAGTGGATAGAAATTGGTCCAAGAGAAAAACGTAAAGCTAGAAAGAAAGAACAAACTGAGATTGATAAAAAAGCTAAGAGTTTCATTCAAAAGCCTAAAAAAGTGAAGCCTGGATATAAGAAGAAACTTCAAGATCAAACACAAAAGTATAAAAAATCACTTCAGAAAAAAGAATCTAATAAAAAAAGGTAGGACTAGTGAGGAGAGATAACAAGCATGATTAAAATTGGTTCACATGTTTCAATGAGTGGTAAGAAAATGTTCCTCGCTGCAAGTGAAGAAGCAGTATCATATGGAGCAAACACGTTTATGGTGTATACAGGTGCACCACAAAATACAAGACGGAAGAAAATAGAAGACTTAAATATTGAAGCTGGCATGCAGCATATGAAAGAAAACGGAATTAGTGATATTGTGGTTCATGCTCCTTATATCATTAATATAGGGAATACGCAAAATCCTGATACGTTTGAATTAGGTGTACGCTTTTTAAGATCTGAAATAGAAAGAACAGAAGCTCTTGGAGCAAGACAAATTGTGTTGCATCCAGGTGCCCATGTCGGTGCAGGTGCTGATGCAGGAATTCAAAAAATTATTGAAGGCTTAAACGAAGTTCTGGATCAGAATCAGCAAGTTCAGATTGCGTTAGAAACAATGGCAGGAAAAGGATCAGAATGTGGTAGAAGCTTTGAAGAGCTTGCGAAAATTATTGATGGGGTTACGCATAATGATAAGATATCAATCTGCTTTGATACATGTCATACTCATGACGCAGGCTACGACATTGTCAATGACTTTGATGGAGTACTAGAAGAATTTGATAAAATAGTGGGTATTGATCGAATAAAGGTATTCCATATCAATGATAGTAAAAACGAACGTGGGGCAGCGAAGGATCGTCACGAAAATATAGGCTTTGGACATATTGGCTTTCAAGCACTTAACTATATTGTTCATCATCCTTCATTTGTGAATATCCCTAAAATCCTTGAAACTCCATTTATTGGTGAAGATAAAAAGGATAAAAAGCCTCCTTACAAAACGGAAATTCACATGCTACAAAACCAGACATTTAATGAAAACTGGATGAACGAAGAAGAATAGATAAACGAATGAGAATTCTTAACAGGCAATCTAAGATACTCAAATAGAACAACTCCTAAAACAAAAAACGAGAGGCGTTTGCTCTCGTTTTTCTTATGTTTATAAGAATCTGAATATGTTTTTTAAAAATGACTATCGGATTTTCATTGTATTAAACTTTTAAGAAAAGATCCTATCCAATAAAGTCCTGAAATAGCTTGTTAATTTTCTTGGCCACTTCCGGACTCGTTATTTTTGCAACATCTTTTATGAGGCGTGTTCTTTCCGTAGGATTAAAAATATTAATGTTTTTTCCTCTTATTAGGGTAACTACTTGGTCTGCTTGCTGACCAGTAAGTGATATGTGATGGGTTTTCGCTAATTTAAGCAATTCTTCTTTTGTAATGCGATTTAATTTTTGGTTTACAATTTGTTCTAGTAATTTCATGATGTCCCTCCTCTATTCATACCTATTATACGAAGGGACTTTATTTTATGTGATTAGTGAATTAATTCATTTAGCTTGTGTTTAAAAATGACCTCATGTATACTAAATCGGAATGATTCTTAAAGTTGGGTGGATTTAAATGAAAGCTCAGACAATCGTCGATATAAAAAATTTATCATTTTACTATAATCAACAGCTTGTGCTGGAAGATATTACGTTACAAATACCTAAAGGTGCCTTTATTGGGTTAGTTGGTCCCAATGGCTCTGGAAAATCAACCTTATTAAAATGTATATTAGGGCTTTTAAAGCCGTCTGAGGGAAGTATAAGACTTTTTGAGAAACCTTTTAAGGAATTCAGTGAATGGTACAAAATTGGGTATGTTTCTCAAAAAGCAAACAGTTTTAATACAGGCTTCCCTGCAACAGTATTCGAAGTCGTATCAACTGGCCTAGTTTCTAAAAAAGGCCTATTTAAAAGGATTAATCACCAAGATCGAAAGAAAATTATTGATGCAATTGAATCGGTAGGAATGGGAGATTTTCAAAGAAGAAATATCGGAGAACTCTCTGGCGGGCAACAACAGAGAGTATTCATTGCAAGAGCACTTGTCAGTGAACCGGAATTCTTAATACTAGATGAGCCAACTGTTGGTGTAGATGCAAAGACAGTTCAAAACTTTTATCAGATGCTTGGTCATATTAATAAAGAAAAAAATATTACATTATTACTAGTTACACATGATGTTGGTACGATTACAGATAAAGTTAGCCACGTTGCTTGTTTAAATCGTCACCTGCATTTCCATGGTGATACTCTTGAATTCTCTAATCAAAAAGATCGACTATCAGAATTTTATGATCATCATGTTCATGTTCTAACTCATGATCATGGAGGTTGTGACAAATGCTAACAGCACTTTTTCAATATGAATTTTTACAAAATGCATTTATTGCCGGTATATTAATTGGAATAATTGCTCCGCTACTAGGAGTTTTTATTGTCGTAAGAAGGTTAGCTCTTATAGCAGATGCTCTAAGTCATATTACATTAGCGGGTATTGCTGCTAGTCTCCTACTCGAGAAGAAATGGGGAGCTTATGCTCTTAATCCCCTTTATATGGGAATGACTTTTTCGGTTATGGGATCATTATTTATTGAGCAACTAAGAAAACTATATAAATTTTACCAAGAATTAGCCATTCCGATCATTCTATCGGGTGGAATTGGGCTTGGTGTTTTATTCATTTCTTTAGCAGATGGGTTTAATACTGATTTGTTTAATTATTTATTCGGAAGTGTAAACGCAGTTAGTCGCTCAGATATGTGGACTATTTTAGGAATAACAATCTTGGTACTATTGGTCTTAACCTTGTTGTATAAGGAGTTGTTCGCCCTTTCCTTTGATGAAGAACATGCCATTGCTTCAGGTGTAAAGACAAAGCTCATAAATTTTATTTTTATTATTATGGTAGCTCTTGTTATCGCATCCTCTATGAGAGTAGTAGGAATCTTGCTTGTTTCCTCTTTGATGACTTTACCTGTTGCTGCAAGCATGAGAATTTCAACGGGTTTTAAACAAACGATCATTTTATCCATTATTTTTGGTGAACTGGCTGTAATCGGTGGTTTGGTGTTATCCTACTTTTTAGATTTAGCACCTGGTGGAACGATTGTCATTTTATCAGTTATGATTTTATTGCTTACGATCATGTTGCAAAAGGTAAAGGGGATGATAATAAGATGAACGTTCAAGAGGCAATAGATCTAATGAAGCAAAAAGGGTATAAGCATACCGATAAAAGAGAAGAGATGCTAAAAATTTTTGCATCTGTAAATAAATATTTGACCGCAAAAGATGTACTTGAAAACATGAAAGATGATTTTCCAGGTTTAAGCTTTGATACAATTTATAGAAATTTATCACTATTTGCTGAGATGGGAATTTTAGAAGCTACTGAATTAGAAGGTGAAAAACATTTTCGATTCACGTGTAGTATAAGAGAACATCATCATCATTTTATCTGCATGGAATGTGGAGAAACGAAAGAGATAAAGACATGCCCGATGGATATTATGAAAAGCGATTTAGCTGGTTATGATATTACAGGTCATAAGTTTGAGATTTATGGAAGATGTCCTACTTGTCTATAGAGGCAAAATAAAAAACACACGTTTGTGTGTTTTTTATTTTGGATATCAGCTAATTTTTTTCATGATTAATGTAAAAATTAACCCAATTCTGCGCTTCTTGCCAATTGTTTACTCGTATAACCTTTTTAGGAACAGGGTCTTGATTATAAGGAGTATTAAAGAGAAGAACAGGGATGTCACACTCTTCACTGATATCACATGCATTGTCATGTTTGTCCTCGAAGAAGACATCAATATCATGTCTTTTTACTGCTTCAAGCTTATTGTGTGAACCGATAAGCTCAATATGGTGATTCGGGACTTTTGTATGACTGAACCAGTTTTGGGTAACATCAAGATAATCCTGACTACGTGCGCTAATAAAAATGAGCTTGTGTTCTTCGTACCACTTATTCAATACGGCCATGACGTGTTCATCTACAAGCTTTGCATTGGAATAAATATCAGATTCATTTTCTTTCATCCAATTATTGAATTCACTGCTGGATATTCCAATAATCTTGGACAGATCGTAAATAGTAAGATCCTTTAATGATAAATTTAGATTAAACGATCGATTGATATAAGGAATAAATGAAGTTGGACATGTAATCGTTCCATCGATATCTATTCCCAATTTGTGAGTTGACATATCTTTTTCTCCTCTAGGTAAAAAATCATATGTTCAGTTTACCATATTATTTAATTTGCTTACCACAAACGTTATTTGTAAATATTGACACCTATAAATATTGAAAAACCCTCCATACTAATAAATGCTCCTTAACCAAGGAAAGCGAGGGATTCAGTAATGGCAAATGATTTTAATCAAAATGATGAGCTAAAGAATGCAACCAACTTGGATGCAAATCAAGATGAACTCAACACGAATGCGCAATCTGTAGATCCATATTCTAGAGAGGAATATGCTGCAGAAGTTGCACCGAATATAGTTGATTTTAATCGTCGTGAACAAGAAACGACACGTACAGTAGCTCGTGTAGATGAGGACGCAAATCGAGACCTTACTGCAAGCGAGACTAACGTGGATGATGTAACGGGCGGAAGAGGTATAGGAGGACTTGCGCTTGCTTTATCTATTCTTTCGTTATTTGTGATGCCAATAATCTTGGGAGCAGCTGGGATCATCATCGGTTTCATAGCTAGAAGACGTGGTTCAACTACATTAGGAGCATGGGCAATTGGTATAGGAGCAGTTTCAATAATTGTTGGTATGTTTGTATTGCCGTTCTTTTAGGCAATAAGAGTTAAAAAAGCTTGACACTTATGTGTCAAGCTTTTTGCTTTAGTTTTTCTTCTGCGATTTTATCAATTTCTTTCTTTAACTCTTCAACCATTGTTGCTTCAGGTACCTTTCGAACAATTTCACCATGACGGAACAAAAGTCCTTCGCCTCTAGCTCCAGCAATACCAATATCGGCTTCTCTTGCTTCTCCAGGTCCATTTACTGCACAGCCTAAAACAGCAACTTTAATTGGTGCTTTAATGGTTGAGATATATTCTTCTACTTCATTTGCGATACTAATTAAATCGATTTCAATACGTCCGCAAGTAGGGCAGGAGATAAGTGTGGCAGCATTTGCTGCTAATCCGAAAGATTTAAGTAGTTCTCTAGCTACTTTCACTTCTTCAACCGGATCTGCACTTAAAGAAATACGAACTGTATTTCCAATTCCTTTGCTAATAATTGCTCCAAGACCAGCCGCACTTTTTACAGTTCCAGCAAATAAAGTTCCTGACTCAGTTATTCCCAAATGGAGTGGGTAGTCAAATGCACGGGCAGCTTTTTCATATGCCTCAATGGCTAAATTGACATCAGAGGCCTTCATGGAGACGATAATATCATGAAAATCAAGGTCCTCTAAAATTTTAATATGGTGAAGGGCACTTTCAACCATCCCGTCTGCAGTAGGGTAGCCATACTTCTCGATAATTCTTTTTTCCAAAGAGCCTGCATTTACTCCAATTCGAATTGGGATGCCCTTTGCTTTTGCAGCGTTAACGACTGCTTCTACTTTTTCACGACGACCAATGTTTCCAGGATTAATCCTGATTTTATCTGCACCACCCTCAATCGCTTTAAGGGCAAGTTTATAATCAAAATGGATATCAACTACTAAGGGAATATTTATGCGCTTTTTAATTTCAGATATTGCGTTAGCAGCACGTTCGTCTGGACAAGCTACACGAACAACCTGACATCCAGCTTCCTCTAAACGCAAAATTTCCGCAACCGTTGCTTCCACATCATGAGTTTTTGTCGTTGTCATACTTTGAATAACGATTTCATTATTACCACCGATTGTTAAATTACCAACCTTAACAGGGCGTGTTTTTGAACGATGTACAATTTCACCCATGTCTTTTTATCGCTCCTTTAGGTTATATAGGGCATAACCATTTTTATGCTTAACTTAAATATAAGCCAAATCTATTGTAACAATCTCACTTAAACAAATACAAGTAGTTTGACTATCTCATTGTGAATAAAGAGGGACCTTATATTCTTTTCCAATCTGAATTTTCTCTGGTGAGACACCTTCATTTAATGTTTTAAAGTCAGCTATAACTTTAGAAATTTCTACAGGGAGACTTCCTTTCTGATTTTGTTCAACAAGAGATAATACCGTATCACCAGCTTTGACTTTTACCACTAAATAATGATTATTTTTTTCTTTGTTAGTCTCTACTTCTACTTCTTGGGGAGCAAAGGCTGCGCTGACATTTCCAACGGGTAAGGTTCCTTTGCTTACATCATAATATATACTATAGCAAACAAGAGCAAGTAATAGTAATACTGAAAGTTGTTTCATTCGAACACCTACTTTTCACATAATTACTAATCTATATGGCTTGTCCTATGAAAATATTCGAATTATTTATTAAAAATAAGGCTTCTAAACAATAATCACTAGGTTTTATAGTATTAGAAGGGAGATTTTTTAGTAATTTAGTTTCAAAAGCAAAAAAATCTTAGAAAAGAGCCTTGCAGATAGAAACTTTTTTACCAAAGGAAACGTATATATTGTTAACCTTGTGTTAAATAGAAGGAGAGTGATCATGTGGATTTCTTATTTATTCCCTCGGTGGGTTTCTTGATTTTACTACTTGCTACTTTATTGTTGGCAGGAGAAATGCTTGTCAAAGCAAAAGGTGTATTTGGAGTTATAGGATTAGTGTTCATTGCTAGTTATTTTACAGTTCACAATACGGGTGACAATTTTATCTTCATATTATCACTATATGTTGCCGGGCTTTTATTCGTATTTATTGACGGGAAATTTATTAATGATGGAACTCTGGCAGTAGTCGGGATTATTCTGATGGTTATTTCTGTTGTGATCCCCGCACCAACTATTCTATATGGAGTGCTTTCTGGTTTTGGTTTAATTGTAGGAGCTTTATTATCACCTTTATTTTTGAAAGTACTTCCAAGTAGAGAGATGTGGTCAAAAATTGCTTTGAAGGACCGATTAACGTCAGAACAAGGTTATAATTCTGTTAGCGCAGACTATGTCAGTTTAATTGGGAAGAATGGAATAACCGTTACACCTTTTCGTCCAGTTGGAACAATTGATATAGACGGGAAGCATTACAGTGCTATTTCGGATGGAGAATGGATAGAGAGTGAAGTGAAAGTAGAAGTAATGAAAGTAGAGGGAACAAGGATTGTCATTAAAAGGGTTGGAGAGTAACTCTCAACCCTTTAACAGCAATTTTCATCCGTTTCGGATACTTGCCCATGCAAGACTTGTTTGGAGGCCTTTGGAACAGGTCTAAATAAACAACAAAGCTCTTCAGACAACAAATGATTTACTTCTTGCTGATTAAGGCTATAGTAACTCCATGTACCTTCTGTTTTTTTGTGAATAATATTAGCATCCAGCAGAATTTTCAAGTGGTAGGACAATTTAGATTGAGGCATCTCAATATACTCAGTCATATCACAAACACACACAGAACCTTTTTCGGTTAAGATATTCATAATTTGAAGTCTTTTCTGGTCAGCTAGAGCTTTAAACTGTTTTTCATACTTTTCAAACAGAGATTGTTTTGAAAGATCATGAACAGGTATTTCCTTCATCATTCTCACTCCTAAATCAAAAATAATTGATTTAAATTAATTATAAAATAGTTGGGATTTTCACACAAGTGGCAACTAAACGAAAAAAGCCTCCTCAATAAGGAGACTTGACTTACTTTTTAACTGGTATTTCTTTCAGTGAAAGGTACAATATGGATAACGTAACAAACCAGTATACAAAATATGGGGCAATAACGTTGACCTTAAAGAGGTCCATGGCCATTAAAAAAGTTACTGCTAAAGTAATACTATAAGCACTTAACACCCAGAGTCGTCGGTATTCAATCGTTTTCTTAGCCATACTAGATAATGTTAGACCGAACAGGGCAAATATAGATATTTCCAAGAATTTTATGCCGGCCGAGAATAAATAAGAAGCTAAGATGATTAAACTCAGTAAGATCGGAAGGATATCAGAAAAAGTATCCATATATTCTGTTAAAGTTTCTTTCGTTAAGATTAGATCACCAAGCATTTCATACTGTAATGCTTGTGTATAATTATTAGAGTGATAGGCAATTTCGGTTGAAAAGAAGCCAATACTGTTTGAATACTTGTCTAATTCATCAGCTGTCCATTCTCCAGTCGGATCAAATAACACATACGTTCCGTTTACATTGTAAACGGTGGGTTCTTGGACAGGTGAACTTAATTTATGATCTTTTATAGTGAAGGACGGTAAAGTTGTATCAATAATTTCATCAAAGTCGTTCACGGCCTTTACAATATCTATACTGTTATAAATTGAAGAAGGTATGATTGACAAGAGTGTCAAAACAAAAACGTATAATATGGTTTTGCCAATGCCTTGAAAACGAAACCTAGCAATATCCTTTGGTGAATACAAACTTTTTGTCCACTGTTGTATGATGTTCATTTATTGCTCCTCCTTTAATCTACATCATACATTTTAACGGAGCATATCTTCATTAACAAGAAATTAGGAGGTCATCGTATGGAATATTTTTATTGGTCCCTTATTATTGTTCTTTTCATTGGTTCTTTTGTTGGTTTAATTTTTCCCATTATACCAAGCGTCTTATTTATTGGGGCAGGTTTTGTCTTATATGGATTTTTCTTTACATTTGAAGGATTAGGATTATGGTTTTGGGTCTTTCAGGTTTTATTGATCATCCTATTATTTGTGGCTGATTATGTAGGTAATCTTATTGGAGTAAAAAAATTCGGAGGTTCAAAGGCAGCAGGCTGGGGAAGTACCATTGGGTTGTTAGTAGGGCCATTTATTATTCCATTTGCAGGAATTTTACTAGGCCCATTTATTGGGGCGATCCTAGCAGAGTTATTGATAGAGCGGAAAGGCTTTACGCAAGCAGTAAAGGTTGGAGCGGGATCAGTAATTGGTTTCCTAAGCAGTACCCTTGCTAAATTTATCATTCAAGTAATCATGCTTGTATATTTTTTTATTGTGGTACTGTAACATCTTAAATTAAATAATGGACATAATAGTTACGGTGTTGAACTTATTATTTGATACAAGCGGATTAATTTGGTAATCTAGATTCAAGCTGAGCATTTTAAAATGTTCAATATACATATCTTAGGAGGAATTACTATGGCTAAATTTGAATTACCTGAATTACCTTACGCATATGATGCTCTTGAGCCACATATCGACAAGGAAACAATGAACATCCACCACACTAAGCACCATAACACTTATGTAACAAACGTTAATAATGCTCTAGAAGGAAACGAAGAGCTTTTAAGCAAGAGTGTTGAAGAGCTTGTTTCTAATTTAGATGCAGTTCCTGAGAATGTACGTACTGCTGTTCGTAACAACGGTGGTGGACATGCAAACCATAGCTTGTTCTGGACAATTCTGTCTCCAAATGGTGGCGGAGAGCCTACTGGCGAACTAGCTGATGCAATTAATGCTAAGTTTGGTAGCCTTGATGAGTTTAAGGCAGCTTTCGCACAAGCAGCAGCTACACGTTTTGGATCAGGTTGGGCTTGGCTAGTTGTTAACAACGGTGAGCTAGAAGTAACAAGCACACCAAATCAAGATTCTCCATTAATGGAAGGTAAAACTCCTGTTCTTGGCTTAGACGTATGGGAGCATGCTTACTACCTAAACTACCAAAACCGTCGCCCTGACTACATTTCTGCATTCTGGAATGTTGTTAACTGGGATGAGGTTTCTAAGAGATATACTGCAGCTAAGTAATGCTGATAAAACGACACACATGGGTGTGTCGTTTTTTTAGTCTACAGATTGCCTAATGGAAACATTAGCTAATTCCTCTTTTACATATCTGACTCCCTTCTGAGAGAAAATAGTAAACATACAAAAAGGGGAGAAAGGATATGAAATTAAAAAAGGTTATAGGTGATGTAGAGGTCAACAAAGATTTAATCCTACTATTAACAATAGGCGGATTGTATGCGCTTAGCATTGCTTTATCTAATACATTTGTAAATGTTTATCTGTGGAAACAATCTGGTCAGTTTTTAGACATAGGCATTTACAATTTATCGATTGTTACTCTCCAACCGCTTACTTTCATTTTGGCTGGTAGGTGGGCTAAAAAAATAGATCGGGTCATTGTTTTAAGGTTAGGGGTGTCATCACTTGCTCTATTCTTTTTAACCGTTCTTTTTATTGGAGACCGTGCTTCTGAGTTTCTCGTACTGTTAGGTGGGATTCTTGGTATTGGTTATGGTTTTTACTGGCTTGCGTTTAACGTGTTAACATTTGAAATTACAGAGCCAGAAACACGGGATTTCTTTAATGGATTTTTAGGCCTCCTTAGCTCGTTTGCTGGTATGATAGGTCCTATCTTAGCAGGATTTATCATATCTAATATGAAAAAGTTTACGGGATATTCGGTTATTTTTACAATATCACTCATATTATTCTCAGGCGCAGTAGTACTAAGCTTGTTTCTCAAAAGAAGACCTGCACAAGGAAACTTTGAATTTATACGGATCATAAAAGAACGATCAAACAACCGGAATTGGAGGATGGTAACAAACGCTAACTTTTTTCAAGGTCTAAGAGAAGGAACGTTTATCTTCATGATCTCTGTATTTGTATTTATTACAACAAACAGTGAACTAGCCTTGGGGAAATTTGGTTTAGTAAATTCGGTTGTTGCCTTTTTTGGTTACTACATTATCACCAGAACGATAAAAGAAAAGCATCGGAAAAAGTCAATTCTTATTGGTGGATTATTATTATATGCTGCCATTTTCCTCATCGTCTTTGACTTATCCTACACACGATTAATCATATATGCAGTGGTGATTGCAATTGCGTATCCTTTACTGTTGGTACCCTATATGTCATTAAGTTATGATGTAATTGGACAAGGGTGGAACGCTGCTAAGATGAGGATTGAATATATTGTTGTAAGAGAGTTGTTCCTCAATATGGGAAGGTTTGTTTCCATCTTAACTTTTCTTTTTAGTATTACGTTTTTCGATGAAGAAAAGAGTATACCAGTTCTACTTTGTATACTAGGGGCTGGTCATGCCATGATATATTTCTTTATCAGGCATGTTGATATTAAAAGGGAAGATCGAGATAAATCAACCTATAAGTCAACCATTTCCGAACGGAAATTAGCAGACGGAGAAGGTGGTTCGACGGTATAAAAATTGGCACCTCGGTGTCAATTTTTTTAATGTTTGAATCAAAAGGTTGATGCTAACAAATACTACTTGTACCAACTTGTATTGATCATAGCCTACAATTTTCCACACAAATTTACAAAACCTTTACAATTCATTAAAACAAGATTAATACAATAGTACTATTCTTATAACTGTAGGACAAAACAAACCAAACTCTTTAGGGGGAATTACGGAATGAAGAGCTTAAAAAGCTTACTTTTACTTTTAGTAGTAGGAACATTAATGGCATTTGCTACAGCATGTGGCGGAGGTACTGAAGAAGGTGCTGAAGGTGAAGCTGGGTCTGAAAACGCTGAATTAGAAGGCAGTGTCGTAATTGATGGTTCAGGTACTGTATATCCTTTCATGGCTAAAATGGCTGAGGACTATATGACTAATGAACAAGAAGGTGTTTCTGTAGAAGTAAGTCGTGCTGGTACAAGTGCTGGTTTTAAAAAGTTCTTAGTGGCTGAAGGTGGAACTGATTTTAACAACGCATCTCGTCACATTAAAGAAGAAGAACAAGCTACAGCTGATGAGCTTGGACTTGAAGTGAAAGAATTAAAAGTAGCTTTAGACGGTATTACAATGGTAATTAACAAAGATAACACGTGGGCTACAGATCTAACTGAGCAAGAAGTTAAGGATATCTTTTTAGCTAGCGCTGGTAAGAAGTTATGGTCTGATGTTCGTGCTGACTTCCCAGCTGAAGAAATCAAGACTTATGGTCCAAACGAAAACCACGGTACTTATGAGTTCTTCTTTGAAAAAATCCTTGAAGAGCAAGACTTAGTCCAAGGTATTAACTTACAACAAGATTACTCTACATTAGTAAATCTTGTTTCAGAAGACAAAAATGCGATTGCTTTCTTTGGATATGGATATTATGTAAATAACCAAGATAAATTAACTGCTGTAAATGTTGACTTTGGTAATGGTCCAATTGAACCATCTCTTGATACAATTAAAGAAGATGGAGCATATGCTAACTTCACACGTCCAGTATACACATACCTAAATGTAGCTAATGCAAAGCAAAAACCACAAGTTTTAGACTATGCGATCTACTCTATGAAGAATGCTGCTGAAGTTGCGGCTGCTACTGGATTTGCACCATTAACTGATGCAGAACTAGAAGCTTCTGTTGCAGAATTAGAAGCATTGAAATAATCCGTTAGTATTGAATAGGTAAAGAAGATGAGAACTCATTGTAGCTTCTCATCTTCTTAGCTGTTTACTTATAGTAATAAATGTCCTTACATATGAGATATGGTAAAGGATGAAAGGGGCTTTAAAATGGAAAAATCCATGGTTGAAGATAAAGATAAAACCAGCGTTAGGGAATTAATTGAACAGAATAAACGATCTGTAAACGTTACAACGATTACAGAAAAAGTAATGCCAAAACTTTTACTTACGATTGCAATTATATCGATACTTACTACAATTGGCATTATCTTCACATTATTATTTGAAACTATTGAATTCTTCAAGCAAATACCTTTTTTAGAATTTTTTACTGGTACAGTATTAAAACCACTTGGTGAGAATGCTCAATTTGGAGTTCTTCCACTTTTAACTGGGACGATCATCTCTTCTACAATTGCAATGGTAGTTGCCATTCCAGTTGGTTTAATGACAGCAATATATTTAAGTGAATATGCTTCCAATAATGTTAGAAAAGTATTAAAGCCTATGTTAGAAATACTTGCAGGGATTCCGACGATCGTTTACGGGTTCTTTGCCTTCACATTTGTAACGCCTCTGCTTCGTGCTATTATACCTGGACTTGAGCCAACAAATATTCTAAGTCCTGGAATTGTTATGGGAATCATGATTATTCCAATGGTAGCTTCATTATCTGAGGATGCAATGAGTTCTGTTCCTAATGCTATGAGAGAAGGAGCTTTAGGATTGGGTTCAACTAAATTAGAAGTTACATGGAAAGTCGTAATTCCAGCGGCGATGTCTGGTATAATCGCCTCCTTCGTATTAGGGATCTCACGTGCAATTGGTGAAACGATGATTGTAACCATTGCAAGTGGAAGCTCTAAAAATTTCACATTTGATATCACTCAATCAATGCAGACAATGACTGCTTATATCGTAGAAGTAACGGGTGGAGATGCTCCAGCTGGATCTACTTTGTACTACAGTTTATATGCAGTAGCGATGACTTTGTTCGTCTTCACGCTCATTATGAATTTAGTAGCTCAGTATATCTCTCGTAAGTTCAGGGAGGAATATTAAAATGAAATATGTTGATGTAGAACAAGTTCAAAAGAAAATGAATGCTCGCTTAATGACAAATAATTTAGCTAAACTATTGTTTTTCTTATCTACAATATTTGGTTTAATTGTGTTAGTTATCTTATTCTATCGCGTAATATCTCAAAGTTTAGGCTGGATTGATATGCAATTCTTAACGAATAAATTGTCAACAGATCCTGAAAAAGCGGGAATTATGGGCGCCATATTAGGTACTCTTTGGTTGATGGTTGTTGTTGCACCAGTTACGATGTTACTTGGAGTAGGTACTGCCATTTATCTAGAAGAATACGCGAAAAAAGGTAAACTTCAAGCGTTTATTCAAACCAATATCTCTAACTTAGCGGGTGTACCTTCCATCGTGTTTGGTATTCTAGGTCTTACTGTTTTTGTAAGGTCATTAGATTTGGGCGCTATTATCTTAGCTGGTGGATTAACGATGTCTCTATTAGTTCTACCAGTTGTAGTTGTGGCGAGTCAGGAAGCAATTCGTGCTGTGCCACAATTCTTAAGAGAAGCTTCATATGGAATGGGTGCAACGAAATGGCAAACCATTAAAAATGTAGTGTTACCAGCTGCTTTACCTGGTATCCTAACAGGAGTCATTTTAGCCCTATCACGTGCGATTGGAGAAACAGCTCCATTAGTTGTAATCGGGATTCCAGCACTATTGATTCCACTTCCTGAAGGAATATTAGATAAGTTTACAGTGTTACCAATGCAAATATACTATTGGACGATAGATGCTGCTTTAGTTGAAGAGTACGCAAATCTAGCTGCAGCAACAATTGTAATTCTTTTATTAGTCCTATTTATTATGAATTCAATAGCAGTATTAATTAGAAATAAGTTTCAGCGTAGATTTTAAATTTGGAGGGGTTTTCAGTATGTCAATAGCAACAGATAAAGATACTAAAATGAGACCTGAGGTAAAAAAACAAGAGAGACAAACTTCAGATTCGGCGAAAAAAATTGTATATGATACAAAGGATTTAAATCTTTGGTACGGTGAGGATCATGCACTAAAGAATATCAATCTTTCCATTCATGAAAATGAAGTAACAGCAATTATCGGGCCTTCAGGTTGTGGTAAATCAACGTATATTAAGACGTTAAACCGAATGGTAGAGTTAATTCCAATTGTCAAAATATCTGGTGATATTCTGTATCGTGAAAGAAGTATTTTAGACAAGTCATTTAAAGTAGAAGACTTAAGAACAAGAGTAGGGATGGTTTTCCAAAAGCCAAATCCGTTTCCTAAGTCCATTTATGAAAATATTGTGTATGGACCGAAAATTCATGGAATTCGTAATAAAAAAGTTCTTGATGAGATTGTGGAAAGAAGTTTACGTGGAGCAGCGATCTGGGACGAGGTAAAAGACCGTCTTCACGAAAATGCGTATGGATTATCAGGTGGACAGCAACAACGTCTATGTATTGCAAGATGTTTAGCTATTGAGCCAGATGTCATTCTTATGGATGAGCCAACATCAGCCCTAGATCCAATTTCTACGCTTAAAGTTGAAGAATTAATACAAGAATTAAAGAAAAACTACAGTATTATCATCGTTACACATAACATGCAACAAGCAGCGCGTATTTCTGATAAAACAGCTTTCTTCTTAAGTGGGGAAGTAGTTGAGTTTGGAGCTACAGATACAATCTTCTCTAACCCGCATGACAAGAGAACGGAAGATTATATTACGGGTAGATTTGGTTGATCAATAATAAAAATGATTGGCTCTATTCTGAAGGAGAATGACGGCATTTATTATTGTTAAAAGCGAGCTTATCTTTAGATAAAGCTTAGGATAGAGCCTAAATATAAGAAAGTTGGTGACTTATAAATGACAGTGCGTGAACGATTTCAATATGACTTAAATAAATTAACCGAAATGTTATTAGAGCTTGGTAGACTTACTGAACAGGCACATGAATCTGCTATGACTGCATTATTAGATCAGGATATTGATAAGGCACTAGTGGTTATTGAAAACGATAATAGAATCGACAAGCTTGAAGAAGAGATTAACGACTTTGCTATACTTCTAATTGCAAAGCAAGCTCCTGTTGCAGTTGATTTGCGTAGAATTATAGTAGCTCTGAAGATGGCTACTGACATCGAAAGAATGGCTGACCATGCTGTAAACATTGCTAAATCAACAATTCGAATTGGAACAGACAAGCTAATCAAGCCATTAGAAGATCTGCCGAGAATGCATAGTCAATCATTAGAAATGCTTCGTGAGTCTTTAAGAGCTTATTCAGAAGAAGATTTATTATTAGCAAAGAAGATTTCTGAACTTGATGATAAAGTAGATGAACTATATGGAGAAATTACAAAAGAATTACTATCCATGATGCCTAAGCATCCGGAAGCCATTGCACAGATTACACAGCTTGCTTTTGTAGCTAGGTATATTGAAAGAACGGCTGACCATGCTACCAATATAGCTGAAAATATTTTCTATCTAGTTAAGGGACAACATTACGATCTAAATGCATAAAAATTAAATCCTTAGTCAGTCGACTAAGGATTTTTTGTAATGATTTTAGCAATTTCTTCAACACTCATCGTGCTTGAAAGTTCAAAAGTACCAATTTGTATAGAGCCTTCCCACCCCTTATCTTTTAGGTAATTAGAAAGGTCCGTACTATTTTTAATTATGTTTAGATCTTCTAATTTCTTACTAATTTCAGGTGTAGTCATTCCTTGCTTAATCTCAAAGATATACTTAATCTCTGGCTCAGATTTATTTTCATCTTTTTCTTTACTTTCCTCTACTGCCTCTTTCTGAGTGGTAGCCTGTGCTAATTGCTTTTTTAATTGTTGGTTCTCTGTCTCAAGCTCTTTTAACCGGCTGTGCTCCTCATTTGTTATGGCAGTTTGGTTTGCTTCACTGAGATAACGTTTTACATCTTCATCTGTTAAGGGTTGGGCTGTATTTTCTATTGTAGTATTCTCCGATGTATATAAAGTAATTGTCAGTAGTGCTGTAGCAAGTAGAATACCAATTGAAAAACCTCGTAAGGATCCTTTACTCATAATAACCTCTCATTTCTATATCTTCACTCTTTGTTGCTTTTCAATCTTATTTATCAGCAGACTTTAAACTAACAAGTAAAAATCCGGCTTCCTGAGATTTTTACGAAAGCAACAATCTATACGAAAACAGCCTTAGTGATAAAAGCTTATTTCTTGAATGTATTATGTAGCTCTTCATCATGGAAAAGAAGTTCTTCTTCTAGAATTTTGATTCTTTTCTTCATTTGATAATTTTCTTGCATAATCGTTAAGGATAACTGTTCTACCTGTTCTTCGAGGTCTTTTACTTTATCTCGTTTAAATAAGGATAA
This sequence comes from Bacillus pinisoli, assembly GCF_023036475.1. Taxonomy (GTDB): domain Bacteria; phylum Bacillota; class Bacilli; order Bacillales; family SA4; genus Bacillus_BS; species Bacillus_BS pinisoli. The sequence continues at coordinate 22,084 of NZ_JAJQKI010000020.1, forward strand.
AATGAATAACAGAATTGAAAACGAGAAAAGACCAATTAATACGTACAATATCATGACTTCACCTCAGGGCTTTATAAAATGCATTTACCTTTTTCTTTATATTAGGCTCTTTTCTAAAACTTTGTTGCTTTTCAACCTACTTTAATAATATACATCCCTTCTAATACTATAAGACCGAAGTGACAATTGTTAGAAAAGAACAGCTCTCTCTATTTATAGCACTTACCACAGTACTACTAGAAAGCAACAATCTATTACGAAATGAGCCTTATATTATAATAGCATAAATTCCAAAAGGATTATTCTAGTGTGACTTCTAGTTTATATTTTATACAGTTTCTACTATTATTATTGATACATTGTGGGTAAGTTAATGAAGCAGACGTAGTAATCCTTACTAATAAAAGGAGGTTCCACATGGGAAGAAATGACCATTTAAATAATGATTCTGCAACTATGGCTAACATGAAGATAAATGAAGAATTTAATAAAGATAGAAGTAATCCGTCCGGGATTTCACCAGCATTATTATTAAATAATGCCCCGTTAGTGGATACAGATGATCTTTTCTTAGGTCAAAAAGAAGAAGAGCGATAATAGGAGTCAACGAAATGCACCGCTAACTGCGGTGCATTTTGTATATTCTAATAAATCGTAAGTTATTGGCTTAAGCACTAGAGTGTAGACAAACCTTTTAAAGCATTAGTTATAACAAAACGTACATGTATCTACAGCAAAATACGACAATTTGCGTTTATTGTAGAGTAGTTGGGCTGATGGTAAGATGATAACATGGTCAAGGAAAAAGCTAGTCCAATTCATAGAAGTGAGGTGGATGTAGATGATACAAGATATAATAACACTACGAAACGAAGGGTTAAGTTTTAGAGAGATAGCAAGAGCACTGGATTCAACTGTCGGAAAAGTGCATTATCAATGGAGTAAACATGCTAAAGATTTAGACGAACACCAATTAATCCCTCCAACTCCCATAACTGAGCAAAGGAATAGAACCACACCTGGTTCATATAATCTGGATCAAATTAGAGTTATGGTGAAAGATTTCTCTACAATATATATTTATTGGGAGTTATCAACGATTAAGAAGAGTTTCCTCGAACATAGCTTTACAAGAAGCTTTGATCACCTCCCTAAGTTCATCAAAATATATGATGTAACTTCTATTCTATTTAATGGAAGTAATGCACACCGAGAATGCGAAATTTCAATTCCTGAAATGACCAATAACTGGTTTGTCACAGACCTTGAACCTAATCGGACATATCTTGCTGATTTTGGGGTTAAAACGGATCATGGAGAATTTTTTACAGTACTGCGCTCTAACTCTATTGATACACCACGTAACGCTCCTGAGCAGGCTGGACTTTTTACAAATAGTGTCCTTCAATGGAAGACAGGTTCTCAACAAGCACCGGATTGGCTTGAGCAGTTTTCAACCTATTCCTATTATGAACGAGTTAAATAAAGGCTGTTTTCGCAAAGTTTTAGAAAAGAGTCTAAATAAAAAGGGGTGTTAACATGGGTTATATGTATCTTAATTTAGTCTTACATGCGCACCTGCCTTATGTAAGACATAAAGAAGCTAATCGTTTAGAAGAGAGATGGCTTTATGAGGCCATAACAGAATGCTATATTCCATTATTATGGAATTTGGAAAAAGGTATGAACGCAAGCTACACCATTTCTTTTTCTCCCCCTCTAATGGAGATGCTTGCAGATCCACTTGTACAAAGACGATACATACAACACATAGACAATACGAAATCATTAATAAAAAATGAATATGGACATGTAAAAACAGAAGAAGAACAAAAACTTGCTGCATATTACGATGAAAGATTCACAAAAATTAGAGAAACTTTCTTAAAGTGGAACCAAAACCTATTATCTGGGTTTCGATATTACTTTGAATTAGGCCAAATTGAGTGCATTACCTCTTCTGCCACACATACTTTTCTTCCTTATTTAGAAACTGAGCAAGGATTACATATGCAGATTTCTCACGGAATTTCTTGTTTTGAGAAACACTTTGGAATTAGGCCAAAAGGTATGTGGCTCCCAGAATGTGCGTTTACACCTGGCTTAGATAAAACACTGCATATGGAAGGTATTCAATATACTTTTGTTGACGAACATGCTCTCTTACATGCAGATCCTACACCGAAGTATGGTGTAGGAGCACCAGTCTACTCACCGCATGGGGTTGCCCTTTTTGGACGTAATCAAGCTTTATCTAATTATATATGGAGTTCATCTTTCGGTTATCCGGGTGATCCAAATTATCGAGAATTTTATCGAGATATCGCCTATGAGCGAGATTGGGATTATATTAAACCTTATGTTCATCCAGAAGGGATTAGGATTGATTCGGGACTAAAATATCACCGCATTACTGGGCAAACAGAATGGAAGGAATTTTATGATCCTCGTGCTGCAAGTACAGCAGTAAAGAAACATGCACATCATTTTAGAACGGTTTTATTAGACCACTTTACTCGAAAGGGTGACCAAAGTTTCCCACCACATATTGTTACATTACCATTTGATGCTGAGTTATTTGGACATTGGTGGTTTGAAGGTCCTGAATGGATTCATGAGTTATTTGCGTATCCTCTTTCTCAGGTTGAGGCTATCACCCCTAGTGAATTTTTACAACGTCACTTCAGGGATATAGAGACTGCACATATCTCTTTTGCTACATGGGGACGGGATGGATATGGTGATGTTTGGTTAAATCATAAGAACGAGTGGATGTATAGACATTTACATTACATGGAGAAAAAGCTTATTGAACTGACAGCTACTCAGAATATTGAAACTCCCTTGGTTAAAAAAGCAGTCCAGCAGCTAGCTAGAGAGTGGATGCTTGCAACAAGTAGTGATTGGGCTTTTATTGTTGATAATGAAAGTGCTAGTCAATATGCAGCGAATAGATGTCATGAGCATATCGAGAGATTTGACTACTTAGTAGAGAGAGTGGAACAGGGAGAAGTCACTGAAGAATTACTTACTAAGCTTGAGTCAGAATATCCTTTTATGAAGGATATAGACTTGACACCTTTACAGTCCAAGCACGATGAATACGTTGTTAAATACAAAAATCTGTCTTCAGCAAGGAAAGTGTTAATGCTTACATGGGAATATCCACCGAGAATTGTTGGTGGATTAGCACGACATGTTTTTGAGCTATCAAAATCTATGGCAGGTAGTGATTGCGAACTATATGTCTTAACGGCAATGGAGGACGGGCTACCATTTTATGAATATTCCAATGGAATTCATATTTACAGAGTCTCTAATTTCCAAAATAAGACGGATGATTTTATCCATTGGATCGACAGTTTAAACTTATCATTAATAAACCAAGCTGTAGAGTTAGCAAAGAAAATTAATTTCGATCTCATTCACGCTCACGATTGGTTAGTAGAAGGTGCGGCCATCACACTAAAGAAAGCTTTTGAAGTGCCTCTTTTAGTCACCATTCATGCAACGGAGAGTGGAAGAAATAATGGCATATTTACTAAAATGCAAGAGACCATTCAAGCAAGAGAAATATCTTTAATTAAAGAAGCTAGCTCTGTTATTGCTTGTAGCGATTATATGAAGAACGAAATTATTAAACTAAGTTCATGTAGTGCAGAGAAAATTAAAATAATACCAAATGGTGTTGATCGAAGTTGTTTTGAAAAATTAAAGGAAGAAGATGGCAAATGGAACGAATATATATCAAATGACCATCATATTGTTTTCTCAATAGGAAGAATTGTACCTGAAAAGGGATTCCAGACTTTAATAGAAGCCGCTCCATATGTTATTGAAAAGCACCCGAACGTTACGTTTATTATTGGGGGAAAAGGACCTCTTGAAAAGAAGTATAATGACTTGATTCAAGAATCTAATTTACAAGATCATATCCATTTAGTTGGATTTGTAAATGACCAAGAAAGAAATCATTTACTAAAAAGCTGTGATGTTGCGGTTTTTCCAAGCCTGTATGAGCCCTTTGGGATTGCAGCATTAGAAGCCATGATTGCTAGAAAACCTGTCGTTGCATCAAATACAGGGGGAATGGCGAGTTTTGTAAAGAATGGAATTACAGGATTAACAGTTGCACCAGGTTCAGCAGAGGAACTTGCAAAGGCAATTAGTGTACTTTTATCGAATCAAACTCTAGCCAGCAAAATGGCTTACAATGGTCAACAGCTTGCTATGAAGGAATATAACTGGGATTCAATTGGGGTTAGAACGAAGGATATCTATGAAAGTATGATACTTACGTAGACTATGATGGGGAGCTGATTTGAATGAAGGCTGTTGTTCTAGCAGGCGGAGAAGGGAGAAGAATGCGACCATTAACGGCTACTATGCCTAAACCAATGATTCCATTATTTCAGAAACCTGTTCTAGAATACATTATTGAATTCCTTTCTAATCAAGGAATATTCGAGGTCTTCATTATGACTCACCATCAATATCCATCAATTGAACGTTATTTTCAGGATGGTGCGAGATGGGGAGTGACCATCTCGTACATATATGAAAGTCAATCTCTTGGTACTGCGGGATGTTTAAAAGGAATAGAGGCTTATATCAATGATGATAAGCCTCTTTTTGTTATAAACGGGGATATAATAACAGATATTGATCTTGCAGACTCACTGGAATTTCACCAAAAAAATAAAGCTCTACTAACTGTGCTGACAACTTATGTGGATGATCCAAGACCATTTGGGATGATTGAAAGGGGGAAGGATGGTAGAGTAAAAAAAATTGTTGAGAAGCCATTATATAATGAAATCTATAGTCATTTCGTAAATATGGGCATGTACATTATCCAATCTGAGTTACTTCAATACATTATTAAAGATCAGCCGTATGATATGAGTAGAGATTTATTGCCACTCCTATTAAGGGGAAAGCAGCCAGTGTATGGCTATGAGACAACCGGTTACTGGGCAGATATAGGAAGTGTATCTCAGTATAAACAAACTCATATTGATGTCTTAGAAGGAAAAGTAAACATTCCACTATCCACAAAAGAACTCTATCCTGGCATTATAGTGGGTGAAAATGTGGTAGTAGAGGAAGGAGTTGTCATAAAGGGACCGGTATTTATCGGTGACCGGACAATTCTCAAAAAGGGTTCTGTAATAGGAAAAAATACAATAATTGGCTGTGACTGTGTCGTTACAGAATCAGCTCATATAAAGCACTCGATTATATGGGAGCATGTATACATAGGTGCATCATGTGAAATATTAAACTCTATTATTGCAAATAATTCCATTATTACCAATAGTGTAAAAGTCAGAACGGAAAGTGTAATCGGTGAAAGATGTGAAATTCAGTCAGAAATTTCACCAAGAATGCTGATAAATCCATATAGTAAGAGATAAATTTTATTATCTCTCCTTAATCATTGAATTTTCGCTGGCATTTTAAATGGATAAGTGGTATCATAGTAAAGTCTGATTGAATGTATTCACAGTTTGGAGGGATATATAATGCGCGTTACTGTTACTCTAGCTTGCACAGAAACTGGCGATCGTAACTATATTACGAAGAAAAATAAGCGTAACAATCCAGAACGTATTGAGCTTAAAAAATACAGCCCAAGACTTAAGAGAGTTACTCTTCACAGAGAAACTAAGTAATGATTACTTAGCTTAGCCGTAAGCCTTCTATAAAAGGTTTACGGCTATTTACATTTATAACTCTATTTCTATACTGGAAAGAAAAGTTACTTTCATTTAACCTCGCTAAAAGATAAAACCTCGCTATAAGATAATAATGTATATTAAAAGAGCCCAAGTACAAGGAGGTATTTTAAATGGACCGTACAAAAAAAGAACTACGTTTACATATAAAATCGAAATTAGAAAAACTTTCTTTTTACGACTTCGATCAAGCTTGTAAAAGAATCGAAAACAGATTATATCAAACAGACGAGTGGAAAAAGAGTAAAATAATCGGTCTCACCATTTCCCGGGGAAGGGAAGTAGAAACACGGAGAATTATTGAACATGCTTGGGCTGAAGGAAAACAAATAGCCGTTCCAAAATGTTTGTCTTCAAAAAAACAAATGGATTTTTATTTATTAACTAGTTTTGAACAGTTAGAAACTGTTTATTTTGGCTTACAAGAACCCATCATACAACAGACTGTTTACATTTCACCAGAGGGCATTGATCTATTAATAGTTCCTGGAATATGTTATACAGAAAAAGGTTACCGAATAGGATATGGTGGGGGCTACTACGACCGGTATTTACCTCATTATCATCACGTGACAATTTCTCTGTTGCTTGAATGTCAGCTTGTATTAGAAATCCCCATTTGCTCTCACGACCTACCTGTTCAACAGTTAATAACAGAGGAAAGGACCATTCTATGTGCTAAATAGTGCAATTATTATCTTTATTATGTTTGTTTCAATGCTTGGTTTTTTCATTAAATCTTTAACAGTAAGTGGCGCATTGGCTGCTTTTGCTGTAGGTAGTCTTATTTCATTAGGTTTTGGTATACAGGGCCTTGTCATATTAGGGGCTTTTTTTCTAACATCAAGTTTATGGAGTAAATATAAAAGAAGAGACAAGGTAAATGTGGATCAAATCACTGAGAAAGGTGAACGTAGAGACTTTACTCAAGTAATGGCAAATGGGCTTATACCATCTATTTGTAGTTTTATGTATTGGGTTTATCCCTCTGACTACCTCCTAGTTGCTTTTTTGATCTCGATTTCTGCAGCAAATTCCGATACTTGGGCCTCTGAGATTGGCAGTCTAAGTAAGAAGGCACCTATTCATGTATTAAAACTAAGAAAAGTTGAACCAGGTACATCAGGGGCTATTTCATTATTAGGTACATTTGCAACTGTATGTGGTGCGTTTTTAATTAGTGTGTTAGGTCTCATTTTGTTCAAAGAGATTTCTATCATCCTTATGATCATTATTGGTGTATCAGGCGTAATGGGGTCTCTTTTTGACACAATAATTGGGGCAACACTGCAAGTAAAATATCAGTGTCAGTTATGTCGTAGACCAACTGAAAAGAGAATTCATTGCCGAAAACCAACTATTATTGTGAGCGGCGTGGGATGGATTAACAATGATTTAACCAATTTCCTATCCATTATTCTGGCAACATTGATCGGAGTTTTAGCTGTTTTCCTAATAGAACTTTTAGGATAAAAGAATCCTTCCTGATACACATTAATAAATAGGAGGGATCACGATGAAAAACTCAATTTTGATCACAACGATTATCTTATTTATGTTTACTATGTTCAAAAAACGCTATCGCGTCTTAAACTCTGTTCTTCGTAATCCACTTTTTCGTAAATTAGCTGTCAAGTTTGCGATGCAAATTCCTTTTGTAAGAGAACAATTTCTAAGACAGGCTTTTAGATAAGGTTCAATAAAAAAATCCTGCATCAATACAGGATTTTTTTATGCCTTTTTTTAATTGGCTGAAATAATTTTAATCGTTCTTACTACTGATTTCTTGAATAAGCCTTATTTTCTCCCCATTTTTTCCTTCAATTAAAATATAGATATTGGTCAGATCCTTGTTAATTAAGATAAGCGGCATCTTACTGCCAATTGGTGATATCGTATCGTTCGGAGAGAGCTTAATACCAAGTAGGAAATTTTTATATAGTCCTTCCCAAAGTTGACCTAATACTTGTTGTGAAGCTTCCTGATCTAACCCTGGAAGAGGCTTGTCGTTATAGTCAGCTAAGTCTAGAAGTGTAAGTTCATGATACTCTTCTCTGTTTATCTGAAAATGCTGAATTAATTCATTCCAACTATATTGTAAGTGCTGAGCAATGACATGATCTAATATCTTCTTCCATTCTTCTTGCTCCTTATTATTTGGTGTTCGAAATGACTCTAATGGGCTAAAGGAAGAATCAATGATGTATAACGCATCACTCGTCATTTTCTGAGCACTTTTAATAACATCATCTTGTAAGTGTACTTCAGCATGATGAAGTGAAATACTTTGGATAAAGCTACTGTCCTCTCCTTTTAACTTCTTTCCATTCTCCATTAAAGAAACTTCTTCTTTCCATTCAGACATCGTATCAGAGAGTACACCGTCCGTATAAAGAAAAGATATATCTTGTCTTAAATATACTTTTTTATCCGTTTCAGAATAAGTTTCCCACTCAACCATATACTCATCGTTATCTTTTTCATTTAATAGTGTTAATTTCGTCTCGGCCGTTAAAAAGGCAAGTGTAGGATCTACAGGAAAATAAGTTAAACTTTCTCGTACCTCCGGGTAAAAAAATCTCGATAAAATCAGGGAGAATGTAGCGACAATTAGAATAGTTATAAGTAGACTTTTTCTTGCGTGCATGTTCTTTTCTCACCCTTTCTGGACAACCTTATCATAAATCTATGAAAGTCATGACCTTAACATTCCTATAATTATGTAATTATAAGGAAGAAGGTATGTTTCTTTTCTTATTCGTTAATGATGGAATTAGTATTTAAAGACTTATGTCTTTGAACCGAGGTGAGATAAGGTGTATAAGGAGAAAAGAACAGTATCATCCAACATTGAACAAAATCTTTTGTATTTAAAGGAAGAACTAGGAGTAGAAAAAAGCTTTGATGTGGTTCAATTAGATTTAGAATATGCGGAGAGGAAGATGTCTTTATTCTTGATAGATGGCTTCGCAAAAGACGAAATACTGCATTTACTTATGAAGTTTCTAGCAAGATTAGAACCTGAACAACTTGATCCAGATCCTCTAGAGAAACTGTTAAAAAAATATATCCCATATGTTGAACTTGAAAAAGTTGATGATTTAGATACAGTTGTTGATACAGTATTAGCCGGTCCGACCGCTTTAGTAGTAGACGGTATTAACTATGTCATTATGATTGACGCTCGTACCTATCCGGTTCGAGGACCACAAGAACCCGATACAGAACGAGTGGTGAGAGGTGCACGAGACGGGTTTGTAGAAACGATTGTCTTTAATACAGCTTTAACTAGACGTAGAGTAAGAGACAGAACGCTCAGAATGGAATATCTTCAAGTGGGCAGAAGAAGTAAAACCGATATTTGTATTTGTTATATAGAAGATATTGCAAATCCTGAACAAGTACAAGTGGTGAAGGAATCAATTAGCAAGATTGATACGGATGGATTACCGATGGGAGAAAAAACGATCGAAGAATTTATATCTGGTCGTCATTATAATCCGTATCCAGTTGTCCGCTACACGGAACGTCCAGATACAGCAGCAGCTCACTTGTATGACGGTCATGTGCTTGTTATGGTTGACGGTTCTCCAAGTGTACTCATTACTCCAACAACGTTTTGGCATCATCTTCAGCATGCAGAGGAATATAGAAATAAACCAATAGTAGGTGCTTATCTTAGATTAGTTCGATATCTCGCTGTATTTGCTTCTATGTTTTTATTACCTTTATGGTATTTGGTTTCTGTTCAGCCTGAATTATTACCAGATGCTCTAAATTTTATTGCACCGAATGAAGAAGGGCGTGTTCCCCTCTTTCTGCAAATTTTAATAATTGAAATTGGTTTAGATATGCTTAGGATGGCAGCCATACATACCCCGTCCTCCCTTGCAACCGCACTTGGGTTGGTGGCAGCATTAATGGTGGGACAAGTAGCTGTAGAGGTAGGATTACTTTCACATGAAGTTATTCTCTATTTCTCTATTGCAGCAATTGGAACTTTTGCAACACCTAGCTATGAATTGAGCTTGGCGAATCGCATTATAAGAATAATCTTGCTAATATTTACTGCAATTGGTGGTGTAATAGGCTTTGTAGTGGGGATTACGGCTTGGATCATTATGCTTGCAAGAATGAGGTCTTTCAAACTTCCTTATATGTGGCCGTTTATTCCGTTTTCTTATCGTGCCATGAGAGATATTTTGTTTCGCTCGCCCATCCCTCTTAAAAACAGAAGACCTACAGCACTTAAACCAAAGGACCCGGATCGTTAAGCCCAGTAAATCTTATTCACAAATCAATCACTCTTAACCGTCCGAGAAATTTAGCTGTCATTTCTTTAAACTAATCCTATAGCCTGGGTCTTATGAGGAGTTATCATCGTACGTAAACTAACTAATCACTTTCGGTTATCTATTGAACTAATTATAGAATGCTCTATAATCTTATTATGAGTCCATACAACGGAAGTTATGTTTAAGTAGGTGACGAAAAATGAAGACAATTTATGATGTGCAGAAACTGTTACTGCAATATGGCACTTTAATTTACAGTGGAAATCGAATAGCAGATTTAGAAATGATGGAAGAAGAGTTAAGAGAGATCTATGATTCTAAGCTATTGGATGTAAGAGATTATAAATTGGGTGTGTTAGTAGTAAGACAGGCAATAGAGATTGAAAAAGATAAAAAAAGAGGGAATGTATAAAATGTCTAATAACAAATGGTTAGTGGGTATTGATATTGGTGGTACAACAATAAAGATGGCTTTTATAACAAAATCTGGTGATATTGAACATAAGTGGGAGATTACTACAAATGTAGAAAACCAAGGCGAAAATATTATCCTAGATATTGCAGAAGCAATTGAATCTAAGTTGACGGAACTAGGTGAAACGAAGGATCAGCTTTTGGGAATTGGGATAGGGGCTCCTGGTCCTGTCCAAATGGACACCGGATTAATATATGAAGCAGTAAACCTTGGATGGAAGGATTATCATTTAAGAGATAAATTACAAGCGGTATCGGGACTACCTGTTGTGGTAGATAATGATGCAAATCTTGCCGCACTCGGAGAAATGTGGAAAGGTGCAGGTGATAAATCTAAAGATGTGGTCGTGGTAACCTTAGGAACCGGTGTAGGTGGCGGTATTATCACGAATGGTCAAATAATTCACGGAGTAAATGGTGCTGGTGGTGAAATTGGTCATATCACATCCATTCCAGAGGGCGGAGCTTCTTGTAATTGTGGGAAGAACGGATGTCTTGAAACGGTTGCATCTGCTACTGGTATAGTTAGACAAGCCTTAGAACAGGTGGACAATCATCCTGATTCCCAATTATTTCGAACACTTGAGGTTTCAGGTAAATTAACAGCTAAAGATGTCTTTGATGCAGCAAAAAGCGACGATCCATTCGCACTTCAAATTGTTGATCAAATTAGTTTTCATTTAGGCTTAGCACTAGCCAATCTTTCTAATGGAGTTAATCCTGAAAAGATTGTCCTTGGTGGTGGCGTTTCTCGTGCAGGTGACATTTTATTAAATCCAGTAAAAGAGTACTTTAGAAGGTTTGCTTTTCCAAGAGTTTCTAAAGGGGCTGAGTTTTCTATAGCTACTTTAGGAAATGATGCAGGGGTCATTGGTGCTGCATGGTTAATAATGGAAGAGTTGAATAAAAAGTAGTAATTTTTTCTATCTTCTAAAGCAAAAAGGGTCTCTAGTCATAGGTATAGAGACCCTTTTTCTATATTAATATAAGATTTGTAAAATAAAGTGAAACTTTTTTGGTGTTTCCATCGTCTTAATAGACAGGCTGTAAAAATCGGAATAATGGTAGTCTTTTAATTGTAATAAGTTAATATAAATTAACCATTGATTTTTTGTAAAAAACACATTAAGATTAACTATGTTTCCTTTTAGTAATGTCCAAAATTTGTAAAATTTACTGCAATATTCTGATAAATGGCTTAGTTGTATTAAGGAGGTACCACTATGAATTTAAAATCTACATTTCATAAAATGTGGCCTTTATATTTATTGGTCATCATGATGTGGCTTAAAACGTATATAGTCTATAAGACTAGCTTTGATATAAAAATAGAATCCTGGATGCAGGAATTAATTCTTTTTATTAATCCTTTAAGTTTCCTTTTATTCTTTCTTGGAATAACTTTATTAGTGAAGGAAAAGTCTAGAATACCATTGTTATTTGTTCTAGGTTCAATCGCAAGCTTTATCCTTTTTGCTAATGTCGGTTACTACAGATTCTTTAATGACTTTTTAACGATTCCTGTATTATTTCAAACGAGTAATATGTCAGACTTAGGAAATAGCGCAACGGAGTTAATTCAGTTTTCAGATCTATTCATTTTTGCTGATTTAATGATCCTAGGGGCTGTATTAGCATTTGCAAAAAAGAAGAACAACATGTCTATTACACAACCGTTGCTAAAAAGAGATAAATCGGCTTATGTACTATTAGCTGTGATCATCTCAATAGTAAATTTAGGACTTGCAGAGGCTGAGAGACCTCAGTTATTAACAAGAACATTTGACCGTGAAATGTTGGTTAAAAACATTGGGACCTATAATTTTCATATTTATGACATTATTCTTCAGTCTAAATCATCTGCCCAAAGAGCATTTGCTGATGGAAGTGAATTTGTTGAAATTGAAAACTACCTGAAGGCTAATGTTCGACAGCCTAATGAAGAATTATTTGGCGTTGCTAGAGACAAAAATATTATTATTATCTCAATGGAGTCATTGCAGAACTTTGTGATAGGTGAGACCATCGATGGTGAAGAGATTACTCCATTCTTAAATGATTTTATTGAAGAGAGTTATTACTTTGACAATTTCTATCATCAAACAGGACAAGGGAAAACGTCTGACTCAGAGTTTCTGTTAGAAAACTCGTTGTATCCATTAGGTCGTGGAGCCGTATTCTTTACTCACGGGACAAATGAATACCAAGCAACTCCAGAAATTATTAGTGATTACGGATACTACTCTTCTGTCATGCATGCAAACAATAAAAGCTTCTGGAACCGTGATATCATGTATCAATCTCTTGGCTATGATCGTTTCTTCGAAATCAATGATTACACAGTAACAGAAGAAAATTCAATTGGTTGGGGATTAAAAGACAAGGATTTCTTTGAACAGTCAATTGAACATTTAAAATCACAACCAGAGCCATATTATACGAAGTTTATAACACTAACTAACCATTTTCCTTTTGAGCTTGGTGAAGAAGATAAAATGGTGAATGAGTATACGTCAAATAGTCGTACTCTTAATCGTTACTTCCCAACAGTTCGATATATGGACGAATCCATTAAGCACTTTATTCAGCGCTTAAAGGATGAGGGAATTTATGAGAAATCAATTATAATCTTATATGGTGATCATTACGGAATTTCTGAGAACCACAATAAGGCAATGGCACAGTTCCTAGGAAAAGATGAGATTACCCCATTTGATAGCATTCAGCTTCAAAAGGTACCACTTATCGTTCATATCCCTGGTCAAGAGGGGAGTACCATTTCTAGAGTCTCTGGTCAAATTGATTTAAAACCAACTATTTTAAATCTCATGGGCATTAGCACACAGAATCAGGTTCAATTTGGAGCTGACCTATTCTCTAGTAACAAGTTTCCATTCACTGTATTAAGAGATGGTAGCTTTATTACGAGTGAATATGTGTATACAGCTAATACTTGTTATGAGAAATCTACTGGTGAAGCTATTGATGTCGCAGCTTGTGAACCTTACATGGATAAAGCGAAGCGTGAGCTTGAGCTTTCTGATAAAATCGTTTATGGTGATCTTCTTCGCTTCTATAATGGAAATGATTATTTAGGTGAAGAAGTTCTGAAGCAAGAAGAAAACTAATCATGTATGAAGGCCTTGATCTTAGAATCGAGGCCTTTTTCATACGCTGATTTCTACCTAATTAACTACCTCGAATCCGAGGGAATTGATGTAAACAATTAAATTAGATAGGACTGATAGTTCTCTATTTGTCTATTAATATTTCTTCCTCCTTTCTCATACATATGAAATCAGTGATGGAAAAGGAGGAATGAGAAATGGAAGTTACCGTTAGGCTAGGTGACTCTCTATGGTACTATAGTCAGTTATTTGGTTTACCTTTAGATTTAATACTGGATTCTAATACTACTGAATATCAACGCAGTATAAGGGTAGGAAATCGCGTGAAAATTCCTGGCTTTACGAATGAGCCATATAGAATAAAAGCGGGGGATACGACCTGGAAGCTTGCTCAACAACGAAACATAAGTGTGGATGCTCTTCTATTGCTAAATGCAAAACAGCCACAATCTCATTTACAAGTAGGAGAGACGATACAACTCCCCCTAAGACTAACTGAACGAGCGATAAATGGAAAGAAGGAGTATTCATATCAAACATTAGTAGACGATCTTCAAATTCTTCAAGCTCATTATCCCTTTATTAAGGTTAAGTCAATTGGAAAGTCAGTTCTTGGAAGGGAGATTTTTGAACTTAAGGTTGGAAACGGTCCTAAGAAAGTTCACATGAATGGCTCCTTTCATGCAAACGAATGGATAACAACAGCAATCATCATGCAGTATGTTAACGATATGTTATCTGCTTTAACACACAACGGGTCATTAAACGGCGTATACATGCTCCCTTTTTACCATGAAGTATCGCTCTCGATTGTCCCGATGGTAAATCCTGATGGAGTAGATCTTGTACTTTTAGGACCTCCTGAGGAAGAACCGTACTATTCCAAAGTTATGGAAATAAATAACGGAAGTCTTGACTTTAGCAATTGGAAAGCCAATATACAAGGTGTTGATCTTAATAACCAATATCCGGCTTATTGGGAGATTGAAAAAGAACGTAAAGAACCTAAGAAGCCTGCGCCTAGGGATTATCCAGGAGGTGCTCCTTTAACTGAACCAGAAGCAATGGCAATGGCACAGTTAACAGTAGAACGAGATTTTCATCGTATTGTAGCCTTTCATACTCAAGGTAAAGAAATGTACTGGGGTTATTTAGACCTTGAACCACAGGAGGCTGGGAGAATTGCAGCTGAGTTTGAGAGGGTAAGTGGATATAAAGCAATTCAGCATATAGATAGTCATGCTGGATATCGTGACTGGTTTATTTATAAATGGAAAAGACCTGGTTATACGATAGAACTAGGAGAAGGGGTGAACCCATTACCTCTGTCACAGTTTGACGACATCTATAAAGACAGCTTAGGGATTTTTTTAGCAAGCTTATATATGTAAAGGCTCTTTTCTAAAATGTAACGAAAAAGCAGCTATACTTAAGGCTGCTTTTTTGTACGTTCTCTATGTCTATATTTCTCTTGCTATGGTACGATATGAATATATTTTTTCTGAACGGGTGTAACTTTTTTCTGTTTTCGACGTAATACATATAGAGCTTAATTTTGAGGTGATGAGTGAGTTGGTAAAGGGAGCATATCCAATCATTTTTCTACTAACACTATGCTTCTTCCTTTCAGGCTGCTCTTCTTTTCAGACACATGAAACGGAAAACGCTATGAATAGGGAGATTCATATCCATGAAAAACGCATTCCCTCCGGTCATTTTATGGGGGATTTGCCTATTATCCCCATTGATCTTGATGGTGAGTTTTTTCATTCTGTTGGTGATTGGTATAACGAGACGAGCATATTATATATTGTCAATGGAAGTAATCATACTGGGTCAGATCTATATCGCTACCATTTGTTTACTGGGGAAAAGGAATTATTTTATGAATCCTCTCATCCAATTATTACTATTGAGAGTAGTGAAAATGGAAATTATTTCGCCGTCCATTCTTCATCTTCCATCAATGAGGCAAATATTGTGATTCTAGATAAGAAAGGTAATGAACAAGTTAATTGGAATGTAGAGTCTACGGAGCTTCAATATGTCTGGAATCCATTTAATGAAAAGAAGTTGTTTATTACGAGTTTTAAGGAAGATTGGAGTTTTCAAAACTACCTTATGGACATATCGAATCAAAAGGTTGATGAAATACAACTAAATCAACCATTTATACAATGGTTAAGTGGATCAGAGGTACTGTATTTACAATGGGATCAAGAGGTCAGAGAACATTCGGCTCCTCTCTACTCTTATCACTTAGAGAAACAGACAGAGGAATTAGTAGCAGAAGGCATTCTTGGATTTCATACATACCATTCCCTGTTGATGACAATTTCTCCACAAAGTGATAAGTCTAGTTATCAATTTATTGATACGGTAACTCAACAGCATTTACAGAGCTTTAAGCTACCTACTATAGAGACCTATTCAGACAGATGGTGGATACCGAATTATGATTATAATAAGAATATAAAGAGTTTACTTCTTTACAAGCCAGTTATAAAAGATAATCAGCTCAAAACTCTACAGCTTATCAAATATTCTATGCAAAGTGGCGAAGAACAGCTAATACTAGATGGAGTTGACGACCGCCCCATTCATCTGTCTCCGGATGGTGAACTAAGCTTAGTAGGATATCAGTATGAGGACATACTAGATCTAAAAACAAATGAACTAAAATCTTTAATAAAGTAAATGGGGGTGTAGAAATGGCGATAGTTGATGTAACGGTAATACCAATTGGAACAGAAACACCGAGTGTTAGTAAGTATGTGGCAGAGATTCAACATATACTCTCTAAGTATGAAAAGGAAGGTCTTATTTCTTATCAATTAACACCTATGAATACGTTGATTGAAGGAGAGCTTTCAGTATTATTTGAAGTTATTCAGGCAATTCATGAGTCTCCATTTGAAAATGGAATTAAGAGGGTTGCAACGAATATACGAATTGATGATCGTCGTGATAAAAAAGTGAAAATGAATGATAAATTAGAAAGTGTAAAAAAACAAGTAGAAAAGCCTTCAACATAAGTTAATGACCTACATACAGTATTTTTTAAAAAAATTCAAGCCATCAACTCTATGTTGATGGCTTGAATTTTTTTTATTAACCTAGTAATCCTTGATTTGCTTTTGTTTAGTGTGCCGTTGGGAATCCATGATGAATTAACGTCATGACAGTAAACCAACCAAAAACAACTAATGTACCTGCAGCAAAAACTATACCAAGAATATTCTTTTCACGTAAAGAACGAACCAATCCGACTACAGATAATAAAGTTACTAATGCAAAAATAATAATTAAGCCCATGAAAAATACCTCCTTTTGCTAGTTTTTACATGAGAGGTTTATTTTCGAATCCAACCGATGAGACCTCTAGCATATGTAGCCATTTTAACATTCTTATTTTAATCGTTTTACAGCTATTTGTCGAGTTCAAAAAAGGAAATTGTAATGTGATAAGCGTTGGCAATTTTCTCTATTAGAGCCTGATGGTGAAGGTCTACAAAGTAAATGTTTTCATTTATGGCAATTAAATGTTCATCAAATTGTAACATAGCCATTTCAACATCTTTTGAATTCCCACCTTTAATAGCGAAGCATGATACCATATTTTGAAATAGATAGGTAGTAGTATTTGAAGTAAAACCATAGTCACTAAATGTTGGAAACAGCTGAGGTTGACGTAAGACATAAAGTGAATGAACATCCTGTATGATGAAGTAATCTTTTAGTTCTTTTTCTAAAAGTAAGACATCTTCACGAGAAGAGAAA
Source organism: Bacillus pinisoli (assembly GCF_023036475.1). Lineage (GTDB taxonomy): Bacteria > Bacillota > Bacilli > Bacillales > SA4 > Bacillus_BS > Bacillus_BS pinisoli. Next base: position 39,499 of record NZ_JAJQKI010000020.1, read on the forward strand.
AGATAGAATTCTTTATACTTTTCTTTAAATGATGACAGTATTGGTAAAAACGGCTCTAGTAGATCATGGTGTTCATCATCAATAAGTTCAATTGCTATTAAATTATCCATAAGCTTCCTTTCTCATACACTATTCTTCTTTTAGTTTCACTCTTACATAGTGTAAAATAACGGTAGAAGTTTGTAAACGGAGGGATAAGATATGAAGTGGAGAAGAATGCCTTTAGGACCTGTACAAACAAATGCTTATATTGTTTGGAATGAAAAGTTGGATTGCCTTATCATCGATCCAGGAAGTGAACCTCACAAAATCTTTGCATTTGTTAATGAGTATAAACTGAAACCAGTAGCGGTATTATTAACGCATGCACACTATGATCATATAGGTGCAGTGGATGATGTAAGAAATAAATGGGAAATCCCGGTATACATACATAAGAAAGAAAAGGATTGGCTTGTTGATCCATTATTAAACCTGTCTGCTCGAACGCCATTCTCTGATGAGATTGTGTTGCAAAAGGCGGACGAAATCATTACGGGTGAAGGTGATCTTCATATTGGGCCTTTTAAGATGAAAGTCTTTGAAACACCCGGCCATTCACCAGGGAGTGTTTCGTACTACTTTGAAGAAGAACAGCTTGTTCTATCAGGAGATGCACTTTTTGAGGGAAGCATTGGTCGTACTGATTTACCAGGTGGTAATCATGAGCTGCTAATTAAGAGTATTCATGATAAGCTCCTTGTACTACCTGAAGAAACATTGGTGCTTTCAGGACATGGAAGTGAAACAACGATTCAACAAGAAATGGATACAAATCCATTTTTAAATGGATATTAGGTGTTACATGATTGAGCATATTGTAAAAGCAATTGAACAACATCCTTTGCAATCTATCTCTTTTTCAACTTTTATGGAGCTAGCGTTATATCATCCAACGGAAGGCTACTATATGAAACAAAAGCAGAAGATTGGAAAAGGTGGAGACTTTTATACCACTAGCTCGGTATCTCCTATATTTGGAGAAGTGCTAACAACTGTGTTCATTGAGCTAATAGAAAAAAGTAAAGTTGACCCAATTATTGTTGAGCTAGGTGGAGGTAACGGTTCATTTGCTAGACACATAGTTGAGACATGGAGTAGTGAGTCCTCTGCGACTTTTCAAGCGGGTTATTATTATATTGTAGAGACAAGTCCATACCATCAGACGTTGGTTAAAGAAAAAGTAAAAGAGTATAAGAATGTTTTTGTCGTGAATGACTTTGAACAGATTAAGGACATGCATTCTAACTTTAACGGAATTATCTTTTCTAATGAATTCTTTGATGCTTTTCCTGTTGATTGTGTGAGGATGGTTAATGGAGAAATAAAAGAGCTGAGGATCACCTTTGAGAAAGAGTTAAAAGTATTAGAATATCCTTTAGAAAATAAAAATATTAAAGATTTCTTAGAAGAGTACGATGTTCAGTTATCAGAGGGTCAAACGTATGAAGTCCCGTTGTCAATGTGTCGTTACATTGAAAATTTAGGTCATGATGTAGACAAAGCTGTGATCTTTACCATTGATTATGGGTATCGTGATGAGGAATGGAATTTACCTTATCATAGAGAGGGAAGTTTGAGAGGTTATTATCAGCACCAACTAATAACAGATCCATTGAAGCATGTGGGGGAAATGGATCTAACCACACATATCCATTTGGACAAATTAATCAAAGCTGGCAGTAAGAGCGGATTAAATGTTTATGGAGTATGTAGACAGGATGAATTTTTAGTAAAGGCTGGGATTCTAAATAGGTTAGAAGAGCATGCCAACTTGAATCCGTTTTCTGAGGCAAGTAAGAAAAATAGGGCTATACGTTCTCTTATCATGCAAGGGGGGATTAGTAGCTCTTTTCAAGTAGTGGTTCAAACAAAAAACGTGGATGCCAAGATCTTAACAGAAACTATATAAAAAGCGATGGGGTTCTTCCCATCGCTTTTTACAACCATTATTTAGTGGCCACCTTGTCCAGGTACCATCATAAATGTCGTCCAGTACGTAAATCCAATAAAGAAAACGGTTAGATAAGCACCGAAAATATAAATATACATACGTTCTGAAAGATTTAAATAACCTAAAAATACAAAAAATGCAGTTTGTCCGAAGAATAGTAATGAAGTTTGGTACATGTCACCTAAATAGAACATGACTGCAAATATACCAGTCCAAAACCCCAAAACACGGTACATACGATCCATATGTATCCCTCCTTTTGCCCTTATCCATATACTTTTCCATTATAATGGACGAATGTATGAATGTAAATATAAGAAGCAGGTATGAATGTGACTTATTTTTGAAGTTTACTCTACTTTCTTTACTAAAGGCTGTTTTCAGTCTTATTCATAAGTGGAATAAATAAAAAGGAGGTATATAACCTCCTATGGTACTGGGCTAGCTGGATTCGAACCAACGCATGACGGAGTCAAAGTCCGTTGCCTTACCGCTTGGCTATAGCCCATCGTCATATTTTATATTGCCCCTTTGAATAAAAAATATGTACAAAATTAAATTTTTTTTAAGTAATGCAGGAATTATGACGAAACTTGCCGAAACTATTACTTGAATTCAACAGAAAGAAGGTGAATAGCTTTGAGCATGGTTGAAAATCATGCAGAACGTTTAGTCCTTGAGGCATCAATAGAGGGAGTGACCGACATTCATTTTGTTCCTAGAAGAGAGGATTGTTTAATTAAGTATCGCTTTGGGAATGATCTTACAGTTAGAGAGAAGATACCTAAACAACACTCGACAAAATTAATCTCTCACTTTAAATTTTTAGCTTCAATGGATATAGGCGAAAAGCGTAGACCACAGACAGGATCACTCATGTTGTCAGTCCGTGAAAAATTAGTTAATTTAAGACTCTCTACTTTACCAACTCCTTATGAAGAAAGCCTTGTTATTCGACTCCTTCCACAAGAAGACCCTTTTCCAACATCAGAATTATCCTTGTTTCCACAGACTACAAACACTCTTATTTCCCTAATGAAAAATAAGCATGGCCTTATGATTTTTACAGGCCCTACTGGTTCAGGCAAGACAACTACACTTTATTCCCTCCTTCACGCCTCTCATCAATCAACACAACGTAATGTCATTACGTTAGAAGATCCAATTGAAAAGCACACAGACTATCTTTTACAAGTCCAAGTAAATGAAAAAGCGGGAATTACCTATTCAACAGGCTTAAAGGCTATTTTAAGACATGACCCCGATATTATTATGGTTGGAGAAATTAGAGATGAAGAAACGGCAAAAATAGCAATACGAGCGTCACTTACGGGTCATTTAGTATTGAGTACCATGCATACAAAGGATGCTAAAGGAGCGATTTATCGTCTCAAGGAATTTAATATTACCATGCAGGAAATCGAGCAAACTTTGTTAGCCATTTCAGCACAGCGTCTTTTTGATTTAATTTGTCCATTCTGTGGTGAGACATGTATGCCCATCTGTCGTAAGCACCGAAAAGCAAAACGTATAAGCGTATATGAAGTGCTGCATGGACGCTCATTACTAAATGTCATTGATGAAGCAAGGGGAAATACGACTCCGTATTCATATCCAACCTTCTCCAAGTTAATTAATAAAGGAATTGCGCTTGGATATTTACCTATCCAAAGTTTGGAAGGGTGGAAACATGAGTTATAGGACGATGAAATGGAAAATGCCTGAACAAGTAAAGCTACTTAAGCAATTAAGTACCATGCTAGGTCGTGGATATCCTCTGCTTGAAGCATTAATTACGCTAAAGCTGTATCTACCTCACTCTAAACAAATTCTTCTAGCAGAGAGAATCGAAGAAATGAAGAATGGAGGAACGTTTCATGAAATATTAGTTAAACTTGCTTTTCATCGAGATGTATTGGGCTATTTGTACTTTGCAGAAAGACATGGAGATTTAAGCTTTGCTTTGAAAGAGGCTAGTCAGCTACTAGAAACAAAGGTATCAAACAATAGCCGCATGATGAAAGTCCTTCAATATCCTCTTATTCTAATTGGAACTACAATAGGGCTTTTCCTTCTTATCCATCTATTTTTACTCCCCCAGTTTTCTACTGTTTTTGAAACAATGGATATAGAAAATAATTACTTACTTTCAATAATAATGACAATTTCAAAATGGCTTCCACGTATTTGTACCTTCCTCTTTGTTAGCTTATTAACAATGGGGATTACACTATATATTAAGATACAAAGAGTATCGGCAATAAGAAGGGTGGCATACCTCCAGAAAATCCCGATTTATGGGCGGTTTATTTCTAAATTTTATTCACAGTATTTTGCGATGCAGTTGAGTCAACTTCTGAAAGGCGGATTATCCGTTTACGAGGCACTATCTGTTTTTGAAGGTCAGACTTATTTTACATTTTTTAGTGAGGAAGCTACTCAAATAAAGAAAGAACTAAGAAGTGGTGAAACACTAGCCACAATTATTGGCTCGAGATCCTATTTCGAAAGTGAACTAGCAAAATCAATTGCCTTCGGCTCTATTAACGGGGAATTATCCCGAGAGCTGTATCATTATAGCAAACTTTCGGCTGAAGCCGTAGAGGATGACTTGAACCGAAAGATGGCAGCAATCCAACCTACAATCTTCCTGTTCGTTGGTGTCATCATCTTAGTTTTGTATGTAGCGATCATGCAGCCTGTATTTCAAATGTTAAATGAACTTTAAGGAGGAAATAATTTGAATCAAAAAGGCTTTACGTTGATAGAAATGATGGTGGTACTTTTAGTCATTTCCATATTAATACTAATCACAATTCCTAATCTAACTAAGCAGCAAGGTGTAATTCGCAGCAAGGGTTGTGAGGCTTATATTAATATGGTACAGGCTCAAATTGAAGCCTATAAAATGGAATTTAATACTTCTAGTAATCCAACAATCTCAGAGCTTAAAACTTCAGGGTATATTCCAGAGACAGAATGTCCGAATGGAGAAGCGCTTCAAATTGCAAGTAATGGAGAAGTAAACGTTGTTCCAGAGCCCTAAAGAGAATGGATATACTGTGTTAGAAATGTTACTAGTATTATTTATAGTCATGAATCTTCTTATCTTCTCAACTTTTCACCTAAGATCACTTTACGAAAGACAAACCATCGATCAATTTTTTCAGCAATTGCAGGAGGATATTTGGCTTGCACAACAAGTCGCTATTAGTCACTCTAAGACGATAGAAATGTCATTTCACGAACAGAAGAACTATTATGATATTCGAGAAAGTGGCTTGAGAGAATTAGTGTTGAAACGATTAACAAATCAGGATATACAAGTTAGGCCATTAACCATTTCAAATCCAATTCGATTTAATGCAAGTGGAAATATTAATAGTTCAGGCACTATGTATGTAATCTATCATCAACAAACATATAAAGTAACCTTTCTGTTGGGGAGGGGACGATTTAAGGTTGAGAAATTGTAGGGGAGTTACATTAGTAGAAGCGCTTGTGGCTTGCTTTCTCTTATTTTTTGTTATCACTCTGGTGTTACCACAATTGTATCTCATCACATTAGAAAGGAAAAACTTAGTGTTAGAAAACGTCGCTAGAAAAACATTACAAGAAAAGATATTTGAACAATCTACTAATGATGAAGCCTATTTATCAGAAATTGTCCTGTATCAAAGAGTCCCTCTGGCGATAAACATTCAACTAAATTCCTCCACTAATCTATACACAGGCTGTGTAAATTGGACAGACTACCTTGATCGTGAGCAGAAAAGCTGTGGGACGGTTAGGAAATGGTAAAGGTGAATGAAAAAGGATATACCCTTCTAGAGATGCTCATTGTCTTTCTTGTACTAATAACAATTTGTTCAACATTTCCATTACTGTTATCACTACTTGAAAAATGGACTAGTCAGCCACAAGGCTTACACCCTTTTGAATGGGAAATTGCATCTGCACAAATGAGAATGGACGTAAGAGAAGGTAGTGAGATTATTATTAGTCAAGGCAAGTTGCTAGTCAAGCAGCCGCCGAATGTAATTACATATGAACTTTATCAAAACATCTTACGTAGACAGGTGAATGGTGCTGGGCATGAAGTCATTTTACAACATATCCGAACAGTTGGGTTTAGGTATATTGAGAGTGGATTAGCTATAGAGGTGACGGATTTAGAAGGAGTGGAATATGAATCAAAACTTTATCGTTGGACTGACGTGATGAATCATGAAAACTGAAAAAGGATATGTACTACCATTTGTTTTAATAATCTGCACCTTTATTTTTTTCTTGTTATCCCATCAGGTAACTTTGTACATGACAGATATACGTTTTTATAAAGAAAGATTTCAAATTAATTCATTAGAGACATTACTTCAAAAGTCTATGGTTGAAGTTAAACAACGTACGGAACAGAAAAAGTTTACTAATACCACTTTGAAGTATGAAGAGGGGAAGAGCGTCATTACGTTTGTTGATATAGCGCCTAACCAAAAAAGGATTACGATCACAGTCCAAACGGACAGTAAAAGAAAAGCGAGTGTTGTTCTATATCTTGATGTTATAGAATCTAAGGTTACAAGATGGGTGGAAGTTAGATAAGAGCATTTCCCTCTTCCATTACCATATGCTTATTTGATACGATATGTATAAAACTAAGGTGAGCATATGAATACAATTTTTCTAACAGGTTTTATGGGGTCTGGAAAGTCAACAATTGGTAGAGAGCTTTCTAATCATTTACAGCTACCCGTCATAGATACAGATGAACAAATTGAGAGGGAAACAGGCATTTCTATAAGAGAGATCTTCTCTACATTTGGGGAATCCTACTTTAGAGATCTTGAATCAAAAACACTGTTCTCTTTGCCAACGACCAACCTTATTGTTACTACTGGTGGAGGTATGGTAATTAGAAAAGAAAATAGAGAGTGGATGAGGAAAAATGGTACCATGGTTTACCTTCAATGTGATTTTGATGTGATTTGGAGTAGGCTTGAACATGATCAAACTCGCCCCCTCGTTGTTAACTCTCAAAAGGAACAAATAAAGCATCTCTACTTAGAAAGACAACAGTACTACGAAGAAAATGATTTTTTCATTGATACAGCCCGACCATTACAGATCGTGGTAGAACAGCTTGCTCAAATGATTAAAAGTGAATAAAACAGACCATACTAGTAAAACTTAAAAAGTAGGTGGTTTGTATGACATTTAATGATTTAGTTAAATTTGTTACTCAGCAATTTGTATCCTATTTGGATAAGCCGAAACAACAAAGGATCCAAACAAAACAGGATAAGAAATCCACTCAACCTCCCATGATGTCAAGATGGTTTGGGATTGTTCCGATTGGATTTATGCTTTATATGAAAAAAGAAAAGAAACAACAAAAAAAATAGGAATGCTTCCATTGAGAAGCTTTCCTATTTTTTTGTTGTATTTATGCAAACGACTAATTCTCTCTTACATGTATGGCTTGTTGAGATAGATAAAAAATTCCTCCGTTTATTACTGAGACTTTTACTTTTGGTTCATACTGATCTTTTAACGCTTGTTTCTCAACTTCGTATGATTCTGGTTTCTCCTCAATATCTTCATAAAAATGATCTAATAATTGTAAATCCTGTTCCCATCGTTCACGTGCTTGTATTGCCCATGTATGGTCATCATGATCAATGATGGACTGAATGGTTTGTTTTACTCGAGCAATCCCACTCTGTGGTTTGATAATAGGAGTCAAAGTGAAACAAAAGTCTGGTATTTTAGGTGTTACATTTAATCGGTTTAACTGATCCTGAAAGTGATCAATAATCATTCCATTTATTAAGTTCAGCCCGACAGATAAAATGACGTCACGTGTCTGATCGGACTGATAGGAGATTTTCATATTTAGCCCCAACCACGGATGAAGTGGAGTGCTATTCTGCTGAAAGTTTGTTTGTTTAACCTGTTCATACATTCTAATGAATCCAGCTAGTTTTTTTGTGGATTGAAATATTTGATGTAGACGAGGAGAACCAAAATGGATGACTTCTCCTTTTACATCACTTCTGGACTGAGCCGGATTTGTAATAAAGGCTAACTGAGCCGGATTTGGTGTCCCACCCGTTTTCTCGAGGTAATGCCAATAAAACGGGCGGTTCATTAGCTCTTTGTCTAAGTCTATTGTGAGTTGAATATTCATAAAGCCGGCTGCATTCTCTAAAATCTCACATTCATTTGCAATAAAATACCGTTCTAGAAATCGGTGAATCTCATGTTGCTGCATAATTGTTTTCATCCTTTTCTATATCTTGTTGAGCAAAATCAATATAAGAAGCTAAGTTTTCCATTTTGACTCTTACTTCACCATCTGTTCTTGAGTGTGTTAAGATGTCCTGAATATGATCTTCTATATTACCGAAGTCTAACTTTGTTAATATTTCATCCAATTCTCCGACCACTCGTTCAAACAGATTAATTTTTTCATAAAGAAGCTTGAGAATATGCTCTTCGACAGTATCTTTTATGGCGAAATTGTATATATGAACATCTTCTTCTTGTCCAAGTCTATGAATACGACCAATCCGTTGCTCAAGTCTCATCGGATTCCAAGGCAAATCATAGTTGATAATATGCTGACAGAATTGAAGATTAATCCCTTCACCACCAGCTTCTGTTGCAATGAGTACTTGCGCTTTATTTTTAAATAACTCCTTCATCCAATCCTTTTTACCTCTTTTAAATCCACCTCGGAAAGGAACAGAGGAGATACCGTGCTGTTGAAGAAACCATTGTAAATACAACTGAGTTGCGCGATATTCTGTAAAGACGATTACTTTTCCGTTTATCTCTTGTACTAGCTCCACTACCTTTTTAGCTTTTGCGTTGCTCGTAATGGATTCAATCTTCTTCATCAATCCAGTTACCAAGGACTCAACTTGAGGGCTGCCTTCACTTTTAGTTAGCATATTTTTTAGGGTGTAATAGACAGCCTCTCTACTACTACAAGCTTCGCGCTGTAAAGTAATCAAAGAAAAGCTGCTGCCAATGTTTCCAGAGGTGCCGCGCTTATATTGATTGATGGTGTCATATAAATCTCGTTCCTCTTTTGAAAACTCAATAGGGATGGTTTTAACATGGCGTTTTGGCCATTCAATGCCGGTGTCTCCACGCCTATTTCTAATCATCACCTTATTTACTAACTCTTTTAAATGCTCATCATTGTTTAAAGAGCGTTCCTTTGCATTAAAAGACTCCTCAAAGTTTGTTTGACTACCGAGATGACCAGGCTTTAATAAAGAAACTAAGTTGAAAATCTCTTCTACTCGATTCTGAATTGGTGTAGCTGTAAGTAATAAGCAAAACTTCTTTTTTAGCATTTGAACAAACTCATAGTTTTTCGTTTTATTATTTTTTAGCTTATGCGCTTCATCAATGATAATTAAATCGTAGTTCTGTTCAAATATGATTTCTCGATGAGGAGCTCTTTTAGCTGTATCAATGGACGAGACCACTACATCACACTGCTCCCAAACATAGCTTTTCTTTTGTCCGACTGCAGGAATAAAAAACTTCTGATTTAACTCACTTACCCACTGAGAGACAAGGGAAGCTGGTACGAGAATTAATACCTTTTTTACTAATCCTCTAATCATATATTCTTTTAAGATTAACCCGGCCTCAATGGTCTTACCTAGTCCTACTTCATCTGCTAAAATTGCTTTTCCATTCATTTTTTCAACTACGTTTCTAGCAACCTCCAATTGATGAGGAAGGGGTTCTAGATTTGGTAAATGTCTAGGAGCTTGTAATCCTTCAAATTCAGGGATTGCCAGATGTTGTTCGATTTCATAGGCAAGCTTATAAAGGTCCCAGTGCGCCCAAGGACCATCATCATCAAACCTCTTGTTGAATTCCTCTTCCCACGTCTTGTCAAAAATGACCTCGACACCCTGCATGAAATACATTCCTTTCCCTTTAGAAATTAGTGTTGTTATATATGAATTCTTTCTAAACATCGTATAAAAACTCGAACGAAAACAACTATATTTTAAAAATAGTTAGTTTTTTTGCTAGATTGCATATTGCTCAACTGCCAGTTTTAATGGTAGGATTATTATAGTTTTTATGGCATTTACCAAACATCATTTTGATGTAGTAATGACCATTGCTTATAAGAGAATGCCCTTTCTTACAAGCTTGTTAAAAATTCACTTTTAAGTAGTATAGCCATAAATTAACAAAATTATATAAAGCGAATGAGAACAAGAGGAGAGACTACGTTGCAAACAGCTCATCATCCTGAGTCTGTTTGAATGGAAATACCAGTGGCGCCGAAGGAGCAAGCGAACATTTCGTGAATCTCTCAGGCAAAAAGACTCTTGTTTGACGCTACTCTGGAGAGCGTTCGAATAAACGAACCACCAAAGAGGAAATGCATACTGCAAAACTTTCAGGTGCCAGGACAGAGATTATCCATATATATTACATGGATAACTCTGTCCTTTTTTTGTTTCGATGAGAGTAGATCCTGGATAATATAGAAGGGATCAATAATTTATAGTTATGGCTACATTACATGTTAGGTACATAAAGAAGGAGGAAGCGTATGTCCGAGCTTAAGCGTACACCGTTATTTGATGTTTACAAGGAGTATGGTGGAAAAACGATTGACTTTGGTGGATGGGAACTGCCTGTACAATTTTCAAGTATTAAGGAAGAACATGAGGCAGTGAGAGAGCGTGCTGGCCTTTTTGATGTTTCTCATATGGGAGAATTTGAGGTAAAAGGTCCTGGAAGTCTTGAATTTTTACAAAGAACCATGACAAATGATGTATCTAAGCTTGTTGATGGAAAAGCTCAGTATACGGCTATGTGCTATGAAAATGGTGGAACAGTGGATGACTTACTTGTTTACAAAAGAGCAGATCAAGACTACCTGCTTGTGGTAAACGCATCAAATATTGACAAGGACTTTGAGTGGTTACAATCCCAACTATTTGGAGACGTAGAGTTTACGAATGTTTCGGAACTAACGGCACAGCTAGCTATTCAAGGGCCATTGGCAGAGCAGGTACTACAAAAGCTGACATCAACACCTCTTCAAGAAATTGGCTTCTTTGGGTTTAAAGACAGTGTCGTGGTTGCGGGGAAGAAAGCGCTTGTTTCTCGAACTGGTTATACAGGAGAAGATGGATTTGAAATTTATTGCTTGCCAGAGGATGCAAGTGAACTCTGGAAGGCAATCCTAACAAATGGGTCTGAAGAAGGTGTACTTCCTTGTGGATTAGGTGCTCGTGATACGCTTAGATTTGAAGCAAATCTTGCGTTGTATGGACAAGAGCTTTCAAAAGATATATCTCCACTAGAGGCTGGAATTGGTTTTGCTGTTAAACTGCAAAAGGAAGCGAACTTTATAGGTAAGGAAGCTCTATTGAAGCAGAAAGAGCAGGGGCTGTCGAGAAAACTAGTAGGGATCGAAATGATTGATAAAGGGATCCCACGTCATGGGTATGAAGTATTTAATGGTGACCAACAAATTGGTTTTGTTACAACAGGTACACAATCACCAACTTTAAAGAAGAATATTGGTTTAGCATTAGTTGACAGTTCCTTTACTGAATTAGAAACTGAGGTTGAAGTTCAAATTCGTGCAAAACGTTTAAAGGCAAAAGTCGTCTCAACACCATTTTATAAGCGTCCAAAAAAGTAATTGAGAGGGGTTCCTACTATGAAGCATCGTTATTTACCGATGACTGAGCAAGATCAACAAGAAATGCTACAAGCAATTGGTGTAAGCTCAGTTGATGAATTATTTGAAGATATTCCAGAGAGCGTTAGGTTCAAAGGTGAATATAAAATTAAACCAGCAAAATCAGAAACAGCCTTACTAAAGGAGCTTACAGAGCTAGCAAGCAAAAGTAAAAACCTTAAAGACAACCCTTCCTTTTTAGGAGCAGGTGTATATGATCACTATATTCCAGTCATCGTTGATCATGTTATTTCTCGTTCTGAGTTTTATACAGCATATACGCCATATCAACCAGAAATATCTCAAGGGGAGCTTCAAGCTATTTTTGAATTCCAGACAATGATTTGTGAGCTTACCGGAATGGATGTTGCCAACTCGTCGATGTATGACGGTGGTACAGCTCTTGCAGAAGCCGCAACATTAAGTGCAGGACAAACAAGAAATCAAAAAATACTTGTTTCTCAGGCCGTTCATCCTGAATCTCGTGCAGTTTTACAAACATACGCAACAGGTCAACGTTTAGAGGTTATTGAAATTCCTGTAAATAATGGAGTAACGGATCTTAACGCTCTAAAAGAACAAATGAATGAAGAAGTTGCTGCTGTAATTGTTCAGTATCCAAATTTCTTCGGACAAATTGAACCGTTGAAAGAGATTGAAGAAATTGCTCACCAACATAAAGGAATGTATATTGTTTCGAGTAATCCATTGGCTCTAGGGGCTTTAACACCACCTGGAAAATTCGGAGCAGACATTGTTGTTGGAGATGCGCAGCCTTTTGGTATTTCAACACAATTTGGTGGACCACACTGTGGTTACTTTGCTGTTTCTTCAAAGTTGATGAGAAAAGTGCCAGGACGTTTAGTCGGTCAAACTGTTGATGAAGAGGGAAGAAGAGGCTTTGTATTAACACTTCAAGCCCGTGAACAACATATTAGACGTGATAAGGCAACTTCTAATATTTGTTCTAACCAGGCGTTAAATGCATTAGCAGCTTCTGTTGCAATGACGGCCCTTGGGAAAAAAGGAATGAAAGAAATTGCTACTCAAAATATCCAGAAGGCACATTATGCTAAGAAAGCTTTCGAAGCAGCAGGTTTTGAAATAGCCTTTACTGGACCATTCTTCAATGAGTTTGTTGTTAAGCTTCCATTAGCGGTAAGAAATGCAAATTTAGAGCTTGCTGACAAAGGTTTTATTGGTGGATATGATTTAGGTAGAGACTATCAGGAGTTAGCGAACCACATGCTAGTTGCGGTAACGGAATTGCGTACGAAGGAAGAAATTGACCGATTTGTAAAGGAATTGGGGGATTGTCATGCATAACGAAAACCAACCACTTATATTTGAATTAAGCAAATCTGGTCGTGTTGGCTACAGCCTACCAGAATTGGATGTAGAGAATCTAAATGTAGAAGAAGTAATTCCTTCTGATTATCTTCGTACTGAAGAGGCAGAGCTGCCTGAAGTATCAGAGCTAGATATTATGAGACATTATACCGCCCTTTCTAGAAGAAATCATGGAGTTGATTCAGGGTTTTATCCACTTGGGTCATGTACGATGAAATATAACCCGAAAATTAATGAAAATGTGGCAAGATTCCCTGGTTTTGCTCATGTTCATCCACTTCAAGAAGAAGAAACGGCACAAGGCGCGATGGCATTATTGTTCGATCTTCAAGAACACTTAAAAGAAATTACAGGAATGGATGAAGTAACACTTCAACCAGCAGCAGGAGCACATGGTGAATGGACTGGACTAATGATGATCCGTGCTTATCATGAGGCAAATGGAGATTTTAACCGTACAAAGGTAATTGTACCTGACTCTGCACACGGAACGAATCCAGCATCAGCAACAGTAGCTGGTCTTGAAACCATAACAGTTAAATCTGATGAAAACGGACTTGTTGATTTAGAGGATTTAAAACGAGTTGTTGATTCTGATGTAGCCGCATTAATGTTAACAAATCCAAATACGTTAGGTTTATTTGAAGAACATATTCTAGAAATGGCAAGCATCATACATGAAGCAGGCGGTAAGCTATATTATGATGGAGCTAACTTAAATGCTGTATTAAGTAAAGCGAGACCAGGGGATATGGGATTTGACGTCGTTCACTTAAACCTTCATAAGACCTTTACAGGTCCACATGGTGGTGGAGGTCCTGGTTCAGGTCCAGTTGGAGTGAAAGAAGACTTAATTCCTTACTTACCAAAACCTGTACTAGTAAAAACAGAAGAACGTTACCATTTTGATTATAACCGTCCTCAATCCATTGGCCGAGTAAAGCCGTACTATGGTAACTTTGGTATTAATGTTCGTGCGTACACGTATATTCGTTCCATGGGTCCAGACGGACTAAAGGCGGTAACTGAAAATGCGGTATTAAATGCAAACTACATGATGCGTAGACTTGAGCCGTTCTATGATCTACCATACAAGCAACATTGTAAGCATGAATTTGTTCTTTCAGGTAGAAGACAGAAGAAGCTTGGAGTGAGAACGTTAGATATTGCAAAACGTTTGCTAGACTTTGGTTACCATCCACCTACCATTTACTTCCCTCTAAATGTGGAGGAAGCAATTATGATTGAGCCTACTGAAACTGAGTCAAAGGAAACGCTTGATGAGTTCATTAATATTATGATTCAAATTGCAAAAGAAGCGGAAGAGACTCCAGAAATTGTTCAAGAAGCACCACACCATACAGTAGTGAAACGTCTAGATGAAACAACTGCTGCGAGAAAGCCAATTCTTCGTTATCAGAAATAAGCGATTAAAACAAAGTAAAACCTCATCTACAAGCTAGATGAGGTTTTACTTTGTTCTTCTTTAGTTAAGACATCTTCTAATCTGATAATAAATGAAGTACGTTCGTCAGTTGATGTACATGAGATTGTCCCATTATGCTTTTCAATAATCTGTTTGCATACAAATAATCCGATTCCTGTACCCAGCTTTTTATGGGTAACAAAAGGTTCAAATATCGTACGTATTTGTTCTTGAGGAATAACAGGACCATTATTGTGAACGGCAAGGTATATGGACTCTTCATGCTTATATCCTTGAATGGAAATTGCTTTATCATAGTAAACTAGCTTCAAGGCATCAATGGAGTTCATTAAAATGTTGAGTAACACTTGTCTGAATTCATCTCGATAACCCAACAACTTAAGAGTAGGTTCAATATTGACTTCTACCTTTACATTGTTATCGACAGTTGTGGGATAGAGAAACATTTCTACTTCTTTCACAAGGTGGTCAACATGAAATAATGCCTTCTCCTTGCCAATGACTTCTTTTTTTGAAACTAAGAGAAATTGTGATATTTGATAGTTTAATTGTTCCAACTCGTGTTGAATAACGGTTAAATAGTCGAGTGTAGGATTCTCTCTCTGTAGTAACTTAATAAAGCCAGTGATGGAGGTGAGTGGATTTCTAAACTCATGAACAAAACTTGATGCCATTTGTCCCAGCAAAGTTAGGCGATCTTGGTGGGTTTGCTCTATAAATGTTTTCGTATCCTTTATTTCTTCATCTTTAATTTCCGTATAACGTTTAACCGCATAATAAATGAATTGATCGAAATAAGAATTTATTTGGTTGATGGTTGGTTGAAGTTCCAATAATGAGATCTTCGAATCATACAGATGTTTAAAAATTTCACTGCGTCCCAGATTTACGTTATAGATAAAATCACTAATATTGACTTTAGCCTCCGCTCTCTCTTCGGCAACTTTGAAAGCCAATTCTTTAAGTAGATCTTCATTAAAATCAGCCCGTAAGAAAGTGATGACGAGTTGGACCATTCTTCTTCCATTCGATAATACCTCTGATCGATAAGGGTCATTAGAGGAGACGAGGACATTTTCCGACCATTTCTTTACAAAGCATTCATAGTGACTTTCTAGAAATTCAGAAAGTCTTTCTTCAACTGACATTCATTCACCGCCCAACTTCTCCAATTAATCTATTATTGTAAATACTACTTTTTCAGGCAAAATCCTTCTCAAAACACAAAATAATTACAAAAACTTCATTAAAAAGGGGATTTTCGTTTATTGATTTCTATTGTAAAGGTCTTAATTACCTCATTTTTACTATGAGATAAGTCAAAAAAAAATAAACCCTTTCAACAAAGGGTTTACTATTATTACTACTTACCTTTACGAATCTTCCCACTCCAAAGTCTATATCCACCCTTTAGATGGTATAAGTCTTTTACACCTTTTCTACGTAGCATTGCTGCCGCACGACCACTGCGTATACCATTTTGGCAGTATAGATATACAGGCTTGTCTGGTCTAACTTCTTTGTAACGCATTCTTAATTGTGACATTGGGATATTACGAGACCCTAATATATGTCCACCTTCAAATTCATTTGGTTCACGCACATCTATTAATTGTGCTTTTCTATAGCCTTCTTTAAATTCTTCTTCAGTTAACGTTTTTAATATTCTTTTTTGATATAGGAACGTTACGACTGAATAAGCAATAATGGCACCAAGTAAGATTAATAAAGCTGCTAGCATCATTGATCGACCCCTTTATCTATTTTCATCATCTCTACTTTACGTCCCTTTCTATTATAGTGGGCAAAACGAAAGATTCAAAGAACTTTTGTATTTTCTTTTAAATTTCTTAGTAACTTTGATAGACTAGATGTTGCATAAATATCAAAGGCTCTCTTCGTCTAGTTTGTTGTTTTGTAAAAACCCCCAAAAACTGGAATGATCTAGAAAGCAACAAAGTCTTAGAAAAGGGCCATATCAAAAAGAAAATTCTTTATATACTGTTCAGTCTAGAAAACAGCCTATAAATGAGGGAGTAAATATGGAACAAATTAAATGGCGTTATATCTATTCGGGAAATTGTTCCCCTACTTATAATATGGCTTTAGATGAAGCTTTATTAGATTGGCATAGTAGAGGTTTAATTCCTCCTACTATTCGATTTTATGGGTGGAATCCAGCCACTTTATCGATTGGTTATTTTCAAAAAGTCGAAAAGGAAATTGATATAGAGGTGGTCAAAAAACATAACCTAGGATTCGTTAGGCGTC
This sequence comes from Bacillus pinisoli, assembly GCF_023036475.1. Classification (GTDB taxonomy): domain Bacteria; phylum Bacillota; class Bacilli; order Bacillales; family SA4; genus Bacillus_BS; species Bacillus_BS pinisoli. The sequence goes on from NZ_JAJQKI010000020.1 coordinate 56,296, forward strand.
CAACCGGAGGCAGAGGCGTTCTTCATGATCAAGAGCTTACATACAGTGTCATCGTCTCTGAAGATTATCCTGGTATGCCAAAGACCGTTACGGAGGCCTATAGGGTTATCTCTGAAGGTATATTAGAAGGGTTTAAATTACTAGGTTTAGATGCATACTTTGCTGTTCCAATAACAGATGAGGAAAGAGAAAGCCTAAAAAATCCAAGATCAGCTGTTTGCTTTGACGCTCCATCATGGTATGAGTTAGTAGTAGAAGGACGTAAAGTAGCGGGAAGTGCTCAAACAAGGCAAAAGGGCGTAATACTTCAGCATGGGTCGATTCTCCTAGACCTAGATGAAGATTTACTATTTAGCTTATTTAAATATCCAAGTGAAAGAGTAAAAGAAAGAATGCAACAGAATTTTAAAAACAAAGCTGTTGCAATAAATGCATTAAGAGAAGAACCTGTCACAATAAATGAAGCAATCGCTGCATTTAAGAAAGGATTTGAAAAGGGACTAAATATAGTGTTAGAGCCTTATGAACTTACAAGTGCAGAGCTCGCAGAAGTTGAGAAAATTGCGAAGGAAAAATATGAGAGTGATGAATGGAATTACAGAAGATAGAAGAGTGGGCATAA
>NZ_JAJQKI010000021.1 GCF_023036475.1 Bacillus pinisoli
GTAAAAAAAGCAGCTAATTATAGCTGCTTTTTTTGTGTTTTCTAATGATGGGCGTTTATGTATGACATTTCTTGTTTTGTGGAATTCCGGAGTAAAATTGTAAAATAATCTTGAAAATCGTGAAATCATGTAATTTTTGTGGAAATACCAACCAAAAAGTTGAAATAACTTATAATTTCGTGGAATTAGCAAAACAAAGGTAAGCTAGGATTCCATATAGCCATACCCTAAACGATTAAATATAAATACATGAACCAAAAGTTACTAAAACTACCTCCGCTGGTTAAGAATTCACCTTATTTTAGAGTAAAATTGCTCCTGATCCTTAAAAAAATTAGCCTCTGCTAAACAAGAATGTTAATTTTCACTGTGGGACGGCTACTTTCCGCTGGATGGTAAGAAGAGAATCTACACTAGCGTAAAAAAACATGACTCGGCGCTTCTCACCTGCCTGAACTTCCATACCACACCGAAGATGTCGCAAGAAGGAGTCACACAGCCCTCCACTTCAATCAACCGTGCAAATAACAACCACAGCAGCAAGTGATAAACAAAGTAACAAGATAAAGTTAGAAGTACTATATTCACTACATCCATATATAAGATCCAGAAAAGCATTATAAGGATCTCCGTCCTGCTATAAGCAATTATTAAGCAGTACGAGAGGTTTCTTCCCTATTTAGGCACAACGGCACTCCGGGACTGTAATCAGCCCCAAGAATACAATCTAATACTCCGTACGTACAGCAAGCATGCCAGTTAGTACTCTTACCTAACTACCAACTCTAATTATTAAAATTAACAAATAGACATACACCTATAAATTCGAGATACATAGACTAGAATCATAAGGTAAAAAAATTATGCAAATTTTAAATTGTGTATACATTTTGCGAACTATGGCAATCCTAGTGACTAGGAGGTGGAGGAAATGAATGCGATTCCGAAGAGAGACTCTATAGGGGAAACTTGTGTGGTGTGTGAAATTCCGAAAGACAAAGGTATCCATTTATATACTTCGTTTATTTGTACAGATTGTGAGACTGATATGATTCAAACTGAGACCAATCATCCTAACTATAAGTTTTACTTAAAACAGTTACGTAAGGTGACACAGCCTACAATATTTTCATGAAAATCCCGCGTTTTGGGATTTTTTTTTTCGTGGTCTGATATAATACTTAAAGAACTTATAGAAAGGGATTAGCGATGAATCAAGAAAAAACCCCTTTATTTGATGCGTTATTAACTCATATAAAGAAGCGTCCCATATCTTTACATGTGCCTGGGCATAAGAACGGACAAGTTTTTCCAGAGAAGGGGCTTCCATATTTTCAGGATCTGCTCGCATTAGATGTAACGGAATTAACAGGGCTTGATGACTTACATGAACCAGAAGAAGCAATTTTTGAGGCAGAGGCGTTATTGGCATCGTTATATGGTGCGGAGAAATCATTTTTTTTAGTAAATGGTTCGACTGTTGGAAATTTGGCAATGGTTCTCTCTGTATGTTCTCGAGATGAGAAGGTCTTAGTACAGCGAAACTGTCATAAATCAGTAATGAATGCTCTAATGATGGCGGGAGCAAAACCTGTTTTTCTTACACCGGAATTTGATAAAGATGTACAAGTTCCCTCTTATATACATATACAGACGGTGAAAAAGGCACTATTAGAACATCCAGATGCTAAAGCAATTGTACTAACTAACCCCAATTATTACGGACAAACCTATGATTTGAAAAATATAATTGAGAGTGCTCATCAAATGAATGTACCAGTTCTTGTTGATGAAGCGCATGGGGCTCATTTTGGAATAGGTAAAACCTTTCCTACATCAGCATTACAATGCGGAGCTGATATCGTAGTCCAATCCGCACATAAGACTCTACCTGCTATGACAATGGGATCCTATCTCCATTATCAAAGTAAGTTAGTGCCGTTGGAAAAAGTTTCATTTTACTTAAAAGCGTTACAATCTAGCAGTCCTTCTTATCCCATTATGGCATCTCTTGATTTAGCAAGATATCATCTTTATCATTTTAAACAGGCTGATGATCATGAGTTCTATAAAAGCATATACCAGTTGCGCGAGGAGATTGACAAAATTCCTTCTATTCAGTGTGTACGATCTAAGGATGATCATGTTGCACAAGACCCTTTGAAGATTATTATTCAGAGTCGGTCTCAAGTTTCGGGTTTTGATATTAAGGCTAGGCTCGAAAGTGTGGGGTTATTCGTGGAATTAGCGGACCCTCATAATGTTTTACTCATACTTCCGTTAGGAGTAATCAATCATGATCAAATACTGTCTAAAATGCAACAGGCGTTACAGCAGGTTGAGATCAAAGGGACTAAACCTAATGAGAAATCGATATATGCTAATTTAGAATCAAAAGTGCCATATTCTTATTATGAACTACAATTTAAAAAATCAGTGAAAGTCCAAATAGAGGATTCCGTCGATAAAATATCAGCTCAAACCATCATTCCCTATCCACCAGGTATACCCTTGTTGTTGCAAGGAGAAGTCATTACAGATAAGCACTTACAAGAGCTAGCCATGTTAAAAAGGGTAGGAGCAAAGATACAAGGATCAATTGAAGGCGAAATCAACATCTATGAATCTTAAAGAGGAGATCTACTATGAAAGGTTTATTTATATCAGCAGAAGGGCCTGAAGGTGCAGGCAAGACAACTATTATTCAAATGCTAGTAGAGCACTTAAGACAAGAAAATCAAAAGGTAGTCTATACAAGAGAACCAGGGGGCATAAAGATTGCAGAGGAGATCAGGTCTATTATTTTAAATCCTGAAAATACGGAGATGGATGGTAGAACAGAAGCTTTATTATATGCTGCAGCTAGAAGACAACATTTAGTTGAAAAGGTTTTACCGGCTATAGAAGAAGGGTATATTGTATTATGTGATAGGTTTTTGGATAGCTCATTAGCTTATCAAGGGTTTGCAAGAGGATTAGGTGTACAAGAGGTATTATCTATTAATCAGTTCGCGATAGACAGTCTAATGCCAACAAAAACTATATATTTTGATATTGAACCAGAAGAGGGTTTTAAGCGAATACAGCAAAATAAAGACCGTGAGATTAATCGTCTAGACCTAGAGGAGCTTGAGTTTCATCACAAAGTGAGAGACGGTTATCAACTAGTAATGGCAAAAGAACCAGAACGATTCTTAAAAATTAATGCAGCTCAGCCTATTGAAGATGTCTTTTCCGATACATTAAGACAAGTACAATCCATCATTGACGAACATGTAAAAAGCACTTCTGTTTAGAGGTGCTTTTCATTATAAAGGAAAGAAAGTCCTATATAGAGATCTAACGTAAAGGACAATTTTCTCGAAAAAGTTTTCAGAATTTAGTGAAGTTGTTTATAATAGAGGAAAATGATGTGTAATCACAGAAGAATTACCATTTAACAGAAAATGAATAGTATATAAAAACATGATAAAATAAGAGGAGGCATACGGTATGAAACTAATTATGGCTGTCATTCAAGATAAAGATAGTAATCGTTTATCAACTGCGCTGGTGGAATCAAATTTTCGTGCGACTAAATTAGCGAGTACAGGTGGATTTCTTAAGTCGGGTAATACGACCTTTCTTATTGGAACAGAAGATATTCGCGTACCCAAAGCATTGGAAATTATTAAAGAAAACTGTAAGCACCGTGACCAATTAGTAGCACCAGTCTCTCCAATGGGAGGAAATGCTGATTCATATGTTCCTTATCCTGTAGAGGTAGAGGTTGGGGGAGCTACCGTGTTTGTCTTACCGGTAGAAGAATTTCACCAGTTTTAATGGGGGCACTAAGTAATGAAAATAAATCAAGAACTTCGTCCAACAATAGATAAGGCTAGACAGGAGCTTAAGTTACCATCAACTGGGCAATTACGTTTTGGAGATATGGTCCAAAAGCAGGAAAATAAATTGCAGATGGAACAGCTTCATAAACTAATGTCACAAATTGAAAGCCAAGGGGAACGTCTTTCCAGATCAAGAAACTTTAAAGACTTAGCAAAATATAAAGGCCTGGTCAAAAACTTCGTGAAACAGGCTGTTGATTTTGGTATGAATTTAAAGCAGTCTCATAGTTGGACATCTAGCGGTCATAGTCAGACACTTAAAACAGTGGAGCAGATTGACCGAAGCTTGGTGGAATTAACAGACGAAATTGTTAAAAAAGAGCAAGGCACCATTGATATACTAGGAAAGATTGGTGAGATCAAGGGTCTTCTCATAAACTTATATACGTAAGTGAGTGGTAAAGATGAATAAGACGTGGGATGATATTTCCTTACAGCAGCCAATCATAGCAAAAATGTTAACGAACAGCATAAAAAAAAATAGATTAGCCCACGCTTATTTGGTAGAGGGAAAAAAGGGGACTGGAAAAAAAGAGATTGCCAAGTTTCTAGCAAAGTCCCTTTTTTGCAAAGATCTTAAGGATGGAATACATCCTTGTCATATATGTATTAATTGCAAAAGGATTGAATCTGGTAATCATCCGGATGTCCACTTTATAGAGCCTGATGGATTATCAATAAAAAAGCAGCAAATCCAGCATCTTCAAGAAGAGTTTTCGAAAACTGGTGTAGAATCAAAGAAAAAGTTTTATATCATCAATCATGCTGATAAAATGACAATAAATGCATCCAATAGCTTATTAAAGTTCCTTGAGGAGCCAAACCAAGAGACAACAGCAGTCCTTTTAACCGAGCAAGTAAATAAGATGTTAGATACGATTATCTCGAGATGCCAGATACTTTCTACGAAGGCAGTACAGAAATCTGTATTAACGGAACAGCTTATTGGAGAAGGGATAAATCCGTTAATTGCAAAAGTTGTGGTTCAATTAACAAATAGTATTGATGAGGCTCAAAATCTAGCACAAGATGATTGGTTTGCAGAGTCAAGAAAAATAGTGTTACAATTATGTGAAGTACTAGATTCACCTTCTAGTTTATTCTACATTCAAGATAAGTGGCTTTCCCACTTTAAAGAACGTGAACAAACAGAAGTTGGCTTAGACTTATTATTACTTTATTATAGAGACGTACTTTCCATTATGATTGGAGAGGAAGAAGCAGTTGTATATCGTGATGTTATTGATCATTTAAAACAACGTGCCCTCCAAGTATCACGAAAAAGTGTTGTGGAAAAAATGGCTGCTATCTTAGAGGCAAAAAAACGCCTAAACGCCAATGTTCAAGGGCAATTAATGATGGAACAATTGGTGTTAAATTTGCAGGAGGGATCCTAGCTTGTATGATGTAGTTGGAGTCCGCTTTAAAAAAGCGGGTAAAATATATTATTTTGACCCATCAGAATTTAAGATTCCCAATGAAGAGTTTGTCATTGTGGAAACAGTCCGTGGAATTGAGTATGGAAAGGTTGTTATTAGTAATAAAAAGGTAGACGCAGAAGATGTTGTACTGCCTTTAAAGAAAGTAATCCGTATTGCTGATCCGAAGGACAAAATGACCGTAGATGAGAATAAAATGGCAGCACAAGAAGCATACCGTGTGTGTGAAGAAAAGGTAAATGAACACGGATTAGATATGAAGCTTGTAGATGTTGAATATACGTTTGACCGAAATAAAGTCATTTTCTACTTTACCGCAGACGGAAGAGTAGATTTCCGTGAACTTGTTAAGGACTTGGCTGCTATATTCCGTACAAGAATTGAACTACGTCAAATCGGAGTACGTGATGAGGCAAAAATGCTTGGTGGAATTGGGCCGTGTGGTAGAATGCTTTGTTGTTCAACTTTCCTCGGTGATTTTGAACCTGTGTCCATAAAAATGGCTAAGGATCAAAATCTATCATTAAACCCATCCAAGATTTCTGGGCTTTGTGGTCGTTTAATGTGTTGTTTAAAGTATGAAAATGATGAGTATGAAACCGCAAAAGAGGCTCTGCCTGATATAGGTGAACCAATTGAAACACCTAATGGTCGTGGGAAAGTAGTTGGTTTAAATATTTTAGAACGCTTGATCCAGGTTGAGCTACTAGATATCGAACGAGTTGTTGAATTTACACTTGATGAATTAATCGAAGAAGGGGCCGTGTCGATCCAAGCTACAGATTAATGAGGTGGAGCAAGTGGATAAAAAAGATATATTTGAATCTGTCAGTAGTATGGAAGAACAAATCGGGGACTTATATAAACAATTAGGTGAGCTTAAGCAACATTTAGCTGAACTACTTGAAGAGAATAATGAAATGAAAATAGAAAATGAACACCTCCGCAAACGACTCGATCAACAAGTGATGGAAGAAGAAAAATCACAAGTTGGTGAAAAGCCTGAAGCAAAGGAAAGTTCAAAGCCAGTGGATATAGGAGAAGGCTATGATAACTTAGCAAGACTATATCAAGAAGGATTTCATATATGTAATGTGCATTATGGGAGTATTCGAAAAGAAGGAGATTGCTTGTTTTGTCTTTCCTTTCTAAATAAGAAATAATGTATAGCCTTTCCTATAGTAGGGAAGGCTATTTTCCTTAAGGCACGTTCTATCATTTTATTGTATGATAGTTCAAGTACCCGAACAATATAGGAATGAGGAAAAGAATACTACCTTCCTCTTAAAGTAGATGGAAAGGAATAAACAGATGGTTGATTTACATAATGATGAACGCTTAGATTATTTGTTAGCAGAGGAATTGAGAATTATACAAAGTCCCTCTGTCTTTGCTTTTTCGTTAGATACGGTCTTGTTGGCTAAGTTTGTCTATGTGCCTATTCAAAAGGGAAATTTAATTGATCTTTGTACAGGGAATGGCGTGATTCCTCTTCTTTTAAGCACCAGAACGAAAGGAACGATTACCGGTGTTGAAATTCAAGAACGAATCTTTCAGATGGCAAAGCGAAGTGTAGAATATAATGCTCTATCCGAACAAATTAAGATTGTTCATGGAGATCTAAATGATATGCCAAAGGAGTTAGGGCATGGTAAATTTGATATTGTTACATGCAATCCGCCGTATTTTCCTACTCCGGCTACAAGTGAGAAAAACCGCAACGAGCATCTGGCCATTGCTCGCCACGAAATATATTGTACGCTAGAAGATGTAGTACGTGTTAGTAGTCAACTAGTTCGGTCAGGCGGAAAAGTGGCATTTGTTCACCGACCGGGTCGCTTATTAGATATAGTGACACTCATGAGAGCATATCGTTTAGAACCAAAGAGGCTTCAGTTGGTCTATCCAAAACAAGGGAAAGAAGCAAATACATTATTAATAGAAGGAATAAAGGATGGGAATCCTGACCTTAAGATTTTACCTCCTCTAATTGTCTATAATAATGATGGAGAATATACAAAGGAAGTTCAAACTATTCTGTACGGGGATTCAAAGGAAGACTGATGATAATCCAAGGTTAATTAAAACAACCACCAATTAAAAGATAGGAGGTGTATAGTATGTTTCAACAAAAAAGCTTTCAAAATGAAGAAGGAGCAGCTTTGTATTTGGTACCGACTCCAATTGGAAATCTTGAAGATATGACGTTCCGAGCCATCCGTCTGTTAAAGGAAGCATCTATTATTGCTGCGGAAGATACAAGAGTAACAAAGAAACTCTGCAATTACTTTGATATTCATACTCCTGTAATTAGTTATCATGAACATAATAAAGAAAAAAGTGGAGACCGACTTATTGAGGATTTAAAGGAAGGTAAGAAAATCGCTTTAGTTAGTGATGCGGGGATGCCGACCATTTCAGATCCTGGATATGAATTAGTGTCACAAGCTCTAGAGGCTGGGTTTCCAGTTATTCCTCTACCAGGTGCCAATGCGGCTGTCACAGCACTTATTGCTTCTGGGTTACCTTCGCAGAGTTTTTCTTTTTATGGGTTTCTCCCCCGTCAAAAGAAGGATAAGAAGCAAGAGCTTGAACGATTAAAAACACAAACGACAACGATGATCTTTTACGAATCACCGCATCGTTTAAAGGAAACGGTTAAGATTGCAGGAGAAATATTAGGTTCTAGAAGAATGGTTATTTGTCGAGAACTGACTAAGAAGTTTGAAGAATTTATTAGGGGTTCGATCCAAGAGGTAGTAGAGTGGATTGAGGAGACAGAAATTAAAGGCGAGTGCTGTATGTTAATAGAAGGAGCCTCTCTGCAAGAAGCGTCAGAAAAGGAATCTTGGTGGACAGAACTGACGGTGGTCGAACATGTTAATTGGTATATAGAGCAAAAAGGTCTTACTTCTAAAGAAGCAATTAAGAAAACAGCAGTTGATCGTAATCAAGCCAAGCGGGAAATATATGAAGAGTTTCATATACATAATGAGAGATAGGATCCGTGTTGAACTTTAGTAAAAATTAAAGAAGCATAAAGAAAAGAGCACTCAATAAAGAATGCTCTTTTTTCTAATTATTTATTTGAAGTTACTGCACCTTGTAGTTCGTTTAGAATTTGTTCAGCACCTTCACGGCTTAAGATAATCTTTCCACCAGCTAGAGCTAAATTTTCATCACTAACTTCTCCAGTAACCTGACAAGTCATGTTTGGCTTATATTTCTTTAAGATGATTCTTTCATCATCCACATAGATCTCTAAAGAGTCCTTTTCAGCAATTCCTAGTGTACGTCTTAATTCAATTGGTATAACAACACGACCTAATTCATCAACCTTACGAACGATTCCTGTAGATTTCATATTGGTAATCCCCTCTCCTAAAATCATTTATTTTTACAAATTTCATTGTTTTTCGTCATTATTCGACATAAACCTTAAAAATATAATACCAGTGATTCCCAAACCCGTCAATTGGAAAATGTAAAAAGATGTGAATTTTTTATTACAAATTACTTATAAATCCTTGTAAATTAGTAGTAATTCAGTGTTAAAGAGTTACAGTATTTTACTATTTTAATTATAATTCCAATTCGACACATTGCCAACAAAATTCGACAAACTCCAACTGGAAAATAAAGTAACAGTATTCCTTTACCCGTTATCTAGAAATCTAAACATTGAAGTTTAAAATAGTGGAAAAGTTTTACTATTTTAAGAAAGTCAGTTTGCATATTTTTGAAAACGGATGTTAGAAAGCTAAAAACTTTAAGAAAAATGACTTAATAAAAAATGGCATGCAAGAGCATAGTATAGATCGCATAGAGAAGGGTTAAGATGAAAATTTAAGAGACCATTTGTTTAATTCTTTATAATTCTTTTTTTTTTGATAAGATAATAAAAGGTAAATAATATTGAAATGAATTTAGGGGGCAGTAAAATGGCAGATCAGAAGACATTCTATCTTACAACGCCAATCTATTATCCAAGCGGTAAACTACATATTGGACATGCATATACAACAGTTGCAGGAGATGCAATGGCTCGTTACAAAAGGTTACGAGGATTCGATGTATTTTATCTAACAGGAACTGACGAGCACGGTCAAAAGATACAAAGAAATGCAGAAGAAAAAGGAGTAAGCCCTCAAAAGTATGTCGATGATATCGTGGAGGGAATTAAAGAGCTTTGGGACAAGTTAGAGATTACATATGATGATTTTATTCGTACAACAGAGGACCGTCATAAAGAGGTGGTTGAACAAATATTTGCGCGTTTAGTAGAACAAGGAGATATATATTTAGATCAGTATGAAGGCTGGTATTGTACACCTTGTGAATCATTTTATACGGAGAGACAGTTAGTCGAAGGTAATTGTCCTGACTGTAATCGCTCTGTAGAAAAAGTAAAAGAAGAATCTTACTTTTTTAAGATGAGTAAATATGCAGATCGTCTACTGCAATATTACGAAGATAATCCTGGTTTTATCCAACCAGAATCTAGAAAGAATGAAATGATAAACAACTTTATTAAGCCTGGCCTTGAAGATCTTGCTGTTTCTCGTACAACTTTTGATTGGGGAGTTAAAGTCCCTGGAGATCCAAAGCATGTTATCTATGTGTGGATTGATGCCTTATCAAACTATATAACCGCTCTAGGGTACGGTACAGAAAATGATGAGAACTATCAAAAGTATTGGCCAGCCAACGTTCATCTAGTAGGTAAAGAAATTGTTCGCTTCCATACCATTTATTGGCCAATCATGCTGATGGCTCTAGATTTACCTCTTCCTAAAAAGGTGTTTGCTCACGGCTGGCTATTAATGAAAGACGGAAAGATGTCAAAATCAAAAGGAAATGTTGTCGATCCTGTCACGCTGATTGATCGATATGGACTGGATGCACTACGTTATTACTTATTAAGAGAAGTTCCTTTTGGATCAGATGGGGTATTTACACCAGAAGGATTTGTAGAGCGGATTAATTTTGATTTGGCCAACGACCTTGGTAACTTATTAAATAGAACCGTCGCTATGATACAGAAATATTTTGACGGTGAGATTCCTCAATATACAGGAAGTAAAAGTGTATTTGATGATCAGTTAGAAGAAATGACAAAGGAAACAAGACGTAAAGTTGAGGATGCTATGGAAGACATGCAGTTTTCTGTTGCCTTAACGGCTCTTTGGCAGCTTGTTTCTAGAACGAATAAATATATAGATGAAACGCAACCATGGGTTTTAGCAAAAGATGAAGCAAATCGTGAAGCGTTAGGATCTGTTATGTCCCATCTTGCAGAGTCATTACGACAAGTTTCCATTATGATTCAACCGTTCTTAACGAAAACTCCAGAGCATATGTGGACTCAATTAGGTATAAATCAGAAAGAATTAACGAGTTGGGAAAGCATGGACAGCTATGGGATCATCCCTAAAGGAACAAAGGTAGTACAAGGCCAACCTATTTTCCCAAGACTTGATGTGGCTGAAGAAGTTGAGTATATTAAAGAAAAAATGCAAGGTTCCGCTCCAAAGGTTATTGAAAAGCAGAAATCAAGTGCTGCTGATGAGATAACCATTGATGATTTTATGAAGGTTGAACTAAGGGTAGCAGAAGTATATGCAGCTGAACCTGTTAAAAAAGCAGATAAATTACTAAAGATTCAACTGGATTTAGGATATGAAAAAAGACAGGTTGTATCAGGCATCGCTAAATATTACAAACCTGAAGATTTAATTGGAAAGAAAGTCATCTGTGTGACAAACCTAAAGCCTGTAACTCTTCGTGGAGAAAAGTCAGAAGGAATGATTTTAGCGGGATCACAAGATGGAGAACTCTCACTAGCGACAGTTGACCAGACGTTACCAAACGGATCCATCGTAAAATAGAATGAAAATGTTAAAGATAGGTGTTTTGTTGACACCTATCTGTTTCATTTTAAGCACATATGAGAACAGAGTTTGTAATCTAATTGTAAGGTTGCTGTAAGCCATGTTACAAAAATTCATGCTAAAATGACAAAAGGAGATTGTCTATGTTATTTGATACACATGTACATTTAAATGCAGATCAATTCAATGATGATTTAGAAGAGGTACTAGAAAGAGCAAAGCAGCAAGGTGTTCAAAATATGGTAGTAGTAGGATTTGATCGACCTACTATAAAGAAAGCCATAGAACTAGCTGAAAAGTATCCTCATTTGTATGCGTCAGTAGGTTGGCATCCTGTAGATGCAATTGATATGACAGATGAAGACCTTCACTGGATCGAAGAGCTCTCAAGTCATCCGAAAGTGGTGGCAATTGGTGAGATGGGTTTAGACTATTACTGGGATAAATCTCCGAAAGAGACACAAAAAGAAGTGTTTCGTAAGCAAATCCAATTAGCAAGACGAGTAAAATTACCTATCATCATACATAATCGAGAGGCAACTCAAGATATTGTAGATATTTTAAAAGAAGAGAATGCTGCTGAAGTTGGCGGTATTATGCATTGCTATAGCGGTAGTCTTGAGGTTGCAAAGGAATGTATAGACATGAATTTCTATATTTCGTTTGGGGGCCCCGTTACCTTTAAAAATGCCAAAAAGCCAAAAGAAGTAGCAAAGGAATTGCCACTAGATAAACTACTAATAGAAACCGATTGTCCATTTTTAGCACCGCATCCTCATCGTGGCAAAAGAAATGAACCAAGTTTTGTTTCATTAATTGCAAAAGAGATTGCAGAGTTAAAAGGAATCACATATGAAGAGGTTGTCCTAAAAACGTACGACAATGCTCGCCAATTATTTAACATCAAATAGTAGTGGTTCTTGTCGAATAACTAGTAATCATGTCCATTTATTTAAAAATTCAAAAAAGTTCTACAAGTCTCTTTCTCTTCATAGGATAAACTTGTCGATAAGTCTTCCTTCCCAAAAAAGAGCTTGTTATTCATAATAGGGTATACGGTCCGAGCTAGAAGGAGATTTGACAAAAAAGAATTTACTCTTTATAATCTCTCAAGTAGAGAAGGAGGCGTTTTTCATCGTGATTAATAACATGAAAAAGCTGTTTTCCGCACCTATGACACCTAAAAAACTTGTAGCATTGATTAGTAGTTTCCTAGTTTTATCAGGTTTAACCACCTATGCAGTATATGAGGAAACGAAGCAAACTGTTACACTGACATTGAATGGTGAAGAACAAGTCATCAGGACGCATGCTAACACAGTAGGAGACGTCTTGTCAGCGCAGGCTATTGAATTGCGAGATGAGGATTTCGTCAATCATAGCGTGGAAACTGTCATAAAGGATGACATGGTTGTCATTTGGAAAGCCGCATTACCAGTTGATTTAGTCATCAACGAAGAAGAAACAAAAGTATGGACTACAACTGAAACGGTTCAAGAATTACTCGAATCACAGAATATAAAAGTAACTGAGCATGATAAAGTAGAACCAGATCTTAGTGCTTCAATCAAGGCAAATATGGAAGTTTTAGTTGAAAGTGCATTTCAATTAACAATGAACGTTGGCGGAGAAGAAAAGCAGGTATGGACAACTTCGACTACTGTCGCTGACTTTTTAGAAAAGCAGAACATCACATTAAATGAATTAGACCGTGTAGAACCAGGACTAGAAGAAATGGTAGTGGCAGACGCAACCGTTTCGGTTACTAGGGTAGAAAAGGTCACCGATGTAGTGGAAGAATCTGTAGACTATGCTGTTGTTACAAAAAAGGATTCTAGCTTAGCTAAGGGAACTGAAAAGGTCGTAAACAAAGGTGAGACCGGTAAAGTTGCTAAACACTATGAAGTAATCATGGAGAATGGCAAAGAAGTTTCTAGAGAATTATTGAAGACAGAAACGTTAAAAGAAAGCAAGGACCGTATTGTTGCTGTAGGTACGAAGGTCGTCGAGCAGACGCAAGTTTCCAGAGGTAGTGGAACTGTAGCGAGTGAATTCTATGTAAGCTCTACCGCATATACAGCCTACTGTAATGGGTGCTCGGGCGTTACAAGTACAGGAATCAACTTAAAAGCAAATCCTAATGCTAAAGTCATTGCAGTTGATCCGAGTGTAATCCCTCTTGGAACAAAAGTTTATGTAGAGGGTTACGGATATGCAATTGCTGGTGATACAGGTAGCGCGATTAAAGGTAATAAAATCGACGTGTTCTTCGCAACAAAAGCAGAAGCATACAGATGGGGCCGAAAATCAGTTAAGATTAAAATCATCAAATAGGATCCAACGAACAGGGGATTATCCTCCCCTGTTTTTTTGCGTTATAATAAAGAAAAGCGAAAGTGCCTCGTTCAGCTCCGACAAGCAAATGTTCTGAAGCGGGGAAAAGGGTGCTCTTTCCCTTTTCATCGATTCAGGTTATTTGACTCGAGGAGCTAGGCACTGTAGCTAGCAGAAAGAAAAGCGAAAGTGCCTCGTTCAGCTCCGACAAGCAAATGTTCTGAAGCGGGGAAAAGGGTGCCTTTCCTTTTCATCGATTCAGGTTATTTGACTCGAGGAGCTAGGAGTAAAGAAGTTCATGTATTAACTACTATATAAGACGAAACAATACGAATAAAAGTTTCAGTTTTCGGAGGAGAAAATGAAAATAAAAGAAATTATTGTAGTGGAAGGAAAGGATGATACCGTCGCGATTCAAAGAGCGGTTTCGGCAGATACGATTGAAACCAATGGGTCAGCCATTAATGAAGAGACACTACAAAAAATAAAATTAGCTCAGGAAAAAAGAGGGGTCATTATCCTTACAGATCCTGACTATCCGGGAGAAAAGATTAGAAAAACCATCTCACAGAGTGTACCTGGGTGTAAGCATGCATTTATTCAAAAAAATGATGCACAAGATAAAAGAAAAAAGAAGGTTGGTGTGGAGCACGCATCAATAGAAGTGATCAGACAAGCATTATCTTCAGTCCAACAAGAGTGGATTGAGACTCACGAGGAAATAGGCTGGGATGAGCTCGTGTATTTAGGCCTCGTAGCAGGAAACCAAGCTAAGAAACGTAGGGAACGACTAGGAATGTTATTGAAGATTGGCTATACAAATGGAAAGCAACTTCATAAACGATTACAAATGTTTCAAATAACAAGGGAACAATTCGAACTTGCTGTGAAGCAAGTTATTCAGGAGGAATTAAGTTGACGAAAGATATAGCTACCCCATCAAGGACAAAGGAAATCCTTTCAAAATACGGATTTTCCTTTAAGAAAAGCCTAGGTCAAAACTTTTTAATTGATACCAATATTCTACATAACATAGTTGATTTTGCCGAGTTAAGTGAACAGAGTTGTGCAATTGAAATTGGCCCTGGTATTGGAGCTTTAACAGAACAGCTTGCAAAGCGAGCTAAAAAAGTAGTGGCATTTGAAATAGATCAGCGTTTACTACCTATTCTAGAAGATACATTATCGCCCTATCCAAATGTAAAAGTTATTCATCAAGATGTACTCAAAGCGGATGTAAGTCAAGTTATTAAAGATGAATTTGGTGAGAACCAAGATATTATGGTAGTTGCGAACCTACCTTATTACGTAACTACACCGATACTAATGAAACTATTAGAAGAAGGATTACCGTTAAGAGGAATAGTTGTTATGCTTCAAAAGGAAGTAGCCGACCGGATGGCTGCAGGACCAAATACAAAAGATTATGGCTCTTTATCTATCGCTGTTCAATACTACACAGAAGCAAAGACGGTCATGACTGTTCCCAAAACGGTGTTCGTACCTCAACCCAACGTGGATTCAGCCGTTATTCGGCTTACAAGACGAAGTCAACCTCCTGTTCAAGTAGAAGATGAAGACTTCTTCTTTGAAGTGGTTAGAAGTAGCTTTGCTCAAAGGAGAAAGACCATTTTAAATAACTTAAGCAATAACCTTTCAAAGAAACTACCGAAAGAACAAATACTCTTGGCGTTAGAGGAAGCAGATGTTGCACCTGAACGAAGAGGAGAGTCACTTTCTATTCAGGAGTTTGGAAAGCTTAGTGAAGCTCTATATAGGGCTTCTCAATAATTAATTTGAAGCTACAATCAAGAGTTAAGTAAAACCTAATTCTATAAAAAAGTCTTATTAAATTATATTCACTTAGGATCTAGTCTTATGGCTAGATTTTTTGTTTGGCTTTGGATTTATTAAAGTATGTTTATTTCATTAGTGGAAATCATCAACATACCATATCTAATTTGCACTCTTTCGCTTCTCCTACATAGGCTATTGAGAGGGTTATTATGTTTATAGCGAATCCCAGTATCTAGGCCCTCGAAGGAAAAAGAACAACACTTTTTCCTCGGTCAAATAACCCTAGAAAAATAAAGGGGAAATTCGCCCTTTTCTTCTTCTAGGAACATTTGCTTGTCGGAGCTTAACGGGGCGCTTGCGCCTTTTGTTCTTTATGGGAGGGAGAAGAATGGAATTGCAGGTCGGAGCGAAAGTTGCTCGCTTGTCATATAATTGTGACTTATTATTTAGAATTATAGAGATAAGAGAAGAGAATGGGGTTAGAAAAGCCTTATTGTATGGTGAGGATATTCGGTTAATAGCTGATGCCCCATTTGCAGATCTTAAAATACTTGACGATCTAGAACAAGCTAAGTACATGTCGATGGAGCGAAAAAAACAAGAAAACTCCTTTTCTCTCTTTAAACAGGATTATCATTTAACAAGGGAAAAGAGTGAATATGTAGCAACAAATGGATACCAAGGGGATTATGAGTTTTTTCAACTTCCTGGGAAGGTGTTACATCTAGATGGTGATTCTACGTATTTACAAAAATGCTTAAGTCTCTATGAGAAGATAGGTGTGCCAGTCTACGGAGTCCACTGTAATGAAAAGGAGATGCCTGAAAAAATTGGTCCTTTAATCGAAAAGTATAGACCAGATATACTCGTAATAACAGGCCATGATGCTTATTCAAAATCTAAGGGTAAAGTGAATGACTTAAAAGCTTATCGACACTCTAGACATTTTGCACGTACCGTTATGGAAGCTAGAAAAAAGGTTCCCAATCTTGATCAACTAGTTATTTTTGCAGGAGCATGCCAGTCACATTTTGAATCATTAATTCGGGCTGGTGCTAACTTTGCAAGTTCTCCGTCTAGAGTAAATATTCATGCGTTAGATCCTGTTTATATAGTGGCTAAAATTAGTTTTACTCCGTTTATGGACTATATTAATGTGTGGGATGTCGTAAGAAATACGTTAACAGGTCAAAAAGGACTCGGTGGGATTGAAACAAAAGGAGTATTACGTACAGGAATGCCTTTTAACAAACATACAGATTAAACAATGGCCTCTGATACTTTATTAGAGGCTTTTTTCTGTTGAGCACATATTAATACAGTTAAAATCGACTAAATACGAAAAACTGGCTAAATAAAAATAATTAGCTAAAGTTTTGCAATATATACATAAATATAACAAATTTAGACAAAATATATATGTTCGGACAGAAAATTGTCTTAAATTATTAATTGACAACTCTTTAAAAACATTGTTATAATTTATAATTTATTTGACTTTCGGACGGTAGTGTGTTATGATTAAATACATAGCGAGGTGGAGTGAAATGGGTAAAACACTTATGGAAATTAAACAAGCTCTTGATGGTAACCTTGGAAGACGCTTGACGTTAAGAGCAAACGGTGGTCGTAGGAAGACAATTGAACGTTCAGGTATACTTGCTGAAACCTATCCATCTGTTTTTGTCATTGAACTAGACCAAGATGAGAATTCATTCGAACGGGTATCATACAGCTATGCGGATGTGTTAACAGAAACGGTTGAATTAACTTTTTTTGAAGATAAAACAAGTGGTATTGCGCTTTCAGGTCAATAATTTAAAAATTGGATAATGAAGGCAATATAATTGTAACGGCTCCTTCCCAATACTATTAGTGTCGTAGTATTGGAAAGGAGCTGTTTTCTTTGGGAAGACGACGTGGAGTCATGTCAGAACACTTTAAATAT
The DNA here is from genome assembly GCF_023036475.1 of Bacillus pinisoli. Taxonomy (GTDB): domain Bacteria; phylum Bacillota; class Bacilli; order Bacillales; family SA4; genus Bacillus_BS; species Bacillus_BS pinisoli. The sequence goes on from NZ_JAJQKI010000021.1 coordinate 17,297, forward strand.
GAGCTTGCAAAAGAATTAGGGTTTTATAACACTGTCCAGCGTGAGGGATGGGGCGGAATTACGTCAAAGGATGCCGGAAACATGGTAAAGCGAGCAGTTGAAATTGCTCAGAGTCAGTTAAACCAGAACCAATCTTAAGCATTCTTCATAGAAACATGCTAACCCGATAACGGAAGAAACTACGACAACGCCGAAGGACTCTTCGGCGTTATTTTATAGCCTTTTTTAAGAAGTAGGGTTTATAATGTTTGTTTTTATTCCATACTTTTGTTAAAAGTTGTCGAGTTATCGTTTTACAAGATACTTTATGGTACAATATCGTAATATATGGAAGTTCGTAAAGTAGGTGGACGTATTGAAAATCCTTGTTAAAGCTCCGGCCAAGATCAACCTTGCGCTAGATGTGCTTCATAAACGTAATGATGGGTATCATGAAGTAAAGATGGTCATGACAACCATTGATTTGGCAGACCGGGTAGAGCTTGAATTATTGGATACGGATCAAATAAAGATAAGCTCTCACAATCGCTTTGTTCCAGATGATAATCGGAACCTTGCTTATCAAGCAGCGGTATTATTAAAAAAGAAATACAACATCACTAAAGGAGTAGCCATCTCAATCACGAAATCTATTCCTGTTGCAGCTGGTCTAGCGGGTGGTAGTAGTGATGCAGCAGCTACACTTAGAGGATTAAATAAACTTTGGGGACTAGGCCTAAGCCTAGATGAACTAGCAGAGATTGGGGCTGAAATTGGTTCTGATGTTTCGTTTTGCGTGTATGGAGGAACAGCATTAGCAACTGGGCGTGGTGAGATTATTCAACCTATTGACCCTCCACCACATTGTTGGGTTGTTTTAGCTAAACCTTCCATTGGTGTTTCAACAGCAGATGTTTATGGACATTTAGATTTAGGACAAGTTACACATCCGAATGTAGACCAAATGGTCCAATCCATTCGCAATCATGATTATCCAAGCATTTGTAAAGAAATGGGGAACGTTTTAGAGGGAGTTACCTTAAAGATGTATCCAGAAGTAGCACAAATTAAAGATCAAATGAAACGCTTTGGTGCAGATGCAGTCCTTATGAGTGGAAGTGGCCCGACAGTGTTTGGTTTGGTTCAACATGATTCTAGAATGCAACGAGTATATAACGGCTTAAGAGGGTTCTGTGATCAGGTTTTTGCGGTTCGATTAGTAGGTGAACGAAATCGTCTTGATTAAATCCGTATAAAAATGGTATATTTACTTAAAACATTCGGATTTATAGGTGGTGAACAGGAATGAAGATTAAACGAAGTGGAAGACTCGTAGATATGACACACTATTTGCTACAGCATCCTCACGAGTTAGTTCCACTTACATACTTTGCAGAGCGGTATGAGTCCGCTAAGTCTTCTATTAGTGAAGATTTAGGCATTATTAAGCAGACATTTGAAGAATCAGGGGTCGGAACCTTATTAACGGTTGCAGGAGCTGCTGGTGGAGTTAAGTATATTCCTACTCTTGGGAAAGAAGAAGCGGTTTCCTTTATAGATGAGCTGTGTCAACTGTTTACAAAGCCAGAAAGGCTTTTACCTGGAGGCTACTTATACTTAACGGATATATTAGGAAATCCTAGCCTAGTTAATAAGATCGGGCTCATGTTTGCTTCACTATTCGCCACAAAGAAAATAGATGTTGTCATGACGGTTGCCACAAAAGGTATTCCATTAGCTTATGCTGTAGCTAGCTATTTAAATGTACCAGTTGTCATTGTTAGAAAAGATAGCAAAGTGACAGAAGGTTCAACAGTAAGTATTAACTATGTGTCAGGTTCTTCTAAACGAATCCAAACGATGCTACTAGCACGTAGAAGTCTAGAGGTAGGTTCAAACGTTTTAATTATTGATGACTTTATGAAGGCTGGTGGAACCATTAATGGTATGGTAAGTCTTCTAGAGGAATTCGATGCTAATGTTGCTGGTATTGGAGTCTTAATAGAATCGGATGATGCTGAAGAACGCTTAGTCGAAGAGTACTATTCTCTTGTCCAGTTATCTGAAGTTAAGTTGAAAGAAAAAGAAATAGAAGTTGTTTCAGGTAATTTCATCAAGCACTATGATGATATGGTTGTTAAAAACCTCGGAGGTGAAAAAGAATGAAAGTTGTTCAAACAGTAAAAGCTCCACAAGCAATTGGCCCATACTCACAGGGTATTATTGTAAATAATATGTTTTATAGCTCAGGTCAAATTCCATTAACAGCTGAAGGAGATCTTATAACTGGTACTATCCAAGAAGAAACACACCAAGTTTTTAAAAACTTAGAAGCTGTCCTTCAAGAAGCAGGAGCTTCACTTCAGTCAGTTGTCAAAACTACCGTTTTCTTAAGTGATATGAATGACTTTGCTGCCTTCAATGAAGTGTATAGCGAATACTTTACTTCGAATAAGCCAGCGCGTTCTTGTGTACAAGTCGCAAGACTACCAAAAGATGTAAAAGTTGAAATAGAAGTAATTGCTTTAGTGCAGTAGTAACAAAGCCCACTCAAATGAGAGTGGGTTTTTTTTGAGTTTATGGAATTTCCACCAAAATGGAAGTTGAGTAAGTAGAAAGAACTAGGTAGTTATATTAGAAAATTAAAAAAATTTGTAGAAATTTTTATTTTTTTTTAAAAAAAGAAGGAAAACAGAAAATTCCGTTGAATTAGTTAATTAAGTTTTATCTAGGGAAAAGGTGGTGAACATAATGGAAGTAACTGACGTAAGATTACGCCGCGTTAATACCGAAGGACGCATGCGAGCAATTGCCTCTATTACACTAGATCATGAGTTTGTTGTACATGATATTAGAGTAATTGACGGAAACAACGGTCTGTTTGTAGCAATGCCTAGCAAACGCACTCCTGATGGGGAGTTTCGTGATATCGCTCATCCTATCAACTCTTCTACTCGCGGAAAAATTCAAGATGCTGTACTAGCTGAGTATCATCGTGTTGGAGAGTTAGAAGTCGAGCTTGAAGAAGCTGGTGCATCTTAGGATGAAAAAAGCAGGAACCTAGTAATCATACTAGGTTCTTTTTTATTTTTTGGGAAATTATAAAATAATAACAAGGGTAGTGCATTTTAATCCAGCTTCAGCACCCAGCCCCTCGTAAAGGAACATTTGCTATGCCTGAGGTTAAACAGGGCGCTTGCGCTTTTGTTCTGTTATGCAAAATATTAGGATCAAAGATATAAATTCCTCAAAAGATCATCACTCTCTGTTATAATAAAAAATGCCTATTCCCCAAAATATTCCTAAATATTGTCTAAAATTCGTCAATTATTGACAGACCACTTGTAAGATTCCTTGTTTCCTTGAAATACAGTGTGTTTTAAGATATATTCGTAATGGATAATAGGAATAGAACGTCTAAAACGGTTTAAAAAACTAATAAATCAGGGGGTTTACTATGACAAAACGTTATGCTGTTGTATTAGCTGCTGGTCAAGGAACTCGAATGAAATCTAAATTATATAAAGTATTACATCCTGTTTGCGGAAAACCTATGGTTGAACATGTTATTGATGAAGTGTCATCATTACAGCTACATAAGATTGTAACGATTATTGGACACGGAGCAGAATTAGTAAAATCAACACTTGGTGAACGAAGTGAATATGCTCTGCAAGAACAACAACTAGGCACTGCACATGCTGTCATGCAAGCATCAACTCAATTAAAAGAAGAAAAAGGGACGACACTTGTTATTTGTGGAGACACACCCCTCATTACCTCTCAAACAATGGAAGAGCTTCTTAAACACCATGAAGAAACAAATGCTAAAGCGACAATTTTAACTGCACATGCAGAAGATCCGACGGGATATGGTCGAATTATTCGTCAATCTAATGGAGATGTAAAGAGAATTGTTGAGCATAAGGATGCAACTGAAGAAGAACGTAAAGTACAGGAAATTAACACTGGAACGTATTGCTTTGATAATGAGGCACTTTTTCAGGCTCTCAGCCAAGTTTCGAATGATAATGTGCAGGGAGAATATTATCTGCCTGACGTAATTGAGATCTTAAAAAACGCTGGTGAAACAGTTTCTGCATACCAAACTGAAAGGTTTGAAGAAACTCTAGGTGTCAATGACCGAGTTGCTTTATCACAAGCAGAAAAGATTATGAGGGAACGTATTAATAAAAAACATATGGTAAATGGGGTCAGCATTATTGATCCTTCTAATACGTATATTTCAGCTGAAGCGGTAATAGGGCCAGATTCCATTATTTATCCGGGAACGACTCTAACAGGAAATACAGCAATAGGTAACGATTGTATCATTGGACCTAATACAGAAATTAAGGACTGTACCGTTGGTGATCGGACGACGATCCGTCAATCGGTAGCTCACCAAAGTTTCATTGGATCTGATGTAGCGATTGGACCGTTTGCCCATATCAGACCTGATTCTCAGATTCATGACGAAGTGAAGATTGGTAATTTTGTTGAAATCAAGAAAGCCGTATTCGGTAAAGGCAGTAAAGCATCTCATTTAAGTTACATTGGAGATGCTAATGTGGGATCTGATGTTAACTTAGGTTGTGGTTCAATAACTGTTAACTATGATGGGAAGAATAAATACCAAACAGTCATTGAAGACGGTGCTTTTATTGGCTGTAATTCCAACTTAATTGCACCTGTAACGGTTGGAAAGAATGCTTATGTAGCGGCTGGGTCAACAATCACGAATAATGTGCCTGAAGAAGCACTTTCGATAGCAAGAGCAAGACAGACAAATAAAGAAGATTATGCAAGACGATTAAAACGTAAAGAATAACCTTAAGTGGAGGGTCTTAATCTCATGTCTCAATATGCTGATAAAAAATTAAAGTTGTTTACTCTTAACTCAAACTCGAAGCTTGCAGCTGATATTGCAAGCTTCATCGGAGTTGAGCTTGGTAAATGTTCCGTTTCTAGATTTAGTGATGGAGAAGTTCAAATTAATATTGATGAAAGTATCCGTGGCTGTGATGTATATGTTGTTCAATCAACGAGTGCACCAGTAAATGAACATATTATGGAGCTTTTAATCATGATCGATGCTTTAAAAAGAGCTTCAGCGAAAACTGTTAATATTGTAATGCCGTATTACGGATATGCAAGACAAGATCGTAAAGCAAGATCAAGAGAGCCGATTACAGCGAAGCTTGTTGCTAATCTGTTGGAAACAGCAGGAGCTAGTCGCGTCATCACATTAGATTTACATGCCCCTCAAATCCAAGGTTTCTTTGATATCCCTATTGACCATCTAATGGGTGTACCTATCTTAGCAGAGTACTTTGAAGGCAAAAACCTTAACGATATCGTGATTGTATCACCAGACCATGGTGGGGTAACTCGTGCAAGAAAAATGGCTGATCGCTTGAAGGCTCCAATAGCTATCATTGATAAAAGACGACCAAGGCCGAATGTTGCAGAAGTTATGAGTATTGTCGGAAACATTGATGGAAAAACAGCAATTTTAATCGACGATATTATTGATACAGCTGGTACAATAACGCTTGCTGCTAATGCACTAGTTGAGAATGGTGCAAAAGAAGTCTATGCTTGCTGTACACATCCAGTATTATCAGGTCCAGCTATTGAACGTATCCAGAACTCAAAAATTAAAGAGCTTGTCGTAACCAATTCAATTGCTTTATCTGAAGAGAAGATAACAGAAAAGGTTACTGAATTATCAGTAGCAGCATTAATCGGTGAGGCAATTATCCGTGTTCATGAAGAGCAATCTGTAAGTACATTATTTGATTAAAATCCATTGGAACGAACTTGTACGAACACGTAGTTCCAAAATAAATATCGTTTAGAATTTCCTCCAATGGGAAAAGGTATAATAGGACAACCCTTTATACAAATTTACCATATTGGAGGAATTTTTTATGGCAACATCAGTACTAAACGTTGAAAAAAGAACAAATCTAAAAAAATCAGAAAATCGAGTAATCCGTAATAGAGGTCGTTTCCCAGCAGTTATTTATGGGAAGCAAAAAGAAAGCCAACCAGTGGCAATTGACAGTGTAGAATTTGTTAAGACGCTAAAGGAAGTAGGACGTAATGGAATCCTCACTTTAAATGGATCTGGTGAGAATGTACAAGTAATGCTACATGATCTACAAACAGATCCATTAAAGAATGAAATCATCCATGCAGACTTTTATGTAGTGGATATGTCTTCTGAAGTGAATGTAGATGTGAATGTACATCTAGTAGGTGAAGCGGTAGGAGTAAAATCTGGCGGGGTCCTTCAACAACCTCTACACCAGTTGTCAGTTACAGCACTTCCGGGTGACATTCCTTCCTCTATTGATATTGATATCTCTAATCTAGATGTAAGTGAGACAGTTCAAGTTAGTGATATCGTAAAGAGCGGAAACTATAACATTAACCATGAGGATCAAGAAGTTATTGCTTCCATACTACCACCTAAAGTTGAAGATACTGTTGAAGCGGGAGAAACACAAGATGGAGAAGTAGAGAACGAGGGTACAGAAGGTGACGAAGAGGAAAAGTAAATGGTAGTGCTAAGCGTGGTCTAGAGGATAGACCATGCATTTTTTATATAAGGCTCTTTTCGTATAGATTGTTGCTTTCGTAAAAATCCCGAAAGCCTGATTTTTACGCGGTCCTACAGTGGTCATTGCTATAAATAGCGAAAGCTGCTCTTTTCTAACAATTATCACTTCGGTCTTATAGTATTAGAAGAGATGTTTATTATAAAATTAGCTTGAAAAGCAACAAAATTTTAAAAAAGAGCCTTTTATAAAAAATTTTAAAATTAGGAGGGGATTACGTCGTTAATTCTGTATACTAGTAGAATAAGAATAGTTTGAGTCTTAGTTGGAGGTAAAGGATGAAACTCATAATTGGACTAGGTAACCCGGGAAAGCAATATGCGCAAACTAGGCATAATGTTGGCTTTATTACGATAGATGAATTAGCGCACCGGCATCATATTGAGTTGGATAAAGAAAAGTTTAAAGGTTTGTATGGTACGGGGATGATTAATGGCGAGAAAGTAATATTATTAAAGCCACTTACCTATATGAACTTATCTGGTGAAGCTGTTCGTCCATTAATGGATTATTATAATATCGAAACAGAAGATATCATCGTCGTTTATGATGACCTTGATCTACCTGCTGGAAAAATACGTCTACGTACAAAAGGTAGTGCAGGTGGTCAGAACGGAATGAAATCTGTCATTCAACATCTTGGCACACAAGAGTTTAAAAGAATTAGAATAGGTATAGATCGTCCTAACAATGGAATGAAAATATCCGATTATGTTTTAGGTAGATTTTCTCCAGACGAAGTTCAGGACGTTGTTCATGCCATTAAGCAAGCAGCAGATGCTTGTGAAGAATGGACAAAAACTACTTTTATAGACGTGATGAATAAATTTAATGGGTAATGTATGTTTTTGACTTGGAATCAGCATTTTCATTAATCCTATACATACAATGTTGAATAAGAAACAACCTTCCCGTTCATACTAATCTTATATGAACTGCGGGGAGGAATAGGATGTCCATTCATTACAAATGTAGACATTGTGGAGTATCAGTTGGGAAAATTGATACTATGTCTGTAGACAGTCAGGCTTTAGGTTTTCACCAATTAGATGATCAAGACCGAATGAATATGATCTCCTATCAAAACGATGGGGATATTCATGTGAAAACCATTTGTGAAGACTGTCATGAGGCACTAGAGCGAAATCCACAATTTCATGAAGCGGAAACCTTTATACATTGAGCTTTGGATAAAACCAAAGCATTTTTCTGTTTTCATCTTGTTTTAGACGAACTTATACATTACTAGAAAATTAGTTTATATTAGGGGAAGTCAACAATATGAACCAAACATTTAACCTGTTGGAGAGGAGGACTACTTTTGATAGGTTTACAAGAAATATTCAAAAATAGTGAAGATGTATCGACAATAATAAACGGTATTGATGGAAGGTTAAAAGAGCAGCTTGTCGCAGGACTGTCTGGATCAGCCAGAACGGTACTTATGTCCTCAATCTACTCAACTCTACAGAAGCCACAAATTGTTGTCACCCATAACTTGTTTCAAGCTCAGAAACTTTATGATGATCTGGTTGAGTTAAACCCGGAGCAAGAAGTATTCCTGTATCCAGTGAATGAGTTAATTGCATCAGAAATTGGAATTGCAAGCCCAGAGCTTAAGAGCCAAAGAATAGAAGTATTAAACCATTGGAGTCAGGAGCCAAAAGGAATTATTGTTGTACCTGTTGCAGGTTTAAGAAGGCTTCTCCCTACAAAGGAGAAATGGAAAGCCTCTCAAAAGGTTATTCAAGTAGGAGACGATCTATCAATTGATGACTTCCTACTGGATCTTGTTAAACTAGGGTATGAAAGAAACTCCATGGTATCAACTCCCGGAGAATTTAGTGTTCGTGGAGGAATAATTGACATCTATCCTCTAACAGAGGAGTTACCTGTTAGAATTGAGCTTTTTGATACGGAAGTAGACTCAATTCGGACATTTGATGTGGAAGATCAGCGTTCTAAGGATAAGCTTGATTCTTTTGCCTTTGGACCAGCAACTGAGTACCTCTTTGAGGAAAAGGAACTGTTAAAGGGGGCAGCTAAACTAGAAGAAGGTCTAGCAAAATCACTTAAAAAATTGAAAGATGATAAGCTTAAAAAGCTATTTGTAGAGAACATCACTAGAGAAGTTGACTCCATTAGGAACGGCCAAGTACTTCAACAAATGTTTAAGTACTTATCCATATTCTATGATACTCCTGCTAGTTTACTAGATTACCTACCTGACAATGGTGTCATTATTGTAGATGAAATTAGCCGAGTGCAAGAAATGTCAGAGACGTTAGAAAAGGAAGAGTTAGAATGGACGACTTCCCTGTTAGCGGAAGGGGAAATTATCCATGACTTAGATCTCTCTCACTCCTTTTTTCCTTTATTGCATCAATCAAAGCAAAACATTTTGTACATGTCCTTATTTTTACGTCATGTACCACATACGAATCCGCAGAATATTGTCAATATGTCATGCAAAGCAATGCAATCTTTTCATGGACAGATTAATGTACTAAAAAATGAAATTGATCGATGGAAGAAATCCCAATATGCAATAGTATTCCTTGGGGCAACTGAGGAAAGAGTGAAGAAACTCGACCGAGTTCTAGCTGACTATGATATTGAAGGCGTTACAATTGGTAAAAACGATTCAATGGTACGTGGAAGAGTCCAAATTATCCAAGGCAGCCTTAATGACGGTTTTGAGTTTCCCATGCAGAAGCTTGCTGTTATTACGGAGGAAGAGTTATTTAAAAAGCAGGCACCAAAGCGTTCACAGCGGAAACAAAAGCTATCAAATGCAGAAAGAATAAAGAACTATTCGGAACTAAAAGTCGGAGATTATGTTGTTCATATTAATCATGGTATCGGGAAGTACTTAGGTATTGAGACACTTGAGATTAATGGTATTCATAAAGATTATATTCATATTAAATATCAGGGTAACGATAAGCTTTATGTCCCTATTGACCAAATTGACCAGGTGCAAAAGTATGTTGGTTCAGAAGGAAAAGAACCAAAGGTTTATAAGCTAGGTGGTACGGATTGGAAGAAAGTAAAAAGTAAAGTTGAGTCATCGGTACAAGATATTGCTGATGATTTAATTAAACTTTATGCTGAGCGAGAGGCAAGTAAGGGGTACTCCTTTTCACAAGATGGAGCCGAGCAGAGAGAATTCGAAACCTCATTTCCTTATCAAGAAACGGATGATCAATTGCGCTCTATTGAAGAAATTAAGCAAGATATGGAACGAGAACGTCCAATGGATCGTCTCCTTTGTGGGGATGTTGGGTATGGAAAGACCGAGGTAGCCATTAGAGCTGCTTTCAAAGCTATTATGGACGGAAAACAAGTTGCATTTCTTGTCCCGACGACAATCCTTGCCCAGCAACATTACGAGACGATAAAAGAACGTTTTCAGGATTATCCAATAGGAATTGGGCTTCTTAGTCGTTTTAAAACGAGAAAACAACAAAGTGAAACGATAAAAGGTATTAAACAAGGAACAGTTGATATTGTGGTGGGGACACATAGATTATTATCTAAAGATATTCAGTATAAGGATTTAGGTTTATTAATCATAGATGAAGAGCAGCGTTTTGGAGTAACCCACAAAGAAAAAATTAAACAATTTAAGGCCAATATCGATGTCCTAACCTTAACAGCAACTCCGATTCCAAGAACACTACATATGTCTATGCTAGGTGTACGTGACTTATCTGTTATTGAAACACCTCCAGAAAACCGTTTCCCGGTTCAGACGTATGTGATGGAGTATAATGGTGCCTTAGTACGAGAGGCAATTGAACGGGAACTGGCAAGAGGTGGGCAGGTGTACTTTCTTTACAACCGCGTGGAGGACATTGAACGCAAAGCGGATGAGTTATCTATGTTAGTTCCGGATGCTAAAGTCATCTACGCTCATGGGAAAATGAATGAAAATGAGCTTGAATCGGTCATGCTCTCATTTTTAGAGGGTGAGGCAGATGTACTTGTAAGTACCACCATTATTGAAACAGGTGTAGATATTCCGAATGTTAATACGTTAATTGTTCATGATGCAGATAAAATGGGCTTATCTCAGTTATATCAGTTACGTGGAAGGGTTGGACGTTCCAACCGTATTGCCTATGCTTATTTTACGTATAAACGAGATAAGGTTTTAACAGAAGTAGCGGAAAAGCGACTTCAATCTATTAAAGAATTTACAGAACTAGGATCTGGATTCAAGATAGCGATGAGAGATCTGTCTATTCGTGGAGCGGGTAATTTATTAGGAGCACAACAACATGGTTTTATCGATTCGGTAGGGTTTGATCTATACTCTCAAATGCTTAAAGATGCTGTTGAAGCAAGAAAAGGGTTAAGTTCTGAACAAAAAGAGATAGCAGTAGAAATCGATGTTGACCTAGATGCCTATCTACCAGAAGAGTACATCAAGGATGGAAAACAAAAAATCGAAATCTATAAGCGGTTCAAAGGGGTTTCGACTCCGGACGACTTGTTAGAACTTCAAGAGGAATTAATGGACCGTTTTGGAGATTATCCGCTCGAGGTTGATTATTTGCTTAAAGTGACAGAGTTAAAACTTTTAGCAACACAGGCAAAAGTTGAAACCATCAAACAAGTCAAGCAAGAGCTTATCATGCTTATGACCGAAGACGTAACAAATAAGATAAAGGGTGAAGAACTCTTTTTGACGGCAAATAAAATATCTTCTACCATTAATCTTGGACTAGAGAACAATAGAATCAAACTAACGATACCGACGAAAAAAGTACCAGCGGAACAGTGGTTGGAAATGGCTAAACAGTTATTAACAGAGGTTCCAAGGCTATTAGGAAATGAAACTCAATTAGTACAGAAATAAGTCAGTTTAGTAACTTATTCCAACTAATGATTTTTTTCAAGGTTGTGTATATAACTTTTCATCTGAAGGATACTAATCTCAACAAAAGGTGATTTATACAAAGATGGTAAAATAACTTAAATCCACCAGATCACCAAGAATAACTATTCATCAAATGAAAGTGAGGCATCTTAAGATGAAAGCAACAGGTATAGTTCGTCGAATTGATGATTTAGGACGTGTGGTAATTCCTAAAGAAATCAGAAGAACACTCCGAATTCGTGAAGGGGACCCACTTGAAATTTTTGTAGACCGCGATGGTGAAGTGATTTTAAAGAAGTATTCACCGATTAGTGAGTTAGGTGATTTTGCAAGAGAATATGCAGATGCATTATATGATAGCTTAGGACATACTGTATTAATCTGTGACCGAGATACTTTTATTGCGGTTGCAGGTGGTTCTAAAAAAGAATACTTAAATAAAAACATCAATGAACATATTGAAAAAGTTATGGAAGATCGTGGGTCTATTCTGGAAACGTCTGAAAAGCAAATAGGCATTTTAGAAGGAGTAGAAGAAACCATCTCTTCTTATACAATTGGACCAATCGTGGCAAACGGTGATCCAATTGGAGCTGTAGTCATTCTTTCCAAAGAGGGAACTCTTGGAGAAGTTGAGCAAAAGGCTGTTGAAACAGCAGCAGGATTTTTAGCAAGACAAATGGAACAATAAAAAGTAAATGAACAATGGGGCAGCTAAATGGCTGTCCTATTATTTTTATCTGCTTTTTATGGTTGACGTCTAAAAATGGACTTTATTCCAGTTTATGTTATAATACATCCGCAACTATTGGTGAAAGGAAACATGCCGTGAACGTGCTTACATCACATAAACAAACATTTTGGCATGGAGCAATGCTCCTTACATTAGCTGGATTAGTGTCAAAAGTGCTGAGTGCTATATACCGTGTACCTTTTCAGAATATCGTCGGAGATATTGGATTTTATATCTACCAGCAGGTCTATCCTTTTTACGGAATTGCTCTTGCCCTTTCTCTATACGGGTTCCCTGTTGTAATCTCTAAGTTACTATCAGAAAAAAAGGAAAAAAGTACACTGACTAGCCAAGCAATTATTGTCATTAGCTTTTGTTCTTTATTTATCATTGGTTTTATCATCTTTTTCGTATTATTTCAGTTTTCTTCACAGCTTGCGAACATCATGGGAGATCCTTACTTACATCTACCTATTGAGTTGGTGGCATTTACATTTTTGTTAGTCCCTTTTATTTCTGTTCTGCGTGGCTATTTTCAGGGTCATGAAAACATGCTACCCACTGCGTTATCCCAAATCGCTGAGCAATTAATTAGAGTAGGGACCATTCTAATACTTGCCTATATTCTTGTTAAAAGCGATTTTACTTTATATGAAGTCGGAGCAGGTGCAGTATTGGGTTCTCTTACTGGTGGGTTTGCAGCCGTTGCGATTTTACTACTATTTAAAAAAAGAATTACGGGAGGTCATTTTTTTCAAGAGTATAAAGGTATCTTTACCTTAAACAATATAAAAACCTTCCCTTTTAAACTCCTCTTGCTAAATAGCGTGGCTATTTGTATTACCGGTCTTACCCTTGTGCTAATGCAGTTGGTGGATTCACTCACTTTATATAATGGTCTGCTCATTTCAGGAAGTAGTGCTGAGGAAGCAAAAGTAATGAAAGGTATATTTGACCGAGGACAGCCGTTATTACAGCTTGGTGTGGTCTTATCCACTTCGCTTTCTTTATCACTTGTACCAATGATCGCAAAAGCCCAAACTAATAATCAATCAACATTGATTGTGAAGCATTCAAGGATGGCAGTTAAAATAAGTATAATTGTCGGCGCAGGGGCGACATTCGGTTTAATTGCTATTATGGAACATACAAACAAGATGTTATTTAGAAATATGGATGGTTCATTCATCCTTTCAGTTTTAAGTATATCTATTCTACTAACATCAATTAGTCTAACAGGCTTAGCCATTCTTCAAGGTTTAGGGTACGTTAGTCAATCTGCTTGGGCTGTTATTGCCGGAGTCATCATGAAATGGCTTTTTAATAGCTTGCTTATACCTTTATACGGATCACTCGGTGCAGCCATTTCTACAGTTTTATCTGTCGGTGTCGTTGCTGGAGTGACAGGACTGTTTCTATACCGTGCGATACAGAATCAATCTATTATTCAGTTTTACGCTTTTGTGAAGGCTTGTATAGCGGGAATAATCATGGTTAGCTTAATTAAAGGTTATGAATGGTTGTTCTTTTCCTATTTGGCAAGTAACAGAATATCAAGTACCATTTTCTCTTTATCAAGCGTAATTATCGGAGGAATCGTTTTCATAGTTGTATTGTACTTCTTAAGAATTTTTAGTAAGGAAGAGTTAGTAGAGTGGCCGGTCATTCAAAAATGGGTGAAAAAATAAGTAATACTTAAAACGATTAGTAAAGAGTGAGAGGAGGAAGGAATATGTCACATTCGACCATTTATGTGTTGGGGTTAGGGGCAGGTGAACTGGACCAACTTACAATGAAGATGTATAAAAGGATTAAGCAGTGCCCCCAATTATATGTAAGAACGAAAGAGCATCCTATTATTATTGAGCTAGAAAAAGAGGGTGTTAGCATTACTGGGTTTGATTATGTCTATGAAAAACATGATCAGTTCCATCACGTATATCAAGAAATCGTCGACACGATTTGTGAAAAAGCAAAAGTAGAGGACATCTTCTATGCTGTACCAGGACACCCGTTAGTAGCAGAGAAAACAATTGAACTATTACTAGAGAAGCGTAAAGAAGGTTATCAAGTTATTATTGAGGGTGGCAGTAGCTTTCTTGATCCGATGTTTACAGCTCTTGAGATTGATCCGATAGAAGGTTTTCAGCTTGTGGATGGGACTGATTTTCGAGTATCCCAATTAGAGCTTTCCCAGCACATGCTCATTTGTCAGGTATATGATCAATTTGTCGCATCTGATGTGAAGCTTGGATTAATGGAACGTCTACCAGATGATTTTGAGGTTTATATTGTAACAGCTGCAGGCACGTCTACTCAGGATGTGAAAAAGGTACCTTTGTATGAGTTAGATCATGGGATGAATATAAATAATCTAACAACTGTCTACATACCACCCGTTAAAGATCAAACCCTGCTATATCAGGAGTTTAACTCCCTGCGATCGGTGATAGCTGCTTTAAGAGGCCCGGATGGATGTCCATGGGATCAAGAGCAAACACATAAAAGCTTAAAACCGTTCTTATTGGAAGAAACATATGAAGTACTAGAGGCTATCGATGAAGAGGATGATGATCACCTTGTAGAAGAATTAGGCGATGTACTTTTACAAGTCATGCTTCATGCTCAAATTGGTGAGGATGAAGGTTGGTTTACTATTCAAGATGTCATCAAGGGTGTTACAGATAAGATGATAAGAAGGCACCCTCATGTATTCGGGAACCAAGTGGCAGAGAATGCAGAAGATGTAACGAAGCTTTGGGACGAAATGAAGTACGAGGAAAATCAAAGAGTTCGAGAAGAATCTTTGCTTGATCAAATTCCTAAAAGTCTACCAGGACTATTAGCTGCCAAGGAAATTCAAAAAAAAGCAGCAAAAGTAGGGTTTGATTGGAAGGAAGTCGCTCCAATTTGGGAGAAGATTAATGAGGAACTAGAAGAATTTAAAATTGAGATAAGACAGGATCCTACAAGTGAACAGGCGTTAAAGGAGTTTGGAGATATTTTGTTTGCACTAGTAAACCTAGCTAGGTTTTATAAAATTGACCCAGAGCTCGCCATTCTGCAAACGAATAGGAAGTTTAAGAAACGGTTTCAATATATCGAACAGCAAGTCAAAGTAAGAAAGTTAAAAATGGAAGAGATGTCACTTGAAGAACTAGACCAAATCTGGGAAGAAGCAAAGGAACTTGAATAGAAAGTAGGGGAATTGTGTGCGACTAGATAAATTTTTAAAAGTATCTCGTTTAATTAAGAGAAGAACCTTGGCGAAAGAAGTAGCGGATCAAGGGCGTATTACTATTAACGGAGTAGAAGCAAAAGCTAGCTCCAACGTGAAGGTTGGCGATACCTTAACCATTCGTTTCGGTCAGAAGCTTGTCACCATTAAGGTTGATTCAATCCAGGAAACAACCAAGAAAGAACTTGCCGCACAGCTCTATACAGTCGAAAAGGAAGAAAAAATTTCAACGGATGATGCTCTCTCCTAGAGAGCTTGTTCTAAATTTAGGATTGGCTCATATAATGACTACAAAGTCATTTATTAGTGGGGGATGAATCCATGAGTCAATACTATGATATGGGCACACAAAACAAAACGAATACGCCAGAACATGATGTCATCATGAGAGGAAGACGCTTGTTAGACATTACAGGAGTAAAGCAAGTAGAAAGCTTTGATAATGAAGAGTTCTTGTTAGAAACGGTCATGGGGATTTTGGCCATCAGGGGTCAAGGATTACAAATGAAAAATCTGGATGTTGATAAAGGAATCGTGTCCATCAAAGGAAGAATTTTCGATATTATCTATCTAGATGAGCAGCACGGGGAGAAGGCTAAAGGACTCTTTAGCAAGTTATTCCGATGAGCCTCACTGTTCAGTTTTATACCATGCTTGCCATGTTTGGAATGGGAAGTTGGGTAGGAGCAGCGTTAGACACGTATGGTCGCTTTTTAAAGCGGCCAGAACGTGCAAATTGGGTTGTATTTATAAACGATATTATCTTCTGGGTGGTACAAGGCCTCATCATATTTTATACGTTATTGGTCGTAAATGAAGGGGAACTTCGCTTTTATGTGTTCCTAGCGTTATTATGTGGATTTGCCGCCTATCAAAGTTTATTCCAATCCTTATACAAACGATTTTTAGAACAAGTGATTTTGCTTGTTGTTAACACATATAAATTTTTCGCAAAGCTCGTAACTGTCTTGATAATTAATCCAATTCGCTATATAATCCAGTTGCTACTTGTTTTTTTAATTGGGGTATGGAAGTTATTACTCGTCATAACTATGTCTATACTCAAAGTCATATATACTCCAATAAAGTGGGTTGGAATCCTATTATGGAAGCTCACTCCTAAAAAGATTAAAATCTTTTTCTTTAAAGTGGCAGGAATTTTCAAAAAAATAAAGAATTTGAAAGTGATATGGCAAAAATTGTGGAATAAATTACGCAGTTAGGAGGTTTCTAAAACGAGCATGGATTCATTTAGCAATGACAAAATCAAAAAAATCCAGTCAGACTATTATAAAATTGTAGAGCAACGAGAAAAGCTCGTTTTACATCGACGTCGTGGTCTAATTAGGCGATTAACTGCATTTGGTATTATTGTGGGAATTTTATCCTATATTATGATATCAACTTTTCTTTCACAAATTGCAACATATGAAAATAAATTAGAAGAGAGAGATCAGTTGAAGGCTGAACTCCAAGATATGCAAGACAAGCAAGTGAAATTAGAAGATGAGATTGTCAAACTCAATGATGATGAATATATCGCAAAGATAGCTAGACGTGATTATTTCTTATCAGAAGACCATGAAATTATCTTCTCAATACCTGAGGAAGAGACGTCTTATTGACACTACAAATTCTAATTAGGTATAATAAAAGCAATTTGATTTTTGATTTAATCTAAGGAGGAGCAATTTTTTTATGTCAATTGAAGTAGGCAGCAAGTTACAAGGTAAGGTAACAGGGATTACGAACTTCGGAGCATTTGTGGAGCTGCCAGGAGGTTCAACTGGGCTAGTTCATATTAGTGAAGTAGCGGATAACTATGTTAAGGACATTAATGAGCACTTAAAAGTTGGAGATGAAGTTGAAGTTAAGGTCATTAATGTAGAGAAGGACGGAAAGATTGGACTTTCTATCAAGAAGGCAAAGGAAAGACCACCACAAGCAAACACATCTTCACGTCCACCAAGCTCACAACGTCCTCGTAATTCCAACCGTCAAGGTGGAGGTTATCGAGACCAACGCGAACAAGAAACGTTCGAACAAAAAATGAATCGCTTTTTAAAGGATAGTGAAGATCGTTTAACTTCCCTAAAACGTCATACAGAATCTAAGCGTGGCGGACGCGGGGCAAGACGTGGATAATAATATTGCTGTCTATCATCATGATAAATAGATTGTTCTATGTGTAAAAGAGAGGGCCAATAGGCGCTCTCTTTATTTGTGTGTGGATATAGTGGGTATTCGATTGATTAGGGGAGGTGTTACGCTTCTCTGGTTTGATATCGACGAAAAGAATATAGATATCAACGAAATCTAAATTTTATCTACTAGCTTTACTCATTTATCTAACAAAATATCTGTTTTATCTACCAAGTTTAAGGATCTTTTTGATATGTTAGTGTTTATTTCTAAGCTCCAGCTAACTTGCTTGTCGGAACTAAACGAGGCACTTCCGCTTTTCTGGTCTAGCGTAAGTGCCTAGTTCCTCGAGTCAAATAACCCTTGCCAAATAAAAGGGAAAAGCACCTTTTCTTCGCCAAGGAACATTTGCTTGTCGGAACTATACGAGGCACTTCCGCTTTTCTGGTCTAGCGTAAGTGCCTAGTTCCTCGAGTCAAATAACCCTTCCAGATAAAAGGACAGAACACCTTTTATTCTGGAAGGGACATTTGCTTGTCGGAACTGAGCGAGGCACTTCCGCTTTTCTATACGTCGACATTATTTACTATTCGTTGTTTCTCGACAAAACGTTGTTGACATTTTGGTCTACCGATTGTAATATAGCAATTGTGTTTGAATATTATTATGGCGGTGTAGCTCAGCTGGCTAGAGCGTACGGTTCATACCCGTGAGGTCGTGGGTTCGACTCCCTCCGCCGCTATCATTAAAAAACTGTATCTATTATAGATACAGTTTTTTTGTTGTATTGCGCGGATTTTATAGTCCAAAAGAATACTAGATTTTTAAAAAATATCCCAGAATCTGTTCTCTTTAAGTGAAAATCGTCGAACGATTTCTTAGGCTTGTCCTCTTCTTTTGACAAAATACTAGAAATCCTTTCGTTATAATTACAATCAACTATATTCGCTGGGGGAGATATTTATGCACGAAACAGGAAGGAATGTTACAGAGGCAGCCGCACAAGTAACAGTGGTCGATCGAGTGCAAAATTCTTTGGCTCATGGAATGAACAAGCTGCAAACCAAAGTTGAAAGTATATTGTTTCAAAAAGGATTACTTCTGATGGTAATAGGATTTCTACTTGGGAGAGCGTTAATTCTAGAGCAAATTATGCCATTTGCAATTCCTTACTTTGCCGCTGTGTTTACCATGAAACGAGATAAATCAATGCTTGCCATGTTCTCGTTAATAGTTGGTGCTACGACGGTAGGTGCCGAACAAGCAGGATTAGTCGTGACGGCCATATTGGTGTTTCTAACCGTACGATTAATCGTAAATAAGTTTACTTCATCCATTGTTAAAGCATTACCATATATGGTGTTTGGATCCGTTATTGCGGGAAATCTTATTTTTACAGCTGTAACGACCATTGAGT
Source organism: Bacillus pinisoli (assembly GCF_023036475.1). Classification (GTDB taxonomy): domain Bacteria; phylum Bacillota; class Bacilli; order Bacillales; family SA4; genus Bacillus_BS; species Bacillus_BS pinisoli. Next base: position 36,317 of record NZ_JAJQKI010000021.1, read on the forward strand.
TTAGCTTGTACTCTTTATCAATGGTGGCTGTTGAAGCGGGACTTAGTTTTATCCTAACAATGATTTTCTTACAAAGTATCCCTTTAATCAGCATGAAACGAAGAAAACAAGCGTTAAAGACAGAAGAAATGATATCGCTTGTCATTTTATTGGCTTCCATTCTAACAGGAACGATGGGGTGGACATTTTATGACTTGTCCATTGAACATATATTCTCACGTTATTTAGTATTAATTTTTGCATTATGTGCAGGGGCAACAGTAGGTTCGACTGTTGGTGTTGTTACCGGACTCATTTTGAGTCTTGCTAATGTTGCAAGCTTATATCAAATGAGTCTACTAGCATTCTCTGGTTTACTAGGAGGTCTCCTAAAAGAAGGGAAGAAGTTTGGGGTGGCCATTGGGCTTCTAATCGGTACACTCTTAATCGGTCTTTATGGAACAGAGCAAAGTTATTTGCTAAACACCGTGTTTGAATCCTTATTAGCCATCGCACTTTTTCTTGTCACTCCTCAATCTCTGATCTCAAAGATTGCCCGTTTTATACCGGGAACAGCTGAGCATTCAGCAGAACAACAACAATACTTGCGTAAAATTAGAGATGTTACGGCCAATCGGGTAGAACAGTTTTCGAGTGTCTTTCAAGCTCTTTCAAGTAGCTTCTCACAATACGGAATCATCCAGGAGGATACGGATGATGAGAGAGAAATCGATTACTTCTTAAGTAACGTTACGGAAAAAACTTGCCAAACCTGCTTTAAGAAGGAGTTTTGCTGGTCGAAGAACTTTAATACAACCTATGAGCACATGCATAAAATTATGCAAGAATCTGAAGAATTAACACTGACTAGAAATGTAAATTACTTAAGGGAATGGGATAAGTATTGTGTGAAGTCGAATAAAGTGATTGATGCGATTCAACATGAGTTAACCTTTTATCAAGCAAATCGAAAGCTAAAAAAACAAGTGAAAGATAGTAGACGATTAGTTGCAGACCAACTGCTAGGAGTTTCACAAGTAATGGGGGATTTTGCTAAAGAAATCCAGCGTGAACGCGAAAACCACACCATTCAAGAAGAGCAGATCCTTGACGGCTTAAAAGAATTTGGAATTGAAATTGGACATATTGATATTTATAACTTAGAACAAGGAAATGTCGATATTGAAATGAGTATTCCTTATTGTAATGGCAGAGGGGAATGTGAAAAGCTTATTGCTCCAATATTATCTGATATTATGCAAGAAACGATTGTTGTCAAACGTGAAGAATGTTCGGCATATCCTAATGGCTATTGTCATGTTAGTTTCGGATCTGCCAAAACATATGTCATTGAAACAGGAATTGCGAACGCTGCCAAAGGTGGTGGGTTCGTATCTGGTGACAGCTATTCAACGATTGAGTTAGGTGCTGGAAAGTATGCAATTGCTATAAGTGATGGTATGGGTAATGGTGAAAGAGCACATATGGAAAGCAACGAAACTCTACTTTTGTTACAAAAAATATTAAAAAGTGGAATTGAAGAAAAGGTAGCCATTAAATCAGTAAACTCTGTTCTAGCATTGCGTACCACAGATGAAATCTTTACAACGCTAGATTTAGCTATGATTGATCTACAAGATGGAAGTTCAAAATTCCTTAAAATTGGGTCGACCCCTAGCTTTGTCAAGAGAGGCGATAAAGTAATCAAGATTGAAGCCAGCAATTTACCAATGGGGATTATCCAAGAATTTGAGGTAGATGTAGTGAGTGAACAGCTTAAAGCTGGTGATCTACTAATTATGATGAGTGATGGTATCTTCGAAGGTCCAAAGCATGTTGAAAACTACGATATGTGGATGAAGAGAAAGATAAACGAGCTTAAAACAGATGATCCACAAGAAGTAGCGGACGTTATTATGGAAGAAGTCATTCGCTCAAGAGGTGGCCAAATTGAAGATGATATGACCGTTGTCGTTGCAAAGGTAAAAAGAAATCTACCAAGATGGGCCGCAATCCCTCTACACCGTAAAAAGGGTACGGTTACAGCCTAAAACACTGAGACCTGTATTAAATAGACTATCTTCTAGAAGTTTGTTGCTTCCAAACACATTCTAATAAAGATAGTGGAATGGAGCGGAAGACACTTGACTCCTGCGGGATATAGAGAAAAGGTCGAGACCCCGCAGGCGAAGCCGATGTCTAGCTGCAGTGCCCAACTCCGAAGAGTCAAATAACCCTACATTAAGTAAAGGGAAAGACCACCCTTTTCTTAATGCAGGAACATTTGCTTGTCGGAGCTAACCAGGGCACTTCAGCTTTTCAATGAGGAGGCTCGACTTTCTCCCCGGGGAATCTTGTGTCTGCAGCGCAATGGAACGACGGGTTACTTATATCTAACATCATGAAAAGTAGCAAAAAATCTGGAGAGAGACATTAAATAAAGTTGTCATTAAAAACAGTCCAAAAAGCTAAAGAGCCTATAAATAATTTACTAGTTTTTCAAGAGAAAAATTAATAGAAACGTATAAAAAAGTAGATCCCCGTCCATCATGGTAATAAATGATCAAGGAGGGGATGAAACTTGAAAAAAGGTACACTGAAGCAAATTCTATTAATTACAGACGGTTGCTCCAATCAGGGTGAAGATCCTATCGCTATGGCAGCCTTGGCCAAGGAACAAGGCATTACGGTGAACGTAATAGGGGTAATGGAAGAAGATACAATTGAAGAAAAAGGAATGGAAGAAATAGAAGGAATTGCAATGTCTGGCGGAGGGGTTAGTCAGATTGTTTATGCACAGCAGTTATCTCATACTGTTCAAATGGTAACACGGAAAGCTATGACACAAACTCTACAAGGAGTTGTCAATAAAGAACTTCAACAAATACTAGGATCAAATGCCTCCATGGATGAATTACCTCCTGAGAAAAGAGGAGAAGTAATGGAGGTCGTTGATGAGCTAGGGGAGACGGTTGAATTAGAGGTTCTCGTTTTAGTAGATACGAGCGCAAGCATGAAGCACAAGTTGCCAACCGTTAAGGAAGCCCTACTAGATCTATCATTAAGTTTAAATGCAAGAATGGGTGATAATAGATTTTCTGTCTTTGTATTTCCTGGAAAAAAGAAAGATGTCGAAAAAATACTAGATTGGACTCCAAAGCTAGAAACCTTAACATCCGTATTTCCAAAGCTAACGTCTGGTGGAATTACACCAACAGGTCCTGCTATTCGTGAAGCGTTATCACATTTTGGTAAGAAACGATCATTAAGGAGCCTAATATCCCGTGATGAACAATACCTCGAAGAATCCGGCATGTAAGGCTGCTTCCGGGACAGTCATTACTGGAAAGTGGCATAAAGAGTCCTATCGAATATTAAAAGAGCTAGGGTATGGTGCGAATGGTTATGTATATTTAGCAAGTAGTACAAGTGGACTTGTGGCTGTAAAGATAAGTGATAATAGTATGTCTATTACATCTGAAGTTAATGTCCTCAAGCATTTCTCGAAGGTCCAAGAATATAAACTTGGACCTTCTTTACTAGATATGGACGATTGGTATCGACCAGAACTCGGTATAACCGTTCCTTTTTATGTGATGGAATATTTAAAGGGAGAAAACTTTATTCATTTTATTACGAATCGTGGGGATGAGTGGACGGGTATTCTGTGTTCCCAACTGCTCATGGACCTAAATAGACTTCATGATGCAGGCTGGGTCTTTGGGGATTTAAAACCGGATAATTTATTAGTGACAGGACCGCCACCACAAATTCGTTGGTTAGATGTTGGGGGTGTCACTGTTCAGGGAAGATCTATAAAGGAGTTCACGGAATTTTTCGATCGTGGCTATTGGGGGATGGGCTCAAGAGTAGCCGAACCAACTTATGATTTATTTGCAGTAGCAATGGTTATGATTAATACAGCACATCCTAACCGTTTTCCAAAAGAGAAAGATGGCCCACAACAATTAAAAAGAGTCATCCAATCTACTTCTTCATTAAAAAGGTTTGAAGAAGTGCTCTTAAATGCATTGGAAGGAAAATATAAAACGGCTATAGATATGCGGAGAGATGTTGTCTATGCAATGAGCAGAGCCAGTTCGGCAATGCCTGTTGAAAAGAAAAAAAGAGCTCAAGTGAAACAGAGTCCACCAGTCAAACAGGTCGTCCCAAAGAACCATCAAAAAAGACAAACTTCCAAAAAGAAAAAGAGTAAAATGGGTTTTATTGAAACTATTTTCATTTTTGTTTTTCTTCTATTAGCCTATGTATTCTATATTTATGGACAACTACTTTAGTGGATGTTATTTGGACCTAACTATAAGCGCTCTTTTCTACTTCCAGATTAAATATAATTTAGAAAAGAGCCATTAGTAATGATACGATATGGTTAGAAAAGTTGCTTTTTGCGAAGGATGCAAAAAACAGCCATATACTATTTTAGAGAATTGGATCGAGTGATATGGAATTAAAGGTAAAACAGTTTATAGAAGAACATAAGCTTTTAGAGAAGAATAGCACAGTGATTGTAGGGGTTTCGGGTGGACCTGATTCCCTCGCATTACTTCATTTCTTGCATGTAGAGCGAGCAAAAAAGGGATATAACCTAATTGCAGCTCATATAGACCATATGTTTCGTGGCAAGGAATCGGAAGAGGAGTTAGAATTTGTAAAACAGTTCTGTCATCAACATCAAATTACATGTGAAACAACACAGGTAGATGTTGCAAGCTATCAAAAGGAAAAAGGTATATCCAGTCAACTGGCAGCGAGAGAATGCCGTTATCAATTTTATGAAGAAGTAATGGAAAAATACGAAGCAAATTTTTTAGCGCTTGGTCAGCATGGTGATGATCAAATAGAAACCATCTTAATGAGACTGGTAAGAGGGGCACTAGGTAAAGCTGCTGCCGGCATTCAACCAAAGAGATCTTTCCATAAAGGATATATCATAAGACCTTTATTAGCTGTGACAAAGGAAGAAGTTCTTACATATTGTGAACGTAATCAATTACAACCAAGATTTGATCCATCTAACCAAAAGGATATCTACACGAGAAATAGATATCGAAAACATATACTCCCTTTTTTAAAGCAAGAAAATCCTAATGTACATGTACTATTTCAGCGATATAGCGAAAGGCAATTTGAGGATGAGAGCTTTTTAGAGGCATTAACAATCGAACGAATGAATAGAGTTATTAAAAAGCAAAATGAAATGCATGTTGAAATCTCCATTAAACACTTATTAGAATTGCCTATTCCTTTACAAAGAAGGGGACTTCAACTAATATTAAACTATCTTTATGTTCATTTACCTAGCTCTTTAAGCTTTTTACATATTGAAGAAATGATCTCGTTAGTAAAGAGTAAACACCCTTCTGGAATTCTGAATTTCCCAAAAGGTCTAACTATTAGACGTTCGTACAATGACTGTATTTTTACCTTTAAAGAGGAAACAGTAAATACATACACTTATTTTTTGGGTAATGAGGACAAGGTGTTTCTCCCGACAGGTGGAACTATATGGTCAGAAACTTATCTAAAATACCCTGCTAATACGAGCAACTCTATGCTTGTATTAGATACAACTTCTACTTCTTTTCCTTTACTTGTTCGAACACGACAGCAAGGTGATCGAATTCAATTAAAGGGAACTCAAGGATCAAAGAAAGTGAAGGATATTTTTATAGATAAGAAAATTCCAACCATAGACCGTGATTCTTGGCCAATTATCGAGAATCAAGAAGGAGACGTCTTGTGGGTGCCAGGTTTAAAAAAATCAAGCTTTGAGACAATGGAAATGAATAAGCCTTCGTATACCGTTTTATTCTATTCAAGGTAATGAACTTCTAGGAGGACCAGAAATGCACGATGAAATTGAAAAGATTTTAGTATCTGAAGAAGAGATTCAAAAAAAAGTAAGTGAGCTAGGTAAAGTGTTAACAGAAGAATACAAAGATCGTTTTCCATTAGCGGTTGGTGTTCTAAAGGGTGCAATGCCATTCATGGGTGACTTGCTGAAAAGAGTGGAGACTCACTTAGAGATGGACTTCATGGATGTTTCAAGCTATGGGACTTCAACTGTTTCTTCTGGTGAAGTAAAAATCATTAAAGATTTAAATACATCAGTAGAAGGAAGAGACATCCTTATTATTGAAGATATTATTGATAGCGGGTTAACATTAAGCTATCTAGTCGAGCTTTTTAAGTATCGCAAAGCAAAATCAATAAAAATAGTGACACTCTTAGATAAGCCAACTGGCAGAAAGGCTTCCATCTCTGCAGATTTTGTAGGCTTTGAGGTGCCTGACGAATTTGTTGTCGGTTATGGTTTAGACTTCGCAGAGCGTTACCGCAACTTACCGTATATCGGTGTGTTAAAACCAGAAGTTTATCAAAATGCGTAAGAAACATTACCGGTGACAAGGATGGTATGATTTGTATTCTATTATTGTCATATGGTACTATTTACTATAGTTTGTTTGTCTTGGGAGGAGGTAAGGGATGAATCGGATCTTCCGTAATACGATCTTTTATTTATTAATTTTCTTAGTTGTAATTGGCGTAGTGAGCTTCTTCAATGGTACAAACCAACAGACAGAACAGCTTACATACAACGAATTTGTTGAACACCTAGAAAATGGAGAAGTTAAGGAAATCTCTATTCAGCCAGAACGTGGTGTATATGAAATTAGAGGTAAATTAAATTCCTATGATGAAGACACTACATTTCTTACATATGTAACAAATAGTCCTCAAGCGCTTGAGCGTATTGATGCACTAGCTGAGCAGGGGAACGTGGTTGAACCGCTACCTGCTGAAGAAACAAGTGGTTGGGTAACCTTCTTCACTTCAATTATTCCATTTGTTATTATCTTTATTTTATTCTTCTTCTTATTGAACCAAGCACAAGGCGGAGGAAGCCGAGTGATGAACTTTGGTAAGAGTAAGGCTAAGCTTTACAGTGAAGAAAAGAAAAAGGTCCGTTTTAAGGATGTAGCAGGAGCGGATGAAGAAAAACAAGAGCTTGTAGAAGTGGTTGAATTCCTTAAAGATCCAAGGAAATTTGCTGAGCTTGGTGCCCGTATACCAAAGGGGATTTTATTAGTAGGACCTCCTGGTACAGGTAAAACCTTACTAGCTCGAGCCACAGCGGGAGAAGCAGGAGTACCGTTCTTCTCAATTAGTGGTTCTGATTTCGTAGAAATGTTTGTAGGGGTCGGAGCTTCTCGTGTACGTGATTTATTTGAAAATGCGAAAAAGAATGCCCCTTGTATTATCTTTATTGATGAAATTGATGCAGTAGGTCGTCAGCGTGGAGCAGGTTTAGGTGGAGGTCATGATGAAAGAGAGCAAACCTTAAACCAACTTCTAGTTGAAATGGATGGATTCGGTGCAAATGAAGGAATTATCATTGTAGCTGCGACAAACCGTCCAGATATCTTAGACCCAGCATTATTACGTCCAGGTCGTTTTGACCGTCAGATTACAGTGGATCGTCCAGATGTTAAAGGTCGTGAAGCGGTACTAAAGGTACATGCTAGAAATAAGCCTTTATCCGAGCATATTGATTTAAAGGCAATTGCGATGCGTACTCCAGGATTCTCAGGAGCAGATCTTGAAAATCTACTAAATGAGGCAGCACTTGTTGCGGCTAGACAGAATAAAAAATTCATCGAACCAGAAGATGTAGATGAAGCAACTGACCGTGTAATCGCTGGTCCTGCTAAAAAGAGCCGAGTTGTTTCTCAAAAGGAACGTAATATCGTTGCTTATCATGAGGCTGGCCACGTAGTCATTGGGATGGTACTTGATGAAGCAGACATGGTACACAAGGTAACAATTGTACCAAGAGGTCAAGCTGGTGGTTATGCTGTGATGCTTCCTAAAGAAGATCGTTACTTTATGACGAAACCAGAACTACTTGATAAAATTACAGGACTTCTTGGAGGTCGTGTAGCGGAAGAAATTATTTTTGGTGATGTAAGTACCGGAGCACATAATGACTTCCAACGTGCTACAGGTATTGCACGTAAGATGGTGACTGAGTACGGTATGAGTGATAAGCTTGGGCCGTTACAATTCGGTCAACCACAAGGCGGGCAAGTATTCCTTGGTAGAGATATTCATAATGAGCAAAATTATAGTGATAAGATTGCTTATGACATTGACTTGGAGATTCAACAGTTCATTAAGGACAGCTATGCGAAAGCAAAGCAAATCCTTACTGAAAACCGTGATAAGCTTGAGCTCATTGCGAAAACTCTCCTTGATGTCGAAACCTTAGATGCAGCCCAAATTAAGCACCTATTTGAAGAGGGTTCGCTACCTGAGCGTCCGGTTACGACTTCTTTTAAGAGTGAAAAAGCAGATGAAGTAAAGGTAAACATTCACACGAAAAAAGAAGAAGTGACAACAGAAGAAGATAAAAATGATGAAAATAAATAGGAGTTAGGGGATTACCCCCTAGCTTCTTTTTTTCGCTGTTTTTAGTCTGTTTTCTCATACCTTGTTGCCTTATTTGGGTTAGTGGGTATATAGTGATAAAGCTAATCTGACGGAATTTCAGTAAAATTGTGATAAGATGGAAGGGATTAGATTAATTAATCATAAATAAGAAACACTAGAAGGTGAACGCCGTGATTTTTGTATTAGATGTTGGGAACTCCAATACGGTTCTAGGAGTTTTTAATGACCAGAAGCTAATGCATCATTGGAGAATTGAGACAAATCGGAATAAGACAGAAGATGAATACGGAATGCTGATTAAAGCATTACTTCTTCAAGAGGATATTACATTTTCACATATTAAAGGGATCATCATTTCTTCGGTAGTACCACCTATTATGTATTCTCTTGAAAAAATGTGCATTAAATACTTTGGTATTCACCCACTTGTTGTTGGCCCAGGAATAAAAACGGGATTAAATATTAAGTATGAGAATCCAAGGGAAGTAGGCGCTGACAGAATTGTAAATGCGGTAGCTGGGATCTCGTTGTATGGGGCCCCCCTTATTATTGTAGATTTTGGAACGGCTACTACTTATTGCTACATAAACGAACATAAACAGTATATGGGAGGTGCGATTGCTCCTGGGATATATATATCAACAGAAGCACTATATTCTAGAGCAGCCAAACTACCAAGAATTGAAATTACTAGACCTGAATCTATTGTTGGAAGAAATACAGTGAATGCTATGCAGGCTGGAATTGTGTACGGTTATGTAGGACAAGTTGAAGGAATTGTCTCAAGAATCAAAAATGAAACAAAATCAAATCCAACTGTCATTGCAACTGGTGGACTTGCTTCCTTAATTGCAAAGGAATCGAGTTTAATTGATGTGATAGATCCGTTTCTAACGTTAAAAGGTTTACAAATTATATATCTTCGCAACCAAAGAATGACTGAATAGAGAGGGGAATTATTTTGTCAGATTATTTAATTCGTGCACTTGCTTATGATAATCAAGTTCGAGCATTTGCAGTAAGATCAACAGATACAGTAAGCGAGGCTCAACAACGTCATCATACATGGCCCATCGTATCGGCTGCTTTAGGACGAACAATGACGGCTGGTGTCATGATGGGAGCAATGTTAAAAGGTAATGATAAGCTAACAATTAAAATCCAAGGTGGAGGACCCGTCGGAACGATCCTTGTAGATAGTGATGTAAAAGGGCATGTGCGTGGATATGTAACAAATCCTCATGTCCATTTTGATCTAAATAGTAAAGGGAAATTAGATGTAGCTAGAGTTGTGGGTACTGATGGTATGCTAACAGTCGTAAAAGACTTAGGATTGAGAGAGCATTTTACAGGACAAGTTCCGATTGTTTCTGGTGAAATAGGAGATGACTTCACCTACTATTTTGCTTCATCAGAGCAAGTTCCTTCAGCTGTAGGAGTAGGTGTGCTTGTAAACCCTGATAATTCCATACTAGCTGCTGGCGGATTTATTATACAACTACTTCCTGGTACGAGTAATGAGACAATTGATCATATAGAAAAAAGACTAAGTACAATCGAGCCTATCTCAAAACTAATTCAAAAAGGGCTTACACCTGAGCAAATATTAGATGAGGTGCTAGGAGAAGGCCAAGTTAGAGTATTAGATAAGATGCCTATCTCTTTTGAATGCCAATGCTCTAAAGAAAGAATTGAGAATGCGCTTAGAAGTATCGGTAAAGAAGAGCTAGAAGACATAATAGAAAAAGAGGGGAAAGCTGAAGCACAGTGTCACTTCTGTAATGAAAAGTATCAATTAAATAAAGAAGAGCTTATTTCCTTATTACCAAAAGAATAGATAAACAGGGAGAGTTGAAGGTGAACAATAAAGCGATCTGGGTGATTGTGTTTACCCTAGTGGTAACAAACTGTTTAACAATCGGAATGTGGTTAAAAGGTAACCAAGAAGGCATAGAAGTACCAGCTAAGTTGGCGACGGCTACTGTAACCGATGAGGTCGTTGCAACAATCGGGGAAAAAACGATAACTCAACAGGAATGGCTTCATCAGCTAGAAAAGCTATACGGAAGAGAAACTTTGAAGGATTTAATCAACAAAGAAGTGATTTATCAACTAGCTGAACAATATAATATAACGGTATCAGAAAAGGCAGTGGAACAAGAGTTGACCATTATTAAAGCAATGTACAACTCCATGGATCATGAAAATATTGCCGATGAGGAAGATTTAAGAAACCAGATTAAATATAATATTCTTCTTGAAGAAATGCTTACAAAAGATGTAACGATTCCAGAAGAAGATGTTGAGCGATTTTATGAAGAAAATCAAAGTCTGTATGATATACCCACTACGTATCATCTTTCACATATAAAGGTCGATACAGAGGAAGAAGCTAAAACTGTAATAGATGAGCTGGATAATGGTTCAGATTTTGCAGTGCTAGCAATGGAAAGATCCACTGATGAATTTACCTCAAACCAAGGTGGCGACCTTGGATATGTAACGAAAGATAGTGGCTATATCCCTTCAGAATATGAGGATTTATTATCAAACCTTAAAAAAGAGGCTTGGGCTGGTCCTATCAAAATTGGTAATGAATTTGCTATTCTTTATCTGCATGATGTAGAAGAAGGTAAAGAGTACTCATTTGATGATGTAAAGGATCATATTCGTAGACAACTAGCGTTAGGACAAATCGAAGGTAAGGTCACTGCCGAACAATACTGGACTGAAGTGGAAGTAGATTGGTTTTATGATAACCAAAATAATTGACAATTCTAACTTCTTTTGCTAATTTTTATTATATAAAACCTATAAAAATACTAGGAATTAGGGGTGGGAGAATGAGAGTAGCAAATACGATTACAGAACTTATTGGCCAAACACCAATTGTTAAACTAAACAAGCTTGTAGATGAGGATATGGCTGATGTTTATTTAAAGCTTGAATTTATGAATCCGGGTAGCAGTGTAAAGGATCGTATCGCTCTAGCTATGGTTGAATCTGCTGAAAAGAACGGAACATTGAAGCCGGGAGATACAATCATTGAGCCAACAAGTGGGAACACGGGAATTGGTTTAGCGATGGTTGCAGCAGCAAAAGGCTATAAACTGATCGTATCGATGCCTGAGACAATGAGCGTGGAACGACGTAATCTCCTACGTGCATACGGGGCGGAATTAGTCTTAACTCCTGGACCAGAGGGTATGAACGGTGCTGTAAAAAAAGCGGAAGAATTAGCGAAAGAACATGGATACTTTATGCCACAACAATTTAAAAATGAAGCAAATCCAGAGGTGCACCGATTAACGACAGGCCCAGAAATCGTAAAACAAATGGGCGAACAACTAGATGCATTTATTGCAGGTATTGGTACTGGAGGAACGATTACTGGTGCTGGATCTGTCTTAAAAGAACATTATCCAAACATTCAGTTATATGCAGTAGAGCCTGCTGACTCTCCAATTTTAGCAGGAGGAAAGCCTGGCCCTCACAAAATCCAAGGTATTGGAGCAAACTTTGTTCCGGAAATCTTAAACACTGGTATTTATGATGGTATTATTCACGTAAAGAATGATGAGGCTTTTGAATATGGAAGACGTGCTGCAAAAGAAGAAGGACTTTTAGGTGGGATTTCTTCAGGTGCTGCAATCTTTGCAGCGCTAAAGGTAGCAAAAGAGTTAGGTAAAGGGAAAAAAGTTTTAGCTATTATCCCTAGTAATGGTGAGCGTTACTTGAGCACACCGTTATATCAATTTGAAGAATAGTAAAAAGGCGACCCATTTTGGGTTGCTTTTTTTACTTCCCCCAAGCAACAAAGTTTAAGGAGAGTTCTTTTCTAAAGGCTCTTTTTTTAAACTTATCTATAAGAAAACAGCCTTAAGAAAAGAGTCAACAAAATACAGTGTGAAAGACTGCTCTTGAAGTGATAATATAAGGTGTAAAGCAATTAAACTAAATTTCTCTTAGAAAGTGGATGTAAAGGAGCGTGGATCGGATGGCGAAAAAGTATCCGTTTTATCAAACAGTTGAAGTGAAACAGGAAGACTGGTTTCCTCGCTATAAGCAACTTAGTAAACATTTTCAGCATCACGCTCTACTAGAAAGTGGAAGAGGCGGCAGGTACAGTATATTTGGTTTAGAACCCATTGCTATATTAGAGGGGAAAAATGGACAACTTGAAATAAAAAGTGAACATTCTACTGACTATCATTCCGGCAACCCCTTACATGCAATGAGAGAGTGGATGAGAAGGTTTGAGGTAGAGAATAATCTTGATCTTCCTTTTTTTCAAGGTGGGGCTATAGGCTATTTGAGCTATGACTATGTCAGAAATATTGAGCGACTACCATCCACTTCTAATGATGACCTAGAAATACCTGAATTATTTTACTTACTATTTGACGATATATTTGTATTTGATCATAAAGAAGAGTTACTCTATTTTATTTCATGTATGGACAAGGAAGCTGCTGAAGAATTGGTAGCAAACCGATTGAACCTAATGAGAAAGTTATGGGAGAAAGGTTTTCTAGATAGCAGTTTAACGAACGAATTGGAAATAGACCAAGTAGCAAGTGACGTAATGGTTTCTTTTACAGAGGATGAATTTAAATCGGCTGTTGAACGAATTCAGAACTATATAGCACAAGGTGACGTGTTCCAAGTTAACTTATCAGTTAGACAAGCCCAGAAGTTAACTGTCCCTCCTATAGAAGTTTATGAAACGCTAAGAAGTATCAATCCATCTCCATATATGGCGTTTATTCAATCTCCAGAATTTCAGATTGTTAGTGGTTCCCCAGAACTGCTAGTGAAAAAGCAAGGCGATGAAATAAGTACAAGACCCATTGCCGGAACTCGTTCTAGAGGAAAAGATGAAGCGGAAGATGAGAAATTAGCGTTAGAACTTATTGAAAATGAAAAGGAACGTGCTGAACATGTGATGCTTGTCGACCTTGAGCGTAATGATCTAGGGAAGGTTTGTAAGTATGGAACGGTAGAAGTCGATGAGTTCATGACTATTGAGAGATATTCCCATGTGATGCATATTGTTTCAAATGTAAAAGGGACATTGTATAATCAGTATGATGCATATGATGTTATAGATGCTGTATTTCCAGGTGGAACGATTACAGGTGCGCCTAAAGTAAGAACAATGGAAATTATTGAAGAACTTGAGCCTGTAAGAAGAGGTATTTATACTGGTTCGATCGGATGGATTGGGTATAATGGAGATATGGAATTAAATATCACCATTAGAACAATGTTGGTAAAAGATCATATTGCGTATATTCAAGCGGGTGCAGGAGTAGTTATAGACTCAAACCCAGCTTTTGAATATAAAGAGTCTTTAAAGAAGGCGAAAGCTTTATGGAAGGCAAAGGAAGTAGCAGAGCAGAACAGCCAGGTTGTAGAACAAGTTTAGCGGAGGAGAGATTAGGATGATATTAATGATTGATAACTATGATTCATTTACTTTTAATCTTGTACAGTATTTAGGAGAGCTTGGACAAGAGCTACTAGTAAAGAGGAATGATCAAATAACGATACAGGAAATAGAAGAACTAAATCCCGATTTTTTAATGATTTCACCAGGACCATGCAGTCCAAATGAAGCGGGCATTAGTCTAGAAGCTATACAATACTTTGCTGGTAAGATTCCGATTTTCGGTGTTTGTTTAGGTCATCAATCCATTGCGCAGGTATTTGGAGGAGATGTAGTTAGAGCAGATCGACTGATGCACGGCAAAACTTCCCCTATTTTTCATAATGGTGAAACCATTTTTAAAGAGGTAGAAGGACCATTTACAGCAACAAGATATCATTCACTTATTGTTAAAAAAGAAACGTTACCAAATACACTAGAGATCACGGCATGGACTGAAGAAGGGGAAATTATGGCGTTAAAGCATAAAGAGCTTGCCATTGAAGGAGTTCAATTCCATCCTGAATCAATCATGACTTCAGCGGGCAAAAAATTATTACAAAACTTTATTGACCTATACGGAGGAAAGTCCAAAAAACTAACATGTACATCTATATAAATGGCCGTATTATAAAAGAAGAAGAAGCACAAATATCAATATTTGATCATGGTTTTATGTATGGTCTTGGTCTATTTGAAACTTTTCGAGTATATCAAGGCCATTCTTTTTTGTTTTTTGACCATATGTCACGGTTGCGAAAAAGTCTAAATGAATTAGATATTAAGTGGGACCTTACTAATGAGGAGTTACTCCAGATTGTGCAAGAACTTTTAGCCCAAAATAAACTTCAAGATGCCTATATTAGACTAAATGTATCTGCAGGTCCGAGTAGCTTAGGTTTACCTATGGAAGCTTATACATCACCGACAACTATAATCTACATAAAGCCCATTCCTAAAATGGTTTCAGAAAAAGAAGGAGTCTTCCTTGAGACCATTAGAAATACTCCTGAAGGAAAGTACCGATTAAAATCACATCATTATCTAAATAATATATTGGGAAAGAAAGAGATTGGACAAGCTCCTACTAAAGAAGGGATCTTCTTCACAAAAGAAGGTAATCTTGCAGAGGGTATTGTTTCAAATCTTTTCTGGGTGAAAGATGGGGTTGTCTATACACCACATATTGATACAGGTATACTTAACGGAATTACCAGACAGTTTGTATTAAGGTTGCTTGATAAAAACGGAATAAGATATGAAGAAGGTTTTTACAAGAAGGAACAAATCATGAATAGTGATGAAGTGTTCGTCACGAATTCTATACAAGAAATTACGCCACTTACCTTCATTGACGGACAACCATTTCTAAAGAATACAATGACTAAGCAACTGCAGCGGCTATATCAACACTATAAACCGTTACTTCTAACGATGGAGGGGTTATAAAAGTGTCAACACTTGTTATTAATAGATCAGAAGGAATGATTAACAAACTAGATTTCGGTAAGAAGACTTACATTATGGGAATTCTTAACGTAACACCGGATTCGTTTTCAGATGGAGGTAGTTACAATACGATTGAAAGTGCTACTCAGCGTGCAAAGAAAATGATAGTAGAAGGAGCCGACATTATTGACATAGGTGGAGAATCCACTAGACCGGGTTCTACTAAGGTCTCTTTAGAAGAGGAGCTGCACCGGACGATTCCAGTCATTAAGGAGCTTTCAAAAAGAATAGATGCCCCTATCTCCATAGATACCTACAAGGCTGAAGTGGCCAAACAAGCGATTGAAGCTGGAGCCCACATTATCAATGATGTATGGGGAGCAAAGGCAGACCCTAACATGGCGAAAGTAGCCGCTGATTATCAAGTACCAATCGTCCTTATGCATAATCGTGACAATAGAAACTACAGCAACCTCATGCAAGATGTAATCTCGGATCTAATGGAGAGTATCTCAATTGCTAAGTTTGCAGGTGTAAAAGATGAACAAATTATAGTAGATCCTGGAATTGGTTTTGCAAAGGATTTTAATATGAATATAGAGGTCATGCAAAACCTCGACCAAATCGTGGCGCTTGGCTATCCTGTTCTACTAGGAACATCTAGAAAATCGTTTATTGGTCAAATATTAGACCTACCTCCTGATGAGCGAATGGAAGGTACAGGTGCAACTGTTTGTTTAGGGATACAAAAAGGGTGTCATATGGTGCGTATTCATGATGTGTCTGCTATGTCTAGGATGGCTAAGGTAATGGATGTTTTGGTGGGAAAGAAAGGGTGATCTCATGGATAAGATTGAACTAAAAGAAATGTTGTTTTATGGTTATCACGGTGTTCTTCCTGAAGAAACAAAACTTGGTCAACGTTTTATCGTCGATCTTTCGCTATCACTTGATCTTTCGGTAGCTGGGAACAGTGATGACTTACATGATACAGTGAATTATGCGGAAGTATACAATCTTTGTAAACAGGTTGTCGAAGGAACACCAAGAAAGCTAGTTGAGACCGTGGCAGAGGATGTATGCCAACAAATTCTAAGTAGCTTTTCAAAAGTTCAAGAATGTACAATAAAATTGATAAAGCCGGATCCACCTATCCCTGGTTATTACAAGTCAGTTAGTGTTGCTTTAACGAGGAGTAGAGGATGAATAGAGTTTTTATTGGTTTAGGTTCTAATATAGGGGACCGCCTACATTATATGAAATCGGCTATTCAAGAATTACAACAATATAACATGACCATTAAAGGTTACTCCTCACTATATGAAACAGAACCGGTGGGATACATAGAACAGGATTCCTTCTTGAATATGGTTATAGAAGTTTATACCAATGACCAACCAAAAGAACTATTGAATATTCTACAAAAAGTGGAGCGGGATTTTGGAAGGAATAGGGAGATTAAATGGGGTCCAAGAACGTTAGACCTTGACATTTTACTCTATAACCAAGAAAATATTGAAGCAGAAGAGTTAATTGTGCCTCATCCAAGAATGGAAGAGCGCGCTTTTGTGATCGTCCCATTATTTGAGATTGATCAAGATTTATCCATTCGTGATAAACATATCACCACTATATATGAGGAATTAACAGATAGAGAAGGTGTAAGAGTATGGAAGCGGAGAAGTGGGGAAGACGTATACGAGCTTTTCGAAAACTAAAAGGCTATACACAAGAAGAATTCGCAAAAGACTTAGGTATATCTGTCTCGGTTCTCGGAGAGGTGGAGCGTGGAAGTCGCCCGCCTAGTCAAGATCTGTTACAAAGTGTTGCGGTTGCACTTAATATTAGTTTAGAAGAATTAACACCGATAGATTGAAAAGGGAGGTAAGTACATGTTGAAAATTGGAGATATCCAGATGAAAAATCAAGTCGTACTTGCACCGATGGCGGGAGTATGTAACTCAGCATTCCGCCTCACGGTAAAAGAGTTTGGTGCAGGACTTGTATGTGCTGAAATGGTTAGTGATAAAGCAATCCTATATAAAAATGCAAAAACAATGGGAATGCTGTATATTGATGAGCAAGAAAAACCACTAAGTCTTCAGATTTTTGGTGGAGAGAAAGAAACATTAGTAGAGGCAGCGAAATTCGTAGATAAGAATACGACTGCTGATATTATTGATATTAACATGGGGTGCCCTGTTCCCAAGATCACAAAATGTGATGCTGGAGCAAAATGGTTGTTAGACCCTAATAAAATCTATGATATGGTAGCGGCTGTAACAGACGCTGTTGATAAGCCAGTTACCGTAAAGATGCGCATGGGGTGGGATGATAACCATATTTATGCGATTGAAAATGCAAGAGCGGTGGAACGCGCTGGTGGAAAAGCGGTAGCTCTTCACGGTCGTACACGAGTTCAAATGTATGAAGGTAAAGCAGATTGGAATATCATTAAAGACGTAAAGCAATCTGTATCAATTCCTGTCATTGGTAATGGTGATGTCCAAACTCCACAAGACGCAAAAAGAATGCTAGAAGAAACTGGTGTAGATGGTGTAATGATTGGTCGTGCTGCACTTGGCAACCCATGGATGATTTATCAAACGGTACAATACCTAGAGACAGGAGAACTATTACCTGAACCATCTGTTCGTGAGAAAATAAACGTATGTATCCTACACTTGGATCGACTAATTGCACTAAAAGGTGAAACAGTCGCTGTCCGAGAAATGCGTAAGCATGCGGCCTGGTACCTAAAAGGCATTCGTGGAAATGCAAAGGTACGTAACGGTATTAACGAATGTAATACACGTGCGGAATTAGTTGCCTTACTTTCTTATTTAGTAGAAGAAGTGGAAGCGAATCAAGAAAACCAAATTCAGGTTGGCTAATACGTTTGACTTCCCTTTCATACTAACCTATAATACCCATAAAGAAGATTCGTCACTGCCAGTACTTTGCTGGCAGTTTTATTCATTTATAAACAATTGTGCTTGGAGTGAGAATAATGAGTTTTGAGGAATTAAATGACCAGTTAAAAGTTCGTAGAGAGAAATTACATAAACTACGTGAAAAGGGACTCGATCCTTTTGGTAAGCGCTTTGAACGTACACATACATCTCAAGAATTACTTTCGTTATACGGAGAGACATCCAAGGAAGAACTAGACGAACAAACTATTGAAGTAACAATAGCAGGCCGTATTATGACGAAACGAGGTAAAGGGAAGGCTGGATTTACTCATATCCAAGATCTTACTGGCCAAATTCAGTTATATATCAGACAAGACGCTGTTGGTGAAGAAGCATACGAAGTTTTTGATACAGCCGATCTTGGTGATATCGTCGGGGTAACAGGAACTGTTTTTAAAACAAAAGTTGGAGAGCTGTCTATTAAAGCAACTACTTTTGAATTACTAACTAAGTCACTAAAGCCATTACCAGAGAAATACCACGGTCTAAAAGACGTGGAACAAAGATATAGACAAAGATACCTAGATTTAATTACAAACATGGAGAGTCGTGAAACTTTCATTTTACGAAGTAGAATCATTCAATCTATGAGGAGATATTTTGATTCTCAAGGATTCTTAGAAGTCGAAACTCCAACTATGCATGCTATTGCAGGTGGAGCTTCTGCTCGTCCATTTATCACTCATCACAATGCATTAGATATGACGCTTTATATGCGTATCGCGATTGAACTTCATCTAAAACGCCTAATAGTAGGTGGCTTAGAAAAGGTTTATGAAATTGGTCGTGTATTTAGAAATGAGGGTATATCAACTAGACATAATCCAGAGTTTACGATGCTAGAGCTGTATGAAGCATACGCAGACTATAAGGATATTATGAATCTTACTGAGAATGTTATTGCTCATATTGCAAAAGAAGTATTAGGTACAACCACAGTTCAGTATGGGGAACATACGGTAAACCTAGAGCCAGGGTGGAAGAGACTTCACATGGTAGATGCAATTAAAGAATATGTAGGAGTAGACTTCTGGACTCAAATGACTGATGAAGAAGCAAGAAAGCTTGCAAAAGATCACGGAGTTGAAGTTACTGAGCATATGCAATATGGCCATATCGTTAATGAGTTCTTCGAGCAAAAGATTGAAGAACAGCTTATTCAACCAACATTTATATATGGACACCCGGTTGAAATTTCACCACTGGCTAAGAAGAATCCAGAGGATCCTCGTTTTACTGATCGTTTTGAACTATTTATTGTTGCTAGAGAACATGCAAATGCATTTACAGAATTAAATGATCCTATTGATCAAAGAGAGCGCTTTGAAGCTCAGTTAAAGGAAAAAGAACAAGGTAACGATGAGGCACATGAAATGGATGAGGACTTCATTGAAGCTTTAGAATACGGTATGCCTCCAACAGGTGGATTAGGAATTGGTATTGATCGTTTAGTCATGTTACTAACTAACGCTCCATCAATTCGAGATGTGCTGCTATTTCCGCAAATGAGACATAAAGAAGTATCAAAGTCAGAATAGAAATAAAGCCTGCCGAACTTAATTGGCAGGCTTTATTTATTAGGCTCTTTTTGCAACTTTGTTGCTTTCACTACTATTTAATTTGAAATAATGATGACGTAGATGGTATAAAACGCTGTAACTAAATGTTTAGAAGTGAGCAACTTTTAAAATGTAAATTACATGACGTGTACTGCTGATAAAAATCCGGCTTATGGGAACTTACGAAATCAACGTATAATAAGAAGACAGCCAATTATTAATTTGTAATAATATTCCTGTTGCTTCTACTTTAGGAAGATGATATATTTATATTCGTTGTCACGAAAGACGAGCAATTAAAGATGTTTTAAAAAATAAAAAAACATTGTTGACTTTGTTGTTTCGAGATGATATATTAATAAAGTCGCTTTTGAGAGAAGGCGAAAGAGAGTTCTTTGAAAACTAAACAAAACGTCAAGCGTGTTGGTTTATGTAAATCAACAACG
>NZ_JAJQKI010000022.1 GCF_023036475.1 Bacillus pinisoli
CGCGTTAGCGAAAAAAACTTCCTTATTATGCGCTGGCATTAATAAGTTTTTATAAATTGTTGTCGGTTTTATAAACCAACACGCTTGACGTTTTGTTTAGTTTTCAAAGAACTCATCTTTCACTGCGTCGTTCGAAGCAGCTTAATTAATATATCAGATTAACCATTTCACTGTCAACAACTTTTTAAAAATGTTTTTTTGAAATCATTTTGTCGTTGTTGTTTAGCAGCGACTTTTATAATAATACATGGATTGTTTCCGAAAGTCAATGCAATAAAACGTGGTAAAAAACGGAAAAGGACCTAATGTAATATCAGGCCCTCTTCTAGGTCAATCATCTACTCTATTCTACTAAGAACACAAAATACATAATAAAGATTACAAACATACCATACATAATCGGATGAATCTCTTTTGTACGACCTTTCATAATCATTGTAATTGGATAGAAGATAAATCCAACTGCAATACCTGTTGCAATACTATAAGTTAATGGCATTGCTATGATCGTTAGGAAAGCTGGAACTGCAATTTCAAACTTCTTCCACTCAATTTCCCCAAGAGCTCCTACCATCAAGATTCCTACAATAATTAATGCAGGTGCGGTAACAGCAGGTGTAATAACGCCTAACAATGGTGAAAAGAATAATGCTATTAGGAAGAAACCTGCTGTAACTACTGACGCAAACCCTGATCTACCACCTGCAGCTACACCAGCTGATGATTCAATATAAGAAGTAGTAGTAGAAGTTCCTAATGTTGCACCCACAACAGTTGCAGCAGAATCTGCGAATAATGCTTTTCCTGCACGTGGTAATTTATTATTTTTCATTAGACCAGCTTGATTAGCAACAGCTACTAATGTTCCCGCTGTATCAAAGAAATCTACGAATAAGAACGTTAAGATTACTACAAGCATTTGTATTGTGAAGATGTCACCTAAGTGCATAAATGCTGCCCCGAAAGTTGGAGCTAAACTTGGAACACTTCCGACAACAGCAGTTGGAAAACCGATTAATCCGAAGATCATTCCAACAATTGCTGTAATTAACATCCCGATGAAAATTCCACCGTTTACACCTTTAACCATAAGAACTACAGTAATCAGTACTCCAAAAATAGCTAATAATGTAGGCCCATGCGTCAAATCACCTAAGCTTACTAATGTCGCATCGTTGTTAACAATAATTCCTGCGTTTTGAAAACCGATAAAAGCGATGAATAACCCAATCCCTGCTGCTACAGCAAACTTTAATTCAGCAGGTATCGCATTAATAATCTTTTCACGAATCCCTGATAATGTAAGAACGATAAAAAATAGTCCCGAAACTAAAACACCGGATAATGCCGTTTGCCAAGGAATACCCATCCCTAGGACAACTGTATAAGAGAAGAATGCATTTAATCCCATACCAGGCGCTAACGCAATCGGATATCTCGCTATAATACCCATTAGTAATGAACCAAATGCTGCTGCTATTGCAGTCGCAGTAAAGATCGCTTCCTTCGGCATTCTTAAGTCCTCTGGAAGATCTGTGATAACAGCAAGACTTAGCGTGTCCGGATTTACAAATAAAATATAAGCCATTGATAAGAACGTTGTTAAACCTGCGATAAATTCTTTTTTATAGTTTGTGTTTAATTCCTCAAACTGAAAGTATCGTTTCATCTTCTCTACTCCTTTTTTCCTCTAATTTCACAAAAATAAAAAACCCTGATCTTTTTGACCACGAGTTTCAAAGGTAATGTATAGAGAGCAGAAGAGAAACGCCCATCTGCTTACTTTTACAATCACCTCGTAGTCAAGCTGTTTACGGTAGCTTGGTAGAAACTTTCGGGCCATATCCCCAATATTATACGAGTTTCGACAAAATATGATGAATACAATCGTATTGTAACAAGTGTAATCACCTTAGTCAACAAAAAAAGCGAACATTTTAGATGTTAAAATCTAGAATGTTCGCTTTTTACTTTTATTCCCACTCAATTGTTGCTGGTGGCTTACTCGTAATATCGTATACTACTCTGTTTATATGGTTTACTTCATTTACGATCCTAGTAGAAATCTTCTCTAGAACTTCCCAAGGTATTCTAGCCCAGTCGGATGTCATACCGTCTATAGATGTTACGGCGCGGATACCGATTGTGTAATCATATGTTCTTGCATCTCCCATAACACCTACACTTCTGATGTCTGGAAGAACCGTGAAGTATTGCCAAATATCACGATCAAGTCCTGCTAATTTAATTTCTTCTCTTAAGATAGCATCAGATTCACGCACAATCTCCAACTTTTCTTCTGTTACTTCTCCTAATACACGAATACCAAGCCCGGGTCCTGGGAAAGGCTGTCTCCACACTATTTCATCAGGAATCCCTAGTTCTGTACCAAGTGCTCGCACTTCATCCTTAAATAAAGTGTTCAGTGGTTCTATTAACTTAAACTTCATATCTTCTGGTAAGCCACCCACGTTATGATGAGACTTAATCGTTTGGGCAGTTAATGTTCCGCTCTCTATAATATCTGTATAAAGTGTCCCTTGAGCAAGGAAGTCAATTCCTTCTAGCTTTGCAGCTTCATCATCGAACACATAAATAAATTCATTACCAATAATCTTACGCTTTTGTTCCGGATCGCTTACACCTTTTAACTTGGACATAAAGCGTTCCTTCGCATCAATCTTGACGACATTCATATTAAACCCTTCACTGAATGTCTGCATGACACCTTCAGCCTCATCTTTACGAAGCAGTCCGTGATCAACAAACATACATGTTAACTGGTCACCAATTGCCTTGTGAATAAGTACTGCAACAACTGAGGAATCTACCCCACCACTAAGTGCACACAGAACTTTTTTATCACCGACAAGCTGACGAATCTTTTCCAGTTCAATTTCGATGAAGTTTTCCATCGTCCACTTTTCCTTGCATTCACATACTTCAAACACAAAGTTTTTTAATAGGTCATTTCCATACTCAGAGTGTCTAACCTCTGGATGAAACTGCACGCCATAGAATTTCTTTTCTGGATTACTCATTCCTGCAATTGGACATGATGCACTTGTTGCATCAACCTTGAAACCAGCTGGAATTTCTTTCACAAGATCTCCATGGCTCATCCATACAACTTGTTCATTAGGTAGGGATTGGTATAAAGAAGATTCATTCTCAACTTTCAATACTGCTTTTCCGTATTCGCGATGTGTAGCCTTTTCAACGACACCATCGAATAAGTACGTCATTAATTGCATTCCATAACAAATACCTAGTACAGGTACTCCTAAATTAAATATTTCACGATCACAGTGGAAAGCATTTTCACCGTATACACTGTTTGGTCCACCTGAAAGAATAATTCCCTTAGGATTCATTTCTTTTACTTCTTCAGCTGTTAACGTATGTGGATGAAGCTCACTATATACTCCAAACTCTCTAATTCTACGTGTAATAAGTTGATTGTATTGACTTCCAAAGTCTAATACCACTATTTTTTCTTGATTCTTAATCATGCTTTCGCCCTGCCTCTCTTAAAAATCAGATTGTGTAAAACTGGTTGTTGAATTTCGTTTTCAGACTGCTCGCAAATCTAGCATCCGTTTACTTCTGTACAACACTACTAATGCTCGAAAAGAAACCAATAAAAAAACTAGAAATTCCGTCTCTAATAGAATAGAAGACAGAATCCTAGTTTTATACAAATATATCTCAATGTATAGACTTCGGTTCTGTCTTCATAGTCAGGTTTTTTACGGCAACCCGGTAGAGACTCTCGAACCATATTATCGAGGATATATGAAGAACATATATAATATTGAACCTATTCTATCAATGGCATTTCATTCGGTCAAGATGCTACCCTTTTAATTAAATTTTCCCACAATTCTCTGAGCGTGGCTATGTCTTGTTCAGCCAATGCATGACCTTTCCGATATTGCAAACCTTCAAGCTTTAAGGTTAAATACCTCATATCTTTTGAATAAAAGAAGGAGTCTACATAGTCGGCAAATTCACGGAGAGTTTGTGATTCTTTCTTTTTTATTCCAAACCCTTTTAATGCTTTTACTAGAATAAAGTAGGAAGTTTCAAACGATTCGGCATCGTTAAACTTACCGTACCTTCTTAGCACATATAATGGGTACCATTTTCTTCGAGTGAAGAAAAGAAGTCCCGCTACTACTAATAATCCTCCAAATACAAGTACTACATCGGTAAAGGAGATATCAATTGACCAACTTAATGTCGATGAAGAACTTTCTGTAGAACCCGTTTCTTCTAATAGGTCTTCTGGTTGTTGCGGAAGTGGTTCTTGAGTATTATCAGGTACCGTCAGATTTCCATCTTCCTGCGTTTCATTCGATGTAAAACTATATGGATTTGAGAATCCTGATGTTGGTTCAAATGGAACCCAGCCAATACCTTCGAAGTATACTTCAACCCAAGAGTGAGCATCCATATTCTTGACTTCATATATTCGGTTATCATTCTCCAACGTGCTGACATACTCTCCACCTGCATAGCCTTTTACCCATCTTGCCGGGATTCCAACTGAGCGGAGAAGGACAATCATTGAGGTTGAAAAGTTATCACAGTAACCAATCTTCGTATCAAAAAGAAATTGATCCACGTAATCATCATTTCGTCCTGGTATCGCAACATCTGTTGTATCATAAACAAATCCGTTCATTCTAAAATAACTCTCTACTGCTTTTGCCTGATCATAACGATTAGAGTATGGCGCAACAATTTCAGTTGCTAATTCTCTAACTCTGTCTGGTAACTCATCTGGAAGTTGCGTATATTTTTGTAAAATGTCAGGATCATATTCAAGACTCGCTGCCCTTAAATCCTCGTATGCGAATTTTGGATCGTTGTAGGTTAACTCATATTGCTGCAAGGGAAAAGGCTGCCCGTTTCTCTCAGTCGATATTTTCTCGGTATTCGTGTTGAATTGATACAGAATATCTGTTCCAGAATTAACATCTTGAAGCTCAACAGGATAGACTATATGTGGATATTCTAAACTAACAGAAACCACAGCCTGTGAAGGAGTTGTCTCCACACTACTATTTAAAGCTTTTACGATGATTCCTTCATCTTCCTCAAACGGAACTTTGGTATCAGAGGATGATTCCCAACCTTTCCCTGTATACACATCCTTTGTTTCTACCTTCCAATACTCGCGGCTATTGGATTCAACTGTAAAAACAACCGTCTCGTCTCCTATGAAAGGACCACCCAAGCTTGAATCATTTGTACCATAACCAATCTTTTTTACACCTCGTCCCGCTCCATTCCCCTCACCATATCCTTTTAGATAAGGGACAGGATCAGGCCATTGAGGAGCAGCTTTAGGTGCTAGGTAGCCAACTGATGTCGTCAGCAATGTCACAATGACTAAAGGAGTTAGCCATTTCATCCATACTTTATTGGTAACATAAATGGCTTCACGCTCTTTAATTCTTTCTAATTTCAACAACCCAAGGATTAAGAAGCCTAATACCACCATTCTGACAATTGCCCAGTCTGCATTGTACGGGGTAAATGTATCTAACGTGGCAAGATACGTTAATGTCATAATTAGAAACAAGAAGATTTTTTTCAGCTGAACAATCCAATATTCCATTAGATAGGCAAGTAGCCATAATAGGATGAAAAACAACAAACTTCTAAAGGAGTTCGTCATTTCCCACCAACTCGCCGAAATCATGTACGAAAGGTTTACATGCAAGCTAAAAAGAAATTCTTTTATCCAGCTTAGAGCGAAAAATGAGCCTTCAAAATACAAGTTTTGCAACACATACAGGATATAGACAATCTTAACGAAGAACGAAATGAAAAAAGGTACCTTTACAAATGCCAGTAAATAAGCAATTCCAACAAAGTACAAAAATAAAGCGAGATTCCCCGTATCTGTAATTTGATCTAATGGTCGAATCCATTCCCATAATACTAAAAACCCGTATAGGTAAAAGATGACTTTAAGAAACTGTCCTTGAATTGTACTCATCTACTCACCTCATGAAATGCATCGGCATATTGCCCCTCCATAACTGCTTTTATAAAGATATGCTTATGCTTTAATTGTTCAATTTTCTTAATCGTCTCTTTAGAAGGATTTTGCTTTGGAAGAATCACTAATACAACAATGTGATATTGACGATGAGATAAATACTCAATGGTCTTTACAAATGCATCTGTTAACTGACTCGTAACAAAAATCAACGTCATCCCCTGCTGCCATTTGCTTACTTCCGATTCAATAGAAGCAGAAAAAAATGGATTGTCAGGTTGAACTTTTGCTAAGTGATAGAATACCTGTTGTTGATGGGACTCCGAATGATTCACATCTGTCACAAATTGATCTTTTCCTACCGATACAAAACTCATCTGGGCCCCGTGCCTGCTAATCGCCTTCACAATAGAAGCCGTTAGCACCACAACCTGTTCAAATATGACTCGGCTCTGTGAATCACTCCGGTCGATAATGACCGCAACCTGATGACTTTGTTGCTGCTCAAACTCTTTTGTCATAAATGTATTTCTACGGGCACTCGCTTTCCAATCAATCCAGGAAAATCGATCACCTGGCTGATATTCACGAACACCCACTGCTATCGTCGTATCACGAATTAACTTTGTCTTAGAAGAGGTTGAACCTTGATCGTAACGATTCTCAAGCTGACGATACGCAATATCAACATAGGAAGGATATACTAAAACGGTGTTTTTTAGTTCAAATAAGCCTTCCTTCTCCACAAGGCCAAATAAATCTCCCGTTTTAATCCTCACATGTGTAAGCTGATGCTCTCCACGAGGAATGGCATCTAAGACATATTCCAGCTTTATCGTCTTTTTAAACCAAGGGAACATCATCGCCTTTGGTCGTTGCGACTGTGATCCATAACGAAGACCCATTGGTAACTCATCTTCCACGATGACATAAAGAAGTGGAAGAAAAGGTAAGCGCCTCGTGATGGTAATAGTAGCCTTTAAACTCTCACCAGCAGTAAACTGGCTCTGATTCACCTTCCGACTTACAGTAAAAAACTGAACAGGATAAATACTAATGAAAAGTGAATAAAGACCAAACGGCATAAAGCTATAAAATAGAAACCAGCTTGCAAATCCACCTTGAAACATCGCAAACACAAATGTCAAAAAGATTAGGAGAATAACAACAGTGACTTTACCTGCAAATTTTGCGATTAATCGCGTTGTTTTCATAGATATCAGCGCCTTACTAACGGAACCCTAGTCTGTTCAAGAAGCTCCTTCACAATTCTTTCTGAAGTTCTTCCTTCAAATTTAGCTTCCGACTTTAAAATGATACGATGCGCTAATGTGAATGGTGCTAAGTATTTTACATCGTCAGGAACCACATAATCACGGCCATGAATTAAGGCATATGCTTGCGACGCTCTCATTAACGCAATGGCACCACGAGGACTAGCACCTAAATAGATGGATGGGTGGTTTCGAGTTTGTTTAACAATAGACACTATATATTCTCTAACTGATTCATCCACAGATACTTCTTTTGCTTCCTTTTGCAGGTCTATTAATTCTTCTGGTGTAATGACTGGATGTAATTCATGAATGGGTTGACCAGATTCCATTCGGGCTAGCATGTTCATTTCTTCTTCTGCTGTTGGATACCCCATGCGAAGTTTTAAAATGAACCGGTCCAGCTGCGCTTCAGGAAGTGGATAAGTTCCTTCATATTCAATTGGATTTTGTGTAGCCATGACAAAGAAAGGTTTTGATAACGGTCTTGTCACCCCATCAACTGTAACACTTGCTTCTTCCATTCCTTCCAATAGAGCAGCCTGCGTTTTAGGAGAGGTTCTATTAATCTCATCAGCTAGTACAATATTACCCATAATAGGACCTGGGCGGAATTCAAAACGAAGCTCTTTCGGATTGTAAATAGATACACCCGTTACATCAGACGGTAATAAGTCTGGCGTAAATTGAATGCGCTTGAAATCAGCACTAACTGATTTTGCCAATGCCCGCACCATCATGGTCTTTCCAACTCCCGGCACATCTTCTAGTAGTACATGGCCGTCTGCCAATAGGGCAACTAAGCTTAATGTGGCTACCTCACGTTTACCAATCATTACCTTACCGATATTATCTAAAACATTTCCTAAAACTGGATGTAGAGTATCAATTTTTTGTACCATGACTTTCTCCTTTTCTCTCGTTTTAAGTGGATTATTTAGACTGAAACGTTTATTACTTAGAAAGAACGACTCTCTTACTATATAAGAAACGATCTTTACGGATGCTATTACAGAACAGAGTCGAAAGTAGTGCTAATGCACACTTATTATTGGACGAAATAATTCTAGAAAGGTTTCAAATTATACAAACCTACTTATTTCATTATAAATGGTATACTATGGAGTTCCCAGTATTTCACATTAAGAAGATTATTCCACCTTACGAAAAAGCTGATTTCGTATAAGGTGATAAAATGTGTTCTACTTTACCTCTAGAGAGCTGCTCCTGCAACAAAGTAATAGAAATGATTCTATAAATTGACAATTCTTGTAATCTATATTCTTCTTTCCTATCACTATTACCTTCCAATATGTTGAGATTTTTCTATTAAAAAAAGATTGCCTCCTGCTATCATCTATAAATTAAGTCAAATTAAAAAAACTTGACCTCACAGCCAAGTTTTTTATCAACCTATTCGTTTTCTTCTGCAGCAATCGCATCTGCTTTCGTCTTATGAACAGTTCCAAAAGGATGTTCAGGTGGAGCATAAATAGAGTAAAGCTTAAGTGGTTGTTTGCCTGTATTGGTAAGATTATGCCACTTTCCAGCAGGTATTAAGATTGCGTAGTCATCATACACTTTCTTTTCATAATCAAGATTATCTTTACGATCACCCATTTGAACTAGCCCCTGACCTTGTTCAATGCGAATGAACTGATCTAGATTTGGATGAGTCTCTAGCCCAATGTCCTCTCCAACCTTAATACTCATTAACGTTACCTGTAAATGTTCTCCCGTCCATAAGGCTGTACGAAAGTTTCTATTTTTCTTTGTTACCTTTTCGATATCAACAACATATGGTTCACGGCCATAATCTTTGATTGCCCTTGTAGCTTCAGAAGGTAAACCATTTTTAGTAGCTCGTAACAACACCTGTTGTACTTGTGGATGCTGCGTAAGAGTACAGATGTGTTGATATTCTTCTTGACCCTCTACCTCTAGTTCTTGAGCCTTCTCTAAACCTTCTTCGTAACGTTGGAAGCTGACTTGTTCGATTGTATAGGAAGGTTGTGTCCCTGTTACTTGAATATATAGATCAAAAAATTGTCTTAACTGATAGGATTTATATTCTAACAACTTTAGCATATCTTCTCGTTTCTGTTCGTCTGGTGCAATAGTAAGTAAGCGGCTATACAAATCAATGACAGAAGCTTCTCTTTTCATCCCATCTAGGATTCCTTCAACGACCTGTTGGTTTTCTTCAGGCATTACATTTCGGAAATAGTTTTGATGATAATATGGATATTGATACAAACTCTCTCATTCCCCTCATAGGCATTTAACATCATCATATGCCTTTAAATTGGAATGGTACTTTATCCACTCTAAAAACCCATATTTTATTTAGCTACTACAGCCGCCTCCACAACTAGAACAGCTCGAACCTCCCGAATCTCCACCGCCACCTGAATCACTTCCACAAGCAAATCCAGAGCATGTAGTACCTCCACTAGGGGAATTCCCTTTTTGATATTCTTCAGGCACCACTTCACTCATATGGTCACGGAATTGGTCCTCCTCATAGATCGAGTAAGAGACTGCTGCACCTACAGCGTAAGAGTATAAGTGAGAATCAGTAGTCGAGTTATGAGAAGGTAATTTTGTTAATCCTTTATCATGTTGGTCTGCCTCAAGAATCTCCTGTTTCATTTTCTTGATTAAGTACTTTTTCACACCTGACCATTCTTCATTTTCTCTAAAATATTTAGCTAAAAGTTCATTCTCTGACATTCGCTTGAAATCTTCCAGTATTTCACGCTTAATAGGGTTCTGAAAAAACTGTCCCCAAATCATTCTGCTGTTACTTGTCATTTCAAATAAACTAAGATAGACCCAATCAAAAAATGCTCTCTCCCCTGGTATCGGTGTAGAATCCATGGTGGGTGTATGGTGAAGGGTATCATGGTAGAAATCCTTTGAAAACTTCTCATAGTCCCTCGTGAACATTAACATTTCATGCCAAATTTCATCAACATGATGACTAAACATCGGAACTGATTTTAAAAGACTATTCATCACAAAATAACGTTTTAATTCAAACATCGCCCAGTCGAACTCATGATCCTTCCACTTCGGATGGCTCTGTAGGACACGATTTTTAACATTGTCTAAATAAGAATCCGTTAAGGTTTTTTCAAGCTTATTCACAATCGGAAAAGCATCTTTCACCTGAACCCCTAATTGCTCTGGAAGTGGCTGATCCTTAAGAGGCGCCTTCTTTCCAGCACCTATCACTACCATACCGATTAACATAAATGCACCAACAATCCCTGCTCCAATAAAAAAACCAGTCATGTCCTTCCCCCCTACTTGGAAAGTTTTTTCTTATATTAGTTTATACGGCTAGAAGACTCGATAGTTTCACTTCTTTTCCAGAAATTGATAGATGTAAAATTTAATACAAAGGTAT
Source organism: Bacillus pinisoli (assembly GCF_023036475.1). Taxonomy (GTDB): domain Bacteria; phylum Bacillota; class Bacilli; order Bacillales; family SA4; genus Bacillus_BS; species Bacillus_BS pinisoli. Next base: position 10,700 of record NZ_JAJQKI010000022.1, read on the forward strand.
TCTTGTCTCTTAAACAAAGTAGAAATGAAATTACTCTTATCTGAATATGCTGTATAAGCATCGATAACGGTCTTGATCATATAAAGGAGGGTATGTACCATGGAATCCCTAAATGGAACATATATAGAAGTGGAACCTGGAATTGAATTATACGTGCAAGATGTTGGAACTGGAGACCCTATTGTCTTCATTCCAGGCTTTACTTTTACAACAGCGGTATTTGCGGAGCAGATTAAGCACTTTTCTAAGACAAACCGTACAATAGTCCTTGATCCTAGAAGTCACGGCAGGTCTACTATGACTGTTCACGGGAATGACTATGTGACACATGGTACAGATTTAAAAAAAGTACTAGATGCATTAAACATCACAGATGTAACTCTTGTTGGCTGGTCATTCGGTTGTTTAACGGCATGGGAATATATTCGTCAATCTGGAACGAGTCAAATCAAATCCCTTGTCTTGATTGATATGCCTCCAAAATCATTATCACTTCAACAAGATCAGGATTGGGTGGAAGGACCTCTAGATGACTTAGCTGTGGCCTATACGAACTACCTGCGCAATCCAAAAGGACAACGGGAATTTATTTCTGCATACGCTACTGGAGTCATGGTTCAACGAGAATTAAAGGAAGAAGAATTGACGTGGCTTGTGGAACAATCACTAAAAACACCGTATTATATTGCAGCCAACTTATTCTCCTCAGGGCTTTTCTCTGATTACCGCGAAGAGGCAACCCGTAGCAGTGAGTCAGTGCCAACTCTATTCATCGTCGCCGAACATTGGTCCCAAACCGCTATTACCTACCTAAGTAAACTGACACCAAACGCGACCGTAGAGGTACTAGGAGGACATCTCATGTTTTGGGAGTATAGTCAAACGTTTAATGAGATGGTAGAGCAATTTTTAGACAAGAATAAATAAAAAAGTGGACGATTCTTAACTAAGATAGCAAGAATCGTCCAGTTTTTACTCATTACATCATGTAATATAGAACCTGTCATCCACAGCTAAAAATTTTTCCAATACGCTGCTGCTTCCTCTTCTAATACTTTTAACCTTTTATAATAATCGGGAAATTCATTAAGATGAGCTAATGCAATTTTACCAGTCGTAATAGGGTCATCCATCGTTACATTTGTTGGATAATACGTCCTGCCATGCTCAAGTTCAGTATTAACTCCCATCCAAAACTCATCTAAATCAAACATAACCTTATTAAAATCAATACCTAAAAGTAAAGCAATGGCTGCTGCTTCTTCTCTAGTAAAACTAGTTTTAACGTTATTTGAAGAAGTTTCTCTATTTAATATGGGTTTAAACATAACTGAATTCTTGTGGGTACCGTTCATTCCATAACTAGAGTAACTCCTATGTGAATTCATGTGATAGGGATTGTAGCTATACAAGATGATCACTCCTATAAAAAGTTAACTCCAGTATATGTTAATCAAATCCTAATGAGTATGTACGATTCCATTGTATTCCGAATCGTCCTTTACTGTATACTCTCTCCTCATTCGCTAGATTGAAGGGGTACTTTGGTACTGTTTAATAAATCTTTTAACTCTCTAATTCTTTGTTTTGAAACGAGGATATATAGAATATCATCTTCCTTTATTTTTGTATCTCCATATGGTGTGATTAAGTCACCCTTACGGATAATAGCGCTAATTAATGAGTCTTTCGGTAACGTAATTTCTTTTAACGGTTGGTTAAGGTATGCAGCTTGTTCTCCAACTACAAACTCAATCATTTCAGCATTTGCTTTCCCGATGGAGACAAGCTCTAACGTATGAGGTGCTTCTACTTTTTTGGGTCCATTCAAACCTAATTTTTCGGCAATAACTGAAATGGTCGACCCTTGGATTAAGGCTGAAGTTAATACGACGAAAAATACAACATTGAAAAATAATTGACTATTTTCAAGTCCCATCGTCATCGGAAACGTAGCAAGAACGATAGGTACAGCTCCCTTTAATCCGGCCCATGAAAGGAAAACTTTTTCCTTTATGTCGAATCCCATCCTAAGTGTAGAAAGGAAAACTGAAACAGGACGTGCGATGAAAATAAGTATAATAGATAATAGTAAACCTTTAAAAATAATATCTACATTTAGGAATTGTGCTGGGAACACGAGCAAACCTAAAATGATGAACATAAGAATTTGCATCATCCAAGCAAACCCCTCATTAAACCTGAAAATCGAATGTCGATAAGTTAAATCCCTGTTACCAATAACAAGCGCCGCGATGTAAACAGCTAACAGACCGCTTGCTCCAAATAAATCAGTTAAGCTATAGGTTAATAACGCGAAGGCAAGAGCAAAGATTGGATAGAGACCACTGGAATCTAAATTAATTTTATTGATTGCAACACTCGCAATACGTCCAAATAAATAACCAAGTACTAATCCCATCCCCATCTGCCAAATAAAGGAGCCTATCAGTAGAAAGTAAGAAGGATTGTCTGCAGTCATCAATTCAATCAGGGACAAAGTTAAGAACATCGCCATTGGATCATTTGTTCCTGACTCTGCTTCAAGAGTAGAACCTAATTTATCTTTTATGTTTTGCCCCTTTAACACTGCAAAAATAGCCGCAGCATCTGTGGAACCAACAATTGCTCCAAATAGGAGACCTTCCAGCCAAGAAACATTAAAAATTAGTTTAGCCGCAACGGCTACGACGATTGTTGTTAGTAAAACACCAATAGTAGCGAGAGATAATGAAGGAGTAAGGACGGGCTTTACTGATGACCACTTTGTTTGTAAACCACCTTCAAAGAGAATCACAATTAACGCAAATAGACCGATTAACTGTGTCAATTTAGCATTTTCAAAGTGTATTAACCCAAGCCCATCGCTCCCCATAATCATACCTACCATTAAGAAAAGGACAAGCGCAGGTACACCTAGCCGTGTGGAAAACTTGGTCGTCAGAACACCAATAATTAAAAGAAGAGCCGTAAGTAAAATAAAATAATCAATATTTATCTGGTCTAACATGTTACCCTCCCCCGTAATTGCTATTTACATAACTATTTTATCTGAATGAAATTTTTAACATCTTTAATAGGTACAAGTACTCTTTATCATACCTCTGTGTTAGTTACTTAATTAAAATAACATATATTATGTAGAATTAAGTCATTTATGCTTATGGACCTAGGAGGCTTTATATACAAAATAAAAAGAGTACGCAGCTATTGCGCACTCTTTAATCTGTCTTACAGTTATTCAATTTAAAAAGTTTTTTTATTTATTTGATTTACCCGGTTGACTTGAGTATAGGGCAACAAATTGTCGGGAGCCCCTTTCCAAATGGTCTTCCCATTTTCTAGATAGATGATCTCATCAGCAAGTACCTTTGCATCTTCTTGATCATGAGTAACAAATATGGAGGTAATCCCTGTTTGTTTTAATATTTCTCTTAGCTCATCTCTAATTCTAATTTGCAGATACGTATCAAGATTACTAAATGGTTCATCAAATACTAATAGAGAAGGAGCTGGAGCTAATGCCCTTGCAAGGGCAACACGTTGTTGCTGGCCTCCACTTAACTCATAAGGATAACGGTCCCTATACTTCGACAGGTTTACTAAAGACAGCATTTCATCTATTCTTTCTTTCTTCTCTTTTTTGCTCATCTTTCGTAAACCATACTTTATATTATTAGCAACTGTCATATGAGGAAATAGCGCATAGTCTTGAAACACCATACCAACTTCTCTTTTTTCAGGTGGGATGAAAGTCACTTCATCAAAAATAGTGCGGTTGTTAATTGATATAGAGCCACTATTGGGTATTTCTAATCCAGTTACTAATCTTAATATGGTACTTTTCCCACTTCCACTTTCACCGAGAATGGAGACAATTTCTCCTTTTTCTATTTGTAAAGAGAAGTCCTTAATAGTTGGTTCGATAGCATTTTTATATTTATATTGTAAGTTCTTTATTTCTACAAACATTAGCTTTGTCCCTCCTTATCGAGCACTTTATGAAAGAAGAAGATACAGATCCCACTTAAGAAGATAATTAACATAGATGCCGATGCTGCTTCACTAATCATTTCATCATTCGCGTATTGGAATGCCTTGGTCGCTAAAGTATGAAAGTTAAAAGGCTGTAATAGCATGGTAAGTGGAAGTTCTTTTAAAATATCAACAAAGACAAGAATAAATCCACCCATAATCGCTCCACGGATCATCGGTATATCTACACGGAAAAAAGTTCTGATAGTTGATGCTCCTAGGATTCTCGATGCTTCGGTAAAACTTGAGCCAACCTTCTCAAAGCCTGCTTCAATTGAGTTATATCCAACCGCAAGAAAACGGATTACGTATGCTGAAATTAACATAATCACACTTGTTCTAAAAACAATGATTGGATTTTCACCAAAAAAAGCAAATATGGAGTAAATCCATTGATCTAATGCTAAGAAAATTGTGATAACACCAATTGCGATGATAGCCCCTGGGACAGAGTATCCTAATACAGTGATTTTCGAGAATACTTTAGGAACCACCCCTTGGTGAATTCGAGTGTAATTTGCAATAATTAGCCCTATTAAAACTACAATTATGGCGGAAATCGACGCAGCAAAAAACGAATTTTTTACAAGCACTATAAATTCAATTGTTAATATTCTTCTATAAGTCATAAAAATCCAATGGATGAGTTGAACCACCGGAATTGCAAAAGCAAAGGTGAAAATTAGTAAGCAGTAAACCGTTAATAGCCACCCCTTAAAACCATCTACCCTCTTAGCTTGAATGGGTCTAACCTTGGTTGTTGTATAACTAAATCTTTTTCTCCCTCTAAGAAACTTTTCTAAGAGAAGTATGGCTATAACTACAACCATAAGTGTTCCAGCTAATTTAAATGCAGAATCAATATCGTCCATCGCAAACCATGTTTGAAAAATAGAAGTAATAAACGTTTGAATTCCATAGTATTTTACGACGCCATAATCATTAATGACCTCTAGCATAACAATCGTGACTCCACCTACAATAGCAGCTCTTGATATCGGTAGAATGACACGGAAAAATATTTCAAACGGTCCTCCACCTAGAAGCCTAGCATTTTCAATAATAGAAGCAGACTGATTTTGAAAAAAGCTCTTTGTTATTACAAATACATAGGGAAATAAAAACATAGTGAAAATAAAAATTGCCCCTGGCATCGTCATAATATTGAAGTAGTCCTGGTTTACGTTTATATTAAATTGATTTCTTAATGTTGATTGAATAACCCCTGTGTAATTCAACATCCCATGATACGTATAGGCACCAATAAAAGGAGGAATTGCTAACGGTAGGATTAGCCCCCATCTAAAAAAATTTCGAAAAGGGAATTGATAAACCGTTACAACCCACGCCAAACTCGTTCCAATAATGGTTGTTAATAAACCGGTAATGGTCATTAACACTAAAGTATTAGAAATAATATCTAATAATAAGTAGTCTTTTATATGTTGCCAGTTCTCATTCGGGGGTGAAAAGAAATGAGTGGCTATTAAAAGATTGGGTAACAAAATAAGCAGAACAAATACAAAACTAAGAATTGCCCATATATTAAGTTGACGTTTCGCTTGATGTACTAGCCTCACTTTTAGCACTTCCTTCACTAGTAAACACTATAAAAATAGTAATCTCGATACCACATCTTAAGTGTAGCAGAAAATCCAATTGCAAGTGAATATCATTTTCAACTTAGCTCCTAAAACATGAAACCGCACCCCAAATATTTAGAGTACGGTTTCATAACTATTATCTATTATTTCCAGCCAACTTCATTAAAGATTTGGATTGCACGAGCGTTGTTTTCACCTAAAATTGTTAGGTTAATATCTTGCTCCTTAAACTCTCCCCAAGATTTTAGTGTTTCAGAAGCTTCTACAGCCTCATTTACAGGATACTCATTATTTCCTTCTGCAAATGCTGCTTGTGCTTCTTCACCTGATAAGAACTCAAGAAACGCAATGGCATTTTCTACATTTTTAGCATGCTTCGTAACAGAAGCCCCACTAATATTAATGTGTGTTCCGGTTGTATCTTGGTTAGGGAAGAAAATTCCAACCTGCTCTCCAATTTTCACTTCTTCTTGGTTCGTTGAATTTAGTAGTCTTCCCACATAATATGTGTTAGAAATGGCAATATCTCCTTCACCAGCAACTACCGCTTTCACCTGGTCTGTATCTCCACCTTGTGGTTCTCTCGCCATGTTTGCTAGTATACCAGCAGCCCATTCTTTTGCTTGTTCTTCACCATTTAATTCTATAAATGAAGCTACTAAAGATTGGTTGTAGATATTTTCTGACGAACGTATTAGAACTTTTCCTTGCCACTTAGCATCTGTTAATGCTTCATACGTTGATAACTCTGAAGGATCTACACGATCTTTTGAATACACAATTACACGAGCACGTTTTGTTAAACCAAACCATTCATTATCAACATCACGTAATTTTTCTGGTATATTTGTTGCTAACACATCACTAGTAACAGATTGTGTTAAGCCTTTTTCCTTTAAACGGGCTAAATTACCAGCATCTGCAGTTAAAAATACATCTGCTTCAGTAGCTTCAGCTTCACGCTCAAGACGTTCCATTAGTTCACTACCATCACCTTGAATAACATTCACTTTAATACCTGTTTGTTCTTCAAACTTTTTATAAAGTTCTGTATCTGTATCATAATGTCTGCTTGTATAAAGGTTTACTACGCCTTTATCCTTTACTTCCTCTTTTGAACTGGACTCAGTTGATTCTTTTTTTACTTCTGCTTTCTCTGGTTCAGATGTTTTTTCATCTGTCTGCGCACAACCTACTGCAAAGATGAGTGTAAGCGACATGACTACAAATAACAAAAATTTAAAAGGCATTTTCATGTTTTTTCCCCCTATGTAAAATAACTTAATAATGATATTCATTATCATTAACTATCTTACCATGAAGTATACTAGTAATGATAATCAATGTCAATTAGATTTGCTAAAATTTTTAACTTACGATGGAAGAACTAATAGGATCGACTCTGATAGTGTTAGTGAGAAGGTACTATTAATTCTTACCATTATTATTTTATTTCACTTGGCTTCCCCAATTAAAGGGCGAATCCTCTATATGAAGATTCGCCCTTTGCCCTACTATTTATTTTTATATTACAGAAACTTTAATTTTTGTTATGCTTTTATGATCCATTTGCTTCACTGCAAAGGTTATATTTTTATATTTCGTTACAGGCCTTTCATTCTCTTTTGGGATATACCCCAGTTGTCCTAGTAAAAAGCCGCTTAATGTAGCATAATGATCAACTGGCAAGTTTACCCTTAGTACTTCGTTTACTTCCATAAGACTTACAGTACCTGCCATAATATAGGTGTTTTCACTCACAACTTTTATTTCATCTTCCATAAAACCTGGTTCATCATGTTCATCAAATATATTTCCAACAATTTCTTCTAAAATATCTTCAATTGTCACAATACCATCAGTTCCACCGTATTCGTCAATAGCAATGGCTAAGTGAGTATTGTTTTTTTGCATTTCCTTAAATAAATCGTCAATCCTTTTCGCTTCTGGGACATATAAAGGTTCTCTAATTAGGTGTTTAAGGTTGAAACTGCCTTCATCTGAGTCCTCAACAAATTGAAGAAGATCCTTTACATGTAATATACCCACTATATGATCTAAACTATCCTTATATACAGGGAACCTTGTGTACTTTTCATCATTTACTAAGTTAAGAGTTTCTTTTAAGGAAAAGTGAAGAGGAATGGAAACAATCTTTGTTCGATGGGTCATGATGTCAGATACACTTTTATCATTAAATTCAAAAATATTATTGATCATAAATTTTTCTGTTTCTTGTATCGTTCCCTTTTCTTTTCCCACATCTACCATCATTCTAATTTCCTCTTCCGTTACATTCTCCTCATCCGCGTTTGGGTCTACTCCAAATAATCTTACGACGAAATTAGTTGAAAGAGTCAATAGCTTTACAAAAGGTGATGATATCTTCAAAAGGATCGTTAATGGTACAACAGCAAAAGTTGAAATGGCTTCTGCTTTTTGTAGTGCTAATCTTTTAGGCACTAACTCACCTAGTACAAGTGTAAAATAAGACAAAACTAATGTAATGAATACAACTGAAATCGCTTCAAGAACATGCTGTGAACCAGGTACACCAAGAGCCACTAACAAATCTGAAAATCTCCCTGCAAAACTCTCCGCAGCAAACGCACTAGCTAAAAATCCAGCTAAGGTGATTCCAATTTGGATAGTAGCTAAAAAGCGACTAGGTTCCGATAAAAGTTGGTGAAGTAATATTGCCTTTTTGTCACCTTTCTCTGCCATCATTTTAACTTTGTTATCATTTAGTGATATTAAAGCAATTTCAGATGCAGCAAAAAAAGCATTTAGTATTATTAAAACAAACAGTATGAATATTTCTATTCCCAATTAAAGTATCCTCCAAAATAGTAACTAAATTTCTTTTAAATTCCCTGAGATAAGTATAAATAAAATAGACTTATACACTCAAACTGAAGTATTAAACAAATACAATGCAAATCCACTTAAATTGGGTAGAATTTATCAACTAGGTGAACGGCTCTTATATTATTGTGTTCTAACGAAGCCTCACTTCATTTCTTACTTTTTTAAGTTTAGTATTCAGATAGAATGCTATATAAAAAAGAGATCCTTTAACAGGATATTTCGGTAACCTCTCATTCCTCATAGCAATACATGCTATCTAACGCTGTAGCTTTCACAGACCTAATCCAAATAAAAAAGGCTCCTCAAAAGTTTTGCTCAACTAATGAGAAGCCTCTTCTAATACTATGTTAGTATCTTGTTCATAAACCCTAATTATCAAGGGTTCAAGGGGCAGATTACATCATGCCGCCCATTCCACCCATGCCGCCCATGTCAGGCATTGCAGGAGCATCTTCTTTAATGTCAGCAACTACTGCTTCAGTTGTTAAGAACATAGCTGAAACAGATGCAGCGTTTTGAAGTGCTGAACGAGTTACCTTTGTTGGGTCAACGATACCAGTTTCGATCATGTTTACCCACTCACCAGTAGCAGCGTTGTAACCAACACCAATTTCTTCTTTCTTTAAGCGCTCAACGATAACAGATCCTTCAAGACCAGCGTTGTGAGCGATTTGACGAACTGGCTCTTCTAATGCACGTAGCACGATGTTGATACCAGTTTGCTCGTCACCAGTAGCTTCTAGAGAAGCAACCTTGTTGTATACGTTCACTAGGGCAGTACCACCACCAGAAACGATACCTTCTTCTACTGCTGCACGAGTAGAGTTTAATGCATCTTCAATACGTAGCTTACGCTCTTTAAGCTCAGTTTCAGTAGCAGCACCAACTTTAACAACTGCAACTCCACCAGCAAGCTTAGCTAAACGCTCTTGAAGTTTTTCTTTATCGAATTCAGAAGTTGTTTCTTCTAATTGAGCACGGATTTGCTTCACGCGAGCTGCGATGTTTTCAGCATTTCCGTTACCTTCTACGATTGTTGTGTTTTCTTTTGTTACAACGACCTTAGTAGCACGACCTAATTGAGTAATGTTTGCAGACTTAAGATCTAATCCTAAATCTTCAGTGATTACTTCTCCACCAGTTAGAACAGCGATGTCTTCTAACATAGCTTTACGACGGTCACCGAATCCAGGAGCCTTAACAGCTACTGCATTGAAAGTTCCACGAAGCTTGTTAACTACTAGAGTAGCTAGAGCTTCACCTTCAACATCTTCAGCAACTAGTAATAGTGGCTTACCTTGTTGAACCACTTGCTCTAATACTGGTAGAATTTCTTGAATGTTTGTGATTTTCTTATCAGTGATTAAGATATAAGGGTTGTCAAGAACCGCTTCCATCTTATCAGAATCAGTTACCATGTATGGAGAAGCATATCCACGGTCAAATTGCATACCTTCTACTACTTCAAGTTCAGTAGTGAAACCTTTAGATTCTTCAATTGTGATAACGCCGTCGTTACCAACGCGCTCCATTGCTTCAGCAATTAATTGACCTACTTCTTCGTCAGCAGCAGAGATTGCAGCAACTTGAGCGATTGAAGACTTACCTTCGATTGGCTTAGAGATTGCAGCAAGTTCTTGTACAGCTGTCGCAACAGCCTTTTCAATTCCTTTACGAACACCAACTGGGTTAGCTCCAGCGGTTACGTTCTTTAATCCTTCACGGATCATTGCTTGTGCAAGTACAGTCGCAGTCGTTGTACCGTCACCAGCGATGTCGTTTGTTTTGCTAGCAACTTCAGCAACTAGCTTAGCACCCATGTTTTCGAATGCATCTTCTAATTCAATTTCTTTTGCGATTGTTACACCATCATTAGTAATAAGAGGTGAACCGAACTTCTTTTCAAGAACCACGTTACGACCTTTTGGTCCAAGTGTTACTTTTACTGCATTTGCAAGAGTATCTACACCGCGAAGCATCGCGCGACGTGCGTCTTCACTAAATTTAATTTCTTTAGCCATGTTTGTTACCTCCTCAAATTTTCTTTTTAAGTAATTTTTATCTTTGACAACCTATTAATTGTCTATTGTTCTAAGTATGTTGATATTAGCCGATTACAGCTAAAATATCGTTTTCACGAAGCACTAAATATTCAGCACCTTCATATTTCACTTCAGTACCTGAATACTTTGAGAAGATGATACGGTCGCCTACAGATACTTCTACAGCAACTCGCTCACCGTTGTCTAGAACACGTCCTGTTCCAACTGCAACAACTTTCCCCTCTTGAGGCTTTTCCTTAGCAGAATCTGGTAGTACGATACCGCTAGCAGTTTTTTCTTCAGACTCTACAAGCTCAATAATAACGCGATCTCCTAATGGCTTTAACAAGTGAAACAACCTCCTCAAAAATAGTAGTAGATTTTAGTCTTATTAGCACTCAACGCAAATGAGTGCTAACACAATTTATATAATAATGAAACTCTATCTTGAATGCAAGTATTTCACTACTATTTTTTCAAAATTTTTTCTAGTGAAATTCCGACATATTTCATCTATGTAAAGTTCATCTGCTACGCTTACTAAGCTATTCTACATGTAAGTAGAACATACCTCCTCAGTTTATCTTATCTACTATTTTTTAAACCTTTAACATACAATAGGAAGAATGTTTACTTTTGGACTCATTCCTCACCAAGGGATATTGTTATTTTATTCGAATCTTCTATGTTACAATACGGTAGGGAAAATGAAGGTAAAAGGAGAATCTTACATTGGAGAAACGGCACTGGTATGTTGTCATTACGTACATCATTATGCAATTTTCTACTATATTAGGAGTTCCACTGTTCGTTAAACTCGGAGTAGAATCCCGTGAAATGGCTGTAGCGTACTGGTTAATCTTCAGCTTTTTTGCAGCACTAATCCTTATCTTGTACTTGCTTCGTCAAGATATCATGGAAAGACATCGTGATGAGCGCAGTTCGGTACCTACTGCCATAACATGGGCTTTTTTCGGGGTATTTCTAGCGTTATTTGCTCAAGGAATTGCCGCTACCATTGAAAACCGCATTTTTGGAATTGAATACGGCTCGGAGAATACAGAATTTCTTGTTGAACTTGCATTAACCACACCATTATTTATTGTCGTCACTTCTATTATTGGACCCATATTAGAAGAGATTATTTTTAGAAAGATTTTATTTGGCACATTATATAAGAGATACAACTTTTTTATAGCCGCTTTACTAAGTTCCGTTGTTTTCGCCATCGTACATATGGATTTTAAGCATTTGTTAATTTATTCAGCCATGGGCTTTACCTTTGCTTTTCTATATGTAAAAACGAAACGAATTATTGTTCCTATCATTGCTCATGTCTCGATGAACACCCTTGTTGTTCTTATTCAAGTTGTGTTCAGAGATGAAATAGAAAAATATCAAGAACAAGTTGAGTCAACACAAGCTATGATTAAGTTTCTATGGACTCACTTACATTAATTGGAGGCTTTAAGCAATATGCGTACTTCACCATTTTTAATGGGTATTCTTTACTTTGGTATGGGCGTCATTTTCATCGTACTTGCCATCCAAAGTAAAACAGAGGATATTTGGAGTTTTCCAACTATTATTCTTATGCTTGTCGCTACATTTGATTTTGGAGTATCAATTAGAATGTTCTCTTTACATAAGCGAATAAAACAAGTAAAAAAATAAGACTCCCACAAGAGTCTTATTTTTATTCCTCGTTATTCATTTCCGATTCAGCCATTAACCTTTTTCTATAAGCACTTCTTGAAATTAATATACTAATTTCATATAAAATAAATAACGGAATCGTCACCATTAAGTGTGAAATTAATTCCGGCGGGGTAATAAATGCCCCAATAACTAATAATACGAAGTATGCATATTTTCTTACCTTTGTTAAAAAGTCTGGTGTTACAATTCCTAGCCGCGTCAAGAACATAATAACGACTGGAAGCTGAAACAGTAAACCAAATGGAATCGTTAGTTGAATTAAGAAGTCGAAGTACTCATTTATTCCAATTACCTGCTCAATATGCAAGCGTTCTGAAAGTCTTGTCATGAAGTCTACGACAAATGGAAAGAGAACAAAATACGAGAATGAAATCCCTGTTAAGAAAAGCAAGAGGGAAATCGGTATATAACTTAGCGTTACCTTTCGTTCTTTTTCATATAATCCTGGGCTGATAAAAGCCCATAATTGATATAAGGAAATCGGAAAGGTCATAATAAAAGCTATGATAAAAGCAAATTCCATATACACTTTTATTGGATCCGTTAATCTAAATGCGTTCATCGTCAGTTCTTTTGCTTCATCCGCATGTTGTAAATAAACAATTAAAGGCTCCGCTAAAAAGAAACTTCCAACCATTGCAAACAAGAAGAAAACGACTACGATAATCAGTCGTTTTCTAAGTTCTCCGATATGATCATAGACGGACATTTCATTGTAATTCATCATATCTCATCCTAACTTTACTTGTTACCTTCTTTTTTCTTGTCATCGTCCTCATCATCTGCTAAACCTTTTGTAGCGTTTTTAAACTCACGTAGTGTATTTCCTGCTGCTTTCCCAAGTTCAGGCAACTTTTTAGGTCCGAATATTAATAAAGCTACGAATACGATTAATAATAGGCTTCCAATTCCAACGTTTGGCACACCCATCACCTCCTTTAATCAAGTGGATATGTTTTTAAAAAGTATATTAATGACTGTAGTTCAATTGATAAATCAATATGGTGAATCCTCACATGCTCCGGAACATTAATTCGGGCTGGAGTAAAATTCAGTATACCTTTAATTCCTTTAGATACTAATCGATCTGTAATAGGCTGAGCAACAGAAGCCGGGACCGTTAAGATCGCAACAGAGACATCTTGCTGTATCCGCTCTTCTAACTCATCTAAATGATAGATGGGTACTCCCCCGATATCTGAACCAACGATAGAAGTTTCGATGTCAAACGCCATTTCTATTTTCGTACTATTATTCTTAAGGAAATTATAGTTTAGAAAGGCAGTTCCTAAATTCCCAACACCTATTAAGGTCACCTTCGTTAGCTCATCCTGATCTAGAGTTTTTCTAAAAAAGGTTAATAAATATTGAATATTATAACCATACCCCTTTTTTCCTAACGCTCCAAAATAGGAGAAGTCCCGACGGATTGTTGCGGAATCTACTTTAACCGCTTCACTTAATTCTGCTGATGACACTCTTTGTTTCCCCGATAAATATAAGTTCTTTAAAAACCGATAATATAACGGTAATCGTTTAGCCGTAGCTTGTGGTATTTTTGCTTGATCTTCACTCAATGATATCACCCGTATATGTTACGTTCTTTGGTAATCTCCGCTTTTGCCTCCCGTTTTGGTAATCAAATAGGTTGGCCCAATAATCATTCCTTTATCAACCGCTTTACACATATCATAAACAGTCAGAGCACATGCAGAAACAGCCGTTAAAGCTTCCATTTCAACACCTGTACTTCCTTTTGTCTTCACTTCACCTTCAATGATCAATTCAAATTGATCGTCCTTTTGTTCCCATGTAAAGGAAATATTTACGCCCTTTATAGGAATCGGATGACACATCGGAATGATGTCAGGAGTTTTTTTAGCAGCCATAATCCCTGCTACCTGTGCTACTGCTAGCACGTCTCCTTTTTCCATTTCCGAACTAATAATCTTTTGATAAATCTCACGGGATACCTCAATACTAGATCTTGCAACCGCTGTGCGGACTGTATCTGTCTTAGAAGTGATATCTACCATTTTTGCATGACCTTGTTCATTAAAGTGGGTAAATTCTGCCATTATATAAACCCCTCCCTTAACATGTATTCCTACTTACGACTATACACTATTTTGAAAAACTTGTCGCATCCCTTTGTGAACAATTTCTTACTTCTAGCATGCTCATCTATTGCCCCTTCTACCAAATATATATACACTATTAGTAGGAAACTTGAGGTGAACAATATGATTGTATTGCAATTAAATCAGATCACAAAATATTTTGGCTCAGAGCCTATTCTTTCTAATATAAAACTAGAAGTACAATCTAAAGACCGAATTGCACTTGTTGGTAGAAATGGTGCTGGTAAATCAACACTTTTAAAAATCATCGCTGGTATTCATTCACAGGATAGTGGAGAAATCATTAAACCAAAGGATGTCACAATAGGCTATCTAGCACAGCATACCGGGCTAGAAACGAAGCTCTCTATTTATGAAGAATTATTAACTGTGTTTGATCACTTAAAACAACAGGAAAAACAGCTTCGCCAAATGGAAGAGCAAATGGGGGAACCTGCATTATTTGAGGATCAAACCCGCTATAACCGTGTGTTAAAGGAATATGATCTCCTTCAGGAACAATTTAAACAACAAGGCGGCTACCAATACGAGTCCGATATAAGATCCATTCTTCATGGTTTAGGATTTGCTAACTTTGACCCTGCTACACCGATTTCTAGCTTAAGTGGTGGCCAAAAAACAAGATTAGCTCTCGGAAAACTACTCTTATCAAAGCCGAATATCCTTATTCTGGACGAGCCAACGAACCACTTGGACATGGATACTTTGTCATGGCTTGAACAATATTTAACCTCTTATCCCGGGGCAATATTAATTGTTTCTCATGATCGCTACTTTTTAGACAAGGTGGTCAATCAAGTCTATGAATTGTCTAGAACAACCATGTTTAAGTACCATGGAAACTATAGTCAGTACCTTGTAAAAAAAGCAGAGAATTATGAACGTGAACTAAAGCAGTTTGAAAAGCAGCAAGAGGAAGTGGCAAAACTTAAGGATTTTATCCAACGTAATATTGCGAGAGCCTCTACAACGAAACGAGCACAAAGCAGAAGAAAACAGCTTGATCGAATGACCTTAATGGACAGGCCTGCTGGTGATGAAAAATCCGCTTCCTTTCATTTTGATATCACCCGTCAAAGTGGAAATATCGTATTAAAAGTGGAGGATTTGGCCATTTCCTATGAAAAGGAAGAGCCAACAATCCGTAATATTAGCTTTACCTTAAATCGTGAAGATAGTATCGCACTCATTGGTCCAAATGGAATTGGAAAATCTAGTTTACTAAAAGGTATTATAAATAAAATTTCTCCTTCCAATGGGACTGTTCAGTTTGGCTCCAATGTAACTATAGGTTACTATGACCAAGAACAGGCTAACTTAAAGTCTAATAAACGAGTGTTAAATGAACTATGGGACGATTATCCACATGTTCCTGAAAAAGAAATTCGTACGGTATTGGGGAACTTTTTATTCTCTGGAGATGATGTCTTAAAAGAAGTGTCAAGTCTTAGCGGTGGAGAAAAAGCGAGATTAGCTCTCTCCAAACTAATGATGCAAAAGGCTAACTTCCTTATTCTAGATGAACCAACGAACCATTTAGACTTAGACAGCAAAGAGATCTTAGAAAACGCATTAATTGATTATCCAGGAACCATTCTTTTCGTTTCACACGATCGTTACTTTATCAACAGAATTGCCTCAAAGGTGTTGGAATTAGAAAGCACCTCTATTACTGAGTACTTAGGTGATTATGATTACTTCTTAGAAAAAAAAGAAATGCTTGCCGAATTAGAAGAATTAGAGAAAAGTTCTACAGTACCCGCTAAAGAAACAGTCAAAGAAGAAAAGCGTAGCTTTGAAGAAGAAAAAGAACTCAAGCGTATAGAGCGTCAAAGAAAACGTAGAATTGAAGAGATCGAGAAGGAAATTGCTTCCTTGGAGGAAATCATCTCTTCTAATGAAGAAAAACTGTGTGATCCAGACATCTATCAGGATCATGAAGTAGTACAACAGTTAAACAATGAAAATCAGCAGGCTAACGAGGAACTCGAAAAACTGATGGTTGAATGGGAACAACTTCTTGAACAAGCCGATTAACCAGTGATCCACAATCACTGGTTTTTTCATGGATTTTTTAGCTAATTAAACTCTAAAAAGTACCAAGAAGAAACTTATTAAAAAAACAATTCACATATTCACAAGCTTATACACAATATTAACACCTACTACTAAAGGATTTTTTGTACTTTTCCACAAAATCCACTTAAAACTATTAACATATCCACAGGTTTATCCACAACTTCTGGTTATTTTGGATAGATCTGTGTAAAACTCAAGAGTTTTGCTTTTATTTTTAACATATTACCACCAAAAAACTGGAGTTATCCACAAAAAAAACTTTTTTTCTCCTCAATGTAAGAAAAATTGTACTGCCGTTTTCCTATTTGCAATAAATATATATATTGATGAAACATTTTTCATCAATACTACGTAAAGGAGCGAATAAATGCTTAAAAGAGTTCTGCTTGTATTTGTAACCGCTTTCTTGATTTTCCCTTCTTTTTCTCATGCTGGATCGTTTGGAAAAGGTAATGATCCTTCAGGTGTACCAGGTCAATGGTATGTTGGTACAACCCCATCCTATGTCACACCCACTAAACACCCTATCTTGTTTGTACATGGACTAAATAGTTCCTCAAACACTTGGTGGAACGATAATAACATGTACGATACTGCGTACCAAAATGGCTATGAAACGGCATTTATTGATCTATATCCGACCAAAAATATGTGGGATAATGGCTTATTACTTTCAGAAAAAATTCGCGATATGTATAACTACTTTGGAGAGAAGGTTGTTGTTGTTGCCCACAGCAAAGGTGGAATTGACACACAATCTGCACTCGTACATTATGGTGCCTATCCATATGTTGCACGTGTCATTACGTTATCTTCCCCTCACTATGGTTCAGAGTTAGCTGATTTGGCATACAGTAGTTCTGCTGGTTGGCTTGCAGGCATATTAGGGAGTAAAAGTGACGCGACGTATTCTCTTCAAACTGGCTATATGAAAAACTTCCGTAGCCAAACAGATTATCACGCTAATGTCTCGAAAATAGACTTTTATACCTTAGCAGGCACAAAATGGGGCAGTTTTGGTTCTTCCTTATACTGGGGCGGATTATACTTAAGAAGCTATGGTTCTAATGACGGGGCAGTTACCGTAAAAAGCTCAAGATTACCATACAGTACAGAACTTCGCGTTGGTGATTGGAACCATTCAACTATTAGAACGGGAACAGCTACGTTTAATATTTTTAAAAATTATTTAAATGAAAGTTCAACAGCGACATCGTCACTGCAAGCACAAAGCATAGAAAATGAGTTAGGCGTCTCTACGTTTGTTCGTGGTGGTGCAGCTAAAGGTAAGAAGAAGGAATCTATCTTTGTTGAAAGTGGTGTAAATGCCGTCACAATTGATTGGATCAGTGACCATGAGGACCCAGCAATTTTGTTAACATCTCCAAGTAATACTGATTACTCTTCCTTTACAGTTGAAAAGGATACAGAATTTTTTAATGGAGCCTTCCACCACTCTATTACATTACAAAACCCAACTGCTGGGGAATGGACGGTTGAATCTCAAACTAATGCTACTGAGCACTATCTCCTTCACGTTGAATTAGATAGTAGTTTAAATGATGATCTTCAAGTAGATATTACAGGGGATCAACTAAATGTAAAAAAGAAGAACCAAAAACTACAAGTTAAAACAGAGATGACAATTGAATATTATAAAAATGGTAAGTTAAAGCAAGGTAAAGTAAAAGCTTCTAAAACAGGTGACAGCTTTAAAATTCCTAAGCTGGGTGAAGGCGTTTATAATATGACTGTTGAAATAGAAGGAAAACAACAAAATAATGAGAAATTCTTGCGTACTGTCATTAAAACCGTTTACGTTGATGCTTCCGGGAAGCTACATTATGACTAACGCAAAAAAGAGGAGCCATTGATGGCTTCTCTTTTTTGTATCGGTGATTATTAAAGGCTCTTTTCTAAAACTTTGTTGCTTTCGTAAAAATCCGGCTTTAGGGATTTTTACGAAAGCAACAATCTATACGAAAAGAGCCTTATTAAAAGACTGGTCCCTACTAATGAGAGACAAACCGCATCCATCTGTATAACATGACATAAAATGCTATTTCAACAAGAATAAGAAAAGAGATATCAATAAAAGAATGATCAATTAGATTTCCACCAGTTATAAACAGGGAGATTATGAGAAAGAGAAGATATAAAAGAATACCATATATAATTATCTTTATTCCTATTGGGAAACCCAAACTAATAAATCTTTCTATAAAGAATTTCCCATCTCCTTTTTGATTTAGCTGATAACATACTATAATCCCACTAATTGAAATTGTGAGGGAAAAGAACATTTCCAAATATTTATACCCATTTGAAGCATACTCAATTGGAAAATAAGTGAAAAGTGAAGAAGACATTATAAAAATAAAAAAATATAAGAACTTTTCTTTTTCTGCCACTTTTCCATTCTTAAGCTTAATTGCTAGTTTTTCCACATTCCAAAAAACCATTTCAAACCCACCCTTCGTATTTTAAAAGAGAAAAGCCACAAACACGAAAAATACATATATAATAAGAAATCCTACGGTACCTTTTGCAATCAAACGACCATAATATCTACGCCAGACTTCCTCGCTTTTGTTTGGTTGTATCTTCTCATTCTGAGTCCGCACTAGGTCATTGATATCAATAGGGTCAGCCATCATATCAAACATTTCTTTGCAATCACTACATACCTTAAGATGTTCTTCCACACACTTTTTTGTTAAGGTGGAGCAATCATCTTCTAAGTAGAGAGGTAATAGGTCTCTAATCAAAAAGCATTTCATTTGCATCATCCTTCTTGTTTTCGGCTCGCCTTTTAAGCTCCAGTTTAGCTCGGTGTAAGTTGGTTTTAACTTTTGAAATCTTCCAATCTAGTATGTCACCAATTTCATCATACGAAAGCTCTTGAAATTCTCTTAGTATTAATACATGCTGATAGTCTTCCTTCAGCTCCGATAATAGTTGAAGAATGTATAATTGCTTTTCTTTTCCATACAAGCGTGATTCAGGATTTATATATAAAGATTGCTCTAACTCAAACTCATGTAAATCAATAGGCTGAAAACTAACCTTTGATTCTTTTCGATACCAATTAATAAAGGTATGGTGAGCAATTCGATAAAGCCAAGTTTTGATTGATGACCTTCCTTGAAAAGTAGATAATCCATTAAAAGCCTTTAAAAAAGTGTCTTGCGCTAAATCTTGTGCAAGTTCTTTTTGTTGTACACGTTGAAGGAGATAGAAGAAGATTTCTTGATAATAAAGTTCATATAGTTCTTCGAGACGGCTCATTACAGGAAGTACCATAATGACATCCACATGGATATAAACATAAAGAAACTATACATTCCAATTGTCAGGAGTCTTATTGACCTTATTTTTTGATAATCCGCATCCACTGTTTTATTCTCCAACACTTTTTCTTTTATCGCTAAACAATGGATACAAGACTTCTCATGCATTTTCATCCAATCTACTGTTTCTTCCTCTACTTCTCCTTCTTTATATAACTCATATAGATCTTGATAAAGAGCACAATCAATCTGCTTAGTCATATAACGAATCCACCCTTTTTGTTTCTACATCCACTAAATATAGCCGGTGTTCGGAGCTGCCAAATGGCTGAACTACAACCAACCATGCTTTTCTCATTTTTTCATTCCGGTCCACTACATAAGCAAATTCAGCTCGAGTTGCATATGGTTTATATGATAATTGTTTTTCTAAAATTTGGATAGCCTCTCGACCTTCTGAGTTTTTAGTATGACTCTTTGGATGGAAGAGTTGATCTATAGTCTTATAATAAGTAAATCCCGTATACCCTTTGTAATAACCAAAAACATGTTCGTAAGATAGTTGATTCCAAGTTTGATGTTTTTTGCTATACACCCATGCACTACTTGATCTAAATCGTTCCCAACTAGCTAGATTTATTCCTTTTAACATCTTAATTTTCTCTTCCATTTCAGGAAGTTCGTCCTCATGATTAAAGTCCCTGCTAAAACTGATTACCTCTCCACTAAATCCATCAATCACTAAACGGTCCTGATTCTTCATTTCCAGCATGATTTCAATTCGTCTGTTACTATATCCGTATTGAACATGCCAGGTAACGTACGGTGTCATTTCTAGCTCTATCGACTCATACCATTCTGCAAGGATTCCTTGAATGTCCTCACTTGTAATTTGGATATTTCGTAAAGATTCAATAGCATATCCAACTGGCCGTTCATGAAACGACATGAGTGACTCTTTCTCCCACGTAAAAGTTGAACCAACGTACCATTCAGCATTTACATAAGTACCATCCGAAAACTTAGGTAAAATTGAAACTGTTACCTGATTTTCTAATTCTTCCGTTATTATTTCAATCCGGTGTTCAGGTAATAACTCTCTCCCTAATGAATGGAGTAGGCTAATAGACTTTTCTACATATTCCTGTGTTTTTAATTCCTCTCCTTTAGGTAATTCATTTCGAGTAAAACTATTGACCATGCCCGAAATACCATCAATCTCAATTGAAATCTTGTCTGTACTAAACCGGTACACATTATGAAAGTCTTCCTGCGGACGATGAAAAAACGTAAAATCTTTTTCATCCGTTATGATTTCAGCTAACTTTTTTGCTTCGTCTAAGTTTACTAAATCTGTATCTTCATAATATCTAAGCTTCACTTCTGCATCAGTCGTGGCCATAGCAATATTCCCAACGTTATAGATAGGATTTAATAATAGTAAAAACACCCCTACAGTACTATACATAATGACTTTATTAACTTTTTGGATAGGTTCTCTTTGTGATGAATTCATTAAATGGTAAGTCATTAATAATCCTAAAAAGAGCGCGAGGCTTGAAAGTTCCATAACTTGATGCATTCCTACATATGGCCTTTGATGTGCAAACAATGGAACTAATGGCATGATGACTAAGATATAAAACAACAAAAGGAGTTGAATGTTGGGTCTCCAGTAGTTATGAAAAAATAATATAAATAAGGCACCAATATAACCAATCAGTACAATCGTAAAAACAAACCCTATGACTCTAGTTACATGATCTAATCCACTATTAAGGTTGAGACTTGTTAATAAGTGTAAAACTGGTAGGGTTACCACTGCCAAATCGAATACGTAGAACATTCCTTTATTTACTCTTTGGCTGATCGTCACGATATAATAAAAACCTACTACAATAACGTATCCATATAAGAAAAAATATAGAAATTGTCGAGCTGAAGTATTCCGTTCTAAATAGATGGTTGTTAATTCGGTAACCTTCACTTGATGAAACATTTCAATAGATAATCCAATGAGCAAAATAAACCGAATGGACATTCCAACATATACGGAGACCTTTTGACTCTCGTATTTCTTAATAAAAGGTAAACAAAGGGCAAATAAGGTTATTCCAAATAAAAGCCAAGTAATAAGAAATCTACTATCATTACTTAACAAAAAATAATTTTCTGTATGTAAGATCACCCTACTAATCCACTCCAAGAAGATCGCCTCTTTCCAATTATTACTTCTTTAATACTGACAATTAACTTTATCAAAAGTTTCAAGAATAACTAAAAAAAAGCATGCGTAGATGAACAAGTTCATCTAAACATGCTTTTAATATGTATCAATTCACATATGGGGTAGCTTGACCAGTTAAAAAGACGTCAACGGCAACCCAGGATTTGCGTTCAATCCTAGAGCAGAAGTTTTTCCTTTTGCAAAAGCAATACTGCCTGCTGCTGCAATCATCGCTGCATTATCTGTACATAATGAGAGAGGAGGAATGACAAGATTGACATCCGTTTCACTACGAAACGTTTCTTCAAGCTTGGCTCTAAGCCCCTTATTGGCAGCCACTCCACCTGCAAGTAAAACCTGCTTTACTTTAAACTCTTGAGTCGCTTTTTTTGTCTTAGTCACTAGAACTTCGACTACACTTTCTTGAAAACTAGCTGCCAAATCTTCCGGTTTAATTTCCACACCGCGCTGTTTGGCATTATGTAGCGTGTTAATAACGGCAGATTTTAATCCACTAAAACTGAAGTCATAAGAATCTGGTTCCAGCCATGCTCGCGGTAGATCTAATGTAGGTTGTCCTTCATGAGCAAGACGATCAATATGGGGACCACCTGGATATGGTAGATTTAACGTTCTTGCTACCTTATCATAAGCTTCACCTGCTGCATCATCTCTCGTCTCACCGATGACCTCGAAGGATCCATGCTCCTTCATCAGTACAAGTTCCGTATGACCACCTGAGACCACTAAAGATAGAAGTGGGAATTGAAACTCTGAAATAAAACGATTTGCATAAATGTGTCCTGCAATATGATGCACGCCCACTAATGGAATGGAGTGAGCGAAGGCAATTGCTTTCGCCGCGTTTACCCCAATTAGTAAAGCTCCCACTAGCCCTGGGCCTTCCGTTACAGCTATCGCATCAATATCTTTAAAGGTAACATCAGCCTGTTGCATCGCTTCCTCTAATACAATCGTAAGCTGCTCAACATGATGTCTAGATGCAATCTCCGGGACTACTCCACCAAATCGCTTATGACTTTCAATTTGAGATGCTACCACATTGGATAAAATCTCATTGCCATTTCTAACAATGGCGACTGCTGTTTCATCACAGCTTGTTTCAATTCCTAGTATGATTTGCTGTTTCATATATATTCACCCACATTACCAAGGCATCCTCGCCATTATCGGTATAATAGTTTTTTCTAATTCCGCCATCCTGAAAGCCAAGTTTTCTGTACAAAGATTGTGCAACCACATTCGTTACCCTAACCTCTAGAGATAATCTTTGAGCACCTAAAGCTTTCACCAGCTCCATAGCCTGATTTAATAAGGCCTCTCCTAGTTTCCTACCACGGTATTCTGGTAGAACCGCAATGTTAGTAACATGGGCTTCTTCAAGAACAACCCATAACCCACAATAACCTATAACATTATTTTGTTCTAACATCACGACATAACTTGCATATGGATTATTTGTTAATTCATTGTAAAAAGCTTCTCTACTCCATGGAACGGTAAAGGACAAATGCTCAATGATTAATATCTGATCTATATCTGCTACAGTCATCAATCGAAAAGAGATGGAATCGTTCACTTTTACTCCCTCCCTCTTATTTATGTCTCTTTTCTAAAACATTGTTGCTTTCTAACCTATTCATCTGAAACTGAACTACTATTAACGATAAAATGAAATATTTATCTATTAGAAAAGAGCGACTTTCAAGATGAAAAGTAGAAGACATTATATTAGGAAGTAAAAATCCGGCTTTTGGGATTTTTACAATAGCCAATCTATACAAGAAACTCTTATTTATTCGCGGCTAACCAATTTGCTTCTGCTTCTGCTAAACGAAGATAACTTGGAACAAAGGAGTGTAAGTCATCTGCTTCTCGTTCTAAACCAATTTGAGCCAATACAGATGGTCTAGGATTCCAATCTAAATAAGAAGAAATAACAGCTTGTTCTCCTAGTGTATTTTTAATTTTTTCCTTATGTATGGGAACGTCATTACCTAAAAAAACAACTGGTTCCTTGCGTTCCTTTAATAGCTCCAACCAATCGCTTAACTGAACATTCTGGTCATCTAAAACAGACTCCAGTTGTTCACCGTTCTTTTTATATAAGCCTGTATATAATTGCTCTCTTCTTGCGTCCATTAACGGGCATATGAGGCCTTCAAACTGACTTTGATTCCACGCTAACTGTTCTAAGCTAGACACACCAAGTAAAGGAATCTGCAAACTCCAAGCTAAGGTTTTCGCAATAGAGACTCCAATTCTTACACCAGTATATGAACCCGGACCTTTGGCTACCACAATTTTATCTAGCATGCTAGGCGTGACTTCACAATCCTTCATGAGCTGTTCGATTGCCGGCATTAACCGAATGGAATGGTTCTTCTTAATATTCGTTATGTACTCTCCAACTATTGTTTTTCCATCTGATAAAGCAACACCCATAACATAGGTAGAGGTATCAATGGCTAATATCTTCATGATTGTTTAACTCCTTGCCTAATTGTTCATATCTCTCACCAAAGGCTTCATAGACAATTTTTCGTTGTTGGTCATCTTCTCTGGTAATTTTAATTAATGCATATTCTTTTGGTAGCTGCTCCTGAATAAGATGAGCCCACTCCACAACAGTAATTCCAGGACCATGAAAATACTCATCGAATCCTAAATCTTCAAACTCATCTTGAACTCGATATACGTCCATATGGTAAAGAGGGATTCTCCCTATATATTCTTTAATAATTGTAAAAGTAGGGCTGTTAACAGTTCTGTCAATGCCTAGTCCTTCAGCCAACCCTTTTGTAAAAGTCGTTTTACCAGCTCCTAAATCCCCTTCTAATAGAAGGACATCACCGGCCTGTGCAAGCTGACCAATTCTCCCTGCTAACTGCTTAGTTTCTTGTTCACTATTAGTTATCCACTGTAGTTTCATTTTGATCACCATGCTTAAAATGATTATAACCTTGTTTTTTTAATTCAATTAAATCTTGGTCCTTCTTAAGAAAAACCTGACCCGTTCCTGTTTGAACAGTCCCAACCTGTTCCACCTTTATATTATTGGCAGTGAACTGTTGTTTCAATTCTGGCCAAAGCTCTTCAGAAATACAACCTATTAGTTGATAATCCTCGCCGCCGTATAAAGCCCAATTTATTGCTTGGCCTCTTCCGAATGAAAGGATTTCCGAAGATAATGGTAGGAGATTCTCCTCTAATATCATATTAACCTGGCTGGCCTCTGCAATCTCAATCGCTTCACTTGCCACACCATCACTTATATCATTAACTGCCACTCGCTCAAACTCAATCATAATAGTGCCTGCCAAAACTTGTGGCTCCGGTAATTGATGTCGTTTAAGGAGGTACTCGTTACTATCTTGGTCGTTTAAGAGAATATGTAAACCTGCCGCCGAATCTCCTACCGTGCCAGTGATAAAAATAACATCACCTGGTCTTGCATGAGAACGCCGCAAGCTTTTTCCTTTTGTGATTTCTCCCAATACCGTAACATTTACAATTAAAGGTCCGTTTGTTGAAACAGTATCTCCGCCAATTAGAACCATATGATGCTGCATGGCCAGTTCTTCCATTCCGCGATAGAGATCCACCAATTCTTCTTCCTTCCAATGGCTTGGCACCACAAGAGAAACAAGGTAATACTTGGCCATTCCTCCCATTGCAGCCACATCACTAATATTAGCGGCAAGCGCTTTATGGCCTATTTGGTAAGGGCTCATCGTCTTTCTCGCAAAGTGCACATTCTCTACCATCGTATCCGTACAGGATATCATGTCTGTATATGCCTTCGGTCTCACAATTGCCGCGTCGTCACCTATTCCCACAATGACCTCTTCTGGTAAAGTCCGTTTAGGTGTAATTTGCTTTATAAAATCGAATTCATCCCGAATACTCATCTCTATCTACCTCTACTTAAAACGAATCCATACAAAAAACCTTAGGAATATATCCTAAGGTCCCTATATCATTATTGTCTTATTATCCATTCAAAAAAGCAAATAAATATATTATGGCGGTCCCGACGGGAATCGAACCCGCGATCTCCTGCGTGACAGGCAGGCATGTTAACCGCTACACCACGGGACCATTTCAGAAAAGAAATATGATTTATGCAATTTATTACAACTGGTACAACTGTCCCCTTCCTCTAAAGGAAAATTCAAGTATGTTAATGCGTCGGGACAACTCGAAGTCTTTTCTTTGAAGCTTCGCTCGTCGCTACACCACGGGACCATCTCAGAAAAATTTGGTTGCGGGGGCAGGATTTGAACCTACGACCTTCGGGTTATGAGCCCGACGAGCTACCAGACTGCTCCACCCCGCGATAATAAAAAGTATTAAATTTATTGAATGCATTTCATATCTTCTAGACGACCATCCCGATTTATCAATCGGTATGCTGAAGTTTTTTCGATGAAGCTTATTCGTGCGTGCTCCACCCCGCGACAATAAAAAGTATAAATTTTCTTAAATGCATATCATTTCTTTCGATGGCGACAATAGAAACTCGCATTCCTTAAAACGTCACAATAAATATCATAACATCAATATTTGGAGAAAGCAATAGTAATATCCAAAAAAATAATTCAGATTTTATAAAATCATAAATAGAAAAGGTACACACATTTATTGAGCATGCGTATACCTTACTTATTTCATATAAACTACAGTTATGACCTGAGTGTTACTACTGTTTTCTCCTTTTTAGGGTTATACCTAATATCCGAAATCAAGAAGACACTACTTAAAATAACAGTTAGACCGGCAATCATTCCTAAAGTAATTTGTTCATTAAGAAAAACAATACCCCAAATCATCCCAAACAGAGGAACCAGAAACGTCACGCTTAATGTTTTTGTCGGTCCTACATTTGCAATTAAGTAAAAATACAGGAGATACCCTATGGCAGTACATAATAGGGCTAAACAAATGACGGAGAAAGCTACTTTTGTTGTCAAAGCTGATGAAGAGGGTGGCAAGTTTAGTAGTGTGAATGGAATTAGAAGTAAAGTTGCTCCCATTTGTTGTCCAAAGGCGATTGATAAAGGTGGTACCCCATTGAATGCCTTTTTAGCATAAACACCAGCAAATCCATAAGAAACCGTTGAAAGTATGGAGAAGATGATCGCTATTATTACTTCCGAGGTAATTAATAACGGACTCCAACCCACTAAGATGATTACACCAACAATGCCTACTAAAATACCAAAACATTTCTTAACACTTAATTTTTCTTTCATCCATTTCCATGCAATAACAGCTGTAAATAACGGTGTCATAGAATTAATAATTGCTAAAATTGATGCATGTAAGTGAAGAGATGCTGTTGCAATCAAAATGAATGGAATTGCTGCATTTAACGCACCTATAATCATGTATTGTTTCCAATGCATCCCCCATCTAGTTGATTTGGCAAACATAAGAATGAAAATCAATAGAGCAGCTGATGCAATAGTTACACGTCCTTGGATGGTTGGAAACGGGCCTATTGCAGGTGAAGCAATCCTAATAAATAAAAATGATGCTCCCCATAATCCAGCTAGTCCTACCAGTGCTGCGATTTCTTTTGCTTTCACTATTGATTATCTCTCCTTTTTCTAAATTCTGTAGGTGTACATCCATAATAACGATAAAAAACTTCTGAAAAATAAGCTGAGCTTTTATATCCGATTACATGTGCAATATCCGTAATACTATCGCTGGTGTTTTCTATTAAATGAACAGAACGTAACATTCTAGCCCTTGTTTGATATTTTTGTGGTGAAAGATCTGTTATCTCTTTAAATAACCGTTGTAAATGAAACTTACTCATTCCCACTTCTTTTGCCAGTTCATCTAGAGTAAAGCTAGATGAATACCTAGCTTCAATCAGTTCTTTTGCTAACTCGACTACAACCAAGCTATCATTCGGAGCATCAATTAAGTCTGGTCTACATCGTTTACAAGGCCGGAATCCTTCTTTTACAGCTTTCGCAGATACAGAAAAGAAAATAGTATTTTTTCGAAGAGGAGGTCTTGATTTACAAGAAGGTCTACAAAATATCTTTGTTGTTTTTACAGCATAAAGAAAGAGGCCATCATAGTTACTATCACAAGTTTCCACGGCTTCCCACATTACACTATCATTTAATAAACTCATGCTTTCATTAGACCTCCTTACACTTGTTTTACCATAATTTTCAACAGTCTTGCATTCAAAATCTTGCTTTTCAATTTTATATATCTATCCTATTAAGGACTACTGTCAGAACTTGAATAATCAAAAAAAGTAGTTCAGATTGGGGTTACAGTTAAATTGTACTCCAATACTGAACTACTTAATATTAGTTTTTGGATTCACTTATCGCTTCTGTGAAAGTATCTAAGATATCTTGCTCATCCTCTATACCAATTGAAATCCGAATTAAACCTCTAGTTATGCCTAGTGCATCTAGTGTCTCCTTATCAAGAGCACGATGTGACGTTGCTATCGGGTAAGAAACGGTTGTTTCCACACCAGCAAGGGTTGGAACCAGTTTAATCCAACTGAGGGATGTAATAAACTGCTCAATATTATATTGGTGTTCATCAAGTTCTATTGTAACCATTGCACCGTTACCTTTTGATGAAAGATTGGATGGATAAAATACTTTCTTTACACCAGTAAGCTTTACCAGGCCTTCTGCAACCTTAGCAGCATTGGAGGATTGCTTCTCCATTCGTATACTCAACGTCTTTAGTCCTCTGCAAGCCAACCAGCTTTCAAAAGGACTTAGATTTGCTCCTAAATTTCCTAACTTTTGATTTACCTTCGTAATTAAATCTTGGCTTCCAACAACAACTCCTGCCGTTACATCACTATGACCGCCAATATATTTCGTAGCACTATGGATAACTAGATCAATTCCAGTCTCAAGTGGCTTACATAAAAAAGGGGTAGCAAAAGTATTATCAATCATTGAAACTAACTTATATTCCTTTGCAACATCGACAATTTGTTCTAAGTCCTCTACTCTAAGAAATGGGTTAGTAACCGATTCACTATAAATGACTTTCGTATTAGGTTTAATAGCTTCCACAATTGTTTCTCTATTAGCAAAAGAAACAAAGGACGATTCTATCCCAACTTCTTTAAGTTCCTTGGCTATTAATTGAAAGGTCCCTCCATATAGGTCATCATTCGCAATAACATGATCTCCTGTTTTGGCTACTGCTAGTATACTAACTAAAACAGCTGATAATCCGGAGGAAGTAGCTACACCAGCTTCAGCTCCTTCTAAAGAAGCGACAGCACGGCCAAGTTCATCTGTATTGGGGTTTCCTACACGTGAATATAGATAGTTTCCTTCACCCTCGTAATAAGCCTCTAACTCTTGTAACGATTTAAAAGAAAAGGCAGATGTTTGATAAATTGGGGTTACTTTACTATGGATTGTGTCTTCTTTCTTTTTAGAAAAGTGAACATTCTTCGTATGAAACTTCATTTTCATCCCCTCAGTACATTAATGTTAAACTTGACTTTACTCCTATAAAGGATAGAAGTCAATGATATTTTGTATTATTCTAATAATTATTGTAAGGTTCATCTTCACTGTTATTTATTAATTGAAGTAATTTATTAATTTGATGTGAAGAGCCTTTGTTACTTTCTTAAGACAGTCTTAAAAAGGAGTGAGATAGACAAGTTCTTAGCTACTTTTAAAGTAGTGCAGGGATGGTTTCTTCCTAAATGAAGGTATTTTAAGACTAAATTATAGAAGTATAAAGCTAGGCTATTCTGATTCTGCCTGAAGAGAGAGTCGCAGTTTTTCTCCAGAGGTGTATTTCCACGAAAATATGCATTATTTCAGCTTTTTATTGATATTTACACGAAAAAATCAGTTATTTCACGATTTTCTTTTTTATTTCACACTTTGACCATGTAATTCCGCGAAAACAAAAAACACACAAAAAAAAGTAGCTAAAATTAGCTACTTTTTTAAAGA
>NZ_JAJQKI010000023.1 GCF_023036475.1 Bacillus pinisoli
TATTTTCTTGCAACTTATCGTACTTTATTTGCGACTTTACTACCTTTTCTTGCGACTATGCTTTCCCCCGCCCCCGCCTGCACAAAAAAAGACGCCCTAGACCCAACAATCTAAGACGTCTTTCTTCTATATATTATTCACTTACAGGTACAACCGCACCTTTGTATTCTTCTTTAATAAAAGTTTGAATTGCTTCTGAACGAAGTACTTCAACTAAAGCTTTTACTTCTTCACGACCTTCGTCACCTGCACGAACTGTGATGATGTTTACATATGGAGATTCTGGTCCTTCAATTGCAATAGCATCTTCCATTGGGTTTAATCCAGCGTCAATTGCATAGTTTGTGTTGATTAGTACTGCGTCACCTTCGTCATTGTTGTAAACCTGTGGAAGTAATCCCGCTTCTACGTCAGCTTCGAATTCAAGTTCCTTTGAATTTTCAACAATATCATCTACAGTTGCAGCCGTTGTGTCGATACCTTCTTTTAACTTAATTAAGCCTTTGTCTTGAAGCATTGTTAAGATACGACCGTGGTCAGCTACTGCATTACTCATAATAATTTTTGCGCCATTAGGAAGCTCTTCTAGGCTCTTGTATTTTTTAGAATATACACCAATTGGCTCGATATGAATACCACCAGCATTTACAAAGTCGTAGTTATCATTTTCAGCCATTTGAAGCTTTAAGTAAGGGATGTGTTGGAAATAGTTTGCATCAATTTCTTCATCAGCAAGTGCCTTGTTTGGTAGTACATAATCTTGGAACGGAACGATCTCTAACTCAATTCCTTGTTCTGCTAAAATTGGCTTTGCTTGTTCTAAAATTTCAGCATGTGGCACGTTCGAAGCTCCCACTACAAGCTTCTTTGCTTCAGTTGTTTCTGCACCTTGTGTTGTTTCTTCTTCTGTTTGTCCACCTGTTCCACAAGCAGCAAGTGCAAGTACTAAAAATGCTAATCCTAAAATACTTAAAATCTTTTTCATTTTGATATCAATCTCCTTTATCTTTTGTCTAACATAGATGTGACTCGGTCACCTATAAATTGAATAATGAATACAATAATTAAAATGATAATCGTTGATACAATTGTGACATCTTCTTGAGAGCGTTGGAATCCTTCTAAAAAGGCTAGATTTCCTAGGCCTCCAGCTCCGACTACACCCGCCATTGCTGTATAACCAACTAATGCGATGGCAGTTACCGTTATGCCAGAAACTAACGCAGGCATGGATTCAGGCAATAAAACCTTCCATATAATTGTCCACGTCGTTGCACCCATTGCTCTTGAAGCTTCAATGACACCCTTATTTATTTCACGAAGGGCGATTTCAACCATACGGCCATAAAAAGGAGCGGCCCCTACAATAAGTGCTGGTAATGCTGCATTTGAACCTAACATCGTTCCAACTATGAACTTGGCAAAAGGAATCAACAATATAATAAGGATAATAAACGGTATTGATCTAAAGATGTTGACAATTGCTGCAACAAAAGAGTTAACCGCCGCATTCTCCCATAGATTACCCTTCCCAGTTAAAAATAATAACAAGCCCAGGATAATCCCTAAAACAAACGTTGCCAGCACAGAGATGGCTGTCATATAAAGTGTTTCAAGTGTTGCTTCAATCATCTTATCCCAGTTTACATTCGGAAGTAGCTGCTCCATCATTTAGAGATCACCTCCACTTCCACTGCTTGATTACGCACATAGTCAATCGCTTTTTCAATCTCTTCATCCACTCCGTCTACATGGACAAACAATGTTCCATATGACCCTGTTTGAAGGTGAGCAATTTTCCCCTGAAGGATATTGACTGTAATATTAAACTTCCTAATGACATTCGTTATAAGAGGCTGTTCTGTTTCTTCTCCAACAAAGGTTAATTGAATAACCTTTCCATTAGGGTACTTCTCAAGAAGGCTTTCAGCTGTTTCCTGTGTTTCTTCAGGCTCTGTTAACTGCCCAACAAAACGCTTTGTAATCTCCTCTTTTGGGTTTCTAAAAACAGTAAGAACATCACCTTGTTCAACGACACGGCCATTTTCCATGACAGCTACACGATGACAGATTTTGCGGATAACATGCATCTCGTGAGTAATAAGGATAATCGTTAATCCTAATCTTTCATTTATATCAACTAACAATTCCAAAATAGAATCAGTTGTTTGTGGATCTAATGCTGAAGTAGCTTCGTCACAAAGAAGTACTTTAGGATTATTTGCTAACGCTCTTGCAATCCCTACTCTTTGCTTTTGCCCTCCGCTTAGTTCAGAAGGATAAGCATCCGCTCTCCCCTTTAATCCAACAAGCTCAATAAGCTCATCTACACGTTTTTGTTGCTCGGCTTTTCGAACACCCGCAATTTCAAGTGGAAATGCAATGTTTTCTCGGACGGTTCGTGACCATAGTAAGTTAAAATGTTGGAAAATCATCCCTGTTTCTTGGCGAGCCAGTCGTAGTTCTTTTCCTTGAATCTTCGCCATGTCACGCCCATCAACCATAACCGAACCCTCTGTCGGCTTTTCAAGCTGATTGAACATCCGGATTAACGTACTTTTGCCGGCACCACTGTATCCAATCACTCCAAAGATTTCACCTTTTTTAATCTCCAGGTTAATTCCGTTTACCGCTGTTACTTTACCGCTTTTTGAAGAGAAAACCTTTTTAACATCCTTTAATGTAATCATGCTATCACCTCGTTTCTTCCTGAGTTCGCCTATCAAATTAGTATGAATAATTTCAATAGATATACATTTAGCTTCTACTACTTGGTGATAATTATAAACAAGGAATTTCGAGCATGAAAAAACCCTTCCTGCAAAAATGAGCAGAAAGGGAACAGAAAGCTTCCTTTCTCTCATCTCCCAAAGCAACCTGAATGCTTCGTAGGAATTGGCACCATTTCAACGATTGTTGACGGTTGCCGGGTTTCATAGGGCCCAGTCCCTCCACCTCTCTAGATAAGAGTAAATCTATTTATATGTTTGGCTAATCATCTATTGTTTTCTTGGTTAGGTTTAACTCATAGAATTTTTTAAGTACGAGAGTGATTTTAGCATGTTAAAATCATTGGCGTCAATCATTTTGTCATATATTTATATAAGTAAAAAATTGGATACAAAATCATACATAATCTCAGTAATCGTTACTAAATTACACTTGTACTTTTTGCTTCTCAATCTCCTGTGCTTTAAGAATTCTACGGAGTATTTTTCCACTAATCGGTGTTTTCGGTAATTCATCAATGGCTTCAATTTCTCTTGGCATTGCATGAGCCGCCAGCTTAAGCCGTACAAAAGTCTGAATCTCTTTTAAAAGTTCCTCTGATTCAGTATAACCGTCTGTTAACACAATGAATGCTTTTACAATTTCCCCACGTAGTTCGTCAGGCTTTCCTATAACAGCAGCTTCTACTACAGCCGGATGTTCAATTAATTTACTCTCTACTTCAAACGGTCCAATTCTCTCTCCTGAAGAGTTAATCATATCGTCATTTCTTCCTTGGAAGAACACATATCCATCCTCATCCATGCGAGCGAGATCACCAGATACATACCAATTATTAATGAAATAAGAATGATACTTCTCTTCATTTTTCCATATTTCCTTCATCATGGATGGCCAGCCCTTCTTAATAGCAAGTAGACCGAATTCCCCGCACTTTACTTCATTACCCTCTAGATCAATAATTCCCGCTGTAATTCCAGGTAGTGCTCTCCCCATTGAACCAGGCTTAATAGGTGCAGAAGGTAGGTTCACAACTAATTGAGCACCTGTTTCCGTCATCCACCATGTATCATGAATTCGGAGGTTAAAAGCTTCTAATGCCCACGTAATAACTTCTGGATTTAACGGTTCACCTACGCTTAAAATATGGCGTAAAGAAGAAAGGTTATACTCTTTAATGCGATCTGTATCATTCATTAGTAATCTAAAAGCTGTAGGTGCACTATACCAGACCGTAACACCCGTATCTTCAATGGCCTGAAACCATTCCTCCGCCTTAAATCTACCTCCATGTACAACAATCGTCGTTCTGTTTAACCAAGGGGCGAAAATCCCATAGGAACTTCCCGTTACCCAACCTGGATGTGCCGTACACCAATATACATCATTTTCTTGTAAATCCAACACCCATTTTCCTGTTTGGTACTGCTGAATCATTACTCGATGAGCATGTAAGACTCCTTTGGGCTTCCCTGTAGACCCAGATGTATAATGAATAATCATTCCATCATTTAAATCAACCCACTCCACCGCTTCTCCTTCAAATGAATTTTCGCGTAGTAGCTTCGGAATTGATCTTGCAATCGGATGGTCTGCATCATCAGTGATATAAATAGAACGAAGGTCAGGGAGCTTTTCGACTGGAACACGTTCAAGCAGCTCTGCATTTGTTAATAAAACTGATGCCTCGCAATCATACATCCTGTCAAAAATGGCATCCTCCATGAACGCTTCAAATAATGGCCCAGCAATCGCACCTACTTTAATAATCGCTAATACGGCAATATAACCTTCTGGATTTTTAGGTAAAAAGGTGAATACACGGTCA
This sequence comes from Bacillus pinisoli, assembly GCF_023036475.1. GTDB lineage: Bacteria > Bacillota > Bacilli > Bacillales > SA4 > Bacillus_BS > Bacillus_BS pinisoli. Next base: position 4,559 of record NZ_JAJQKI010000023.1, read on the forward strand.
CCCTTTTCCACACCTTGAGACTTAAGCAAGTGGGCCCATTCATCTGTTCTTTTCTTCAAATCTGAGAAAGTCAGAACTTCTTTCGATGAACCATTTATATAAATAAGCGCTTCTTTCTCTCCATACCCATCTTCTACATGACGGTCAATGCATTCATACGCCATATTGACCTTATTCGTTTGGAACCAACTAAAATGAGGATGGACAGAATCCCACTTAAATTGCTCATAAGTTTCCTCGTAATTCAGTAGATTATGGGTACCATTTCTAGGTTGTAAAGTAATAGGATTTGATTCGCTCATGGCAATACTAACTCCTTTGCTTATGATTTTACTTTTTCTAGATTTAACAATGAAAGAATACGTTTTTTCTCTTTGGCTAGTTCCTCGTCTCCTCTAGAGCGAGGACGAGGACGATCAATGACAATTTCTTCACAGAGCTCTCCTGGCTGCCCTCTAAAAATAAGGATGCGGTCACACAGATAAAGGGCCTCATCAATATCATGGGTGACAACGAGCATCGTTGCTTTCTTTTGCTCCCATACCTCTAATAGTAGGTCCTGGAGTTGCATTTTCGTAAACGCATCTAAAGCACTAAAAGGTTCATCCAAGAGGAGTATATGTGGAGAGGTAATCAGTGCTCTTGCGATTGCGACACGTTGAGCCATCCCACCAGACAGCTCCTTTGGATACTGCTTTTCAAAGCCTTTTAAGCCGACCTGTTCTAAAAGTTGAATAGCTGATTGTTCATTTGCCACTCTATCTTTTACTCCGAAAAGTACATTTTCTATAACGGCTAGCCATGGCATTAGCCTTGGCTCCTGGAACATGAAGCTAATATTTTCGTTATGATCTCTTGCTTCTTTTCCTTCTACGAGAATACTACCTTCATAGTTTTGATCTAATCCTGAAACGGTGCGAAGTAACGTACTTTTTCCACAGCCACTCGTACCAATTAACCCAATAATTTCTCCATTTTTTGCCGAAAAGCTGATATTACGAAATGCTACATTCCCGTTTTCAAACTTTCTTGTCGCTCGTTCTACCGATAATACCAATGGACTCACCACCTTTTTATTTTCCATTAGAACTTGATAAGCTGTCTTGCCAATGTAGGGCTTTGTTTTCAATTCCCTTTAAAATCGCATCCGTTATCTTACCTAGAATGGCAAAGAGAATAATACTAGCGATAATGATATCTGGTGAACTCATATTCTGACCAAATACAAGAAGGTAACCGAGACCTTTACTTGCTCCCATTAGCTCTGCTGCTACTACGAACATCCAGCCTAACCCTAAGCCACTTCGAATCCCTACTAGAAAAGATGGAAGGGATGCCGGTAAAATAATCCTTTTAATAAGTTGAAAGGTCGAGAATCCATAGATTTTCCCTACTTCAATAAGCTTACGATCCACACCTTTCACACCACTTACGATATTAAGATAAACCGGGAAGAAAACACCAACCGCGATTAACGTAATTTTCGAAACCTCTCCAAAACTAAGCCATAAAAGAAATAGCGGCACCCATGCTAGAGAAGGGATGGAACGAAACGCTTGTAACAGCGGATCAATTATTCGTTCAGCTAGTCTAAAAAAGCCAACAAACGAACCAATAATCACAGCTACAGCCGTTCCAACAAAAAATCCAACTAGTACTCGGTAAAATGTAATTCCCGTATGAACCCATAGGCTTCCGTCTTGAAGCATGGAATAGATCTTCTGAACAATAATGGATGGTGCCGGCAACTGATGTACAGGAAATACTCCAGTTTTACTGAGTATCTCCCATACAACAATCAAAATGATAGGTAAAATGCTGCCGATTAAAAGATCACTCGTTGATAGATTGAGTTTTTTAAACGGTAAAGCTAGTTTATATGTTTTTGGAATTGTCTTAATCGTATTGCTTTCAGATTGCTGTGACATCACATCAACCTCCTACTTACTTGATTACTTTCTCTGCAAATGATGGTTGAATTAATTCATTAGCTAACTTTTCTAAGTCTGCACCAGCGTCAATCACGCCGCCATTTTGAAGTACTTTTCCAGCTTCAATTAATGCATTGACTTGTTTATCACCAGGAACTGGACTTGAGAAATCATTTCTTGAGATTTGTAGCTTTGCCACTTCTTCATCAAGCTGTGCTTGAGTTGCTAGAATCTTGGCAGCTTCTTCCTCATTTTCTACTGCCCATGTTCTTGCTTTCTCGTAAAGCTCGATGACCTTCTCTACATACTGTGGATATTGCTCAGCAAATTCTGAACGAACATTTAACGTACCATACGTATTGAAATCTGGGTTACGATAGATATAGCTTGTGCCTTCATTTACTTCCAGCTTAGCCATGTGTGGATCAAGACCTGCCCATGCATCTACATCACCAGATACTAAAGCAGATGCTCCGTCACCATGTTGAAGGTTCACAATCTCAACATCTGTACTTTTTAAACCCGCTTCATCAAGAGCACGTAATAGAAAGATATAAGGATCTGTTCCTAAAGTCGCGGCAATTTTCTTACCTTTTAAGTCTGCTACTGATTTGATATCTGTGTTACCCGGTCCTACTAGTGCCGTCCACTCAGGCTTTGAGTAAATATAAACTGTTTCAATTGGTGATGCTTTTGACTTTGCAATAAGTGCTGCTGCTCCTGCCGTTGAACCAAAATCAATACTATCACTGTTTAAAAATTCTAACGCTTTGTTACTTCCTAAGCTTTGTACCCACTCTACTTCAATTCCTTCTGCTTCAAATGCTTCTTCTACCCAACCTTTTTCCTTTAAAACAAGGCTAGTAGGAGAATAGAATGCATAGTCTAAACGAATTTTTTCTGGTTTTGCTCCTTCTGAGCCTTCGTTGTTACTTGATGTTGAACTGCTTCCGCAAGCTGTAAGTAAACCTATAGAAATACTAAGAATTAGTGCTAAAACAAGCTTGAATTTTTTATTTTTCATTTTTAAAACTCCCCTTTTATATGGGGGCCTTTTTAGTGTAAGGCCCCGTTACTGTATTTTTTGTTTTTATATCTCACAAGCGTAAGTTGAAATCGATCCTCGTAAACGCTGTGCTTCTTTATATGTGCAGCGGTTATAAACCACCTCTAGTCCAGCTTCCTTTGCAATCGTTACGGCTTCTTCTGAAATTACTCCTTCTTGTAGCCAGAAGATTCCCGGTCTTACGGCAGCTGCTTCTATTGCTAACTCCACTGCTGCATCGGATGCTCTAAAGATTTGAGCAATATCAATTTGATCAGGAACTGAACGTAAATCTGGATATGCCTTCTCTCCCAATACTTCTGTTTCGTTAGGGTTTACAGGAATGACTCTAAATCCAAGTCTCTTCATTTTGACCGCTAGTCTGTGACTAGGTCTTGCTGGATTACTACTTAATCCTACAATTGCCACATTCTTCGTTCTTGTTTGCTCAACCCCATCCACAACCACTGTTTCAGTAGCAGAGTTTAATGCTGCTTTAATAACACCCTCATCATTGATTACAATTTCCTTTGGCAAACTGTCTGAGTTTCCAGTTGCTTTTAATAAAGCTTGATTTAAATCATTAGTTAAGTCACGTACCGATTCAAGACCAACTGATAAACGAACGAGCTCTTCTGTTACTCCCGTTGCTTTAAGCTGTTCACCTTTTAGCTGCTGGTGAGTCGTTGATGCCGGGTGAATAACCAGTGATCGTGCATCTCCAACGTTTGCTAGATGAGACCATAAAGATAGTGAATCAATAAAGGTTTTACCCGCTTCTCTTCCACCTTTAATACCGAATACAACAACCGCTCCGTCTCCATCTGTTAAATACTTCTGAGCTAGATGGTGTGAAGGATGACTTTCTAATCCTGGGTATGTAACCCATTCAACTGCTGGATGATTATCTAAATATTCAGCTACTGTTCTTGCATTGCTCGTGTGCTTTTCCATTCTAAGCTGTAACGTTTCTAACCCTTGTAATAGCATAAAGGCATTAAATGGGCTTAAGCATGAGCCAAAGTCTCTTAGTAATTGAACACGTAGCTTTGTAATAAATGCTAACGTTCCAAAGTCTACCGCATAGCGAATTCCGTTATAACTCGGATCTGGCTCAGTAAAGCCAGGGAATTTTTCACTATTCCAATTGAAGCGTCCTCCATCAACGACAAGACCTCCGATGGACGTTCCGTGTCCACCAATCCACTTTGTTGCCGAGTGAACGACAATGTCAGCTCCCCATTTAATGGGCTTACAAAGTGCTGGAGAAGCAAATGTACTATCTACCACTAATGGGATACCTGCTTCATGAGCAATATTGGCAACTGCTTCAATATCTAACACTTGTAAACTTGGATTTCCAATTACCTCAGCAAACACTGCCTTCGTTTTAGGAGTGATTGCTTTTCGAAAGTTCTCAGGATCTGAAGAATCTACAAATTTCACGTTAATTCCGTATCGCGGAAGAGTAACCGCGAATAAGTTATAAGTTCCACCATATAGGTTTGTTGCTGCAACAATCTCATCTCCAGCATGAGCCAGATTCATTAACGCTAACGATATGGCTGCTTGACCTGAAGAAGTGGCAACAGCTGCAACACCTTCTTCTAATAGAGCAATTCTTTTCTCCAGAACATCTACCGTTGGATTTCCAATACGTGAATAGATATTTCCTGGCTCATCTAAAGCGAATAAGCGCTGTGCATGCTCCGTATTATGAAACACATAAGAAGAAGTTTGATAGATTGGTACAGCACGTGATCCTGTTGTTGGATCTGGAGCGTGACCTCCGTGTAATAATAATGTTTCTAAATCATAAGAATGGTTTGTCATGATTATCTCTCCCTTAGTATTTTTATATAAAATGCTCTGTTAAACTTGGTTGTTGATTTTCGTTACGGGACGCTCGCTTTCCGCGGGCGGGTTCGGAAGCCTCCTCGGCGCTTGACGCCTGCGGGGTCTCCCTTACCACGCTGCTCCGCAGGAGTCTCGCATCCCTTCACTTCAATCAACTGTGCAAAAATTCAAAACTAACCTTTTACACAGTCATATAAAAAAGCACCCTGCATAAGAAGAGGATGCTTTACCCTCTTCTTATCTCTCAGACTTTTACTTCTGCTGGAATTAGCACCTGTATCGGTTGCCGGGTTTCATCGGGCCAGTCCCTCCACCTCTCTTGATAAGAAGATTTATTTAATTGTTTGTATTAATGGTTGCTCAATTTCATATTGTTCAAGCGATAAGCCAGTCGATGAAACAGGATAGAATCTCAGTGTTTCCTGTTCTAATTGTTGAAGAAATAACAGGATATTTTCTTCTTTACCTCTTAGTAAGTCTCCAACAATATATCCATCTTCCGTTTTCAATAATTCTCTTTGTAAAAGCTGAACTTGATGTTGCTCTAGCTTACTAGTTATCGTGTAGTTTTGCTTTAAATGATCTGCATGTAAGGCTTCGCTGATTGCCACCCATACTGAAGTAGATTCACTCTTTTGCTCACTTCCGTATTGATTGCTAGCTCTTCCTGTCCCCACAGTTGGCTGACCATTCTGTTTAATATAGACTAAATCCTCAATCATCGCACTTGCTGTAGCTTTTGAGCCAGCACCAGGACCTTGTAAGAGGATGGTTCCAACTAAATCTGTCGTTATAACGATTCCGTTATCGACTCCCTCTACATTGTAAAGTGGATGATTAGATGATACATAGACTGGCTTTACCCCCGCTTGAATAATATCCTGCTGTCTTTCTAAAGAGGCAATAAGTTTAAGGCGTAGGCCTAATTTTTCTCCAACAATTAAATCCTGAAGGGAAACTTTATTTACACCTTGTTTTTCTACTTCTTCCCAACTCGGTTGCTGTTGATGAATCAAGTTACTTAGAATCATCAGTTTGTAAAAAGCATCCGTTCCGAGAATATCGTTTGCAGGGTTTGCTTCAGCGTATCCTAATGCTTGAGCTTCCTTTAGCACCTCATTGAAGTCAGCTTTTTCTTTGCGCATCTTTGTTAGGATATAGTTACTTGTTCCGTTTAAGATGGCCTCAAGCTTTAGTATTCCATTAACTTGCAACAACTGGATAATCGTTCTTAGTAGTGGAATACCTCCTGCAACTGCAGCCTCAAATGCAAGTGTGACTCCGTTTTGGTTTGCTAGAGTTGTTAGCTCGTTTCCTTTATGAGCTAGCAATTCTTTATTAGCACTTATAACATGACAGCCTTTTTCTATAAATCTTTTAATATACGAATTGGCTGGTTCAATTCCAACGATTGCTTCAAAAACAATATCAATTTCATCTATTGCTAAAATTTCTTCAATTTCCGTCGTAACTCTGACCGTTGGATGTATGGCTCGCAATTTTGATGCGTTTTTCACTAAGATGCCAACTACTTCAACATTTGCTCCTGTTGCCTCTTTCAGTTTGGCTTGGTGACTATTAATAGTGTCATAGACTCCCTGGCCTACAGTCCCTAATCCAAGTAAAGCAACCTTTACTGTTCTCATCTTGAAAGCCCCTCCTCTACAAGATGTCCCCACTTTTCAAATTCTACTAAGAAGCCATCATGACCAAACACAGTGGACACTTCATAGTGGTTTGAGGACGAAAGAACTTGTTGGTGCTCTTTCACAACATCTTTTAATAATCCAGAAGGATAAATAATATCTCCTTCAAAGCTTATTGCTATTATTTTTGAACGAATCTTCGCAATCGCAGACTTCCAATCTCCTCTATTTCTACCTAAGTCATGGTGATCCATCACCTTTAATAAATAGAGATAGCTATTAGCATCAAAACGCTTAAGGAATTTCTCCCCCTGATACGTTAGGTAAGAGTCTACCTGATAAGATTTTTCTTGGTGATAATTTCCGAAACCTTCACGTGTCTCTCTTGAAAATCTTGCATTGAATAATTCTGGAGACCGATATGAAATCATTCCAATCATTCTTGCGATACTTAACCCAACTTCAGGATTCTCACAATATTCACCATTTTGCCAGTTAGGATCGTTTGTAATGGCATATCGAGCGATTGAATTATATGCCATGCCAAAATCACTTAAATATGGTGATGTTGCAAGTGGGAATAACAATTTTGCAAATTCAGGATATAACACTCCCCACTCTAACACTTGCATACCGCCTAGAGAGCCGCCAATGATTGCATGAACTTGGTCGATTCCTAATTCCTTTAAAGCAAGGTATTGAGTCGTAACAATATCTCTAACTGATACAAAAGGAAAGCTAGCATTGTAAGGTTGGCCGTTTGGACCAATACTTTTGGGACCAGTGGATCCATTACATCCACCTAACACATTCATCGTAATGACTTGCCATTTGATTGTATCAATATACTTTTCTTTTCCAATTAATCCTGACCACCAACCAGGCTCTGCCTCTGTACCAACCGTGTGCTGGTTACCTGTCAAAGCATGACAGACAATAATCACCGGTGCGGTTTGGGGACCAACTCGTTCAAAAGCTATTTCAACATTAGGAATTGTAATGCCTAATTCCGTAGTAAAAGACCCTAGCTGTACTTTTCCGTATTCTGTTTGAACATCATCTTTCACGTTTGGCATTAGACCCTCCTCCCAAGTAAGAATTGCATTTTTTTCGTCTTCTAATCCATAAAAAAACCCTCTTCATAAGAAGAGGGTGAATAACCTAAATTCATCTCTTCTTATCTGCCAGAGCTAATTGCTCTGCAGGAATTGGCACCGTGTTTTTGTATAAACAAAACCGGTTGCCGGGTATCATAGGGCCAGCCCCTCCACCTCTCTGGATAAGAAAACTTTATTCAATTAACGCTTTAACTTACAATTCATATTATCTGTAGAGAATATAACACAGGGAAATTATAACTGTCAAACAATTTTTATAATTAAGTTTTTTTACATCTACATCTTCATTCATACGTTAAAATCATTCCTTTATGCCGATAATTTCTTTTGCCCCAAGTAAAACAATGCCTCGGCCATTAATATATCTTTTAGCTTGCCTGTGACTCTTATTAAATTCCTACTTTCTAGTTTCCTTAACCTCTCTACTCCAGTTATGATTTCCTCTATGTGTCGATGATCACCTTTAATCCATACATCTGTTTTACCAGGACTTGATAGGTGAATGACACAATTTTGCGATGATATTTCTAGGAAAAATAATTCATATTCAATTTGAAAACATATATGAACAGGTGTCTTCGGCAAAATAGGAAGTAGTGTACTTTCATTTAAAACATTCCCTACAAATTGATTAAGTAGCTCCTTCATTAAAATCCCCTCCGGTTTATGTTACTTTATCAATTCAACAAAGAACCTTTGTATTCCCCCGCTATTCGTTCGACACATTTTGTTCACAAATACAAATAAATACACCATTCTAGCTTATTTCCCAAGAAATATGTCGCATCACACATATAGTGACAAATTAGAATATTGATAAATAAAAGAATGTCATATTTTATATTGAATTTTAAACTTTAAAAAACACCTACCACTATGGTAGGTGCCTTCATTATGCAATGACTAGTTGTTGTTCAAATCTTGATTTCAGATGTTGTCGGGCACGATACAAGTTCACCTTCACCGTACCTTGATTCATCTTTAGGTGATTTGCAATTTCCTTTTCTTTTAGGCCATCATTAATTTTCAAGTGAATAATCTCTTTTTGCTCTTTTTTTAAGCTACTAATTTCACATTCAATCTCATTCTTCAGCAATACCCATTCCACTTTATTTTCTACAGAAGGGCTTGGTGCCTCTTTTAATGTATATAGATCCTCCACAAAATCATAGCCATGTCTTTTATCTTTTCTTATAAAATCAATGGCTGTCCTTTTGGCTATCGTTATTAGCCAAGGTCTAACTTTGGATTCATCCACGACTGATTTCATGTTTTCATACGCTTTAATAAAAGTTTCCTGTAAGATATCCTCTGTTAGATGATGGTCTTTAATCATAGAATACACGTGACCATATAGCTTTTTATAATGTTCTTGAAAGATTGTTGTAAAATCCATCTGCACCGCCTCTTTACTGCTTACTTAAACTGTTTAGCGACATCTTTATCTATTACTCTAAAATCAACATGTGGTTGATTTTTATACTTAAATACAATATTAGTACCCTTACTATGATCGCCATTTGTGCTCTTCCAAGCTTCAAGAAGATCAGCTGGATTGGTAATCTTAACTGTATTCTCTAAACTATTAATCTTGTCTAACATTGCCTCATTAGACATGGAATAGTATTCATTAAGATCAATTTGATGATCACCCAGAAGAATTGCGTATTCAAAATCCTCTCCCGATAGAACTGCCTTCTCATAGATTCCCTTTTCCTTTAACCACTTTTCTACAGCAACATAAGAAGCTGAAATACTATGATGGGTCTCAAAGTGTGGATTATCTACTTTCATATCAAATCTAATATCTGAAATAGTAGATTCTTGGTACTGTTCATATTTTAGATTTAGTATATCTTCTTTCAGTAGAGACAGTAGTTCCTCAATTTCTGCTTCATCTGTAATTGTTACTTCACGTGCTTGGATCCCTCCACTAGGTGTAAAGAATATCTTATCAATTCCATCAGCCTCTATTCCCATAACCCGAAAGTTCACTAATTTGAACTCATTTGATTCGTAAATGGGTCTTAATAGTGAAGCATATTCGCTTTTAGAGATGGTATATTCACGCATCACTCTCTTACCATTTTTTAATTCATAAGCAATATACACATATTCTGGGTCTACTATATTCTGCCTACTTTTTAGCTCACTCTTATGTTCGATAATAGCTTGGTGAAGGTTCGTAATGTTCTCGAAATTCTCTTGTTCATGGAAGTATTCAATAGGTACTCCATATTCTTCTTGGTTCAAGTACATATAGCTCTCATGTCCATGATAAATTCTTTCGATCTCTGCTAGTTCAGGAATTCTCTTTTCATATCCAAAGACATCAAAATGAATAACTAGGAATAAAACCACTACACCTACAACATAGATTCCATAGCCTTTTAAGCTACCTAAGACTCTCCACGTTTTTTGTAAAATCATCTCCGATACTAGATAACCAATAATGGAGCCGATGACATAACCTACGATCGTCCAACCCAAACTATTCTGAAGTTGACCAAAATACAATCCGCCAAGAAGCATCGTAGCAAACGTGACACCATACTTAAAGATTGGTCTAAGGAATGGAAAAACGATTGGGTTCGATATCGCTTCTAGCCTTCTTTTCTTGTACAACACAAGTGATAATACGAGTAATAGAATGGTTAGTCCTAAGTAAATCCATACTTCAATGGTAGATAATAAATCTGAATTAAACATGCCCATTCTTATCAATGGAGACAGCTTTTCTAGTTTATTTCCCGTCATAATATCAGGCGTAAACCCAAATAAGAACATATCTAAACTAAACGTAATTAGTAAAGCAAAGCCAACGGGAGAAAACAATAATACATATGATAGCACGCCATGAATGATAGAGATCCCTGAGATCATCCCAACAAACACGCTTGCCATGAATATTAGCAAGTTAATGACGATTGTAATTCCAGCCCAATACAAAATATTGCTACCCGTAAAGAATGCTGATAAGCCCAATACTGGATGGATAATAAATAAGATTACCACATTTAAAAGGACTGGTAATATAAGAAACAGAGCCCCTGTACCAACGTAATGAAAATAAAGTTGTGTACGTGTAACAGGTAAACTGTGGATTAAATCAGACGATGATTTTGTCTGTACGTATCTGAAAATAAAGACTGCCACTAATACAGGGACAATGCCAGAAAAAAGTGTTAAAAGCTCTGGATTCCACGAGAACAAATTGTTGTCTTGAAAAAATTTATATCTGTACATCGAGTCTTCTTCTGACACATACATCATCATTCGTAATGGAAGGGCAAAGAATACACCTAAAAAATAGATAATTGCAAGCCACCCCGTACTCCTAAATCCTTGGAGAATGATTTCTCTATTAAACCAAGATGTTTTGGATTGCATAGCCTTGGTCCCCCATTTCATAAATAAATATCTCTTCCAACGTTAATGGTAATAAGTCGAATATAACTGGATCGTATTGGCGGAAGTGCTTAATAACCTCACTTTCCTGCCCTCTTACAATACATAAGATGACACTGCCACGTTCTTCTTTATAAAGTAGGTCCACTTGCTTGAATAGTTGCTCAGGAACTTCACCTTTAAAAGCTACTTGGATCTTATGCACATCAGATTTCAAGTCATCCAGATCCTTTTCCAGCAACATCTTTCCTTTGTGAACAATTCCAACATAATCACAAATATCCTCTACCTCACGAAGATTGTGTGAGGAAACAATAATTGTCATTTCTCTGTCTGCTACATCCTGTATTAATAAATTTTTCACTTTCCGTCTCATGACCGGATCTAGTCCATCAAATGGCTCATCTAGGATTAATAACTCGGGCATGGTAGAGAGTGCAAGCCAAAACGCAACCTGTCTTTGCATTCCTTTTGAGAACTTTTGAATCTTTTTATTACGATCTAGATCAAAAACCTCCTGCAGCTTCAAAAAACGCTCCTGTGACCAGTTTGAGTAAATGCTGCTATAAAAACTAGCCATCTGATTGGTTGTATATTGTGAGAAAAAGTAAGGAGAATCAGGTATAAAAAACAAGTGGTCTTTCATTTTGTTATTTTCAAATACATGCTGACTATTAATGGTAAGCTCACCATGGTCTTGAGATAAAATTCCGGCAAGTATTCTTAACAATGTTGTTTTACCTGCACCATTAGATCCAAGTAGTCCGTAAATAGATCCCTTTGTAACGGAAAGACTGATGCCCTTTATAGCTTCAAGATCCTCAAAAGATTTAGAGAGATTCGTTACATTAATCATCCAGCTTGCCTCCCTTCGTAGATTCTTCAACTTGATCGAATAAATCAATCATGTCTTCTTTTCTTAAACCAAGGTAAAACGCCTCAGCTAAGAGTTTGACTAATTCTTGTTTAACCTTTTCTAATTTTTCATTATTGATAATATTTGAAGATTCACTCACGAAGCTTCCTCGCCCTGGAACTGAATAAATATAACCCTGTCTTTCTAGTTCTCGATATGCTTTTTGAATCGTATTGGGATTAATCGTTAATTGCTGAGCAAGCGTCCTTACTGATGGTAATTGTTCATCAACCTTAAGAATATTGTTCATAATTAACTCCTTTAATTTTTCTACTAGCTGCTCATAAATGGGCTGTCTACTTCTAATGTCTAGTTCAAACATATCAACCCTCCCTTTTCTGTTTTAAGTGTATTATTAGTGTTAGTACAGTTAGTATTATATATGAATTACCTTGTTTTGGAAAGTGTTTTCTTAAAAAAAATTGGCTCTTTTAAACTTGGTTGTTGATTTTCGTTACGGGACGCTCGCTTTCCGCGGGCGGGAAATGAAGGATATTTTCACTATCGTGAAAAATCCCACTCCTCGGCGCTTCACGCCTGTGGGGTCTCCCTTACCGCGCTTCTCCCGCAGGAGTCTCGCATCCTTCCACTGCAATCAACACTTCAAGATATCAACAATGTTCTTTAACAGAGTCAAAAAAAATACCCCAAGCATCGCTTGAGGTTTAGTAAGTATATGCCGCTATAGAATGTTTTTCTGCTTCTTTCTAGATAACTCCTAGCAACCTTTTTAAATGTGCCTTGTCAAAACCAGTCACAATGTCACCGTTAATGCTGATCGTTGGGATGATTTTCTGACCACCATTTAATGACATCATTTGATCTATGACGCCATCATCCATTACACTATGTTCTTCAAACGCAAACCCATTCTTCGAGAGAAACTCTCTCGCTTCTCGACAAGAGCTTCAAGGTGGGGCATAGAAAAACGATATTTCAGGAATAGAGTTTGTCTCACGAAGTGCTAATGTATGCCTTGCCCCAGTGTGAGGCAAGACAAGTTGAATCTTGTGGCAGTAAAAAATTACTTCATCAGGATTCAGTTGAGGAAATAGTCGTTCACGAAGATCAAACGTATTTCCGTTCGTTGTCTGAATCTCAACTACAACTTTGTTTCCTATCTCTTTTTGTGTAAGGACTTTCACAGGCAATTCACTTGGTAGTTTCTTTCGTTCTATCACTACAGTGTAAAAGTAGTTCATTTCATTTAAGTCAATGGCCTGTTTTAAAGTGTCAGCATACTCATCATTTTTGTTAAAAATCATCAGACCATGGTCATTGGGATGAAAGCGATGTAAAACACCTGCTGTTATACTTGTTTCCATCTCGGCTAGCCACCTGTTATGTTGAAACAACAAGTTTAAAAGCGTACCACTCTCTTCATGATTTTCAGGATGAACATGAATGCCTTTTGGTTTGTAAACAGCCATAATAGATGGACTTTCATACCACACATCAAGTGGGCCTTCATCTATACGTATTAAAGGTTGCTTTCCCAGTCTGATTCCTCCCCTTTACTTCAATTCTCTGTATAAATAATCTACTGACTGAAAGGCATATATTCTTTTAGTCATTTCGCCTTTTTCAAATAAAAGTAAGCAAGGAACACTTTGGATCTCCCACTTGGCTGCTAGATCCGGAAAATAATTTAAGTTTATTTTTCTTATGGGATACTCTGTTACCAAATTTTCCACTACATGTAGCATTCTCTCTGCTACCTTACACGTACCACAAAGCGGTGTATACAAAAATAAAGCTACACGATCTGTTCCTTTTAACTGGTCTGGATTAAAATCAGTCCATTCCTCCATCTCATCACTCAACCCTTATAAAAAATTAGCATGTACGTCTATGTTGGCACTCAATAGCACAGTTGCCACATGCTGTTCTGGTGCAGAAGCCACCTCACGATAGGTTTTGTCTATATATAAATGAACCGCTTCCGGAAGTTCTCGTTTAAATTGTTTTCTCAATTTTTCCCCAGAATCATCCGCATCGACAAGAATATAGACTTCTTTGTTAAATAACTCCTCAATGAGTTCATCTAACTTACTTGTACCGATTGTTCCATTTGTACAAATAATTTCAATTTCCTCGTTTATAATGGCTTCTACTTTCTTTTTATCCGATTTTCCTTCAACGATTAATACCTTGTCTAACTCGGTTTCCATCTACATCACCAAATTATTTAGTATAGGTAAACTTACATATAATTCCATTATAAAACAAAAGACAGTGGTTATCCCCCCACTGCCTAGCACCATCCATCTTCTTTATCACAATCGGTATACTTTTGATCAGGATTTGTTGTAACGTCAGCATAGTGAAAAATCTTATTTTGTTCTTGCTCATATCCTGGTTTAAGGTCATACTGATTCCCTTGATCCGTGAAGAGCATTTTCCCAATTGATTCTTCCCCTACAAATAAATCCATGTGTCCTTGATTCAGTTTACCGACGACACGATCAGTTATGTCCAACCGTTTTTGTTCTAACATGACATGACACTCCTTCACTCACTGTATAGTGTTAGAGTATCCAGAAAAAATGATTTCATTAGTCTTGATTAATCATTTCCTCATATTGTTCAGCAGTCATAAGTGAATCAACTTCACTTGTGTCAGAAAGCTCAACAACAATCATCCAAGCTTTTTCGTATGGCGATTCATTTACAAATTCTGGGCTGTCATCAAGATCTGCATTTACTTCTACTACTTTTCCACTTACTGGAGCATATAATTCTGAAACCGTCTTTACAGATTCAACACTTCCAAATGGCTCATCTGCAGAGATGTCATCTCCCACTTCTGGAAGTTCAACAAACACAATATCACCTAACTCAGATTGAGCGAAATCTGTAATACCAATACGTACTTTATTTCCATCAATTTGTACCCATTCATGCTCTTTCGTGTAACGTAGTTCTTTTGGTGTGTTCATTAGTATCCCTCCACATTATGTATAAATCGTATTATCTATATCATACCATTGAAAAATTGGAATTGAATAGTATTACTTACATTATGCAAGCCAAGTTTCTTCAAATTGCTTCTCATTAAATCCAACTGTTACTTTTTGGCCATCCGTGATAATAGGTCTCTTCACAAGCATTCCGTCTGAGGCTAAAATTTCTAACATTTCATCTTCTGTCGCTGTTTTAAGCTTGTCCTTCAAACCTAACTCTCTATATTTCATTCCACTTGTATTAAAGAATTTCTTTAACTCTAAACCACTAGTTTTAAATAACTCATGTAATGTTTCTTTTGAAGGTGCATCTTCAACAATATGTACTTCGTTAAAAGAAATTTGATTCGCTTCTAACCATTTTTTTGCATTTCTACAAGTCCCACATTTAGGGTACCAATAAAATGTCACTGCCAACACATTTCACCACCATATTTAGAATACACATCAATATGTATTTTACCATATAACCCAATCATATCCTAACAGCGGGTTTATGTTGGACAAAATATTTGGTTGCGAAGCAAAGTTTCTATTATAGTGATTCTTTTTTGCTACATCCTAGGTTAACGTTAGGACCTGATTTTTCGTTTAGTGAAAGTATTCCACGAAAATATAGGTTATTTCACGATTTTGCAAATGAATTCCACGAAAATTATTGTTATTCCACCTTTTATTAAACTATTTCACGAAAAGGTAATATTATTCCACGATTTTGAAACTAAGGACCATAAGGAAGAGCTGTTAACCTTAGTTAACAGCTCCGACATGTATTAAACTGTAAAACGATCAGCTTCAATGATTGCAGCTGCAATTTCACGCTTTTTACCAATAACGTTAATTGGCGTGTGACGAGTGAACTTCTTTAAAGCAGATAACATCATGCGTAAAGTATCACCAGTTTCAGTCGCAATTAATGTTTCTTTTGCATGTGCTTCAATTTCGTTGAATGCTTCTTGGCAGTAAACTTGAGTGTAAAGAAGCTTTTGGTTATTCTTTTCAAGTCCTGTTTTGTTAATTGCCTTCTCTGTACGAAGTACCGCAGATTCCATCGCGTATACATTGCTAACAATATCAGCAATATTGCTTAGGATTTCTTGCTCTTTGTCTAGGCTCTTTCCATACTTTTGTGCAGCTAGACCCATTGATAATAGTGCAATCTTCTTTGCGTTCTTTACTAGGTACTTTTCTTGCTCAAGAACACCATCGCCCACTTCTTCTGGCATTAGCATCATAAGCTCTTCTTGAAGTGCTTGTGCTTTTTGGAAAAGTGGTAGTTCACCTTTAAATGCTTTACGTAGGTACGTACCTGGAACTAATAGACGGTTGATTTCGTTTGTTCCTTCGAAGATACGGTTAATACGTGAATCACGGTATACTCTTTCTACTTCATACTCTGCCATGAAGCCGTATCCACCATGAATTTGAACTGCTTCATCTACTACATAGTCAAGTGTTTCAGAACCGAATACCTTGTTTAATGAACACTCAATTGCATATTCTGCGATTGCAGCTGGCATTGATTTACCATCTTTAACCTCTTCATCAGTTAGGCGACCTTGACGATCCTCATAAAGTCCAACCGTACGATATACCGAGCTTTCCATCGCATATGTTTTTACTGCCATGTTTGCAAGTTTTTCTTGAATTAAAGAGAAGCGAGAAATTGGCGTCTTAAATTGTTGACGTTGGTTAGCATATTGAGTAGCTACATCAATCATACGCTTAGACCCACCAATTGTTCCCACTGCAAGCTTGTAACGTCCAATGTTTAAGATGTTAAAGGCAATTACGTGACCTTTACCAAGCTCTCCTAGTAGGTTCTCTTTTGGAACTAATGCATCTTCAAGAATTAACGTACGAGTAGAAGATCCTTTGATCCCCATTTTCTTTTCTTCTGGACCAGTCGATACACCTGGGAATCCTTTTTCAACGATAAATGCGGAGAAATGCTCTCCATCTACCTTTGCATACACGACGAATACATCAGCAAATCCAGAGTTTGTGATCCACTGCTTTTCTCCGTTTAATACGTAGTGAGTTCCTTCTGCATTTAATTTTGCAGTTGTTTTTGCACCTAGTGCATCAGAACCAGATCCTGGCTCTGTTAGGGCATATGCAGCAAGTCTTTCACCTGAAGCTAAATCAGGAAGGTATTGATGCTTTTGCTCTTCGTTACCAAACAGAACGATTGGTAATGATCCAATTCCTACGTGTGCTCCTAATGATAAGGAGAAGCTTCCACCACGAGAAACTTTTTCAGTAATAAGAGCTGAACTAATCTTATCAAGTCCAAGTCCACCGTACTCTTCAGGAACATCAGCACCTAATAAACCAAGCTCACCTGCTTGCTTTAAAAGCTTTACTGACTTTTCAAATTGGTGATTCTCGATATCCTCTAGATGAGGTAGTACATCGTTTACCACAAATTCCTCAGTTGTTTTACCAATCATTTTATGTTCTTCTGTAAAATCTTCCGGTGTAAACACACGATCCGCTTCAATATCTTCGATTAAAAAAGCTCCACCTTTAATTAGATTCTCAGTCGTATTTGACATATTGGTTCCTCCCTTTATTTGTTAGTAAGGCTCTGTTAAACCTGGAAGTTGATTTTCGTTATGGGACGCTCGCTTTCCGCGGGCGGGTTCGGAAGCCTCCTCGGCGCTTTTCGCCTGCGGGGTCTCCCTTACCACGCTTCTCCCGCAGGAGTCTCGCATCCCTCCACTTCAATCAACTGTGCATAAAACAATACGAACCTTTTACACAGCCTTTATTAAATTAATTCAAACACACCAGCAGCACCCATTCCGCCACCGATACACATCGTAACAACACCGAACTGAACGTTACGTCTTCTCATTTCATGAATGAGCGTTAACGTTAATTTTGCTCCAGAGCATCCAAGTGGGTGACCAAGCGAAATTGCTCCACCGTTTACGTTTACTATTTCTTCATCAATGCCTAGTGTTCTAACAATCGCTAGTGATTGAGAAGCAAAGGCTTCGTTTAATTCAAACAATCCGATATCAGATAACTCAAGTCCTGCAATCTTCAATGCTTTTGGAATAGCTTCGATTGGTCCAATCCCCATAATTTCAGGTGGTACACCAGCAACCGCAAACGAACGGAATTTTGCTAATGGCTTTTGGCCTTCTGATAAAGCTTTTTCCTTATCCATAAGTAGAACGGCTGCAGCTCCATCACTCATCTGTGATGCGTTACCCGCTGTGACACTACCTTTTACATTGAAAGCTGGTCTAAGCTTACCTAGTACTTCCAGTGTTGTGTCTGCACGAACACCCTCATCTTGTGAGAACATGAATGTTTTTTCTTGAAGTTTGTTTTTACCATCAAGAATACGATTTGTTACTTCAACTGGCACGATTTCGTCGACGAACTTACCTTCTTGAATCGCTTTTGCCGCACGTTGATGGCTTCTTACTGCGAAAGCATCTTGGTCTTCACGACTAATTCCGTATTTCACAGCAACCTGTTCAGCTGTATGTCCCATGCCCATATAGTATTCTGGAGCACTTTCCACAAGCTTAATGTTAGGACGAACGGTATGTCCTGTCATCGGTACGATACTCATGGACTCTGCCCCACCCGCTAGGATGGTATCTGAAGAACCAAGCATAATTCGCTCTGCTCCGTACGCAATACTTTGAAGACCTGATGAACAATAACGATTAATCGTAATGGCTGGAACTGTGTTCGGTAAGCCCGCTAGAGCACCAATATTTCTAGCCATATTTAAGCCTTGCTCAGCTTCCGGCATCGCACAACCAATGATTAGGTCGTCAATATTTCCTTCATAATTATTTGCACGCTTTAGCGTTTCTTTTACAACTAATGCTCCTAAATCATCCGGACGTACATTGGCAAGTGACCCACGTTTTGCTTTTCCGACCGGGGTTCTTGCACCAGCAACGATTACTGCTTCTCTCACATTACTCCCCCATTTCTTTATTTTTATGGAGAGAGAGGACGAATCCTCTCTATGAATCTATTAATTACGTAAAGGCTTACCCTTCACTAACATATGCTGCATACGTTGTTGAGACTTTGGCTCAGCTACAAGACTTAAGAATGCTTCTCTTTCTAAATCTAGTAAGTATTGTTCATCTACTTCAGTTCCAAAGCTCACTCTACCACCAGCTAGAACAAAGGCAAGCTTCTTTGCAATCTTCATATCATGTTCTGAAATGAATCCTGAACGAAGCATAGAATCTATTCCTAAAAGAAGTGTTGCGTATCCTGTTTCACCTACGACCGGAACCTTCTTACGCTTAGGTGCCTGATAGCCTTGACTTGCCAATGCTAGAACAGCCTGCTTCGCATCGTATAATAAATGATCACCATTTATGCTGATTCCATCTTGGTTTGATAAGAAATTATTATTTCTTGCCTCTTGAGCAGAGGTAGAAACTTTCGCCATTGCAATCGTTTCAAATACGTGGTTTGTCACTTTTTGAAGATCCTTTTCCACGCCATTTGGAAGACCCTCTAAATGGCTAATATATAATTCCTTGTTACCGCCTCCACCAGGGATTAAGCCAACGCCTACTTCTACTAAGCCCATATATGTTTCCATTGACGCTTGAATGCGTGAAGCAGGTAAACAAATCTCAGCTCCTCCACCAAGTGACATACCAAAAGGTGCAGCCACAACAGGCTTTGGACTATATTTAATGTTCATCATTGTTTGTTGGAATTGCTTTACAACAAGATCTAATTCAAAGAAATTATCATCTTGAGCTTCCATTAGAATCATCGCAAGGTTAGCACCTACACAGAAGTTCTTTCCTTGGTTACCGATGACAAGACCTTCGTAGTTACGGTCCACTTCTTCAATAGCAAAGTTAATCATTTGCGTGACATCAGGACCAATTGAATTGTTTGGAGAGTGGAATTCTAGTGCCGCTACGCCATCTCCTAAATCTATTAAACTAGCACCGTTGTTTTTCTTAATGACACCGTTCTTTTCTTTTAATCCTTTTAGGTGGATAACCTTTGGATTAACTACTTTATTTTCGTAGCTACCATTTTGGAAATACAGGTCTTGCCCTTCTTCTTTTTTATAAAAAGAAGTTTGACCTGTTTCTAACATTTCAATTACCCATCCAGGTACTTGTAAGCCTTCTGCTTGCATTTTCTTTACTGAGTTTTCAACTCCGATAGCATCCCAAAGTTCAAATGGACCTTTGTCCCAGCCGAAGCCCCACTTCATGGCATTATCAATCGCCACGATATCATCTGCAATGACACCTTTTAGTTCAGCTGTATACACAAGTACTGGGCTAATAATGTTCCAAAGCAGTTTTCCTGCACGATCTTCTGCATAAACAAGTGCTTTTAGCTTATCCGCGCCTTTTGCTTGCTTGCTCAGTTCAATGGATGGAGCTGCTAACTTCTTTCGTGCCTCATACTCTAGTGTCTCTGGGTTTAATTCAAGAATCTCTTTTCCTTGCTTTAAGAAGAATCCTTGACCTGATTTACTTCCTAGCCATCCTTTTTCAAGCATGGATTTCATAAATGCTGGTACTTCAAATGCTTCTTTTTCTGCCCCATCTACTTGCTCATACACGTTGTTGGCTACATGAATGAACGTATCTAGACCAACGACATCAAGTGTACGGAAGGTTGCACTTTTTGGTCTACCAATTAGCGGACCTGTTACCGAGTCTACTTCCCCAACACTGTAACCGCCTTTTAGCATTTCTTTAACCGTCACGATTAAACCATAAGTACCAATTCTATTTCCAATAAAGTTAGGCGTGTCCTTTGCTTCTACTACACCTTTACCAAGGACATCTTCACCAAACGTTTTCATGAAGGAAAGCACTTCTGGATCAGTGTCTTTCGTTGGGATGATTTCTAGTAATTTTAAGTAACGTGGTGGATTGAAGAAATGTGTGCCAAGGAAATGCTTTCTGAAATCCTCAGAGCGGCCTTCAGCCATTGCTTCAATAGAAATTCCCGAAGTGTTTGAGCTGATAATTGTTCCAGGCTTTCTTACTTCATCAATACGCGAAAATACTTGTTGCTTGATGTTTAAGTTCTCAACAACAACTTCAATAACCCAATCTACATCTTTAATCCGTTCTAAGTCATCATCAAAATTTCCAGCTTCGATTAAAGAAATATTTTCTTTAGCCGCTAATGGAGCAGGCTTTTGCTTTAACAGTTTTTGAATGGAAGTGTGGCTTAGACGGTTACGGACAACCTTATCCTCTAGTGTAAGCCCTTTCTTTTTTTCGTCTTCTGTCAATTCTCTAGGAACAATGTCTAGTAAAAGCGTTGGTATGCCGATATTGGCTAAGTGAGCAGCGATTCCTGAACCCATTACCCCAGATCCTAAAACAGCTGCTTTGCGAATGCGTCGACTCAACCGTAATCTCCCCTTTCTCATTTCGAATGACTTTTGTTGAATGAATACTCATTCATTTATTCTACTTTCACTATAATCCATTTTGGAAATTTTCGCAATATACAATCGATACATCCTTACATTTTATTCTGACATTATTTTAAATATGTAGGTAAGTCTAATAGATGGAGGTGATAAATATGGCAAAGCTTAAGAAGAATCCATCAGAACGTGCCAAAAGCGCAGCAAGCGTTAAAGGAACGGCTGGCCCAACCGTAAAAGGTGGTGTGTCTGGAAAGACACAAAGCACGAACCAACAATACGGCAAAAGCAACATGGGTGAAGAGTAAAAACGTGGAATTGCAGTAGTTGTAGTAGTTGTAGTTTTTTGGATTGAAACATTGCACTTTATCGCATTAACGCATCGGGGGCCTGGCCCCCGATGCGTTAATGCGTGAAACTATTTATAGACTACTTACAAACTATTCTCTTTCCATCCTGTTCAACACCATACTCTTACCAATCAATTTTATGCGCTGTAATTTTAGTAGGTGAGACCGCATAGATATGGTCTTCTATTGAAAGGACTCTCATGATTTGGTTTTCCCAGTTTTCGTATTGGGAAGTTTGGTCTTCGTGTGTCATTTCTAGTTGACGTTGGAAGCCTTTGTTCAAATCAATGCTGTAGGCAAGGGCACCGTGGAATACGAGTTGTTGTTCGTATTTGCTACCTACTTTGTCTTGGTATACGGTGACTGGAAAGGCAAAGATGTTTTGTTTCTTACTAAATAGTAGTGCTTTATGGTCATAGTTTAGTGGCGAGTAAGTTCCAGTCCCACCGATAATTTCGGAGAATTTCTCTTTTGGTTCTAGTGGGTTACTTACATCAAATAAAGAAATTTTCACGCCATCTGTAATGACAAGTGGTTCCAGAGAACCTTTTTCTTTTACAAGCTTTGTATGTTGACCAAAGCCGATTAAATGATGTTCGTCGTAAGGGTGTAGATAGTCACTAAAGCCTGGAATCTTCAGTTCACCTAGGACTGTAGGTTTTGAAGGGCTACTTAAATCCATCACGAACAGTGGATCTACTTGTTTGAATGTCACCACATACCCTTTATCCCCCATAAAACGAACGGAGTAAATTCGCTCACCTCGTGCAAGATCTTCTACACTTCCTACAAGCTGCATTTCCTCATTTAAGATAAACACATGATTTCTAGATGGCGATTTCTCATCCCATACCTCGCCTTCCGTTGTCGCTACTCTAAAGTGACCATTGTACTCATCCATCGAAAACTGGTTTAATAAACTTCCCTTTACTAATCCTGTTGCCATAAACTCGACCTTTAAACCGTCAACAGCGAATTTATAGATTTCTGTCTTAACCGGAGTGCTAATAGCAATAGAATCAAAGGAGAATCCTTTGTTTTCACGGACCTCTGGATACTTATTTACCGCTATATATAGATTCTCTTTCGTCATATATAAATTAGAGCCGCTTCCTAAATAAGTTGAGATCTCCATCTCTTTTTTCACATCCTCGATATCGAGCGCTGCAATGATAGAGTAGTTCGTCTCATTGGATCCAGGAAAATAGTGGATTTCATCATAGTCAATGACTTGAATATCATCGGAAACCGCAGTGTCTGCAAATCGAGGGCGTAAGTCAATCTTTTCGTTTTCATAAGCCCAGAAATCAGGATAGTGTTGATTTACTATATAAAGTGTGGAATCTACTTTTCTAGACGTCATATAAGAACCTTCAATTTGAACGGATCGGATTTCCTTTGGATTGCTACGATCTGCTATATCATAGACAATAACCTGAACCTGCTGATAAATCGGTGCGATTTTTCTATCCTTTTCTTCCTGTGAATAATCATGATAAGCATATCCAATCACTACTAGCTTATTTTCATCCACATATAACTGAAAGGGTTCAAGATTTGAATAGGAGATCGTAGATATATCTTTAATTGTTGATGCTGGTAACGCCTTTGTAATGGTCAACTTGCGATCAATCACTCTGTAAATGTATTCTCCGTCTGTTTTAACAGAGTCCCCTTCATCTACCCCTTGAACTTGAACATTTGTCTCAGAATATGATTTTGATTCAGCTCCTTCTCCTTTAGCTAAATCATTAGATTCCATAGTAGTCTCCTCTTCAACTCCACCAGAACCAAAGCCCCAGCTCCATTTTTCCTTGGTTTCCTTTATTCTGTCTCGAAAAAATTGAACTAGCTTCTTTTCACTTCCAACAACGGGTAATCCCTCTGAAACACTAAACTCAATCGTTTTATCTGAACGGAGCATTTCCCCACTAACTGAACTGATTTGATTAGATAAATGTAAAACGAAGTTCCCATTATAAGCTTTATATC
This sequence comes from Bacillus pinisoli, assembly GCF_023036475.1. Classification (GTDB taxonomy): domain Bacteria; phylum Bacillota; class Bacilli; order Bacillales; family SA4; genus Bacillus_BS; species Bacillus_BS pinisoli. The sequence goes on from NZ_JAJQKI010000023.1 coordinate 28,197, forward strand.
CATTTTTAGGTGGTGCAATCGTAACAGCCTTCTGGTCATCACGAACGGAAATAGTTGTCGCCATTACTTCATCTTTTTCATTTTTAATAACTATATTCTGTTCCGTTAATGTTGACGGATCCATCCGTTCTGAAAACTCAATTTCCCAAACATGATTAGGTAAAACAACTTGAGTTTTTTCACCTTCCACCCAACCACTTACAACAGTGGGCTTTCCACCGTATATGACAAACTGAAAGATAAACGCAATTCCAACTAGTCCAAGCAACAACATCATATAAACAAATGATTTCCTCATTACCGTGCCCCCTTTATAAAACATAGTCGAAAGCTACCGAGAAAAGTTACAGCTTGTAGGTATATATTTTTCAGATTATTTAAATAAGTTCATGACTCCCATACAATGCGTTAACATGATACAATATTGTCATTCTTAAAGACAGGGGTTCTTTGCCTATGTTTGAATTGTTACTTACAATGCTTGAACGTTTAGGGATACTAGTAACCATCGCTTTTATTTTAACGCGATTCCGTTTTTTCCGAGAGATGATTCAGCACGAAAAAATTGGGCGTAAACAGCAATATATGGCGATTTTATTTTTTGGTTTCTTCGGTATTATTGGTACATACTCTGGACTTACTTTTAATACCGATTCCATGAATTTTGACAGATGGGCAAATGGACTGAATCAAGAGGAAGCATTGGCTAACTCTAGAGTTATAGGGATTATCATTGCAGGTTTACTTGGTGGTTATAAAGTAGGAATTGGGGCAGGTTTGATTGCAGGGATTCATCGTTATTCAATGGGTGGCTTTACTGACCTTGCTTGCGGTTTATCTGCTATCATCGCCGGCATCATTTCAGGTGCTTTCCATCGTAATAAAAAAGAAATCTCCTTAAAAGCAGCTTTTCTAATTGGGGCTCTTGCTGAAACAGTTCAAATGTTGATTATTTTGCTCGTAGCGAAGCCATTTTCAATGGCACTTTCTTTAGTAGAGGTCATTGGTTTCCCAATGATTCTCGCAAACGGAATTGGCTCTGCCTTATTCTTATTGATCGTACGGAATGTCTTAAATGAAGAAGAAAAAATAGGTGCCCTTCAGACTCAAAAGGCGTTACGCTTAGCAGAGCTTACATTAACCCATTTGAGGAAAGGCCTCTATGCTCAACCTGCCAAAGAGGCGTGTGAGATTCTGTATCGTGAGGTTCAAGCAAGTGCTGTCGCTATTACAAATCATGAAAAAATTCTTGCTCATATTGGACACGGAGCTGATCATCACCGAGAATTAACCCCTATTTTGACAGACGTCACGAGGAGAGTTATTCAAGAGGGAAGATTAATTGTGGCTGGCCATGATCAAATTCAATGTATGCAAGAAGATTGCCCTTTACATGCAGTTGTCATTGCTCCTCTCATTCAGAGAGGAAAAACCATTGGAACATTAAAGTTTTACTTCAGCTCAGAAAAAGAGATAACCCCTCTTGTCATACAATTAATTACAGGACTAAGTTCGTTGTTAAGCAATCAACTAGATATTGCTGAAGCCGATAAAGCCTTTCAACTAGCAAAGGAAGCTGAAATAAAAGCATTGCAAGCGCAAATTAGTCCTCACTTTTTGTTTAACTCGTTAAATATTATTGTTTCCCTTATTCGAATCGATCCTAAAAAGGCAAGATCTCTGTTAGTGGCGTTGTCTCATTTCCTTCGTCAAAATTTAGCTGGGACGACAGAGAAATGGATTACACTAGAACAGGAACTAAAGCATGTGAAAGCTTATCTTTCTATAGAAGAAGCGAGGTTTGTTGATAAATTAAGTGTGCATTATGAAATTGATGACACTGTACTTAATCACCCCATTCCACCTTTAACACTACAACCTATTGTTGAAAATGCTATTAAGCACGGCATTAAGGACAAAGAAAGTGATTGTCAAATACGGATTATCATAAAAAAAGAGAACGATCACATACTCGTTTCCGTCCAAGACAATGGAAATGGAATGGACCTATCAAAATATCCAAATTTAATAGTAGAAAAAGTTCCTTCAAAAACTGGTACAGGTATTGGCTTATTCAATGTTAATCGTCGTCTCGTCATGTTATTAGGTGAGCAATCTCGCCTCATTATTAAAAGTAAAGAAAATGAAGGAACAGTCGTATCTTTTAGGATTTCTAACAGTATGGAGGAAAAGGAATGACATCTATACGTGTTTTAGTAGTTGATGATGAACGATATAGTCGGGATGAGCTTAAACATTTATTATCTAATTATCCCCGTATTCAGGTTGTGGGAGAAGCTGACTCTGGAGATCAAGCAATCATGCAAGCCATCCAATTGCAACCAGATGTCGTTTTCCTTGATATCGAGATGCCAAAGCTAAGCGGTCTTGAAGTGGCCCAATCATTAAAGGAACTTAAAAAAACACCGCGTATTGTCTTTGCAACAGCTTATCCAAACTTTGCTGTTCAAGCATTTCGCCATCAAGCAGTCGACTACCTCGTGAAGCCTTTTGATGAAGAACAATTAACCGAAACCATTGAGCGCTTAGAAAAAATCTTACTTGAGTCTACTCAACCGAAAATCGAAAAGTTATCCCCTACTCCTGCAAAGCTCGCTTTAGAAGGAGAAGATGAGATTATTTATATTGATCCGAAAGAGATTCTCTATTTATATCGTGATGATCGGGAAACAAAAATTGTCCTAAAAGATAAAGTATACGAATCTAAGTATGCTTTAAAGGATTTTGAAGCAAGACTTGAAAGCTATTCCTTTTACCGCATCCATAAAAGTTATCTCGTGAACACCGATCATATTACAAGACTGATTCCCTGGTTTAACGGAGCCTATCAGCTTGAATTAAAGGGAGTCAAAGAACATTTATCAGTTAGTCGAAATTATGTAAAAGGTCTGCGTGCGCTTTTAGAGCTATAGCACGTGGACTTTTTTTGCCTCCAATGTAACTAACACGTAAAACAGGTATTTTTTCATGTTAAGCAGGATATATGACATCTTATACATAAACCCCACTACTAGAAAACGTTTTCATTTATAGTATGGATAGTGAAAACGAATTCATAGTAAGGGGGATTTGTAATGTATACATTTATTGCTGGTGTCCTGCTTTTAATTATTGGATACTTTACGTATGGTAAATTTGTTGAAAAGGTATTTGGTCCAAACTCCGAACGTCAAACACCCGCGTTTACTCGTAAGGATGGCGTAGATTATCTACCAATGAGTGAAAAGAAAAACTCATTAATTCAATTATTAAATATTGCTGGTGTTGGTCCAATCTTCGGTCCAATCATGGGTGCTTTATACGGACCTGTTGCATTTCTTTGGATCGTACTAGGTTGTATCTTCGCTGGAGCTGTTCATGACTACCTAACGGGTATGATTTCTATTCGTAATAGAGGTGCTCATTTACCTGAGCTTGCTGGTAAGTTTTTAGGGAAGTTCATGAAGCACATGGTAAACTTCTTTGCGGTATTATTACTACTTTTAGTTGGTACTGTTTTCGTAACAGCACCTGCAGGTCTACTTCATACATTAATGGATGGCAGCGTAACAATGGGCTTAATCATTGCTGCAATCTTCGTTTACTATTTATTAGCAACATTATTACCGATTGATAAAATCATTGGTCGTTTCTATCCAGCATTTGGTGCTTTACTATTAATTTCAGCAGTTGGTGTAGGTGGTATGTTAATTTTCACTGGCGCTCCAATTCCTGAATTATCTTTATCAAATATGCACCCTGACAACGCACCTATTTTCCCGCTATTATTCTTAACGATCTCTTGTGGTGCATTATCTGGATTCCATGCAACTCAAACACCGATTATCTCTCGTACAACACAAAACGAGCGTCAAGGACGTTTCATTTTCTACGGAATGATGATCGCAGAAGGTATTATCGCTATGATCTGGGCAGCTGCTGCTATGAGTATGTTTGATGGTTCAACTGGTTTAAAAGAAATTCTTGCTGGTGGTCCTGGTACTGTTGTAAGTGAAGTTTCAATCGCTCTATTAGGAGCTGTTGGTGGAACATTAGCTGTACTTGGAGTTATCGTTCTTCCAATTACTTCTGGTGATACTGCGTTCCGTAGTGCACGTATGATCATCGCTGATTATTTAAACATTGCTCAAACGAAGATTGCTAGTCGTTTATGGATCGCGATTCCTTTATTCGTTCTATCTTTTGCTCTTACAAAAATTGATTTCACACTTTTATGGAGATACTTCTCTTGGGCAAATCAATCGACAGCTGTTATTGCATTATGGGTAGCGACAATGTATCTATTCATTGCTAAGAAAAATTACTGGATCCCAATGATCCCAGGTGTGTTTATGACAATGACAACATTCACGTACATCTTAAACGCGCAAATCGGATTTGGTTTATCACTAAATATCTCTTATATCATTGCAGCCGTTACAACTGTAGCAGTTATCGTAATTTTCTTCAATGCTGCTAAGAAAGCGCGCGCAAACAATATTCCACTTGAGGATTCTATCTCGAACGTGGCGTAAAAAGAAAAGCATCTGATCTTAGTTTGATCAGATGCTTTTTTTGTTTTCTCGAATTATTAGGCTCGGTTGGTTTACTACCCACAAAGGTTAGACTGGGCGCATAAATTGTAATTTTTGTGCATAAATTGAATTTTTTGTGCATAAGTTCTCGGTTTTGACGCATATATTTTGATTTTCACGCATAAATCTCATTTTTCGCGCATAAACCCAATATTTGCGAGAACACCTCGTATAACCTCAGCCTATTCTATAGCATTGCAGGCTAATATATAGCAAACTGTCACACATTTAATCTCCAAATCTACAAATCTACAAAAAAAGGTCGCTAAGATATAAAATCTCAGCAACCTACTACTATTATTTTCTAATCATTCCTTTAACAACAAACGCCACGTTTGCTGGTCTTTCAGCCAATCTTCTCATGAAGTAGCCATACCAGTCATTTCCGTAAGGTACATACACTCTCATTTTGTAGCCTTCTTTTACAAGTTCAAGCTGGCGTTCCGGACGAATACCATATAACATTTGGAATTCAAATTGGTCTTTAGGGATATTAAGTTCCTTTACAACCTGTTTCGTATATTCAATCATTGCATCATCATGACTGGCAACCGCTGTATAGTTACCGTTTTCAAGATGCATTCTAATAATCTTCTTAAAGTTCTCATCTACGTCCTTTTTATCAGGAAACGCCACTTCAGGAGATTCCTTGTAAGCGCCTTTAACAAGTCGTAAATTAGGCTTATATTGATTCAAGTCAGCTACATCGTCTGCCACTCGGTATAGATATGCTTGAAGAACAGTCCCGATATTATCGTACTCTGAACGTAATTGTTTAAAAATGTCGATGGTCTTGCCGCAACGTGAATAATCTTCCATATCAATTGTTACAAAGACACCGTTTTCTTTTGCTGCCTCTAAAATACGGCGCATGTTACGTAATACCACTTCATCTGAAATATCTAATCCCATTGAAGTCATCTTAAGTGAAAGTTGAGAATCTAACTTTTCTCGACCAATGGCTTTTACTGCCTCAATTGAATTGTCAGCCATCTCATTAGCTTCCGCTTCATTGTCTACAAATTCACCTAGATAATCAATCGTCACCGATAAATTCTTTTTATTTAAATCTTTGATTACTGCTACTGCTTTATCAATTGTTTCCCCCGCAACAAATCTCGCTGCGCCAAAATGAAGCCCGTATTTTTTTGCTAACTTCGTTAAGGCTTTGTTTTTCGACAAAAATAAGAAAAAGTTACGCATAAGCTGTTCCATCTATACCCCTCCTGAAAGCAAACATAGTTTACGCAACAATATATCCTATGTGAACAGAGGCTATATGTTTTTAAACCATCATCATTTTATCATCTTTCTTTCTACTTGAATATGAAAATATTTAGAAGTTGTCGGATATTAAGCTTGTTTGTCATCTTATGTAACAAGCCCTATGATTACATAGAAAAAAGCGCTCCAATATTCGGAACGCTTAGACTCTTATTTTTGCATTTCATGTTCTTTTATATAACGGTTTCGTGGGTGTTCTTGGCATTCTGTGCTACATGAACGTTTATGCTCGTGCTCACACTCTTCACATAGTAATAAGTGCTTGTTACAGTCAGGGTTGCCACATTTCACATAGCGCTCTTCAGCCTCACCGCAATAGTAGCATTTCCCTACAACATTGGCTTCTTCCGTTCGGTTAACTGGAACAGATATTCTTTCGTCGAACACATAAAGTTTCCCGTCCCATAACTTCCCTTTCACCTCAGTATCATAACCATAGGTAACGATTCCACCTTCTAGTTGAGATACATCCTTAAAGCCTTCTTTTACTAAGAACCCAGAGAACTTCTCACAACGAATTCCTCCCGTGCAATACGTCAGGATTTTTTTATCCTTATGATCAGCTAAATTTTCTCTTACCCAGTCGGGCAATTCTCTAAAACTTTCAATATCGGGTCTGATTGCATTTTTAAAATGCCCTAAGTCATATTCGTATGTGTTTCTTGCATCAAGGATTAAGACTTCTGGATCTTGCATGGCTTCATAGAATTCCTTTGGTGGAAGATGCTTTCCTGTTAATTGATTAGGGTTAACATCGTCTTCTAGCTTTAGGTTTACTAACTCTGGTTTTACCTTAACCTTAAGCTTTTTAAAAGCATGCTGATCAGATGGCTCAATTTTAAAGATTGTATCTGCAAATCTTTCATCCTGACGCATTTCTCTCATGTATTGTTCTGTTTGTTCGACAGTTCCGGAGACTGTACCGTTAACACCTTCGTGTGCAACATACACTCTTCCTAACACACCAATTCGTTCACAGAGGGCACGATGCTCGTCCATAAACGCAGCAGGGTCTTCTATATTGACATATTTATAGTAAAGTAGAACTTGAAATTCCATTGTAATCACCTATCTTTAAAAATTTCTTCTCTTATCATACCAAAAATTATTGATAAATTATAATCCATTAATAGACAAAAGCTTAAAAAAGGCCCATATAAAAGAAGTGTATTATACCATACACTTCTACTTTTTTGCTCGATGGGCTTCGTTTAACTCTTTGATCTGTTCTATTACTTCTTTCATACCTTCTTTAGCTTCTGGATAGGTCTCATTCCAGTGCTTCGCTAAAGGAGGCATGGTTTTCGCAATATGAGAATAGACCACATAAGCACGTACCTTTTCCTTTAGCTCATTGTTCGTTTCACCTAATAAAAGCTCGGTGTATTTCTCTAATAGACCGTCCAATTGAGCAACTAATTTATCTTCCATTTCCTCATCTCCCCTCTAATTCGTAACTAGCTGACACGCTTGAGGACAGGTTGAGCAGCTTCCCTGAGAACCAGGCAATCGATTGTATAAACAACAAGTCTTACGTAGTCTAATTTCCGTATCTACATGATCATAGTATTTCTTTTCCGTGTAGTATTTATGGATAGGATTTTTAGAGTAGTCGCCAAAAACAGAACAGTCCGCTGCTAAAAGAGCATTGAAATCATCTGAAATAATCTCATTTTTTGGTTGTTCTTTCATCATACTCTCGTAGATCCAAAACACGTAGACAGCCGCATTTTCCCATAGGATATGCTTAGAAATCTTTCCTTGTTTGGCCACCATACTAATAACAGGTGCTAGATGGTCCTTGAATAAGCTTTCAAACCCAGCAGCCCTCCACGATGCACGATCATGTGTAGGTAGGAGAGCATCTTGAGATTGTATTTGCAGCTTTGGAAGCCATACCTTGTTCTCTTCATATGATTGAAAAATAGTGCCCTCTAGACCAATATCAATTCTCTTATGAAACATGCTCATGGAATACAAATAAGGGACCGTTACCATATACGCATATCTCTTTATAAATTGAGATGCCGCTACAAAAGTTTCGTTCACACCATACATTTCTTTTAGCTTCTCAATAAACTCACTAACAAAAGCTTCATTCAAGAGTTTAGTACAGGAAAAACAGTAAGCATGCTCTGAATCTTCAGTTGTTAAACGATAATTTGTGAGTACTTCCCACTCATTAGACTGTAACTGCTTGCTTCTCATGGTCTCCTCCTAGTTGTGGCAAAATACATCTGCCTTTTCCATGAGGAATACATAATGGTGTTCCGAAAATCGGGTCCTGCGTTACCTCACATTGAACATCAAACACTTCTTTCACTAAGTTACAGCTAATCACGTCCTCAGGTCTGCCCTGAGCATATATCGATTGATTCTTAATGGCTACGAGTTGATGTGCATAACGACATGCCAGGTTTAAATCATGAAGAACCATCACAATCGTTCTATTTTCCTTTTCATTTAACTCAAATAATAAGTCAAGAATCTCGATTTGATGGGTCATATCTAAGTACGTGGTTGGCTCATCTAACAGAATAATATCCGTCTCCTGTGCAAGCGTCATCGCGATCCATGCACGTTGGCGTTGTCCTCCTGATAAAGAATCAACCGCCCGATCAGCTAATTCAGTTAACCCCGTTGCATCTAGGGCACGATTAACAGCCGCCTCGTCTTCCTTTGACCATTGCTTTAACCAATTTTGGTGTGGGTATCTTCCCTGTTTCACTAACTGTAAAACCGTTAATCCTTCCGGAGCAGAAGGACCTTGGGGTAAGATGGCCAATTGTTTTGCAATTTCCTTAGTGGGAAGCTTTGCAATATGATTTCCTTCAAGTAGAACCGACCCACCTTGTGGCTTAAGTAAACGTGCAAGTGAACGAAGTAGTGTGGACTTCCCACAACCATTTCCACCTATAAATACAGTGATCTCCCCTTTTGGAATTTGAAGATCTAGCTCCTTAATAATGATGGATTCACCGTAAGAAAGGGTTAAAGATTCTGTTGATAGTACGCTCATATCGCTCACTCCTTGGTTAAAATGATCGCCATTTTTAACATACTGAAAAAGGCCGTTCCTTTTACTCCATTTATTTGTATATACTATATATAACGTTCATTTATTCAGACAATAAGTACTATGTATAGTTTATTTTAGATTCAAAACAGTGTCAATGATGTTGAAAATCATTTTCAATAAGCAGACTAATGAATATAAATTTAATTGGGGAGAATGAGCTCTCATGTTTAGTAAAAACACGATTACATTATTTTTTACCATCATTTTTCTAACTGGATGTATGGAAAAACCTTCAGATAAGGAACCCATAGTAAAAGAGGAGGCATTTATTCCTATTTCACATGCAATGGGCCAGACTGATGTACCACCTTCTCCTAGCCGAATTGTTGTTCTAACGAATGAAGGAACAGAAGCATTACTTAAGCTCGGCGTCAAACCTATTGGTGCTGCCCAATCATGGGTGGGAGATCCTTGGTATGAGCACTTGAAGTCCTACATGAATGGAGTCGAACCTGTAGGGTTTGAGCATGATCCTTCCATCGAAAAAATTGCCGCACTTCAACCTGATTTAATTATCGGAAATAGGATGAGGCATGAACAAATTTATGAGCAATTATCGAGGCTAGCTCCTACCGTTTACTCAGAAGACTTACATAGTGATTGGAAAATAAACTTCTCATTATATGCTGAAGCGGTTAATAAAAAACAGGAAGGACAAGATGTCTTGTTGAAGTGGGATGCTTACTTAGAGGATTCCTTTCAGGGAAATCATGAGATTTCGGTTGTTCGTTTTATGAAGGACCATGCCCGGATTTATTATAAAGGCTCTTTTCCCGGTGTCATTATAGATGAAGCTGGATGGAGCAGACCTGAAACTCAGGAAGTAGAAAAGATTTCAGAAATGTTAGTTGATGTAGAGCAGTCTAACCAGATGAATGGTGACCTATTATTTTACTCTACGTTGGATGTAGAGGAAGAGGAAGCAGAAGTCTTTGCCACAGAATGGCTTCTATCGGCCCCTTTTCAAAGCTTAGATGCTTTTAAAAATGGGAATGTAATGAACGTGGATGATTCCGTTTGGCATCGTTCAGGAGGAGTTCTAGCAGCTGAGCTAGTTGTGGAGGATATAAAGAGAGCGATAAATAAAAAATGAAATCCTGGGGCCTTCCCTGGATTTCATTTTTCATTCAAGTCTTTTTTCGTTAGATGTATGCTTTTGAAAAGCAATAAAAGTTTTAGGTAAGGAGTTCCGATTCAAATACATTTTTTCACAAGGATTATTTCCCTATGAAATAAACCGTAAAAATCAAACCATTCATTACGAAAACAGTTAGTGGAAATAGAGACGCAAATACTGATAAAACTATTTTTGCTTTGACACGCTCAACATTAGCTTTAAAAAGAAAATATAATGAAGATAAGACTAAGATGAATGTTGATAAAGTTCCAAATAACAATATAGTTGTATTCATTTCTCCTGATAACCTCGCCCAATCTTGCACATTAAACACAACGATTAAGCCTATTAGCCCTAAAGATATCGAGACTATAAACCACTTAGTAAATTTATTCATTCGCTCACCTTCCCCTCTCATACTTATCAAACAAATCTGTTCCATTAAATGAAGAACTAAGTTTTCATAATCTTTACGTATACTTTACCACATTATGTAAAAGATTTTTGGATAATACAATAAAATAGCACCCCCATTGGCTCGACAATATTCATTGTCAAAATGGGGGTGCTATTTGCTTTGTGTTTCTATATGGAAACGGAACTACTAAAATACATCTCTTATTGGTTTTGTATGACGAATTATATAAATCACCACTGCTACGAGTAAGGCGATGGTTAAATACGATATCCAAGGTAAATACGTTTGAATTCCTATATTCAGTAATCTCGCACCCCCGAAATTGCCAAGCCCTTCTCCCAAGCCGAATATGAAATTTGACAATCCGAAGTACGTTCCGATTAGTTGAGCTGTCCCCAATCGAGTAATCGTTACATCAATTGTAGGCATTAAGATCATTTCACCCATAACAAAAATCACGCCACTAACAATTAATAAGCTGAAATGATTGGCAAAATAAAGTGAGCTGATTCCAAGCCCAATAAAGGTTGTACCTAGAGCTAATGCATTCATTGGATTCAGTTTTTTAATCACCCTATTGGTAATCGTCGTTTGAAAAATAACAACTAGTATACTGTTAAACGTCCAAATCAGTGAAACTACTGTAGGATTTTCCAAGAACGACTCTGCACGTAGTGGCAAAGCAAGTGCGAATTGTGCATAAAGACCCCATACAAAAATACTCATGATGGAATAAAGAACAAAGGCTTTATTTTTAAATACTTCCACATACGATTGAAAACTAATATCTTCACATTCTCCTTCCCCACAATTAGCCGGGACATAAATCCAGCTAATGATTGCAAGAATGAGAAACAACGCTGCTGAAATATAAAAAATCATAACGGATTCATCTCCGATTAGGAAGTAAGTAAGCAACCCAGCACTCGCAATACCAAAGTTCGCGGCAATTCCCCTTATAGAAAAGACCGTTGTACGATGATCTCCTTCTGATGCAAGAGCCGCAATAGCAGCCTTTGTAGATGGAGAATTTAATCCGCCACCGATCCCGTTAATAACAGCTACCATTAGTAGCAGAGGATATGTCCCTGCTAATGCGAATCCCACCAAACCGATTCCTTTCACTAGTGCCCCTACCGTAATGATCATTCTTCTTCCGATTTTATCGGCTAAAAAGCCGCCTAACAGACTGCCCCCTTGATAAGAAAAAGAGCTAACCGCTAGAACAGTACCAATTTCTACAATGGATAGACCTTTAATGACTTTCAAAACGATTGGAAGCAAGGGTAAGACAATATAATAAGCTAAATGCGATAGTAAGACACCCAAAAGTAGAATTTTTAACGAAACGGGTAAGAGATTAAAATTCGATTTAAACATACTAACCTCCTTTTTATTAGCTTGACTCTATGAGGAGGATTTCATCCTGGGATTGTAGAAATCGTGGAATAAGCTGAAATATTGTGGAATAACCTATTTTTTCGTGAGATAAGGAAAAAAATCGTGGAATAATATAATTTTTCGTGGAATAACCGGTTCTTATCGTGAAATAACCTAGTTACTGAGTAAAAATGAAAAAACGTAC
>NZ_JAJQKI010000024.1 GCF_023036475.1 Bacillus pinisoli
TGCTCATTACACCAAGTTTTTTCGCGTTAGCGAAAAAACAATCCTTATTATGCGCTGGCACTAATAAGTTTTAAAAATTGTTGTCGGTTTTTATAAACCAACACGCTTGACGTTTTGTTTAGTTTTCAAAGAACTTGTCCGCCGCCCAAAAGCGACTTTCTTAATTTAACACATCACCTTATATCAAGTCAACACTTTTTCAAAACTTTTTTCATCTTGTTTTTCTGTGTTTTTCTTGTTGTTTTCTGGCGACAAAAAGTAATATACCATGTCGCAGAATACTATTTCAAGTCTTTTTTCAAAAAAAATTAAATTAATTTCTAAAACCTTATAATAAATCTGTGTAGTTCATGGATGTGAAGAACTCCCAAACCCTCATGTAGTAAGAAAATACTACTGGCGAGAAACACCGAAGAAAGCAATCATTTCACTCTGAATAGTCAACAATCAAAGTTTAACTGAGACTTTTTTAAATAGTAAAGAACAAATATATTATCATTCATATTTGTAAAAGATATTAACCATAGAAACTAATGCATTAATTGTTTGGGCTCATTTCTAATACTTTGTTGCTTTTCAAGTAACTATTCTAAAGACATCCCCTTTTAAATACGTAAAATCTAAGTATTAAATGTTAGAAAAGAGCAACTCTCTCTATTTAAGCACTAGACATTGTACTACCGAGTAAAAATTCGTTTTTGGGGATTTTTACGAAAGCAACAATCAATACGAAAGAGCAAGTGATTAACATCATTAGAAGATGGAGGCGATAAATTTGAGAAACACAAAGATATTGTTTTTAGTAGAGGTAGCTATATTTTCAGCACTTGCTTATCTATTAGACTTCTTGGCGTTTAAAATTTGGGCACAGGGAGGATCCGTTTCATTATCTATGGTACCAGTTTTCTTCATTGCCTTTCGTTGGGGTATTAAAGGTGGCGTACTATCGGGTCTTCTATACGGAGCACTCCAACTTTTAACTACCACCTACATTTACAGCATTCCACAAGCGTTCATGGATTACATAGTTGCATTTATTGTGTTGGGATTTGCCGGATTAGTATCAAATCGAATGAAAGAGGCTTTACAAGCAGGTGATAAATCAAAGATGCATACGTACGTGGTTATTGGAGCATTGATTGGAAGTTCTCTGAGGTTTATAGCTCATTATATAGGAGGTATTGTGTTCTTTGCTGATTTTGCTCCAGAAGGGACACCAGTTGCTCTCTATTCTCTTCTTTACAATGGCTCATATATGCTTCCAGCCTTTATACTTTCTTCCATTGTATTAATTTTTATGATTTCGTCTTCCAAAAGATTGCTTCAAACAAGGTAAAAGTACTCATCTTCAAGATAAGTACTTTTTCTTTTTGGCTGTTTTCGTAAAGATTGTTGTTTTCGTAAAGATTGTTGCTTCCGTAAAAATCCCAATAGCCGGATTTTTACTCGGTAGTACAGCGTCCAGTGCTTTAAATTGAGAGAGTTGCTCTTTTCTAACAATGAACACTTTGGTTTTACGCACAAGAAAGGGTTGGTTTTAGAAATATTAGCTTGAAAAGCAACAAAGTTTTAGAAAAGAGCCTTCTTTTTTGCCTTCTCTTCAATACTAGAAAGAAACCAATTCACAAGGAAAATCCCTATAAAAATCAAAGTTCCTCCAAGAAACACATTCCATCTAATTTCTTCTCCCAGTATCAGCCAACCTGTAAGTACCCCAAAGAAAGGAGCTAAAAATAGAAATGCGCTTGTCTTAGCAGGGTCGCCCTCTTTTAATAGATAGAACCAAATTGTAAATTGAACGATGGAAGCCATTACCGCCAACCATACAATAATCAATATGGACTTACTATTAATAGTTATATAAATGTCCTCAAGTATAACACTCATAATTAGTAGGAGAAGTCCTCCAAAAAGCATTTGATAGGCAGTCAGTACCCATGTATTGAAACGATTTCCCCATTTTTTTATTAATATAGTAGCAGCTGCCCATGAAACAGCTGAACCAAGCCCGAAAAAGGTTCCAATTTCAAGCTTTAATGAAAAACCTAACGTAATGAAAACTCCCACAAATCCTACTATTACTCCTATCCATTGTAAAAAGTGATATCTTATGCCTAGCAAAGCTGTGCCAAGTATGACAACTAGTAAAGGATTAGTGAAAGTTAAAATGGAAGATTCACCTGCCGTAATGGTACGTAAACTTAGAAAGATACATCCCATAACACCAGCGGTTTGGAGAGAACCTATTAACACTATTTTGAACCAATCTCTACTATTCTGCGGAAGATGCTTATTCCATAGAAACAAGGACATAATGGTTCCTGCTATCGTGAATCTTATGCCTACTAATAATAATGGAGACACATACTCCAGTCCTATTTTTCCAACAGCAAATGATGATCCCATAAGAAAGGTTGTTAGGATGACCAATAAACCATATAGAAGAGGATTCATATCACACACTACTTTCTTAAATAATTTTTTAAATAGATTTACTATAAAACTTGTACATATTTCTATGAGCTCTATCATATGTTCTAGTAGAGAATTATCTAATTAGGAGGATTTATATGTTATTTTTTGCTACTATGGTATTTTGTTTTATCATGTCAGTCTTCTTATTCCTAATAGGATACTGGGAAGCCATAAAAATAAGTAATGAAGAGGGAAATGTGAGAGCAGGCACCATGATTTTTTGCTTAGTTATGGGATTTGTTTTTGCTATATTTGCAAGTGATTTTTCAACAACAATTGCCTAGTGAGATCACTAGGCAATTTTATTTTCTATTAAAACAACCTCTTTTTTCTTCCATAGTAAGAAGAGACATATACCCGCAATAACGATGACTCCCCCTATTAATTGATGGGACAGGATCATCTCTTGAAAGATGTAATAGGCTAGAATGGAAGCACCAATTGGTTCAAAGAGTATCGTCACAGATATGAGAGATGTACTGACCCAACGAAGGGCATAATTAAACAACGTATGACCTAGTAGTGTAGGGAAAATCGCCAATAATATGAAATATCCCCATTGTTTCGCGTTATATGGAAGAAAAGGTTCTCCACTCAGTAATACGTATACAAGTAGGGTAATTGAACTTACAAAATAGACTATATACGTATATGTTACTAATGACATTCTACTTCTTACTTCCTGGCCAAATAGGAAATAGATCGTTACTAATAAACACGCAATAAGTGCAAGAATATCTCCCCATAGCGCTAACCCACTTACTCTGAAGTCGCCCCAGCTGATAATTACACTACCTATTACGGCTAAAAGTGCACTAACCACAGAACGGAACGTGAATTTCTCTTTAAAAAATAAGTAGGTACCAATAAACGCAAAGATCGGTTGTAAAGTCACAAGTACAACTGAACTGGCAACAGAAGTGAATTTTAGGGACTCAAACCATAGGACAAAATGAAGCGCGAGAAATACACCGGAGACTGAAGAGAATAACCAGTCTTTTTTTGTGATAGCCTTTAGTTCCCTCACATGTTTAAATAAAAATAGAGGTGTCATAATTAGAACAGTGAAGAAAATACGATAAAATGCAGTAATGCCGGACGGGGCGTCTGCAAGTTTCACAAGAATGGCTGAGCTAGAAACTGTTATAATCCCAATCACTAAAGCCAAATAAGCTTTTGGTAAATTCGCACTCATGGTACTGGTCTCCCCGATTATTCAAAATTGTAAATTTATTATATATGACATTGAGTAAAAAAAATATAAAATAAACTCGAACTATAAAAAATAGTGGGAAGGCAGGAATTCTATGGACAAGGCAAACAAAACAGCTGCTTTAATTGGAGCTAGCGGTCTAGTCGGAACTCATCTCTTAGAAGTATTATTGCAAAGCAATGAGTATTCCGAAGTAAAAGTATTAGTACGTAATAAGTTAAATATTACACATAAGAAGTTAACTCAAATTCAAGTTGATTTTAATCAACTGTTATCCGTTCAGGAACATTTATGTGTCGATGATGTCTTTTGCTGCCTGGGCACCACCATTAAAAAGGCTAAAACAAAGGATGCATTTAGGACGGTGGATTATGAGTATCCAGTCAAATTGGCTATTATGGCAAAAGAATGTGAAGTTAATCACTTCCTAGTGATAACGGCTCTTGGTTCAAACTCGCATTCTTCCTTTTTCTATAATCGTGTAAAAGGTGAACTAGAAGAAAGATTGAAGGAATTAAATTTGTCTTCGCTTTATATCTTTAGACCTTCTCTTCTTCTAGGCAAACGAGAAGAATTTAGACTTGGTGAAAAACTTGCTACCTATTTGACTCCACTCTTTACTATGTTCTTATCAGGTAGTAGAAAAAAATATCGCCCTATACAGGCTGAAGATGTGGCAAAAGCGATGTATCTTGCAGCGCAAAATTCTGGTTTAGGCACACATGTAATTGAATCAGACCAAATTCACACTATGAGTAAGCAATAAAAAAACTTTGGTTTGTTTACCAAAGTTTTTTAAGGTTTTGAGATAAAATAACGTAAGTACTCCAATTTTTCAGTAGGTGTACTGGATATAATCTCTCCATTTTTATCCTTTAAGACTTCAAACTCTTGATAGGTTTCTACAACGTGACCATCAATAACTTCTTTCTTTATTAATTGCATTTCAAATGTTGGGATAGAGGTAATCTCCTCTTCTTCTCCTGCAACTTCAGCCATGGCAGGTACCAACGTTTCATAATCGATCCGATGACCACTCATCGAGATCGGCGAATCTAAATAAGCAACAATCCCCAAAATACAAACAAGTATGAATAGATGCTTCACTGTATCCCCCCGTTCATGCTACTTTATTTTATGATTGTCCAAGGGGACTATATTACTTTTTTGTACACAAAAAAAACGAAGCCATCATGACTTCGTTACTTTTCATAAGCAATGCTCTTAATTGGAACAAATTGATTCATGATTCCTAATGTAATCATATCTTTATCTGACAATAGGTTCGTATGATAGACAGTGAAAAAGAAAAAGTCCTTTTTCGTTGTTGAAGTATCTATAATCGGCTTTGCCACATAATCAACGCCTATATTCATGAGGATCCCTTTTTCCTCTGTTAACCGTTCTCCCACCCACGCTACATATCTATCTTGACCAGGGTTTAAGACTATAAGTAGTAATACTAATACCCCAATAATACTTCCTATTAAATATCTTTTCTTCAAAATGAAACCCTCCTGAAACTTGTAATAGCTTCCATTTTGTCCAATCTATTATTAAAATAAACATGATGATAGGTCCGTAACTTCTTAAAGTTAGAATATTTACACATAGGTATTGTAAACGTATTTATTTATAGTATAATATCGCTATATTCATCTTATTTCGGGGCATTAGCTCAGCTGGGAGAGCGCTACGCTGGCAGCGTAGAGGTCATCGGTTCGATCCCGTTATGCTCCATCTTAAAAAAGAAGTGGGAAACCCTTGATACATAAGGGCTTCCCCTTTTTTATTTATTTTAGCCTGCAACCATTTAACCTTAGAAAACTGCCTTCTGGTCACACTTTGGTCACGAGAAGATTTACTTAATTATTTCATCTAATTTAAGCACAACTTCTTCCTGCATAGACGGAAGAACGTGAGAATAGGTATCAAGCGTCACCTTTATGTTACTATGACCCAATCTTTCCGAGATTACTTTTACATTTATTCCATTAGAAAGTAATATAGTCGCATGAGTGTGCCTTAAATCATGAAAACGTATGTCTGGTAAATTAGCAGCTTTTATTATTCTCTTCAAGTTCCTTCTAACATTCGCTGGATTAAATGGTGTTCCAGACTGCGTACACGCAACTAAATCATAGTCTTGATAATTAGGTCCATGACTAAGCTTAACCTTTGATACTCTTAGTTTGTGAGCTTTAAGAACTTTTGTTGCCGACGTAGATAAATTAATAGTACGTAGACTAGACTTAGTTTTAGCACCATTTATAAATGTCTTCCCATCATGACTTAACGTTTGTTTAATTCTTATAAGCCCTTTATTCAGATCAACATCTTTCCAACGTAACCCAAGAAGTTCTCCCTGCCTCATACCAGTCATTAATGCTAGATAGAATACTATATAACAAGAATCGTCTTTTGCTACCTTCAAGAATTTATTTACTTCTTCTTCATTCCAAACATTTATCTCTTTCTTATTGCCCTTTGGAAGCTTAACCTTTACAGCGACATTTTTAGGAACTAATTCAAAGTCCACAGCATGTTCTAATGAATTTCTAATAATTTCATATATTTTTCTTACTGTAGCACTGCTTAATCCTTCCTCAGTAAGGCTATTAATATATGATTGAAGATGAATTGTTGTTAATTTCGATAGTGTATAGTCTCCTAAATTAGGTATTATTCTACCTCGAATATAATTCTTATAAACTTCTGCTGTTTGGACACCAATACCATTCTGTTTAGTTGAAAACCATTGATTCAAATAGTCTTTATATAAAATAACTGAAGGCTCAATGTAAGTCCCCTTATTTATGGCATTAATCGCTTCGGCTAACGCTTTTTCTGCTTCCTTTTTAGTTTTAAACCCTCTCTTTTTCTTTTGCTTACGATTGCCCTTATTATCATTACTTAACGTAAAGATATAATACCAACTTTTCCCGTCTTTTTTTACCGATCCTCGCATTAAAATCTCTCCTCTTTTTTTAGAATCAATGTGATATATTCTATGGAGAGAGTGCTTTTGATAAAGCACATCTCAAACATTTATTAATTTGAGATGTGACAGTTTGCCACATCTAATATATCTAGAATCTACCAATTAAAGCAATGTCTATATTGTTATTGTTAAAAATTACATATTTATATTAATTTTTCTTCACCATAAAGCCACTCTATTAACACAGCCTTGTATATTTTTATTCTCCTACCAACTCTAACAATGTTAAACTGACCAGTAGAAACTAACTCATAAGCTTGACGCCTTCCGATTCCTAAAATTTCTTGTAAATCTTCTACATTTAAAATATCAGGGTATTGCTCTAGTGTTTTCATCATACATCGCTCCTCACAAATAAATTGGATTTTCTAAATGGTGTCGACAAATTTCACTTCAATTAAGTTATTATTAATTCCCCTAAACTCTTTTTTATCTAAAGGTTTAAAACCTGCTCGATCAAGTAAATCTTTGGCAGCCACAATCTTGTCCCGAGCTGAACTCTCCGGATTCACCATAAGTTCATATAGAACTTTTCTAGCTTCTACAGCGTCTTGTAGGAATGTCATTCTTAATTGTTGGTCTATTTCATCTTGAAGTTTCTTAATTTCATCAGATACTGTAGTTTTCTGTAGCAATTGATAACCTATTTCTGAAGCTCGACGTTTACTGTAACCAGCACGAATAGCTGCCTGAGTTGCACAAGAATCCTTAATATACTCTCTTACAAACCGATTTTGTTTATCTGTAAGTTTAGTCAGTTTCATCATCTCCCCATATATCCAAAGGCTCCTCCCATATTTTTCGTAAACCATTTAAAGCAAAACAAAAATCATAATATGCATCATCAATTTCCTTCTTGGATAATAAACCCTCAAACTTGCTCATTACGTATTTAAAATCATATTTTGTTCCATCTTCTATATATTTTTTCTTTAGTAACTCATAGAGTTCGTCTTGTAGCACATTACCACTCTCCTTAGTTTAAAGAATATTCCGAATTAAACAGTCGTAATAATTCCATCTATATGTTATTTATCAAGTTCTTCATATTTTTGAATCCAGCCTTTAAACAAGTACCGAAATTTATTTATTCCAACATCTCTTCCCTTAGCAATAATACTTTGTACTACTTTCCCTTGAGAGTGTATTTCTTCTGGGTCATACCACAAGAACTCTACAACATCAGCATCTTGTTCTATTTCACCCGAATCTCTTAGATGATCTAGTCTTGGCTCCTGAGATTTAGCACCTTCCCTACTCATTTGAGCTAACATAATAAAAGGTACATTTAACTCAAGAGCTATCTTTTTGGAAGTTCGAGTAACTTCCCCAACTGCTTGTGACCTGGTTTGCCCTGGTAGTTGGGGTATATCCATAATGGTTAAATAGTCTACGACTATCGCTGCTAAGTCACCGTATTGTCTTTTTATTTGCCTAGCTACGGATCGGATATAATTAATACTTATATTACTAGCGTCCTATATATATATTGGTAGTTGTTCAAGCTTTTTGTAAGCTGCTTCTATTTTCCCTAATTCTGCAACTGAAAGTTCCTTGCGTCTAATTCTGTTAGCAGGAATGGCAGATATAGGAGAAATCATTCTATTAAGTAATTGGTTACGTGTCATCTCTTGTGAGAAAATAATTACGTTCCCTACATTTCGTTCTGCTATTCCAATAGCCATTTGAAGTGCCTTAGCTGTTTTACCTACACTTGGCCTTCCTGCAAGAATATACAGCCACCCACGTCCAATTCCACCCATCCATTTATCAAAGTTGTTAAATCCTGTATAGATAAAATCATCCTTTTGTAGTAGGTAGCCAAGATAGTCACTTCGTGTTTCCTTTACATGCTTCAGGTTTCCTTCTGTTTTTGGTCTTACCTTTAGAACTAAACGCTCTATTTCATTAAGGTATTTTTCATCTTCTTCAAATTCATTGCAATCTGAAATCACCTTAATTTTTTCACTAACTTCCAATCCTCTTCTTCGTAAAGCTCTTGACTTTACAATGTCACAATAAAACCCTGTATTTGCTGTGGTAGGTACCGAACCAGCTAACTTACTAAGATAATCTACACCACCAATTTCTTCTATTATCTTTTTTTGACTAAGCTGCTCTGTTACAGTAACTAGATCAATTGGTTTATTGTTCCTGTAAAGACCGACAATAGCAGCCCAGCCCATATATGACGATTTGCAGGATTAAAAAAATCACGATCTTCAATTTTGGGTACAATGTCGTCAACAACTTCTGGATCAATAAGTACAGCACCTATTACAGATGCTTCTGCTTCTACAGAAAATAATTGATTAATAGGTAAATTCATCTGGATTCTTCCCTTCTTCAACCCATTTGTTAAACGCAATCTCTCTATCCCTTGCTTCTATATGCCTTGTGAAACTCTCATTCTCAGACTTTGTATATTTTTTAGTCGACTTCTTTTTTTCATTTACTCTATCAACAACCCAGAGCAAAATTGCATGATAATCAGATTCATAATCTTTACCACTTGATTCTTTATAGTTGTTTAATATTTGTATCATTTCTACTGTATCCTTATCCCCATGCTCAGAAGACAGTTTCTCGTACTCAGAATCGGTTAAAAAAACATTACTAGCATATTTATTTTTCTTTGTAGTAGTCTCTGGTATTGGTATGGACTTATTGTCATGATTAGCCTGACAAGTTGTCAGCAAAGATGATACCTTTTCATAATCAATTGAATACCAATTTGTTTTATCAATCTTCATTCGGTTAAAGTTATCTACGATAATTAGCCCTTTATCCTTCAAAGACTTCATTATTCTTATTAAGGTTCTTTCAGACCAGAAAGGAAATTGTTTCTTCCATTGTGGGTAGCTATTATAAACCCACTTTTTGTTTTCATATATATTTGTACTTTTTTCTAACCAATAATGTATTTGCTGTAAAACAATAGCCTCATTTAGCCCGATTAATTTTGCTAAAGAGGGTAAGACGATTAATGGGGACTCATCACACAAAAGCTTTCCCATATCTCAAACACCTCAATTGCTTGTATCAATAATCTTTTTCCCACCACCTCTTATCCATTCAAGTAATTTCTCTTTTTCCACTCTAACTTGCCTACCAATATAGACAACGGGAATACTTCCAGATCTAGCGAGAGCATATGCTCGATCAAGTGTAACGTTTAAAATTTCTGCAACTTCACTAATTTTTAACAACTTCATTTATAAACACCTCCCTACATCTGATTACATATCAAGAATAAAACGCACAAATAAATACAAGAAGACCCTTAGATTTTTCATCTAAGGGTCTTCACACCAAGCACTTTTTATGGTAATATTTTTTGTTTTCGTTTATTCTCTTTATTTAATCCTATTGTTTTATAAATACTATTTATGACTTTCCCTATAGTTGCTGCTTTTTGAATGAAGTACTCGTCAGCAATTTCATCATAGGTCCATCCAAATACATGATAATGAACAAACCAAGTATAATGGTCAATATTTCTTTTTTCCTCAGTTAAAATATAGCCTTCTTCCATAATTGCTTTATTTGTCATTTCAATATTTTCAGCTGCTAATCTTCTTGCTAAACTATGATATTCTTTCTCTGTTTGAAATAGAAAATTATAGACAGGTAACTCACGGTGTAATTCCTTCTGTATTTTTTTTATTATTTTATACATTTTTCCAATATCACTATTAAATAAGAAAAGATTGTTCCTGGTATCCTTATTCTCATACCAAACCATGAAAGTACAAAATAAATATTCCACGACCCATTCTTCACCTATACACCAAGTGCTAGCCCACACTCTTATTTCATCTTTAAAATCAAGCAAGGTAATTACTTCATTATAAGTATTAAAATTCAGGCTAATTATCTCATTATTATTTTCAACATTAACAAGTGAGTCACATACACCTTTAAATTCTTTGTACAACTTATTAATCTCATGGCCAACTTCAGGATTTATTTCAGTTAGGCAAAGTAAGAAAAGTGCTTGTTGCTTCGATACATTTATACTTTTAGTAGTTTTTTGTCCACCAAGACCAGTGTATTTTCCATAACAATAGCCCTCTTAATTCATTTTAGTAATTAATATATCGCTTCTTAGGTATTCAATTCAATAAGAGATTGATAGTTTGTAAATTAGTGATTGCGTATGGCAAACGCATCTTTATAGTGAGTTAAGTATTAATAATACTAACATTCAAAATTCATAATAGTTCGTTCGCATTTAGAAACCACTTATTTTTTTGGTATTTATATCCAATTTGTTCCATGGTAAAATTCTTTATATATATTAGAAAGGGAGATGAAAAAAATGGAAATTGAAGGACTAAAGCCGTTAGAGGAATGGATCTGTGATGTCTGTGGTGACATAATCAAATCTACTAATGATTGGCTAGAATGGGAGACTAATAACATTACGGATAAAGATGAAAATTTTCGTCTTGTTCACCATACTTGCAAGAGGACTAATGATACTAATACATTGTTAAAAGACCTTTATATCCATAGAGTATTAGGAAATAATGGGCTAGCAAAGTTATTAAACACCCTCGAAACACTTAATCCTAACAATGTGAGTGATTTCACCGAGATTATAAGAAGATTACACTTACCTTACTACGAAGAAGCAAGGCAATTCCTAGAGGAAGCAAGAATAAACGGAGAATATTTTAGTACTGAACTTACCGAAGAAGATTGTAAGTACATTATTGATGAATACTCTAAGGCATTCCTTTGATAGAATGAAAAAGGCATTTCCAAGGTGGAATTGCCTTTTTGTTTAACACTTCCCTGTCAAGGAAAGAGTGTGCTTCGGAATATGACAGTTTAAGTTTAAATTAGTTGCTACAATGGGCTTTAATTTACTCATTTGTACGATTTAATCAGATGGAATTGGGGGCAGTATGTTTGATTTCACCCCCAATTCACCCCCAACCTAACCCAATAATTCTCTATAACAATTGCTTGTTAAATAAAGGTTAAATAAAGGTTTGTTAAGGTTTTTCAAAGTTTGAGATATAGGTTAACATACTCTCCCATTATGTTTCGTGGAATAAATCGTGATCATGAACATATCCACCATTTTACTTGTTTTGTAGAACTTCTTTTAGTAATTCGATAGCACTTTCTTCTTTAGGATCGTTTGTGCTGAGTTCGCCACGGAAGGCCTTGGATAAGATGCTATTTTTCATTTGATTTAATTCCTTTTCTAGATTTATCAACAAAATAGAATTATCCTCTTTCTCAAGTAATTGTTCAATTTTATTTATAATCTCTTTTTGTTCATCAAAAGGTGCTAGAGGAATTTTTATATTTTTTACATCCTCTAAACTTAATACTGGTCGTCCGATTCCATAAGCTCGTTCTTTTAGTTCCCCACCTCCACCAACAGGTGAAATTAAACTATAGTGGAGATATTTACTTAAACGTGGATCCACGAGTTTAGTAAGAGCAACCGATTGGCTTACATAAGCCTCCGATATTTCAAAATCTACACGAGCACATTTTCCAACATTGGCACCAGTAATAGTTGTAAGTAGGTCGTTTTTTTCAATAAGGCTTCTCTTACCTTCAACTTTTTCAGGTAATTCCATATATGCAACATTATCTAAAACCAACTTATTAGTATTTATATCTTGCGTTCTAATAAAATACGCTCCAGCATCAGAATAATATTTCGACCAATCTCGTGAGCCACTTGTAACATAGTAAGCGAGTTCACCCAACTTAATCCAAATCCACCCATTCGGTAACGTAAATGGCATTTCACTTTTTTCAATATTTTTTATATTATTAGTATTTATTTTTATATGTGAACTCCGTTTTTTTTCTATGATATTTTCTAATAATACATTTGCATTTTCTATACTTGTATTATCTTCTCTCCACTTAGCAGTCAAATTACCTCGAAATGCCTTTTCTAAGATGGCCTCTCTACGAAGTTCAAACGTTCCCCTTGCTTCATCAATCAATTGCTTTGCCTCGTCTATTTTATTTAAAAGGCGCTCAACTTTGTCAGCAATTCGTTTTTGTTCGTTTAAAGGTGGAAGGGTAAGAGGACTTTCTCTAAGAAACTTAAAGTGCCTACTATAACCCTTGTCAGGTAAGTTTATTACGCACAAAAGGTAATACAAAAACTTAGGGTAGAAAAATTCCTTCGGCTTTAGTATCTTAGTACCATCTGCTCCCTGAACAAAATCAAAATCAACCCATTTAATATTTCTTGTATGATCTCCGAATATTACTACCGGCAAATCTTCTGTAATTACTAAGTCTTTATTATCAGTATAACCAGATATTCTTTTTTGTCCTTGATCGACGACAGGGTATCTCCCTGCCTCTTTGTATTCCTTTTGTTTTAACTGTTTATTCCTGTTACTTAAACTAATTACACTTGCATCAAATTTAACCCAACACCAATTGGCCGGTAAGTTATAGGGGTGTTCTTCCTTAGGTATCATAACCTCTTCCAACAATTCCGTCACTGTCTTTTGCTTCTTTGTCTTATTACTCATTACTGGACACCTCAAGTTCAACCTCAGGTTCAATAGCACCCTTCTTCTCTTCAACTTGACGTAGCTCCTTAACAACTTCATTCAATAATTCAACAGCTTGTTCTAGTTTTGCAATTGCTTCTTCTGCTGAATCAATAGGGTCAGGTAGGTTTTCGTAAGTAGATAAAGATTCATCTGCAATTAGACCAATATCCAAGTTGTTATCCTTTCTCTGGATTTCTTCACGAGTAAAGACGTTAAGGCGTTCATCTTTTACACTTGTTCTATCATCGGCTTCATATGCTGTTACAAACGCTTCAAAATGTTTTTCAGTTAACGGCGTTCTCTTTCCAAAACTAGGCATATTAGTTCTTAAATCATATACCCAAACTTCTTTTGTGTTATTTTTATCTGTTTTACCACGTGTAAAGAAAAGAACATTTGTCTTAACACCTTGTGCATAGAAAATACCTGTTGGTAGACGAAGAATTGTATGTAAGTTACATTTATCCATTAGATCTTCTCGAATTTTTGCTCCTATACCACTTTCAAAGAGGACATTATCTGGTAACACAACAGCAGCTCGAGCTTCCCCATTAGGCTTCAATGCACGGTAAATATGCTGTAAGAAATTCAATTGTTTGTTCGTTGATGCAAATGTTAAATCGTCACGTGTTGGTCGCTCTCCACCTTGCTTTGTCCCAAACGGTGGATTTGTCAAAATAACATCGTAGTTTTTTAAATTACTACCAAGTTCTGAAAGTGTGTCACCAAGAAGGATTTCGCCATGAATATCATGTAGTAGAGCATTCATCATTGCAAGACGGTGAGTATCTTTTACTAACTCAACACCAGAAAATGCTTTATACTTTTGGAACTCTGCTTCTTTTTCCCCTAAGTCAAAATAATCATCGGTATTCTCACGAACATATCTGTCTGCTGCTATCATAAAACCAAATGTTCCAGCTGCAGGGTCATTACAACGCTCTCCGGGTTGTGGATCAACCAACTTTACCATTACATCTATTAAAGGGCGTGGTGTGAAATATTGACCAGCACCTGATTTTGTTTCACTCGCATTCTTCTCTAGTAACCCCTCATAAAGATCACCAAGTCCTTCTTCTTTTGCACTATACCAATCTAGCTCATCTATTGAACGAACGATTTTCTCCAGGTTTTTAGGTTCATCAATATTTGTTTTTGCATTCGTATATATTTGCTTTAAAATATCATAACCTTCATTACCAAGGTCAATTAATAGCTTTTGATAATGAGTTTTTAGTTCTATCCCGTGAAGACTTACTAATGAATCCCAGCGATACTCTTCTGGAATAGACTCTTCGTTCTCTGTTTCCTTCATCATTTTTAAAAATAACAAGTAAGTTAATTCTGTTACATATTGGTGATAGGTAATCCCATCGTCTCGTAACACGTTACATAAATTCCATAATTTTTGAACAATCTGTTGGTTTCCCATTTTTACTTCTCCTTTATCTTTTCTCTCACTTTTTTTCAAACTAGCCTTTTTATTATAACAAAACCAAAAATAAAGACCTCAATAAAGAGGTCAACAATCACGCTTGTTCGCGTTTATCTTGCTTATATAAGGCTAAGTTAATTCGTTTCACAATATCCGGAAGCTCACCTTTAAAGAGTTTATTTAGTTGTTTATAGCCACCCTTACTTTTAAATGGCTCTACATTAAAT
This sequence comes from Bacillus pinisoli, assembly GCF_023036475.1. Taxonomy (GTDB): domain Bacteria; phylum Bacillota; class Bacilli; order Bacillales; family SA4; genus Bacillus_BS; species Bacillus_BS pinisoli. The sequence continues at coordinate 14,900 of NZ_JAJQKI010000024.1, forward strand.
GCTTGTTCTGGGTCCGGATCAAGAATTGATTCTTGTAGTAATTGCTTTTCAATTCTTTCCAGCCACTGCTTTTGAATCTTTGGCCATGCTCTCATACTATATATTTTTTTCATTGCATTTTTTATTCTCTCTTCATGACTAATTAGAGGATCACCTAGTGCTTGTTGACGTATAAAGCTAATAATATCAGCAGCAATATCCTCGTTTTTGGCGTCACGCCAAGCTGCTTGTAAGTTTTTTTCAGTAAAACCTTTTTGGTCTAATTCAATACGAAGTTTACGAAGTTCTTCTCTAGTCAAATCACTTGGCCGTGTACACACAACTTGTAAAGCTGGTATTAGATTGATGTTTTCTTTTATAAATTGACTAAAGCTTTGTAAGTAGTCCTCTGGTTTTTCGGCATTTCCATATCCTCTTGTTACTTCAACTAATTCATCTTCATGACGAGAAATTAATTGTCGAATTGGACGGTTACGATTCTCATCAATATAATTTATGAGTTGTTTATTCTCTTTTAATTCTTGTGATATTTCATTTTCTTTAGTATTTTTTACTAAATCTATAAATTCTTCTATGGTTTTACCACCTGATAGAACCTTAAAATCTTCCCGTTACTTGTCAGTCCACTTTTGTTTTCTTCTCTGCATTTTTGCTATGAATTGATCCTTATGTTGTTTTAAATGTTCTTCATTTTCAAGTTGTTCAATTTCCTCTGCTAATTGAGTTAAGGAAACCTTAGGACTTGCTACAACGGGCTTCATGGTTGTATAAGGTTTTAATGATTCATATATTCCTACTGCGTCGTAAATTGAAAAATGGTCCTTTCCAATATCATCGGCTCTTCTCGTAGCTCTACCTAGCATTTGCTCATATAATATCCTTGATCGTACCCTACGCAAAAATACAATATTAGTTATTGAAGGAACATCAACACCCGTTGTCAATAAATCAACAGTTACTACTATATTAGGAAGACGTTCATTTTTATAAAGTTTAATTGCTTGAAGTGGGTCTTTAATAGAACCTGTAATCTTCATTACTGAATTATCCTCAATTTCTCCGTGAACATTTTCTAGTTCTTCTTTTAGAATACGAACTACCATATCAGCATGATCATCTGTTGCAGCAAAGATAAGTGTTTTACCAAGATCATACGGATCAATATGATTAGCCAATTCACTTAATATTACACGGTTAAAACTCTCAGTAATGACTGTTTTGTTAAATTGTGTAACTTCTATATTAACCTCATCTTCTAAAACTTCTTTTTCAATCATACCCACCCTGGTATCGTATACCTCTACCTCTTCCCCAACCTGCCACTTAATCCCACTCTTTTTTAGAGCCGTTTCAAACTGATACGGTGGCTCGTGGTCAATTAAGTATCCATCAATTACTGCTTCACGATATGAATAAGTAAATACGGGTTCACCAAATATTTCAACAGTATGAAGGGCTGGGGTAGCAGTTAAACCTATCCTAACGGCGTCAAAGTATTCCAAGACCTTTCTGTATTTACTTACGTAATCATTATGGTCACGGAACTCTAATTCAACTTCTGTCATTTCTTTGTCTAGTGTATAACCTCGGTGAGCTTCGTCAACAATGATGCAATCATATTGGTCTACAGTTGGTATATGAGTATCGGAATTACTATAGAAAAGTCGTTTCAACATACCTTGTACCGTTGCAATATGTACCTTCGTTTCTGGATTAGGCTTTTGGTCATCTAAAGTTTGTAATTCAAAGATCTCAGTAAAAGAATGAAAGTTTTCAAGTTTTGAATCCTTAAATGCAGCTTCTGCTTGACGCCCTAATGCAGAACGGTCAACTAAAAATAAAATTCTCTTGAATCGATTGTGTTTGATTAACCGATAAATTAAGCCAATTGCCATACGGGTTTTTCCAGTTCCAGTTGCCATTGCTAACAAAATTTCTCGTTGCTTCTGTGATAATGCATTTTCTACAGAAGTAATTGCATTTTCTTGATAAGGTCGTAAATTAAGGTAGCCAAGTTCTTCATCTTGCAATTCTTTTGTTGCTTTATCGAGATCTTGCTTTATTAATTCTTTTAATCCTTCTGGTGAGTACCAGGCCTTTAATGGACGTGGGTGATTTGTAGATTTTCTTGCGTCTAAAAACCAGATTCCAGACTTTTCTTCTAACTGATTTAAATAAGACCGTCCATTTGTTGCAAATAAAAATGGTACAAAGTAGTCTCCATATGGTTTAAGAATGATTTCTTCATCTTGTTGAACAACTAATCTAGCATAATTTTTTGCTTGTTCAATATCGGATAGAATGTTTTTACTCTTTCTTTTAGCTTCAATAATCCCAACCAATTCTAATCCAATAAATAAGGCATAATCTGCGAAACCCTTTTTTAACGGCCATTCTGCTATAGCTATATTTTTACCCTTTTGTGGTCTAATTCCTTTGCCAAATCTCAAATTTTCTGTGTCGACTTCCCAACCAGCTCTTCTTAATTGTTCATCAATAATGGTCCTAGTTTCAGCTTCAGTTAATTCGATATTACTGCTAAAACGCTTTGATTCTTGTTTTCTTCTTTGTTTTTCTTCATTTGGTACATTGCTTTGTTCTTTTCGGAGCTTTTCTAATTGTTCCTCTAATTTACTTACTTTTTCTTCATATGATTGCGTAAGTTTTTGCATTTCAACCTTATTTATTTTAGTTTGCTTTACTGGCTCAATGTATTCTGGTTCCTCAAAACCCCATTCACCATAAACTTGCATGAACCATACTGCAATACGAAACGCCATATGAACTATTACTTTTGCTTCTTCTTCCGTACCATACCCAGCTTCATGAACAGCTTTATTACCCTTTTTACGAATTGTATCGAACATTTCATATAATTCATCAGAGATAAGGTCATCACGTTTTAGTGCGTTTAAACGATCAACCTGACTAGTGTCGTATGTTTCTCTAATCTCTTCAAATGCTAAAACATATTTTGCTGTTGTCTCTGCAAACATTCGAATTTTAATAATTGTTGTATTTGGATCATTAAATACATTATTTTCTGCCGTTTCCCCTAAGTTAGCAAGGATTCCCCATTTTTGTAATAGAAAATGAAAATTACTTTGGAACAAAAATAATCCCCCCACATACTGTTAACTCTTAATACCTATTATAACCATTTCAAGCAGTGATAAGGAAACATTATCCAGAAATTATTATTGTAAACTAAAAAATGCCAATCTTTTTTAAAGAAAGGCATTCCTGTGTAGTTTTCAAATTAGGTCTTTATTTTGTAAAAATTCACCGTTTCTCATCTGTTTTATAGAGACAAATTATTACTACGTTAAAATTAGTTTTAAACCAATAACCCATGTTTATAATTACTTTTAGTTCCTAATAATTTATCTCTAGTTTCTAATATTCCTAAATCTTTTATTAATCCATCTATAAGATAACCAATAGAACGTTTGGTTACATTAGGAAGCTTGTCATGCATAAATTCCATTTGCACAACAGTAATAGAATGTTGCTTATCTCCTTTTTTTAATGAAGCATGATAGAAAGGAACGTAATCAATTTTTGACATTTTACATAACCTAGCAATACCCTCTTGTTCCTTTTCTGATAAGAGTATTTCTCTAATCGTTTTACTCGCTGGGTTACCATGACAAATTATTAATCTTGGAACCTCATAGTTGCTGCTATTTAACTGTTGCTCAACATATTTTTTACAATTCTTCCGAATTTTTTCCGGTATAATATTCCAACTATCTTTAATTATTTTTTGTTCATTTCCCTCTAAATCGGAATAATTCGTAACTATATCCTCAAAGAGTTTCCCTATCATTACCTCAGGTTTATGCCTAACTGAACCACACCTAATTACATCTGTATGAGCAACACCATAATCTTGCCCTAGTAATTCAAAAAGGATCGGAGATACAGTATTGAATTTTTTAAAGTATTTTTCATTTTTAAATACCTTTTCTTTTCCATTTTTTGCGATAAAGCAGTCTTCTAGCTTATCTAAACTTCGTCCATCCAACTCAATTTTTTTCCACTTTTTTCCCCTCGGCAAAAGGTAATCTAAGTCATATTCACCTTCGTTGAAAGCTTGATTAATCCCGTAAATCCAAACTAAACTATTTCTTTTACCTTCTAATAGTTGCCACGGCTCGTATTGTCTCTTATAAACACCTGACAAACCGAATTTTTGATTATCATGTTCAAACACATTATCACAAAGTTTACATGTAGTACATTTGTCTGACAAAATATCCACCTTCTTTCTTAGCCAGTTCTTTTTATACATTCTATTATTATAAAGGAAATTTAATTTTTAGACTTATTTAGTAACATAGTCTAAAAATAGAACAGAAAAAATACCCTAATTAAAAATATTGACTTGAATTTAAACTAGACCTCATTTGTGCTTCATCACATATACCCTCTAAATTATTTAACCCTTACCAATCTATCTATTTCACCAGTTATGTTTAATGTACAAAAGTTATAAGTTCTAGACACTATAAAAAGACTGCTCATATTCCACTAAAATAACTATTTTCACTATCTTTAAGTTAGTCTGGAATGTAATTACAAAAGATTTAAGACTTTTAGACAACAAATAAATGGACATGAACTATAAAAGCAATAAAAAATATCCCTAGAAATTAAATAAGATCACCCCGGTATAAGCCGAGGTAATCTATTAGCAGAAATATATTGGTTCTTAATTATAAAAAATTTGTATTTTCGTAGTTAATGAATATACAAACGATTAAAATTAGGTAACGTTTGTTCGGACTGCAAGTAACTTGAAACCCACTGAAATCCCTTATCTTGTATTTGAGATTGTAAAAATAAGCTCCCACAAAGACTAGCTAATTCCACATTATTCTGTTCACATGCTTTATTTAAAGCATGTATTAAACCCATTCTTTCCTGATGTTGACTAAAGTTAAACTCTGACAGCAGTTCCTTTTGTAAACGTAATTGCTCTATTCTGACCTTGTTTTCCGAAGATATCCGATGTCTCTCTGTTTTTTCTTGCTCTCTAGCAATCCCATACTTAGTTAACCCATTAATCACTTCGCCAAATACAGTAACTGTTTCAGGTAATAAGGTTTTCATTGCAATCCTCCTAACGTGGACTTGATAAATTTAAGTACTTCTTGGGATTTATGAGAAACTTCTCTATTATCAAAAATATCAGTCGATACAACTATGTACAACAATGATATATAAACCATACCAAGATCTAATGTGTTTTTATTGACTGAGGTACCAGACAACGAAATCTTTTGATTAACTGCGTTAAGATTTTGGGAGAGATCCTTAGTAAAGGATTGAAACTCTTTAATACGATTTAACACATTATCTAGTGCTGTTATACGAAATTCTAATTGTTCTTTGGCACGTAGAATATCACTCTTTACTGCCTTTGCATCCGAAAGATTATCGTCTGCTTCTCCTATTCTAAATAACAAAAAGAAATTATCTAATTCAAATCTAGTTCTTGGAGCCTCAGGAATCTTCATGTCGAAACGGTTAATAATCTGATTTTGAACCGGAACGTGTTGAAAGTAATTCTGTTTTACACTTTTTAATTGGTTGCTAAGAGAAGCATTAGCAATATACCTTTCAAATCTAGACATTTCATTATGTAAGCAACTCTCTTTCAACCTACAAAAATCATTAAAGTTCTGCTTAACTGTGTTGAATTTTATCTCATATCGTTCCTTTGTCTCATTGTAGCTATGACGAGCTGAACTTACCATTGAGTTTGCCATTCGATTTTTTTCATAAGTTGGAATGTAGTTATCTTCACCTTTAATTACTTCATGATAAAATCCCTTCGTAGCATATTCTCCAAGGTCTTTTATATCTTCAAAAATTTCCTTAAAAAGAGACATAATATCATCCATCCTCTTATTCAATTTTCAAGCCATTAGTATAATTGACAAATAATCCCATTAAAATACATATAAACAAACAAAATTAGCTTTGTGAATTTCTAATATAGTAAGATTGAAATGAAATAGAGATTTCATCGGTATTACTAACCTAACTAAGCTGATGACAGAGAGGTCAAGTATATGAAAAATAGAATTATTGAGATAGAGAAATTAAGAAGAAAATGTGGTCTGCTAACTATTGTAGAGGATAATAACGGACTACTTAAGCTAAGTAATCGTCCCAGTTCAAGGGGGTGTGGTTTATATTGGATTTATACATCATATACATTAGAGGATTTATGCAACGCGACTATTTCTAAAAATAAAAATGCTATAGATATCCCCTTTTTAGCGAAAAGTAGGAAAGATTTAAATAATGTTATACATCCAAGTGAGGAAGGGGAATTTTGGATAGTCTATAATGGTATCGGTGGAAGAAAACCAAATAGTAATCACTATTATGACCTAGGGGCAAGAATCCTTCAAGAATTTAGGGATAATCAGAAAACGGGTTCGTTAAAAGTGTTGGGAACAAATCTTAGTAATTTAACTAAATGGAGATACAGCTATGTAGAACTTGACTATAGTGAATACGAAATACATAAAAGAGATATTGAAACGGGTTGGAGATTAGAAAATGGCTGGCCAATTTTATCTAAGCAATAAAAGGCGAATAAATTCGTCCTTCATTTGCTTCTATTATTTATTATTTAGAATTAGTCATTTCTAAGAAGGTGATACATGATATTTACATCTAATAAATATACTTAAGCACAGTTTTCTTCCCCGTATTCGCTAAAATATATCACCTTTATATTCATCGTCTTTACTTTGATTAAGAGGCCATCAACCCTTCTTGGATCGATGGCTTTTTGTTTATGTAGATCATAATATTCTTACACCAATAACACAATCTATTTTATGGCCTTCATAAAACTACTTCTTAAATACATCCGTCTATTCATTTAATATAATTATATTTTATAAGCTCACTCTTTGCCCTTGTATTACTAGGGTTTATATTTAATATTTGTTTTAAGCATCCAATCGCACTTTCAATTGAGTTTTCTCTCTCATACATTCTATATTCTTTAAATAAGAAATTGACAGTGTCTGTACCAGCTTTTTCAAAGTGATCATTCGCTTGTTCATATTCTTTTAAATCAATATATACGGCACCAATACCAGTATGAGCTTCCATATCTCTTTCGTTGAGTTCAAGGGCATTTTTATAACACTTTAACGCATTATCATAGTCTCTAATATCTCGATATAAGCCACCTAAGCCGTTTAAAGCAAATTTATCTTCTTTTATCCTCAAAGACCTTTGATAATGAGTAATTCCATCCTCATGATATCGTAATTTTCTATATAACCCACCTAATTGTGTAAGAGTGTATGTACTGTTAGGTTGAAGTTCCAAGGCTCTTAATAGAATAATTTCAGCTTTGCTATATGCTTTCAGTTCCTTATATAACCTTGCAATACTATTTAAGGTATTGTTGTTTGTTATATTTTCTAAATGATATCCAGCTTGTAGTCTTTTAATTTCCATTAATTTATACTTAATATCAGGAAATTGATATCCACATCTAGACATTTCCTCAATCCATTCAATGGATTTACTGATATCTTCATGATTAAGATGAGTAGACACAATGATACTAGAAATGTTTTTAACATCAAATGTCAATTTTATTTTTGATTTTAATAAGTTTGTAATCTTCCAGCCATTTTCAATGATTTTTTGGTAGTTACCCTGAGATTTATTTAATATGAGTACTTCATTCGCAAGTGTATCTACAGCATTACTATTTTGTATATTTTGATCTATTCCATTACTATTCTTATACTTGTCTAAAAATGAATTAAAATTAAATCCATTTTCAATAGGGACATTATTATATTGCTTTACTCCTATGATATGTTCTTTTCCATACGAATACATTTGGTCCCATGATTTAAAGAAAACAATATTCAAGTTATCTTCTAATCCTTTTACTTTACCGTGGGTAATTCCAAATACCCTTTCTCTTTTCTCTAATAGCTTTAACAATATTTTTTGTATTTTTGTATTTTTAAATAAAAGTTCTTCGAATGTACCTAATAAGTGTGAGTCATGATCTTCAAATGATTTCTTAAAAAAGGGCCTACCACTATGATAAATTTTGCGACTAGAGGAATTAATCCAAAACAATGTCCCTTCTAAAAAACTTCTATGTACTTTAAATTTAACTTTTAACATAAGTGTTTTTTCCAACTACCTTACCCACCTAACGTTATTAATATAATAAGGTTCTCTTCTATTCACCAATCATTATTTTCTTCCCCGGTATATACAATAACTATAAAAAAACACCTTTTCGCCCTTTTGGAAATAATAGTTAATTTATAAAATTCAACAAAAAAACGGTACTTCCTTCAAAAGGGTACCGATTTCTTAATCTCATAACACTATTACTGTAAATGGCATACTGTCACATCTCTATTTCTTACTAGTTGGACTAACAACTAATTTCTAACATATTCTGGGTCACGCTCTGGTCACATCTTGGTCACACACTACCGAAGCCCCCCGGAAATCAAAGGTCATATAAAAAGTGAAATTCTCTTAAAAACCTTGATACAAAGCCATTTTAGGACACTTATGAAAACTAGAGGAAATATCATCTTCCACCCTGGCAGCGTAGAGGTCAGGGGTTCGAGCCCCCTATGCTCCATCGAATATAAATCGCGTAAAAAACCTTGAGAAATCAAGGTTTTTACTTTTGCCGCTACCACTCTCAGACATTTAATTGTCTTTGGAATCTTAGAACACTTCAATTTTTCACACTATGGACAATGTTATTTATATAACCGCCTGTATGTAAATCCACTTAATTGATTCAACTATTTATAGAATAACTTAGACCTTTAGATTTACTACACACCCAATTGCACTGGGATGATCTTCTAGTAGAGCATCATGTGGATACTTATATATTTTACGGAAAATAATCCAATCTCCTACGCCTCCTGCGATTAAAAATACCGAAACCGTAACCCAAAGTCCATTTCCTAAGATTACACCTAAACTAAATGGCACAATTCCAGTTAGAATTACAGGTAATAATAAAGATATTTTATAAGACAAAGCAGTAATAGGTACTTTGCAATGTGCGTAAGGCATCATATGTTTCATTATAAAACCGAATTTAATATCGCCTAGTTTTGCCTTACCAAAAATAATAAACCCGATTGCATGTAACAACTCATGTATGATTATTCCTAGCATATAACAGACGTAGAACTTTAATAGAATGTCCCACCCAAGATTTATCTTAAAGCCCCAAATTGGTAGATATAGAACAAATGCTAAAACTGTAATAATAAAAGAATACGTTATAGCTTGGCGATTCATATCACTTGGGTCTACAGTTACCTCAATTCTTTCATTCATCCTCAATGCTCCATTCTTAAAAATTTACTTTCGTTTTATTTTAAAATTCATAACATAATTTAATTAGTAACTATCACTGCCTTTACTTGTATTGGTAAGTTCATATTTTTATTTTTTTATACGAGCATAAAACGTTAATTACCGCTCTCATCAACAAATTGTTCAAAACTAATATATCAGAATTTTCCTATTCAATAATTCAAAAACATTCACTTTTTCTGAGGTAATATATAAAATTTGGAAAAATTCATATTAAAGCATAATGAAAAGAACAAACCCCTATTGAGGTTTTTTTGCCTTCTTTGAATGATCAACACGTACTTCAATGCTAAGATTGTACCAGAGTTAATATACCATACCTAAAAAAGCTTTTTCTAAGAAGTAACTGATGATTTAAATCTTTTTTATTCACTATAGATTCCTACTAAAATATAATCTAACTATAAGTGCCGATAATGGTAAAGGAGCTGATCTCATGTCGTACGCTACCCAAAAAGATGGTATCTTTCCTTCTGTATGTTCTCTTGATTGCCCAGATCAATGTGGATTGTTAGTTCATAAAAAGGACGGAAAGATTATTAAGATTCAAGGAGATCCGAATCATCCAGTAACGAAAGGAAACATTTGTAATAAGGTTCGCCATATGACAGAGCGAATTTATGACTCCAATCGATTACAGTATCCGATGAAACGAGTTGGCGCTAAAGGGGAAGGAAAGTTCGTAAGGATAAGCTGGGAGGAAGCCATCCAGACGATTACGGACAAATGGAAAACACTAATCTCCTCAGACGGTCCTGAAAGCATTCTACCTTATAGTTTCTATGGAAACATGGGGTTGCTTAGCGCAGAAGGAATGGATCGCCGTTTTTTTCACCGACTAGGTGCTTCCCTGTTGGATCGCTCCATCTGTTCGGCAGCTGGCTCAGTCGGATATAAGTATACAATGGGTGGAAGCTTCGGGATTGATCCTGAAGACACCATTCACTCTAAGTTAATGATCTTCTGGGGTATAAATGCCGTTAGTACCAATATGCATCAAGTCGCGCTTGCTCAAAAGGCCAGGAAAAACGGAGCTAAAATCGTTGTGATTGATGTACATAGAAACCAAACAGGGCAGTTTGCTGACTGGTTTATCCCGATACTCCCTGGAACAGATGCCGCCCTAGCACTTGGGATAATGCATATCCTATTTAAGGAGAATCTCGTAGATTTAAACTTTCTAGAGAACTATACTGTTGGACACGAAGAACTCCGCAATCATGTTATTCAATATGATCCAGATACGGTCTCGAACATTACAGGGGTTCCCGTCGCTGATATTTATAAGCTTGCCCGAATGTACGGAACGACTTCTCCCTCTTTTATCAGGATAGGGAACGGTCCACAACATCATGATAATGGTGGAATGTGCATCCGATCGATTGCTTGTCTACCCGCTTTAACAGGACAGTGGCTAGTGAGAGGTGGAGGTGCTATAAAAGGTAATGGTGGTTATTTGGCTCATAATGCTGAACGTCTACAGCGCAGTGATCTACTTGCTAAGAAGAACACTAGAATGATTAACATGAACCAATTAGGAAAAGCACTACTTGAGCTCGACCACCCTGTAAAATCATTATATGTGTACGGGACCAATCCAGCTGTTGTAGCACCTGAGGGTAATAAAGTAAGAAAAGGTCTTGAACGAGATGATTTATTTGTTGTCGTTCATGAACTGTTTATGACGGAAACTGCGAAGTATGCCGACATTATTTTACCTGCAACCTCTGCTTTTGAGAATACAGATCTTTATACCTCTTACTGGCATCATTATATTCAGATTCAAGAGCCAGTCATTAAACATTATGGTGAGTCGAAGTCTAATGTGGAAGTGTTTCATTTACTCGCAAAGGGAATGAACTTCGAGGAAGCTTGTCTCTATGAAACCGAAGAGGACATGATTGAGCAGGCGTTAAGCCACGAGCAAAATCCTTACCTAGCAGAAATTAATCTTACTAGTTTAAAAGAGAAGAAATACCAGAAAGCTAATGTTACAACAAAGTTAGTAGACAATCTCCCAACACCAAGTGGAAAAATTGAATTATACTCTAAACAGATGGAGAGAGATGGACACCCTGCCCTTCCTACCTATGTACCTATCGAGCAGGATGGAGATTTTCCGTTTCTGTTTATCCCAGGACCCAATCATAACTTTGTCAATTCAACTTTTTCTCATAACGAAAAGCATATAACACTAGAAAAGGAACCAAGATTATTTATGAACGAGAAGGACGCTGATTCATTAGGTATTAAAGCTGGTGAATATGTAAAAGTATTCAATTCAAGAGGCGCATGCACACTGAAGGCATCCGTTGGGGAAACAGTTTTACCTGGTGTCGTTGTCACTCAAGGTTTATGGGCGGACTTACCTGGCACAAACCAGCTCGTAAACTCGTTAACTTCTGATCGTCCCGCAGATATGGGAAATGGTGCTGTATTCTTTTCCTGTCGAGTGGATGTTCAAAAGATAGATTAAACGAAGGAAAAAGGTTATAGCAAATTTGCTATAACCTTTTGTTCTTAATCGTTTCTTTTCGTAAGCTTATTTAAGTTTTCAATCATTTCTTCTAGTTCTTTAAAGCTTTGACTAATCTCTTCAATACGCTCTGTTTGCATATCAAGTGATGCGGTCATCTGCTCGATAGAAGCCGTTGATTCTTCTGTAATGCTTGAAATGGTCGTAATCTCCTCACCAATTCCGCTAGCATTCTCATCAAGATTCTTTAACATTCCTTGTATCTCAGAAGCTTTAGCCATCACATCGTTCATGTTTTGGGTCACGACATTAAATACTTCAATAGAATCATTTGCAGCCTTTCGCCCTTGTTCAATTACTGTGTTGCCTTTCACTAATTGTTCAGACACAGCGACAGTTTGGAACTGAATATCTGAAATAATGTTAGCAATGGCTTTCGCAGAATCTCCTGCACTTCCTGCGAGTTTCTGAATCTCAGTCGCTACAACAGCAAAGCTCTTTCCATGTTCTCCCGCCCTGGCTGCTTCAATCGAAGCATTGAGAGATAAGAGGTTTGTTTGAGTAGCGATGTCATCTATTGCTTTTAAAATTTGATGAATACTTTGAGTCTTCTCCTCAAGTGTGTTCATTAACTGAACTGTCTTACCCTGCATGTCAACTACGTGCTGTAGCTCCTGCTGTAATGTTAGTATTAATTGGTTTCCTTGCTCAGTAGCTTTTGAAGTAGAAATAGATAAATCCTTTAATTCCATAGAATGCTCTGAAACACCTGTAATAAAAGTATTAGTATCCAACACTTTTTCATTAATATCAACGATTCCAGCAGCCTGCTTCTCCGCACCCTTTGCTACCTCGGTATAGCCAGTAATCATCTCTCTTGAGATATCTTTTGTCTCTAACACTCGTCTGTTAAGAGTTTTCCCGAAGTTTTCGATGACTGCAACAGAATTAGCAACTTCCTCAAGTAGGCTTGTTACTTTTACTTCGCTTTCCTTCACATCTGTTAACATTTTTTTACCCATTAATGTAATACAGTAAGAAACGACACCAATCATGACAATCACGATATTTGTCACAATTCCATCTACAATAGTCATCGTTTGGTAATAGGGATGGAAAAGAAGATAGATGATATTCGCAAATAATCCATATATGGCTGATAGAATTGCGATCTTTCCGTGCAGGTAAATAAGTGACAATAGAGCTATAATTGGCCAAGCTCCCCATGTTTCTTCTGAAGGAATAAACCAAATAAAAATTAAGCATACAAAGAAGGAGGTTGCATTAAGTAAATACTTCCCTTTTTCATGCTCTTGAAATTTCTTAAATACAAAGTATACTAACCCTACTAAAAAAGGAGTCATACCTAATAATATGAAGAAATCTCTCCAATATATAAACTCAAGCAGTGTAAAAACGAATAAAATCGGGATACACGCAAGCATTAAACCGATTAATGTTAAAGTTAGAATCTTGGAGCTAAGCTTTTCATACGAGCTAACCACTATATTGTCCTCCTATCAAACTGGTATACTTATATATCGACTTAATAAATGATAGATTAAGTCATTCATCATATTTTAATGTTGGTGGTGTATAGGTAAGGTCACTTCCACTTTAGTTCCTACGTTCTTCTCACTTTTAAAATGGATGGTTCCTTTATGTTGTTCAACAATCTTCATACTAACAGTCAAGCCTAAACCAGTTCCTTTTTCCTTAGACGAATAAAATGGTTCTCCAATTCTCGCTAGAAAATCTTCGCTTAATCCTATGCCATAATCCTCTACTGTTATAAGGACCTCATCTGTTCCTTTCTTTTTAATTGAAACTTCAACCTGACTATTCTCTCTTGAAGCTTCAATGGCGTTCTTTACAATATTAATAAAGAGCTGTTTGAGTTGATTTTCACTACAATCAATACTGATCTCTTCCGAAGCCCGATAGTTAATATTTAAGTTGTTCATGTTTGCTTGAGTTTCTAATAAGCTAAGTACATCTGTAACGATATGGTTAATACTATGTTTAGAAAAGCTAATTTTTTGTGGCTTCGCTAGAATTAATAATTCTCCAACTATATGATTAATGCGATCTAACTCATTTAACATAATTTCATAATATGGCTTATTCTTTGTTGCCGAATCATCCTCTAAAAACATTTGGACAAACCCTTTCAGTGACGTTAGAGGATTTCTTATCTCGTGACCGACACTGGCAGCTAGCTCCCCTACCACGGACAACTTTTCTGTTCTCCTTAATTTCTCTTCAGTTAGCTTTTTATCCGTAATATCTCGGCCTATCACTACGAGCGCTTTTCTTGCACCGTTTTCATAGAATAGAGGTACTTTGATCGTATCAAATATTTTTACTGTCCCATCTGGCATTGGAATCGTTTCTTCACAACGAGTGGTTGTTGCATTCTGCCATGCTTCCTCATCTGAAGCTTCGCAATAAATGAGAGCCTCTCTGTAAAACGAAGTATATTCAGCAAGTTCAGAGTCCTTTTTCCCTTTATAGTCCACTCCTTCAAGCTGAAACAACTTAAGTCCGAATTCATTCGATTCAATCCATCTTCCTTCTCCATCCTTAAAGTTGACGAAATCAACCATGGAGTTAATAAGCGTGGAAAGCTGTTCTTGTGATTCCTTCGTTTCTATTAATTCTTCCTTTTTAGTTAAAGAATAATAGAGATAAAGGGCCACTAATAGTACGTATATAAATTCCTTACCTATTACAATGTTTCTTGCAATTTCAACAGATATTGGACTAATCTCAATTAAGTAGTTCGACCCATAAATCCAGAATAGACTAAAAAGGATAAACAGAATTAATTTATAAATCTTCATTCATCGTGTGCTCCTTATATTACAATCCTATCAACCTTATCATTGTATAGTATTTAGCATAAAAAAAGTAGGGTTATAGTACTATTTGGTAATAATTTTCAAAAACTGTTCACATCTCATTTTGTTTGTTTTGTGGGAGCAACTTACTAACTGCATTCTCGTATTCTGTATAAGTGAAATAGTCTGTCATTCTTTTGTTTGTCCGTTATTGCCTCTTTCATGCTAGTTTCATTTATTCTTGGTAGCTTCGACCTGTTTTCTTGCTGATTCAAGCGATTTTTTTGCCGGTTTCTCACTTTTTCTTGCAGATTCAACCTGTTTTCTTGCGACTTCATTATTTTCTTGCCAGTTCATCCTATTTTCTTGCGGGTTTCCCACTTTTTCTTGCGACTGCAACCTGTTTTCTTGCGACTTCCGATCTTGCAAGATCAAGCATGTTTGAACGACTAAGTCTAAAAATAGTAAAAACCGCTAATTTCTCAGCGGTTTACCTTTACACTTGTTAGTACATATTGACCAACTTCATTTTTATAGTATTCAATTAGGATAGGAGTACCTTTTTCAATAGATCCCCAATCAACATCTTTAATGCCGCCTACTTGCAAGGCAATGGTCTCTGATTCTGTATGGACCTCAATCGAATTCACATCAATCTGACCGACATATGCGGCTTCTTCCTTTTGTGTAACTAGTTTCTTACTAGATGATTCCGGTACATCGATGCTTACCAATTCATACTGTCCTAGTTCATTCTTAAAGTACTCTATTGTTACAGGTGTATTCTTCTCAAGACTGCTCCAATTCATATCGATCCCCTTACCTATTTGGAGAGTAAGAGTTTCTGTCTCTGTATGAACCTCAATAGAATGTGGATCCGCCTGCCCAACGTAGGCTGCCTCTTCCTTCAATAAGACTGATTTTGATTCATTGTTATTACTAGTACCTGAGGACCCATTCACAACCTGGCTTTCTGTTGCTTGCTCAACCTGTTTGTCAGAAGTAGTAGTACCGCAAGCTGCAAGTGCTAACGTTAATCCAACGACTGGAATAAATTTTATAATCTTCATTTTTGTCACCTCATAATTTATTTGATTTCAAATTATGAGACGGATACACTTCCAAAAAGTTACAGATTAAGCTTAAGAATTTAAGGGATGTTTAAAACCCTCTTGTAAAGAAAGATTTGAACTATACTTTACAAATAAGGTCTCACTTCCACGATATATCTCTTTTTCTAGCTTTACTCCTTTTTGATACCACTGTTTAAAACTATACCAAACACATTATTAGCTAATTGATTAAAACTAGCTCTAATTTGGTCATTTTCTACAAAATTTCGTATAAACAACAATTTCTCCATTATTCATCTTCCCTTTCCTAAAATTGCTCACAATAAAAGAGAGGGGGGGCCCTCTCTTACATCTGTAATAGGATGTTAATTTCTATTAATAATGACTAATTTCAGCTCCGTCATTTCTTCAATGGCATACTTAATTCCTTCACGCCCAGTACCACTTTCTTTCACTCCACCATAAGGCATATGGTCTACTCTAAAGGTTGGTATATCGTTTATTAGGACTCCGCCAACCTCAAGGGTTTCTGCTGCATCTAGAGCGGTATGGATATTTTCCGTATATACACCCGCTTGTAAGCCAAATTGAGAGTTGTTTACATACTGAATGGCTTCTTCTACTGATGAAACCTTGTTAATGAGAACAACCGGAGCAAAAGCCTCCTGACATGAGACCTTTGATTCGTTCGGAACATCTAGTAGAACGGTAGGATGAAGAATATTACCTGTACGCTCTCCTCCTATTGCTACTTTTGCTCCTTGATGAACAGCCTCCTGAATCCATTCTTGAACACGCTCGACATCACTCGGGGAAATAAGTGCTGATACATCTGTTGACGGATCCATAGAATCGCCGAGTTTTAGTTTACTAGTTGCCTCGACAAACTTATCAACAAAGTCCTCATAAATGTTTTCATGAACATAGATACGCTGAAGCGAAATACAAACTTGCCCCTGATAAGCAAACGCTCCTGTGACACATCGGGATATCATTTTCTCAAGTGGTACACCTTCATCCACAATGACTGCTGAATTAGAGCCAAGTTCTAACGTTACTTTCTTTAATCCAGCTTTATTTCTAAGTCCTATTCCAACTGCAGGGCTTCCAGTAAAAGTCACCATTTTCACGTGAGGATGTGTAACAAGCGCATCTCCTACTACACTCCCTTTCCCCGTGACTACATGTAATGCTCCCTTTGGAAGGCCGGCTTCCTCCGCAATTTTTGCAATGAAATAAGCAGACAATGGAGTTTGGGAAGCTGGCTTAAGTACCACTGGATTACCGGAGGCGATTGCTGGTCCAACCTTATGTGCGACTAAATTCATTGGGAAGTTAAAAGGGGTAATCGCTGCCACGACTCCTAATGGTTCTCGAACTGTATAAGCAATACGGTTTTCTCCACCCGGTGCTGCATCAAGAGGTAGCGTTTCTCCGTAGATTCTCTTTGCTTCTTCTGCAGCAAACTTATACGTTTGGATCGTTCTTGCTACTTCTCCCCTTGCTGTGGAGATTGGCTTTCCTGCTTCCTTCGCAATAATCTCTGCCGCTTCCTCAAAGCGTTGTTGAAGTAGTCTAGCGATATTTTCTAAGATCGTAGCCCTTTCATGGGCAGGCATTTTTCTTAATCGACCTTTAGCTTTCTCTGCAGCTTGGACCGCCTTCTCTACATCCTCAGCTGAAGCCAAAGGTATCTCTCCTATTACTTCACCGCTATATGGTGAGTACAGTTGAACGTATTCCTGTCCGTTAATCCACTCCCCATCTATATATAATTTTTCCTTCTGTATTGGTTTTAAGGTCATTTGATCATATCATCCTTTCTCAGTAAGATCTTGAAACACTTCGTCTATAACGGACAAAGCTTCATGTAACTGTGAGTCCGTAATAACAAGAGGACTTAAAATACGGATTACATTACTGTATATACCCGCGCTCAATAAAACAACTCCTCTTCGGTTACATTCTGCTACGACTCTTGCTGTTAATTCTTTATTTGGTTCTTTTGTAATTGGGTCTTTTACCAATTCAATCGCACACATGGCACCAAGTCCTCTTACATCTCCAATCACTGGGAATGATTGTTGCATCTCTTTAAATTTTGTGAGGATCATCCTTCCAATCTTTGTAGCTCGATTCACAAGATTCACAGTTTCTAACAAGTTAATGACCTCAAGCGCAGCTACACAACCGAGAGGACTTCCTCCATAGGTACCACCAATCTCTCCTGCCGCCGGTGCATCCATGACATCAGCTCTTCCTGTTACTGCACTTATTGGTACACCCGCTCCCAATGATTTAGATAGAGTAATAATGTCAGGTTCAACCCCAAAATGTTCACTTGCAAACATTTTCCCCGTTCTCCCAAAGCCTGTTTGAATTTCATCCATAATTAAAAGAATTCCGTGCTTTGTGCAAATCTCCTTTATTTTTTGAATGAAATAAGGAGAGGGAATCACAAAACCTCCTTCTCCCTGGACAGGCTCTAGAATAAAAGCCGCAATGTCTTCAGGAGGAACTTCACCGATAAAGAAATCCTCCAACTGCCTAATTAGGAATTGATCTAATTGAGAGTCCGTCATCCCCTCGGGTTTACGATAGTAATAAGGGTATCTTAGCTTATAAATATCGGTAGCTAACGGTCCAAATCCATTTTTATAAGGCTTTACTTTACTCGTTAATGCCATTGTTAAAAAGGTTCTTCCATGATAACCTCTGTCAAATGAGACAATCGCTCTTCTTCCTGTATATTTCCTTGCGATCTTCACAGCATTTTCTACTGCCTCTGCTCCGGAGTTTAGAAAGAAGGTTTTCTTTTCAAATCTCCCTGGTGTAATGTCATTTAATTTTTTAGCCAGTTCAATATAAGAATCATACATCAGTACATTAAAGCCTGGATGGATAAAACGATCTAGTTGATCTTTTATTGCTTGAACAACGGTTGGTGGACAATGCCCTACATTTAAGGTACCGATTGCTCCCGCTAAATCAATAAGATGATTACCATCCACATCTACTACCATCGCACCTTCTGCCCGGTCGATGAAAGCAGGGGATGTATTAAAGGGTCCTCGAGGAACATGTTGTTCTCGAAGTCTCTGAAGAGAGGCCGATCGCTCACCAGGTAGTTCTGATTTCAAATGAATATGATTTCGTTCAACTTTTGCCATACAGACACACCCTTCCAAGGTATAAATTCTAAGCAATTTTACCCACGAAGTAACGAGTGAAGACGAATGAGTACTATCATTATATTCACCTATTCAGAAACAAAGGTTATTGTACTAGTAGATTTTTTATTCACATTACTTTTTCAGAATTTTCAATTCCTTTATGTATAAAGTATACTAGACCATACAAAAAAAATACCCAGCATCTACGAGGCCACTGAAAATCTACCGATTTTTAAAACTTAGTAATGATTAATAAAGAAAAAGCCGACTTTTTTCCTAAAAAGGAAGAAGAGTCGGCTTTTTTTCTTCTAAATCATCGTATATGTATCTCTTTTTATCCTAGTAGCTTTAGAATCCTTTTAATGTTTACCGTAAATATAGCCATTGCC
>NZ_JAJQKI010000025.1 GCF_023036475.1 Bacillus pinisoli
TTCTATCTAGTTTTGAGGGAACAATCCTTCATGAGATGAAAAAGAACCAAGAAGTTCGAGGAAGCGAAGCTTAGAGGAGCGGAATGAAGTTATTCTTCATGAGCACCGGAGAAGCAAAGCTGACGAAGAAATTCGCCGGTTGTTTTTTATCGAGTAGTTTGGTGATGATGGCGAAGAGGACACACCCGTTCCCATTCCGAACACGGAAGTTAAGCTCTTCAGCGCCGATGGTAGTTGGGACTTTGTCCCTGTGAGAGTAGGACGTTGCCAAGCAATGTAAAAAAAGCAGCTAGTTTAGCTGCTTTTTTTTGTGTTTTCTTTGCTTTCGTGGAATTACGGAGAAAAATTGTAAAATAATCTAGAAAATCGTGAAATCACGTAATTTTTCGGGGAAATACCAACTAAAAAGCTGGAATAACGCATATTTTCGTGGAAATACCAAAATAGAGGTAAGCTAGAATTCCATATAGCCATATCCTAAACGATTAAATATAAATACATGAACCAAAAGTTACTAAAACTACCTCCACGTAGTGAATAAATTCCCTATGTAGGAAAAAAAATACTGATTTAATACATAATTACTCGCACTTAATGCGAAAGATGCAAGTAACCTGTCGATACATCCACTCCCCTATAAAAACAATAATCAATAAGAATAGAACCTTCTAGAAAGAGAAATTCACCAGTTACATCCTTAGCACCCACCTCATTATAATATGCGCAAACCTAAGTAGGACCTTAATCAAATAACGAAGTATCAGCTTAACTAAAAAATACTCTGACCTAGTTGCCACGACTAATTTTCTATAAATAAGGCTCTTTTTGTAGAGTTTGTCGCTTTCGTAAAAAATCACTAATGCCTGACTCTAACTCAATAGTTTAATGTTATCCTGCTATTTATTACTGATCTGCTCTCTTTTTAAACAATATATACTACATTTATCGTTAAAAATGAGCTTAACTTCAAATAGTGTAGGTTAGGAAGCAACAATGTTTTAGAAAAGGGCCATAAATAAAAACAACTTTTTTTAAATCTTCATGTAACAATTACCAAATACTACCGTCTCATAGATGTAAAGAAAAGGTTGCTTCTGACTAGTATGTTACAAAACTCAAAAAGCTACCTAATCCAAACTATTAATCGAGGTGTAAACAAAATGAAAAATATGAAACTTAGTATCTTATTAGTAATGACATTATCTCTTACGGCTTGTGGAACTGCCGTGAAGCAAGATCATCCAGCAAATGAAAGTAAACCAGTTGTATCTACAAATGGTTCTAATGCTACTCAAGCTGGTGAAACAACTAAGGAAGTGGTGACAGAAGAAGCTTCTTATGTTGGCCAAATAGATTCCAACTTTATTGAAGTAAACACGGAAACGGAGATTCTTACCTTACTAACTAATGAAGTAAATAATGTAGATTGGAACAGTATTGAAAAGAATGCACATGTAATTGTAGAGTACTATAAAAATGAAAACAATCAGTATGTACTAACCAATATAGAAATAACAAAGAATGCCCAAAAAGAGAATTCTCAGCCTACATTGGTTCGTGAAGAAGCTGCCTATGCAGGAAAAGTAGATTCAAATACAATAGAAGTAAATACCGAGTTTAAAACCCTCACTCTACAAATCGGTAAAGTAAATAATGTTGACTGGAACAATATTGTAAAGAATGCACATGTGATCGTGGAGTACTATAAAAATGAAAACAAGCAGTATGTACTAACCAATATAGAAATAACAAAGAATACAAAAAAAGAGAATTCTCAGCCTACATTGGTTCGTGAAGAAGCAACCTATGTAGGAAAAGTAGATTCAAATTCAATAGAAGTAAATACTGAATTTAAAACCCTCACTCTACAAATCGGTAAAGTAAAGAATGTAGATTGGAATAGTATTGAAAAGAATGCACATGTAATTGTGGAGTACTATAAAAATGAAAACAATCAGTATGTACTAACCAATATAGAAATAACAAAGAATGCTCAAAAAGAGAGTTCTCAGCCTACAATGATTCGTGAAGAAGCAGCCTATGTAGGAAAAGTAGATTCAAATTCAATAGAAGTAAATACCGAGTTTAAAACCCTCACTCTACAAATCGGTAAAGTAAAGAATGTAGATTGGAGCAGTATTGAAAAGAATGCACATGTCATTATTGAGTACTATCAAAATGAAAAAGGACAATATGTTCTTACAGCTATAGAGGTAAAATAATAAAATGCAAGACCGTTGATAGGACTTATCAGGCGGTTTTGCATTTTTTTATTCAATCTTTGAATAAAGATAATGTGATAATAATGTTGGTATTTTGGTGGTTGTAGTTGAGATAAATTGCTGAATGAAAGGCAAGTCTTTGGTGCTTGCATTTTGAAGTAATTCACTCCACCATTCTGTTTCATACCTTGATATCATACTTAGATTATATAAGAGTAAATAATGAACCATTATTTCAGGGAAATAGGTGGTTGAATCTCGTTGTGTCGAAAGGAAATAGGTATGATCTATATATTGATAATAAAATGGATAACTATTAATAGGTGTTAAATCTTTTGATTGAAGTGTAAAAATGAATTTTTTTTGATTATTATCATATATAACTTCTTGTACATCTTTTATAGTACCTATAAGAAAAGAAATAAACCTTTCTTCAGTCATATGAAAATAATCAAGAAATTTATCCGTAATACTGTATGATAACTCACTCTCCCTGTCTATTTGTAAAGACACTGACTCCCCATAACTAAACTTAAATAAAGGGTTTAATTCAGGTATTCTTCTAAATAAGGAGTTCATAGCAATCTTCTCTCCATCAAGGTGTTCCACATGAAACATTTTTTGGGAAAAATGAGAGAAAAGCCCATTTTTTTGTATTTTAACTTCATCCTTCAAGAAATCATAAGATTGTTTTTTTCGCTTACGTGTTGAGACTCCATGAGCTAGTACTGAAGTTGATTCAGGGTATTCAGGATCTACTGATAATAAGCAGGCTTTTAGTAATTGGGTCATGCCGTAAAATAGTAAGACTGGTTTGATGGATGGTGGAGCTTGTCGGGATAATTGGTAATAACTTTTTCCATGGTCTAAGTAATAAATAAAGGGATAACAATTCTGATAGCTTTTTTTTTCTGGTTCCTCTATGTTTTGAAAGGTATACACTTTACATAAGTATTCCTGTACATTAGCTGCAGAATGAAAGGGAGTGTATGATTGCCATACCTCTTGATGGTCAAACAATTGATATCCCTCCAAGATTGTTATTTTTAGAAAAATCAAACATATTATGTCTTTCTTGACAGTATTTTAACCAATTGTTAAGCTACTAATAATATTTTTTACAAAACTAGGGGGAGTAAGGGTATGTGGGAGAATAAGTTTGTAAAAGAAGGCTTAACATTTGATGATGTTTTATTAGTACCAGCTAAATCTGAAGTATTACCTCGAGATGTTGATTTAAGAACTGAATTGACTGACACAGTTAAGTTAAACATTCCAGTTATTAGTGCAGGAATGGATACTGTTACTGAAGCAGCGATGGCGATTGCAATGGCTAGACAAGGTGGATTAGGAATTATCCATAAAAACATGTCAATTGAGCAGCAAGCAGAACAAGTAGATAAGGTAAAACGTTCTGAAAGTGGTGTTATTACTAATCCATTCTTCTTAACTCCTGATCACCAAGTTTATGACGCAGAGCATCTAATGGGTAAATACCGCATTTCAGGTGTACCGATTGTTAATAATATGGATGACCAAAAATTAGTTGGTATTATTACTAACCGTGACCTTCGTTTTATTCAAGATTTCTCCACTAAGATTGAAGTTGTGATGACAAAAGAAAACTTAGTTACTGCCCCAGTTGGAACGAATTTAGAACAAGCAGAAAACATCTTACAACGTTACAAAATTGAAAAACTTCCACTAGTTGATGATAACGGAATATTAAAAGGTTTAATTACAATTAAAGATATTGAAAAGGTAATTGAGTTTCCAAATGCTGCAAAAGATAGCCAAGGTCGTTTATTAGTTGGTGCAGCGGTTGGTGTTACAGCAGATACGATGCTTCGCGTTCAAAAACTAATTGAAGCAGGAGTTGACTGTCTTGTATTAGATACAGCACATGGACATTCAAAAGGTGTACTAGATAAAGTAAGAGAGATTAAAGATGCATACCCAGCCATATCTTTAATAGCAGGAAATGTAGCAACTGCTGACGCAACAAGAGAGCTTATTGAAGCAGGAGCAGATGTGATTAAAGTAGGAATTGGGCCTGGTTCAATCTGTACAACACGTGTAGTAGCAGGGGTAGGTGTCCCACAAATCACAGCTGTTTATGATTGCGCAACAGAAGCTAAAAAGTATGGTGTTCCTATTATTGCAGACGGTGGCATTAAATATTCTGGAGATATGGTAAAAGCACTAGCAGCTGGAGGAAATGCTGTCATGCTTGGTAGTCTATTAGCAGGTGTCTCTGAAAGTCCTGGAGACCGTGAGATCTATCAAGGCCGTCAATTTAAAGTGTATCGTGGAATGGGATCTATCGGTGCCATGGAAAAAGGTAGTAAAGATCGCTACTTCCAGGAAAATAATCAAAAGGCTGTTCCAGAAGGAATTGAAGGACGAGTACCTTATAAAGGTCCTTTAGTAGATACGGTTTATCAACTATTAGGTGGTATTCGCTCAGGAATGGGATACTGTGGAACAAAGACTCTTCATGAGTTAAGAGAAAACGCACAGTTTGTAAGAATGACTGGTGCGGGCTTACGAGAAAGCCATCCACATAATATTCAAATTACGAAGGAAGCGCCAAACTACTCCTTATAATAGATAGTAAATTATACCCCTTTAGACAGAGGATCATGTTCTCTGTCTATTTTTTTGTGAAAGCATATGGTAGAATATGATGGGACAACTTAGAGGAGGGATTATAGTGAAAGAAAGAAACAAGTCTTTCATTTTTTATTTTTTTGTAGCTCTTACATTTATGATGACGTCGCTATTTCCAAGCAGTGGCTATGCCGCTGAATCGAATATATTAGATCTAGAAGCGAAATCTGCTATTTTAGTAGACGCTAAGACCGGACTAATCCTTTATGAGAAGGATGCTGAGACTGCACTTCCAACAGCGAGTATGACGAAAATGATGTCTGAGTATTTAGTGCTAGAGGCCATCAATAATGGGAAAATCTCTTGGGATCAAGAGACAGGTATATCTGAATACGTTTATAAAATTTCCCAGAATAGAAGCTTATCCAATGTTCCACTACGTTCTGATTATCAGTACAATGTTAAGGAATTATATGAGTCGATGGCGATTTATTCAGCTAATGGTTCAACCATTGCCCTAGCAGAATTAATTGCTGGTTCTGAAACAAATTTTGTTAAGATGATGAATGAAAAAGCAGCAGAACTAGGATTAGAAAATTATAAGTTTGTTAACTCTACTGGTTTAAATAATCAAGATTTATATGGAAATCATCCAGATGGCACAGGTGCTGAAGAAGAAAACCTAATGTCAGCAAAGGATACTGCAAAACTTGCATTTCACTTATTAAATGACTATCCAGAGGTATTAGATACAGCAAGTATCCCAAAATCTGTATTTAGAGACGGTACAGATGATCGTACTGAAATGCCAAACTGGAATTGGATGTTACCGACACTTTCTTTCGCATATGAAGGTGTAGATGGATTAAAGACAGGTACTACCGATTTAGCAGGTTACTGTTTTACTGGAACTGCTGAGAAAAACGGAGTTCGTTTAATAACAGTTGTAATGAAAACAAATAATTATCAAGAAAGATTCGGTAACACGAAAAAGCTTCTTGACTATGGTTTTAGTAACTATGAAATGCAAGAAATTGTTCCTGAAGGTTTTCAAGTAAAGGAACAAGAAACCTTACCTGTTGTAAAAGGTAAAGATAAAGAAGTAGAAATAGAATCAACAAATGCAATTTCTATCCTTATGAAACGTGGGGAGAAAGAATTGTATCAGCCTGTCGTTACAATTGATGAAAAACTACTTACAACAGAGGGTGCATTAACGGCTCCTGTTGAAAAGGGTACAAAGGTTGGTACGCTTACGATTGAATATACAGGTGAGAATACGCTTAAATTTCTAACAGAAAAAGGCGACGATCTAATAAAATCAGATGTCGTTACAACATCTAACATAGAGAAGTCAAACTGGTTTGTCTTGTTTATGCAAGCAATTGGTGGTTTCTTTGCGGATATATGGACAAACGCTGCAGACGGAATTAAAGGATTATTCTAAAGAAAAGGACTCCCTTTCATAAGGAGTCCTTTTCTTTATATATTCGTTACTCTGTTTTCCAACGATTATATTAACTTAGTTATATATATAGACTATTGCGTCTTTTGAATATAAATAGTAGGTTTTTTTTTACTTTTAATGTAGAATAATACAATGACAAGCAGTTTGTAATATTTTAATCCTTTTGTTTAAAAGATAGTAGAAGAAAAGGTGCTTGACGCTTGTTTTTCTCTATTTCAACAAATGTAAGCTTACATATAGGGGGTATTTATAATGGCAAATCTAGGTACTGAAAGAGTAAAAAGAGGTATGGCAGAAATGCAAAAGGGTGGCGTTATCATGGACGTTGTTAACGCTGAACAAGCTAAAATTGCGGAAGAAGCTGGTGCTGTAGCAGTTATGGCATTAGAGCGTGTTCCTGCAGACATTCGTGCAGCAGGTGGAGTAGCTCGTATGGCTGATCCTACTATTGTAGAAGAAGTTGTAGGTGCAGTTTCTATTCCAGTAATGGCAAAAGCACGTATTGGTCACATCGTAGAAGCACGTGTATTAGAATCTTTAGGTGTAGACTACATCGATGAGAGTGAAGTATTAACTCCTGCTGATGAAGAGTATCATATTGATAAGAGACAATTTACTGTTCCATTCGTTTGTGGTTGCCGCGATTTAGGTGAGGCTGCTAGACGTATTGGTGAAGGTGCATCGATGCTTCGTACAAAGGGTGAGCCAGGAACAGGTAATATCGTAGAAGCAGTACGTCATATGAGAAAAGTAAATGCTCAAGTACGTAAGCTTGTTGCAATGAGTGAAGATGAAGTGATGATGGAAGCAAAGCTTCTAGGTGCTCCATTTGAATTATTATTAGAAATTAAGAGACTAGGTCGCTTACCTGTTGTTAACTTTGCTGCAGGTGGAGTTGCTACTCCTGCTGATGCGGCATTAATGATGCAATTAGGAGCAGACGGAGTATTCGTAGGTTCAGGTATCTTCAAGTCTGATAACCCAGCAAAATTTGCTCGTGCCATTGTAGAAGCAACTACTCACTATCAAGACTATGAGTTAATTGCATCTTTATCTAAAAACCTTGGAGCTGCAATGAAGGGTGTAGACATTTCATCATTACTACCAGAACAACGTATGCAAGAGCGTGGCTGGTAATAAGAGGAGTTTTTAGTAATGGTTAAAGTGGGAGTACTAGGTTTACAAGGAGCTGTTAGGGAGCATGTTCATGCTTTAGAACAGTCAGGTGCAGAAGCACTTGTTATTAAAAGACCTG
Organism: Bacillus pinisoli; assembly: GCF_023036475.1. Classification (GTDB taxonomy): domain Bacteria; phylum Bacillota; class Bacilli; order Bacillales; family SA4; genus Bacillus_BS; species Bacillus_BS pinisoli. The sequence continues at coordinate 7,556 of NZ_JAJQKI010000025.1, forward strand.
AACAGCTAGAAGAGTTAGATGGTCTCGTTATCCCAGGTGGCGAAAGTACAACCATGCGCCGCTTAATAGATAAATACGACTTTATGAAACCTTTAAAAGAGTTTGCCGCACAAGGGAAACCAATGTTTGGAACGTGTGCAGGACTAATTCTTTTAGCCAATAAAATTGAAGGCTATGATGAGCCACATATCGGTGTCATGGATATAACCGTTGAACGTAATGCATTTGGTCGTCAAAAGGAAAGTTTTGAGGCTGAATTAATGATTACGGGAGTTGCCGAAGATTTTGTCGGGGTATTCATCAGAGCGCCATATGTTGTAGAAGTTGGCGAAGAGGTAGAGGTACTATCGAAACATAACGAAAGAATTGTAGCTGTTCGTCAGGGACAATTTTTAGGTTGTGCGTTCCATCCAGAATTAACAGAAGACCACCGATTTGCTCAGTATTTTGTAAATATGGTGAAAGAATCTAAATAAAAGGTGTATAACACTATTGAATCCTGAACAAACTTGTAGTAAATTAATAATTACTAAAATTTGTTAGGTTAAATCGATGATAGGAAATAGTAACGTGTGTTCTTTCTTTAGAGAGTCGGTGGTTGGTGTAAACCGATGTAAGATACTCGTGAATCCATCCTTGAGTGAAATATCGAACGGTATTCCCAGTAGATATTTCCGGCTTTCTGCCGTTACAGAGACCCAAGAGATAGATTGTTTTGAGACAATCTATAATTAGGGTGGCAACGCGGGTTAACTCTCGTCCCTGTTTTTAGGGACGGGAGTTTTTTGTTTTAGGCTAATTAGCTCAATTAACGTCAAGAACTACCAATTTTCATATTGATTAGGAGGAAACAATCATGTTGGATTTAAAGTATTTACGAGCAAATTTTGAAGTAGTGAAAGATAGACTTAAATTTCGTGGTGAGGACCTTTCTGATCTAGGAAAGTTTGAAGACTTAGATCAAAAGCGTCGTACTCTCATTGCAGAAGCTGAAGAGTTAAAAAGTAAACGTAATGAAGTATCTCAGCAAATTTCAAAATTAAAGCGAGAGAAACAAGATGCTGATTCTCTAATTGTTGAAATGAGAGAAGTAGGAGACCGTATAAAGGTTTTAGATGATGAGCTTCGTGAAGTAGAGCAAGAATTAGAGCAGTTATTATTATCTATTCCTAACATTCCTCATGAAAGTGTACCAATTGGAGAAACAGAAGATGATAATGTGACAGTCCGGACATGGGGAGAAATTCCGCAGTTCTCTTTTGAGCCAAAGGCACACTGGGATATTGCGACTGGTTTAGAAATACTAGACTTTGAACGTGCAGGAAAAGTAACGGGAAGCCGGTTTGTTTTCTATAAGGGGTTAGGTGCCCGTTTAGAGCGTGCACTCATTAATTTCATGATGGACTTACATGCAGATGAACATGGCTATCAAGAAGTCATTCCACCATTTATTGTTAACCGCGATAGTATGATTGGTACGGGACAACTTCCTAAATTTGAAGAAGATGCATTTAAAATTGTAGGTGAAGATTATTTCTTAATTCCAACGTCTGAAGTACCTGTTACAAACCTACACCGAGATGAGATTCTACATGGTGATCAACTCCCTATTAGCTATGCAGCATTTAGTGCAAATTTCCGTTCTGAAGCGGGATCTGCAGGTCGTGATACAAGAGGGTTAATTCGTCAGCACCAATTCAATAAAATTGAGCTAGTCCGTTTTGTTAAGCCTGAAGATTCTTATGAAGAACTAGAAAAACTAACGTCACATGCTGAGAAGGTATTACAGTTATTAGAACTTCCTTACCGAGTACTAAGCATGTGTACGGCTGATCTAGGTTTCACGGCTGCGAAGAAGTATGATATAGAAGTATGGATTCCAAGCTATGAGTCTTACCGTGAGATTTCTTCTTGCAGTAACTTTGAAGCATTCCAAGCAAGACGTGCTAACATTCGCTTCCGTAGAGAACTAAATGCAAAACCAGAGCATGTTCATACATTAAACGGCTCAGGATTAGCAGTAGGACGTACAGTTTCAGCTATTTTAGAGAACTACCAACAAGAAGATGGTAGTGTAATTGTGCCAAAAGTGCTACGTCCATATATGGGCAATAAAGAAGTAATTAGATAGTATAAGGGGGGCTTCCCCCTTTGCATTTATTATATCTTTAAAAGTGTTGACAAGCTTTTTGTAATTTGATATATTATTACTTGTCGATACGGAGGAATACCCAAGTCCGGCTGAAGGGATCGGTCTTGAAAACCGACAGGCGGGTTAAACCGCGCGGGGGTTCGAATCCCTCTTCCTCCGCCATATTTTATATCGATATTCATAGCGCATAAAATGGAGATTACAAACCAATTACAAAAGTAATTGGTTTTTTTATGTTCTCTTAAATAAGGTATAATGAAGTTAGTGGGGTGGTTTGATGGACGCAAAAAATATAGTGGAAAAAGTAAAGGAGCATATTCCTAACGTACTTGGGAATGACCGTTACTCAAAGTATGCTGTTCTTATACCGCTAGTCGAAAAAGATGGTGAGTTGCATATCCTCTTTGAAATTAGATCATATGAGTTAAAGAGACAACCTGGAGACATATGCTTTCCTGGGGGAAGAGTAGATGCATCAGATCAAACGAGTAAAGAAGCTGCAATCAGGGAAACAAGAGAAGAATTAGGGATTAGTGAAAATGACATCACTACGATATATCCTTTAGATTATGTAGTTTCACCTTTTGGGATGTTAATCTATAGCTTTGTTGGATTTATTAAATCACCAGACTCCATACATATTAATCCTTCAGAGGTTGAAGACATTTTTACTGTTCCATTAACGTTCTTTCTAGAAAATAAACCGAAAGTATATCATGTTGACTATAATATTAAACCTGATGAGAACTTTCCCATTGATTTAATCGTCGGTGGTGAGAACTATGATTGGAAAGTTAGAAAGATGGAAGAACAATTCTATCTTTATGATGATAAGGTTATTTGGGGCCTAACAGCTAAGATCCTTTCACATTTTATTGATATTCTTCATAATAGCAAATAAAAAACCGGATGTGGTCTCACATCCGGTTTATGTTTATATTTTTACCGTGCTTTTATTAGTAATAAAACGTCCAACCTTTTCAATAATAGGTTCTATTGAAGCTTGATCTTCAAGAATATCATATTCATTTATATTTAATCTTAATACAGGGCAAGCATGGAAATTATCAATCCATGTCTCATAGCGATGATGCATTTCTTCCCAGTATTCTATAGGTGTTTGTTGTTCCATTGGTCTACCACGTTCTTTAATTCTATCAAGGATGTCGTCTATGCTTCCCTCAAGATAGATTAATAAATCAGGATGTGGAAAATATGGGGTCATCACCATTGCATCAAATAAAGAAGTATACGTTGTATAATCAACCTCTGTCATTGTACCCTTTTCATAGTGCATTTTGGCAAAAATCCCAGTATCCTCATAAATGGATCGGTCTTGAATAAATCCTCCACCATATTCAAAAATTTTCTTTTGTTCTTTAAAACGTTCAGCTAAGAAATAAATTTGTAAATGGAAGCTCCAACGTTCGAAGTCTTGATAAAATTTATCTAAATAAGGATTAGTATCCACCTTTTCAAATGAAGTTCGAAATCCAAGTGCATTGGCTAATCCTTTTGTCATTGTGGATTTCCCGACACCAACTGTCCCTGCTATCGTAATGACTGCATTACTGGGTATTCCATACTTTTCACGTAAACTCATATTGTTGCTCTCCCTTTAACCGTTGATTCAATCGTACTAATGATTATCTGTAAATCCTGTTCATTCCTCACAAAATCTAGATCGTCACCATTAAAACGTAAAATTGGGATATGTGGATTCATATATTGGAACATTTCCATAGCTCTCTCATAGTCCTCAATGAGCTGTTGTAGATACGCAGCACTCATTTGCTTTTCAATTTCTCGACCACGTTTTGCCACACGATGAAGTAATGTATCTAAACTGGCGTGAAGATATATGATTACATTAGGTTCTGGCATATCATTTGTTAAAATTTCATATATTTGACGATACTTTTGAGATTGATATTCGTTCAATGTTCGATCGGCAAATATCATGTTTTTCATAATATGATAATCAGCCACTACCGGCTTGTTTTGTTTTAGATAAGATTGGTTAATATCCTCTAGCTGTTTATAGCGATTGCAAAGAAAGAACATTTCAGTTTGAAAACTCCACTCTTCAATATTTGAATAGAACTTTCCAAGAAAAGGATTCTCCTCTACAATTTCCTTTAATAATTGAAATTGAAACCGGTTTGCAATTTCTTTTGCTAGTGAGGTTTTACCTACACCAATTGGGCCCTCTACTGTAATAAAAGGTGTTTGACTCATTATGATCCTCCTAAACTCATAAAATCTGACAAAATGAATCAAATTTCAGCATAATCTTATTTATTTTAACACAGAGTGAGGAGGCTTTGGAGAATAAAAAAATCCTACAAAATGTAGGATTAGGAAATTATCTTTTTGTGACATTGAAGTTTTCTGTAATTAACAACCAGTTTTGAGGAAATGGAAGGCCGAGCTTCCAGTAACTAATTCCTCTTAGGCCTAATTCTTTAATTAGGTCAAACTTTGCCTGGATTGATCTTGCATCTTCAAACCAAACCTTATGTTGCTTCTGTTCACTATCTACATAATTAAAGTGAGGTGCTTGGGCTTCATAATCATATAAAATAGGTACATTGTTCTTTGCAGCTAGTTCAATTGCGGCATTTGGACTTACTGCCTTTGCATATTCTCCGCCCTCAACGTAAGGAAGTGTCCAATCATAGCCATATAAGTTTTGCCCCATCATAATTTTAGAACCTGGCATCTCAGTAAGAGCGTATTCTAAAACTTCTCGCACAGGTCCAATTGGTGATACTGGCATAGCGGGTCCACCACTGTAGCCCCACTCATAAGTCATAATAACAACGAAATCAACAATTTCTCCGTGAGCTTTGTAATCATGTGCCTCATACCACTTACCTTTTTGGTCGGCACTTGTCTTAGGCGCTAGTGCAGTAGAAAGTAGGTAGCCCTCTGCTTTTAAACGAGTTTTTGCTTTTCGTAAAAAAGAATTGTATCTTTCACGATCCTCTGGTCGTAAGTACTCCATGTCAAAATGGATATCTCGGAAATTATACTTTTTAGCAGCTGAAATAATATTATCTAATAAGGTAGTTTGTAATGAATCATTCGTGAGAATAATCCTCCCAAGCTCGTCACTAAACTGACCTTCCTCTAAGTTTGTTATGACCATCATAAGAGTCACTTGATTTTGGCTGGCGATAGAAGGAAAATTGTTTAGTAGTGGTTCCTTTAACGATCCATCTCGTTGAATTTGAAAACTAAATGGTGCTAGGTACGTGAGATACGGGGCGGTTTCTCTTGCAGCATTCTCAATTGCTGGTGCAACAGTATTACCTAATGGCTCTACATAAGCATTAATTTCAGCGTTTCGTTTTGGAAGAGAAGGGATATACAAGCGTGTCCCGATAGAAAGTGATTGTGTAGGTGATATTCTGTTAATTTGTGCTAATCTCTGAAAGGAGATACCAAACTTGTTTGCAATGGACCACAAGCTGTCACCAGACTGTGTCCAATAAAATTGACCGATAATTGGAATGACAATCGCCTGACCAACTACAAGAGGGACTTGTGTGTTTAACTCATTAGCCTCTACAATGTCATTGACAGTCGTTCCATAAGCCTGAGCAATACCGTATAACGATTGACCACTTTGAACCACGTGGGTTTGCATAGGATTCCTCCTTAAAAATAACTTTACTCACACAAACCATGATGATGCTATAGTAATGGAATGCGCAGAAAATGACTAATAGTATATGTATTGTAAAGAGCTATAAGAAATGTCATAAATTCACTAAAATAACGCTAATTTTACGGTTAAAAGGAGTTTTTTATATTGGTTGAAAAAAACGATATATATTATATGAAACTGGCACTAGCAGAGGCCAGTAAGGCAGAAGAAATAGGGGAGGTTCCAATTGGAGCAGTTTTAGTGAAGGACGGAAATGTCATTGCAGCTGGGCACAATCTACGTGAGACCGAGCAACGATCAATCGCTCATGCTGAATTATTAGTAATCGATCAAGCATGCAAGGAGTTAAATACATGGAGGTTAGAAGAGACCACTTTATATGTAACGTTAGAGCCATGCCCCATGTGTGCAGGAGCAATTGTCTTATCACGGATTCCAAGAGTCGTATACGGTGCCAAGGATCCTAAGGGTGGTTGTGCGGGTACACTAATGAACTTATTAGATGAATCAAGATTTAATCATCAAGCTATTGTAGAAAGTGGAGTACTAGAAGAGGAATGTAGTCACGCATTAAGTTCTTTTTTCCAAACTTTGCGTAATAAGAAAAAACTAACCTCTAAACCCAAATAATTAGAGCGTCCTCATCATTGCAATTTTTTCTCGCTCGTTATATACTTGTTTATGCGTCACCAAGACGCAACTAAATATGTTATCGACTTTGCCGTGCTAAGCGGGGAGGTAGCGGTGCCCTGTACTCGCAATCCGCTCTAGCGAGGCCGAATTCCTTCTAGAGGTTTATTCACTGTAAGGTCTGCCCTTAGTAAGTGGTGTTGACGTTCGGGTCCTGCGCAACGAGAATCCATGAATCCTGTCAGGTCCGGAAGGAAGCAGCAGTAAGTGGACCATCTCGTGTGCCGCGGGGTTGCCTGAACCGAGCTAACTGCTAGGGTAACGCTTATGGTGGTAAATCGACGGAAGGTGCACGGTAATTAGATCACATATTAAAAACTCACTTCTAAAGTGAGTTTTTTTATTTATCTTTAGCACCGTTGAATTGAAAGTACTTATTTAAAAGGAAGACTCTTATTTATCTTTGAAATCAAAAAGATAATTACGGTATAATGGTAAAGATGATAAAGAGGAGAAGGAGATTCCAATGGTATATCAAGCATTATATCGGGTGTGGAGGCCACAAAGCTTTCAAGATGTAGTCGGACAAGAACATATCACAAGAACACTTCAGAATGCTCTTCTTCATGAGAAAATAACGCACGCTTATTTATTTTCTGGACCTAGAGGAACGGGAAAAACAAGTGCTGCTAAAATTATTGCAAAAGCAATCAATTGTGAAAAAGCACCTGTAAGTGAACCGTGTAATGAATGTGATGCATGTAAAACTATCACAAATGGTTCAAACCCTGATGTGTTTGAGATCGACGCTGCATCTAATAATGGTGTAGATGAAATACGAGATATTCGCGATAAAGTGAAATTTGCACCTAGTACGGTAAGGTATAAAGTCTATATCATCGATGAAGTACATATGTTATCCATTGGAGCATTCAATGCCTTACTTAAGACACTTGAGGAACCTCCTAAACATGTTGTCTTTATCTTAGCTACGACTGAACCACATAAAATTCCATTAACGATTATTTCTAGATGTCAACGTTTTGATTTTAAACGAATCTCAGCGGCTTCAATTGTTAATCGAATGAAGACAATCGTTAATGAGCAACAGGTATCAATAGATGAAGATGCATTACTCGCGGTAGCCAGAGCAGCAGATGGCGGGATGAGAGATGCTCTAAGTTTACTTGACCAGGCTATTGCATTAAGTGATGAACAAGTAACCTTGGATAATGTATTAATGATAACAGGGGCAGTATCGCAGCAGTTTATCATGACACTAGTACAGGCTATTCAAGAAGAGCAGGTGCCCGTTGCCCTTCAAGCACTAGATGATCTAATGAATGAGGGGAAAGATCCTAAACGGTTTGTGGAAGACATGATTTATTTTTATCGTGATATTCTTCTCTATCAATCCTCTCCTGCGCTTGAAGACATCTTAGCCAGAGTAAAGGTCGATGATTCCTTTAAAAACTTAGCTCAAGATATGAATCCAAATAGAATTTATGAGATTATTGAAGTCCTTAATAAATGTCAACAAGAAATGAAGTGGACAAATCATCCTAAGATTCTACTTGAAATTGCAATCGTTCAGCTATGTCAACAGGAGAAACAGTCTATACCTCAAGTTGAATCTTTAGTTCAGCGGGTAAAAGAGCTGGAGCAGGAAGTTGCTACCTTGAAAGAAAAAGGGATTACTGTCTCACAAAATCAAAATGAGGCAGCCGCTCAAAAGGAACAGAGACCACAAAAGATGAGTAAAAGCAGTTATCGTGTTCCAGTAGGCAGAGCGACAGAGGTATTAAAACAAGCAACTAGACAAGACCTAAGCCAACTTAAGAGTAACTGGGGTAATATGTTAGAGCAATTAAGAAAGCAAAACAAGGTCTCACATGCCGCCTTACTTAGCGAAAGTGAACCTGTAGCTGCTTCTGAAAAAGCATTTATATTAGCCTTTAAATTCGAAATACATTGTAAAATGGCTGCAGAAAACACTAATAATGTACGAGATAATCTAGAAGGTATACTATATGATATTATAGGAAAAAGATTTGAAATGGTTGCAATCCCCGAATCCGAATGGGGGAAAATAAGAGAAGAGTATATTCGTGAGCAACGTAGCGATACAGAGGAAACTGAAAAGCAAGAAGAGAATCCTCTTATCACAGAAGCGCAAAAGCTTTTTGGTACAGAGCTCATTGAAATTATAGAAGATTAATATTAGGAGGTAACACTATGCGTGGTGGAAATATGGGTAATATGATGAAACAGATGCAAAAAATGCAAAAGCAAATGGCAAAGGCTCAGGAAGAGCTTGGAGAGAAGCGAATCGAAGGTACTGCTGGTGGCGGTATGGTAACAGTTATTGTAAGTGGACATAAAGAAGTGCTAGAAGTAAATATTAAAGAAGAAGTTGTAGATCCAGAAGATATCGAAATGCTACAAGACTTAGTATTAGCGGCAACTAATGATGCACTCAAGAAAGCAGATGAGCTAACAAATAACACAATGGGTCAATTCACTAAAGGTTTAAATTTACCTGGTATGTTCTAAGTGGAGGCTTTTTTACCAAAGGCTCTTTTCTAAGACTTAAACCTTCTTTACGAAGAGAGCCTTATAAAAAAAGCTCCCAATATATACTACGAGTCATTAAATTCACTTTTTTAAACAGCCGAGTATTATATGTCTGTCTATTGCGTGACAGGAGGAAAATAAATTGCACTATCCGGAGCCTATATCCAAGTTAATCGATAGTTTTATGAAGCTGCCAGGAATTGGACCCAAAACAGCGGTTCGCTTGGCTTTTTTTGTATTAAACATGAAAGAAGAAGATGTATTAGAGTTTGGTAAGAGTTTAGTTAATGCAAAGAGAAATTTAACTCATTGTTCTGTTTGTGGGCATATTACTGACAAGGATCCATGTCAAATCTGTGATGACCAATCCAGAGATAAGTCTGTGATATGTGTTGTTCAGGATCCAAAAGATGTCATCGCAATGGAAAAAATGAGGGAATATAACGGGTACTACCATGTCCTTCATGGAGCCATCTCCCCTATGGACGGTATAGGTCCAGAGGATATTAACATCGCAACTCTACTTAAAAGACTTCAGGATGATACAGTTCAGGAGATTATTCTAGCAACGAACCCCAATATCGAAGGGGAAGCAACAGCTATGTATATTTCAAGGTTATTAAGACCGACTGGAATCCGAATTACAAGAATTGCTCATGGCTTGCCGGTTGGTGGAGACTTAGAGTATGCCGATGAAGTAACGTTGTCAAAAGCTCTTGAAGGTAGAAGAGAACTGTAGTTAAAAGGGGGTCCATTCATGTTTTTCCAACGTAAAGGAAAATTAAGAAAATCATTTAATGAACAATTACTTTTAAGTTTAGAGAAAAATAAGAATGAATGGATGAGACAGAAAGAAATAGTGAATCGCTGTGTTGAACCTTCAGAAGAAGTTCTTTTCCACTTGAAAATTGCGGAAGCGAAATATTTCTTTCTTATAAGGGAAGCAAAACAGAGAAAAGTAACGTTATTAGGATAAGGATCACTAGACCTTGGTTCTTTTTTTAAATTCTCCTCATAATCATGTAAAAAGAAGGCATGTACAAAGAGGAGGGTTGAAACAAAATGGAGCCAACTATGATTTTATCCATATTAGCTGGTGCAATTGTTTTACTATTAATAGTAGGCGCACCACTTAGACCTGTTCGTTGGATTGGTCAAGGTTTGATAAAAATAATGATAGGGGCATTGTTGCTATTCTTTTTAAATGCGTTTGGGACAATGATTGACTTGCATGTTCCCATTAATTTAGCAACGTCCTCTGTATCAGGATTCCTAGGGATCCCTGGACTAATCGCGCTAGTCATCATTCAAACTTATATTCTCTAGGGAGACAAATGGTTATAGGCCATTTGTTTTTTTTATTTATTACACATTGACACAATAATAAAGAGTATGTTATCTTATTAAAGTCGCTTTTGAGGGCATAAAAACAACTTTAAAAAAACCCTTAAAAAAGATGTTGACTTTAAAATGTTACATGTGATATATTATTAAAGTCGCTTCTGAGCGATGTTGAAAAAAGTTCTTTGAAAACTAAACAAAACGTCAAGCGTGTTGGTTTATGTAAATCAACAACAATTTTTAAAAAAACTTATTAATGCCAGCGCATAATAAGGAAGTTTATTTTCGCTAAACGCGAAAAAAACTCGGTGTATTTGAGTTT
>NZ_JAJQKI010000026.1 GCF_023036475.1 Bacillus pinisoli
AGTGGAGAACCCACTATATAGTTCGGGTTTTTAATTAACCGGAATACTAATGTCCCAGCCTCTTGGCAGTATTTTATGTAAAATACTGTATTTCTGCAGTTGGGAAAAATTCATGGATATATCGTCTTAATGTTTGTTCAATGTCCTCTGCTTCAGCGGTTTGATATACGTACTTACCAATTCCGTAGCGACCCCATTTATATTTTCGTTTTGTCTCATCCATTTCCAACTTTGTTTTAGGATATCGCTTCTGAATAACGTTTTTTGCTGGTTTAGTGAAGCGATGTTGGATTAGCTCAAAAGTTAGACCATCTAGGTTAATTCCTTGTAGCGAATCGTATAGTCGTTGAAATAGTTCTAAATATCCTTCTCTCCAACCTTCATGCATATAGATTGGCGCGACAATAAAGCCTAGAGGATAATCTGCATTTGCAACTTTGCGAGCTGCTTCAATTCTTTCCTCAAAGGAAGAAGTCCCGGGCTCAAAGTTTTTAATAACATACCTTGAATTAACACTGAAGCGGAATCTTGTTCTCCCATTATGCTTTGCATCTAAAAGATGATCAACATGATGATACTTGGTAACAAATCGCAATTGACCAAAATCCGTTTGCCCCATAAATTCAATTGTTTTCTTCAAAGAATGCGTCAGGTGATCAAGACCTACGATATCAGATGTACAGGCTGCTTCAAATCTTGTCATTTCCGGAGCGCGCTCGTCCATGTACTTTTGAGCTTGATCAAAGATGTCGTCTAGGTTCACATATGTTCTAATATACGGCTTACTACCAAGTGTAGTTTGAAGGTAACAATAGTGACAATGTCCCATACAACCTGTGGCAAGCGGTATAGCATATTCAGCTGAAGGTTTTGACGTATCAAATTTCAATGTCTTTCGGATTCCAACTACAAGTGTAGACTTAGCGTTTCTATATTGTTGTAGTTCATTATCTCCTGGAATTCCTCGAACTTGATTATGGGAAGTTGTTTCTCGTATTTCTAATCCCATTTTTTCAAATTTATCTTTCAACTCTTTTCCAAGAGGATAATCCAGTGCCTTTGGCTCAAAATAAACTAATTGCGGAACAAATGCTTTCATAATTATCACCTCAGATTTCATTACATTGTTCTTAGTATGAACCAAAAGACAAAAAGGGATGGAACCAATTCATGGGTTCCATCCCTTTATCTACTATATTACAAACCGCAACGTAATTGTGCACCACAATCTGTGCAAGTGTTGCAGCCACCAATATCTTCAACTGTTCCTTGTCGACAAACTGGACAAGTGTCCCCTACTTCTGAACCGTAGGTAACCGTTGTGGAACGTAAGTCTTGAATGGTATCAACTAGCACAACAGGCTTCTTTTTTTCCTCTTGTGGGAATAGCTCCTGTTGCTCTTCTTCAAATGTGTTCTCTTCTGCTTTTAGTGTAAGAACTTGTGCATCACGGCTTCCATCAACGTAGACCGTACCACCCTTTGCTCCACCTTTATATAGACGCTCATACACTTTTTCAACTTGCTCTACTGTGTATCCACGAGGGGCATTCACTGTTTTACTGATAGAACTGTCAATCCATCTTTGGATGACACATTGTGTATCAGCATGCGCTTCTGGTGAAAGCTCCATGGCAGAAACGAACCAGCTTGGCAGATTAGTTGGATCGGCTTCAGGGTTGTTGTCTAGATATTCTTGGACGATATCAGCTTTTACTTCAATGAATTTACCTAGACGTCCACTTCGGAAGTAGGAGAATGAGAAGTAAGGCTCTAAACCGGTTGAGACACCTACCATTGTTCCTGTACTCATTTTTGTTACTCTCTAATTTCTAGAGGGTGGGATTATTAGTACCCACTCCATATATCGCTATATGGATCAGACTATATCATCAACCAATGGGTTACTGTTTTCCATGTCTCCTTCTATGACAAGGATATTCACATAAACTAATTAGGTTTGAAAGTTGATTAGCCCTTCTCCAATCTCCATCAAAAGATCTAAAGGGTTTTATATGGTGTACTGACAATTCTTGACCGTAAATCTTTTCAGAGACTCCACAATCTTGGCAGGTATAATTATCTCTCTTCCTTGCCATTCTTCTTTGTGACCTCCAATTTGGTCCATAGTAATCAATGTCTCCCCCCTGCCAGGTGCCACTTTTCTCCCCCGCAAAGGCTTTGGACTTTTCATAGTAATTGCCCATACATTTTTCATTACAAAAGTTCCATTTATGAACAACCGAAGGTTTCTTGGCCAATATATTCCCACAGTTTGTACAAGGAACTTCTATTCTTTTTAAATAATCAACTTTCCCGCGTCTACCATTTGCTTTCCCTAGACACAATCTCGAACAGTACTTAGCTGTTCCTTCTCTTGACTTAATAACCTTAAATTCAACATTACATTCTTGGCAATTCACCTCAACCTTATCCACAAGGTGTTGGTTAATTTGCTTACTATTTTGATTAAGATAATTATTTCTGCAGTTCTTGTTACAATAGTTATTTTTCGAAATAATGGATTGTTTTCGATTAATTTGTTTGTAGCAAAAGCTGCAGTTAATAATTACTCTATTTTGTAAGTGTTGAAAGGCTATCGGGTTTTGAGATTGATACTTTCCTTTACATTGTTTGGAACAATACTTTTTTCGATGAAATTGACTAGGTTTAACCTTAATTAATTTATTACAATTCAAACAGTTTTTTTCCATCTAAATCACCTATAGTTTAATATTATCTTGGTGATTTTCATTGGTTGCTTGGCATGTAGTCGTTGAGGGGGCAGCCACGCCTTCCCTGCGGATTGTCCGCACCTTTTAATTTTTACCTCAGAATATGCTGGCAAAGCATGGGTATAAAAGGATACTCGGAGTTTCCCGCATATAGCCAAGTTTACGCTACATTCTTACGAATATAGGGGGCAACTCGTTTACCCGTAGGAGCAACAGTTAGTAAGTGTGAATTTCTAATACCGTATTTTATAATATCTTCGTTAAGATCTGCAGACATTTTCTTCATAAACCCAGTTTGTGTGAATGCCTCACGAAGACGGTTTGTTTGTTCTTCTGTATCAGCAGTCAGGAATGGGAAACTTCCTTTTTCTTTTGCAAGCTCAACGGAAGCACGGTAGGCTGTTGTCGCAATTTCTTCGAACACTGCATCTACTAGCTTATTTCCTTCTTCTGAACCGTATTCTGTTTCACAGTAGATGAGAAGGTCATGAAGTCCCATAACTCCTAGACCAACACGACGTTCACCTAGAGCTTGTTTTTTATTTTCTTCTAAGAAGTAAGGTGTGGCGTCAATAACGTTGTCCTGCATGCGAACGCCTACTTCAACAGTTTGTCTTAGCTTTTCAAAGTTTACTGTTTTTGTAACCTTATCTGCCATTTCCGCTAAGTTTACTGCAGCAAGGTTACAGACTGAAAATGGTGCGAGAGGTTGTTCCCCACAAGGGTTTGTTGCTACTACCTTCTGACCATAACTTTGAGCATTTGTCATATCGTTCGCATTGTCGATAAAGAAAATTCCAGGCTCTGCTGAGTACGTTGCGCATATATTAATTAGGTTCCACAGCTCTTTCGCTTTAATTTTACGATAGACACGGACCTTATGACCAAGCTTCTCCCACTCTCTTACATCGCCCACTTCATGCCATGTTTCGTTATATGCTTTCATTTCATTAGCATCATAACTTTCTACATCTGGGAAACGTAGTTCATAGTCCACATCATTTTCGACCGCATTCATAAAGTCATTTGTTAAACAAATGGAGATGTTGGCACCTGTTAAAAACTCAGAATTATGAACAGAATACGTACCACCTGTACGAAGCTTTTCTTCCGCATCTTTAATTATCTTTTCACTGAACCCACCATACCCTGGAATATGCTTAAAGTTTATAATTCCTTGATACATGACTCGCTCTTGCTCTGTAAGTGGTGTGAACTTTAACTTATCTTGTGCCGATTTTTTGATTTGTTCATCATTTATATTTTCAATCAAGAAACGTAAAATTCTAGGATTTTGCATTTTTGAGATAATGAAATCAATAATGTCTGGATGCCAATCCGCTAACATGATCATTTGGGCACCACGTCTCGATCCACCTTGCTCAACCAAATGAGTCAGTTTCGCAATATCATCTAGCCAAGATACTGAACCAGATGATTTACCATTTACTCCTCTTGCTAGAGTGTTTCGAGGTCTTAATGTTGATCCGTTTGTACCAACACCGCCACCACGACTCATAATTTCCATTACCTGCTTACGGTGTTCGGAAATTCCTTCGCGCGAGTCTTTTACAAATGGCATTACGTAGCAGTTGAAATATGTTACATCCGTATCCGCACCAGCTCCATAGAGGACACGCCCAGCTGGAACAAAATTCATTGAAACTAATTCATGGTAGAACTTTTCAAACCATTCTTTTCTCTTCTCTTCTGTTTTCTCAACTGAAGCTAGACCTGTTGCATTACGTTTTGCAATCTGCTCGTAGAAGACCTCAAGTGGCTTTTCAATTACGTCTAAGGAACGATTTACAATACCTGTTTCAATCTCCTCGGGCTTGTCCAACACACCTCGGTAATCTTCTTCGACAAGTACCTTTGCCATCTTTGTCTCCCAGTCAATACTTACAATATATCCTAAACCTCTAGCTGGAAATTTAGGATCTTCTTTAATTGTTAGGACAACAAAGTCCCCTTCGGTTAACGTAATTTTTTCCGTATCCTTGAACGTATATCGATCCAACATGACTAAACGTGATACACCCTTATGTGTAATCTTCATATCATCTGTTATTGGATGTACTTGTGGAAATACGCGAATATCTTCATTCAGTCTTTCTACATTCATTTTCATCGTCTTTTCAAGTGCAACAGTCAACTCTCACAACTCCCTTATCGATAAAACTACTCGAGCCTCTCTAAAAACTGACATAGGCTCGTTTTTTTGATATAGCTACCTTACCATATCTATAAAACAAATATCAATATATAGTATACATATTATTTTCGACAACACTATATATTGTGATTGATGCAAAATTAAAATATTTTGTCAAACCTAAAAAAAAAGAAATATAAGAGGAACAATGAGAAAAATAATAGATTTTGTTAGATATTGACGAATTTCAACCTTTTTTAACCCTTGCTTTCTATTTTTGATTTTTATCCAAAATATTCTAGTAAAGAAAAAAAAGAGTAAGCACTTTTATAAAATGGTACCTATT
>NZ_JAJQKI010000027.1 GCF_023036475.1 Bacillus pinisoli
ATTATAGAGCCATAAAACACCTTATAACTTCCTATAGAATGAAAAAAACACTGCAAATATGCAGTGTTTTAGCGATGACCCATACGGGATTCGAACCCGTGTTACCGCCGTGAAAGGGCGGTGTCTTAACCGCTTGACCAATGGGCCTTCATATTAAGTTCCTGGCGGAGAAGGAGGGATTTGAACCCTCGCGCCGCGTGAACGACCTACACCCTTAGCAGGGGCGCCTCTTCAGCCACTTGAGTACTTCCCCAAAGAATGGCTCCACCAGTAGGATTCGAACCTACGACCCTTCGGTTAACAGCCGAATGCTCTACCGCTGAGCTATGGTGGAATAGAAAATATAGGATGTTAAGTTAGAAAACTATGGTGGGCCTAAATGGACTCGAACCATCGACCTCACGCTTATCAGGCGTGCGCTCTAACCAGCTGAGCTATAGGCCCAAGTTAATAGTTTTGGAGCGGGTGATGAGAATCGAACTCACGACATCAGCTTGGAAGGCTGAGGTTTTACCATTAAACTACACCCGCAAATGGCTGGGCTAGCTGGATTCGAACCAACGCATGACGGAGTCAAAGTCCGTTGCCTTACCGCTTGGCTATAGCCCAAAAATTCAATATGGGGCGACCGAAGGGAATCGAACCCTCGAATGTCGGAACCACAATCCGATGCGTTAACCACTTCGCCACGATCGCCATATCAATGATTTAAGTTTTTTATAATGGTGGAGGGGGACGGATTCGAACCGCCGAACCCTGAGGGAGCGGATTTACAGTCCGCCGCGTTTAGCCACTTCGCTACCCCTCCAATTATAAATGGTGCCGGCTATAGGATTTGAACCCACGACCTACTGATTACAAGTCAGTTGCTCTACCAACTGAGCTAAGCCGGCTTATTAAGAATTACTACTAACAAAAGCTATTTTCTAGACTAGTCGTCCCAATCTCAGGGAGCTCATTCATGGAGCATTTCGATTGGTACGCTGAAGCATACGCTACGATGGCTATTCCGACGTGCTCTACCAACTGAGCTAAGCCGGCATAAAGATATATCAATTCAAGTAAAAGAGCCCTTTAATTAAATGGTGGCTCGGGACGGAATCGAACCGCCGACACAAGGATTTTCAGTCCTTTGCTCTACCGACTGAGCTACCGAGCCATTTAGAAGGCTAATTTTTAAAAATATAATGGCGGTCCCGACGGGAATCGAACCCGCGATCTCCTGCGTGACAGGCAGGCATGTTAACCGCTACACCACGGGACCACTTGGTTGCGGGGGCAGGATTTGAACCTACGACCTTCGGGTTATGAGCCCGACGAGCTACCAGACTGCTCCACCCCGCGATGATAATAGTAATTCTTTTTGTATCTATGATACATTTTCAGAGATAAGATATGGCGGAGGAAGAGGGATTCGAACCCCCGCGCGGTTTGACCCGCCTGTCGGTTTTCAAGACCGATCCCTTCAGCCGGACTTGGGTATTCCTCCGTATATAGATAACAATGGTGGACCTTGTAGGACTCGAACCTACGACCGGACGGTTATGAGCCGTCTGCTCTAACCAGCTGAGCTAAAGGTCCCTTTTTATACTTTCTTTAGGTATATAGCGGCGGAGGGAGTCGAACCCACGACCTCACGGGTATGAACCGTACGCTCTAGCCAGCTGAGCTACACCGCCATATTAAGAAGTATTAAAGGTAAGTTATTTTGCTTCGCAAAAAACTTTTTGGTGGAGCCTAGCGGGATCGAACCGCTGACCTCCTGCGTGCAAGGCAGGCGCTCTCCCAGCTGAGCTAAGGCCCCAATTAGTTTTAATGGTCGGGAAGACAGGATTTGAACCTGCGACCCCCTGGTCCCAAACCAGGTGCTCTACCAAGCTGAGCCACTTCCCGTCAAATATGGCGCGCCCGAGAGGAGTCGAACCCCTAACCTTTTGATCCGTAGTCAAACGCTCTATCCAATTGAGCTACGGGCGCAACATATTATACTTTTATATTGAGTTAAAAAGTATGGTGCCGAGGACCGGAATCGAACCGGTACGGTAGTCACCTACCGCAGGATTTTAAGTCCTGTGCGTCTGCCAGTTCCGCCACCCCGGCAATACATGAAGCTCTTGGAGCGGAAGACGGGATTCGAACCCGCGACCCCCACCTTGGCAAGGTGGTGTTCTACCACTGAACTACTTCCGCAACAAATGTATTGCAAAACTTCATTTTATGAATTGGTGCGGATGAAGGGAGTCGAACCCCCACGCCGTAAGGCGCTAGATCCTAAGTCTAGTGCGTCTGCCAATTCCGCCACATCCGCGTACAAATGGTGAGCCATGAAGGACTCGAACCTTCGACCCTCTGATTAAAAGTCAGATGCTCTACCGACTGAGCTAATGGCTCGGTATAAATGGTGCCGGCTATAGGATTTGAACCCACGACCTACTGATTACAAGTCAGTTGCTCTACCAACTGAGCTAAGCCGGCGAAAAAAAACTATAGAGTAGAAAATTCCACTAACGTGAAAATTCTATGGTGGAGGATGACGGGATCGAACCGCCGACCCCCTGCTTGTAAGGCAGGTGCTCTCCCAGCTGAGCTAATCCTCCATGTTTCTAGCCTGGCAACGTCCTACTCTCACAGGGACAAAGTCCCAACTACCATCGGCGCTGAAGAGCTTAACTTCCGTGTTCGGAATGGGAACGGGTGTGACCTCTTCGCCATCATTACCAGACTATTT
>NZ_JAJQKI010000028.1 GCF_023036475.1 Bacillus pinisoli
TATAGAGCCATAATAAAAGGGACGGTGATACGCTTTAATAAAGTGTATGACCGTCCCTGTTCTTATTGAGTGAAGTGATTCTTTTTTAGGCTTGAGTATGAACGTATTCTGAATTTACCAATTAATGATGTAATTACTGTTAGTAGATGGTGTCGTCCAGATATTATTACTGCCTGGCTCCCATTTCACACTACCATTAGATCCAACGATGACAGCTTTGAATTCATTGTACCTCTCTGCTGCAATGGAACCTGTGCCTTTCCATGCTTGAATCGTGCTGTCCCATGAAAGCTTAATCATCTTTCCGTCTGGGCTATTCCACATTCCCGTTTCCCAACGATTCCCGGTTATATACACTGTATCTCCCGGAACGGTTGGTGCATAACGAACCGTAAACTCAACATTGATAGGCTTCACTACTAAAATATCTTTAAAACGACTCATTTCAGCTGTCGCGGAACCGTTTGCATTGACTATGTTGGCAAGTCTTAGTAAGGTAAAGCCACTAAAACCTTCGTTAAACAAATGCTGTGCGGCATTTTTATATCTCGATTCACTATAACCAGCATCAGAGCTTGAGATGGCAAGGGCATTTTCTCCATTTAATACAATCCCACGTTGTGTAGCTAAATTGGCAATCTGTGTCACTAATGATTTTGGTGCAGAATAATAAGGACTTGTATAGGCACTATTATCATCCATCTCTAAGCAAGTAAAGGTTAAATCCAGTTTACTAGTCTTAAATTGATCTAAAATAGTAGCATAGTTATAATAACCTGCTGAGTATTCTGCAGATCGAGGCATATAAGGGTCATTCATTTTCCAGTGAATACCTGCAATTTTTGCTCCAATCGGTACGCCAAAAGTAGAATCAAAGTTTGCGTGTGCTTTTTGCGCGATTAAGGATAAATGCTTAACCAATACGCCTTGATACCAAGCCATGAAATCTTTTCCATATTGATTATTGTAAGCAGCACCACTAGTAAAGAAATTGTCTCCATCGGTTGGAGGAGATACACTACTCCATGATGTTAGGTTCGTTTTCCAAGCGGCATTTAAGCTACTTAATGTTCCATACTTTGTTTGCATCGCAGTACGAAAATCACTCTTGGCTGTTTCAGTATAAGCCTGTAGCTTTCCTCTATTCGGATAGTTAAAACCGTCTGCTGAGACATATGATGGAAAACGAAGTTCTCCTGCTGGGCCACCGCTTAAGTAGATTTTAACAATAATATCTTTATAGTCAGCAAAGTTTTGAGCAAATGATTGATAAAGTTCGTTGTATTGAGTACTAACCACGCCTGTTGCCCATGGGCTAAGCGTTTCTTTATTTACATATCCTGTTTCCGATTTATGAGTTAATAAGTCTTGAGACCCTTTGTTCCAAACCCAAGAAGGAAGTGGAATATTACAATCATCTCCGACATTACCACCACATTGATGGGTAGAAAGAATAGGTACCCACTTCAAACCTGAATTCCTCACCACTTGTGCGTATTGTCTGTAATAAGACCAGTTGAACGTATTATCACTAACGGACTCCACATCGCCCCACCAAACATCTGTCGTCAACGCATACACACCGTTATTCTTCAGTGTTGCGAGCTGGTTAGCGAACGCTGTCCAGTCAGTAATTTTTGTTAAAGGTGCCATGACATATGCTTTATAATCGGACTTAATGTCTGCAGATGCAGGGGTAGCAAAAGTACTAGTAAGAACTAACAAAATAATAGATAATTTGATACTCAATAGTTTCAGGATTTTTTTCATGTGATCTCTCCCTTAAAAGTTTACTGTGTAAACGTTTTCATTGTGATGATAACATAAATGGATTCACTTTAAATCTATTTTTTTGTAAAGTATTAAATTTAGTAAATACGTACTACTAAACTTACATTTTCACCCAGAGGTTTGTGGTAGAGGAAAACAAAAATGACTGGAAAAATAAACGTCACAAATATTGTAAGATAAATCTACATGAAGTTTAAACAAACGTTTGAATAATGAAGTTGTTTTGTCTTTGTCAAATCAAGGTTTCATCCACTCGGAATTAAGTTAACCCAAAACTGTTCCTAGAAAACTAATATACAGTTCATTGAGTAAAGATTGCATTAGATGTAGCAAATTGATATAGTATTGATTAAATAAAGTTTATCAATGATGTGATCAAGTAAATAAGAATCGTGAAACAGAAAATATAGCCGCGGCTGAGAGCTATATCACCCCTTCTTGTTGAAACCTACCACGGAGATGTTAGTTAGGCTTTTTTCTAAAACTTTGTTGCTTTTAACCTATTTTATCTAAAGTTAAGCTAATTCCTAAACGATATCATGACGTATGGATCGTTTAGAAAAAAGCGGATTTCTAGATGAAAAGTAGAAGACATTATACTAGACTGAAAGCAACAGTATATACAAAAAAGAGCCTAGTCAAAAAAACTAACCGAGTCGTTTCGTTACAAACGCTTAGAGGACTTACTGTTTTTAGTGAGTCGAATTAAGGTGGTACCACGTCTATTAGCATAAAGACGTCCTTTGAATAGGACTCTTTATGCTTTTTTTATTATTGGCTGTGTTAAAGTACAGTGTTGATTTTTAGCAGAGTTGATTGAAGTGGAAGGACGCGAGACTCCTGTGGGAGAGCGGGTCGCGGGAGACC
>NZ_JAJQKI010000029.1 GCF_023036475.1 Bacillus pinisoli
AAGAATGGGAAATCTCATCTTGAGGGGGGCTTCATGCTTAGATGCTTTCAGCACTTATCCCGTCCACACATAGCTACCCAGCGATGCCCTTGGCAGAACAACTGGTACACCAGCGGTGTGTCCATCCCGGTCCTCTCGTACTAAGGACAGCTCCTCTCAAATTTCCTACGCCCACGACGGATAGGGACCGAACTGTCTCACGACGTTCTGAACCCAGCTCGCGTACCGCTTTAATGGGCGAACAGCCCAACCCTTGGGACCGACTACAGCCCCAGGATGCGATGAGCCGACATCGAGGTGCCAAACCTCCCCGTCGATGTGGACTCTTGGGGGAGATAAGCCTGTTATCCCCGGGGTAGCTTTTATCCGTTGAGCGATGGCCCTTCCATGCGGAACCACCGGATCACTAAGCCCGACTTTCGTCCCTGCTCGACTTGTAGGTCTCGCAGTCAAGCTCCCTTGTGCCTTTACACTCTACGAATGATTTCCAACCATTCTGAGGGAACCTTTGGGCGCCTCCGTTACATTTTGGGAGGCGACCGCCCCAGTCAAACTGCCCACCTGACACTGTCTCCCAGCTCGATCAGAGCTGCGGGTTAGAATTTCAATACAGCCAGGGTAGTATCCCACCGACGCCTCCACCGAAGCTGGCGCTCCGGCTTCTCAGGCTCCTACCTATCCTGTACAAGCTGTACCAAAATTCAATATCAGGCTACAGTAAAGCTCCACGGGGTCTTTCCGTCCTGTCGCGGGTAACCTGCATCTTCACAGGTACTATAATTTCACCGAGTCTCTCGTTGAGACAGTGCCCAAATCGTTACACCTTTCGTGCGGGTCAGAACTTACCTGACAAGGAATTTCGCTACCTTAGGACCGTTATAGTTACGGCCGCCGTTTACTGGGGCTTCAATTCAAAGCTTCGCTTGCGCTAACCTCTCCTCTTAACCTTCCAGCACCGGGCAGGTGTCAGCCCCTATACTTCGCCTTGCGGCTTCGCAGAGACCTGTGTTTTTGCTAAACAGTCGCTTGGGCCTTTTCACTGCGGCTCTCTCGGGCTTGCACCCTACCAGAGCACCCCTTCTCCCGAAGTTACGGGGTCATTTTGCCGAGTTCCTTAACGAGAGTTCTCTCGATCACCTTAGGATTCTCTCCTCGCCTACCTGTGTCGGTTTGCGGTACAGGCACCTCTCACCTCGCTAGAGGCTTTTCTTGGCAGTGTGGAATCATGAACTTCGGTACTATAATTCCCTCGCCATCACAGCTCAGCCTTAATGGTAAGCGGATTTGCCTACTTACCAGCCTAACTGCTTGGACGCGCATATCCAACAGCGCGATTCACTATCCTCCTGCGTCCCCCCATTGCTCAAACGGTGAGGAGGTGGTACAGGAATATCAACCTGTTATCCATCGCCTACGCCTTTCGGCCTCGGCTTAGGTCCTGACTAACCCTGAGCGGACGAGCCTTCCTCAGGAAACCTTAGGCATTCGGTGGACAAGATTCTCACTTGTCTTTCGCTACTCATACCGGCATTCTCACTTCTAAGCGCTCCACCAGTCCTTACGGTCTAGCTTCAACGCCCTTAGAACGCTCTCCTACCAATGTCGTAAGACATTCCACAGCTTCGGTGATACGTTTAGCCCCGGTACATTTTCGGCGCAGAGTCACTCGACCAGTGAGCTATTACGCACTCTTTAAATGGTGGCTGCTTCTAAGCCAACATCCTGGTTGTCTGGGCAACTCCACATCCTTTTCCACTTAACGTATACTTTGGGACCTTAGCTGGTGGTCTGGGCTGTTTCCCTTTCGACTACGGATCTTATCACTCGCAGTCTGACTCCCGAGTATAAGTCTTTGGCATTCGGAGTTTGACTGAATTCGGTAACCCGATGAGGGCCCCTAGTCCAATCAGTGCTCTACCTCCAAGACTCTAAAACTCGAGGCTAGCCCTAAAGCTATTTCGGAGAGAACCAGCTATCTCCAAGTTCGATTGGAATTTCTCCGCTACCCACACCTCATCCCCGCACTTTTCAACGTGCGTGGGTTCGGGCCTCCATTCAGTGTTACCTGAACTTCACCCTGGACATGGGTAGATCACCTGGTTTCGGGTCTACGACCACGTACTCATTCGCCCTATTCAGACTCGCTTTCGCTGCGGCTCCGTCTCTTCAACTTAACCTTGCACGGGATCGTAACTCGCCGGTTCATTCTACAAAAGGCACGCCATCACCCG
>NZ_JAJQKI010000003.1 GCF_023036475.1 Bacillus pinisoli
TTTATTGAAATATACCGATAAAAAAAGGCCTCTGCTTTTGCAAAGACCTTTTAAGATATTATTTTTTCTCTTCTAACCATGCAGCTAAAGCTTTTGCTTGTTCAGCATTAACAATTGCCCCTGGCATTGAGCCTTGCCCATTGTTGATAACTCCTTCAATATGAGCAGCATCATATTGACTTCCAATGTTAGCAAGTGCTGGACCAAATCCACCTTGAAGTTGGTCACCATGACAGCTTAAGCAATTAGCAGCGTAAAGCTCTTCTGGTGTTAAAGCTTCTCCAGCTTTTTCTGTTTCACCACCATGTGCCATTTCATCCGCATTGTCTAAACCTATGAATGAAAAAAGGAACATTGCACCAATTCCTAAAATTGCAATAAGTGCAAAAGGTATTAATGGATTACGATTCATGTGTATTACCTCCTTATGTAAATTTAAACTATGCCTAAAGTCATCATCTCAGTTTTTACGGTTACTGAAACGTGTTGATCTTGTCCCTTCTTTTACTTCGAGGGCTAGATCTAAGTATTCACTTTTATTTTATACAAACAATCTCTATTTTACTTGAAATTCACCAGAAGTAAAAGTACAAATGTACAAGATGATAAGAATTTCACGAAATAGACAAAAAAACTTCATCGAGTGAACGATGAAGTCTCCTCTTTAACAGCCAATCTCCCTTGCAATAACCATCCTTTGAATTTCGGAAGTACCTTCTCCTATTTCAAGTAATTTAGCATCCCTCATATATCTTTCTACATGATAGTCACGCATATATCCGTTTCCGCCATGTATTTGAACGGCTTGATTCGTGATTTCCATACAAATCTCAGAAGCGTATAACTTACACATAGAAGCTTCCTTTGAAAAAGGCTTTCCTTGATCCTTTAACCATGCAGCTTTATAAACCATATTTCTAGCAAGTTCAATTTTCATCGCCATATCAGCTAGTTTAAACTGTATAGCTTGAAATTTTGAGAGTGGTGAACCAAATTGCTTTCGTTCTTTTGCATAAGCTAATGATTTTTCATAAGCTCCTTGTGCAATCCCTACTGCCATTGCTCCAATTCCTATTCTGCCTCCATCCAACGTTTTCAAGAACTGTTTAAATCCTTCTCCCCTTTCACCTAAAAGGTTTTCCTGAGGAACTCTGACGTCTTCTAACACTAATTCAGTTGTATTTGAGGAGTGTAGACCCATCTTTTCATAATTATCAATAACCGTGAATCCTGGGGTATTCGTTGGAACAATGATGGCACTTATTTCTTTTTTATGATCCTTCTGGGAAGTGACTGCTGTTAATGCAAGAAAATCAGCATAGCTAGCATTTGTTATATAGCATTTATTCCCATTAATAATAAAGTCCTCACCATCTTTTACCGCAACAGTTTGGGTGCCACCTGCATCAGAACCTGCATTTGGTTCTGTTAAACCGAATGCACCTAATGACTCACCTGAACAAATAGAGGGCAAGTATTTCTCTTTCTGCTCCTTTGTTCCAAACAAATGAATTGGAGCACCTCCTAATGAGATATGAGCTGAATATGTAATGCCTGTTGATCCACAGTTACGACTTAACTCTTCAACTACAATGGCAAAACTGGTCGTATCGGCACCAGCACCTCCATACTCTTCTTCAAAAGGTAGCCCCATCATTCCGAGTTCTCCAAGCTTCTTCATAATCTCTACTGGAAACCTTTTTTCTTTATCTCGCTGTTCTGCACCTGGAGCAACTTCCTCATTTGAAAATTCTCGAATCATTTTTTGCAAAAGAATTTGTTCTGAATTTAGATCAAAGTTCACTTCGTTTCCCCCCTAGACTTTTGTATGCGTTTTCATTTATTATAAATGTAGACAGGGTATTTTCACAACATTTAAAACATTTATAATAAATAATATAGTCTATAAGGTAAAAAATAGATTCTTTATGAGTAACAAAATAACTAAGAAAAAGCCTATTAAACCAGCCCATTTCAGGTAAGTAAACATTAGTTTTCTTCCTAGTAGATACCACAATAAACAATTAAAAATAACTATAAATCCGAGCAAAATATGATTAGTTGGAGAGATGAATTCTACCATCTCTGTCGTAGTGATAAAAAATATAAAAAAAGATAAAATCATAAAAACCTTATAGTAAACATCCTTTTTCTTGCTAAAATACACAGAAAAACCTATAGAACATATAAGTAAAATGATATTTAGGGGTATTTGCAAATGAAATGACATTTCAGTAAAATAATTAGCAAGAAGAGTCGTTAAGAATAATACGAACCAAATATTCGGAATAATAAATGACCAGTTAAACACGCTTTTGCTTCTTTTACTTTTTTCTTCGTGTTCCCCTTCCGAATATAAAGTTAATAAATAATTACAGTATTGTTCAGGTAATAATCGATTTTTCTTCCAATATTCTATTTCCTTTAGAATAATTTCTTTTCGATGTTGGTTCATTTAAGTCACCTGTTCTTCTATATATAAAAATATAAAAAATAGTCTACTTCATTGTAAGAAGTAAACTATTTCATGTAAATAGATTTATTCTAAAAAGTCCTTTAATCGCTTGCTTCGACTTGGATGACGAAGTTTTCTTAACGCTTTTGCTTCAATTTGTCTAATACGCTCACGCGTTACGCCAAATACTTTCCCGACTTCTTCAAGGGTTCTAGTGCGCCCATCATCCAATCCGAAACGGAGGCGAAGAACATTTTCCTCTCTATCAGTTAGAGTATCTAGCACATCTTCCAACTGTTCCTTTAATAATTCATAAGCAGCATGTTCTGAAGGAGAGGTAGCATCTTGATCTTCTATAAAATCGCCTAGATGGGAGTCATCTTCCTCACCAATTGGTGTTTCTAACGATACGGGCTCCTGTGCAATCTTAAGAATCTCTCTCACTTTGTCTGGTGTAAGATCCATATCTTCAGCAATCTCTTCTGGAGAAGGTTCTCTACCAAGATCTTGAAGTAACTGTCTTTGGACCCTAATTAGTTTGTTAATGGTCTCAACCATATGCACTGGAATACGTATTGTACGTGCCTGATCAGCAATGGCTCTCGTAATCGCTTGTCGAATCCACCAAGTGGCATACGTACTAAATTTATATCCTTTTTCATAATCAAATTTCTCAACAGCTTTAATTAGACCCATATTACCTTCTTGAATGAGATCTAAAAATAACATTCCACGACCAACGTATCTTTTAGCGATACTTACTACTAGACGTAGATTAGCTTCTGCCAGACGGCGTTTAGCTTCTTCATCTCCCTTTTCAATACGTTTGGCCAACTCAATCTCATCTTCAGCAGAAAGTAAATCAACACGACCTATTTCTTTTAAATACATCCTAACAGGGTCATTGATCTTAACTCCAGGAGGAACACTTAGGTCATTTAAATCAAACTCTTCATCCTTATTTAACTGTTGAATACTAGGATCTTCTTCTTCACCATCACTAATTATCTCGACACCTTGTTCACCTAGGTATTCATAATATTCATCCATTTGATCCGATTCTATTTCAAATCCAGACATCTTATCGGCTATTTCTTCATACGTTAAAACTCCACGTTTTTTTCCTAAACTAGTAAGTTGCTCCTTAACTTGGTCAATCGTTAATTCATCTGTATCAGTCTCAACTTGTTTAGATTGTGTAGGTTTTTCAGCCATAAGATCCCCTCCTTCCAATAAGTGCTACTTGGTTTCTATTATTTAAGCTCTTTTTTCATTTGGATAATTTCCATTTGAATTTGAGCAGCTTTCACAAATTCTTGGCGACGCTCAGCGTCTCTTCTTTCTGCTTCTTTTTCTTTTATTTTTAGACTTTTAGGGTAATTCAGAACCTGCTTAATATAATCATGAAGCTCTTGTGAGGAAAGTTCCTCATTTATTAGAAGCATGGAAATTTCAGAAATAACACGCTGAAGCGATATATCCTCAATCCTACTTAGAAATGCATTTACATCAGGTTGATGTCCTTCTTCATAGTATCCATAAAGATAGGCTGCAATTGCACTATGCTCCTCTATAT
Source organism: Bacillus pinisoli (assembly GCF_023036475.1). GTDB lineage: Bacteria > Bacillota > Bacilli > Bacillales > SA4 > Bacillus_BS > Bacillus_BS pinisoli. The sequence continues at coordinate 4,032 of NZ_JAJQKI010000003.1, forward strand.
TAAATAAACCTCCTAACGCATCTTGAACCTTAAAAGCAACGTCCTGGTCTCTTAGCATGTGAGCAAGTAAGAGCCGTTCTGCGTTATGATAGGCTGGTAGCATTTTCTTAGCTGGTAACATCGGTCTATTGAATATAGTATTTCTTGATGCACCTTCATTATCCCTTTTTTTAACTTGCTTACTTAATTGAAATTCTTGTGATTTAAGCGCATCTAGTGAGATTGAAAACTCGTCGGCAAGCTGTCTTAAGTAGTGGTCTTTTTCAACTGGTTTTTCTATATGTGAGATCTCTTTTACCACTTGGTCAATATAAGAAATCCGGTCAGCTTCATCCTTTAAGTCTTTACCCCTTCTAAAATACTGAAGCTTAAATGCCATCAACGTTAAACTTGCCCCTATTACATCAGTTCTAAACTTGGATTCTCCAAATTTCTTTATGTAGTCATCAGGATCAAGCCCATCAGGCATCATTGCAACTCTTACCTCACAGCCTGCAGCTTTAAGCATTGCGGATGCTCTATAGGCCGCTTCAATACCCGCTTTATCTGAGTCATAACAAACTGTTACATGGTCTACATTTCGCTTTAGAATCTTAATTTGTTCCTCGGTTAATGCTGTTCCCATCGTAGCGATTGAATTAGTCAGTCCAGCCCTATGTAAGGCAATAACATCGACAAATCCTTCTAGTAAAATAGCTTGCTGCTTCTTTCGAATCTGCTGCCTCGCGAGGTGGAAAGCGTAAAGAGTTTTACTTTTTTGAAAAACATCTGATTCCGGACTGTTTAAATATTTAGGTTCTCCATCATCTAAAATCCGACCACTAAACGCTGTTACCTGTCCTTGATGATTCCATAGAGGAAACATGATTCGATTACGAAAACGATCAAAGTATTTACCTTCTGAATTTTTTATTGAAATACCTGCACTTTCGAGTAAGTCTAATGTGAATCCTCTCTTTTGAAGAAATTTAGTACCAAAGTCCCAAGACGAAGGAGCATAACCAATACCGAATGTTTCAATAACCTCTTTATTTATTCCACGATTTGAGAGGTAGGCTAATGCATCCTGACCTTCCTTTGTGTTTACTAATAAATGATGGTAAAATTTCTTTAAGAGCTCATGAGCCTCGATCATTTTTGCTTCGTGAGTGTTTAGCCGAGTGCTTACTGGCTGTTCGAATTCAGGTAGTTCAACATCGGTACGTTCTGCAGCTTGTTGGACTGCTTCAAGGAAGGAAACACCTTCAATTTCCATTAAGAAGGAAAATACATTCCCACCTGCCCCACAGCCAAAACAGTGATAAATCTGTTTATCTGAGGAAACCGAAAAGGAAGGAGATTTTTCTCCATGAAAGGGACAGAGTCCAAAATGATTTCGACCTTGTTTCTTCAATTGAACATATTCACTAACTACATCTACAATGTCTATTGTATTGCGAATCTTTTCGATGATATCTTCTGAAATTCGATTCACTGATTAACAACTCCATTGTTTATTATTTCTATAAAAAATCTTTTTTTCCTTCAAGATTCGACAAAATTTTTTCAAGGGTTTGAATAAATTGATTCCGATCTTGATTTGTAAACGGGCTTGGCCCCTTTGAGAAATTACCTTTTCGTCTTTCTTTTGCCGATATGTATCGCATGTTTAGAGCAAATCCTATTGTTTCCTCTAGATACTCTTTTCCCCGAGGAGAGATGACTTTAATACCTTTTCCTAACAGAAGACTGGCAAGACCAATATCTTGTGTGATAACAATATCACCCCTTTTAGAATGGTTAGTGATATACATATCAACTTCTTCTTTGTTCGCATCAACATAAATCCAGGTGCCACCTATAGAATTTGTCATAACATGGGAATATGATGCAACAAATATCACATCAATTTCGTATGAAGCAGCTATATGTAAGATTTCATTTTTAACAGGACACGCATCTGCGTCCACAAAAAGTTGAGCTATTTTTTTCGTCATATTTCACTATTCTACATCCCTCCGAATAATCCTTCAATCTATATGCAAAGTTTTTAAATTCTGAGTTTTGTCAATTGGCGAAAAAAACATTCTCGTTATTCTACATGATACTCTGTGCTGAAGTAGACCTCCTTATATCATTGCCTTTAACCATATTCGGGAGTATAGACCTATTATCTCTGGAGTATATTACATTCTTCTTTTTAACGTAGCTACAACGTATATATGAATGTAGTATGCAATCACAAAAAAATATTTTTTCTCTTGACAAATGCTATACTTTTAGTTTATTCGGTTTTACCCAACTCTAAACCTAATTTTGTTCTTTTTTGTCAACAATTTTTCATTATAGTACAGTTTATGTGAAATTTCCATCAGTTTCTTAATTTTATTACCAATATAGTTTTAAAATGTGCGCATGATTAAAACACACCTTTTTTTGTAAATGGTGTGTTTTAAGAATGTCTGATTTCGTTTAGCTTGTTATCTCTAAGGATTGATTCTCCTAGCCGTAATAATAAGGATAGAGAAGAACTTATACATTGGCTCTTTTTCGTATAGATTGTTGCTTTCGTAAAAATCCCAAAAGCCGGATTTTTACTCGGTAGTACACTGACCAGTGCTTTAAATAGAGAGAGATCCTCTTTTCTAACAATTATCACTTCGGTCTAGGAGCATTAGAAAAGATGTTTATCATAAAATTAGATTGAAAAGCAACAAAGTTTTAGAAAAGAGCCTATATTTTATATGTTGATTGATAAATATTTAATATAACGTTAGCCGTTTCCTCTACAGCTTTATTAGATACGTCAATGACTTTACAGCCAATTCGGTCAGCAACCTTGTCAAAATACTCTAATTCGTCTTTTATTCTTTCAATGTTTGCATAGCTTGCTTCATCATTAAGCCCTAAAGCTTTTAGTCTTTCTTTTCGTATATCATTCAGTTTATTTGGACTGATTTTTAAGCCAAAGCAGCGGCTTTGTGGTACCTTAAATAATTCTTCAGGTGGGTCCACTTCAGGTACGATAGGTACATTCGCTACTTTCAGACGTTTATGAGCAAGATATTGTGATAGTGGGGTTTTTGATGTTCTAGATACTCCTACTAAAACGATATCAGCTCTTAAGATACCTCTTGGATCCCTACCATCATCATATTTAACAGCAAATTCAATCGCTTCTACCTTTTTAAAGTAGTCCTCATCAAGCTTTCTAACATTTCCTGGTTCACATAAAGGAGGCAGTCCTGTCGTTTCCTCAATTCGATCAATAAGTGGACCGATTATATCAACGACGATTACACCCTCTTTTTGTGCTTCACTCATTAAATAGTGTCGGAGTTCAGGGATGACAAGTGTAAACACAATGATACCATTGTTTAACTTTGCTAGATGGATGACTTCTTTTATTGTGGATTTATCTTCAATAAATGGAATTCTCCTGATATTCGTATCAGTGGTTTGAAATTGACTTATGGCTGCTTTTACTACTAATTCTGCTGTTTCTCCAACTGAATCAGAAACTACATAGATGATCTGGTTACTCATCTCATCCCTCCATTTTATTTTCGTTAGCTAGTTCGTCTCTAACTTATTTATTTAGAAGAAATTAAAACATTTCATCGTGTCCAAGATCAACAAGTACTTTCGTCATATTTGTTTTCGTCAGTCTACCAACAACCTCAAGGCCCTTGTTTGTATCTTTTACAACAGGTACTGCATCAATTTGTTTCTCAATCAATTTAACTGCTACATCCAACATCAGATCTTCTTTTCGACAAACCGTAATATTGGGCATTCTTGTCATAATAATATGCACAGGGATACTCGTAAGTTCTTGTTTGCCTAAACTTGCACGTAGTAAATCTTTCCTTGATAGTACTCCTACTAAAATAGCTTCTCTGTTTACTACAAATAATGTCCCAACATCCTCAAGAAACATCGTACAAATAGCGTCGTATACGGAGACATTTTCATCTGTTACAACAGGAATAGATTGATAATCCTTTACTTGCAGCTTTTTAATTTTATCTGTCAATAACTGTGACCCGGTTTTACCCGTGTAGAAATATCCGACTCTTGGTCTTGCATCCAAGTAACCTGCCATTGTTAGGATTGCTAAATCAGGACGCAAAGTTGCTCTTGTTAGATTTAACCGATCGGCAATACTTTCACCTGTGATTGGTCCATTATCTTTAACGATTTGAAGAATTAACTCCTGTCTTTTGTTCAGTTCGATTGGTAACACCACCTTTATGTAACGCCGTCAATATGTGCCATACTATTCGTTATTATATAGCATATATATAAAACTTGGCTACCGGGAAAGCCTTATAAAATCCTATTTTCTATAAATTTTGTCACTCATTAGATCTCTCACACAAGATTTGTTATGTATGTAGATACAGCCACTCTAAGAGCAACTCTCTAGGTTTAAAGCAGAGACTTTGTACTAACAAGCTTTTGGGATTTTCACGAAAGCAACAATCTATACGAAAATAGCCAATAAAAAACTCTCGGCTATTCTTTCCGAGAGTGACTGCAAGCCATTATAACTCACCTTAAAGAGGATTATTAAAAGTATCTAGCTGAGTTAAAAATCTTTTAGACTTTAACATTAAACCTGAGTACTCGTCATAAAATCGAGAGATAACAGTTTTAAGTTCAGCTTTTGTTTCATCTTTTACTGATATGTTACCTAACCTCTTAAGGTCAAAGGTATAAAATAGACGAAGTAGTCTTACAGTTGCAGGAGAGATTTGAATTCGGTTCCTATCCTTACCGCTACAATGATGACAGAGAAATCCTCCTTCGCTTATTGAAAAAGAGAAGGCCCCTTCCGTTTCACCACAACTGACACAGCTTGAAAGATGAGGATAGAGTCCAATAACCTGCAACATTTTTAATTCATAAATCATCTTTAAGATTTCTAAGTCTAATCCCTCGTTCATGTAATTGAGAGTCTGGTATAAAAGTTCAAACAGATAAGGATTTGGTGTTTTCTCATCTACTCCCTTATCTGTTAACTCAACAACGTATGAAGCATAGGCGGTTGCTATAATATCTGATTTTATATACTTCATACTTGATATACTCTCACCTTGCTGGAGAGTGCCAAGACCCTTGCCGGTTTGGACTAAGAAATACCCATAAGTAAATAATTGAGAGATGGAGGATAATCGGCTACTAGGCTTTTTTGCTCCTCGTGCCATTACACCAATCTTTCCAAACTCTCGAGTAAAAACGGTGACAATCTTATTTGTTTCACCATAATCATTTGTTCTAATTACAATACCTTCAACCTTTTGAAGCAAGTTGTTCACCTTCCATGAGTATATGGAAGAGTCAGGATATAGGTGAATCTAATTCTGCTAGCTCCTCACTAAATTCTTCGGTTCTTGGTTCATGATCCTTTTCAAGCTCTTTAAAAAGAAGGTACGTATCGATGTTACCTGTCTCACTAAACACTTTCCAAGTAAAATGTAGCATAAGAACCCCACCTTTCTGTTATTAAAAACTAGCAACTACTAAATCCGAATCCTTAGCATTTATGATGACCCTTCTACCCTAGTTTCATGTGAGATAAATTTTGTAAATTATTATTTATTTAGTATTCATCTTCTCTGAATCCAAAATCTCGTAGGTTCGACAAGCGGTTTCTCCAATCTTTTTGAACCTTTACCCAGAGCTCTAAAAACACTTTTGAACCTAATAATGCCTCGATATCTTGCCTTGCCCTCATTCCAACTTCCTTTAACATCGCACCTTGCTTACCGATAATTATTCCTTTTTGAGAGGAGCGTTCTACAATGACAGTAGCATTAATAAAGACCGTGTCTTTACCTTCCTTCTTCTCCATCGAATCCATGACAACTGCAATTGAATGTGGTATCTCTTCTCTAGTTAAATGCAACACTTTTTCACGAATTAGTTCGGTAATAATAAATCTTTCAGGATGATCTGTCACTTGGTTTTCAGGATAGTATTGTGGGCCTTCTGGTAAATATTTTTTTATCTGTTCAATCAGCGTTTCAACATTATTTCCTTGCAGTGCTGAGATTGGTACAATTTCAGCAAACTCGTATAGTTCCTTATATTTTTCAATCACTGTAAATAGCTCATCTGGATGAACTTGGTCAATTTTATTAAGAATTAAGAAGACTGGTTGATCGGTTGTCTTTAATCTCTCGATAATAAACTCATCTCCACGACCAAGTCCTTCTTCCACGTTTACCATGAATAAAACAATATCTACTTCTTTTAAGGTATTTTGAGCCATCTTCATCATGAAGTCGCCCAGCTTATGCTTAGGTTTGTGTATTCCTGGTGTATCAATAAAGATGATTTGTGACTGTTCTTCAGTATAAACACCTTGTATTTTATTTCTAGTGGTTTGAGGTTTGTCACTCATGATTGCAATCTTTTGGCCAATTACCCTGTTCAAGAAGGTAGACTTCCCTACATTCGGTCGACCAATAATAGATACAAACCCAGATTTATATGTTTCCTTTGTCATCTTTTAAATCCTCCGCTGAAAATGCTCCTGGTAGTAATTCTGCAACTGTTAGTTCATGTATTTCACCATGTAGATTAGTTAAGTATACTTTCATCCCACTTGCACAAAGCTCAGAAATAACCTGGCGACATGCACCACAAGGAGGAATTGGACGTTCGGTGTCTGCAACAACAGCAATTGCGCTAAACTCCTTGTCACCCTCAGAAACAGCCTTAAACAAAGCTGTTCTCTCAGCACAATTTGTCATGCTATAAGCTGCATTTTCAATATTACAGCCTCGGTACACTTTTCCATCTTTGGTTAGTAAGGCTGCTCCCACTTTAAATTTAGAGTATGGTACATATGCCATTTCTCTTGCTTTCTTTGCTTCTTCGACTAATTGTTCAATATTCAATCTTTTACTTCCTTTCACCTAATCGCGTGCGACTATCTATTATTTTACCTTATTTTTATAAAAATTTCACCCTGAATAGTAAGAAAATTTAGTAAATTAATGAATTTACCTAAGAAAATAATGATTCCAATAACCACAGAAATGATGGCATAAATGAATACAGCTCCAGCAGCAACATCTTTTGCCTGTTTGGCAAGTGGATGGATTTCTTTATTTGTTATGAGATCCACTGTTCTCTCAATGGCTGTATTAATTAATTCTAATGAAATCATTCCTCCAACTAACAAAAGAAGAATCATCCATTCATATTTATTTACCTTTAACAAGGCTGCTAAACCGAATACTACGATAAAGCTTATAACATGGATCCTTATATTTTGCTCTGTTTTAAAAGCATGAAGAATTCCTGAGGTAGCATATTTAAAGCTTCTCCATAATCTGGACCAATCTCTAATCATTATCTCACGAGTCCAAATTCCTGAAGTATCTCTTCCTGTCGGTTAAACATTTTCTTTTCATCTTGTTCATTCATATGATCATACCCTAGTAAGTGTAGGAACCCATGAACAGCTAGAAAGCCTAGCTCACGGTTAAAGGAATGACCATATTCATTTGCCTGTTCTTTTGTTTTCTCAAGCGAAATAATTAGATCACCCAAATGTTTTGGAAGTTCTTCACCATAAATTTCTATTTCGCCTTCACCCATTTCTTCCATTGCAAACGAGATGACATCTGTTGGCTGATCCTTATCGCGATAATCCCTATTTATTTCTTGTATACGCTCGTTAGTTACAAATGTGACTGAAACTTCAGTCTCCTCTACTACATTTTCTAATTTTGCTGCGAGCTGAAGTAGCTCTTCTATTTGATTTAGTAGAGCCTCCTCCAACGATTCTGTTTCGTCTATAAAGTCAATATTTAATCTCATGCTTCCTTCACCTTCTGTTTTGTTACTTCTGGATATTCAATACGAGAGTGGAAGATGCCTTGCATCGTTTCACAAAATGACTTAGCAATTATGTCTAGCTCCTTCATCGTAATATCACACTCATCAAGTTGGCCATCCTGTAATCTCTCTTTAATGATACCATTTACTATTGCCTCAATTTTATGAGGGGACGGATGATTCATTGATCGGACAGCAGCTTCTACGCTGTCTGCAATTCCAATAATAGCAATTTCTTTCGTTTGAGCTTTCGGACCAGCATATCTGAAATCATTTTCTTCAATTTCTTTCTCACTGTTTTGAGTAGCCTTGTGGTAGAAATATCTGAGCAATGTAGTCCCATGATGCTGTTCCGCTATATCCACGATTTCCTTTGGCATTTTATGCATTCGAAGGAGTTCTGCCCCATCGGTAGCATGTGAGACTATTATGGTTTTACTTAATTGTGGAGATATCTTATCATGAGGATTTTCACGGTTCATCTGATTTTCAATAAAGAACTGTGGTCGCTTTGTTTTGCCGATATCATGATAATATGATCCAACCCTTGCAAGTAAACCATTTGCTCCAACTGCCTCACAGGCAGCCTCCGAAAGATTTGCTACCATAACACTGTGATGATAAGTTCCAGGAGTTTCCGTCAAAATTTTTCTAAGTAATGGATGATTTGGATTTGATAACTCGATTAATCTCATTGTGGATAGAATTCCAAACCCTGCTTCAAAAAATGGCAATAGTCCAATTGCTAAAACAGCTGACACAATACCTGATAATAGGGACATGATAAAAAATGGTGTAGATTCAAAACTTACTAGATGACCGTTCTTTAACAGGACTAATGCGCTAAGAACAATAAAATTTATGATACCTACAAATAAACCTGTTTGTAAAATCTTAGCTCTTTGATTATGTTTCCCAAGAAATAATATTCCGGCTATACAGCTAATTAAGAAATAGATACCAATTGAGAAATTAAATGAGCTTGAGATCCCACCATTGAAAATTACACTCCCGCTTATTGCTAGGATCATACTTGCTAGCATAGCAAGTCTCTCATTAACCAATAACTTAATTAAGATTGCCCCCATTGCAACTGGAACCACATAGCCTATCTCAGAAAAGTTTATCTGCTGAAAAAGACTGATGATTTTCATCAAAATAACGCTAATTGAACAGATTAAGATATAGATTGTTGTAAATTTCAGCTCACTCTTTTTACTATCTTTAAAATAAAAATAGATAGCGCTTATGAAAAGGAGAATTAACAAGACTAAACCGATAAAAGGTAAGCTCGTATCCTTGGCATCTAAAAATCCAGCCAAACTTAGTTGTCGGTATACTTCCTCATCAATCAGTTCACCTTCACGAACAATTATTTGTCCCTGAAGTATATATTCCGGCTGAATAGATTCTGCAGCAGCCTGTCTTTTGGCATTCGTCGCTTCCTTATCAAATACTACGTTCGGCACAATTGCATATCTGCATAATTCAATAGTTGCCTGTTTTAGGCTACTGTTTACATTCATATAACGTAATTCTTGATTGACACGCTCCCGAGCTGCGTCCACTTCTTGTGTTTCAATTCGTTGAGACATAATATTATTTACTGCCGTTACCGCATTGTCTCTTGCCAGCACACGTTGTTCAGGGGTCGCATGAATAAGAGCAATCAACGTATCCTCTGATAACTCTTTATGAAGAAGTACTTCTCCAGGAATAGCCTGATTCAATCTTTTAATCTTCTCTTCCTTCGAAACTTGGGAAAGTAATGTCTCCCTTGTAGGTGTTTCGCTTTCGTCTTCAACAGCTTCATTCATGCCTTCATTAATAATATTTGTTTCAACTGTATTGATTGCTTTAAAAATAGCATCAATGATATCAATTTGATTTTGTGCATAATCTTTCTTCATTGAATAAATATCATTAACCTGTTGAATGGCATCATTCTTCTTATCCTCTGTTTTTTCTACATCTTGTATTAGTGCAGGGGACACGATGGTCTTTTCAGCATCAGCATATAATTTCAGGTTAAGCTTTTCAGGACGAATATTACTGTACATTGAGAAGAATAAAATCGAGGCAAAAAGCAGATATAAGAGCGTTAGTAAGAAGTGATCATTCTTTAGTACAGTCATTGATTTAAATAATTGTTCAATTCTCTTCACGGAGACACCTCCCAAACTTTTCCATAGTACAAGAATAACATGATAAGAAATGAAATCTATATTTATTCTGGATAAATTTAGTAATTAAAGATATTAAGCTTAATGTTTTCTCTATTATAGTAGTGTTTTCCAAAATTGGCAAAGTATCTATGAACGAATGCAATTTTCCTCGTATGGACCTAAAAACGGGAGTGATCCATAGGAGCCTCGTACCGAAAACAAAAGAGCCCTCATATCAAGGACTCTTTACTCACGTGTATCTTCATAAGCTTTAATAATTTTTTGTACAAGCGGATGACGGACAACATCAGATTGTTCTAGATAAATATGGGCTATACCTGAGATATCTTTTAAAATTCGTTGAGCAACTGAAAGTCCGGACATTACTCCTTTTGGTAAGTCTACTTGTGAGATATCACCTGTAATCACCATTTTTGATCCAAATCCTAAACGCGTTAAGAACATTTTCATTTGAGCCCCAGTCGTATTCTGAGCTTCATCCAAGATGACGAAAGCATCATCAAGCGTCCTTCCCCTCATATACGCTAGAGGAGCAATTTCAATCGTCCCACGCTCAATCATTCGTAACGTATGCTCTTGTCCTAAAACATCGTGCAACGCGTCATATAAAGGTCTTAGATAGGGATCTACTTTCTCTTTTAAGTCCCCAGGTAAAAACCCTAAGCTCTCTCCTGCTTCAACAGCTGGTCGCGTCAGGATAATTTTTTTCACTTGGCCATTTTTTAGGGCTGTAACTGCCATGACAACAGCTAAATAGGTTTTACCTGTTCCGGCTGGTCCAATACCAAATACTAAATCATTACGTTTAATCGCGTTTATATAGTGTCTTTGGCCAAGGGTTTTTATTCGAATGGATTTTCCTCGTGCATTTTTAGTGATTTCCTCTTCATATAACTGACTAAACTGCTCCATTTTGCCTGCCAATGCTAATTGAACCGCATAAGCAACGTCTCTTTCGGAAATCGTAATTCCTTTTCTAATGACTGTCAGTAGACCATCAAGAACTTCTTCGACAAGTTCATATTTATCTGAATCAGTCGAAACTAGTACTGATTGCCCCCTTGTCACAATTGAAACATTTAAAAGTTCTTCAATTCGTTTTAGATGGGAATCTTGATTACCAAATAGTGCTATTGCTTCATTCGGGTTATCTATTTCTTGAGTAATTGTGATAAATTCTTCTGGCATTCTCAGTCTCCTTGAATAATTGGTTGTACGGTTGATATTTCTTCTATTACTTGGAAATGAATGGTTAACTTAACTTTACCATTCTCTATAGTTTGGTGCAAAATTTTTTCACCCTTAATCTTAGCTTGTTCATTTAGTTGCTCTTTTAATTCATTTCTACCGTTTTGCAGGGCAACTTTGACTGCCTCTTCTTTCGTATAACTTCTTTCCACTTCTTCACTTTCTCTAATCACTACTTTCTGATATCCAAGTGGTACTTTCCATTTAAGAAAATTAAAGGTCTTTTCATCAGTAGTCGTCTCAACCTCTTTAAACTCATGCTTACCAAATCCCCAGATTGGGATATTCCAATTGAATACCTTCACATAATGTGTAGTTTTGGATTTCCCAGTTAACACATTAAAATTTGTTTTTAATGGAACTGACACGTTCGCATCATACCAAGTTTCCCCCATTATTTCACCACGAGCACTCACGACTTCAATTTTACCTTCTTGGCCAATAAAGCCAGATACAAGCAAGTCCCCTTTTTTGACATAGTCATGAATGGTTACCATTGGCTGGCCCTCTTCAACAAACATATTCGCAATAATCGCTGTTTTCTTGGCCACTAAGTGTCGTGGACTAAAGTATTCAACTTCCTTTGGTTGGTTTTTCTCAACTACACGAAAGTGGAAGGTCGTCCCTTTTAACTCCACACCAACCCATGTAATGGCGTTAATGGTCTCTGATAGATGTTTTTGGATTTCGTCTGGATTCTGCACCAAAAATTGAAACTTTCCCGTTTCTACTCCTATTGTCTGCAGCTCTTTCCTAATTAAGTGCTCCGTTTCTGGCTTCGCCCCGACAATCTGAATTCCCCAGATCATATTAGACAGAATAAATAACAGGATCAAACAAGATGTTAGCCCAATAACAAAACCACTATTGTAAAGTGCTTTCTTAAATAAGAAGGGAAATCCCTTCCCTCCTACAAAAGAAAGCTTACACTGACTTTTTCTAATAATTCTACGTATTTTGTGTAGATCCTTTAAAGGGAGTGACGCTGTAATACTCCCATCGGGTATTCTTTTCACTTCCCATAAGGAGATTTCCTGCCTAACACATTCATTAATAAATCGCTCTATCCCTTTGCCAACCACTTTTATTTTGACATGACCACCAAAAAAGATTGTCCAATGATTTTTCATCCTGAAAATACTCCCCCTCTAACAATTACACCTTTTCTAAATAGATTACTTGGTCAATTTTTCCTTCTAGCAGGATTTCCTCTGGAAGTATTGTTTTAATGACAAAGGATTTTCCCTTTATGAGGAGCTGACCTTGCTTTAACAATAACCTAAGCTCCTGGTCAGAAAATGAAAGCAAACCTTTGTGATTTTCAATATATATATGTATTTGACCGATCATCGTAATTCTTGGTAAGTCCATCATTACGTCAGCAGGTAAATCCATTTGCTGTGTAATCCATCGTTTCATTTTATGTTTCCATTTGTTCATAAATGGACCCCCTTTCATCTCATATTTATGATAAAAGGAGGCTATGTATCACAGCTTTTTCATTTAGATTGGGAAATGATTTTGGGGAGAGGTATTAATTTACTGATTTTTAACAGAATTAGGAGGGATAGAGAGGTTTTTTAAAAGATTTTAACTACCTTTTTTAATCTAATGCACATACATTTAGTAAAAGTATATGTTTCGGCAATTTGTTATCGTGTTTTTGTTGCTTCTTATATTATACCCTTGTAGGTATAATTGCACAGAAGTAGACAATAATTGCACAGTTAACATAGATAATTGCATAGAAATTCTCCGGAATTGCACAGAACTAGGGGATAATTGCACAAAAGACTAAAAAACAATAAGCAAATGAATCACAGGAAGCTACTGTTTCCGCTGTACAAAAAAAAGCTGTCGACTATCTCGACAGCTTTGACACTTTATTCGTATGATGCGGCTTATGCGCTCGTGGTGGGCCCAACACTTCTGCCATAATAACTCCCTCTACAAGTCTTTCTCTTGTAAAGGCGGGCATCTTAGCTGGGTGTTGATTCCCTTCACTCTTTTCTTTGATTGACTTTACCTTCACATGATTTTCGTGAACCCTTACAGGCTGCTCCTGAATCATTTGGACGGGGATCGGCCTAGTATATGTCTCTGTTCTAGGCTTCTCTCGTGGAGCCTCCTGAGGCCTTGATACTTCAACTGGTTTACGGCTCTCATAATGCTTTGGATGCATTGGATCTAAATTAGGTGGTAACATCGGCTTTCTTTTTTCTTGGTCCTCTTGTGCAATGTTCTTTTTATAAAAGCTGTAGATACCAAAAGCGATTGCAACAAGGATTGGAAGAAACTCACCCATCTAGATTCCTCCTTTAGAAAAGTCCATTATTTATCTTCCTCTTCGGATTCTTCATTAATTTTTCCAATAGAATCTCTCATATCTGTATCAGCCATGATATTCTTAATGTTCATATAGTCCATGACCCCAATATTACCTGAGCGTAAAGCTTCTGCCATTGCAAGAGGAACTTCTGCTTCGGCCTCTACTACTTTTGCACGCATCTCTTGAACGCGAGCACGCATTTCCTGTTCTTGTGCAACAGCCATTGCACGTCTTTCTTCTGCTTTAGCTTGAGCGATATTCTTATCTGCCTCTGCTTGGTCAGTTTGTAGTACAGCACCAATATTCTTACCGATATCAATATCCGCAATATCAATTGACAGGATTTCAAAAGCAGTACCCGCATCTAACCCTTTTTTCAAGACAGTTTGGGAGATCATATCAGGGTTTTCTAATACTTTTTTATGTTCTGCTTGTGAACCAATTGTACTAACAATCCCTTCACCAACACGCGCGATAATTGTTTCTTCACCTGCACCACCGACTAAACGATCAATGTTTGCACGCACTGTAATACGAGATTTTGCTTTAATTTCAATCCCGTCCATTGCTACACCTGCAATAAATGGTGTTTCAATAACTTTTGGATTAACGCTCATTTGAACCGCTTCAAGTACGTCACGACCTGCAAGGTCAATCGCCGCACAGCGCTCAAATGTAAGTTCGATATTCGCACGGTGGGCTGCAATAAGAGCATTTACCACTCTGTCAACATTACCACCTGCTAAATAGTGACTCTCTAGTTGGTTAATCGTAACATCAATGCCTGCTTTATGTGCTTTAATTAAAGGATTAATAATACGATTTGGAATAACTCGACGTAATCTCATTCCAATTAATGTGAAAATACTGATTTTGACTCCAGCTGCTAAAGCAGAAATCCACAGCATAACCGGAACAAAAGTTAATAAAACTACTAAAAAGATAAATCCAATTGCGACTGCAAGTAAAATTAAAATCGTTGATTGATCAATCATTTCTTTTCCTCCTTTTTATTCTTCCAATTTACTTATTTCTCTAACAACCACTCTGGCTCCTTCTACTTTGACAATTTTCACAGAAGTATTTTCTGCAAGGTAGACACCTTCAGTTACTACATCCACATATTCGTCGGCAAAAACAGCCGTCCCTGATGGTCGTAACGGAGTTAAAGCTTTCCCTTCCCTCCCAATGAGATCTATGCGATTCACAGTGGAGACATAGCCTTGGTCAGTATGAGTAGAATCTTTTAATATCAGCCTGTCGAATAACTTTACTTTCTTACCAAAAACCTTAAACAATAAAACCGATACAATAATGCAAACCAAGAATGCAATTAGTACGGATATAGCTGCCAGCTCAATACTCTCTGTGGAAATAAACACACTTGTTAAGATAGCGGCAAGACCAATAATCCCTAAAATCCCACCAGGTACAAACAGTTCTATAACCAACAGAATAAAACCAACTACAAAAAGAAGAAGTGCTTCCATTCCAGCTAATCCCGCTACTGTATGACCATAAAAAAATAGTAGTAGAGAAGAGATCCCAACAAAACCTGGTATACCGAACCCTGGAGAATAAAGCTCAAGTATTAATCCAAGACTTCCTAATGACAGTAAAATGGGTACAACGACTGGATGTGTGATAAATCTCGCTATACTTTCAGATATGCTTACTTCTGATTGGACAATTGTGTGATTCTCAACGTTTAAATGTACAAGCAGCTCATCCAGGTTATTAAAAGTCCCTTCGGAATATCCTACATCTAAGGCTTGTGTTGGTGTTAACGTTAGTAATTCACCTTTACCTGCATTTAGTTTTGGTAGATCTATATCCTTATCAGCCATAGCCATTGCATAAATAGGGTCTCGATCATTTAATTCGGCAGCACTTTTCATAGCAGCAAGCCAGAACGATTCTGCCTTTTCTCCCGCCGCATTTCCTTGCTGATCAATGATTGCTGCTGATCCCATTGTCGAACCAGGCGTCATATAAATCTCATCGGCAGAAAGCGCAATATAAGCACCTGCAGAAAGCGCCTGCTTGTTGACAAAAGCAATTAACGGAATATGAGTCGAGGTTACACTTTTTGCTATATCAGATGCAGCATCAACGGCACCCCCGGGTGTGTTTAAATCAAGGATGACTAATTCAGCATTCATTTCCTCTGCCTCTTCAATAGAACGATTAATAAAAGCAAGTAATCCTTTTTCAACCGTTTCATGTACCGGAATGACATACACAGTTTTCTCAGATTCATTAGCCGACGTGCTTTGCTGAAAGCCTGACGGAACGAAAGAAAGTAGGAGCAATAAACATAAAATAAAAATTGTACTTCTAATCCTCATAGTTACCTCCTTTCTAAAGAAGTAGTTCCTCCTAAAAGTAATACGAATTATGTAGAGGTAGGTTTCAACTAGAATAAAATATTTTTCTTCACTACTAATTTGACACAAGTAATACGAGCCTATCCTTTGTAAACGCAAAAAACACCTTCAAGAATGAAGGTGTTAGGATAAATGTTGTTGGACTAAACGGTTAATAAGGCTACCATCAGCCTTACCTTTTACTTTAGGCATAATTGCACCCATCACTTTACCCATATCTGCTTTCGAAGAGGCGTTAACTTCCGAAATCGTTTCTTTAATAATTTCCGTTAATTCTTCTTCAGAAAGTTGCTTAGGAAGATATTCTTCCAACACAACTAATTCAGCCTTTAACTTATCAACAAGGTCTTCACGACCAGCTTTTATAAACTCAAGGAGGGAGTCTTTACGTTGCTTAACTTCACGAGAAAGCACTGTTAATTCATCATCCGATGAAAGAGAATCAGCTTTTAACTTGATTGCCTCATTCTGGACTGCTGCTTTAACCATTCGGATAACCGAAAGTTTATCTTTCTCTTTGTTCCTCATCGCTTGTTTCATGTCGTTATTTAAACGTTCAAGAAGACTCATAAAATTACACCCTCTATTAGAATTTACGTTTTCTAGCTGCCTCAGACTTTTTCTTACGCTTTACGCTAGGCTTCTCATAGAATTCACGCTTTCTTGCCTCAGAAAGTGTACCCGTTTTTGATACGGAACGTTTGAAACGACGTAGAGCATCTTCGATAGACTCATTTTTACGTACGACTGTTTTAGTCATTCTATTTCCCTCCCTCCGAACAATCACGTGCAATAAAAGATTAAGACATGGACATTAATTTATTAAAACATGTCTTTTGCCATTATAATATAACATAAGTTAAGCGTCAACTTTATCTCATTTATTGTAGAAGTTCTTTGTTTCAACTTTGTTATTTACCATTAAATACTGTGACCTTCCTACATAAAGAGGAATGGTTAATTCAGTGAAGTTAGGAAGTCCATTATCTAAAAACTTTGAGTCGTCTTTATGAAACCTTGTAATTTCCCCTACAATCCAATCATGGTCCCCGTAAGTGCGCTGATCAATCACTTTACATTCATACGCAACATAAGCATCTGACAAGATAGGACAATCTATTGTTTCACCCTTAATATAGTTTAATTTCGCAAGTTTATTTTCTTCATGGCCTGACAATGTGCCACTTTCTTGGATAAATGCTGCCAAATGTCCTGGAATAAAATTAATTCCGAACTCTTTTGAAGAAGAAATAAGGCTATGACTATATCTTTCTTTTGCAATCGCCACACCATATATGGCTGGTTCATAAGAAATATAAGAGTGCCAACCAGCAGCCATAATATTTTCTTTACCTTCAGAACTACTTGTAACGAGCGCAACCATCCCTGGATAGCTATGCATAACAGTTTCTTGCCTACTCCTTAACATACAATTCACTCCTAGTTCTTAAATTAAACTCTTGTCCATAAGATATACTAGAGGTGAGTCCATGTCCAAAGAAATTATTTGGTTTGGTGTGTTTATTGCAATTTTTATGTATGGTTTAACCGTAATGAGAATCGGCCTTGATCAGTTATCAAGCGATAATCTGAAAAAACAATTACTTTTAGTAACTAGAACCCCTGTCCAAGGCTTATTGATAGGTGCGATTCTTGCTGCCCTTCTGCAGAGCAGTTCAGCCTTAATGGTTATCACGATAGGCTTTGTGGCGGCAGGTTTATTAAGCTTTAAACAGAGTATCGGCATCATGCTTGGGGCTAATATTGGCACAACTATTACAGCTGAATTAATGACAATACAGGTTGGAGAATTAGCCGTTCCTATTGTCATACTTGGTGTTCTTTTTATTTTAATTCCAAGGAAAATATGTTTTTCAATCGGAACTACTCTCTTAGGATTAGGTTGTATTTTTGTAGCTATGCGAGGATTTACTTCTCTTGCTGATTCTATCTACAGTTATGATTTTGTAAAATCAATCTTACTTTATTCTGATCAAAATAATGTAATTGCAATCTTAGTTGGAACCGTACTTACTGCCATTATTCAATCAAGCTCAGCCGTAATTGGCGTAGCAATGGGGTTTCTTCATCATCAACATATTACGATTGATGCAAGCATTGCCATTATGCTTGGCGCCAATATTGGTACGTGTGTAACAGCCTTACTAGCTAGTATCGGGGCAAAAAAAGAAGCGAAATGGACCGCCTATGCACATGTATGGTTAAATGTTTTCGGTGTTCTACTATTTCTTCCTTTTATTGATTTGTTATCACAATTTGTTGCCACTCTTTCACCATCTTTAGAAAAACAATTAGCACATGCAAGTGTTATTTTTAATATTGCGTGTTCTCTTATTGCTCTTCCTCTTGTAAATGCGTTAGCTAGCTTTATTATGAAAACCTATAACAAATAAGCCACCGAGAGTTCTACGGTGGCTTTTATGTATAGGCTCTTGCCCTTCACATCTATAATAGTTGATATTTAGACTATTTATATTGTTTAATAAGCTGAAGTTCCTGTTTCACCCTTCACGATTGCAATTCCAGAACTAGCGCCAATTCTTGTCGCTCCTGCTTCAATTAAAGCAAATGCTGATTTTGCATCACGAACTCCACCTGAAGCTTTTACTCCAATATCAGGTCCTACTGTCTTTCGCATAAGCGCAATATCTTCTAGTGTTGCTCCACCAGTTGAAAAACCAGTTGAAGTTTTAACAAAATCAGCTCCAGCCTTAACCGAAAGCTCACAAGCACGAACTTTCTCTTCGTCTGTAAGTAGCGCTGTTTCAATAATAACTTTAACTAAAGCCTTCCCTTTTGCAGCATCTACTACTGCTTGAATATCACTTTGAACAAGTTGGTTCTGTCCATCCTTTAATGCACCAACGTTGATGACCATATCAACTTCAGTTGCACCATTCTCGATTGCATTTTTTGTTTCAAATGCCTTTGTCTCAGAAGTTGTCGCCCCTAGAGGAAAACCAATAACCGTACAAACCTTAACTTCAGTACCTTGTAAAAGCTCTGCTGAAGCCTTTACCCATGTTGGGTTTACACAAACGGATGCAAAATTATATTCTTTTGCCTCGGCACATAGCTTATCAATCTCTTCTTTTTTTGCATCAGCCTTTAATAATGTATGATCAATCATTTTAGCTACATCTGTTGTCATGCTCTATTACCCTCCAAAAAAATAAGTTGTCCGTACCTCTCCATCATATCATGTTATAAAAAATTTTCTAGTCGAGATTAGTATTTCCTTAGATTAAAATTAACATGTGTGAAGAATATTTATAATAAATACGTAAAAAAGCCCACAAGCGTTATGCTTATGAGCTTACTTTCATTTTGCTTTCTTCTAACAACTCGTGTTGCTCCATTACTCGAACAAACTGCCCCTCGTTATAAGGATATCCTGCCTTTGTAATTTTTACTTTTACGAGTTGACCAATCATCTCTTCTGTCGCAGCAAATACTACTTTTAGATAGTTATCAGTGTAACCTACATATAGTCCTTGTTGAGTATCATCTTTAAATTCTTCTTCTGGAATTACCTCCAATATTTCATCTTCAAACTGGGAGGCATATTCTTTTGCAAGCTGGTCTGACAGTGCTATGAGACGATGAACACGTTCATTCTTAATCTCCTCATCCACTTGGTCGTCCATTCTTGCTGCTGGTGTACCCGTTCGTTTTGAATAAGGGAATACATGAAGTTCAGAGAATCCATTTTCTTTAATAAAATGATAAGTTTCCATAAATTCATCTTCGGTTTCTCCAGGAAATCCAACGATTACATCAGATGTAATAGCAAGTCCTGGTAATGCTTCACGTAAACGAGCAAGTCTTTCACCAAAGAACTCCATTGTGTATTTACGACGCATTCTCTTTAATACTGTATCCGAACCAGATTGCAGTGGGATATGAAGGTGACGCACAATCTTTGTTGAATGATTTAACACGTCAATCACTTCATCCGTAATTTGACTTGCTTCAATAGATGATATACGGATTCGCTTCAATCCATCTACTTGTTCTTCCAAGTCCCTTAGTAACATGGCCAAGTTATAATCTTTCATGTCTTCACCATATCCACCTGTGTGGATACCCGTTAAGACAATCTCCTTATAACCAGCATTGACAAGCTGTTGTGCTTGCTTAATTACTTCCTTTGGATCACGAGATCTCATTAAGCCACGTGCCCAAGGAATAATACAAAATGTACAGAAATTGTTACAGCCTTCCTGTATTTTTAAAGAAGCACGTGTACGATCAGTAAATGCAGGTACTTCTAACTCTTCATAGACTCTTGCCTTCATGATGTTTCCAACACCATTTATCGGTTGTCTTTCCTGTTTAAATTGTTCAATATACTCAAGCATCTTCACACGGTCCTGAGTTCCAACAACAATGTCCACCCCAGGAATCGCCATAATTTCTGCTGGAGAAGTTTGAGCATAACAGCCCGTCACACAAATAACGGCATCGGGGTTTTTACGAATCGCTCTCCGAATAACTTGTCGACTCTTTTTATCACCTGTGTTTGTGACTGTACATGTGTTGATCACATATACATCAGACGCTTGTTCAAATTCAGTGCGATCATAGCCTGATTCCTTAAACAATTGCCAAATTGCTTCAGTTTCATAATGGTTTACTTTACAGCCTAATGTATGAAAAGCCACTGTTGGCATCTTACTTCACTCCTTGTAATTCAAAGTGATACGAAATAGCAGAAAGCACATATAATGGTGCTGTTTCCGCTCTTAATATCCTTGGGCCTAGACCGCAGGAAATAAATCCATGCTGTTTTAGTTGATTAACCTCTTTATCTGTTAATCCACCCTCAGGTCCATATACGGTTATTAAAGAACTTCCAGGTTGCATTTCGTTCATCATTTTTGCAAACTGAGTTTGCTCGCCTTGCTTTGCCTCTTCTTCAAATGCTACCACTTTTACATCATAACGTTCACTTATTTTTATTAACTCTTCAATAGAAGAAGGTTTTGATATAGTTGGCACTATATTTCGATGAGATTGCTCTGCTGCTTCCTTCGCAATCTTTTGCCAGCGCTCTACTTTTTTATCGCCTTTTTTCTCATCCCATTTTACAATTGAACGGGCAGCATTAAAAGGGACAAACTTAAAGGCCCCAAGCTCTGTTGCTTTCTGAATGATGAGCTCGAGCTTATCCCCTTTAGGCAGCCCACTCGCTATCGTGACTTGAATAGGTAGCTCTTTAGATTCCTTCAACCATTCTACAATAGTTAGGCATATGCCTTCATTGGTAAATTCCGTAATTTCACACAAACAAACCTGCCCTTGATCATTACAGCATAATACCTTGTCATTCTCATTCATTCTCATAACACGTTGTATATGATGAGCATCATCACCCAAAATGGTAACTTGATGTTCTGTAAACTGGTCTGATGGCACAAAATAACGTTGCACAACTTTCACCAACCTAAGATTATTATATTTTTAATATAAAAAAGCCTTAATTTTTGTGTATGTGGGAACCGGACAAGGTCTAATGTCCACCTTGTCCGGTTCTTTGTAAATGTGTTAAGGACGTTTCGCAATAAAGGAAACCCAGTCCTCCATCGTTAATGTTTCTACAATTTCAAATCCTGCTTGAAGAAGTGCATCTTTTACAGTTTGCTTTTTTTGTTGGATAATTCCAGAAGTAATGAATAAACCTCCTGGCTTGACCAGTTTATATGCATCCTCAACAAAAAGCAAAATGATTTCAGCTAGGATATTTGCCACGATGACATCCGCTGGTTCGTTTACATCATGTAACAAGTTATTTTGTTTAACAGTAATTAAGCTGTCAACTTGATTAAGCTTTGCGTTTTCAATCGCTGTTTTGACAGCCACTTCATCTAGATCATAAGCTCTAACGCCACTAGCGCCTAGAAGGGCAGCCGCGATACTTAAAACACCTGAACCAGTACCAACATCAATGATGCGATCTCCGGACTTTACTGTGTCCTCAAGTGCCTGGATACACATCACCGTTGTTGGATGGGTTCCTGTCCCAAAAGCCATTCCAGGGTCCAGTTCAATAATCAACTCATCTGTACTTACTTTTTCATAATCTTCCCATGTCGGAACGATTGTGAATTTTTCTGAGATTTTAACAGGATTATAGTACTTTTTCCAAGCACTTGCCCATTCCTCTTCATTAACCTCATTGATTGTTACTTTGTTATGACCAAGGTCAATATCGTATGATACGAGACTATTAATCGCCTCTTTTATCTCATCTACTGTTTCCTGGATAAAGCTATTAAGTGGCAAATAAGCCTTTATCATAACGCCCTCTTCTGGATAATCACCAGGATTGAGTTGGTAGATTTCTCCGAATTGCTGTTCACGCTCTTTAAGCAGCTCTTCTGGGTCCTCAATAACAACTCCACTAGCACCAGCCTCATGTAATATGTTTGAAATAGGCTCTACTGCTTCATTTGTTGTATGAATACTAATTTCCGACCATTTCACCCTCTACCAACTCCATTCCAAATTATTCTCCTTTAAAGGCACGCTTTACTTTTGTAAAAAAGCTATCATGTTGCTCATCAGGTGCTTCTACACCGCTTAGTGAAGAAAATTCGCGTATAAGCTCCTTTTGTTTTGCAGAAAGTTTAGTTGGTGTAATAACACGAACATGAATATGTTGATCACCTTGTCCATATCCTCGAACATTCGGTACACCTTTACCACGCAATCTGAATTTTGTACCTGTTTGAGTACCCGCTGGTATTTTCAATTTCACTTTACCATGAAGAGTAGGAACCTCCACCTCATCACCAAGTGCTGCTTGTGCAAAAGTTAATGGCATTTCACAATAGATATCATCGCCATCTCTTTCAAAGAACTCGTGTTCTCTAACACTGAAAACAACGTATAGATCACCTGAAGGTCCACCATTAACGCCTGGTTCTCCTTGTCCGGTCACCCTTAGTTGCTGACCATCATCAACACCAGCTGGAATCTTCACATTAATTTTCTTTCTCTTCTTAACCTTACCTGTTCCACCACATGTTGAGCACTTATCTTTAATTTGTTTACCTGTACCACTACAATAGTGACATACTCTTCTGTTCACAATTCGACCAAATGGAGTATTCTGTTCAACGTTTAATTGACCTGATCCATTACAATGTGAACAAGTCTCAGGTTTCGTACCAGGCTTTGCACCTGATCCATCACACGTTTCACACTCCTCTTCGCGAGGAATCTCAATTGTTGTTTCTTTACCAAAGACGGCTTCTTCAAAACCAAGAGACATGGTATATTGTAAGTCTGCCCCTTGACGTGGTGCATTAGGATCACGTCTTCTACGACCGCCACCGCCAAAGAATGTATCAAAGATGTCCTCAAAGCCACCGAATCCACCAAAATCTCCGCCACCAAAGCCTTGATTTGGATCTGTATGACCAAATTGATCATAGTGCGCTTTCTTTTGTTCATCACTTAACACTTCATAGGCTTCTGCAATCTCTTTAAATTTTGCATCTGCATCTGGTTCCTTATTAATATCTGGATGGTATTGCTTGGATAACTTTCTGTATGCCTTTTTTATTTCATCTTTAGAGGCACCTTTACTTAGTCCAAGTACTTCATAATAGTCTCGTTTACTCATCTTTTTCCACTCCCATGCTTCATCCTGGAAGATAGACTCCCGCATTCACATAAATTATATTGTAACACTAATTGAAATCTGTGAACAAACTTTAATGCTTACCACATAGAAAAAAGTCTAAGCCAAGACAGGCCTGACTAAGACTTTTTCTCACTTACTTATTTATCGTCATTTACTTCTTCAAACTCTGCATCAACAACTCCGTCATCTTTCTTACCTGCAGCACCGTTTGCAGCCTGAGCTTGTTGCGCAGCTTCTTCATATAACTTCATAGATAGTTGTTGAACAATTTCTTGTAGTGCATCTTTCTTAGTGCGGATGTCATCAAGATTATTTTCAGAGATTGCTGTTTTTAGAGCTTCTTTTGCTTCTTCTGCTTTATTCTTATCTTCTTCAGACACTTTGTCGCCTAAGTCTGTTAATGTCTTTTCAGTTGTGAATACTAACTGATCCGCTTCATTACGAAGATCTACTTCTTCCTTACGTTTCTTGTCCGCTTCAGCGTTTGCTTCAGCATCCTTCACCATACGTTCTACTTCTTCGTCTGATAAACCAGTTGAAGATTTAATCGTAATGGATTGCTCTTTATTTGTACCAAGGTCTTTTGCACGTACATTTACGATACCGTTCTTATCAATATCAAATGTCACTTCGATTTGTGGTACACCACGTGGAGCAGGAGGAATATCAGTAAGTTGGAAACGTCCAAGTGTCTTGTTATCTGCAGCCATAGAACGCTCACCTTGAAGCACATGGATATCTACTGCTGCTTGGTTATCAGCTGCTGTAGAGAATACTTGTGACTTACTTGTAGGGATTGTTGTATTACGCTCAATAAGCTTTGTAAATACTCCACCCATCGTCTCAATTCCAAGTGATAAAGGCGTTACATCTAATAAGACAACGTCTTTTACATCCCCTGTAATAACTCCACCTTGGATTGAAGCACCTAGAGCAACTACCTCGTCTGGATTAACTCCTTTATGTGGTTCTTTTCCAGTTGCTTTCTTAATTGCTTCTTGAACAGCAGGAATACGAGTCGAACCACCTACTAAAATTACTTTATCGATTTCGCTAGCAGATAATCCTGCATCTGATAAAGCTTGGCGAACAGGTCCCATTGTTCTTTCAACTAGGTTTGCTGACAATTCATCGAATTTCGCACGAGAAAGTGATACTTCTAAGTGAAGTGGTCCTGCTTCACCTGCTGTGATAAATGGTAAGGAAATTTGTGTAGATGTTACACCTGAAAGATCCTTCTTCGCCTTTTCAGCAGCATCCTTCAAACGTTGTAACGCCATTTTATCTTTTCCTAAATCAATACCATTCTCTTTTTTGAACTCTGCTACTAAATAGTCGATGATCACTTGGTCGAAGTCGTCTCCACCTAAACGGTTGTCCCCAGCAGTAGATTTAACTTCAAATACTCCGTCCCCAAGTTCAAGGATAGATAC
Source organism: Bacillus pinisoli (assembly GCF_023036475.1). GTDB lineage: Bacteria > Bacillota > Bacilli > Bacillales > SA4 > Bacillus_BS > Bacillus_BS pinisoli. The sequence continues at coordinate 29,120 of NZ_JAJQKI010000003.1, forward strand.
GTCGAACGTTCCTCCACCTAGGTCATAAACAAGGATTGTTTGATCTTCATCAGTCTTATCTAAACCATACGCTAGTGCAGCAGCAGTTGGCTCGTTAATAATACGTTCTACTTCTAGACCTGCGATCTTCCCAGCATCCTTCGTAGCTTGACGTTCAGCATCATTAAAATAAGCTGGTACAGTGATAACTGCTTTTGTAACAGGCTCACCTAGATAGTCTTCAGCATAAGACTTTAAATATTGAAGAATCATTGCTGAAACTTCCTGTGGAGTATACTCTTTTCCTTCCACTTCCACTTTATGGCTTGTTCCCATATGACGCTTAATGGAGATAATTGTGTTTGGATTTGTTACAGATTGACGCTTCGCTACTTCTCCAACTTGACGCTCGCCATTTTTAAATGCAACAACTGATGGTGTTGTACGGTTGCCTTCTGGATTTGGAATTACCTTTGGTTCTCCACCTTCTAATACAGCAACACATGAGTTTGTTGTTCCTAAGTCGATACCAATAATTTTACTCATTTGTTTCAGGCCTCCTCTATAAGTGTGCGTTTAAGATTTATTTTTTCAATGACTCTGTTAAACATGGTTGTTGATTTTCGTTACGGGACGCTCGCTTTCCGCGGGCGGGTTCGGAAGCCTCCTCGGCGCTCACGCCTGCGGGGTCTCCCTTACCACGCTTCTCCCGCAGGAGTCTCACATCCCTCCACTTCAATCAACTGTGCAGAAAAAATACTATTTTTTAACATTTTTTATATTACTGATTTACTTTTACCATAGAAGGTCGAATCACTCGATCCTTTAGCTTATAGCCTTTTTGGAATTCTTCTATAACAGTATTAGATTCATAGTTAGAATCCTCTACCTGCATTACTGCTTGATGTAGATGAGGGTCAAATGGTTGACCTGCCGATTCAATTGCTTCGACTCCTTCGTTCTTTAGAGCCTCTGCAAGTTGGCGATAGACCATTTCCATCCCTTGAAGAATGGAGTTCATCTTTTCATCTTCAGTTTCCACTTTAAGGGCTCTTTCGAAATTATCTAAAGCTGGTAAAATGTCGGAAACCAGGCTTTGCGCTCTATATTTTTGAGCCGCCTCTTGATCAAGTCTTACCCGACGGCGATAATTGTCAAAGTCAGCTTGAAGCCTTAATAGTTTATTTTCTTTTTCATCAAGCGCAGCTTCTAGTTCTTGTACTTTATTTAGAGCTAATGTAAGCTCGTCTTCTTCTACTTCTTTATTATGTAAGCTGCTTGATTCTTCCACTGTAGCTTCTTCATTAGCTGATTCTACTGAATTGGATGACTCATTTTTTACTTCCTCTTCTAGTATATCTTTTTCGTTAGTCACTAGTTTCACCTCCCTTAAAGGTTTGTTTATTTTTTAAGTATTTGTTTAATATAATTAGCCTGATGAACAAGTTATTATGTAAGAAGGGAAGACCCCTTCTTTTAGAACTCAAACTTTATTATTGTTCACCATTGTCTTATTTTTGATACAGCCTTTCTAATGCTTTTGTAAAATCATTAGATATGACTTGAAGAAGACTGATAACCCTTGAATATTCCATTCTGGTTGGGCCCAAAATGGCAATTGTTCCAATCTTTTCATTACCTATGGAGTAACTTGCCGTAATAAGACTACAATCTTCCATGGCTTCGTTATTATTTTCTTTTCCGATTGTGATATTAATTCCAGAGTCCTTCGAGCGCAAGAGTTTATAGATTTCTTGTTCTTGTTCAATAATGTTAAATAAGGATCTCACTTTACTAATATCGTGGAACTCAGGCTGAGTTAGCATATTTGTTTTTCCACCATAATACACTCGTTCTGAATTAGGAGCAGAAAATGTCCCTTGGTATTGGAAGGCATTTATTAGCTTTTCATAATTCTTAATATGAGTACGAAGAACCGTTGCTACTTCCTTATAGATCTTGTTTTGAAGATCTACAAGGGGAACACCAATAAGTCTCTCATTTAAAATATTAACAAGCTTTTCAATATCAGAAACATCTATATGTTCTGGTATCGTAAGGGCTCTATGTTCCACATGTCCTGTATCTGTAACGATAACGGCAACTGCTGCCGTATTGCTCAGTGGTACAATTTGAATACGTTTTAAATGATGCTTATTTACCTCTGGGCCTAGAACGATTGATGTATAGTTCGTAATATCAGAGAGAATTTGCGCAGACTTTTGAACAACCTTTTCCATTTCAACCACTTGTTCAGCAAAAAGAGACTGCACACGCGATAAGTCCTCTTGATGTAATGTCTGCGGAGAAAGGAGATGATCAACATAAAAACGATATCCTTTTTCCGAAGGGACACGCCCTGAAGAAGTATGTGTTTTTTCTATAAAACCTTGTTCCTCCAAGTCAGCCATTTCATTTCGTATCGTTGCAGAGCTAAACGTAATCTCACTCTTCTTTGATAAAGTTCTTGAGCCTACAGGTTGAGCTGAACGGATAAAATCATCAATGATCACTTGAAGAATTAAAAGCTGACGATCAGTTAACATCCATTATCACCTCTGTTAGCACTCCATTGAAACGAGTGCTAAATCTAATAATAAATTATCAAAAGTCATCATCAATGTCAATGCTTAAGCCTTGTTGAATTAGAAAGTTTTACTTTCTCGGTATGTCGAACCGTTGAGTATATAGATTAAACCAAAAAGGACTGAAACACTTCATTACCAAGAAGTTTTCCCTCTCTTGTCAATCGTAGGTAATCATCTTCAATCATTAACAAGTTCCGCTCTATGTTTTCGTTGATTGCTTCTTTAAATATGTCCTTTAGGGATATTCCATATTTTTCATTAAAGTAAGATATAGAGACACCCATTGATTTTCTAAGTCCTAGAAACAATTCTTCTTCCATTTTTTCTTGATTGGATACAATATGTTCTTCAACATGAGGTGAACCTTGTCCAGCAACTAAAGTCATATATTTTTTCAACGGTCCAGCATTGGCCACTCTTTTTCCATTTACATAGCTGTGTGCCCCTGCTCCAAAGCCATAATACTCCTCATTATTCCAATACGTTATATTATGCTTACTTTCATAACCCTCTTTAGCAAAATTGCTGATTTCATATTGATGATATCCATGTAACTGCATCTCATCCATTAATAATTCAAACATTTTCGCTTCACTCTCCTGCGAAGGAAGCGGCAGTTTCCCTTTTTTCATTAAGTTATAAAATACAGTCTTAGGTTCGATAATAAGTGAATAAGCAGAGAAGTGTTCAATTCCTAGACTAAAGGCTTGTGTTAATGTTTCTCTAAAGTCATCAATGGTTTGATTAGGCAAGCTGTAGATTAGGTCGATACTAATATTTTCAAAGCCAACCTCTCGCGCCCGTTTAATTCCTTCAAACACGTCATTTTGTTGGTGAGTGCGACCGATCTTCTTTAATAGTTCATTGTTAAAGGATTGAACTCCTATACTTAATCGGTTAATGCCTCCTTCTTTCAACACAGTAAGCTTCTCTTTTGTTAGGTCCTGAGGATTAGCCTCTATTGTAAATTCGAGATCATTCGACCAGCTTGGCAGTTGTTCTTTTATTATCTTTAGTAATCTTTCTAGCTGAGCTTCGTTTAACGCCGTTGGTGTTCCACCACCAATGAAAATAGTTTTTACTTCATTCGTTGGAACCTGTTGTAGAGTATACTTCATCTCGAGTTCTAGGTGGTCTAAATACTCTTCAACTGGCTGTCCTTTTAGAAAAACTTTATTAAAATCACAGTAGTGACAAATTTGGTGGCAAAAAGGGATATGAATATAAGCTGCTTTAATCATTTTGTTACCACTGCTTTCTTTTTTGATTTTGAACGTACTTTGAGAATGTGCATATAGTTTGGTTTTCGTGCAGAAATTTTAATTTTCGTGCAAAAAAGTACAAATACGTGCAGAAAATGAAGTTTCTGTGCAAAAATAGACGAAGTTTGTGCAGAACCCAACTTTTTCTTATATATGAAATAAAATACCGCAGATATCTGCGGTATTTTCATTTTTATTTACTAGAGTTAGAATCATCCATCCGAAGGACAGCCATAAATGCTTCTTGAGGAACTTCAACAGAACCAACTGACTTCATTCGCTTCTTTCCTTCTTTTTGCTTTTCTAATAGCTTACGTTTACGAGAAATATCTCCACCGTAACATTTTGCTAATACGTTTTTACGCATTGCCTTAATAGTTGATCTCGCAACAATTTTTTGTCCGATTGCTGCTTGAATTGGTACCTCAAACTGTTGTCTTGGAATCAATTCTTTTAATTTCTCTACAATAACCTTACCGCGTGCATAGGCAGAATCGCGGTGAACGATAAAGGATAGAGCATCAACATTTTCAGCATTAAGAAGAATGTCCATTTTCACCAGTTTGGATTCCTTATAACCAATCAATTCATAATCAAACGACGCATAGCCTTTTGTATTTGATTTTAATTGATCAAAGAAATCATACACAATTTCAGCTAATGGAATTTCATAGACGATGCTTACTCGATTTTCATCTAAGTATTGCATATCAATAAAGTTTCCACGCTTTCCTTGACAAAGTTCCATTACCGCACCAACATAGTCATTAGGCACCATCATGGTTGCTTTTACATAAGGCTCTTCCACACGGTTAATCTTTTGTGGATCTGGCATATTTGCTGGATTATCAACACGAAGCTCATCTCCATCAGTCAAGAACACATGATAGATAACGCTCGGAGCTGTCGTAATTAAGTCAATTTTAAACTCTCTTTCAATTCGCTCTTGGATAATTTCCATGTGTAGTAATCCTAAGAACCCACAACGGAACCCAAATCCTAGTGCTTGAGAGGTCTCTGGTTCAAATTGTAGAGCAGCATCATTTAACTCAAGCTTCTCTAATGCTTCACGAAGGTCATTAAATTTAGCTGAGTCAATTGGATATAGACCACAGAATACCATCGGGTTTAAACGACGGTAACCAGGTAATGCTTCTGTTGCGCCATTTTTTGAGCTAGTAATGGTGTCACCCACACGTGTATCACCAACATTTTTAATAGCAGCTGTAAGGAAACCTACATCTCCAACTGTTAATTCATCCTTCATTACTGCCTTAGGAGTAAATACCCCAATTTCATTCACTTCAAATTCTTTACCAGTTGCCATCATTTTTATCTTGTCACCAACTTTAACTCTTCCCTCTACCACACGAATGTAAGCTACTACACCACGATATGGGTCGTATAAGGAGTCAAAGATTAATGCTTTTAATGGACCATCTGGGTCACCTTGCGGGGCAGGAACTTTTTCAACAATCTGTTCTAGAATATCTTCAATTCCAATTCCGGCTTTCGCAGAACAAAGAACAGCCTCAGATGCATCAAGTCCAATAACATCTTCTACTTCCTGTCGAACTCTTTCAGGCTCTGCACTTGGCAAATCAATTTTATTAATAACCGGAACAATCTCCAGATCATTATCAAGAGCTAGATATACGTTTGCTAATGTTTGTGCTTCTATACCTTGAGCTGCGTCTACAACTAAAACTGCTCCTTCACACGCCGCTAAGCTACGAGAAACTTCATAAGTGAAATCAACGTGCCCCGGAGTATCAATAAGATGGAAAGTATAAATCTCGCCATCTTTCGCTTTGTATTGTAATTGTACAGCATTTAATTTAATGGTGATTCCACGCTCACGCTCTAAGTCCATTGAATCTAACAATTGGTCCTTCATTTCACGAGCTGTTAATGCACTCGTTTTCTCTAAAATACGGTCGGCCAATGTTGATTTCCCATGGTCAATGTGAGCAATGATGGAGAAATTCCTTATTCTAGATTGTCTATTACGTCGTTCTTCACTACTCATCGTCATATTTATCACTCCTACATTCCTACCAACATCCATTAGATTTGATTATAGCAATACGTAAAAAAAGATTCAATGAAAATTAGGATGGGCCTATCCAATTACAATGTCGCTTGCTTTAATCATGAATGAATAGAACTAAAGATTGGCATAGAGCCTCAATTAATTAAGTGAAGATAATTGTGCCTGACTACTACAACAAGATTCCCTACTATGAAAAAGAACCTGTGATCCTCACAGGTTAGAAATACAATACTTTTTTATTGGCTTTTTTCTTGTATGTACCCTATACTTCATAAGCCAGCCCAGCCATTCTAAAGGCTTTATATGAAACTCATTAGTTTCTGGAATAGAGCAGTTATCCCTTCGGCCAATTTATGTCCCATGGAAGAGAAAACATTAAATGCTTCCATTTTCTCTAATCTCTCTTGTTTTTCACGTATATCATGACTTGTAATATGCTCACCAAGTAAAGCTGCCTCCAACTCGCCTGATTCACCTGCTGCTAAGTTAAAGGCACCTCTAAATTGTGGATCATCATATCCCTTCATTTCCCTGATTCCTTCATTTGCCTGCTGCATACCTAAAAGAACTCCGAAGAAAAGAAAGGTGAATAACAAAAAGAATTTAAATGAAAACTTGACCATGCTCTCACACCTTATTGTTCTGTTGTATCTGTTTCTGCTTCGGCGTTTACTTTTTCCGCCTGCCAGTAATATTCACTAAACACATCCGCCATAGCTTCTGCTGCATTATTAAGCTCTTCCATCGTATTATCAACCCCACCAAATTCAATGATTAGAGCATTTTGAGATAAATCTTGATTGTATTTACCATTTGTACCTGGTCCCTTACTAACTCTTACCCCTCTACTTAATCCTGGGTACTTACTTTCTACTAACTTATGAAGATCAGAAGCAACTTTTGAGTTTTGTTCATATTTAGCATGCTCCCCACCTACAACAAAGAACAATCTTGCATAATTTTGTCCATTAATTGAGACGGTCGTTTTGTCCTTTCGAAACGAATCACGATGAAGGTCAAAAATGAACTGAATATCTCGATTTGCTGCCATCGCACTCTGAACTACCGGTCTTGAAGCATCATATGACTTCCCATATTTCCAGCCCTTTTCATTTAGAACGTTTGTAAAGTCCGTTTTATCAAGAGATGTTCCAATCCCTCTTTCTTCAAGCTCACTTGCTAACTTTTCACCCACTAGAGTGATATTAGCTGAAGAGTGAAATGCTTCATTGGGGTTTGTGACGTCCTTTAGAAGAGGTAAATAGGATTCTCTAGTATGTGTATGATAAATAAACACTACTTTCTTACCATTCGTTGTAACGGCAGGTGGTACCGGTTTATCTTCATTCTGCTTGTCCACATTTTCAACAGCTTGAACGGCTGCTTCCCTCTCAGCTAGTAACACTTCCATAGGCGGAGCAGATTCCATAGGAATATCTGTGTAATCAGTTCCATCCCCAGCTACTAAAAGCTCTCCATCAAAGTATTGAAAGCCTGGGAGTTCTCCTCCTAACAGGCTACGTGGGTCATCTAGGTTAATACTTGTAGCTTTTTGAAAGAGTGTATTTGTAATTTGCGGAGGCTGTTGTCCTTCCGGGATCGCTTGAAGAAAATATCTATTTTCATATCCAAGCAAGTAAACAAGTGAGTGCTCTGTAATATTATTAGTTAAAGAGTAAACGGAAGAAGACGAAATTCTATATTCTGGTTTTAAGGATGTCAGGATTCCGGTTAAAGTAAACATGGAAAATAAGCAGAATGCAAATCCTAATATTATTTTTGTGATGCTTGTCCGATTTAGCGAAACCATCATACTGTGACTACGATTAAAGTTCATGCTTCCACTCCTTACAGCTTGTCTACTTAAACATTATGAACAAGCTATAAGAAATAGAACCATAAATTTTCACTATTAGTGTGTGTAAGCACCATAATTATCTTGATCAACTTCATGGTGAAGAGCTGCGTTCAATCCACCCGCAATGACATTAGCCATATCCTCAATAAAGGTATCGACTTCCTTTGGAGTCACCATTAAGTTGTGACCGATTGGTGATAAAACTTCATAGATTAATCTTCTCTTCTCATCCTCTGGAAGTGTGCCAACTAATCCTAAAAAGGTAGAACGATCCTTTTCTTCAGGAAGGTCCTCTTCTGTTAGAATTCTTTTCTCTCCGAATGTCATCGAGGCAGGTGCGAGTGCACGGGATGGACGACTGCCTTCTCTCATCTCTTTACCAAAATGCTTAAGGATAAAATCAATGGTATCACTAGTTATAGAGACTGCATCCACTACTGTCGGGATACCGATTGCAATAACGGGAATACCTAACGTCTCTATACTTAATTCCTTTCGTTTGTTTCCTACCCCTGAACCAGGATGAATACCAGTATCGGAAATTTGGATTGTAGAGTTTACACGTTGAATAGACCTTGCTGCTAACGCATCAATAGCGACCACAAAATCCGGCTTTGTTTTCTCTATTACACCGTGGATAATATCACTCGTTTCAATTCCTGTAATTCCCATTACCCCCGGCGAAATAGCACTAACCGAACGGAAACCATCTGCTACATTTTCCGGTTGCAAATCAAATAAGTGCTTTGTAATTAAGAGGTTCTCAATGGTCATTGGACCAAGTGCATCAGGAGTAACATTCCAGTTTCCTAACCCTACCACTAAACAGCTAGCATCCTCTTTAATTCCTAGCTCAGTTATAAAGTTTGCAAATTCTTTAGCGAATACCTCTTCTACCACTTGCTGAAGCTCCGTATCATGCTGTCTTATTCCTTGTGTTTCAAGCGTTAAGTATCTACCTTTTTTCTTATTAATCAGTTCTGCTCCTTGGTCGGTAATTTCAACATATGAAACTTTAACCCCACGGACATCTCTTTCTTTTACAATAACTCCTTCAATTTCAGCTGTTTCTTTTTTGGCCTTCTGATTTTGTTCAACAATCATTTCCCTTGCTTCAAGGGCCAAGTCCGTTCTCACTGAATATTGACTCAAATCTAGCTTATCACTCATGATGAAGATCCCCCTTTTATGTACGATATTGCTTAGTTTTACCAGTTAAATAGAGTTTCATTCATTAGGGACGACTGATTGTCCTCTCTCTCCAAATAAAACAAGCATCATTTTAGGGTTTTCACTAAACATCTATTGCAATTATGAGCATGGTTTGATAGAATATTTTTTGTTCTGACTTCGGAATTTTTTTATTCAGTCTGACCAAAATGTAAGCAATATTAGTCTTGAAGCTTGAAACAAGACTAATGATGTAATATGAAATCAAGCATAACAAAGATTTCTGATTGTAACTTTTTAGGGAGGTGAAAGTAAATGCCTAACATTAAATCTGCTATTAAGCGCGTAAAAACAAGCAACGAGCGTCGTGCACAAAACAACTCTACTAAATCTGCAATGCGTACAGCTGTTAAGAACGTAGAAGCACTTGTAACAAACAACGACCTTGATGCTGCAAAGAATGCTCTTGTAGAAGCTAGCAAGAAGCTTGATAAAGCTGCTCGTACTGGTTTAATCCACAAAAATGCTGCAGCTCGTCAAAAATCACGTTTAACTAAGAAAGTTAACGGAGCTAACGCTTAATCTACTTATAAAGAAACTTGGCGAATACTTAGGTATCGTCAAGTTTCTTTTTTTATGCTCTTATAAATTTCTTTGCTTTTTAGGCTGATTCTTATAATAACCGTCCCTTTTTAATATTTTGGCTCTGTTAAAGAACAATATTGATATTTTGCAGCGTTGATTGTAGTGGAGGGATGCGAGACTCCTGCGGGAGGAGCGCGGTAAGGGAGACCCCACAGGCGTGAAGCGCCGAGGAGTGGGATTTTTCACGATAGTGAAAATATCCTTCATTTCCCGCCCGCGGAAAGCGAGCGTCCCGTAACGAAAATCAACAACCAAGTCTAACAGAGACAATATTTTAAAACCGAAGTGATAATCATTAGAAAAGAGCATTCCCTCTATCATTTACTTTTTACACAGTAAAACGAAGCACCTAATAAACAGGTGCTTCGTTTAAATTATCGTCGGTATTGTTTTAAAATAAACAGTTCAATCGCTAACTTCTTATCGATTTGACCGCTTTTAATTCTATAATCCATTTCAGCTAACTCATTTAATGATGTGGTTAAATACTCATTGGAGAATTGAGTTGCTTTTTGTGCTGCAAGCTTAACACGATATGGATGAATTTTTAGGTGAGTAGCAATTTGTTGTTGGCCATAACCACGCTTAGATAAATCCTTCACCTGATATAGTAACCGAAATTGTGAGGATAATAAGGAGAGAATTTTAATCGGTTCTTCGTTAAGTTTGAGTAAATCATGATAAATTTCCATTGCTTTTGGTACTTTATTTGATAATACGCAATCAATTAATTCAAAGATATTATCCTCAATCGTACGTGACGATAAGAGTTGGACAACTTCTGAAGTTATATTCCCATTCTTTCCTACATACATAGCCATTTTATGTAGCTCTTGCACGAGCAATGTAACGGTTCCCCGCACATATTGAATCAAGATTCCAACTGCCTCTTCCTCAATAGTTACCTCTAATTGCTTAACTTCGGAATGAATCCAAGAAATCAAAGACTTCTCATCATTCATGGTTGCCTCAAAGACTTCGGCTTCTTTTTTTAGTAGCTTAGTCACTTTTTTCCTTTCATCTAATTTTTCTGCATCTACCATAAATATGAGAATAGCATTAGGTGAAGGCGAAGTGATATATTCTTCTAGCAATTGAAGATTATGATCTATCTTAGATTTTTCTTTAGCACCTGTTAAAAAGACGGCATTCTTACAAATGACAACCCGCTTATCTCCAAAGAAAGGAAGAGTCTGTGCATCTTCAAGGGCCGCGTCAACTGGCACTTCTTCTAAGTCATACACGGATAAATTAAAATCACGTTCCTCATCATTTAAAACATTGCTTACTAGCAATTGGATCGTTTCATCAATAAAGTATGTTTCTTTACCATACAGAAGGTATAGTGAAGAAAATTTTTGGGCTTTTATTTTCTTATGTAGATCTATATTCATACAATTATGTACTCTCCCTTTCAACTACTACATACATCCTAAAAGGAAAAGTGTTTTTTTGCAAGCAAGGGAGTTGCAACAAATACAACCCCCTTATTTATGTTAACGCACTGAGAAAGCCCCGGGTGTCAGTCTCAGTTACGATTTTTCATGGTGTATTATTTAGAATGTCCACATGAATCGCATGTATTTGTGTTAACTCTTGTCAGTATAGGAAAAAGACGTTGAAGTGTAGATTTTTTTCTACTTATAGCTTATACTAAGTACGAATGAGGAGGGATTACAGTGAATCAATTTGAAAAGAGTGTTCAAAGTAAACGTAATGACGCTGTAGATTCTGGAGTCGGCTTTGTCGTATCTTTTGGTTTCTTCGCTACATTATTTATCATTGCAACGGTTATTAAGTTAGTCGCTGCCTAATGGGACTGTATACATACAGTCTCTTTTTTATTGACTGTTTCAGGTCCGTCCCACTACAATCATTGACCTTAACAATCACCTAACGCTATTTTATGGAAGTTTTGTACGAAAGGTTCCACCATTTTCAGAAGAAAAAATAAATTGTATGGCTCCTTGTTGATCGGTTCTAAACTGAACGATATCCAGTTCGCTAAGTCTTTCAATAACACTTGGATGAGGATGCCCGAACCTGTTCTTATTACCAGCTGATATTATGGCTATTTCCGGTTTTGTAACAGCGAGAAATTCACTATTTGTAGACGTCTGACTTCCATGATGAGCAACCTTTAGAATATCAACATCTAGCTTGGGATATCTCTTTATTAAATCTTCTTCTGCTTCCTTTTCAATATCACCTGTAAATAACCAAGTTTTATTCCCTAGAATTGCAGCTAGCACGATAGATGCATTATTTTCCTGCTCATGTATTTTAAATGGTGCCAGCACCTGAAATCTACTGTCAGAAATTCCCCAGCTATCCCCAGCCTTGACCCTTTTCACTACTATCTTTCTTTTCTTTGCCTCTTTAAAGATTTCTACTTCTAACTCGGTGAGAGTATGGTAACTCCCAATTAATAGTTCTTCCATACGTAAGGATTCCATTAAAATGAGGGTTTCTCCTATATGATCTTGATCAGGGTGGGTAAGAATAAGCTTTGAAATTTTTCTGATTCCTCTAGATTTAAGGTAAGGAATAATGGTGTCTTTCCCTATTGAATAGGGATGAGACTTTTCTTGCCATTTCTCTAAACCATAGGTAACAGTACCCCCGGTATCAATTAAATAAACCTCTCTTCTAAACGGAAGTTCAATTAAGATAGAGTCACCTTGTCCAACATCCATCATTGTTACTTCCCCTTTGCTATCAACGAAAGGAATAAAGTAGTGAAAAATTAGGACAAGTAATATTGGTATAAAAGAAGACCATTTCAAGGTCTTTTCCAATAAAATAAAAGTGATGCAAACGGCAAGTATGTACAAAGCTAACAGCCAACTAGTAGGTTTCCCGAGTACTATTATGTGCCAATCATTTGATGATAGTAGCAGAGCAAACTTATTTAAATATAATAAAAATTGATTCGCATATTCAATAAAGGGACTCAAAACGATATCCCATTGCAAGAAAAAATACAATAACACACATAACGGTAAAAGAATAAATGTGATAATGGGTACGTACAGAAGGTTTAGCGGGATACTCAATAAGGAGAATTGGTAAAAATGGTAGAGCACTAAGGGGGTAGAGCTTATTTGAGCAATTGTACTTACGAGAAGTAGCTGGTAAACTGGTTGAGTCACCTTCGCAATAATGGTTTGACTTGATAAGATTAATGCTAAACTTACTACAAATGAAAGTTGAAACCCCACATCGAATACATAATAAGGATTAACCATCACCATAATCAAGAAGGCAATACTTATTAAATCTAAAGTAGTGAACGGTATAAACCGAAATCGTGCCTTTATTAGCACTAACAAGGTCATAATCCCAGCTCGAACCACTGAAGGAGCAGCACCCGCTAAGATTGTGTATATAGGGATCAGTAGCATGATGATTGAAATGGATCTTTCCTTTACCACTCCTATTCGAATTAATAGTAAATAAACCGTTCCACTAATTAAACCGACATGCATGCCAGAAATCGCTAATAGATGGATAAGGCCAAGCTCTTGATAAGCGATTAATAGTTGCTCATCAATATTGGCTCTCCCTCCAAAAACAAGAGCTTGAACAAACCCGTTCAATGGAGTTGGAAGTGATGATTCAATATCTAGTAATATTCGGTCTCTAGTCTGATAAAGGGAGTCAGTCATTGTTAACTGAGGTGGTTGACACTGTAGAGTAGAAATGGAGGATGGTGCAACAATCCAATGAATCTTATTTCGATATAAATATTTTCTAAAGTCAAAACTGTTAAAATTCCTTGATGGCTCGGGTTTCAATAGCTGCCCTTGAAACTTACAGGAGATACGGTTTGTTAATTTCAAAAGTAAGAACTTCTCTTCTTGTGATTGAATCTTGTAGGACATATACAGCTTCTCTTTACTTTCTAAAGTAAATTGAGCAGTAAAACGATCTCCTTCTATTTTGGGGGTACTCGTTATCTTTCCCCTAAAATAAGTAGTATCCTGCGTTACATATGTGACATTATGACGATCATAATAATAGTAGTACACAGAAGCGAATAAAAAAATCACTACACATCCCAATGCTAGTTTCCTTCTTTTAAAGATGATGTAACCTATGCTCAATAAAACGAGGAAAAGAAAAGGCAAGGAATAACCTTGTGAGACAAATGTTATTCCCGCTACACTGTACAGCGATATATAGATCCACTTATTAATCATTTGCGTTCCTCTTACGAATAGGACTTAAACAAATGATTCGCTCGATTATATAATTCCTTTACTTCTTCATCTTCTACTCCTGCTTCAGTTAACTTTCCAATCAAATTGTCTAGTAACTCGAGCTTTTCTTTATTTTTCGTATCAATCACCATTTCTTGCAGTTCTACTTGCTCTACTCGTATATCGGCTTGGGTAAATAACTCAATAGCATATGGATGATTTTTATAGTCCTTTGCATAGTAAACTGCTTTGATTCCACTTTGAATAATTCCCTTACAACATTGTAAGCAAGGAAAGTGAGTAACATATATTTCCGCACCTTCTGTTGGAACACCAAATTTCGCACACTGTATGATTGCGTTCATTTCAGCATGAATCGTTCTGACGCAGTGGTGGTCAATAACGTAGCAACCTTCATCTATACAATGTACTCCACCAGAGATTGCACCATTATATCCTCCTGCGATAATTCTCTTATCTCTTACGATTGTTGCTCCAACAGCAAGTCTCGTACAAGTGCTTCGTAATGCAAGTAAATGACTTTGTGCCATATAATATTGATCCCAAGAAATTCTGTTCAAGATACCCCTCCTATTTTATGCTGTAGTTGTGTATCACAAGTCTTTAAACTCTCCCACAATATAATCTTTTTATTAGTGTAATCGGTTTTTAAAGAGCTCGTCAATCCGCTATTGAATACGGATTAAATCTCTAAGTTTTTCTAATGACTTTTCTCCAATCCCTGAAACATTTCCTAAATCATCTATAGACTGAAAAGGTCCATTCTCTTCACGGTAGGCGATAATAGCTGCAGCTTTTGAAGGGCCTATTCCTGGTAAGGTTTCTAGCTCTGATTGATCTGCTTCATTAATATTTATTAACCCATCTTCTTGTTCACTAACTTGTAACGACGTCTCCTCTCCAACTGCAGGAACATAAATGACCATTTCGTCTTTTAACTTTTGTGCAAGATTAATGGCATTTTGTTCGGCATTCGCTGTAAATCCTCCTGCAAGTTTTATGAGATCCAGAACCCTACTAGTAGCGTCTACCTCATACACACCAGGCATCATCACTTCCCCCTTTATATCAACGAACATAGAAGTTGTTACATCTTGATTTAGATTGGGTTGATTGCTTTCTTCTGCTTCAACTACTTGTTCCCACTCTGGAACATGATCAGTTTCTGTTTTAGTGTTGCTAGAAAAAAACTTCACTCCCAATATAACGATAAATGCCAGTAAAATGACAAACCAATATTTTTTTATATGGTACATCCGGTACACCTCCGGGCTTATTAAGAATAAGATAATAAGTATACGAACTAAACTCATAAAATGGGATTTTGCAACATATATGTTTATGAGAGAACTGAGAGAGGAGGGCATTGTAATGAACGTAGGGATCATCGGAACAGGAAACATGGGGACAATACTAATTGAGTCATTCATAGAATCTCGGGCCGTTGCACCTTCAAGCCTATATATAACGAATCGGACATTATCCAAAACTGACAAGCTAAAAAATCAATATCCAGAACTGACTATAGAAAAATGTGCAGAGGATATTGTGGCTGTAGCAGATGTCGTTTTTATTTGTATAAAGCCCTTAGACATTTATCCATTACTCACAAAACTTGCTCCAATTTTGAGGCCTAATCAATGTATTGTCTCCATCACAAGTCCATTAAGTGTAAGACAAATAGAATCAGTGGTAAATTGTAATGTAGCTAGAGCTATTCCGAGCATTACAAATCGCGCCTTATCGGGGGTCTCACTCTTAACGTTTGGAGAAAATTGTTCGAGTGAGTATCAAGAGTATTTATCAGAATTGTTTCAGCACATTTCTATACCAGTTCTTATTGAAGATAAGGTGACAAGGGTAGCTTCAGACATTGTTAGTTGTGGTCCTGCTTTTTTCAGTTACTTGTTACAACAATTTATTATTAGCGCTGTTGAAGAAACTGAGATTTCCAAAGAACAAGCAACTGAATTAGCAAGTGGAATGATTGTAGGGATGGGCAAATTAATAGATAAGGGAATTTTCACTTTACCTACTCTACAGGAAAAGGTTTGTGTAAAAGGTGGCGTAACAGGTGAAGGAATTAAGGTGATGGAGCAAGAACTCGGTGAAATGTTTAATCACCTTTTTCATAAAACGCATGAAAAGTATTATGAGGATATTAGAGAAGTAACAGAGCAATTTGACTACAAAAAGGACCATATTTAACTATTTCTTCTCTAAACAGCAAACTCCTCCTTCAACAAAAAAAAAAAATAAACCATCAAAAAGATGGTTTATTTTTTTATGCAAGAAAAGAAGATCCTCTCTTTTTCACCTGTGGAAAGTTGCTCCTGAAAATCAGAGCTAATCTCAATGTTAATGAATCCCAATTGTTCTAGTAGTTGTTTATAGTAGTCAACTGAAAATGTGCGTTGTGAATGCACCTCATCAAAACGCTCATACAATCCAGTTTCTTTTTGATAAACAAAAAATGACAGTTCATGATCAATACTGTATGGTTCATCCCCTTCGAAACAATTCCATATAAATGAAATATCATCATCTGTGCTAACAAACGTCTGATCTAGAAAGATTTTCTCTATTTTTTCAATGGAGTGAACATCAAACATAAACGCTCCACCAGGCTTTAATAGGTGATGAACACCCTTCACTGTCTTGATGACGTCTTGTTCATCAGTAAGATAGTTCAGGGAGTCACAGAAGCATATAATGGTATCAAATATATGAGCAGGTAATAGAGATAAGTCGGTCATGCTTTGTTGTAAGAAATGAATATCAACCTGTTCTTTTCTAGCCTTTTCATCTGCGATTGTTAGCATCTCTTCTGATAAGTCTAGTCCAGTAACTTGAAAGCCCTTTTGAGCCAAAGGAATGGCAATTGCCCCTGTCCCACAGCCTAAATCTAATACTTTTTGATTAGTTGAATGAATTCTCCGATCAAAATATTCCAGCCATAAGTGATAGGGTACATTATTCATTAAACGGTCATAAAAGCTTGCAAAATGCTGATAGGTCATTGTAGAAGTTCGCTTTGTAAATCTTCTGTAGGAGCATCTCCCCATAGACGCTCTAGATTATAATACGTTCTCTCATCCTTATGGAAGACGTGTGCAATTACATCACCTAGATCGACTAGTATCCATTTCGCCTCATCAAAGCCTTCCATTCTTCTTACTTGTATATGATTTTCTTCAGCCTTTTCCTTCATTTCCCTAGCAATTGCTTGAACTTGCTTGTCAGAATTTCCGTGACAGATTAAAAAATAATCAGCCACTAAAGAAATCCCCTTCATATTTAATGCCACAATATTTTCAGCCTTCTTATCATCTGCAGCGCGTGCTGCAATTAGTAATAGATCCTTTTCACTCATTCAATTAACTCCTTCTCAGTTTATATTCTTGGACCATCGCATTATACGTATTAAAGGTATCTGGATAAATGGTTTGTTGTTTCTTTAATAAAAATTGAATAGTATTTCTTAAAGCATAGATAACAGCTAAATCAAGATCAGTAGACGCAATCTCCCTCACTTCTTCTACACCCGGGAAGTTTCTACCTGGCTCAATATAGTCTGCTAAATAGATGATTTTTTCTAACAACGTCATATTCGTGCGGCCTGACGTATGATATTTTATAGCATTTAGTATGTCCAAGTCAGAGATTCCTACTTCTTTTTCAACTAAATAAGCCCCAACCGGCGCATGCCAAAGCTCTTTATCAAATAAAAGTAAATCCTGAGGTAATGGCTGACTTTTAATGATTGACTCCATTTCTTCCTTAGGACGGAACTTTGCGTAATCATGAAAAATAGCCGCAAGCTCTACCTTGGATTCATCCGCGTCATATAGCTTTGCAAGTTCGATTGCCGTATTCATGACACCAACCGTATGTATGTAACGATGATCCGTTAAATGCTCTTTTACAATGGCTAACGCTCTATCTCTATTCATAGATCCGGTTCTCCTCAATATATTTTTTTACAAGAGGAGGTACTAAGACTTCCGTGTTACCCCCTGCCTTATACCTTTCTCGAATAAAAGAAGAGGACACTTCAAACAACGGCATCTCTACATGTATGATAGGATAAATTGAATCATTAGAGTATCCAGCTCTACCAACACCTACAAAAGTAATCATCTTGACTAACTCTTCAATTTTATACCATTTAGGAAGATACTCAATCATATCTCCGCCAATAATAAAAAATAACTCATCCTCGATGTAGGTTTCCTTTAGAATTTTAATGGTATCGTAGCTATAGGAACTTCCTTCTCTTTCTAATTCAATCGGTTGAAGTTTAAATTGTTTATGACCTGAAATCGCCTTTTTCACCATTTCCAATCTATGGATGGAGCAAGAAACATGGTCGTCTTGCTTATGAGGTGGAACATGAGCTGGCATAAACCAAACCTCATCAAGATTGAGCGCGTTAAGTACTTCATAGGCAATTAATAAGTGGCCGTTATGTGGAGGGTCAAATGTTCCTCCAAGTATTCCAATTTTCCTCATTTTGAAAAACCCTTCCTAAATGCTCCATTAAGGCTGTTTTCATATACAAGAGATCCTTCTTTAAGGCTCTTTTATAAAATTTTGTTGTTTTTCAGTCTAATTTTCAAATAAATTAACCTTCTAATGCTATTAAACCGAAGTAATAATTGTTAGAAAGGAGCCTTCTTTAAACATGCTGAATAATCAGTGTGGAATCCCTCACTGATTATCAAATGATTTATGATGGAAGAACAAGTTGTTTGTTTTCTCTTGATTCTTTATATAAAACAATAGTATGTCCTATAACCTGAACAAGTTCTGCACGTGCGCCTGAGCTTAGCTGTTCTGCCACTTCACGGCAGTCGTCCTCACAATTTTGAAGAACACTAACCTTAAGTAGTTCTCTTTTTTCTAGTGCATCATTAATTTGTTTAATCATATTTTCATTTACTCCACCTTTCCCAACTTGAAAGATTGGGTCTAAGTGATGTGCTTTTGATCTAAGGAATCTTTTTTGTTTGCCTGTAAGCATATTATGAAATGCCTCCTAGTTTTCTCGTAATTACACTTTTCATTATATCAATATCCGGATATATACCTGTCCATTTTTCAAATGCTATTGCTCCTTGGAACACGAACATGCCAAGTCCATTATGAGTGATAGCACCCTTATCATTTGCCTCTTTTAGCCATTTTGTCTGCATGGGGTTATAAATGATATCACTTACAATCGTGTTCTCGTTTACGTTTTCAAGAGAGATTGGGATTTCTTCAAGATTTGGATACATCCCAATAGAGGTTGTATTTATTAATATATCATATGTGTTAATAACACCCTCTGCTTCAGCTAAAGACAAGGCCCTTGATTGAGAAGAAAGCTGTTCATTTACCAACGCTTCAGCTTTTTCAACTGTTCGGTTTGCAAGATCGAGCCTTGCTACCCCTTCTTCTAAAAGTGAAAAATAGATAGCTCTCGCTGCTCCACCCGCTCCAATTAATAATATTGAACAGTTTTCCAGTTTCTTATCTATTAAAACCTCTTTTAGGCTGTTTACATAGCCTATCCCGTCTGTATTATAACCAGTTAGTTTCCCATTTTTGTTCACGATAGTATTCACTGCTCCAATTTTAGAGGCAAGTGGATCAATCTCATCTAGGTACTTCATCACCGAAATTTTATGAGGAATTGTTACATTTAAACCTGCAATCCCCAGGCCTCTAACTCCCTCTATGGCTGATTGTAGACGCTCCGGAGTCACATGGAAAGCTTTATAAACTGCCTGTAATCCGAGAGATTGAAATGCAGTATTATGCATATCTGGTGACATTGACTGCCCAATTGGATCTCCGATAACCCCATATAATTTCTCCATGGCCTATTCCTCCTATATGAGTGATCGTCGGATCGTTATGCCCACACCTTTTGGAGCATACGCTACAATTTTCGTACCTGGTTCCTGAAGTGTTACCCATCCAAGTCCTGAAAAGACAATGTCAATTTTTTCATCTTTTACCGTAAAGGCATGAGCTTGTAATGGAGGAAAATGTTCCAACTCATCTATTCTAGGCGGCTGTAATAGTTCACCAAGATGGTTCTTATATAAATCATCAGCATTCTGAAGTTTTGTTCGATGAATGTTTAATTCATTCGATACATAACAAACAAATGGCTGTCTATTCCCACTGACGAAATCCAGTCGAGCTAGTCCACCAAAAAATAGTGTCTGCTCCTCATTTAGCTGGAACACCTTTGGTTTAATTTCCTTTTTAGGTGTAATAATCTTAAGATCATCCTTGTGGACATAGTGGGCCATCTGATGGTGATTAATAATGCCTGGAGTATCAATTAATGATGATTGATCATCAATTGGTATATCTATGACATCAAGGGTTGTCCCCGGAAAGTGAGAAGTTGTAATAAGTTCTTCTTCCCCACCATACTGCTTTAAAATCCTGTTAATGAACGTAGATTTACCAACGTTTGTACTTCCTACAACATAAACATCCTTACCATTTCGATATTCCTCAATAGCTGATACTAATTCTTCAATCCCTTGTCCTTTTGCAGCACTGATTAAGAAAACATCTTTAGGCTTCAGCCCCAATTCCCTTGCTTCGTGTTTCATCCATTGAACAAGCTTCTGAGTTTTAATGGATTTTGGTAGTAAGTCTACCTTGTTTCCTACTAATATGATTTCGTTTTGACCAACAAAGCGATGAAGTCCAGGTAGCCAGCTCCCAGTAAAGTCAAAGATATCAACAAGCTTTACAATAAGAGCATTTTTTTGACCAAGTCCATTTAATATTTTGAGGAAATCATCATCCGTTAATGAGACATCCTGTACTTCGTTATAATGTTTTAAACGAAAGCATCTTTGGCATATAACAGCCTCTTTTTTAAGAGCAGAAGGTGGGGCAAACCCAAGTTTTTTAGGTTCATCTGTTTGAATCCCCACTCCGCAGCCTATACATTTATATTGTTCAGTCACCTGTTACTCCTCCCATTGAATCATACCTTTTTGCTTTAATTTCTTAAGTATTGAGCGTTCAATTCTTCTATTAAACTTTGTAATAAATCCATCAGTTTGTGTAACGGGTACAACTAATATAGTATGTAAACCAATTCTGTTTCCACCAAGTATATCTGTTAGCAACTGATCTCCTATTACAACAACGTCTTCTGCTTTTAAATTCATACGTTGTAAAGCTCTTTTAAAAGCGATTGTCATTGGCTTACGTGCATTAAAGATAAACGGGACATTGATTGGAGCAGCAAATGCTTCCACTCTATCCTTATTATTATTAGAAACGATTGTGACCGTTATATTAGCATCTACCATTGATTGAAACCACTCTTGAAGTTCAGGTGTTGCAAATGGTCGATCCCATTCGACAAGTGTGTTATCTAAATCAGTAATAATCCCCTTTATTCCTCTTTCTTTCAAAGCATTTGCTTTAATATCAAATATACTCTTAACATGTTCATTTGGTAGAAACATACCTAACAACGAAAACACCTCAATTAACTCTGCTTATTTTATTTCTTCTATTATAGAAATTCATCATATCGAATTTTAGGAAAACTTTCAAAAGTAAAATGAAAAATAATAAAGTTTACAGATAGAATGTTGCTCTTTTATACCTTTAAGTGTATTCCCAACTATAAAACAACTTCATTTCAGATAAAAATTCGTAAGAAAATACACATCTAAAAAATATTTTTCGACAAATTCATCTTCATTTCAACAGGTGTGGATAACTTTATGCACATATTACACATTGTAATAACTGGTAATTTTATAGTTATGAACAAATCATCCACAGTTTACCCACAAATTTCTGTGGATAACAGAACGGTTGTTCTCCATTTTGAATCATGATAGAGTTAACTTACATTAAATACCTAATCAACTATGATATGTAAATCTCATTAAAAATAGAACTGTTTTCCCCACAAAAAAATTAGGAGGTGGACCTGCCATTTTGGCAGAAAATTATGAGAAAATTATCAGATGAACTTCTAATTGAATCGTATTACAAAGCTAGAGAGTTAAGACTTAGCCCTGAATTTATTTTTCTAATTGAGAGCGAAATTAAAAGAAGATCTTTAACTCATCAAATAAAAATCTCTTCATAACTTAGAGCCAATACATGGCTCTTTTTTTTAGGCTCTTTTCTAATAATTTGTTGCTTTTCAATCTTATCTTTCAGCAATTCTTCCATATTTCATATGATTAACTGATTTTTTAGGTTAGATAAGAGCAACTCTCTATATTTAAAGCAGAGACTTTGTACTAACAAGTAAAAATCCGGCTTTTTGGATTTTTACGAAAGCAACAATCTATAAGAAAACAGCTTCTTTTTATTGCCCTTTTCTTTACTATTATAAGTGGTCCCACCCTCGCTTAATGTTCTACTAGCTATCAAAGTTGCGGAAAAGAAATCTTCCTTATTCTTTTAAACTCATCCACTCATCTATCCAACTAGTCGTTATTCCATAGATCTTTTTATCTTGATTAAGCTTTTCCATTATACGATATTTTCTTGGATCATCAATGATATTTGTTTCTTCTATCATGGAGAGGGTTGCAATTTCTTTAATGACTTCATGACTAGCCTTCCGGTGGTACGGCATTAATCTAAGTCCAATCACCGTTTCCCCCTCATGCGTTACATATATGGCTTCACTTATTTTCTCATGTTGAATGATTTGAGGAATCAAGTCATCTAGAGATTCCTTGTTTTTTGAAAACGCCACGCCAATTTCCTTTTCTGTAAGTAATGGACGATAATATTCTCTAGGTAATAAAGATATATCGGTGTCATTTCCATTACTACATGCTACTAAAGAAATGATAAAAATATATAGAATAAAATATTTCATTTTTGCACATCCTTTCCTATTTAATATGTGAAGAGAATTAGGTTTTCATACTTTTTTTACTTAATAGATATTAGTTGAAGTTCTATATAAAATGTGGGTACAATTAATAAGAATTCACTTCTAAAGCATACTAAACCCTAGGCAACAACTGATGAGTCATCATACTCATACACAATAGAAAAAAGGAGGATTATAGAAATGCTTCACTTTCTTATTATCGCCCCTCTAATAATGGCTATACTTGCTCCAATCCTCTTCAAAAAAATTAAGGGAGTTCATACTGGTTGGTTTATCCTTGTAGTACCGCTATTCATCTTTATTTATTTACTATCCTTAGTTAGTACCGTAATACATAAACCACTCTTCCTACAATTGAATTGGATGCCATCACTTGGGATCAATTTTGATCTTTATGTTGATGGATTAAGTATGTTATTTGGGCTACTTATTACTGGTATTGGTTCTTTAGTGGTTTTTTATTCGATTTATTATCTACATAAGACTGAAAAATTAGGTCATTTCTATGTGTATTTACTCATGTTCATGACCGCTATGCTTGGGGTAGTGTTTTCTGATAATTTGTTTGTCTTCTATATGTTTTGGGAATTTACCAGCTTATCCTCATTCTTATTAATCGGTTTTTGGAATCACCGAGAAAAGTCAAGATACGGTGCCCAGAAATCTATGCTAATTACCGTTTTTGGTGGATTGAGTATGCTTGCTGGTTTAGTCTGGATGTCAATAGTAGTGGGGACAAACAGTATAAGAGGGCTTATTCAACATGCAGATGTCATTATTCAGAGTGATTATTTCCTACCAATTTTATTATTAGTTTTGTTAGGAGCTTTCACGAAATCAGCACAATTTCCATTTCATACCTGGCTACCAGATGCTATGGAAGCCCCAACACCTGTTAGTGCTTATTTACACTCGGCGACAATGGTAAAAGCAGGAATCTATTTAGTTGCTAGATTATCCATTTTATTTTCTGGTACAGATGAATTTTTCCTTATAGTATCTGGTTTCGGGTTATTAACTCTTTGTTGGGGATCTTATAATGCAGTAAAACATACTGACTTAAAAGGAATCTTAGCCTATTCCACCATTAGTCAGCTAGGCATGATTATGGCTATGCTAGGTTTTGGAACAGGAGTAGCTGTATTTGCTGCCATTTTTCATATTTTAAATCATGCTACGTTTAAAGGTAGCTTGTTCATGGTGGCTGGAATTGTAGACCATGAAACAGGTACCAGAGATATAAGAAGACTTGGTGGATTATTCACTTTAATGCCTATTACAGCAACCTTAGCAATTTTTGGGGTATTTTCTATGGCAGGTATTCCTCTCCCTATACTTAATGGTTTCTTAAGTAAGGAGATGTTCTTTGATGCAGCCGTTGATTTACGGTTAGAGAGTGGATCCATTTATCAAATGGTAGCTCCATTTTTCCCGGTAATTGCAGTGATAGGAAGCATTTTCACTTTTGTATATTCCATGATTCTATATTTTCAAACGTTTACAGGTGAATTGAAGCTTTCCAAGCTTGAGAGAAAACCACATGATCCTCCACTTGGGATGTTACTATCTCCTTTTGTCTTAGTTGTACTAATTATTGTCATTGCTTTATTTCCGGGACCATTTAATCATTACCTTTTGACTCCTGCTGTTGCAGCAGTTATGGGAAGTGAAGTCCCACATACAAAGATATATTTTTGGCATGGCTTCTTTAATGCACCATTGTTTATGTCATTAATTGTGTTGTTTACTGGTACACTCTTATACTTTACTAGAAGCAAATGGGTTCATGTGTATGACCGCTTCCCTGGAAGTTGGAGCATGAATAAAGCTTATGACAGTATTGTCGGTGGTATTTTCAAAGGTTCAGCAACACTAACAAATACTTATATGACAGGATCTCTACGAAATTATTTTAGAATTATCATTGGTTTTATCGCGATTCTTGGTCTGTATACGATTTATATAACAACTGGTTTTAAATTTGATCAAGTGACAAATTCAGCATTAGCGATACCAGAATTAATTATTGCTCTTACGATGATGATTGCGGCCATTTCAATAATATTTATATCCAATCGAATTGCAGCAATCCTAGCTCTAGGAGTTGTCGGGTATGGTCTATCATTATTATTTGTATTCTTCTCTGCGCCAGACCTAGCTTTAACACAGCTGAGTGTTGAAACCGTATCCGTTGCATTATTTTTATTATGTTTTTATCACCTACCTAAACTTAAGCCAGAAAAAGATACTTCTGGAAGTAAACTCATTAATATCATTGTGTCAGTTGCATTTGGATTAATGATTACGTTTATAGGAATTGCATCTCATAGCTCAAAATGGTTTGAATCTATTTCAGATTATTTTCTAAAGTACTCCTATAAATTAGGTGGGGGCGATAACGTTGTAAACGTTATTCTTGTTGATATGAGGGGACTAGATACAATGCTTGAAATTTGTGTCCTTGGAATAGCCGCTCTTGGTATACTCGCCATGATTAAATACAGCAGGAAGGGAGATGTAGAGTAAATGGAAATCATTATGTCGATTCTCTCTGGAATACTCTTTACATGTGGTATTTATCTTTTACTACAAAAACAGCTTTTAAGAGTCATTATCGGGACTGGGTTGCTCTCTCACGGGGCGCACTTGTTTATCTTAACGATGGGGGGATTTCCGGAAGGAGCTCCACCTATTTTAAAAGAAGGTGTGGAGTTTTACCGTGATCCACTTCCTCAAGCACTTATTTTGACATCAATTGTTATAAGCTTTGGAGTAACGTCTTTTTTACTTGTATTAGCTTATAAAACATATAAAACGAACAAAACAGATAATTTAGAAGAATTAAGAGGTACAGAGCATGAGTAATTTTAACAACTTAGCGATCTTACCTATCCTTTTGCCAATTATAGCAGCCATTCTTTCAGTATTTTTGAATAAAAAAACGACCATGACAAAATGGATGACGGGAATCTTTGTCATTGTTCAATCCATCCTTGCATTTAGCTTACTGGCTTATGTCTTGCAGAATGGACCTATTATTCTAGAAGCTGGTGATTGGCCTGCACCTTACGGAATTATTATCGTAGCAGATGAATTAGCTATGCTACTTGTAACAACGACGAGTATTATTGCGATAGCTGCTGCTTTTTATGGATTTAAAACAGTCCATGCAAAAGAACAAAAGTTTTACTTTTACATGTTTTTCCACTTTTTAATTGCAGGTGTTTCCGGTGCTTTCTTAACCGGTGATCTTTTTAACCTTTTTGTGTTTTTTGAAGTATTGTTAATGGCTTCATATGGTCTTATTATTCTAGGTGGAGAGAAACAGCAGTTCAGAGAATCTATAAAGTATGTATTAATCAATGTATTCTCTTCTGTTTTATTTGTAACAACGGTTGCTTTCCTCTACTCGGTAGTGGGTACAGTCAATATGGCACAACTAGCTGTTAGAGTAGGAGAAGCAGGGCAGTCAGGAATATTAACAACAATCGGAATTATGCTTTTTGTTGTTTTTGCTACAAAAGGAGCGATCTTTCCTTTGTATTTCTGGTTACCGAAATCGTATGCTGTTCCACATCCTGTTGTCTCTACTTTGTTTGGGGCATTATTAACAAAAGTAGGTCTTTATTCTATCTTAAGAACGTTTACCCTTATTTTTGGCCACCAAGCAGACTTTACACATCAGCTATTTATTATTTTAGGTGTCTTAACGATATTGTTCGGTGTTGCCGGTGCTCTATCTACCTACAATATTAAATTAATTATTGCCTATAATATTATCCCTGCGGTTGGCTTTATCATGATTGGGATTGGGGTCTATAGTGTCACCTCTTTAGCTGGAGCTGTTTATTATTTAGTTCATGACATGATCATTAAAGCCGCACTCTTTTTATTAGTAGGAACGATTATAGCCATTACAGGTACTAGTGACATACGGAAGATGGGTGGACTCATTCATCGCTATCCAGTCTTAGGGTGGTCATTTTTCCTATCGTCGCTTGTGCTAGCTGGTATCCCGCCTTTTAGTGGGTTCATCGGTAAATACTTACTAGTACGAGGTGGATTTGAGACGGGTAATTATATTGCATTAATTGTAGCACTCCTTCTTAGTTTGTTAATCTTACTTTCTGTCTTCAGAATATTTATTGGAGTATTTTGGGGTGAAGAAGCCGAACAAGAAAAGTCAAAACCAATCGTCTCTACTACTGGTTATTTAGCACCTATCATTTTCTTATTACTGTTTTCAGTTGTTTTAGGTGTCGGTGCCGATTATATATACCCTTACATCCAATATATAGGGGATACGCTTGCAAATCCCTCCTACTATATTGAGAATGTCTTGAAGGAGTAGGTGCATATGGCTTTTCAATTAATCTTAAATATTTTAATCGCATTTATATGGATGTTTCTTTTAGAGAATTTTTCGTTCGGGTATTTCTTTCTTGGTTTCCTAGTTGGAGCCGTCCTCCTGTTTCTTTTTAGGAGGTTTATCCCTGGTACCTTTTACTTTAAAAAGGTTAAAGCGATACTTAAACTAATTTTTATTTTTATAAGAGAACTAATCTTGTCTAATTTAGAGGTCGTAAAGGTTGTATATCGGCCAACGCTTGATATACAACCAGGTATCATCGCCTTACCGACTGTATTACGTTCAAATTGGGAAATTACCTTGTTAGCTAATCTAATTACCTTAACACCTGGAACATTATCCATGACGGTTTCTCCTGACAATCAGACCATTTATATTCATGCAATGGATATACGCGACAAAGATGAAACCGTTAAGGCAATTAAAGACACGTTTGAGGTTGCAATTATGGAGGTGACCAGATAATGGATCAAATCATGAATTCGATTCTTCATTGGTCTATCGTAATTTCTCTCGTTATTGTTTCTATATCTATCTTACTGCTGCTATATCGGACAATTAAAGGACCAACAAATCCTGACCGTGCTATTGCCTTAGATAGTATAGGAATTAGTTTGATCGCACTAGCTGCATTAGTTGCAATTAAACTTAATACAACATTTTTCAATGAGGTTATTCTCTTAATCGGTATTCTAGCGTTTATCGGAACAATCGCTGTTGCAAAATTTATTGAAAAGGGAGTGATTATTGAACATGACAGAGATAAGTCTTAATCCCTTTTTCACTTTATTGATAAGCTTTCTTCTTTTATTCGGTACCTTTTTTATCTTTTCTAGCTCCATTGGAATGATTCGTTTACCAGATGTTTACACACGATCACATGCCGCTTCGAAAGGGGCAACACTTGGAATTGCGAGTATCCTCTTAGGAACTTTTTTCTATTTTCTTTTCGTAGAAGGGGAACTTAGTAGCTCCTTAATTCTTGGAATTATCTTTGTTCTTATTACTCTACCTGTTAGTGGACATATGATTGCTCGTGCTGCTTATAATAGCGGAATTCCTTTATGGCATAAAAGTGTAAAAAATGAATTAGAGATAAAAGACCGTGAAGAAAGCAAATAAAACTTAAGGCTCTTTTCTAAAACTTTGTTGCTTTTTTAACCTAATTTTATAATAAACATCCCTTCTAATACTATAAGACCGAAGTGATAATTGTTAGAAAAGAGCAACTTTCTCTATTTAAAGCACTGACCAGTGTAATACCGAGTAAAAATCCGGCTTTTGGGATTTTTACGAAAGCAACAATCTATACGAAAAGAGCCAAACTAAAAAAAAGGGACACATATGGATGTCAAAAATCCATAGTGTCCCTTTTTTCGAGTGGTATTTACTAGGGCTGGGTTACTTCTAGTCTAACCCAAGATAATAAAGAAGTTTACTTTCTATTTATCATCTTCCCCAATAATTGACCTTGTTTAACTTCCTGCCCTAGTTTTATATCATCAGCGAGCAGAAAGGTATCATTTTCAAATAGAAGAATGACTGTAGAGCCGAATGAAAAATAAGCGATTTCTTCTCCTTTTTGAATAAACTCTCCACGATGAGTGATATCAATACTATTAACAAACATAGCCCCTACCTTTACTAATGCTAGGTGGCCATGTTCACCTTTCATTTCCGTTATTACACGATAGTTCTTAGTGAATGGACTCTTTCCATATTTTACACCTAACTGGTTAACAGGATATGAGGATGTACCTAGTGACCAAGAATTCAGGATGTTACCTGTAATAGGTGAATGAATTCGATGATAATGACTTGGACTTAAATAGAGGATCATAAATTGACCATTAAGATATTTCTTCACGACTTGCAGATCCCCTAGCATCTCTGCTATGGAGTAAGTCTTTCCTTTGACAACAAACGTCTGGTTGTTTGAAATTGTCCCATGTTCTGCTAATACAGCATCAACAGGGCTTACAAGCGAATCTACATCCGAGTGTACATTTCGTGCTGTTTGATTTAACCTACGTGTAAAAAGATCATGAAGGGTCTGGTACTCAGAAAGAGGTTTTTCCATTTCCTTTATGTTTAATTGATAGACACGTGTAAAAGAAGGGACTAATACTTTACTAAACTTAGATCTTGTTACTCTTTCTAACCATTTTGACAGAAATGGTCTATTTGTTAATTCAATAAGTGAACGATAAAAGAACTTAATCAAACTTCTTCCTCCTGAACAATCCAAAGATAATACTAATAATTAGATGATACAATGTACCATCTAAAATAACAAATATGAATCTGTTAGCACTCGCCCTCAGAAATGAATAGAATCCAGCGAATAATATAGATAAATAAGGTAGAAATATTTTACGTATAAGGAGATGGATATGGAAAGTTATCTTAAACAATCACTAGACGAATGGAAGAAAGAAATTGTTCAGTACTTAAATGAAGTGAATGAGCAATATGAATTGGTGAAACGTGAATTACATATATATTCGTTTAAGTATGGCATTACAAACCAAGTTATTCAATCAACCTCTAATGAGGAAATCACTAAAGTAATTAAACAAAGCTATCATAAGCCATTTGAAGAAAAATATACAAAATTAAAAGAAGATATTAAAGATTTAGAAGAACAGAGAAAAGTATTTCAAATGTTTGTTGATAAGATTGAGAAGGTTAGTCAACGTGAGGAAATGAAGACGATTAACTATTGAGTATTAATAAGGCTCTTTTCTACTACTTTGTTGCTTTTCAGGGAAACTTTCTCTAAAAACCTAACCTTTTTAACTGTCAAACCTAAGTGATTATTGGTAGAAAAGCGCACTCTCTCTACTTAAAGCCTGGCACTAAAAAAGAGGTTGGACATAACTAATTGTGACTTCCTCAAACACGAATATTTAATTGTTCATATATATTTGTTTTTGGATACTTTTGTTACTTATTAATCTGCTTACCTTGAAAAACAAATGCGTTCCATTGCGCTGCAGACCCTCGCTTTCCGCGGGGAGAAAGTCGAGCCTCCTCATTGAAAAGCGGAAGTGCCCTGGTTAACTCCGACAAGCAAATGTTCCTGCATTAAGAAAAGGGTGGTCTTTCCCTTTGCTTAATGTAGGGTTATTTGATTCGAGGAGTTGGGCACTGCAGCTAGACACCGGCTTCGCCTGCGGGGTCTCGACCCTTTCTCTTTTTCCCGCAGGAGTCGAGTGTCTTCCGCTTCATTTCACTAATTTATTAAATATAGTTTGCATTAACAAAAAAAAGACCCGAACTATAAAGTGAAAAATCCACTAAATAGTTTGGGTTTTTAATAAACTGGAATACTTATGTCCCAACCTCTTTATTGTTTACTTCGTCATTTCTAAGAAATCATGTACGTCCTGAACAGATAGAAGTAAAGCTTTCTCCCAGAAATCAGGCTTTGTTAAGTCAACACCTAAGTGTTTTTGTGCTAAATCTTCTACTGTCATACGACCAGTGTCTCTTAACAACGCAATATACTTTTCCTCGAATCCTTCTTCTTCTAAAGCCCTTGCATAGATGCCTAGAGAGAATAAGTATCCAAACGTATATGGGAAGTTATAGAATGGCACTCCAGTAATATGGAAATGAAGCTTGGAAGCCCAGAAAGTTGGATGATACGTATCTAAAGAATCTAAGTAAGATGTTTTCTGCGCGTTTTCCATTAGTTCGTTTAGTCTTGCTTGACTGACCATTCCTTGTTTTCTTTCTTCATAGAAGGAAGTTTCAAAAAGGAATCTTGCGTGAATGTTCATGTATAGTGCTACACTTCGTTGTACTTTATCTTCGAGTAGAGCTAATCTTTCCTCTTCTGATTTAGCATTTTTAACCGCTGCATCCGCAACAATCATTTCTGCGAATGTTGATGCTGTTTCTGCAACGTTCATGGCATAGCGCTGGTTTAAAGGTTCTAAGTCATTCATGACGTGTTGATGGAAAGCATGACCTAATTCATGAGCAAGCGTTGAAATATTAGATGGTGTACCAGAATAAGTCATAAAGATTCGGGATTCTTGTTTCTCAGGGAAACTTGTGCAGAAACCGCCTGGTCTCTTCCCACTACGATCCTCCGCCTCAATCCAACGATCCTCAAAAGCCTTACGAGAGAACTCCGCCATTTTAGGACCGAATTGAGCAAAGTTTTCAAGAATAAATTCTGCTCCCTCTTGGTAAGAAACTGTACTTGAAGAAGAGGCCAGTGGCGCATCTAGATCATACCAACTTAATTTTTCAAGACCAAGTAATGATGCCTTCTTTTGTAAGTATTCTGCAAATACTGGCTTATACTTATCGATTACGTTCCACATTGTATCTAATGTTTCTTTATTCATTCTGTTAATAAATAGTGGTTCTTTTAAAACATCTTCCCAACCACGGTTTTTATAAGTCGTTAAACGGAAGCCCCCTAGATGATTTAACGTCTGAGAGATGAGATCTCCACTTTCTTCCCAAGCTTGTTCCCAGCTCTCAAAAACAGCTTTTCTTACATTTCGATCTGGATGCGAAAACTTGTTTGCAGCTTGACCAATAGATAATTGTTTTACCTCTCCATTTTCTTCAAATGGGATCTTAATTTTCCCTGTAATGGTATCGTACATTTGTGACCATCCGTGATAGCCGTCTACTCCAAGCCCAAGTATTAAAGATTCTTGATTGACATCTAGCATTTCAGCAGCACGCTCTTTACGTTCTTCTAAGATAAAACGTAACGATTGTTGTTCTTCTCTATTCAAGAAATCGTTCCAGTCATTCTCATCAACTGATAATAGGAACTGATCAAACTTTCCTAATGCAGCTTGAAAGGATGCAGAAAGACTTGTGGTTTTGCCTCTTAATTCATCAGCTTTCTTATCTGCGACATTTTGTGCCTGTAAACATGAAATAAACGCGCTAGCCTCTCTTACTTGATTCATAACCACTTGAATGGTTTCAATAACTTCAGGCAGCTCATTTACCTCATGAATCGAATCTAACTGAGTATTTAATCCTTCTACATTTTGAGCTAAACTTTCAATATACTTTTTAAATTCAGGAGAGTCGCTCCCACCATTAAAGAACCTGTCTAAATCCCATGTTAATGAATATGTACTCACTCTAATCCCCCCTAAAAAATCTATATATTTAGTATATCGAAATAAATCAGATATTTCTATTTTAAATTATTAAATATGAAGTTTGTTCTGCCATAACTCTAAAAATAAGCCATTAAAAAAAGCTTATGCCTGTAGCATAAGCCTATTTATCTTCGATATACATTGTTGTAATAATATCCTCCACCAAGGACTATTAACAAAATTAACAACACGACGATTAGGGCATACCCCCAACCAAATCCTCCACCACCATAAGAACCAGCAGCATACCCTGGATAACCATACACAGGATAAGGGCTATATCCATAGTAAGACATCCTTCTCACTCCTTATAAGTTACTTATACTTTAGTCTATGTAACTAGTGAAAAAGTGTATAGGACATTCGTTTAGTTAGAAGTAAAAATATTGCGAGCGTTATAAGCACCATGCATTTTTAAAATATTCAGGACTTATTAACCAGTAATTTAGCTAATCTTTACAATATCTTAACAACAACGTGTTGGAATTTGTCCTATTATGTAGAGAGAGTATATTTTAATTGGAGGCCGACATGAAGTTCAAAAAACTTAAGATGTTAAGAAAGAAACAGACGTTAGCTACTCGCAACCCATTGACTCAAACTACCACCAAATTATTAGAAAAGTTCAGCTTACGAAACAGACTCTTATTCTTATTCATCTTTTTAGTCATTGTCTCTGTTACCACAGTTGGGTTAAGCTCTTATTTTCAGGCAAGAGAAACAACTATTAAGACGATTGAGAATCGGTTAAATCGTGAAGCTGAGATTATGTCCTATATGGCGGAAAACCTAAAATTTCTATATGTAAGTGATGAACAATACTTTAAACAACAATTAGAGATTGCTATTCGTACCCAACAGAAGCAATTAGAAAAAGACGGGATGCAATCTGATGCTTTCTATATCTCCGAGAACCAAATTCTCCCTTTTCAAGTAAGTAAGGATCATACTCTCTTATTTTCTGATACACTCATTCAAAAGGTTGCAAAGGTTAGTAATGGTGTATTTGAAGCGACAATAAGTGGTCAACGTTATTCTGTTGCAGTGCAAGAGATGGATGAGATTAACGGACACTATGTGCTTCTAGTCCCTATGCAATCTTATTTAGGTCCAATTAACAAGATGTCTCAGTTTACACTTTTTACTATAATCATTAGTTTAGTCATATCTACCGTTCTTATTTTCTTTTTTGTTCGAAGCTTTACAAGCCCACTATCTGCTTTACATAAAAGCATGGTTGAAATCAGATCAGGTAATCTCAATGATCCTGAGTCCATTCGTACAACCATTCCAGAACTCGTATCCTTAAACAAGAGCTATCGTATGATGGTTGAGAAGATGCGAACTGTTATTCTTGAATTAGATGAAACTACAAAACAACTTGAAAAAACAGGAGAAAATTTAAGTGGCTCCTCAGAAGAGGCACTATCATATAGTCTTCAACTAGTGGAATCCATTAAAGTTGTAAAAGCAGGTGCTGTCCAAACAGCTAGCAGCTCTGAAGAAAGTGTAAATGATTTTCAAGCTATGAAAGACCAAACAGAAAATCTTATTTCCAATATGGACGAGGTATTTAATCGCTCTCAAGATATGAATCAATCAGCCGAGCAAGGTGAAACCAAAATAAATGAATTAATCCAAACGTTCCATAGTTATGAAGCAGATTTTGCTCACATGACCACAACTATTCAGGAAGTTAACGAGCATTCTGCCTCGATCTCGAACATGGTTGGTTTAATAAAGGGAATTGCTGAACAGACCAAACTACTTGCCCTGAATGCTACGATTGAGGCCGCCAGAGCAGGTGAGGCTGGGAAAGGGTTTGCTGTTGTAGCTAACGAAGTAAGAAAGCTCGCAGACCAATCAGCCCTAGCAACTGAGGAAATCATTGCTTCCATACAGAACATGGAAGGGATCACACATAAAGCTTCAAATGAATTTACATCCATGCTAAAAAAAATTAAATCCAATCTTTCAATTGCAACCGATTCACAAATGTCATTTGATGAGCTTATGAAAGAAATTGACCTACTCAATGATCGTCTCGTAAACATGAAAGGGGTCCTATTCGAACTCCAGCACGCCTTACCAGCTTTAGAACAGACAACGATTAGTAGTGCGTCTGTATCTCAAGAAACGTTAGCAAGCTCAGAGAGAATGCTTGCTGCGAGTGATGAACAAATTCAGAAAATGGAATCCACTCATGGGATTGGAGTAGAATTGCAAAAGCTCGCCAACTCACTAGCTACCATCACAAAACAATTTAAACTGCATTAATAAAGCCCTATTTAATACGTAAAAAATGAAGTGACAACCTTAATTGAAATAAACAAAAGGAAAAGACTTTCCAAGGAAAGGCTAGTCCTTTTTTTTGTGTACAGACACAAACAAGCCTACTGGTACATAGGTATAAGATAGGCACATGCCTACATACCTTTTGGAGGTGAACGGAAATGGCGGGCTTATTAGCTGCACTCGGGTTCTTTGTCAAAGAGCTAGTATTATTCGTCACATATGTTAAGAACAATGCATTTCCTCAGCCTTTATCTTCAAGTGAGGAGCAGAAATATTTAAACCTTATGGCCGAAGGAGATGATGAAGCTAGAAATCTTCTCATCGAACATAACTTGAGACTGGTTGCTCATATTGTCAAAAAATTTGAGAATACAGGTGAAGATGCGGAAGATTTAATCTCCATAGGAACAATTGGTCTGATTAAGGCCATTGAAAGCTATTCACAAGGTAAAGGTACAAAACTAGCAACTTATGCAGCAAGATGTATTGAAAATGAAATATTGATGCACTTAAGAGCTCTAAAGAAAACGAAGAAAGATGTTTCCCTTCATGACCCAATAGGCCAGGATAAAGAAGGTAATGAAATATCGCTAATTGATGTTCTAAAATCTGAATCCGAGGACATCATTGAGACTATACAATTGAATATGGAATTAGAAAAAATCAAGGAATATATTGATATTTTGGATGAGCGAGAAAGAGAGGTTATTACAGGTCGCTTTGGTCTTGATTTGCAAAAAGAGAAGACACAAAGAGAGATTGCAAAAGAGCTAGGTATTTCTAGAAGCTATGTTTCTCGAATTGAGAAGAGAGCGCTAATGAAGATGTTTCATGAGTTTTATCGAGCTGAAAAGGAGCGTCGAAGGTCTTAAGTGTAGGCTCTTTTCTAAAACTTTGTTGTTTTTCAACCCGAAAAGAGCATAAGTTAAAGGGCCCCGTTTTACATAACGGGGCCCTTTTTATTATAGATAATGTCTCATATTGTATTGAATATCTTTAGATCGTTCTTGAATCTTCTTCGATAACTGACTTTGATGATAGTCAGACATAGACATCTCTTTATCTGCTTTTTTAA
The DNA here is from genome assembly GCF_023036475.1 of Bacillus pinisoli. Taxonomy (GTDB): domain Bacteria; phylum Bacillota; class Bacilli; order Bacillales; family SA4; genus Bacillus_BS; species Bacillus_BS pinisoli. The sequence goes on from NZ_JAJQKI010000003.1 coordinate 64,674, forward strand.
AGAAAGCAAACAAAAATAAATGAAATGGTACCATGTTAATTCCTCCTAATTTAATACTTCATTAGTCAGGTGGAATCCTTCTCCACCCATAACCAAACAATTATTGAACTCTTCTTGCTATTCCACATCAATAAAACCTCGCTTTCTTTTCAGATTTATTAAGATTAAATAAAGTGCCTAAGTGTTCGCTTAAGTTCATGCATTTGCTCTGTAATTTGTTCAAAGTTTTGTTCTCGATAAACTTCTTTTTCTGAACGTATTCTTCTGTTAATTGTAATTGTAAAGAATAAAATATTTAAGGTCATATGAACACCTCCTTTAGTTCATTTCAATGGCTGTTTTTTTGGCACAAAAAAACCACAGGTAGATCCTGTGGTTTTAGGCATAAAAAAACCACAGGATACTATTCGCCCTGTGGATGTTAACAGACAATGTTAGTTTGTTTTAACCAATCCAGAAATGGTCGAATAGCTATTTACATATGAAGTTAGAGAAGCAATTAAAACCGTTCCATTCAATAACATGTGTTTCGACCTCCTTTGGTTAAATTTGTTTACAGTGGTAATTATATCCAAAATAGTGGAAGGTGTAAACCACTTTTTAAATAAAAATTTTTTTTGGACAAAAATAGGCAAATCCACCATTCCTCTCCCATACCTATAATATAAGGGGGGATCATCATGGAAACATCATCTTTGATTCTGATTATCATTGGCTGTATTACTTTATTCGGTGTTGTCTGCCACTTTCAAGTCATGGTTACTTTTAGAAGTTGGCTAAACGAATTAGAGAAGCTTGATCAATCTACTACAACAACCTCATCCGTTACATGGATTCAAAACGTCGTAAAAGAATATCAAACGTATAAGGAACAGCAGCATGAACATATAAATACCATCTCACTAGTGGAGAAGCATTTCCTAAAAGAAAGGATTCGTTTATTTGGATTCCTTACATCTCCAGTAGGTAATGTGTTAAAACTTCAACAACTGTTACCGATGACAGCCATTATTTGCGGAATACTTGGTACATTTATCGGTCTAACCATAGCGATGTTTTCGATGCAGGAGATTTTAACCACGATTAGCTCTCCTTCAAGTGAAGTGACGATGAATAGTATTGTTTCAGCAATTTCTCTTCCTTTTCAAGGAATGAGCTTAGCCTTTGTCACGAGTATCGCTGGAATTGGAAGTTCTCTGTTGTTAAATTTATTCCAGACTGGTTTTTTATCAGGAGGCACCTCGATTAGCTATTACAAGAATAGTATCCTGGCGGAAGCAGAAAGTTTATTAGATCACTCAATAGCTAGTAAAATTCAAAATGACAAACCAAAAGATTTGATGGAGAAGATTTTAGATCGATTCTCTGAGAAAGTTCAGGAAGCTTTTGAAACGTCTGTGTCTGCTTTTGGTCATCGAATGGTTCATTTAACAGATGAATTAAAAGAGATTACTGGACAGGTAAAAAACATGTTGACGGAACAAGAACGGGCTACTGTTGCTTTTTCAGAAGCTGCTGAGCGACTAAAAGAATTTAGTCATGAACTATCTAGTTCCATCTCTTCTTTACAACATGTGAGAACGGGTATTGATTCGGAGCTTCAGACGCTTGAACGTGCAATAAAAGGCCTTGAAAAACACATACAAGGTTCCATGGATAAACAGGAAGCCGGGCAACGTCGTTTTGAACAAATGCTTCAACGATCTGACCAGCTTCTTAAAGACTCTTCCACTAAAACAGCAGAGATTAGTCAGCTCTTTTTAAAAGGCTTGGAGGACCAAATGAACCGTGCCTATACTAAGCAAGATGAAATGGAACGTAGACTCTATCAAAAACAAGAAGAAATGACTTATGCTTTTCAAGATAAACATTCACAATACATTCATGCTGCTCAAGACTTTTCTTCTTCTGTTCATCAGCTAGAAAAAGCGTGGAATGATTGTTTAGAGAGGTTCCGGAGAGAATTAATGGATTCAAAGATGGAACAATCTCGTGCAAGAGGTAATTCTATGAATAATGAAAACCGCGAGCTAATCCGAACGATTGAGATGATGAGTGAGCGATCTATGTATGAATTAAATCAAGTACAGCAATACTTAACGGAAGTTTATCAGGTTTTATTGAAAATGTTAGAGCAACAACAGTATGTAGCAAATACTCCGAGAAGAAACCAAATTCCAACACGGATTAATGAGTAGGTGCTAATATGAGTAGACAAAGGGCGAGAATTCAAGAGGAAGAAAACCTAGATTATTATTGGCCTTCTTTTACTGATATGATGGCGATGGTGGTACTGGTTATTTTATTTATCGCTATTATCGCTTTCGTGCAAGCGATCTATACAGCCTATGATCAAGCTGAAATTAAGCAAGAGCTCGAACAAACCGCTAACATCAAAAAACAGATTTCTGACTTAATTGAACAACGTCTAGAAGAGAACGTTGGTAAAGATAAGGTTACAAGAGGACCTAACAATACTATTTCCATTGAAGGTGATATTCTTTTTGATACAGGTAGTTCTGAGGTGAGTGAAGAAGGTAAGAAAGTATTAGCCTCTTTAAGCGACGGAATTATGACCATCCTAAATGATCCTGAACTTAAACCGTATTTATATATCATTTTAATTGAAGGACATACCGATTCTGTTCCTTTTGATAACTGGACGTTATCAACAGACCGTGCCGTTTCTGTTGTGAAGAATCTATTAGAAGCGAATCCTAAACTTGCAACAAAGGAATATGCACAATACTTGGCAGCAACCGGTTATTCTGAGTTTAAACCTATTGTAGAAGGAAACTCACCAGAGGACCTCCGAAAAAACCGAAGAATTTCATTCCAGATCATTTTAGATGATCAAAAGTGGCAGGAATCATTGAATGCAGTACTGCAAAATCAATAACAGAAAAAAGACTAATTAAGGGATGCTTTCCCCAAATTAGTCTTTTTTTGGCTAACATTAGCCTATATTATGATAACTATTCTTCTAGTTCACTAATTTTCTTTTTATATGTTACCGCCTTTTTAAAGAAGAGAAATGATGCGATCAACAACACGATTGTGGACGCCATCATCACAGTCATTTGGGTCATCTCTCTTCCCTCTTCAGAAGGAATTAACACCCCAATAAATAAAAAGACACTAACAGCTAATAACACCATTCCAAAACGGTTAAAATCAGTTATTTTATCTTTTATTTCTTTTAAATTCACTGTTGGGTTCCTCTTTTCTATGAATCTTATAACCTATTTTATCATAGAAAAAAGGGGATACTGGGATGTAAATAAATCCAATACCTTTGTCTGGGGTTATACGAGAAGGCTTATGGTTTTTTGGGGAGAAATGGAGCTAATTTGTCCTTTTTGATTCCTAAACTACCATTTACTGCTTGCATTTGATTGGTTGGGAATAGTGCTTTTCGCTTTTATGCGCGAAGTTTGAGATATATGCGTCAAATTTAGAATATATGCGCGAAATTTCAAATTTATGCACCAAAATCAGAATATATGCGTGAAATTCGAGATATATGCGTCTACCGCCGAAACATAATAGACGCATAAATCCACAACCCCAAAAAAGAGCCCTCCATTAAGGAAGACTCTTTCAACAATTTATGCCAAGGCTTGCTGTAGATCCTCAATTAAATCCTCAACGTCCTCTAAACCAACCGAAATACGTACTAGACCTTCTGTAATACCAAGCTCTGCACGACGCTCTACTGGAATAGATGCATGTGTCATTCTTGCTGGGACCGAAATTAAGCTTTCAACAGCACCTAGGCTTTCCGCTAACGTAAAGTACTTTAATTTAGCTAGTAACTGATCTGCTTTTTCACCACTGCCTACATCAAATGAAATCATTCCACCGAAACCACCTGCTTGCCTCTTAGCAGTTTCATGGTTTGGATGTGTTTCTATTCCAGGATAAAATACTTTTTCAACACTTGAGTGATTTTGTAAGAAGTCCACAAGCTTTTTCGTATTCTCTTCCGTTTCTTCCATTCGAATTCCGAGTGTCTTAATCCCTCTCATTAGTAACCATGAATCCTGAGGCCCTAGCACGCCACCAGTAGAGTTTTGAACGAAGTGAAGGTCTTCTGCCAACTTCTTACTGTTCACAACTACAAGGCCCGCTACAACGTCACTGTGGCCACCTAAATACTTCGTTGCACTGTGGAGAACAATATCAGCACCTAGAGTAATTGGTGTTTGCCAGTAAGGTGTACTGAATGTATTATCAACGATTGTTAATAGGTTATGTTCTTTAGCAAGCTGACTCGCTGCCTCAATATCTGTTATTTTTAGAAGTGGATTTGTCGGTGTTTCAATATAGATTGCTTTTGTATTAGGTTTAATCGCTGATTCAATCGTAGCTAGATTACTTGTGTCCACAAAAGTAGACTCAATGCCAAAGCGGTTTAACACTTTCGTCATCACGCGGAATGTACCACCATAGACATCATCTGTTAGCACGATATGATCTCCACTGTTAAACAGCATAACAACCGCTGTAATTGCTGCCATACCAGAACCAAATGCAAATCCCGCTTCTCCATTTTCTAGATCCTTAATTAGCTCTTCTAGTGCATGACGAGTAGGGTTACCTGTTCTTGAATATTCGTATCCGTTAAACTTTCCAACAGCTTCTTGCTTATACGTACTTACTTGATAAATGGGTACAGATACTGCTCCTGTATGAGGATCTCCCGCAATACCACCATGTATTAATTTTGTCTTTCTTCTCATTTCTTAAATCCCTCCCTGGTAGATTTTCTTACTAAGGTAACGTTCACTGCTATCTGGAAAAATCGTGACAATATTCGTACCAGGCTTTGCCTCTTTCGCTTCAAGCAATGCAGCATGTAAAGCGGCACCAGACGAGCTTCCTACTAATAAACCTTCCCTTGAAGCTAGCTCTTTTACAAGATGAAACGCATCAATATCAGTTACTGTGTGGATATTGTCAAAATAAGCAGTATCCATATATTCCGGTAGGAACTCCATTCCGATTCCCTCTGTTTTATGTGGGCCAGATTCTCCACCATTTAAGATGGAGCCCTCTGGTTCAACGATAACGGTTTTTATATTCGCATTTTGTTCTTTTAAATATCTCGCAGTTCCCATAAAGGTACCGCCTGTACCTGCTCCGGCGATGAATACATCTATGTCGCCATCTAATTGCTCCCAAAGCTCTGGGCCAAGTGTTTTATAGTAAGTATTAGGGTTTGCAGGGTTACCAAATTGCTGTGGACAATAGGAACCAGGTATTTCATTCAATAATTCCTGTGCTTTCTTAATGGCTCCCTTCATTCCCTCAGATGTAGGTGTATTTACTACTTCTGCACCTAACGCTCTCATTAATTCCTGCTTTTCAATACTGAATTTTTCAGGTACACAGAACATCACTCGGATGTTTCTGCCAATTGCAGCTAAGGCAAGACCAATACCAGTATTACCTGCAGTAGGCTCGATAATGGTCCCTCCTTCTTTCACTTTCCCACTGTCAATCGCTTCCTGTAGAAGCTCCAGTCCAAGGCGGTCCTTAATACTTCCACCTGGGTTATAGAATTCAAGTTTCGCAAATAGTCGCACACCCTCAGGCAAGTTAAAATGGGTTAATTCCACTAAAGGAGTATTTCCAATTAACTCATGAACGTTCTTATAGACTTTCATGATTATTGTTTTCCTTTTAATTGTTGAATCATAGATACAACTAACTCTGATGAGTGTAAAGCTGCCTTTTGTAGGAATTGGTCAAAGGATATATTCGACTCTTTTCCGGCAATGTCTGATAAAGCACGTATGACGACAAAAGGTACGTTAAATTGATGACATACTTGAGCAACAGCCGCCGCTTCCATTTCCACTGCATATAATTCTGGTAGCTTTGAACGAACATAATCAACTTTAGCTGGGTCGTTCATAAATGAATCTCCTGTCGCGATTGTTCCTTCTACCACCTGTACACCTGAGAGCTCATGCACCGCTTGCACTGCTGCATCCACGAGCTTTTGATCTGCTTTAAATGCTGCTGGTAAGCCTGGAACTTGACCATATTCATATCCGAATGCTGTTACATCAACATCATGGTGTCTTACTTCACTTGAGATGACCACATCACCTACATTTAAAGAATGAAGAAAACCACCTGCAGAACCTGTGTTGATTACGTAGTCAGGCTTAAATTCTTGTAATAAAATGGTCGTACTCATGGCTGCATTCACTTTTCCGATACCAGACTTTAACAGGATTACCTCCAAGCCATTTAGCTGACCAGTTGAAAACTCACTATTGGCGATGATTTGCTCTGTTCTATTTTCAAGTTTTCCTCTTAGAATTTGTACCTCTTCTTCCATTGCCCCGATAATTGCTACCTTCATTCCTACATCCTCGCTTTCTACTGTTTCACGGCCTCCATAACCCAAACAAACTCATTACAACGCATGAAGCTGACTGTAAAACCATTTTCTATGAATAGCTCTTCCAATACTTGTAGTGTTGTATAATATTCCCTTAATAGGTCTTCAGCTAAGTTATGAAATCCACGTTCTTTTGACTTTTCTACTATTTCCTCGTAAGCCTTTCTTGATTCAAAGGCTGTGTCTGCAAATACTATTTTATCACCTTTTTGGAGGTAGTTTCCATACTTAGCTATTGCTGCTCCTTTTTCTTCATCTGTTAAATGATGAAATGCATATGTGCTAACAATTGTATTTACTGTCTGTTCGGGCCATTGAAATTCGAGAAAGTCCCCATCCGTAACAACGACTGTTTCAGGAAGCTTTTCTAGGGCTAAACTTCTCATAGGTTCAGACGGTTCAATTCCATATATTTTAAATCCTTTTTGAATAAATTTATTGGTAAGATTACCTGTACCAACACCAAACTCTAACACCGTTCCAACCGAACGCTCTACCACTGTATCAAGGATATGTTCGTAATTCCTAAAAACTTCTTGATACTCTTGGTCATGCCCATTTACTGATTCATCATAGTGATTTGCCCAATCTTCAAATAGTTCAAGAAACTCTCTCCCCATCTTGTTCACTCTCCAATTATAATAATTCCTATCTGTATACTATGAATAAAAATAATAATTGCTATCAATTTATCATAATTCATTTTTTTCATCAATCTATTTGTTTTTATTTATCGCATCCTTTAGAATTTCTTTAGAATATTTTTATATAAAGGGAGAGAACTACCTATGAACTTTTCTTTAGAACAAATAGATGATAAAGTCGAGTTTTTTGAGGCGACTAGCTTACCAGCATTAGAAAAGAAAATTCAGGAGAAAATCGATCAGAATCGGGCTATTTTATTAAATGTATATCATGTCTCGCATCAGGTTGTACTAGACCCTAAAACAGGACAACCATTTTATACTGCCGTTGTTCATTTTAAAAGTAAAGGCAATAAAATGTAAGTAACAGTCTTAACGAATCTCGCTTATGAAAAAAGGCAACCAAGTGAAATCACTTGATTGCCTACTCATTAGTTATTGTTATCTTCCTCTTCAGATGAACTTTCCTCTGTTTTACTACCATTATATTCTGCAGGAACTTCATGAAGGACTTCCATTTTAGAAGGTTTCCATCCTTCATTTGAAATCCAATCTATATAAACTCTATATACATATTTTTTATCTTTTGTAGAAATGACAGCTTGTGCCTTATGTTCACTACCAGCATTGCCAACTTTCCAAAGAATCCAATCATTTTCTGTCAGATCAGTTGCTTGCTCTAGCGCACGCATCATTTCCTGCCAGTCTACTGAATTTTTTTCATAGGATGCTACATGTGGTTCAGCTTGCTCTGTGCTTACTGGTTTCCACGCTTTATTAACAACTGTTTGCTTAACAAGGGGATCCTCACTATCCGTCTCAATAACCTCATTACTAGAATCAGTAGTCTCCTCTGTCTCTTCTTCTTCTTCTGCTACCCCTGTTGACTCTTCCTCTGAGGAGCTTTCTGTTGATTCTTCTACTTCTGAAGATTCTGTTGTTTCTGATGTATTAGTTGTTTCTTCCGCTTCTCCCTCTTCGGTAGCCACTGCTTCCTCATTATTAACTGTTGATTCTTCAGGAGCAGTTGAAGCTGCTTCTTTACTTCCACCAAAGATTAATTTATATGAGAAGAAGAGAATCAGTAAAACAACTAGCACAATACTAACATTTAATACTTTATTGTATCGACGATTCTTTGCTCTTTTTTCGTAGCGCGGCCCTTCATATAGGTCTTCAAGCTTTACTCGCATATATAGTCCTCCTATTAATCAAAACATTAACTACTATTTTATCATTTTTCAGATTTTTCATGAAGGACTATTTTTTGCATTCATTTAGCCTGCGTAAGGACCTTTTCCCTATTTCTTTGAAACTGAGTCTGCTATATTATAAAATACCTGATTTGTAACCGAATCACTTCCAATTACATCAAGCTCTACGACCACCAGAGCATATTTCGGATCTTGAGCAGGGAAATACCCCGCAAACCATTTATTGACGAGTCCCCCTCTTTCTGTTTCTCTACCCGTCTCAGCCGTACCAGACTTCCCGGCCACTTCCGTTTGTAGAGATTGAAATCTACGTCCCGTACCTTTTGGATCTGTGACTACTTTACGTAACATTTCTTGTAATTTCATGACTGTGTAAGGAGCAAGCTTATCTCCTTCTAACTTTTGGTCATGGAAGTCATATAAGGTTGATCCATTTTTATATAGAATTTTGGAAACCGTTTTTACTTTTTTCTTTTCTCCGCCTCTTGCGATTGTTGCCATCATATTAGCTACAGCCAATGGCGTAACTTTCACTTCCTTTTGACCAATTGCCGTTTGGCTAATGGCATCTTCAGATGATTTTTCATATTGATCTCCCCAAATCTTACCCTCTTGGTTCACAGGAAGCTGACTAAAATTTTGAAAATGGAAGACATCACCCGTCCAGCCAATCTCTTGAATGAGACCTAACTTATCAGCAAACACTTCAATTGCTTCTGGCTGCTTTTGTAATAAGTCATTCGCTAGACTAGCAAATGTAAAATTACAGCTTTGAGCAAAACTATCTTCAAAATTTAGGACTCCCATTTGATGATTCTCATCAGGCTCGCCATATAGATCTAAATCACAATTAAATTCACTGTTATGATGAATCATATTATTCTCAATAGCAGCAGCTGCTGTAACAGTTTTGAACACAGATCCAGGTATTTGAGGCTCTAGTAAGTAATTGTGCGCTCCTCCGTCATCTGAATAAGGATTACTATGGTTTAGACTCGGCTTACTAACCATCGCCAATATTTCATTACTCTCTACATCTAATAGAGCAATGCCTCCTTTTTTTAAGCCTGCATCTGTCACAATTTTCTCTGCCGTCACTTGTAGTTCTTTATCAATTGTCGTTTGAATGGAGATCGGATAATACGGATTTGCTGGCTCCGTATATTTCACGTCTATACCAAAAAGCGGTCCCCCTTGATTATCAACATGATATAAGAGTTTAGACTCCCCTTCTGGAAGAAGGAATTCATCAAAAACCTTTTCTAGCCCTAATATACCAATTGGCGTATGAACGGAAAGATTTCCTTCTTCTACTTTATCTGAATATCTATTAATGACCTGATCCTTATCCTCGCGCACAATACCAATTAAGTGCTCTGCAACCAATTCTTCTACCTTTGATTGTCGATAAACTGCAAACACGCCCGGGATCTCTAAATCATTAATCCTCTTCATTTGTTGCTCGGTCAATGGAAAAGGATTTGGCTCCCCATAGACGATTGGATCCTCCATCTCTTTTACTACACGATGTAAACTCATCTTAGGTATTTGAAGAATAGAGGCTACCTCTTCCATTGGCCAATCCATATTCTTTAAGAAAGGGAACAGAATGAGACTCGGATGGTAATCATGCGTCAATGCTTTACCACTTCGGTCCACAAACCTTCCTCTACCTTGGTCGAGAACCATTACCTGCGTTCGTTGTCGTACACTTTCCTCGATTAAGTTGACTTTATGGGCTGAGAAAGACTCTGAATGAAGAAGTTGAATATCGGCTAATCTGTAAATTAAGCCAAGCAAAAGTATAATTGTAATGATGGCAAAACTAATTGCTCTCTTTTTTATAATCATAAAAAACACCTCGTCAACATTGTCGACGAGGTATCGTTATTTTATAAGTATAGTAAATATAAGTTTTTTAGTATTGTTCTGTAATAATCCAGCACCCAGCCCCTCGAAAGAAAAACAAAATCAATTTTCCTTCAGGCAAACCGTGATGTTGGAGCTTATTTAAAATTTATTTTATTGAAACTATTTTAACCTGCATATCTCCACCAGGAGTTTGAACACTTACTTGGTCGCCCACTTGTTTTCCAATTAGGCTTTTTGCAATTGGAGAATCATTTGAAATTTTACCTTCAAATGGATCAGCCTCAGCACTACCTACAATCGTATACGTTTCTTCTTCTCCATCTGGAAGCTCTAAGAATGTTACCGTTTTACCAAGAGAGACCGTATTCGTATCTTCAGCGACATCTTCAATAATAACTGCTTTACGAATCATATTTTCTAATAGACTGATACGACCTTCAACGAATGCCTGCTCATCTTTTGCTGCATCGTACTCTGAGTTTTCGGATAAGTCACCAAACCCACGTGCAATTTTAATACGTTCCACTACTTCTTTACGTTTAACCGTTTTCAAATGTTCAAGCTCTTGCTCTATCTTTTCTTTTCCCGCTTTCGTCATTGGGTATGTTTTTTCTGCTGACATGACCTTCACTCCTTCAAATGTTCTATGTTTAATCATGAGGTAGCTCGTATGTAATGAGTCATTTTTTAGTCGACTCTAGAGTGGCTCCATATAGACCCTAACTCTGTCCATCATGAAAGCATGGTTAGAGTAATTATACCCTAACCAGCTAATTTTATGGACTTAATTTTCTTACATGCTAAACCTGTCTTTATATATGCTATTACAAAATGACTTTTTCTTCAAGAATTGTTTGAATTTTCGTTACCATTAAATCAATCGCGACATGATTTTGGCCGCCTTCAGGAATGATGATATTAGCATATCTCTTTGTAGGCTCGATGAATTGATTATGCATCGGCCTTACAACTGATATATATTGCTCAATTACCGAATCAAGTGTACGGCCACGTTCATTAATATCACGCAGCATTCTTCTAATAATCCTAATATCTGCATCAGTATCTACAAAAAGTTTAATATCCATTAGGTCGCGGAGACGCTCATCCTCAAGAACCAGAATTCCTTCAAGGATAATAACATCCTTGGGGTCTACGTGTATGACTTCCTTCGATCTAGTATGAACCTTATAATCATATACAGGTTTATTAATTGGACGATAGGCTAATAACTCCTGCATATGAGATATTAATAAATCATTGTCAAACGCTAATGGATGATCATAATTGGTTAGCAATCTTTCTTCCATTGGCAAATGACTTTGATCCTTATAATAATAGTCCTGTTCTAATAATAAAATAGAATGTCCTTTAAAATGCTCATAAATCGCTTTAGTTACACTTGTTTTCCCTGAACCGGATCCTCCAGCGATTCCAATTACAATGGGTTTACTTCCCATTATTAATTCTCCTTTCGCATCATGTTGTAAGGGAAAACTGGTCGGTCAACCTTAAACTTTACAATTTGTAACGGATGTCGTGCAGCATCAAGCTCATTACCTTCTTCATCCCAAATAACATTAATTTTTTGCGTAAAGTTATCAATTTCTGGACCAAAGAATTCTACCTCATCACCTGGCTTAAAGTAATTTCTTTGTTGTAATGTGACGATATTGGTATTGATATCGAAATCAATAACAAGACCAGCAAAATCATAAGTTGTTTTCTTGCTATGGTTTCCATACATTTGTTCATTATACCCAGGAACTCCTTCAAAAAATGCAGAAGCCGTCTCACGGTTTGCACATTTATCTAGTTCCTTAATCCACTCTGGGTTAATCACAAAATTGTCTGGGTCAGCACAATAGGCATCAATGACCTTACGATACACACTTACTACTGTTGCAACATAGTGAATAGACTTCATCCTACCTTCAATTTTCAAGCTATCAATACCAATTTCAATCATTTTGGGAATAGATAACACTAAATTCAAGTCTTTTGGACTCATGGCAAATGGTGAATCTTCTTCACTAAAAAGTGCCTGTTCTTCATTAGCACTTCCAAGACTATATAGATCATAATCCCAACGACAGGATTGACAGCATCCACCACGATTTGAATCACGAGCAGTCATGTGGTTACTTAACGTACAACGTCCGGAATAAGCAATACACATCGCTCCATGAATAAAGGTCTCTATCTCAATGTCAACCTTTGATTTCATCTCTAGAATCTCTTCATAGCTTGTCTCACGTGCTAATACCACACGCTCCAATCCTTCTTCCTTCCAGAACTGAACAGCTTTCCAGTTAGAGAGCGATTGCTGAGTACTTAAATGGATTTCCAATCTTGGTGCGACTCTCTTACAGGTCTCAATAATAAGAGGATCTGCAACAATGATTCCATGAACGCCTGCCTCATCAATTCCTTTTAAATAGTCATCTAATCCGTCTATGTTTTCATTATGGGCGAAAATATTAGTTGTAACATAAATTTTTGCTCCGTATTCCTTGGCAAAACGAACACCTTCAGCCATTTCTTCAAATGAAAAATTATCTGCATTTGAACGGAGCCCGTATTCTTGTCCACCAATGAAAACAGCATCTGCACCGTATCGAACGGCGATTTTAAGCTTTTCTAGGTTACCAGCTGGTGCTAAGAGCTCTGGTTTTTTTGTAATGACTCGTTTGCCATTCTTCATTTCAGATATTTGTGCAACTGCCATACTCTCTCCTCCTTTTACAGTAAATTTGTTAGCCTCTTTTAGTACACCGTTTCCTTAAAGAAAAACCCTGTATCTAATGGACGGTTTGTAGGCTGTATTTCTTCGACTTGAGCCAGTAAGTTGTCTTTTTGATCTTCATATTGTTCGCGTTGCTCAACACATAAATCAATAGCTTGACGATATAGTTTAGTTACCTCAATGATGTATTCTGGACTTTTTAATATACCGTCTATTTTAAGAGAATCTATTTTGGCATCTATCATTTCTTCGAGCTCATCTATAATACAGATATCATTTGGACTCATAATATGAGTGCCGTTTTCATCTTCAAAGATTGGGTATTTATTTTCCCTTTCCTTGTCATGAAGGAACAAAGTTTTATCTTCCTTAACCTTTTCTATTTCCATTGTCTTTCCTTGATATTGATAATAATTACCTAGAAGCGTGCGTTTTGATTGAAACATACAAGTCATACCATGAACTTGCACCTCAATTTCAACCTCTGCATGTTCTTTCATTTCAACAATTGCGTCCATATTAATTTCTCTAGCTAATACAGCGCGTTTAGCACCTTTTCTTCCCCAGTAATTACAGGTAAACCAGTTTGTAGCGGTTGTCTCTGTATTCCAGTGAAGGGGAATTGAGGGGGCAACCTCTTTAGCCAGCATTAAAACTGCAGGATCGCCAAAAACTATTGCATCCACATTCAAATCTTTAAGAAATGATAGATAATCTGATACATCATCAACTTTGTCATTATGAAAAATAGCATTTATGGCTACATACACTTTTTTACCATGCTCATGTGCAAGTGAGATTGCCGTTTTCACATCTGAACGGGAAAATTCTCCTGCAAGTCTTAATCCAAATTTCTCTTCACCTATGATAAAAGCGTCTGCCCCTGCCTTAATTAATGGATCAATATCCTCTAATCTTGTAGGAGTAACTAAAAGTTCAGGCTTTTTCATGGACTCACCTCTTTTTCTTACTAATTGCAATTCCATCTCCAATTGGTAATATCGTTGTATGATAATCAGGATGGTTCATAAGCCATTCATTATAACCTTGTATCTTTTTAACGAGAGATTTAATTCTTTTGTTCTCTGTATTATTCTCTGCGACAAGCCCTTTAAATAGGACATTATCAGAAATGATCACTCCGTTTTTTGCCAAAAGCTTTTCATACTTCTCAAAAAACCTCGTATACTGACCTTTTGCCGCATCAATAAAAATAACATCAAAGGATTGCTCTAGATTTACCTCTAGTGCGTCTCCCAAGATGACTTGTATCTGTTCTTCCATATTCGCTTGTTTAATATAATAAAGCGCCTTCTGATAGCGCTCGTCATCACGTTCTATGGTTACTACTTTCACATCTTGAACAGCTTTAGCCATTCGGATTGACGAATAACCGATAGCCGTACCAATTTCTAGAATGGATTTGGGCTCGATTAACCTAATAAATTGTAACAAGGCTTCAATTCCGACCAACTCCATAATTGGTACCTGATGTTCTTTAGCATACTGCTCCATCTCTAACAGAACGGATTCTCGCTCCGGTATCAATGAATGTAAATAGGATTCTATCTCCGATGGTATCATTGACGATGCCTCCATCTCTATACAACTCGATATATTTTATCATAATCATTTAGGTAATGCTAATTTTTTTATATGTAATTTTTGTGTTTGAACCAATAATGATGTTTATCAGAGCCAAGTAATAAAAAAAGATGGAATAGTATATAAATAAGCGAAACAAACTAGTTGCATATACAACTAGTTTCTCCTAAAATGATGTTTATATTTTAAATAGTTGTTGTAACAACTAAATGAATGGGAGGAATATAAAAATGGAAGATATCGGTGTATTAATCATTCGAGTTATTGTTGGATTATACTTTGCAGCACATGGAGCACAAAAAACATTTGGCTGGTTTGGTGGTAATGGACTAAATGGTACTGGTGCATTCTTTGAACACGTAGGTATAAAGCCAGGAAAAATGATGGCTTTCATAGCTGGAATCGGAGAAATAGTGGGAGGTTTACTATTCTTATTGGGCTTTCTTACACCATTAGCTGCACTTTTAATGATTGTTCCGATGATTGTAGCCATCATCAAAGTACATGGCAAAAATGGTTGGTTTGCTGATAAAGGTGGCATTGAATATAACTTGGTTATCATTGCAGTGGCACTTGGATTAACATTGTCAGGTGTTGGCTCTTTATCGATAGACGAACTTTATAATATTCACTTTTGGTAAGTAAATAAAAACGCTTGGGAATGAACTGCACCTCCACTTGTTAGTGTTTATGTCTAACAATCGGGGTTCAGTTCAGAATCCAAGCGTTTTTTTCTTTCTCTATATTAGAGTTTAATTACTTATGTGTTTTGCTTTTTCGCGGTTATGTTCTTCCAACGTTCTGGTAAAGATAACCTCTCCCTCTTTTGTAGCAAGGAAATAAAAATAATCTGTAGCAGATGGATTTAATGCAGCTTCAATGGACATTTGTCCAGCATTGGCAATTGGTCCAATCGGTAACCCTTTAATAACATAGGTATTATAAGGAGAGTCAATCTCTAAATCTTCATATAAAACACGATCTTTATGTGCACCTAATGCATAAAGAACAGTAGGGTCTGTTTGCAAAGGCATATTTGCTTCCATACGATTATAGAATACACTAGAAATGTCTTCTCTGTCTGTCTTTGCAGTAGCTTCCTCCTCTATTAAAGAAGCAAACGTTAACAGTTCATGTGCTGTCATTTCCTTTTCCGTCATCTCATCCTGATACGTGAAAAGAACATCCTCCGTCTTATCAAGCATCACTTGGACTATTTCTTCAATAGATGGCTTCTCTGTGTAGAATGGATAAGTGGCCGGGAATAAGTATCCTTCTAATGGATATCGAATATCTTCTTGTAATATTTCTTCTGATAAAACCGAAGGATATTGTTCAATTAAACTTGTGATATATTCAGCGTCGTTCATTTTTGCCATTAATTCTTCTTCTGGATATCCAGTTTTCTCAGACACAATCTTTACGATTTGCTCAATTGTCTTTCCCTCAGGAATGGTTAACGTAAATACAGCATCCTGGAGGATTTTACCTGTCTTTAAACTAGCGATAATCTCTTCAAATGTCATCGTTTGATTAAGTACATAATCTCCTGCCATAAACCCGGATTCATTTTTAAATTTAACAAAATATTTAAAGACTTTAGCATTCTTGATTATTTCATTTTCCTCTAAAATATTTGCAATTGATGTAGTAGAAGACCCAATCGGTATGGTAACTTCTACAGGCTCACTATTAGAAGGATTTACTGGCTGCAAAGCTGATTCAATATATTTATAACCGAAAATAACTCCAGCAGTAAGTGAAATAAAAATTACTAGAGAAGCTATTAAAACGATTCTTCTTACAAGTTTAGCTTCGCTGTGCTTTTCCATTAGCTTTTCTTTATATTCATTTTTATATTGATCCTGATTGGATTCAGATCCAATTGAAGACATAGTTACACTCCCCCTCAACGGAACTATTATACTACATTTTCCATCTAATTCGTCAATTAAATACAAAATTTATAGCAATTCCTTTTATTTTGACAGAGTTTAGAAATAGAGCCCAAAAAAAAGACGAGCTTTAACAGCTCATCTTTCTTAATCTTATATTACTCTTCTTCTTCTTCATCAAGAAACGTATTTAACATTTCTTCAATAAGATCCCATTCTTCTTCTGTTTCAATAGGAGATAATTCTCCCTCTTCCGTGTCATTTGCTGTGAAGCTAGAAGCATGGATTTCGATATCCTCTTCATCATCATCTGAACCTAATGGATAGTATAGTACATATGATTTTTTAAACTCTTCTGATTCAAATGTGAATAGAACTTCACATAATTGTTCATTTCCATCTTCATCAATTACTGTAATTTGTTTTTCACCGTGTGTCATAATTAATGTTCACCTCATTAGTTTTTACTATCTAAATAATTTTGAAGAATAACAGAAGCTGCCAGCTTATCAATTACTTTCTTCCTTTTTTTCCGGCTTACATCAGCCGATATAAGAATTCGCTCTGCAGCCATTGTTGATAATCGCTCGTCCCATAATTGAACTGGTAACTGAAAGGTGTCAACTAATAAGTCCGCATACTTTTGACAAGCTTCTCCGCGAGGACCAATCGTACCATTCATATTTTTGGGAAAGCCAACGACAATGGAATCAACGTTGTACTCTTTTATTATTTCCTCTAAACGTTTAAAACCAAACTCCTGTTTTTCTTCATTAATTTGGATGGTCTCAAGTCCTTGAGCTGTCCAGCCCATTTCGTCACTTACTGCCACGCCTACTGTCTTTGTACCAACATCTAAACCTAATATTCTCATTTGTTACCCCATTGGTGATAAATTCTTACCTATTTTTTGCGGTTGACTAGATACGATTTCACTAGTTCTTCGATAATCTCATCCCGTTCAAGCTTTCTAATAATGTTTCTAGCATCTTTATGTCTCGGGATATAAGCAGGATCGCCAGATAATAGATAGCCTACAATTTGATTAATGGGATTATAGCCTTTCTCTTGAAGGGCGTCATATACAGTAAACAGAACATCATCTACATTAGTATCTAGCTGCTCATCTTGAAAATTAAATTTCATTGTTTTATCAAAAGAGCTCATGTCTACACCTCACTCTCAAGCAAAAAGCTTGTCAACATTTACCTATATTGTACACTATCAACTATTCATAAATAAAGCAAACCATAAAAATAACACTTTTTTTCTCTTTTTATGTATAGGTCTAGTAAGAAAAGCTTACCTTACTAGACCTAGTTTGGTTTAAATAGACTTTACCCATTCATCAACAAACTGAAGGGCTTCTGTCAATTTGTTAGGTTCTTTACCGCCAGCTTGTGCCATATCAGGTCGGCCTCCACCGCCGCCGCCACAACGACTTGCTACTTCTTTAATCAATTTACCAGCATGATACCCTTTTGGTAGTAAGTCTTCCGTTACTCCTGCCAGTAGATTTACTTTATCAGTTCCTGCTACTGCTCCAAGGATAATAACCCCGGAACCTAGTTTACCTTTCAGGTCATCAACCATTGAACGTAAACTATTCATATCTGTCGCATTAACCTTGCTAGCTAAAACCTTCACACCATTAATTTCTTTCACTTGATTTATTAGATTGCCAGCCTCAATATTACCTAATTTTGCTGCTAGTGATTCATTCTCGCGTTGTAATTGTTTCATTTCAAGCTGTAATGTATCAATACGACTTACAAGGTCTTTAGGGTTTGTTTTAAGTTTTCCAGCTGCCTCGTTTAATACTTGTATTTGCTCATTCATCACACCATAAGCAGCCTTACCTGTTACAGCTTCTATTCTTCTTGTTCCAGCTCCTATTCCTGATTCTGAAACAATTTTAAATAGTCCGATTGCTGCAGTATTTGGTACGTGGCAACCACCACAAAGTTCAAGGCTATAGTCACCTACTTTTACAACACGGACAACCTCTCCATACTTTTCACCAAATAGGGCCATTGCTCCCATTTCCTTCGCTTCTTGTAATGAGCGGTTCGAAATATCAACTTCAAGACTTTGCCAAATCTTTTGATTGACGATTTCTTCAATTTGCTCCAATTCTTCTGGCTTAATTTGTCCAAAATGAGAGAAGTCAAAACGTAGGCGGTCCGTTGTGACTAGAGACCCTGCCTGATTAACATGTTCTCCTAGTACATCCTTTAGAGCTTGGTGAAGAAGGTGGGTTGCCGTATGGTTCTTAATAATACCACTTCTAAGCTCCTGATCAATGGTAGCTTGGACAGCTGTTCCCTTTTTAATGGTTCCCTCTTGCACAACCACTTTATGAAGATGTTGACCATTCGGAGCTTTCTGAACATCTTTTACAAGGACCTTTACTCCTTGATTATTCACAAGTAGACCCTTATCCGCTATTTGTCCACCACTTTCAGCATAAAATGGTGTAGCAGTTAAAACAATCTGCCCTTCTTGCCCTGCATGCAGCTCATCTACAAATTCATTACCAGCCACAATCTCAACAACCGTAGTCTCTTCTTCAGGCTTATCATATCCAACGAAGCTACTTTCTACTTTAATATCTCCTAGTACCCCGCCCTGAACCTGCATAGAGCCTGTCTCTTGTCTTGCTGCTCTAGCTCGTTCTCTTTGGTTATTCATTTCTCTTTCAAAGCCTTCAACATCCAGCTTCATACCTTCTTCTTCCGCATATTCTTCCGTTAACTCTACTGGGAATCCGTACGTGTCATATAATCGGAAAACGTCAGCACCAGGTATGACGGTTTCGTTTTTCTCTTTTTGAGAACGAACCACTGCAGAAAGAATGGCTAATCCTTCATTCAATGTCTCTAGGAATCGTTCTTCCTCATTTTTAATTACCTTTTGAATAAACTCTGTCTTCTCTTTTACCTCTGGGTAGAAATCAACCATTACTTCAGCAACAACAGGAACTAGTTCATACATAAACGGACGTTGAATGCCAAGTTGCTTAGCATACCTAACTGCACGTCTTAATAGTCTACGTAAAACATAACCTCTTCCCTCATTCGAAGGCAATGCCCCATCTCCAACTGCAAACGTTACAGTACGAACATGATCCGCTATGACTTTAAATGCTACATCTTTTTCTTTTGATTCTCTGTATTTTTGTCCAGAGATTGACTCCGTTGCTTCAATAATCGGAATAAATAAATCTGTATCAAAGTTAGTAGGAACTTCTTGAATAACCGAGCACATACGCTCTAAGCCCATACCTGTATCAATATTTTTCTTAGGAAGTGGCGTATATGTACCATCTGGATTATGGTTAAATTCTGAGAATACTAAGTTCCACACCTCTAAGTAACGCTCATTTTCTCCACCAGGATAAAGTTCCGGATCACTTGGATCGTTTCCATACTCTTCTCCTCGGTCATAAAAAAGCTCTGTGTTGGGTCCACTTGGGCCTTCTCCAATGTCCCAGAAGTTCCCCTCTAAACGAATAACACGTTCTTTTGGAATCCCTACTTCTTCTGTCCAAATTTGATATGCTTCTTCATCTTCAGGATGAATAGTGACAGAAAGTTTTTCTGGGTCAAACCCTATCCAATCTTTACTCGTTAAGAACTCCCAAGCCCAATGAATGGATTCTTTCTTAAAGTAATCACCAATCGAGAAGTTACCAAGCATCTCAAAGAAAGTATGATGTCTCGCTGTCTTCCCTACATTTTCAATATCATTTGTTCTAATTGATTTTTGTGCATTACAGATGCGTGGGTTTTCAGGAATGACACGCCCGTCAAAGTATTTCTTTAAAGTTGCGACCCCGCTATTAATCCATAGTAATGAAGGATCTTCATGTGGTACAAGTGAGCGACTTGGCTCAACGGAATGACCTTTTTCTTTAAAGAAATCTAGAAATAGTTGTCTAACTTGAGCAGATGATAAATGTTTCACTGTTTCGTCCTCCTAGTTTTTTGATAACAAGCTTTTTTTCCTTAAATTGTTGCTAAGTTCTTGAACAACAAAAAAACTCCCATCCCCGTTAAAAAACAGGGACGAGAGTTACTCGCGGTACCACCCTGATTATGACAACACATGTTGCCATCACTCAGTTTTTCTGTAACGTAGAAATGACGGCAGGTTTTAAATCTGCACTCTGGAATAGCCTTCGGTTACTCTTCATCTAGATTTCCTCTCAGCCTAGGGAAATCCTCTCTAATAGATGGGCTGTAGCTTACTCGTTCCTTCATAGTATTAATGTATTATGCCGATTATTATAGACAAAGCTTCTACCCTTTGTCAATGTTTTGTAAAATGGGCTTTTGCGTGTAGTAAAATAACCTTTAAAATGGCAAGCATGGGGACAGCAAGTATTAACCCAATTATTCCTCCAATTTCTCCACCGGCCAACAAAGCAAACATGATAAATACTGGATGCATATGCAAGCTTTTACCGACAATGAGTGGGGACAATAGGTTACCTTCAATAAACTGAATGACAAAAATGAGAATGATTACAAATACCACGACTTTCCCTGATATCGTCACAGCAATGAAAACAGCTGGAACTGCTCCTATAATAGGCCCAAAATAAGGGATGATATTCGTAATTCCTACAATAATACCAAGCAGTAAGGGGTACTTCATTCCTATTAACCAAAACCCAAAGGTAGAAATAAGTCCTACCATTACACAGACTAGCAATTGCCCTCTAATATAGTTCCCTAAAGATTGGTCAATATCTTTTAAGAAACGTATCCCACTTTTCCGATAACGTCTCGGCGTTAAGTACCAAGCAGCTTTTTTGATCTGGTCATAGTCCTTTAACATGTAAAAGACGATAAACGGGATAATCAAAATAATTAATACATAATTTATGATACTTCTAAGCGTAGTAATTACATTCTCTAGAATTACTTCAATTGCTTCTTCCCCGCCATTAAGAAATTCTTCAATCCGTGCATGAACACCGTCTGGCAACTGTTCCGTTTGTTGGTGAATTACATTCGACCACTGTCGATATTTTTCAAACAGCTCAGGTACATTATTAGCAAATTCTCTAATCTGAATAACCACTTGTGGAATTCCTTTGTAAATTCCAAGAGCAATACCCCCAAAGAACAAACCGTAAATAATTAAAATTGCGATCGGACGAGGGATATTATAATTATGAATTTTTTCAATAAACGGATGGAGGAGATACGTAATGAAAGAAGCAACTAAGAAGGGAATGAATATCGCGATAATGACACGATAAATGGGTATCCATATTGGTTCGAGCATAATGAATACATAAATACATAATAAAAATAACAATAAGGTTAGTATACGAACTAGCCATTCTGTATTGATCTTCTTCACTGACACTCCCTCCCAGTATTAATGTGAAACGGAGGTCGCGCAATTATACATGTAGATTTGGAGTTGTTAGCGGAAGGAGAGAACGGATGTCTTGCAAAACCACATTTTCCATACTCAAACAACTAAAAAAAGGATCCCCCAAAAGGGATCCTACAGGTTTGGTTTACCACATTTTTGAAATACGTCGACGGAGTTTTCTTACGGGTCTGCTAGACATCATATCGTTTTCTTGAGCCTTGTGAAATGCATAGGCACCAATTCCAGCTGCAATTAAAGATGTTAATGTTCGATTCATGCTGTATCCACTCCTCTTTCATTACATATTTATAATTCGTTCTTCTTCACCAAATAAATCATCAAGTGAGCTCAACGTTCCATCTTCTTCTACCTGATGAACGTTCATAATCCCTTTAGATATGGAAAGCTCAATGAAGCAGTTCCAACAATAGTATTGGTTTACACCTATTTTACCTATATCTTTACTCTTACAATTTGGGCACTGCACGATTTTTCTGGGGCCTCCTTATTTATCACGTGTCAATTTCAATCATGACGATATCCTCACCGAACTGTAACGGATGTTTACTGTTAATTACTCGTTTTCCCTCTGACAAGTCAGCGAAGAAACCTTCCGATACTTCATACCCTACAATAGTGCCCAAATTTTCATCAAAATATACATCGTCTACAATGCCCAGTTTCTCTCCTTCTGTTGTATAAAGGAGTTGTCCCAGTAATCCATGATGGTGACATAAATAATGATTAGTTTTTGTAAACCCTGTATGAAGAGTTTCCTTGTTAATCATAACACCATCTTTACCAAAGGAGAGGATATCATTAAAATGAATAAATCGATCACGTTCAAAGAAGCCCTTAACATCAACAATGACAGCCTCAATGGAACCTTCATCTGAGACTTGTAAATCTGAAACAACACCTATCGTTTTTCCAGTGACTGAATCAAATACAGGTTGACCTTTTAAAAGACTAAACGTTCGCAAAAGTACTCCCCGCCTTTCCGAACATTTTTATCCTTTGTATTAATCCATAAAGTCATACGGAGAAACGTTTACCATAGCCGCTCGTTCTGCCTCTACAGATAGCTCAAACTCTGCTGTTTCAACCTCTAAAGCACCTTTTCCAATCATACCCTTTACACGATCTGTTAACGATGTTTGACGTGTTTTATCTTCTGTTCTCTGTATACCCTGTAATAACGTATCTTCTTCGCCACATAAGATTAGAAACTCCTTACTACGTGTAATCGCCGTGTAAATCAGATTTCTTCTTAACATTCGATAATAACTTTTCACGACTGGGAAAATAACAATCGGAAATTCACTACCTTGAGATTTATGTACAGAGCAACAATAAGCATGTGTAATCTGACTAAGATCCTGTTTTTTATAGGTTACTTCCGTTCCTTCAAACGCAATAACCACAAGGTCCTCTTTTTCTATATTTTCTTTTGCATAAAAGATTGAAACAATTTCACCCATGTCTCCATTAAATACATTTTGTTCAGGCTGATTCACCAGTTGTAACACTTTATCACCCGTTCGGTAGACCTTATCACCGAATGATATTTCTCGCTTTTGGTCAGTCTTAGGGTTAAATAATCCTTGAAGCTCTTCGTTTAATTTGTCAATTCCCGCAGGTCCACGATACATCGGTGCTAATACTTGTATATCTCTTGGAGCAAAGCCTTTTTTCACGGCATTTGCACATACTTTTTTGACAACATCAATGACCTGATACTGATTACATTTAAGGAAGGATCGGTCAGATTTGGCTGCCATTATATCATGCGGTAATGTGCCTTTTTTAATATCGTGTGCTAGTTCTACAATGGTTGAATCCTCTGACTGACGGAAAATATCAACTAAACGGACGGTAGGTATTTGTTCTGTATGTAACAAATCCTTTAATACCTGCCCTGGGCCTACTGATGGAAGCTGATCTTCGTCACCTACTAAGATGACTTGAATATGCTGTGGCAGCGATTTAAACAGTTGGTTGGCTAGCCAAATATCAACCATTGAAACTTCATCCACAATTAGTATTTTTCCATCAATCGGATTATCCTCATCATGATCAAATCCATCAACACCATTCCAGCCGAGTAGTCGATGAATGGTTACAGCAGGGAGTCCTGTAGATTCATTCATTCGCTTTGCTGCTCTTCCAGTCGGAGCGACGAGCACAAACGGAAAAGGCTCTTCCTTTTTATAATCCTTTGGATCTAATGAGCATCCATGAAGCTCTGCATACAATTCAACAATACCTTTAATCACTGTAGTTTTACCCGTACCAGGTCCACCCGTTAAAAGCAGCATAGGAGAAGAAAGAGCTTTTTGGATAGCATCCTTTTGTGAAGGAGCATAATGTACTTTTAACCTCTCTTCTAACCCACCAAGAGCAAGTAAAAACTCTGATTCTGGAAATGAGTCTACATACTCCTCCTGACTCAGTAAACGTTTAATACTTGTTACAAATCCTTTTTCAGCAAAGTACAGAGAAGGTAAATAATATCTACTGTCCTCGAAAATAAGTCTTCCTTCCTCCACTAGAAATTCAAGTTGTAACGAGATATCTTCTGTTGGCATTTGTTCATATGGATTAGCGTTAAGTAAATGCTTTACACGTTCAATTAACTGCTCACCATATAGATAGACGTGGCCTTCTTGCATGCTAAATTGATCAATGACATACAGACAAGCTGCCTTAATACGTTCTGGATGCTTTCCTGTCATTCCAATTCCCTTACCAAGTTCATCAGCTTTTGCAAACCCGATGCCTTCTACGTCTGAGATTAATTGATAAGGGTTTTTTGAAATGATTTCTAACGTTTGATCACGGTAAGTTTGGTAAATCTTCATGGAAAGTTGTGGACCAAACCCGTATTGAGATAACGTAACCATGACCTTCTCTAAACCTTGATGTTCCAACAAGGTTTTTGCCAGTTCCTTAGCCTTGTCTGCTGCTAATTGAGGAACCTTTTGTAATATATCTGGATTGTTTAGTATCTTATTGATTGCATCTTCCCCAAGAGCCTCTACAATTTTTTCAGCGGTCTTTTTTCCGATTCCCTTAAAGAGATCACTTGATAAATACAAGATAATTCCTTGCTCTGTTTTAGGTATCTCTTTTTGGAAATGATTCACATGATACTGAATCCCAAACTTAGGATGGTCTTTAAATACCCCAAAAAAGGTATACGTTTCATGGTCCTGTAAAAGAGGAAAATAGCCTGTGACAATGGCCTCCTTGTCCTCATAGTTTTCAGTTGTTTCTTCAATGCGTATTCTAAGTACCGTATAAAGATTAGAATCATTGTGGAATATGGTGACAAGCGGATGACCTTTTATGTATTTCTCTTCTGTCATCAGGGCTCCCCTCCTCTCTTTACATAGGCCCTTTTCTAAACGATAAATACTACATTTAACGTTAAAAGTAAGTTCAACTTTAGATGAAATTGGTTAAAAAGCAACAAAGTTTTAGAAAAGAGCCTTTACATAAGTTGATTAGTTTTATTGTAATCCTTGTTCTAATAACCTCTTTCCGTTTCCTGCCAACAGATGATCTGGTTGGATCTCAAGAGCTTTATTAAACATCTCTAATGATTTAACTTGATCTTCTTTATGTGCATACGCAACGCCTAGATTAAAATAGACATCTGCATTTTCAACGTTCATCTCAATTAACTCCTCGAACTGCTTTATGGCTTCATCAATTATTTCTAACTGTGCTAAGCATAGTCCATATTGAAATTTTGCTTCTTCATCGTTACCGTTTAATTCAACTGCACGTTGAAGGTATGGCAAGGCATGTTTGAATAACTCCTGTTGCATATAGGTAATACCTAACATAAAAAATACATCTGCGTTATCTAAACCTTTTTCAATGGCCATTGAGAAATAATGCACAGCATTTGTATACTCTTCCTGCTCAAAGTAAATGGTGCCGACACTATAATAGGCAGTTGCCAGTTCCGAGTCAATCTCAATTGCGCGCTTATAAAATGCTAATGCCTTATCAATCTCACCTACAGCTGCCAATAAGTTCCCAAAATTCACATTCCCAATTGCATCGTTTGGATTCTCTTCAAGAACCTCTGTAAAGACTTTCGCTGCTTCTTCTAACTTTCCTTCTTGCATATATTGAATACCCAATTTATTTTTATCTGTCACAGTACTCTTCCTTTCCTAGTGGATTTTTTCTTATGAAGTAAAGAAGACCTCAACCAAAATGGCTGAGGCTTTTACACATACCAAAGTTCCTTGGATTCACGGAAAATATCATTAATTGTTCCCCCACCTAAACACTCATCTCCCTGGTAAAAGACTACTGCTTGTCCAGGTGTGACTGCACGAACTGGTTGGTCAAATACAATTCTAACATTGTTATCATCCAAACGGTGTACGGTTACACCATGATCTTCTTGACGATATCGAAATTTGGCCGTACATTTTAACGGGTCTTGAACAGGTTGATCTGTTACCCAGCTTATATTGGTAGCCGTAATTTCATCTGAGTAAAGGAGCTCATTATGGAAGCCTTGTTCCACAAATAAGATGTTCTTCTCTAAATCTTTTCCAACCACGAACCACGGATCACCGCTGCCCCCAATTCCTAAACCTTGACGTTGGCCAATTGTATAATACATGAGACCATCATGCTTTCCTTTTTCAACTCCAGATAGAGTTTGCATACTTCCAGGCTGGGCAGGCAAGTATTGACTTAAGAATTCTTTAAAGTTCCGTTCACCTATAAAGCAGATGCCAGTACTATCTTTCTTAGAAGCAGTAGCAAGTCCAGCCTTAACTGCCAGTTCACGGACTTCTGGTTTTGTAAGATTCCCTAGCGGAAACATCACTTTTGATAACTGTGCTTGTCCTAGCTGATTTAAAAAATACGTTTGATCTTTATTTTGATCTATTGCACGAAGCATTTTATATTCTCCATCGCGGTAGTCAACTTGAGCATAGTGTCCGGTTGCTAAATAGTCGGCCCCTAGTTCAAGAGCATGCTCCAAAAATGCTTTAAACTTTATTTCTTTGTTACACATCACGTCAGGATTTGGAGTTCTTCCACCTTTATACTCATCTAAGAAGTAAGTAAAGACTTTTTCCCAATACTGCTTTTCAAAGTTCACGGCATAATAAGGTATACCAATCTGGTTACACACTTTTATCACATCATTATAATCTTCTGTTGCGGTACACACCCCGAACTCGTCTGTATCATCCCAGTTTTTCATGAAGATTCCAATCACATCATAGCCTTGCTCTTTCAAAAGAAGTGCAGCCACACTTGAGTCCACTCCGCCTGACATACCAATTACAACTCGAGTTTCACTTGGAGCTTTTGTTGTCATGGTCGTCACCTCCTTGTCATTCGTTTTACTATTTTTACAGTTTCATCTGCAACAGTTTGAATTTGCTCTTTTGTATTGCCTAACCCAAAACTAAATCTAATAGACGTTTTTCCACGTTCTGAATCTTCACCGTACATGGCTACTAGAACATGTGAAGGGTCAATTGAGCCTGCGGTACATGCAGAACCACTAGAAGCGGCAATCCCAGCCAAATCTAAATTCACGAGAAAAGACTCAACATTTATGCCTGGAAAATGAATATTAATAATATGTGGTAGCGTCTTATCAAGGTGACCATTAATGGCAAAAGAAATCTCTTGCTCCTTAAAGGTAGTCGTAAGAATCTTTTTAAACTCTACATATTTATCCCTTTTCTCTTCCATTTCTTGAAGGGATAAGGTAACTGCATGCTTCAGACCAAAAATCCCTGGCACATTTTCAGTACCTGCACGGCGTTTTCTCTCTTGTTCTCCACCATGTGTAACAGAAGTAATTTTTGTTCCTTCTTTTAGATAAAGAAAGCCTGTCCCTTTAGGACCATTTATTTTATGTCCTGAAACAGATAAAGCATCGACTTTTAGATTAGCAACTGATACTGGAATGGCACCAAACGCTTGAACAGCATCTGTGTGGAGATACGCTTGATGGTCTTCTAATAATGCTGCAATCTCTTCTATTGGCTGAATAGAGCCAACTTCATTATTACCTAGCATCATCGTAACAAGTATGGTATCGTCCCTTAATGCTTTTTTTACCTCTTCTACGCTCACCACGCCGTCTTCTCCTACTGGTAGATAAGTCAACATAAAGCCTTGTTGCTCTAAAAATTGACACGTATGTAGGACTGCATGATGTTCAATAGAAGTGGTAATAATATGTGAACCTTTGTCCTTGTTTGCACGTGCAATCCCGACAATAGCTAAATTATCCGCTTCCGTACCACCGGAAGTAAATACAATTTCACTTTCTTTTGCACCAATTGACTTTGCAATAACTTCTCTTGCCTCATCTAACGCATGTCGGCTTTTACGTCCAAAGGAGTGTATACTTGAAGGATTTCCAAATGTAGTGGTCATAAAGGTATGCATTTCATTTGCTACAACTGGGTGGATTGGTGATGTTGCAGCATGGTCTACATAAATCGGTTCTTTCATACCTTTTACTCCTTTCTCACTTTCTAACGGTAGGTTCTGTTCTAAAAATGTATACAAAAACAGACTTTAATATTGTTACCTATATATAAAACATGTAAGCATCTTGATCTCCATCAGAATAGCTAGCTAAATCTTCTAGGGTAGTGTTATCTAATACCTCTTTTACAGCATCTCTTATTCTGATCCATAATTCTCGCTTTGCTGGTTCTTCTTCATCTAATACTTCAACGGGGCTAATAGGTCCTTCTAGCACTCGAATAATATCCCCTGCAGTTATAGATGCTGGTTCATTTGCAAGCATATATCCTCCGTAAGCACCTCTAATACTTTTCACTAACCCTGCATTTCGTAGTGGTGCAATTAGTTGCTCAAGATAATGCTCTGATAAGTCATGTGCTTGTGCAATTGATTTTAAAGAAATAGGACCTTCACCAAATTGTTTGGCAAGCTCAATCATAATGGTTAAGCCATATCTCCCTTTAGTAGATATTTTCATTCTTTACACTCCTTTATACCCAGTAGGGACCATTCTCAGTAATTAATTTCCGACTCCAACTTCATGCGCAACAGCAGCATCCAAATAGAGTGGTGCCAATACTTTATTCACAAGCTTTTCACATTGTGGGAGCGTATAGCCTACAATTGGCCCTATTGAAAAACAAAAAATAATCGTCCCAACAAACACAGGTCCATCTAAAAGAAATCCTAATGATAAAACAACGACTTCAATCGACCCACGAATATATTGAACCTTCCAGCCTGTTTTTTGTGTCAGCACAAGCATTAAAGAATCACGAGGACCTGCTCCACATTTTGCTGATATATATAAGCCAATACCATAACCAATAACTATAATCCCTATTACTAGCATCATAATTTGCTCAAGCAAGCTATCTGGTGTTTTCAGAAATGGAATCATCATTATAAGATCAATAAAAATACCAACTAATAACATGTTTAAAAATGCGCCAAGCTGCGGCCATGCTTTTGATAAGAGACTGGCAAGTAACAGAATAAAAAATCCGGCGATAATGGACCATGTTCCGATACTCAATCCAAATTGCTTATATAGACCAATATGAAAAACGTCCCATGGCGCGCTGCCAATGTCTGCTTTAATCATTAACACGATTCCAAATGACATCACTAACAGTCCAAATAAAAAAACCATCCATTTCAAGGAGCCACGAATCATGCGGTTGAACTTCCCCTGCTTCAAACTAGTCTACCTTCTCTCATCTCACATTGTTGTTTTCACTCTGTATCTTTGATGCTTTTTTAAAGTCTCTTTTTCGTATCTTTGGGCACATTGTACAATGTGAAAAATAACAAAAAGAGCCTTAATCAAATATAAGCATTATAGCACACTTCATTATGGAATACATGAATCTGAATTAAAAACATGTATGGGAAAAGGTTGAGTCCTTTAAGAATTAATTTACAGTTTTATTCGTAAACTTCCCTTCCGTTTATTTATCTTTAAATTCCTTCAATTTCTTATGAATCCCCGCTAGTCTCTTTTCTTCCCCAGCCTCTTTTGGTACATAGTATTGGGTACCAAGTAATTCTTTCGGTAGATAATCCTGCTTTACCCAACCTCCAAAGGTACCAATGGGATAATCATGGGGATATTTATATCCTACATGTCCAAGTGCTTCTGCACCGGCATAGTGAGCATCACGTAAATGTTTAGGAATTTCTCCTACTCTTCCACTTCTAATGTCGGCAATCGCTTTATCCAATGCCGAATAAGCTGAATTTGACTTAGAAGATAAACACATTTCTACGACTGCTACAGATAAGGGAATTCTAGCTTCAGGTAGACCCAGTCTTTCACTTGAAAGGACAGCAGCCAATACATTATTTCCTACAGTAGGATTTGCCAATCCAATATCCTCATAGGCAATGACTAGCAATCTACGATTCAACGCAACAAGATCTCCTGTCTCTAACAGATGGCCAAGGTAATACAGGGCTGCATCAACATCACTTCCTCGAATACTTTTCTGTAAACTAGATAAGAGATTATAAAAATGAGACCCTTTCTTATCTCCATATACTCCTACATTTTCAATTAAATCATCTATCACTTCGTCTTTTACACTATAATTACCATTTCCCGACTTAGAAGAATAAACAATGGATTCTAGCAGAGTTAAGGATTTTCTTGCATCACCATTTGCGCCAGAGGCAATCTTGTGTAACTGGTGTTCTGATATTTCTATAGGCAGTTTACCAAGCCCCTTTTTTTCATCCTTCAAGGCTCTCTGTAATAATTCTAGCAAATCCATAGGCGTCAGACGTTGTAATTGTTTTATTTGTCCACACCGACTACGAATGGCGGGATTTACATCGTGAAAGGGGTTTTCAGTTGTAGCACCAATTAATATGATATCTCCACGTTCAACATGTGGAAGCAGATAATCCTGCTGCGCTTTATTAAAACGATGAATCTCATCTAAAAACAAGAGTACTTGGCCTGTTAATCTTGTCTCCTCGACAACAGCTTCTATATCTTTTTTACCAGCTGTCGTTGCATTTAATGCAATATAAGGAAGTTTCGTTGTCCCTGCTATGGCATTCGCTATCGACGTCTTCCCTATCCCAGGCTCACCATATAGCAACATGGAAGGTACGTGACCATTTTTTATCATTTTATATAAACTAGTAGATGGACCGATTATTTTTTTTTGCCCCACGATCTCATCTATAGTAGTAGGTCTCATTCTATACGCTAGTGGCTCAAAGCTCATTTCAAATGCCTCCTGTCCTAACTCTATTATATATGGAAAAAATACGTGTTGCCAAAAATCCTACTTCTATTGTTTATCCCAGCCTATCAATTTAGCTTAGACTCCCTTTAAAGGGTAGTTTATTTAAGAGCAATCTATGAAAATGTAGCTACCAGTTTGTATCCTTTTTCACGCATATATGGCTTGTTTATGTAATGAAAACTATTAAAACGTATAAAATCCTATTCTTCTGTAAATGCTAGATAAAAATAGTACCCTACGAAACGATAGGAGTTGATACACATGAAAGTAAGATCAGATGCATGGTCACATGAAGATGATTTATTATTAGCAGAAACGGTACTTCGCTATATTCGTGAAGGAGGTACACAGCTACAAGCATTTGAAGAAGTAGGAGATAAATTAAATCGTACTTCGGCCGCATGTGGTTTCAGATGGAATGCAGAAGTAAGAAAACAATATGATCAGGCAATTTCTATTGCAAAGAAACAAAGAAAAGAAAGAAAACGCGCATTAGCCAATGCTACACCTGCTTCAAAATCTTCAAACTCAAGTCTTCCTACAAGAAACAATGTACCAATGGAGGAAACCAAGCAGACTGTACCTGCTTATCAAGTTAAAACAGTTGAAGAATCCAGACCAACTGTACCTGCCTATCAAGTTGAAGCAACCGAAGTCTCTAGACAAGCTAGTGCTTCTGCGTATCAAGTCGAAGCAGCTGCAGAGATTACACCTGTAATGGCACCTAGAAATGGAGGAACAGTAGGTTCTAATAATCTAAATCTATCAATTGATGATGTGATAAGATTTTTAACAAAGCTTAAGCTAGAAGGATCACAAAGTTCACAAGCAAGGCTTGAAAATGAGAGATTACGCTCGGAAAATAATGATTTAAAACGTAAAAACGAAGAATTAGAGCGAAAAGTTCAGAAACTATCTGAACAACATGCAACTATTCAAGAGGATTATCAAGCGCTCGTCCAAATTATGGATCGAGCTCGTAGAATGGTAATGTTTGATGATACTGAGGAGCGTACATCTCCTGTATTTAGAATGGACAAGAATGGAAATTTAGAACAAGTAGCAAAATAATGAATCGCTGAGTATGGGAGTTGGTAGCCATACTTAGCGATTTTTTTATGATTGCAGTAGAATTGCACAGTAAATAGAGAAAATCGCACAGTAATCTAGGATAATTGCACACAAAATCCTGAGAATTGCACAGAAACCTAAGATAATTGCACAAAACTTTCAAAGTGAAAAGCGATCAACCAATGTTGATCGCCAGCTTTCACTTTAATCTTGTACACGACTTACCTTAATATCCTTCGTAATCTCAGTAATGACATGTCCAGCCATGATGAGGCCCGCTACTGATGGTACAAAGGCATTTGAGGAAGGTGGCATCTTTGCCTTACGAATTTTCGCTCCTTCAGGGGCAATTTCTTTTCGGATGTCCTCACGAATGACGATTGGACTCTCATCCGAAAATACAACTTTAATACCTTTCACAATTCTTTCTTTTCTAAGCTTCGTTCTAATTACTTTTGCCATTGGATCTGTATGAGTTTTGGAGATATCTGCTACTTTAAAGCGAGTAGGATCTGTTTTATTAGCCGCTCCCATACTAGAGATAATCTTAATATTTCGCTTAAGGCATTCTTTCATTAAATGGATCTTATAAGAAATCGTGTCAGACGCATCAATTACCCAGTCTAATCCATAGCTGAAAAACTGTTCATATGTTTCTTCTGTATAGAACATCTTAAGGGCAATGACTTCACATTCTGGGTTAATATCTGCAATACGTGCTTTCATTAAATCAGCTTTCGGCTTACCTACTGTTGATAATAAAGCATGTATTTGACGATTTACATTTGTGATATCTACATCATCCTTATCTACAAGGATAATTCTTCCGACTCCGGATCTGGCAAGAGCTTCTGCAGCAAAACTTCCGACTCCCCCTACTCCAAGAACAGCAACTGTACTATTCTTTAAGAGCTCTAGTCCTTCTTTTCCTAATGCTAGTTCATTTCTGGAAAACTGATGTAACATACCTGCACCACTTTCTGTATGATTTACTATTATGCTTGTTTTTCCCGTTTTTAACGATATCATACTACACTTTAATGTAGAGTATTTCAATAGGATTAACAGATTTCTTCATCGGGAAACACTTTTTTTCTAGGAGAAATTTAAAAACCCTATGCTACAGAAGCATAGGGTTACTATGATATGAGTTGTAGGAAAGTCCCAATTGTGCCGTCGAGGCCTTCGTTTTGAACCCGCTCTAGGCAGGTGGGTGCCCTGTTTCAAACGATTGTAAGTCCTCCTGAATGAGGCGTGTACGCTGTCTGAAAACCCGGGCTCCCGTATAACTTATTGTTCGGTCAAAACAATAGGTTATACGACAAACACATCAGGACTTTATGTAGCATTATCATACCATCTTTTGAAAGCGTTATCAAGCTTGTGGAATAGCCTTTTTCTAAATAATAAAGGAGGACAATTGTCCCCCTAATAACTAACTATTCCTTTACATTTAACTTCAGATGTAAATCGCCAAGCTGAGCTTCTGAAACCATTCCCGGCGCTTCCATTAACAAGTCACTTGCACTCGCTGTTTTAGGGAAGGCAATGGTATCCCGAAGATTTGTACGCCCCGCTAAAAGCATAACTAAACGGTCTAAACCTAAAGCAATTCCGCCATGTGGAGGAGTACCATATTCAAACGCTTCTAATAGGAATCCGAATTGCGCGTTTGCTTCCTCTGAAGTAAAGCCAAGCGTATCAAACATTTTCTCTTGAATGTCTCTCTCGTAAATTCTTAATGAGCCCCCACCAAGTTCATAACCGTTTAGGACAAGGTCATATGCTTGAGCACGAACTTCTCCTGGATTGGAAGTTAATTTTTCAAGGTCCTCACGTACTGGCATTGTAAATGGATGATGTGCAGCAAAATATCGATCTGCCTCTGCATCAAATTCTAGTAGTGGCCAGTCTGTTACCCAAAGGAAATTAAATTGACTTGCGTTAATGAGTTTACGTTCTTTTCCAAGCTTTAAGCGAAGAGCACCAAGAGAATCTGCTACTACAGACTTTTGATCAGCTACAAATAGTAACAAATCATTTTCTTCAACTGAAAGTACTTTAGAAATAGTTTGTTGTTCTTCTTCATTAAAGAACTTTGAAATAGGTCCTTTTAAACCGTCAGCTTCAGCTTTTAGCCAAGCAAGACCCTTCGCACCATAACGATTTACATATTCAGTAAGTGCATCTATATCTTTTCTAGAGTAATCTGGTGCACCTGCTTTTACATTGATTGCCTTGACCTGGCCACCATTTTCAACAGCTCCACTGAACACCTTAAATCCAGAATTCTTTACAAGCTCTGAAACATCAATTAATTCCATTCCGAATCTAGTATCAGGTTTGTCAGATCCATAACGGCTCATCGCCTCTTGATAAGGCATTCTTGGGAATGGAGTTGTTATATCCATATCTTTTGCTTCTTTTAGTACCTGTTTCATCATATTTTCAGTCATGGAGATAATGTCTTCCTGTGTCATAAAGGAAGTCTCAATGTCAATCTGAGTAAACTCAGGCTGTCTGTCAGCACGAAGGTCCTCATCACGGAAGCAACGTGCAATTTGATAATAACGTTCAAAACCACCAACCATTAATAGTTGCTTAAAGATTTGTGGGGATTGTGGTAAAGCATAAAACTCTCCTGGATGCACACGACTTGGAACTAAATAATCTCTTGCTCCCTCTGGCGTACTCTTCGTTAAGATTGGCGTTTCTACCTCTATGAAGTTCTCAGTATCTAAATAATTTCTCATTGCTTTTGTAACACGATGTCGTAGTTTGAACGTTTCAAGCATAACCGGTCTTCTTAAATCTAAGTAGCGATATCGTAAACGAACTTCTTCTGCTGCATCTGTTTGATCAGAGATTGTAAAAGGAGGCGTTTTAGCTGCATTTAATACTTCGATCGTCTCGGCACTTACTTCTATCTTTCCTGTAACTAAGTTAGGATTAATCGTTTGTTGAGATCTTTCAACGACTTTACCGGTTACAGCAATGACATATTCATTTCGAACTCCCTCTGCCTTTTTAAGAGCATCCTCTGACAACTCTGGATTAAACACAATTTGAACCAAGCCAGAACGGTCTCTTAAGTCAATAAAGATAAGTCCACCTAAATCACGTCTTTTTTGAATCCAGCCCTTTAATTGAACTGTTTGACCAACAAATTCTTCTGTTACTTCTCCACAATAGTGAGATCTTTCCATTGTATATTCTCCTCCTTTTACCTGTCTCTGTTTTCCATTAGGTAACTTGCAATGCTGTCTAGTGCGACCTCTTCTTGTGTACCTGTTTGTAAATTTTTAATAGAGGCTACTTTTCTTTCTAATTCATCATCGCCAAGAATGACAACAAATTTTGCTTCAAGGCGGTCCGCTGCTTTAAACTGTGCCTTAACTTTTTTATCTAAGTAGTCTTTTTCAACGGTTATATTTGATTTTCTAAGTTCATTTACTAGTGTGACAGACGCGTCCTTCGCTTCTTCTCCAAGCGCTACAACATAGCAATCAATTCCTTTTCCAAGTGGAAGTTCAATGCCCTCTGCCGCTAACGCTAATAGTAATCGCTCTATACTTAACGCAAAGCCAATACCAGGTGTCTCCGGACCTCCGATTTCCTGTGCCAAACCGTTGTAACGTCCGCCACCCATTAAGGTAGTAATAGCTCCAAAGCCTTCAGCATCACTCATAATTTCAAAAGCAGTGTGATTATAGTAATCTAAACCACGAACTAAACGAGAATCGACCTCAAACTCAATCCCCATACTCTGTAAGTAACGCTGCACTTTTTGGAAATAGTGAGCAGATTCCTCATTAAGATAATCTAAAATTGATGGTGCTGTTTCCATTAGTGGATGTTCACGATCTTTCTTGCAGTCCAATATACGAAGCGGATTGGTCTCTAGACGCTTTTGGCAATCTGAGCAAAACTCTTCAATATGTGGAGCAAAATGATCAGTCAGTGCTGTTCTGTGGGAAATTCTGCTCTCCTGATCACCTAAACTATTAATGATTAGCTTTAATTTCTGTAATCCTAATCCTTTATACATTTCCATCGCTAAGGAAATAACTTCTGCATCAATCGCAGGATCTGCACTACCTAACGCTTCAATTCCGAATTGAACAAATTGACGGTAACGACCTGACTGAGGTCTTTCATAGCGAAACATTGGGCCAATATAATAAAGTTTAGTTGGTTGATCTGGAAGACCATACATCTTATGCTCCACATAGGCACGAACAGTCGACGCCGTTCCTTCAGGGCGAAGAGTAATACTTCTATCTCCTCGATCCGTAAAGGTATACATCTCTTTTTGAACGATATCCGTCGTATCCCCAACACTTCTTAAAAACAATTCTGTATGTTCAAAAATAGGTGTACGAATTTCCTTATAATTAAATCTCTTACAAAGCTCTCTAGCTTTTTCTTCAATATATTGCCAGCGTTCGACCTCTCCAGGCAAAATATCCTGCGTTCCCCTTGGAATTTGAATTGACATATTAGTTCCTCCTTAAGCACAGTCGCTCCTGTTGTCTCCTATAATTTTTCAATTGAGAGCTTGTTTGCACTATGTTACTTATCAACAACAGCTGTAAAAACAAAAAAGCCCCCGTCTCTACTTCATCAAGAAGTAGGGACGAGAGCTATTATTCCCGTGGTGCCACCCTAATTGAAGCTGTGACTACTTGATATAGTCAACAAACTTCCACTTTTGACAGTTAACGCCTGTCACGTCCGACTTCTACTTAGTTTCGTACCTTTCGAAGTGGAACCTCCTGAGTGTCTTTCATTAAGTCAGCTTGTAAGAATGTTCACAGCCTAGACATTCCCTCTCTGTGCAAGTGGATCTTAATTACTTTTCTCCATTAACGGTTCTATCCTATATGGTTCTTATTTACATACTTAGTTACAAGAAAGCAACAAGTAATAAAAAACAACTATATTAATAATTGTTATTTATCATACGAATGTTTAAATTGAATGTCAAGAAAATTTTATGATCTTCCTAGGTGTTTTTTTAGCTGCTTTACTTCTCGTAATGTTAGCCCAAATTCTGATGCTAATTCCATACTTGGTGTATTATTTTCCTTCTCAATGAAATCATGAAAATTAACCCCAAATATATGTTGTGTTCCTTTAGCTTGTCCGCCTTTTTCACTGAATCTCATTACGCTCTTCCTTTCTTGTAAATAAATCTCTTTCTATATTGCCCAAAAACATCATTTTTTTTCATAAAACGACAAGGATTTTAATTATTTTCCTAGAAGTATATCTATGGCTTACCTACAAATTGAACTGACATTTACATGTACAGGATTCTACTAATTTGGTAAGGTATAAGAATGAATTAAAGCCATTTTAAGATACATATCAAAAGAATCTTTTTCAATAGTAGTGACATTTAATTACAATAAAATACTAAAAAAACTACTCCTCTAGTAAGAGCGTTACTCTTAAGGATTAGTATTGTAGATTAACGGTAAGTATTAACCTTTACAATAAGGAGGATCTTTCATCATGAAAAAGGGTTTTATATTAATGTTAGTTTTATCTCTATTCTGTCTATCTATACCTCAAACCACCATTTTTGCTGAAAATAATAAGGTAGTCATTAATGTTGATTCATTAAATGTTCGGTCTGGTCCAGGATTATCATATTCTGTAGTAGCTGGTCTTACTCAAAATCAAGAACTTGAAGTACTAGCAAAAGAGGGAGACTGGATTAAAGTTAAAATCTCTAATAGTCTAAGCGGTTGGGTTGCTAGCTGGTTAGTAACTGAAAAGAAAAAGGAGAGTAAACAAACAGAGAGTGTAAAAGAAGAAAAATTGGAATCTACTGCAGATGGACTTAGAATTAGAAAAGGTCCTGGTACTAGCTTCCAAGTAGTAGGTTCTGTCAATAAAGGGGATCTACTTCAATTTAAAGAAAGAAGCGAGAGCTGGGTAAAAATTTCTTATCAACAGTTTGAAGGATGGGTTCATCGTGATTATGTGAAGGGCTTACCATCTGAAACTACGACACCTTCTAAAGATGAGAAGGTTATTATAAAAAAAGGGAAAATTACTGCTACTTCCTTAAATGTTCGATTATCTCCTTCATTAAATGCGGTAGCGATTGGTTCACTTAAGCAGGACGAGCTAGTTAACATTTATGCTGAGAAATATGATTGGTATGAAATAAACATAGGAAATAAAACCGGCTGGGTTCATAAAGATTATGTAAAGTTAACTTCAGAAGACGCACCAAGTAATAATGATGAGAACGATGAGAACGATGACACCACTTCCACTGGTCAAATAGCTGTTGTAACAGCTACTTCCTTAAATGTCCGAGATGATTTTTCCTTAAAGGGAAAAGTGATCGCTCAAGTAAAAAAAGGAGATCAACTTGAAGTTGTCAGTGAACAAAATAACTGGTGTCAAGTAAAGCTTCCTGATGGTAAGACAGGCTGGGTGGCTGGATGGTATGTAGAAAAAAAGACAAGCACTCCGCCTTCACATTCAGATTCTAGTGATAACAAAACTTCAACTGTATCAATAATATATGACACAACCAATATTCGAAGTGGCCCTTCAACGAAGGATTCTATCATTCATCGTGCTATGCAAGGAGACAGCTTTACTATTGTAGAAAAAGTGAATGATTGGTATAAGATTACTCTTTCTGACGGAAGTACCGGTTATGTTGCCGGTTGGATCGTATCGACTACTGGAGAGGTAGCGAAAGTGGAACGACCTGGAATGAATCAATATTTGACGGGTAAAACAGTCGTCATTGATCCAGGGCATGGAGGAAGAGATAGTGGCGCTAAAGGAGTTAGAGGTACATTTGAAAAAGCTCTAACACTGCGAGCTGCGAAACTTCTTGATGAGAAGCTTCGTGCTGCCGGAGCAAATCCAGTATTGACTAGAAATCAAGATGTGTATGTCAGCTTAAACAATCGAGTTAGCCTTTCACACTACTATCAAGCAGATGCTTTTGTAAGCTTACATTTTGACAGCTCTGTTTATCCTTCTGCTAACGGAGTAACGACCTATTATTATAATAAATCTAAAGACTATTCATTAGGACAATCGATTCAAACCGAATTAGTCAAATATACGACTTTAAGAGATCGAGGAGTCCAATATGGTAATTACCATATTCTCAGAACGAATAATCGTCCTTCTGTATTATTAGAACTTGGATTCTTGAGTAATATAACGGAGGAGGCTCTGGTCGGAACCTCTCATTACCAGGAGCAAATTACTACGGCTATCTTTAATGGATTAGCGTATGAATTTAAGAAATAGGGCATTCAAGTACATTACTTTGTTTGAACCAAGTTTTGTTCCATTCGTTTCAGACACATGCTTTCCACGGGGAGAAAGTCGAGCCTCCTCATCTTCGCTTCCGGGGTCTCGACTTTTCCTCTTCTTCCCGCAGGAGTCAAGTGTCTTCCGCTTCATTCCACAATTTGTCTATATGATTAATTGTAAAAAAGTGGCTTAATTCCTTCAGATAAAAATTATTAAAACAAAAAATGATTAGAAAAAAGTGTGGAGATTAAACCAAAATAAAGAAGCCTTCAATGAAGGCTTCTTTATTTGCTTTCTACAATCAAAGTGACAGGTCCGACATTAACAAGTTGGACATCCATCATGGCACCAAAGGACCCCGTTTCTACATGCACGCCTTTTTCTCGTAGCTCATTGTTGAATAATTCATAAATAGTGTTGGCATGCTCAGGTTTTGCCGCTTCCATGAAGTTAGGTCTTCTCCCTTTTCGACAATCACCGTATAAAGTAAATTGAGAGACCGATAAAACCTGACCCTGAACATCTAACAGGGAGTGATTCATCTTTCCACTTTCATCCTCGAACACTCGAAGATTCGCAATTTTATCCGCGACATATGCGGCATCCTCTGCGGTATCAGCATGTGTGATTCCTACTAACAGCATGAACCCATTTTGGATTTGTCCTACGATTTTCTTATCTACTGTTACGCTTGCATCTCTTGCTCTTTGTACAATTACCCTCATACATCCACCTTAATGCATCATTCTTCTTACCGCATATATATCTGGAATTTGCTTAATTCTGTCCACTACTTTTTGTAAGTGGTTCACGTTATGAATGGAGATTGCCATTGAAATGGTTGCCATTTTATTACGGTCAGAACGTCCAGATACTGCAGTGATATTTGTCTTTGTTTCATTTACAGCTTGAAGTACTTCATTTAACAGACCACGTCGATCATAGCCTGATATTTCAATTTCAACATTATACTCTTTACCTTCTTTAGCATTTCCTTCCCACTCCACGTGCAATAGACGTTCCTTTGCTTCATCGGTATGGATATTAGGACAATCTTCTCGGTGAATAGAAACACCACGGCCTTTTGTAATAAATCCTACAATGTCATCACCTGGAACCGGATTGCAGCATTTAGAAAGTCGGACTAATAAATTATCAATCCCCTGAACTCTAACACCACTGTCCCGCTTTTTCGTGACAGAGAATTTTTTCAGATCTTGTACAGCTTCTGCAATGGAAGTTTCTTGCTCCATGTCACGCTTTTTCCGCAACTTCTCTGTCAGTCTAGTCGCGATTTGGGCAGCCGTAATTCCGTTATACCCAACAGCCGCATACATATCCTCTTCATTTGCAAAATTAAATTTATCTGCTACTCGTCTAAGATTGTCATTTACTAGTATTTCCTTTGGATCTAAGTCCATCGCTTTTATTTCTTTTTCAATTAATTCTTTACCTTTTGTTACATTTTCCTCACGACGCTGTTTTTTGAAAAATTGTCTAATCTTATTTTTCGCCTGTGAGGTTTGCGCGAGTTTTAACCAATCCTGGCTTGGGCCGTACGAATGCTTAGAAGTTAGGATTTCAACAATATCTCCTGTATTCAACTTATAATCAAGAGTCACCATTTTGCCATTTACTTTAGCACCAATGGTTTTATTCCCAATTTCAGAATGTATTCGGTAGGAGAAGTCAATTGGGACTGACCCGGATGGAAGCTCAAACACATCTCCCTTAGGTGTAAAAACAAACACCATGTCTGAAAAAAGGTCAATCTTTAATGATTCCATAAACTCTTCGGCATTACTTGCATCATTTTGCCATTCAAGGATTTCTCTAAACCATTTAATCTTATTCTCGAAGCTTTGTCCTTCACCAACCTGCTTATCCTCTTTATAAGCCCAGTGCGCAGCAATACCGTACTCAGCAATATGATGCATTTCACTCGTTCTAATCTGAACCTCTAACGGATCTCCCTGAGGTCCTATAACGGTCGTATGGAGTGACTGATACATATTGGCCTTTGGCATCGCAATGTAGTCCTTGAATCTACCAGGCATCGGTTTCCAAGCAGTGTGAATGATTCCAAGAATGGCATAGCAGTCCTTAATACTATTGACAACAATTCTGACAGCTAAAAGATCATATATTTCATTAAACTGTTTATTTTGAATAGCCATCTTTCGATAAATACTATAAATATGCTTAGGTCTACCATTTATATCAGCACTAATCGAGACTTCTTTCAGTCTTTCACGTACTTCATTCATGACCGCTTCTAAATATTCCTCACGTTCTGCCCGTTTCTTTTTCATCAGGTTTACAATTCGGTAATATTGTTGCGGATTTAAATAACGTAATGACGTATCCTCAAGCTCCCATTTAATCTTTGATATACCAAGGCGATGAGCAAGTGGAGCAAAAATTTCTAATGTTTCATTTGAAATACGTCTTTGTTTTTCCTGTGGCAAATGCTTAAGAGTTCTCATATTATGAAGACGATCTGCTAATTTGATCAAGATAACACGTATATCTTGTGCCATTGCAACAAACATTTTTCTATGGTTTTCAGCCTGTTGCTCTTCCTGTGACTTAAACTTAATTTTTCCAAGCTTCGTCACACCATCGACTAGCATCGCAACTTCTTTGTTAAATTCATCCTCAAGATCCTGTAAGGTAACAGATGTATCCTCTACTACATCATGAAGAAACCCTGCCGAAATGGTGACAGGATCCATCTCCAAATCAACTAAGATCCCAGCTACTTGAATGGGGTGGATAATATATGGTTCACCTGACTTACGATATTGCTCTTGGTGAGCAAGTTTGGCAAACTCATACGCACGTTGAATAAATTGTATGTCTTTTTCTTCTGTTAAATATTTAGCAGCCTTCTCAATTACTTGCTCAGCTGTTAGTACCTGTTCATTCGCCATAAAATCACCTGATTATAAGGTTAAAATAAAGAGAAGTCTAAACATCCTTCTCTTTATCTCACTCTATTAGATTAAAATTATTATTGTTACTATTATCATGAAAATGTTTATAGATGTAAAGGATTTCGGTGAAATTTGTATGTTGACCACTAGTTACTCTGTAAGCCTAAAAGAAAAAGAGTGTCAACTACACACTCTTTTTCTCTCGTATATTAATAAGTCATTAATGTTAATACGTCGTAGCCATCTAATTTCTTTCTACCATCAAGATAGCTTAGTTCAATTAAGAATGCAATTCCTGCTACTACGCCACCTAACTGTTCAACAAGATTAATTGTTGCTTCAATAGTACCACCTGTTGCAAGAAGATCATCTGTGATTAACACACGTTGACCTGGTTTAATCGCATCTTTGTGCATTGTTAACACGTCAGAGCCATACTCAAGTCCGTATTGAACCTTAATGACTTCTCTTGGCAGCTTGCCTTCCTTACGTACTGGAGCAAACC
Organism: Bacillus pinisoli; assembly: GCF_023036475.1. GTDB lineage: Bacteria > Bacillota > Bacilli > Bacillales > SA4 > Bacillus_BS > Bacillus_BS pinisoli. The sequence goes on from NZ_JAJQKI010000003.1 coordinate 107,554, forward strand.
CAACACCTAAAGCATACGCAACTGGACAACCGATAATAAATCCTCTTGCCTCTGGTCCTACAACAAGGTCAACATTTTGTTGCTTTGCAAAAGTAACAATTTCATCCGTTGCACTCTTGTAAGCTTCTCCATTGTCCATTAACGTCGTAATGTCTTTAAATTGAATACCCTCTTTAGGCCAGTTTGGTACGATTGTGACATATTTTTTGTAATCCATTAAATTCAATTGCCTCCTATACTGTTACCAATCCTCTATAAACATGATCAAACCAACCTTTTAATTGTGAATAGGATGAGTAGATCATCATATTTTCAATCTCAATCTGGTTTTGTTTTTGCGTATACGTATGTGAATCTGTTAAATCACGTTTCTTCGGTTGATCAGTTAATGAAATAACGCCATTGTTTATTGTAACAAATTCTAATTCAAAAAACACGTTTAACATAAATTGAATAGAATCTTTTGACCAGCCTCGATGTTTAGCCAATCGTTCGCCTTGCGTTTGGAAATTAAATTCCTTATTTTTCCCTAAGAATCCATAAAACCATTTAAAATGATCTCTAGTTGGAATTGTATTAAAAAAGTGAGATTCTGACTGGTGAAAAACAGTGTAAATTCTTGCTGGATTTGTTGTTTGGACCAACTTTTCTAATAGGGATAGTGATGACGGAAGATCCGCTACAATTAAATACTCTTCTTTGTTTAGCTTAGATAAATCTTCTTCATCCTTCACCATTAGTATGTGTTCCTGAAAATCATGTAAATATAAATTTTCGATGGTTGTTTCCTGAAAGACAATTATTTTTCTTCTATTAGAGGGGATTCCTTCCAATTGTTTGGTAAAGTTCTTTAATCCTCTCCAATCAAACAGTTGCCATTCTTTAATGGAAATATCTTGAATCATCACTTGCGGCTTTCTAAAATTGTTCCACTCATTTATGGAAAGCTCACCTAATATTGAAACTTTTGCAATGCTTGAGATTTCATCATATATATGACCAAATCCAAAGGCAATAGCATCTAAACTGATACCCTCATGCTCTAAGAGTAACTTTAAATGGCTTTGATCTTGACCAATTTTTTTGATCTGAGATATTGAAGTCATTGGAATGGTTACTTTGGGCTTTGGATTTCCAACCCCGTATGGCGCCAATTTAGAAAGCTCTTCAATAGTTGGAATGGATATATCCTCAAGCTTACATTCCACATCAACATGAGAGACAGGCACAAAATCCTCTGCAGTTAGTGTTTCATTCGCTAGTTTGATTAACCGCTCCCTTAATTCTTCAATATGGGGAACTTCAACGGTCATACCAGCTGCCATTGTATGTCCACCAAAATGAGGAAGAATATCACGGCAAGTAGATAAATTTTCAAATAGGTCAAACCCTTCAATACTTCTGGCAGATCCTTTAGCCTTAACCCCTTCGTCGTCAAGGCTCAAAACAATAGTCGGACGGTAATACTTCTCGACCAATCTAGATGCAACAATCCCGATTACTCCTGCATTCCAACCTTTTTTACCGATGATTAAAACCGGATTCTGTTCTAACGGAAAGTCACTCTCTACAAGCTCAATGGCTTCTTGTGTCATTTCGTTAACGATTTTTTTTCGTTCCTTATTTAATTGATCAATTTCGGACGCAATCTGTTCAGCTTCTTCCACGTCATCTGTTAAGAAGAGGTGGACAGCAGGGTCAGCATCTCCAAGTCGACCAGCAGCATTTATTCGTGGTCCAATTGAAAAACCGATTGTTTCTTCGGTAATTTCTTTTTGATCCACGTTGCATACAGATAATAAAGCTCTTAGACCTGGGTTTGTCGTTTCCCTTAAGGCCTTTATTCCTTTAATGGCAATTAATCGATTCTCGTCATGAAGAGGAACTAGGTCCGCAATCGTTCCAATTGAAGCAATTCCTACATATTCGGTCGGGCACTCTCCTAACAGAGCATGTGCTACCTTTAAAGCCACTCCAACTCCAGCAAGCTCCTTGCAAGGATACTCACTCCCTGGCAGCTTGGGATGTATAATGGAAAAAGCATCTGGTAGAATTGGTCCGGGTTCATGGTGGTCCGTAATAACAAGGTCCATTCCTAGCTCTTTCGCAAACGCAGCTTCACTTAAAGCCGATATACCTGTATCAACCGTAATGATTAGCGAATAACCTTCATTGAATGCCCATTGAAAAGCCTCTTTATTAGGTCCATAACCTTCGCGAAAGCGATTAGGTATGTAAAAATCAACCTGAGCCCCTTTTGCTTGTAAAGCACGCATCATAACCGTGGTACTGCTTACCCCGTCCGCATCATAATCACCAAAAACTAATATCTTTTCATTCTTTTCGATAGCTTGATATATTCGTTCTACTGTTCGATCCATCCCCGTTAGTAAAAAGGGATCATGAAAAGCAGATTGTTCTATATTTAAGAATTGACCGGCCTCTTTAGCAGTGGTGATACCTCTACTAACTAATAACTTGGCTACCATGAGAGAGATCGATAAATCCGTTGATAATTGCATAGCCAATTGTTCGTTTGTTTCCTTTTGAATCCATCTTGTTCTGGATGCAAGCATGAAATCACCCCTTGACCCACTCATTATACAGGAGGAGCCAAGGGGTGACAATGGAAACAATTATTCATTCGATGGATTGATTTCTTTCGTTTCCTCTTCGATTTTTAATTCATTACTCTGCTTTTCATTATTTCTTTCATAGTTTTGTTTTCGCAAATCTTCGTTCTGAACATGTTCATTAACCTTTTTCGTTAGTTGCTCTTTTTCCTTTTGAAGCTGTCTCACTCTTTTTTGTAATAAAAGAATTCTAAATAAGCCGACCGCGCCTACGGCAAAAGCCCCCATTACAGCTGATCCTAGTATAACTAGAATTAATGGCCATGAAGCTGTACCAAATAAATAATCTACTTTAACAGGATCTACATTAATCACTGCGAAAATGGCAACGATTAATGCAAAGATTAAAGCAATAATTAACGTCCATTGTCCCTTCATCATGTTCTCCTCCCCTTTCTGTTATTCATCTTCATTATATGGGTTTACATGTATAAATACGTCTTGAACATGTGCATGTTGTATGAGCTGTTCCTTAACGTTTTTCCCAATACGATGTCCTTCTTCAACTGTTATATAAGGATCAACAGATATCTTCAAGTCTACAATCACATAATGACCATGCTCCCTTGCAAGAAGCCCATCGATTTTTTTCACACCATCAACCGTCAAAACTATTTCTCTTAAGTCCTCTGTATCCTCATCATGTAAAACATGATCTAATGTATTATGTATCGATTCTGAACCTAACTTCCATGCAATGCGCAATATCATCAATGCTACTACTAGACCTGCCACAGGATCAGCATAAACAAGCCACTCTAGGCCCAAGTAGTCACCGATAATGGCTCCTGCAATACCAATTAATGCGGCAATAGAAGAAAATACATCTGACCGATGCTCATAGGCATTTACAATAATGGCATCACTATTTATTCTTTTACCCAAATTATACTTATATCGAAACATCCATTCTTTAACAATAATGGAGAACACGACTGCGTAGATTGCTGGCATTTTGGGTGCTTCTATTTCATGAAAAAAAGCTTCAATTGAGGATTTACCTATCTCGATACCAACTAAAAATAATAATACAGCTACGATTATAGCTGCAATTGATTCCGCCTTTCCATGACCGTATGGATGATCTTCATCTGGCGGCTGCTTGGCAGCACGTAAGCCTATGTATACAGCAAATGAGCCTGCAATGTCAGAAGCAGAATGTACAGCATCCGCAACTAACGCTCTACTATTACTCGTGACACCGACGATCCCTTTTAACAAGGCTAGCACGATATTTCCAACGACACCTACCATCGCAGCAAATTCTGCCTCTTTAAAGCGATCCTTCTGTTCCTTCATTACTTCACATCCTTTTCTTACAGGTAATGACACTATTATTGTAACCTAATTTAATGAAATGATTGACTGGTGTGCTTTTTACTTATGTATCGATGAAAATATTTGCTTCTGTAGTATACCAATGTTCACTCAATTTCTAAAGGCAGGATAATTAAAAATAAATAAAGTCATAATACGTGTAGAGTAAGAATGCGAAAAAGAGATAGGAGGTAACGCATGGAATCTTATGATAATCTGAAACAAGGGGAAAAAGGTGCTTGGCTAAGCATTTGTACGTATATTGTATTATCTATATCAAAGTTAGTTATTGGATATCTAGGTAATTCTAAAGCTTTATTAGCAGATGGATTAAATAACTCCACAGATGTCATCGCTTCGGTTGCTGTATTAATTGGGTTAAAAATAGCCAGAAAACCGCCTGATAAAAATCACCAGTATGGCCACTATCGGGCTGAAACAATAGCTTCACTTGTGGCAGCCTTTATTATGGTTTCTGTGGGTTTACAAGTAACTATAGAGGGAATAAAAAATCTAAACAACACGAATGATGTAGCGCCAAGTATGTTGACTGGCTGGGTTGCTTTAGGAAGTTCTCTCATCATGTTTTCTGTCTATTTATATAATAAAAACTTATCCCATAAGATTAAAAGTCAGTCTCTAAAGGCTGCATCAAAAGACAATTTTTCTGACTCACTTGTAAGCTTAGGTGCATTTATCGGAATTAGCGCCTCACAGTTTGGACTGTACTGGTTCGATACCGTCATTGCCATTTTGGTAGGTCTCATCATCATTAGAACTGGTATTGGAGTATTTAAAGAAGCAACTCTCGAGTTAACAGACGGCTTTGAAATCCAAGAACTTGAAGAGATTAAGCAAACAGTCAAAGACAATCCCAATATTGAAAAAGTGAAGAGTGTAAAAGCACGAATGCACGGTAACCAAATCTTTGCTGATATTACAATTGTCACAGATCATAACTTAAACGTACTAGAGAGCCACCAAATCACCGAAGACATTGAACGTAACCTTTTTAATAAACATAACATCCAATATGCTCATATCCACATAGAGCCAAAGTGATTAGGTGAATAAAACAGAGAAAAGAGCTTGGAAAATCCAAGCTCTTTTCTTATTTTAAGGCTCTAAATCCTCTTCTACTGGTTTTACTTTCTTTTTACCAATGGTTTTACTCTTCCATATTAACCATAGCTGAGATGCGATAAATAGTGAAGAATACGTACCTGCAACGAGCCCCACTAATAAGGCTAATGAGAAGTTTGTAATTGATTCACTACCTAGCAATAGTAACGCTACCGTTACAATCACAACTGTGAAAACCGTACTTACAGATCTGCCTAAAGTCTGACGTAAACTATCATTTACAACAGAAGCTAGATCATCAAAGTTCTTAACCTTTTTCCCACGTATCTTTAAGATTTCTCGTATCCGGTCAAAGGTTACAATTGTATCATTGATCGAATAACCAACAATGGTTAGGACAGCGGCAATAAATGTTAGATCTACTTCTAGACGAAGTAAACTAAAGAAAGCAATGATAAAGAAAGCATCATGTAGTAAAGCAACAATGGCTGCAATTGCCATATAAATCTCAAAGCGAATCGTGACGTAGATAATGATACCAATGGAAGCAATCATAACTGAGATGAATGCATTTTTAGCAAGTTCCTTACCAACCGTTGGTGAAACCGTACTAACATTCGGCTCTGAACCATACTTTTCTTTGAAATGATCTTTTAAATCAGCAATCTGACCTTCCTCTAATACTCCGATAAAGCGTGTCACACCAATTTCATTGTTGTTACCTGATAATGTAATATCACGAGGTTCAATGCCAAGATTTAATTCGTCGATTTCTGACTGAATCTCTTCCGTCGTTAATGAACTATTTGATAAAATCTCAACTCGTGTTCCACTTGCAAAATCTATACCTAGGTTAAGTTTCATCGTTAAAAGTAGAATTGTTCCAATCACAATCATTGCTCCAGAGAACATGAAATACTTTTTACGATGTTTAACAAAATCAAAGCGATCATACTTCGTAGTAATATAGTAATCAGTGTCGCCAGTTTCTATGTTTTGAATGTCAGATTCCTTCACACCGAAATACCCAACTTTTTTATTCAGGAATCGACTGTTTACCCAAAGACCTAAGAATAAACGAGTACCATAGATTGCGGTAATAAAGCTCAATAGAATACTAACAATTAACATAGTGGCAAACCCTTTAACAGAGCTTGTCCCATAAACAAATAAAACGCCAGCTGCTAATAATGTAGTAATATTTGCATCTAAGATAGTAGCCAAAGAACGACGATTACCAGCTTTATAAGCTGACATGACCGATTTACCTGTCTTTAACTCTTCCTTAATTCTTTCGTAGGTGATAATATTCGCATCAACTGCCATCCCCACACCAAGGATTAGAGCTGCAATTCCTGGTAGCGTAAGAACCGCGTTCATCCAATCAAATACTAATAATACTAGATAGATATACACACTCAGTGTAACAACCGCAATGATTCCCGGGAAACGGTAAAAATATAGCATATATAAGAAAACAAATAAGATTCCTATAATCCCAGCAAATACCGTATTCTGTAATGCTTTTTCACCAAATTGTGCCCCTACTGAAGTTGAATAAATTTCTTCTAACTCCACCGGAAGCGATCCAGCATTTAGAAGATCTGCAAGTTCTTTTGCTTCTTCTAAGGTGAAAGAACCCGTAATCGTAACTGTCGTATCGTTAAACACCTGTCCAACTGTAGGTGCCGATAAATACTTAGGATTCGGCTTTGCTGATTCTGCTGTAAACGAGTCACCCTCTTCAAAATCCAACCAGATTGGCATGATATTTTGTGGGTAGAGATCAAGAACATGCTTCGTAGCCTCCGCAAAGTCAGTTGCACTCTTTAAAGTTAAGGCTACAATTGGTTGATTATTAGGATCAAAGGTTTGCGATGCTCCACCTTCCACTAGATCAGAACCATCTAACAATTCCACGTCATTAACATCTCTAAATGTCAGTTTCGCTTCTGTTGATAAAATTTCTCTTGCTTTATTTTGATCATCAACTCCAGCTAGTTGAACCCTAATTCTATTATCACCTTCAATATCAATTCGGGGTTCACTTACACCAAGCACGTTGACACGCTTTTCTAGTGCTTTAACTGTGCTTATTAACACTTCTGGAGTAATCTCATCTCCATCCTCAGCAGGCAGTACCTCATAAAGGATTTCAAAACCGCCTTGAAGATCTAGACCAAGTTTAATATTGTCGGTCACACCATTTGTGGTGGTACCGATTAGTCCGCCTAATAAAAGGACTAATAGAAAAAATATAACAATACGACCTTTTTTGACCATGCTAGAAAGAATCCTCCTTAAAAAATGCTAGGCATATAAGAGCCTTCGTATAAAAATATAATTGCTACCTACAAGTATGTACCGTTTCATTATGGAAGAATCTATATGCCCTGTCAATTTGTCCTTGCTGAATTAAGGAGAAGAAGGAAATACAAAAGGCTCTCTATATGCTTCAACCGTTATAAAACTCATGTACTCTGTCGTCGATAATCTTAAAACATCGTTTACCATGTCACGCAGGGGTTTAGGCTCCTCAAGCTTTTTCCATTTCTTTTTCTTTAAGCAGTCCCATACCTCGTTTTCATTGGCACGGTTGAAGCCATACAGATGAAATTCTTCAACCTTACTTTGAATGGCAGGCTGAATATATTCTCGCAACTCATCCCAATTCATATAAATCCTCCTAGTCTAACTTTCATATGATGTATAGATTCTATTTTCTCTCAACAATCTCCTTGTTTTAGCTAAAGGCTGGAATATTAAAGATTGTTGCAAGAGCCTAATTAAAAAATGGAGAAAGATAGTAAACCAAGGCTAACTAAAATTCCTGCAACCACTACACCAAGACTAATAGCGAAGAATGCATAGTGGAATCTTATTGAAAACAGCAATGCAGCCACACACGCACTATACGCGCCTGTTGTCGGTAGGGGCACTGCAGTGAATAGCATTAAACCTAATGCTCCGTACTTTTCAATGTCCTTACTTTTCCTCATTGTACGCTTATGTAACCAGTTATACAGCTTATTATACCAGTTGAATCGTAATAACCATTTACTAACCGGTTGAAATAATAAAAGAATTGGTATGATTGGAAGTATATTACCTATCACACTTAATATAAAGGACTTAGCAAGAGAAAAGTCATAATGAAGATAGGCTAGTGGTAGTCCTCCTCTTAATTCTAGGATCGGCATAGCTGATACGACTAAAACAATTAATTCTGGTGGAAGAAACGTAAGATTCTGAACAAGGTAATCACTAATTTTTTCTTTCATTTTAAAAATCTCCTTTCTTGGTAGTAGGTATATCATTCGACTAGAAATAGATATGGAGATTATATTCACATACGTTCTATTCTAAAACTTACTTAAACCTTTAATAGATATAACGTTGAAAAAGAGCAGCTTTCCATAGCATGTTCATTCAGCGATAAAAACTCCCACATATATTCCTACATATGTTGTCCTCTTTCTGTCATGCTTGGCCCTCTATCACGCATATAGTTATTGTATATGATTACACTGCGTTTGAGAAGGTAGGGTAGCACATGTCGAAACAAACCTTTTTACAAGGTACATTAATTTTAATTTTAGCTGGATTAATCACAAGGGTTCTCGGTTTCGTGAATAGAATTGTGGTTGCAAGAATTATGGGTGAGGAAGGCGTAGGTCTCTATATGATGGCGGTACCTACATTACTCCTGACCATTACACTCACTCAAATGGGGTTACCAGTTGCCATCTCAAAGCTAGTGGCTGAGGCTGAAGCGGTAGGCGACAAAAGAAGAATCAAAAAAATCCTCGTCGTTTCATTAGCTCTAACAGGTGGGTTGAGTATCCTTTTCACAACCGGTATGGTTTTACTAGCACCTCTTTTATCACAGACATTGTTAACAGATGAGAGAACGTATTATCCGTTAATCGCCATCTCACCGATTGTGCCAATTGTGGCTATTTCAGCTGTGTTAAGAGGATATTTCCAGGGCCGACAGAATATGAGGCCTGCTGCCTACTCGCAGGTTATAGAACAAATTGTGAGAATTACATTAGTTGCTGTTTTCACAAAGGCCTTTCTACCGTATGGCGTAGAATTTGCTGCAGCCGGAGCTATGATCTCTGTTGTATTTGGTGAACTAGCTTCACTTCTGTATATGGTTATGATGTTTAAATTAAAAAAGCGAGTAAGGGTTCGAAAAAACTTTTTTCAATCAGTTAAATCTGGTAAAGAAACATTTAATAGTCTGATGGCGATTGCAGTTCCTACAACCGGCAGCCGTTTAATTGGATCGGTCGCTTATTTCTTTGAACCGATTGTTGTGACACAGAGTTTGGCGATTGCAGGTTTAACTACTGCTATAGCAACAAAGCAATATGGAGAACTTACTGGCTATGCTTTGCCACTATTATTTTTACCATCATTTATTACGTATTCCTTATCTGTTTCGCTCGTTCCTGCAATTAGTGAAGCAGCAGCGAAAAATAAAACAACCTTAATTGAGCATCGACTTCAACAAGCATTAAGATTATCCTTTGTATCAGGTGGATTAGCCGTTGTTGTTCTATACGTGTTTGCAGAACCAGTGATGCAGTTAATGTATGGTTCGTCTTCTGCTGCCATCTATGTAAAGGTAATGGCACCCTTCTTTATCTTCTTCTATTTCCAAGGGCCATTACAAGCTGTTTTACAAGCACTTGATTTAGCAAAAGCAGCGATGATTAACAGCTTAATTGGAGCTGTTATCAAAATTGCTGTCATCTTCGCATTAGCTACGCGACCAGAGTTAGGAATTATGGGGGCAGCCTTAGCCATCGTTGTTAGTATCATGTTGGTTACACTATTACACTTCTCCACCGTCATAAAAGTGATTTCTTATACCATTTATGTACGTGAGTATGTTAAAAGTTTTATTACCATGATTCTTGCTGGAATGGCGGGACATTATTTCTTCTTATATGCGTTAAACAGCTCTTCACTAGTTACGCGTACACTACTTGCAATTGTTGTGACATCCATCGTTTATATCATTCTTCTTGTTTTCTTTAAACTTGTTCACAAAGATGAATTACGAAGGATTCCTTTTATCGGGAAGTATATTGGGAGGTAAAATTGACAGTAACCAAGGGTAAGCATTATGCTTACCCTTTCTGTGTGTTTGAATACCTGTTAACAAAGAATAACCACACCATCATGTAGCGAATGGTGTGGTTATTACTCATCAATTAAATCAATATAGAAGGTGCCGTTGTCAAAGCTACAGAAGGAGATTTTCTTAATATCTCGATAACCAAGATCACGGAGCTGCTGGCGGAGCCAAAGATTTGTCTGATCTAGTATTTTTAAATGTTGCTCTTGTACGACCCCATCCACAATGAGTGGAAGATGAAGTGTACTCTGTTTTTTATGATCCTTTTCAAACACAGATAACTTTCCTGTCGGTTCTAGAATGGCGAATTCTACATCTGCCAAGTTGTTAATATTCTTGTCGCGTAACTGTGTTAGTAAATCGTCAAAATTATAGCGTTGCTTTCGCATTTCTTTTTCTTTAATTTTACCATTTTCAATGAGCATAGTAGGTTTTCCATCAAGTAACTCTCTTACTTTTTTACTTTTTAACGAGATGGTTGCTAACGATATTTGGATGAGCATTAATAATAGCATGGGTAAGATAGATTCGAAAATCGGTTTATTTGTTGCCTCAATCCCCACGACCGCAGTTTCTGCGATCATAATGAACACAACTAAATCCAGTATGCTAAGCTCCCCAATCTCCCTTTTCCCCATCATTCGAAAAATAAAAACGATAAGCGCATATAAAAAGAGAGTACGAATAATAATTGAGACATACTCCACTTTCTTTAAAATCCTCCTTTAAAAAGGCCTTTTTCTCATGAGTTCATGATTAGTTTTCACCACCATCACAATTTCATGAGCTAAAGGATTTTCCAATATGCTATAAAAATGGTAACAGATAACGGAAATAGATATAGATGGTACACATGATCAGTGAAGCAAAAACTACGGGAATACCTATTTTTAAGAAATCAATAAATTGAATATGAACCTTTTCTTTCAACGCTAATCCTACTACGACCAAGTTGGAGGATGCTCCCAGTAACGTTCCGTTACCTCCAAGACATGCTCCTAAAGCTAGCGACCACCAGAGTGGATCAAGATTAGTCATTCCATAATCCTTAAACTCTAAGATGACTGGGATCATCGCAGCTACAAACGGGATGTTATCGACAATCCCTGAAAATATTCCGGTTAACCATAAAATAAGAATAGCCGTCTTAGGTAAATCTCCCTCCGTGTAGTAAATAATGCTTCTGGCAAGTTCATCAATAATACCTACTTCTTCGATTCCACCGACCAAAAGGAACAAACCAATAAAGAAAAACAAGGTTGCCCAATCAACCTCTTTGAATATATCTTCCGTTTTAATGGTTTCACGAGTTACTAATAGGATTAAGACCGCACCAGCTAATGCAATGCTTGTCAGCTCAATATGCAAAAGGGGATTTAAGACAAAGCCACTTATTGTAACAAATAAAACAAGTAGTGAAGGAAGTAAGGAAGAGTCTTTATTAATGTATTGCTTTGGATCTAAGGCCAAAAGCCTTAATCGATTTGCTTCACTAACATAAAGCCTGTCACGATATAGATAGATCATACCTGTCATGATTGTTAGAAAAATAAGAATAGTGATAGGTGATAAATGCAGGAGGAATGCATTAAACGTCAAATGCTTTACAGATTGGCCAATCATCATATTTGGTGGGTCTCCAATTAAAGTGGCAGTTCCACCTATGTTTGCGGATAAAATAATGCCGACTAAATAAGGGAGAGCTGGTACTTCCAATATACGCACAATTTTGAAAAGAATCGGAACTAACAATAAAACAGTTGTAACATTAGCTAAAAATGCAGAACCAAGCGCTGTCACTAGAGAAATCATAAACAAAAGTGGAATGGCATGACCTTTGACTACCTTGGCAATATAAATGGCTACAAACTCAAAAATCCCTGTTTTGCTTGTAACCGATACTAAGATCATCATGGCAAATAACAAAGCAATTGTATTCCAATCAATGTAGGAGATAAATGCTTTTTCAGTATCAAAAACTCCAACAATCAGCATTAAAACTCCACCCATACCTGCTACTAATGTACGGTCTATCTTGTCTGTAATAATGATCAGATAACTTACGATAAAGATTATGCATGTTAAGACCGTGATCACTTCTCTTCCACCCCTAGCCTTCAAGTATCCTATATCTCATCCTATGATAAGAAAAGTAGGGACATGCTTAAAACTAATCTGTTCGAATAGTTACTTTCTCTTCAGTATGAGTAGAAAGCTACAAAGTTTTATAAAAGAACCTTCTAAAATGTAGATCTCCTGAATATGCTTGTTCTAAAGAGCTTGGCTAGGCATATCTGGCTAATAGAATGTCTTAGGGAGGGAGTAGTCAGGATGAATGCAAGAAATATGGTCACTGCAGTCATGTTTGGTGTTTTAACAATTCTTTTGATTATCCTTACATGTAGTTTAGTATTTTCGCTATTATTACGATTCACTGATTTACAGGAGACATCATTGCAATGGGTAATCATGACATTATCATTCTTCGCTTTATTTGCGGGAGGATTTATTTCCGGTGGCAAAGGTAAAGAGAAAGGTTGGATGATGGGCGGTGCAACTGCCTTAGTATTTACATGCATTGTGATGTTGTATCAATTCCTTGGTAAGGAATCTGGGTTTTCAACAGAACAAACCTTTTATCATCTAGGTTACCTTGCAACTGCGGTGTTTGGTGGCATTATGGGGGTAAATATTGCAGGTGGTAAACCAACTACTTAATAGTACTAGCAAAGTGGGGCGGAGTTCCCCACTTTTTTTGTGTTCGCCGCATACCCTAATAGGTATAATTGCACAGAACTTGACCAGAATTGCACAGTTCTGATAAAGGATTGCACACTAATGGCTAGAAATTGCACATAACTAGCGCTTAATTGCACAAAACCACTTTTTCTACAACAAAAAAAGAGCGGAAACACTACCCGCTCTTTCATGTGTTAGTTTTGTACTACGTCACGCACTGCTGCACGATCGAATGCAAGTCTAGAACCGTCAGTTACCTTAATAACGATAGTTCCTTCATCAATTCCATCAACAATACCGTGTAAACCACCGATTGTTACAATCTTGTCACCTTTTTTCAGGTCCGCTTGCATTTGTCTAATTGCCTTTTGCTTTTTTTGCTGAGGACGAATTAACAAGAAATAAAAAATAGCAAACATTAAAATTAATGGTCCAATAGATGTTAGCATTTCCATTTATTTCACCCCTTTCTATTGTATACTCAAAGTTGGCCAAGCTCATGACTAGAAATTTTTTGCATTTGGTTTATTAAATCCGTATGCTTCAAAAAACTCTTCCCTAAAATCACCTAAGCGATCCTCGCGTATTGCTTGTCTAACCTGCTCCATTAATTTTAACAGAAAATAGAGATTATGATAAGTCGTTAATCTCATTCCGAATGTTTCACTACATTTAATCAAGTGACGAATATAAGCTCTTGAATAATTTCGGCATGTGTAACAGTCACAATTAGGATCGATTGGGCCAAAGTCGCGCTCATATTTTGCATTTCTCACGACTAGTCGTCCTTCACTTGTCATACATGTACCATTACGTGCAATTCGTGTCGGTAATACACAATCAAACATATCAATTCCACGTACAGCTCCATCAATAAGTGAATCTGGAGAACCCACTCCCATTAAATATCTAGGTTTGTTACTTGGCATAAGTGGAGTTGTAAATTCTAGCACGCGATTCATTACATCTTTAGGCTCTCCAACGGATAAACCACCAATGGCGTAGCCTGGGAAATCCATTGATACTAGATCACTTGCACTTAATTTACGAAGCTCTTCATACTCTCCACCTTGAATAATTCCAAATAGGCCTTGGTCATGTGGTCGTTGATGAGCTGCCAAGCAACGTTCTGCCCATCTACTCGTTCGTTCTACTGATTTTTTCATATAATCAAATTCTGCTGGATAAGGTGGACACTCGTCAAAAGCCATCATGATATCCGATCCTAATGCATTTTGAATCTCCATAGCTCCTTCAGGAGAAAGGAACAGCTTCTCACCATTTAAATGATTGCGGAAGTGAACTCCTTCTTCTTCAATTTTACGAAGATCACTTAAACTGAATACTTGGAAACCGCCTGAATCAGTTAAAATGGCCCGGTCCCAATTCATAAATTTATGTAATCCGCCAGCCTCTCTAATAATTTCATGTCCTGGACGAAGCCATAAATGATACGTATTACTTAAGATAATACCTGCTCCCATTGTCTCTAAATCTTCTGGGGCCATCGTTTTTACCGTCGCTAATGTACCAACAGGCATAAAGGCTGGTGTATCAAAAGAGCCGTGTGGGGTATGGACTTTTCCAAGTCGTGCTCCTGTTTGTTTACATGCTTTTATGAATTCATATTTGATTGCTGTCATTGTTGTTTACCCCCTTCAATTATAAGCATGGCATCTCCAAAGCTGAAAAATCTATACTTTTCTTTTACTGCCTCTTTGTAGGCATGAATGACATGCTCTCTGCCCGCTAGTGCACTTATTAGCATAATTAACGTTGATTTTGGAAGATGGAAATTGGTAATCATCCCATCAATACCTTTAAATTCATACCCTGGAAAAATAAATATGCTTGTCCAACCAGATGATTCTTCGAACTTTCCATCATTTTGTCCCGCAATGGTTTCTAACGTACGAGTAGAAGTTGTTCCAACCGTAATGATGCGACCGCCCTGTTCTCTTACTTCATTTAGTAAGCGAGCAGTCCCTTCTGTCATCTGATAAAACTCAGCGTGCATATCATGCTCATCAACAGTTTCAGCGGTAACTGGTCTAAATGTTCCCAAACCTACATGAAGAGTAATAAACGCTATATGTACACCCATGTTTCTTACATCTTGTAGAAGCTCTTCTGTAAAGTGCAAGCCCGCTGTTGGAGCGGCCGCTGAACCCATTTCTCTAGAAAAAACGGTTTGATATCGTTCTTGATCACCTAATTGCTCTTGAATATAAGGTGGGAGCGGCATTTCACCTAGTTCTTCAAGAACCTCATAAAAAATCCCCTCATAGGAGAACTTGAAAATTCGTCCACCATATTCACTAGACCCAACACATGTTGCTTTTAACTTTCCATCTCCAAACGTAATAACGGTCCCTTCCGTCACTCGCTTTGCCGGTTTCACTAGTGTTTCCCACTGGTCTTCACCTAACTGTTTTAATAATAGCACTTCAACCTTTGCACCCGTTTCTTCTTTTAACCCATATAGTCTAGCAGGAAGAACACGAGTATCATTTAATACAAGGCAATCTCCCTTCTTTAAGTAAGAAAGAATAGATCTAAACGTTGTTTCATGCTGAATTTCACCTGTTTTTTTATCAAGAACCATTAGCCTTGACGCTTCCCTGTCTTGTAACGGAGTCTGCGCAATTAGCTCTTCTGGAAGTTCAAAATCAAATAAATCGACTTTCAAATACATTCACCTATTTCAATTAAAATTTATTTATCTAAATCGTCCAATTAGATAAAATAGTAGCGACAATACAATACTGACAACAATAGAAGTAACAATTGGGAAATAAAATGTAACATTTCCTTTTTTAAACACAAAGTCACCTGGTAACCTTCCGACAAAATGCCAAAGCATCCCAACGACTAATAAAACAAATCCTGCTACCATTAACAGTTTTGGCATTTCCACTATTCTGGCACCTCCATATTAAAATGGCGGTAAGCAAGATCCGTTACAATTCGTCCACGAGGAGTTCGTTGCAAGAATCCAATTTGAAGAAGGTACGGTTCATAGACATCTTCAATCGTGTGTGATTCCTCTCCAATCGTTGCTGCGATTGTATCAAGTCCGACCGGACCTCCCCGAAACTTTTCAATGATCCCTATTATTAATTTATGGTCAATATGATCAAGTCCTAATCGGTCGACCTGAAGCATTTCTAACGCTTCTTTTGTAATATCATCCTTTATGGAGCCGTCTCCTTTAACTTGTGCAAAATCACGAACTCTCCTTAAAAGACGGTTAGCTATTCTAGGTGTTCCCCTAGATCTCCTTGCAATTTCAACCGTTGCTTCCTTATCTATATCAACCTGTAGGATGGAAGCGGCTCTATCTACAATGCCTGATAGCTGTTCTACATTATAATATTCTAAGCGGCTCAAAACACCAAATCGGTCACGAAGAGGAGCGGATAATGCCCCTGCTCTCGTGGTTGCTCCTACCAGAGTAAATGGAGGGAGGTCAATTCTTACAGATCTCGCTGAAGGCCCTTTGCCGATGACAATATCTAGGCAGAAATCCTCCATAGCTGGATAAAGAACTTCCTCAATAGATCTTTGCAATCGATGAATTTCATCGATAAACAGGACGTCACCAGGCTCAAGTGCCGTTAAAATAGCAGCTAAGTCACCAGGTCGCTCAATAGCTGGTCCAGAAGTCGTTCTAATCTGAACTCCCATCTCATTCGCAATAATTGTGGCAAGAGTCGTTTTTCCAAGCCCTGGTGGTCCATATAAAAGGACATGATCTAATGTTTCATTTCTCATTTTAGCGGCTTCAATAAATACTTTTAGGTTTTCCTTTACCTGAGTTTGTCCGATATAAGATTCTAACAATTGAGGACGAAGAGTTTGATCTAATGACTCTTCTTCATAGGTAGCATCGACGGATACTAGGCGTTCGTCCATCGTAGTCCCTCCCTTCTTCTATTATTTCCCTTGTACAAGCTTCTGCAAAGCAAGCTTAATATATTGGTCAGTTGTCATAGATTCCTTCTCAAGATAAGGAATAACTTTACGTATTTCACGTTCAGCATAACCAAGTACTTTTAATGCCTCTAGTGCTTCTTCCATTGCTTGGTTTGTTTCTTCCTTCTGATCGTTTACTGCAAAGATACTTGGAACCAACTCTAGATCTACAAGCTCTGCCACCTTGCCTTTTAAATCTAGAATAATTTGTCTGGCAGTCTTCTTTCCAACGCCAGGAAATTTTATTAAGAAGGCTTCGTTTTCTTCTTCGATTGCAGTCACGACTTGATCTGGTCTTCCGAAGGCTAAAATGGCAAGAGCACCTTTTGGTCCAATACCTGTTACATTTAAAAGCTTCATAAATAATGCGCGATCCTTTCGGGTCGGAAAACCATATAAAGCTAATACATCTTCTCTTACATGCTGATACGTATAAATAACTGTTTCACTTTTATTTAATTCATATATATAAGGATTGGGTGCATGAATTAAGTAGCCCATTCCTTGATGATCCAGCACAACATACTCTGGATTAATATCTACAACTGTTCCTCTAATAAACTCAATCAACTTACTCTCTCCCCTATTTAAGCTGTATCTATTTTAGCATAAAAACTAAACTACAACATAAAACAAGGCGAACCTTTTTAAGGTTCACCTTGCTGCTTTATGGGGAGGTGGAAAACGGCTTAAACACCTCTAATACCTCTACATAATTATCCTTCGACTGTATAGGTATTCCCTGTTTTAGTTCTTCATGCTGTCTGCTTTCTAATCTACTTACATCAATTTGATAAAAAGATTGGATAACATTGTCGATACTTGGTTTTCCGTTAAAGATCGTTAATGTGCCGTTACTTGTTATGCCAAAATAACCATTTGCTTTTAACAATGGTGAAATATCATCTATATTTTGCTGAAAGACAACTAAATCTTCATCTTGGTCAACAAGCTGCCAAGATTCATATTCAGACCAAAAGTCTTCCATGGACCATATTGTTTCTTCTTTGATTTCTTCACTCACTTCACCGTCTAAGTATACACGTTCTAAGATAACTGTAATGGTTAATGGCCCTGTTACTTCCTGAGCTTCATTGTTAGTTGGAACGGGGCTCTTTGATTCTTCTGCTGCTGTGATTAGAATCCCTGTAAGACTAAATAGTAGAAGTCCTAACCAGAGGATTTTTGTATACTGACTAAGTTTCATGGTATACACCTCTTTTTTCCTAATAATCTAATCTAATAAATAGGTAAACAGTAGTATAGTCTCTCCATCCAATGTAATTTTATCCAATCATGTTTATATCTATATTGTCTCCATAAAAATGATTGACTATCCACTATTTTACATCAATAATTAGAATGTTAGAGTCTCATTATGAGGTGAACTTATGAAAACAGAAAGTGTAATCATTTTAGTTAATAAAATGTGCGATGAATCTCGATATACAAAAGCAAGGGAAATCATTTATAAAGAGTGGGACCGATTAACCGAGGCTAAAACATATAATTTATTAAGCAAGAATGCTAAAGAATTCGTCATGATTATTAAAGCAGAAAAGGAAGATGGATCCATTGAAACCTTGACCATGTCTGATAAAAAAATTCTTAATTTGTTTAATATGTATGTAAGAGATTCTAATTTACATTTTGCCAAGCGTGTCTACCAAAACCATGTTGAGCTGTTCGAGATGAAAGCCGCACAAAATTGGCTTCATTCGGATGCCAAAATTTATTACGAAGCATGGAAAAAATTCATTAACGAATAGACAAATTAAAAGAGCAGGCATTGCCTGCTCTTTTTGTTATTGTTATTGTTATTGTTATTGTTATTTTGTGTCACGGAATGGTGTACGGACAGCATCATCAATTTCTTCTCCAATTTCTTGGAACATGTCACGTACATCTGCATCAAGATCATCTGTTGGGCCACCATCTTGTAACTCATTATCGATATTTCGAGCTCTTGTAAAAATGGATTCGTCTGTTACCACTTTTACATCTTTACCAGCTGCAACTGATTGAATGGCAGCTCTTACTTTATCTTTTACTCTTACATCATTACGGTCATTGGTATCAACTGCAACTAGTACTTCATTTCCACTGATAATGGTTCTAACATCCTCAACATTCGCTACTTGTTCAGCTCGATTTGAAATTTCCTCAGCTAAACGACCATTGTAGTTATTGTTGTAGGAAGACTTCTTGTTATTATCTCTATCGGCCATTTGACCATGATAGTTATAATCTGTGCGAGAATACTGATTATTACGGGCCATCCCATTGTCATTCCCATAAGGTCTTGTAGGATTATTTACACCCTGATTATTTCCATAATCATCTAAGGTGTAATTGTTATACTGCCCGTAGTTTCCACGAGTAAGATTGTTGTTAAATCCTACATTACGTGCCCCATTATTCCCTCGATCATCAATAAAACCATCATCTCTTGTTCCGATGTTACCAACACCGCGATTATTTGTATTTCTATCACGGTCATAATCATCATTATCAGCGGTACGATCTAGCATTTCTGTTACAGGTCCATCGTTATCACGTTCTGGTAAAATGGCATTCCCATTTGCATTTTCGTCAGAGTAGTATCCCACTTGTCTTGTTCCGTTATAGTCGTTCCCCATAGCCCCTTCATCTGCATTATTACATGCAGTTAGTCCACTTAATAAAAAGGCAGTCGACAGTGTGTATATTACTTTTTTATTCAACGCAAATACCCCCCACAGTGATGTTAGATCGTATTTGAGTGTGTTAAACACTCCTTACTATCTTGGCATGTATGAGAGGTATTTAATCTGTTATATATCGGTAGTATCGTGAAGTAATTCCACTAATTAAAATTTTGGTGGCGCTGCAGCTAACTCACGCTTGTGATGTGACTGATTATGTAGCTTCTCAATAATTAGTCGATCTTCTTCTGGCACTTCCTCACCTTTTAAATACTTATCAATCATATTGTAAGTGGTGCCCATTTCATTTTCATCAGTTTGGCCTTCCCATAACCCAGCACTTGGAGCTTTTGTTATTACATCTTCAGGAACACCAAGGGCAACCGCAAGTTCACGTACTTCTCCCTTTGTGAAATGTACTAAAGGAACAAGATCAACTCCGCCATCCCCATACTTAGTAAAGTAACCAGTGTGCCATTCGGCTGCATTATCGGTCCCTACTACTAAATAGCCAAAATTATTAGCAACGGCATATAAGGTAGTCATACGCAATCTCGCTCTTGTGTTTGCGTCACCCAATTTTGCCGCCTTCTCATTCCATTGACTAGTTTGCTTAAGTTGTTCCTCAATTTGAGAAAAAAGTGTTTGATGAGTAGAGGTTAAATCTATTACTAAATGATTAATCCCACTACTTTCAACAACCTTTAACGCATCTTGTTGATCGTGAGGATTACTTTTACACGGCATAATTAGTCCTAAAGACTGTTCAGGAAATGCACGCTTAATTAAATGAGTAACCACTGCAGAATCAATGCCTCCGCTAATCCCAACTATTGCACCGTTTAATCCTGCTTCTTTTACTTTGTCTTGTAACCACTGTACCAGTTTCTCAATCTTTTGCTCCATTTCTTTTCTTCCCTTCCGGATCTTGTTTCTCATATCTTATCATAATGGATAATTATTCTAAAAGAATAATACACATTTCCTTTTCACTTAATTGTTTTCGCTAATATGGAGATTATAATAATAACTACTTCATTCCATTGCGTTACAGCCTCGTCTGCAACGTTGAGCACCTGTTTCGCACATAGTATCTCCCAATTCATAAAGCAATGATGATGACATCCCAAAAACATTGAAAAAAATTAAAAGCGTGAATTCGTATGTGAATTCACGCTCGCTAATATATTTTGCCGATTCCGGTATTCTAAGAACCGCATTTATTAATCTTATCTTTATAAGTTAAAATCGTCATCATCATCATCATTAAAATCTGGCATTCCTAATGGACCTTGTGCAGGGTAACCTGGGTGACCTGTTGGATAACCTGGTACTCCTCCGAAGCTTGGTTGCGTTGATGGGTAGCCTCCTGGTATTCCACCGTATCCTGGTTGTGCTGTTAGGTAGCCTGGGGCTCCTCCAAAACCTGGTTGTGCTGGTGGGTAGCCTGGGGCTCCTCCGTAACCTGGTTGTGCTGTTGGATAGCCTGGGGCTCCTCCGAAGCCTGGTTGCGCTGTTGGATAGCCTGGGGCTCCTCCGAAGCCTGGTTGCGCTGTTGGATAGCCTGGGGCTCCTCCAAAACCTGGTTGTGCTGTTGGGTAGCCTGGGGCTCCACCGTATCCTGGTTGTGCTGTTGGATAGCCTGGGGCTCCACCAAAACCTGGTTGCATTGTTGGATAGCCTGGTACACCAGCAGTAGGATCAAAACCTTCTTCTGCTCCAGAAGGTTGAGCTCCTGTCGGATATCCATAGCCAGGTGCCGGAGCTTGGAATCCTGGTTGATAAGGTGTCCCGTAGCTAGGCATTCCATAACCTGGTGTAGTTGGATAACCTGGTTGCATAGGGTATCCATGACCTGGTTGTGAGCCTGGATAACCATAACTTGGTACTCCGTCCATGTCATCATCTTCTGGATATGGTGCTACCCCTGGAGCTCCTGGATAGCCCGGAAATGCTCCTCCCCCTTGTGGGAATGGCTGTGGTGCAAATCCTGGTTGGAATCCTGGATATGCAGGCATTTCTGGCATATCATCAAATTCGTCTTCTACCCCTGCAACTCCGGTAGGATAACCTGGCGTAGGATAACCTGGTTGACCCGGATATGGTGTTGGCATAGCGCCTGGTCCAAATGAAGGAACTGGACCATACGGACTTGTATTAAAACCATCACCTGGCATGATACCTGTTACTGGTACACAATAACCTTCTCCAAGTGGAGCTTGTTGTGTTGGCAATTCAGGTGCCGGAGCAGTTGGTGTTACTGGCTCATCTGCTTCATCTTCCACACCAGCTACTTGAGTTGGTGCTTTAGGTTGAGGTGCCATATTAATTGGTGCATTTTGGTACGCCATGTTCACATAATAATTATTAATATCCATTTCTAACTGAGGAAGCTGTGGCAGCTTTGGTACATATGGCATTTTAGGCTTTGGTGCTTCAGTCTGAATAGGTGCTTCCTTCACAACTGGTGTCGGAGCAGGAGATAAATCTTTAAAAGGCTCCTTCACTTCTTCTTGAATTGGAGCAACAGGCATTTCTTTCACTGGTGCTTCTTGAACTGGAGATACAGGAGCTTCTTTCTTCACCGGTACTCCTGCAGTAGGTACCTTTATTTTCATTCCGGGCATAATCATGTCTGGATTACTTAATTGAGTATTCATTTGCTTCAACTCTTCAAAATCAACACCGTACTTTTGCGCGATTTTCCAAAGAGTATCACCCTTTTGAACAATATGGATTTTCACGAAATATCCCTCCCATGGCAAATTCTTTATCAGTCTATGCAACATTCGCCTAATTGCCACTCTTTCTCATCACAACTTTATGCACGAACAAGAGAAAATATGTCACCTCGACAGGTGACAGGCACCACCCGAATTTTGTCGAATGAACAAAAAAAGCCAGGAGTTCCCTGGCTTTTAGGCGCGTTCTAACATTCTGTTTAATGCGAGGATGGCGTGATCAGCAATCGACTTTTCGACTGTAATTTGATTTTGTATGTTTCCTGCTTCGAGTGTTTCAAGTGACCATAGTAAATGTGGTAGGTCGATACGATTCATCGTTAGGCATGGACACATATATGGGTTGAGCGAGATAATTTCTTTATCTGGATGGTTTGAGATGATTCTTTTTACTAGGTTCATCTCTGTTCCGATTGCCCATTTGGTGCCTGCTGGGGCTTTCTCAATGGTGTCGATAATATATTTTGTTGATCCTGCATAGTCAGATAAGGCGACGACCTCACGGCTACATTCAGGATGTACGATAATATTCATGTCTGGTTGTTGTTCTCTTATAGATGCAATATTTTGGACGGTAAAGTTTTCATGTACAGAGCAGTGGCCTTTCCACAGAATTACTTTAATGTCTTCCACGTTACCTTCATATTCTAGTTCATCTTTGATTGGATCCCAGATTGCCATTTGGTCTAGTGGAACACCTAAGTCAAAGGCCGTGTTTCTGCCTAAATGTTGATCTGGTAAGAATAGGATACGTTCTTTTTGGGTGAACGCCCATGCAACCATACTGGTGGCATTAGAAGAAGTTACCGTAGCTCCCCCGTTCTTTCCACAAAAAGCTTTAATCGCAGCTGTCGAGTTTACATACGTAAGTGGAAGAATTGTATCTCCAAATATATTCATTAATTTTTCCCAAGCTCGTTCTGTTTGATGGATATCTGCCATATCTGCCATAGAACAACCGGCTCGCATATCTGGAAGGATTACCTTTTGGTCTGGAGTGGTTAAAATATCCGCGGTTTCTGCCATAAAATGAACTCCACAGAAAACAATATATTCTGCTGAAGTATTAGCAGCGGACTCTTGTGCTAATTGTAAGGAATCCCCTGTAGCATCAGCAAACTGAATTACTTCATCTTTTTGATAATGATGTCCTGGTATAAAGAGCTTCTCACCAAATGCTTTCTTGATGTCTCGAACGCGATTTTCCATTTCTTCAACTGACATCGTTCTATATCTTTCTGGCAATTGATGCTCGGTTGTTTTTAACGCTTCTAATATGTTCATTTATTTCTCCCCCTCACTTTTCCATCCTGTCACAAAACTTATATCAAGTGCTTTGTACGAATGAGTTAGCATGCCTAAAGAAATATAATCCACTCCTGTTTTTCCATACTCTGCTAAGCGATCAACTGTAATTCCCCCCGAAGCCTCTGTGACGATATGCTTTGGAACTAATTTGACAAACTCCAGAACCTCACTCGGTTCTCTATTATCAAACATAATAACGTCTGCTCCCGCCTCGATTGCTTCTAATACATCTTCCCTAGATTCAGTTTCCACTTCAATTTTGACCATGTGGCCTGTCTTCGCTCTAACTGCTTTCACTGCATTTGTTATAGACCCGCTAAACGCAATGTGATTATCTTTAATCATCACACCATCATACAACCCGAACCGATGATTTGAGCCCCCACCACATGTAACGGCATACTTTTCAAACATACGAAGACCAGGTGTTGTTTTTCTTGTATCGCATATCTTTGTATGCTCGCTATTTAAAGCATTTACTGCCGTTCTTGTTAAACTAGCAATGCCACTCATGCGTTGAAGTAAATTTAAAATAATTCGTTCTCCCGTTAATAAATGCACAATCGGCCCTTTTACCTTAGCAATCACATCTCCAGGTTCAAGAGATTCTCCATCAAGCTTATACAAAGTAACTGCTATGGTTGGATCAAATAGATGCAGGCACTCCTTAATAATTTCAACACCTGCCAGTACTCCAGCCTCTTTTGCTATGATATTCCCTTCACCAACCTGAGTAGTAGGGAAAATGGATGATGTGGTCACATCATGCTCACCAATGTCCTCAATTAAAAACCGTTTAAGCTCTTCACGAAGTTTAATGATATTCATATATGCCCCCTAATTGACAACAGCTTGTTTCTTCAGTACTTGCGTAATTCGTTTCTTCTCAAAGCTTAGAATAGTCTCTGGGAAATCCAACCGAAAATGTCCACCTCTGCTCTCTTCTCTCTCTAATGCAGAACTTGCAATAAGCCAAGCAGTGGTCACCATATTTAATAATTCAATCTGTTCTTGATTAGATGGATGAATACTTGGTCCATGGTAAACATAGGGCTCAAATACTTTGACCACTTTTTCAAGTTCCTCTTTCTTCCGGACTATCCCAACTGCATTCATCATCGTTTTCTGAATAAAAGACTTGGTTGGCAGGTTACGACTATACAAACTAGCTCTACTTGTTGATAGACTTGTCATTTCGATCGGACGGTCTTCTGTTTGTAAAATGTAGTCTGCCATGAGGTTTGAGAACACAATTCCTTCAAGTAATGAGTTACTGGCAAGTCGGTTTGCACCATGCACACCTGTGCAGGCAGCTTCACCTACTGCATATAACCCCGGAATGGAACTCTGACTATTTTCGTTGACTCTTATTCCTCCCATCATGAAATGAGCACCAGGCACAATTGGAATCTTCCCTTCAGTAATTGATACCCCGTTTTTCTCACATAAATCAGTGATGGTCGGGAAACGTGTAGTAAAGTTCTCAATCATTGTAATATCCAAATAAACCGTTTCACCGTTTCTGACCTCTTCATAAATCGCCCTTGATACAATATCTCTCGGTGCCAAGTCAAGCAAAGGATGTACACCTTCCATGATTCTACGTCCATTTTTTGTAACAAGTATTGCCCCTTCACCTCTAACTGCTTCCGAAATTAAACCAGGACACCGACCATTTACATATAGTAGTGTTGGATGAAACTGTACAAATTCCATATCTACAAGTTCAGCACCTGCCCGGAAGGCCATGGCATATCCGTCGCCTACTACCGTTTCATCATTAGAAGAGTGCTCATATAGACCTCCACAACCACCTGTCGCAAGTATGACATGATTAGCATAGTAGTCTATGATCTGACCTTGTTGATTAACAGTTTTTACTCCAATACAGCGTCCTTCATGAATCATCAAATCCACTGCAAACTCTTGCTCAATCATTTGCACGTTAGTAGATAACTTTTGTTTAAAAAACTGAATCAGAGCCTTACCTGTGGCATCCCCACCAGCATGTAAAATCCGTCTGTTGGAATGTGCACCTTCTTGCCCGAGTTGAATGTTACCTAACGAATCCTTATCAAAAATCATGCCTTTTTCAATGAACTCTCTTATGAAATGTGGACCATATTGTACCAACGTCCTAACAGCTGTTTCATCATTGTGATGACAACCAGCATTTACTGTATCCTCAAAGTGAGAATTCCAGCTATCGTTCTCAGCAAAAGCAGCTGCCACGCCACCTTGTGCGAGCATAGAATTGCTGTTATTTATTGTTAACTTTGTGAAAATAATCACATTCTTCTCCATACATAAACGGCTTGCTGCCACTAGGGCGGCTAAACCACTACCAACAATCACAACATCTGATTTGGGCATAAAAATGCCTCCTATTCAGCTAAGTGTTTACTTCTGTCTTGACACCTATATTTACATATATTTAAACTAATGACAAGAGTTTTTTTTACAACATGGTCTTGGATTTTGATATGATAGAGAAACAATTACGTATAGATACTACTCATAAAATTTATGAAAAAGGATGATCATGTTGATTTACTTAGATTACGCTGCAACTACTCCCATGAGAGAAGAAGCGATACAAGCTCTTACAGAAGCGAATAAGCATTTCTATGGAAACCCAAGTAGTTTACATGATATAGGAACAAAAGCTTCAAATTTATTAGAAACATGTCGAGGAGAATTAGCTAAGCTAATTTCAGGAGAAGGACAAGGAGTATTTTTTACAAGTGGAGGATCTGAATCAAATATCCTTGCGATCCGCTCTTTACTTCATGGCAATGTAAAAAAAGGAAATCACCTTATAACAACTAAAATTGAGCACTCTTCTGTGTTCAACTTATTTCAACAATTAGAAAAAGAAGGTTTTGAAGTTACTTATCTTTCTGTTGATTCAACAGGACAAATTAATATAGATGAGTTAAAGCAAGCCATTCAACCAACTACCATACTAGCTTCTATTCATCATGCCAATTCCGAGATAGGGACTATTCAACCCATTGAAGAAATTGGAAGACTTCTTCACGAACATAATGTTTTGTTTCATAGTGATTGTGTCCAAACTTTTGGGAAGCTACCTATAAATGTTAAAACAAGTTATATAGATAGTTTATCTATATCTAGTCACAAGCTTTATGGACCGAAAGGAGTAGGAGCTTGTTATATAAATCCTCAACTTCAATGGACACCTTACTTTGAAGGCACATCCCATGAAAAGGGATTTCGACCAGGAACGGTTAACGTGCCTGGGATCGCGAGCTTTTTAAGCGCAGCACAACTCATTCATGAGGATTTAGAAAAAGAAACAGACCGCTTACTACAGCTAAGAAATCATTTTTTAAATGGCATAATAGAAAGACAACTACCTATACAAATTGAAGGTAACTCAACACATACACTTCCACATATTCTTGGTTTATCTATCCAAGGAATGGAAGGGCAATACGCAATGCTAGAATGCAATCGACATGGGTTAGCGATATCTACAGGAAGTGCATGTTCAGTAGGAAAACAGGCTCCTTCCAAGACAATGATTGCGATTGGAAAGGATGCTTCATCTGCAAAGCAATTCGTTCGTATTTCTTTTGGAAAATGGACGACAACATTAGAGATTGACCAAACACTGCAAACATTAGAAAATATCATTTCAACTTACCAAAAAAAGTAGGTGTAGTCTATGAAGAAAAAGCTCTTAGGTGAAGAGCGAAGATCATTATTATTACAATGGTTAAAAACAGCTGAAACACCCCTAACAGGTTCAGACCTAGCAGATAGAGCCAATGTCAGTCGCCAGGTGATTGTACAAGATATCTCGCTGTTAAAAGCAAAGGACGAACCGATCGTCGCTACCTCTGAAGGCTATATATACCTTACCTCAACACAGGAGCAAGGATTATTTCAAGAGGTGATTGTCTGTCAGCATACACCAGAGGAAACAATGGAGGAATTGTTTATAATGGTAGACCATGGTGTAACGGTAAAAGATGTTAGAATTGAACATCCTGTATATGGTGACTTATCTGCATTAGTTCGGGTAAGCAATCGAATGGAAGTAGAGCAATTCCTAAGAAAGCTAAAGGTAACAAATGCACCACTATTGTCACAGCTAACGGATGGTCTACATCT
The DNA here is from genome assembly GCF_023036475.1 of Bacillus pinisoli. Lineage (GTDB taxonomy): Bacteria > Bacillota > Bacilli > Bacillales > SA4 > Bacillus_BS > Bacillus_BS pinisoli. The sequence goes on from NZ_JAJQKI010000003.1 coordinate 135,323, forward strand.
TCATACGGTAGAAGCAGATGCTAAGGAGAAAATCACAAGTGCCTGTCTGGCATTAAAAGAACGAGGATTTTTAATAGAAGCTTAATTGATAGTCTTACTATATAGAAAAGAACCGCTTGGATATCCAGGCGGTTCTTTTTTATCCATATATAACTGAGCTCTTCCACAGAAAGTACTACTTCACTTCAAAAACTGGATAACTTCCAAGTGAGATAACTCCACATCCTAATGCTTCGAGTTCAGCAATCGCACCTGGGATTAGCACTTCGTCAATGGCTTGATCAATATCAATGATAAATAAATAATTGCCTAAACCTGTTTTCATAGGACGAGATTCAATTTTGGTGAGATTTATCTTTCTCCAAGCAAATGCGGACAGTACTTGATGTAAGGCACCTGATTGATCAAGTGGGAGCGTAATAATAAGGGTTGTTTTCTCGTGAGGTTTACTAGAGAATGGAAATTCTTTCTCCTCATTTTGAACAATAATAAAACGAGTATGATTAATATTGTAGTCTTGAATATCTCTTTCAACAATCGTTAATCCATATTCCTCAGCTGCTAGCTCGTTTGCAATCGCTGCCGCTAATTGAGTAGGATGATTGGCCACTAGTTGTGCAGCAGCACTTGTAGATAAAGTCTGGATTTGCTCCGCATCTTTATAGTTCAAAGCTAAGTGCTTCCTACACTGAGCTAGTGCATGTGGATGAGAGTAAATGGTCTCTAGCTGTTCCAGCTGGTGAATATGACTAGGATGCACCATAAAATGTTGTTGAATAGGGACCACAATTTCTCCAACAATGGTCAATGGATGATCATGAATCAGATAATCTAACGTAGGGGTGACAGAACCTTCAATCGTATTTTCAAGTGGAACCACACCAAAAGAAACATCACCATTTTTCACCGCATCTAAGCAACCATGAATAGAAGCAAAAGGTATTCTTTTTTCCTCTTTAAATAAGTTTTTCACCGCATATTCAGTAAAAGTAGCTTTTGGACCTAAGTAGCCAACCGTAATCACGTAAACTCCCCCTAGAACAAAGGCGCTAACGCCCTCAATTTCCCTAGATATAACAAATATTCCTCAAGGATAAGAGGGGATTCTCCCTTTTATCCTTAAGGAATAGTAAAAAAAGTATCTCCAACAAAGAGCTGTTTTCTAACGATTATCACTAAAAAGCAAAATAATCTTAGAAAAGCGCCTGATTAATCAACAAATTCGAATTCAAATTCTAACAACCTGATTGTGTCGCCGTCCTTTGCACCACGTTCACGAAGCTCGTCATCGACACCCATCGTTCTGAGTTGTCTTGCAAACCGCTGAACAGATTCATCTCTAGAGAAGTCCGTCATTTTGAACAGCTTCTCAATTTCTTCACCTGTAAGGACATAAGCACCGTCATCATCACGAGAAATAAAGAACTTCCTTGGATCTGCTTCATGCTTATATACAACACGATTATCTGTTGTATCTTCTTCTTCTTTATATAATGGAAACTCTTCCGTTTGATCAAGTATATCTGCGACTGTATAGAGTAGTTCCCTTGTCCCCTGTCTTGTAATAGCTGAAATCGGGAAGATCTTTACATCCTCTTCTAGCTTTTCTTTGAATGCTTGAAGATTTTCTTCAGCACCAGGCATGTCCATTTTATTAGCTACAATGACTTGTGGACGCTCTGTTAGTCGTAGATTGTATTCTTTTAATTCAGCATTTATCGTGACATAATCTTCGTAAGGATCTCTTCCTTCTGTTGCAGCCATGTCAATTACATGAACAATAACTCTTGTTCTTTCAATATGACGAAGGAATTGATGGCCAAGCCCAACACCTTGGTGAGCGCCCTCAATTAGTCCTGGTAAATCTGCCATAACAAAGCTTCTACCATCCTCAACTTGTACGACACCTAGGTTCGGTACAATGGTCGTAAAATGATATTCAGCAATCTTTGGCTTAGCTGCAGAAACAACCGAAAGTAAGGTTGATTTTCCAACACTCGGAAAACCGACTAATCCGACATCAGCTAAGACTTTTAACTCTAACGTAACATTACGTTCTTGACCTGGTTCACCATTTTCGGCTATTTCAGGTGCTGGATTTGAAGGAGAAGCAAATCTAGAGTTTCCTCTTCCTCCTCTTCCTCCCTTAGCAATTACCGCTCTTTGGCCATGTTGTACTAAGTCAGCAATGACATCATTTGTTTTTTCATCAATAACAACTGTCCCCGGAGGAACTTTTACAACCATCGGCTTAGCATTTTTTCCATGCTGATTAGAAGACATACCATGTTCCCCACGGCTTGCCTTAAAATGCTTTTTAAAACGGAAATCCATTAAGGTACGTAAGCCCTCTTCCACTTCAAAAATGACGTCAGCACCTTTACCTCCGTCACCACCAGCTGGTCCACCTTTTGGTATATATTTTTCTCGGCGATAGGCAACTATGCCATTCCCGCCGTCTCCGCCTTTAACATATATTCTGACCTGATCGACAAACACTTTTTACCACCACTCTTTTTCTATGTGTGATCTTAGACGTTTTGTACCTCATACAAAAACAGTCTATATATTTTACTTATAACGAACCATGAGCTCTACTGTAAGCTCAAGATTACTAACATGTGTATCTTGTATAACGATGGACTCATCTTGATTTGAGGAGTCCAACCATTCCGATAATAAACCGGTATCTATTATTGTTCCACTAAAATCAAAAAAGAAACGAACTTCTGTGTCTGTCGGATGGATGGAAATACTCAAATGATTCTCTGTACCATTTTGAACGGATTGGTCCAATATTGTAAAAAATTGTTTACACCAATCTTTTATCAATTCATCAACATGTTCTAAGTTATATGTATCCCCTAGTACTTCGAATTCAAGAGAGAAATGATGCGAATCCCAATTATATGTTAGCAAGTAACCTGCTAAGTTTGGGAGCTGTAGATTAGTCAATTTCGCTTCATTTTGTGTTTCTATTACAATTTCTTCGATAATTTCTTTCACTCGGTCAACTCGTTGTAGGGCTAAATTCCCCTTTATCAGTTGTAATTTATTTAACCAATCATGGCGAGAGTGTCTTAAAATATCTACAATATTCCAATCCTTCTCATTCATGGTCTCCCCCCTTATCGTCCAGCGCAGGAAAAACTTTTTGCCGTTCTATATATTAGGTTTATTTTATTAAGATAGTTGCTTTCTATATCTGTTTGCTTTAACAAAAATTTATATGTAAACAACGCTTTAATATTGATATTATAACAGACAATCTATAAGAAAAAAATAAACTCTAACCTAACAAGGCTAGAGTTTATGATAGGGTAAATTTTATGCTTCTTGAGCAGCTGGGTATACACTTACTTGCTTACGGTCACGGCCAAGACGTTCGAACTTAACCACTCCATCAACCTTTGCGTATAGTGTATCGTCACCACCACGACCAACGTTTAAACCAGGGTAAATCTTAGTACCACGTTGACGGTATAGGATTGAACCACCAGAAACGAATTGTCCATCAGCGCGCTTAGCACCAAGGCGCTTTGAGATAGAGTCACGTCCGTTCTTTGTAGAACCTACTCCCTTTTTAGATGCGAAAAACTGAAGATCTAATCTTAACATTCTTTCCACCTCCTACCTAACTTCTTCCGTAATGTTTATAAAATCCGTATAGGATCTCTCTATTGTCCTTAGTGAAACAAGCATACCTTCCATTAAGAAAAGAACCTTCTCCAGCTTGTCCCCATCAGTAATAGACGGAATAACAAAATGAAGAAAACCACTCTTTCCTTGTTCAACATGAAGTGCAATACCACACAGTATTTCTACTGCGTTTGCTGCACCAAATGTGACAGCAGATACCCCTGCACAAACAATATCTTTTCCAGGCTCATCATATTCAGCATGACCAGAAATCGTGACCGACTTTAGCTGCTGAGTAGAGGCTCGGTTAATTGTAACTTTAATCATTCAGTTAAACCTTACCCGTTGATCTTTTCGATGACAACTTTAGTGTAAGGTTGACGATGACCTTGCTTACGGTGTTGGTTCTTCTTAGCCTTGTACTTGAAGATAGTTAACTTCTTTCCACGACCTTGCTTTTCAACCGTAGCAGTTACAGTAGCTCCTTCAACTAGTGGGCTACCAACTTTAACATTGTCACCACCAACGAAAAGAACCTTGTCAAATGTAACAGTCTCACCTTGATCAGCGTTTAATTTTTCAATGTAAACTGCTTGACCTTCTTCAACTTTAATTTGCTTACCGCCAGTTTCAATAATTGCGTACATACTTGCACCTCCTCATTATACCCAGACTCGCCATCGCAGGTATGTAGGCTTTCACCAACATTTATTACCTGTTCTGTGCGGTTGTAGCACGGGTGCGCTACAAACAATAACATATCGATGTTATCATAAGATAATCGACTAGTCAATCCTTTTCAAACGGGATTGTATGTCTGCAATTGAACCGATATGCCGAATATGATAGCTTGGCTTTGGTGCGATTAGACTGGTCATTACAATCTCCATATGGAGTTTATTTTTCAATCCTTCAATAAGAATCCCTTGGTTTTGTTGGAAAATTGTCATTACATCTTCCGTTGCCTCAACCCATATCCCTTCTTCATCTCTGCCTCTTAATTCAAGCAGTTCTCGTTCTAGCTTATACGCCAAAACTTCCTTTGCAGGAACATGCCCATTTCCACATACTTGACAATCTTGTGATTGCTGGAAGTTCACATTCTCCCTCACTCTTTTTCTTGTCATTTCTAAGATTCCGAGTCTTGTAAATCCGTACACGATGGTTCTCGTTCGATCTTTTTGTAACTCCTGATTGAAGACTTTCTGAATCTTATTCTTTTCGGCTTCTGATTTCATATCAATAAAATCAATTAAAATCATTCCGCCTATATCACGTAGACGTATTTGCCGCGCAATTTCAAGCGCTGCTTGCTCGTTTGTTTTTAGAACAGTATCCTTTAAGTTTGTTTTCCCCGTAAATTTCCCTGTGTTTACATCAATAACTGTTAAAGCTTCAGTATGTTCAATAATTAAATAAGCTCCGTTCGATAGCCAAACAATTTTACTTTGCAATCGCTCAAGCTCTGCCTCAATTTGATGATGGCTAAATATATTCTCTCGCTCTTGGTAATACACAACCTCTTGATGCGGATACATGATTTTTAGCTCCTGATACACATTAAAATCATCAACCAGCATCTTCTCAATGCTGTTTATCCCAACTTCATGTATAACTTTTTCAAATTGATTGGATTTACTTTTTAATAGCGTTGGCTTTTTTAGCTGTTTATATTGCTGCTGCAACTTCTCACTTTCAATTCTAAGTCTAGAAAGTTCATCTTTAATTTGAGAAAGTTCCACTTGTTCAGCTGCCGTTCGAACGATCACACCTTCGTTCTCCGTTAAATATAATTGAAGTTCTTTTTTCAAACTCAAGCGGATTTCTTCGTTCATTTTCTTAGACACAGCTATGTACTGTCCGTTAGGAAGATAGACAACACATTGTCCGGATAGTTCTATGATATTGGAAAGCTTAGGACCTTTGTTCCCTACACTATTTTTTTCGACCTGTACAAGAAGTAATTCGCCTTCACGGACAAATTCACTCACGTTTTTCTTCCTTTTCTCTTCTGAAGATAACGAGAGTAAATGATAGCTTAAAAGTTGATCTCTATGTAAAAAACCATTTCGCTCTAATCCAATATCTACGAAAACAGCCTGCATCCCTGGTAGTACCTTTGTCACGCGACCCGCATAAATATTTCCACTAATATCCTCAAGGCCTGGATGCGAAAAATAAAATTCCACTGGCTGATCATGTTCTAATACGGCAACCCTCTTTTCAGAGCTGTTAACATTCATCACTATTTTTCGTTTCATTACATCACCACATTTCTTGATTAAAAGGTTGATAAAAAAATACAACCAGCAAAGTAAGTAGTTTCACTTTACTGGTTGTATAGAGGGAAAGTCAATAATCATGAATAAGATCTCGGATACTGCCTGACGTTTGCTTTTCTGAGAAATACGCATGCAATAATTCATTTTCATCCAGTTCAAACCGTTTTTTATTATTTTCTTCAATGACAATCGGGTGTTTATAGCCACGACAAAACATTGAGAGCACATCAATAATTGAGTCTGCTTCTTTTACAATTAAAGGCTTAAGCTTCAAGATATTTCGCTGCTTTCCATAGTACCTTTCTAGCAAGAACCTGATGTATACATAGGAGCATTGCTTCCATTCTGTATAGAGGGAAAAGACCAGGAACATAAAAATGACCCACATATTAAGCTGATAAGGCTCTATGATAAAAGCAACAGTAGCTAAAATTAGCAAAACGGAGCAAGAAGAAAGAATCGTTAAACGGTGTGCTTTGGCAAAGGAAAACTTCATTGAGTAAAGAAGAAAAAGTAGCTTTCCCCCGTCAAGTGGCCAAATTGGGAGTAAGTTAAAGACTAAGATAATGATATTATGATACATAAATAGCTCAAAATTGTGGGAAGTAATCAGTTCCAGCTCATACAGAAGAAAAGCAAGTCCAGTTAACCAAACATGTTGCAACGGACCAGCTAAAATAACGAGCAGTTCTTCCTTTAATGGTCGATTGCCATGCTCATCTAGTTCTACCACTCCACCAAATGGAAGCAACTCAATCCTCTTAATTCTCCAACGAAAAAAAAGAGCCATTGAAGCATGGCCCATTTCATGACAAATTACAATCAAAAAAACCATCAACAGTTCCTTGAAGTGGGCGGTTATAATACTAATTCCGATAATAAACCAGAATAATGGGTGTACTTTCCATTTTTGCGCTAATAACCAAACATGTTTACTCAAAGTTGATCACCTGAATAGGGTCGATAAAACTATCCCCCTTTTTGATTGCGAAATAAAACATACCATTGACTCCATCAGAATTGTTTGTAACAGTTCCTATCTTTGTGCCTTTTTCAATATAATCATAAAGTAGCACGTCTGTTTTCTCTAGATTTCCATACCAAGATTCTGTTCCATCACTGTGTTGGATGATAACTGTAATCCCACCAACCTCAGGTTTCGTTCCGATGTACTCAACAGTTCCTTCGTAAATGGCTTCAGCCTGTGAATTATTACCGGTTGTTTCAATCATAATTCCTTGGCCGTTCTTCTCGAAATTCTCAAGAATTTTTGTACTTAACACGGGTAGCGCATAATTAGGTGCATTCCCAGCAGGCGTTTCCTTATCAATTGTGGTTGGTAATAATGCTAATGGTCTTCCGAACTGATCTTCATACCATTCTGTCACGGCTGCAAATTGAAACTCACTTTCCATCGCTTTGTTAACAAAATGACGGGCGGAATCAAAGCGTGAAGACCCATCCTTAAACATAATGGCAATAATTAACAACAAACAAGCTGCACCAAGTATCTTAAACATAAACCATTCTTTTTGAAATAATGGATGCTGGTTAGAACCACCTCCACCTTCATATGTATCAAACGGTGCAACTCCAAAACGTTCCTCATCTCTTACATAAAAGTTTGGTTGTCCTTTTCCTTTGCGAGGAGATTGACTTTGAGTTGGTTGTCTCTCCTTTTTTCGCTTTGCTATTCGCTTACGAATTTCATCCGCACTTCTGCTCATGAACACATCATTCCCTTAGCTAGAGTTTGTACATTTTATGACTTGTCCTCTACAGATATGCGAAAAAACACAAGAAAAACCCACAATCATTTTTTTGATTGTAGGTTTAAGTTAATGGGATGAAAAGTAGTTACTCTTTTTTCTAATTTTTTATAGTGTAACAATTGATGCTGAACTCTCTTTTCTGTATATTGAATCAACCCTATATTATTCTCTGTATCTAGTATCTGTTTATTTTCCGTTGAATGATAACGGATTAGCTCTTTCCAACGATAAGATGATAGATCTCCTGGCTCATCCTCTTTCTTAAGCTGAAAAGCTTCAGTACAATAACGATGGATTTCTTTGTTTTTTCGTTTTAATGCATTTAAACGGATTACCCCTTTAACGAGGCTTCCCCATAATCCTGTAAAACTTAAATTATGCATAGGGCTACTTGTAAACTGAAGTACATGAGCCTTCTGTCCATTACTAGTTTTGATGTGGGATGTCACATTTGAAGCATAATGAACATCACCAGATAAGATGAAACACTCACTAGGATTCCAGTGAAGAATCTGATCAATAAATCCAGTGAAACCTTCTCCATTATATTTCCAAGCTTCATAGTCTATAACCTCATGAATCGGAATACCAATTGCTCTTAATGGTAAGGCATAAGAATGAAGTGCTGATTCAATTAACCCAATTCCGTATAACGGAGGGGGTGACGCGATAATAAGACGCTCACCGCTTATCCATCCACTTCTACGTAGTGAATGGGAGAGCTTCTTCCATGCTTCTTCACTTACTAGATTTGGTCCCCTGACTGTCTCTTCCATCATGCCACCGATTTTTACAGGCTTTGGGGGATAGGTGTATTCCCGCTTTGTTCGAGTATCAATGAACAATACCCTTGGCTCTGTAGGTGTAACAAAGTGCCAAGAATCATAGTTCCATAGATCATGAATCCATCTTCTGTACTCATTGGATTGAACAGAATAAGAATGACAGTACCTTTCTATGGTACTTAGAAAAGGATCACTATATGAATCAGGTTCATTGCCCCACCCTTGAAATGCCCAGTAGGCCCCTAAACCATTCGCTACTACATGACGTCCAAGTTCAGAGCTCCAAACATTTTTCTTCCAATTATGCGATAGATTCCAATCATCTGTTATATCATGGTCATCAAACATCATATAAGTCGGAGTATTGGCAAGTAATCGTCTAATTCTTGGTAAAACATGCAGATTCTCCTGTATATCTGTCCATTGCTCCTGAAATCGTTCTTTATGCTGCTCGTATTCTTTTTGATGCTCTGAAAGGGTTCCTTCTTCTTTAGGAAATATAAAATGATAAAGCTCCTTCTCCATACAATCTTCAAAGCTCAGCAATAGTTCATTTTCTACTGCATATTCCCATAGCTGTGGCCCCCAAGATAGTAAATACATAGCAGCATATTCCCCAAACTTGATTAAATGATTATGTGCATGCATGGATGTAAACTGACAAAAATGTTCCATCACATACTGTCTTCCATGAATGTAGTTAATAGAACTATTGTATGGTTCTTCATCAAGTCGTTGATCAACTAACGAGAGAGATTCTTGTGGGCCGACTAGTTTTTTACTTAGTAATCTGATAAGTGGAAAGACTGGATCAGCAACATCATCTGCATAAATCTGATCCCCCAGTAAGAACAGAGAATGAGGACGCTCTTGAAGTTGATTAAACGTCTCCTCCAACTGAAGATCGGCACTTGCTAGAGCATGCTCCCCTTTTCCATGCAGCTTATTACAGGAACCGTATAAGAAACTCCCACTATTCCCTGAGCGTATTTGAAAGGTTGGATAGTTCATATCACCATACACAATTGAATGCGGATTCTCGGAATCTAGCAAACCAAAACTATTCAAATCTACCGTCTTAGACCTCCGAGTAAACAACAGATTATATCCTAATAATGTATTCGTTGGAAAAAGTTGATTCATTGGCTTAATCGTAATGAGGTGGATATAAAGTCGCTTACCAAGTTTTATCGTTTCTGTATGGGTCCGGTCACTTATGAGGTGATATACATTTTCTTTATTTCTTCGTTCAATTTCGTAAAGTTCAGCCCCCATTTGAAAACGACGACTCGTCGCAATCCAAATGGTCACACTCGATTTGTCTACTCTCCTTAGAATGGGTCCTGAGAGGATCTTAGGAAGTTTCATCTAACCACCACCGAATTTGTTTGCTATAGCATATTCATAAACGGGGTGGACTGTGAGTTAGTTGAGGAGGTTGAGGTAGTTGCACTTGCGGGTGTCGGTGCATAAATGTTGAAATCGACGCATATTTTCCGAAACTCACGCATATCCCGCATCACACCTACTCTGTAAACCCTCCTAACAACAAAAAAAGACTGCCGGCACTCATGTCCATGCAGTCTTACGTCTATTTATCTTATTCCGAAGAACTTTTTCACCTTTGTAAATACGCCCTTTTCTTCATCTAATAGCTGAAGTGGTACCGACTCACCAAGGATTCGTCTTGCAATATTGCGGTAGGCTATTGATGCTTTGCTTGTTGGATCAAGCGCGATTGGTTCACCACTGTTAGATGCTTTAATAACACTATCATCATCTGCTACAATACCGATTAAATCTATAGCAAGCACTGACACAATCTCATCTACATCTAACATTTCTCCGCTTTTCACCATATGGTTTCTTATACGGTTGACAATTAGCTTTGGTGATTCAAGGTCTTCCTTCTCAAGTAAACCGATAATGCGGTCTGCATCACGTACAGAAGAAACCTCTGGTGTTGTAACGACGATTGCCTTATCTGCACCTGCTACTGCATTTTTATAGCCTTGCTCGATTCCAGCAGGACAATCAATAATAATATAATCATAGTCTTGTTTTAATTCAGTAATAAGCTTTTTCATTTGCTCAGGTTTTACAGCCGATTTATCAACTGTTTGAGCAGCTGGAAGTAAGTATAAGCATTCAAAACGCTTATCTTTAATTAACGCCTGATGAACTTTACATCTCTCATTCACTACGTCAACAAGATCATAGATGATCCGATTCTCAAGCCCCATCACAACATCTAAATTACGCAATCCAATATCAGTGTCCACTAAACATACACGTTTTCCTGATAAAGCTAGCGCCGTGCCGATATTTGCTGAAGTAGTTGTCTTTCCTACTCCACCCTTACCAGATGTAATAACAATAGCCTCTCCCACATTACATTCCCCTTTCTAATCTCGTCAAATTCGGTCTAAGTTGTGATAAAACTTGTAAACGGTCGATCACGATTTGTTCATCTTTATTTATATAGGCACATTCCATTTCATTTCGTTCTTCTTGTGAACGATCTGGTGCTCTATTGATAATGCTTGCAATTTTGAGCAGTGTTGGCTTCATCACGGAAGCAACAACGACTGCTTCCTCATTTCCACCGGTTCCCGCATGGGCTTGTCCACGTAACGCCCCCATGATAAAAATATTACCACCTGCAATGACAGTTCCGCCAGGGTTGACATCACCTACTAATAATAAATCACCCGGAACTTCTAACACTTGACCGGATCGGATCATTTTACACACTGTGCTTACTTCTGTTTGCTTTTTCCATTCTAGCGCTTCAGCTACAGTGACCACTTCACTATCTATAGAACCAATGACTAGATTCTTCTTTTTTCCAATGAGAGAACCTAGTACTTCTTCTTGTTCTTTTGATATGTATCGAGTCCCAACCTTTACATGAACGACAATATGAGGTCTGTCTGGTTGTGTTTGTTGATTTGCTGACAGCTTTTCCTCAATTTCTGATAATAGCTCCTGAAACGAGCAGCGATCATCGAGATGTAACGTTAGGCCATCCTTTGTTCCTTTGATTGTTACATATTGTTGCTTAGTCCCCATCACTTACGCTCACCTCATACAATAAAATTCGACAGGCGGACTGTATTTCCCTTTTTCCCATCACAAAATCTTTAGCTGTCTATCTCAAATTCATTCCTTAACACAGCCAAAAATATAGAATAAAGCTGAGTCTATAAAGACAGAGCTTTTAGCCATCTCTATCTACTTACTATTCCAAATGATATACGAAAACAGCCTTTATCATTTCCTACGTATAAAAAAACTTGGCTACCCGCCAAGTTTTATTTTACATTACTCGTCCTTATTTGTATCAATAATTTTAAAAAATTGTTTTCGGAGAGGGACAAATAATAAAATAACAAAAGCAAAATTTAAGATTAACGTAGGGAGTAAGCGAATCATGAGAAAGTCCTCTAGCGTTATCGTTGTCGTTTTAATTAACAGCATAATGCCATAAACGAAAAAATCTAATACACTTATACTAAGCAAGCTCACTAACGTAACCGTAAAAATATTAATATGGAAAAGCTTCATGATGACTGATACACCATAGGCCAAAAACGTATAAGCAAAAAGATAAACACCTATTAAATCGGTGTACATCAAATCATATAATAGGCCAAGAATAAATCCGTAGGTCATCCCCTTAGTGGTTGTAGTGAACATTGTTACTATTACAATGACTATCATGACAAACCTTGGAACCATCACGCGTTCCATATTAAACATCTCAGAGGGTAGTACTTGAACAAAAACACTTTCTAAGAAAAAGCAAAGAAGAGCTAGAGTTGGGAGAAGCCACTTTCTCAATTCTCTTCCACCTCTTCCTCCCCAGTTGTGTCGGCATCACTAACCATCGTTCGATCTACGACGATCACATGATTGATATCATAGAGGTTTGCTGCTGGTTCGACATATGCCGTTTTCGTCAGTCCATCATCAGCTGGAAATACCTCAAGTACAGTACCAATAACCAATTCTTGAGGAAACACTCCTCCCAAACCAGATGAAATAACGATATCTCCCTCTTGAACATCTGCGTCATATGGAATCCTTTTGAATAACAGAGCTTCTCTTACGTTATCATAACCTTCAATAACGCCTAACGTTTTCTCTCTGTCCTTTCCTTGAATAATCGCAGAAATTCGATTTGTTCGAGCAGGCGCACTTAATAACTGTACAGTAGATGTAAAGGGTGAAACATCCTGTATCTTCCCTATTAATCCCTCTGACGTAATGACCGCCATATTTGCTTCAATTCCGTGGTTACTTCCTCTATTTAAAGTCAAAATTTCATGCCAACGATCAGGGTTTCTAGCAATGACAGTTGCCTGTATGGGTGTATAGTCTCGGATACTCTCGGTTTTGCCAAGCAAATTACGAAGCTCTTTATTTTCTGCCTCTAGCGTGGAAACTTTCACAGATAGCTCTACGTACTCTTCCAGCTTAGCTTTTAATTCTTCATTTTCTTTATATGTATCTTTTAGTTCATTTACATCTTGGAAGAAATCTTTCAAGCCGTTAGCTGGATAATGAAAAATTCCGGCAACCCAGCCCATGGAATCTCTTAAAAACTGTTCTGGTAAGGTTAACTTCTCCCGGTCATTTATAGAAAAACCAATCAATGCCACTAAAATAATAATACTAACCAGCAAAATGATAAGTCGTTTATTTAGAAAGAACTGTGGCATGATTAACACCCTCTTTATCCCCGAATTAAAAACAAAAGGCGCAAGCGCCCCGGTTAGCCTCGACTAGCAAATGTTTTAGGTGCTTGAGCTTGTTTACCAACACCTTCTGACACTACAAGAGACCTAAGAAAGATCTTAGGTCACTCTGCTAATACTTTCGATTGCTATATTTTGCCTTATTTTTAAATATATCAATATTATCAAGTGATTTTCCAGTCCCAATTGCTACACAATCTAAAGGATTCTCTGCTACTAGTACAGGCATACTTGTTTCTTCACTAATTACTTTATCAAGGTTTCGAAGTAATGCGCCTCCACCTGTTAAAACAATTCCACGGTCCATGATGTCTGCTGCTAATTCTGGCGGTGTCTTTTCTAGTGTTACCTTTACCGCCTCAACAATAGCCGTTACCGTATCCTTTAAAGCTTCTGCTACTTCATTTGCAGAAATGGCAATTGTTTTCGGTAATCCTGTAAGAAGGTCACGACCACGGATCTCCATATCTTCAATTCCCTCTGGTATTCCGGCAGATCCCGCTTCTACCTTTAACATTTCAGCTGTTCTCTCACCAATCATGAGGTTATAGTTCTTTTTGATATATTGCATGATGGCCTCATCCATCTCATCTCCAGCAATTCGAATGGATTGGCTTGTAACAATACCACCTAGTGAGATAATCGCAACCTCAGTTGTTCCTCCACCAATATCAACAACCATACTACCAGTAGGCTCCCAAACAGGAAGATTTGCTCCAATTGCTGCAGCAAATGGCTCTTCAATCGTAAACGCATCTCTAGCACCAGCCTGTTTCGCTGATTCAATAACTGCTCTTTCCTCAACTTCTGTAATACCAGATGGTACACATACCATCACATATGGCTTACCTGAAAAAAGGCTCTTATTTTTTAGAGCTTGTCTAATATAATATTTAATCATGGTGGTCGTTGTTTCATAATCAGCAATAACTCCATCCTTCATCGGACGAGTTGCAATGACATTTCCTGGTGTACGACCAATCATGTTTTTCGCATCATTACCAACTGCAACAATTTGTTTAGAGTTTGTCTGTACCGCGACTACAGAGGGCTCGCGTACAACAACCCCTTTTCCTTTTACATATACGAGGGTATTAGCCGTTCCTAAGTCAATACCAAGATCTCGAGTACCAAGCATGTATGTATCTTCCTTTCCTAACCATTATAATGTGATGATGGCACCTGACATGCTCTTCTTTAAAGTGTATGTTCTATAACTATAGGTATGTTTACTTCCTATGTATGATACTATCTGTTCACGAAAAAACTCATAACTAGTATTATATAGGAAGTGTCCTAAAAAGCATAGTACTTACACATATCCTTTTTCTTTTAAACTGACATACTTTTGATCACCAATAATTAAGTGATCTAGCAGTTCAATACCAATAATTTTTCCACATTCCGATAACCGTTTGGTCACTTCTATATCCTCTTTACTTGGTGAGGGATCACCACTAGGATGGTTATGCAAACAGATAATAGAAGCTGCCGAGCGCTTAAACGCTTCTTTAAACACTTCGCGCGGATGAACAATCGATGCATTTAGACTACCAATAAAAATAGTCTGACGGTGAAGAACTTGATTCTTCGTATTTAAGTATAGACACACAAAATGCTCTTGAGACAAAAAGCGCATTTCTTCCATCATATAATTCGCCCCATCCTCTGGGGTTCTTATGACATAACGATCATCATACTGCAGCCTACCGACTCTTCGACCAAGTTCTAGTGCAGCCATAATTTGAATCGCTTTTGTCTCGCCTATTCCTTTAATAGAAGTAAGTTCTTCAATAGTAGCATCTTTTAGTAATCGTAACCCTTCAAACTGAGTTAACAATCGGTTTGCAAGTTGTATAACCGATGACTCTTTTGAACCTGTTCTTAGCAAGATCGCTAACAGCTCTTGATTAGAAAGGCTTGTTGCCCCGTCCTGCACTAGTCTTTCACGTGGTCGTTCGTTTTGTGGAAAATCGCGAATCATCAATGAAGAGCTTTGAACCAAGTAACCAATTCCCTCCTTTTATACTGTAAATCCTATTTTCGCTAATTCCCGTTTTAATCTAGAAATGGGTAGCCCAACGACTGAAAAATAATCCCCTTTTATCTCTTTCACAAAAAGTGAACCTAAGCCTTGGATTCCGTAAGAGCCTGCTTTATCAAACGGCTCTCTACTTTCAATATATTGACTTATTTCATCCTCAGAAATCGGCCAGAAGGTGACATCAGTCCTAACGTAAAAAGAGCTAGGTTGTCCGTTTACTACGATAGACACTCCCGTTAACACATAATGAGTGTTTCCTGAAAGCATTCGCAACATATGTTTAGCATCCTGCTCATCTTTGGGTTTACCCAATATCTGTGAGTCATACACAACGATTGTATCTGCCCCTACCACATAGGAAGACGGATACTGTTTTGCCACGTCCATGGCTTTTTGCTCTGCCAACGAAAGAACGGTTTCTTCCGGTGTGACAGATGGATCTATTGTTTCTTCAATAGAGCTTGAAAGAACATCGAATGTAATGCCGAGGTTTGTCAGTAGTTCTTTTCTTCTTGGAGATGAAGAGGCTAAAACGAGGTGTTGCATGTCATCACCTTACTTTACTGTTTAGTTATGAAGGAAGATACGAGCATATCGTAACATTCCTTCTTCAATCTTACAATTTATCAAAAATCGATTTTTACCACATTTTAGTCTTTTCAAGACTACCCTATTTTATGATAAAAAGACATAAAAAAAGGGAAAAACGTCATAATATACGCTTTTCCCATCTTGAATATGTCCGTATTTCGACAAATTCTGTTAATTCTTTTGGCTCAAAATCCAATTTTGGTATTCCTGTAACCCTGTTAACAGAGCTTGCTGTGATTTCCAAAAATCTGCATCAGCCGATGATTGTTGGTAAGCTTCAACGATTGGAAATGCCACTTTTACCGCTTTTACAAAGTTTGATTCTGATTCTACAGAGGCCAGTTGATCATATGTAATCTTGATGTTTGCCCAAGCTTCAGTCTCAGGTATGTTTGTATATTTATTAGAGGTAAAGACGACTAACTGATGTAGCAATTTCCCTGCTTCCTGTATAGCAGGGTCACCTTCTTTACTCACTTCTGGGAAGGTGAAGGACTTCACATAGGTGTCCTGTCCTATTGCTTCATAAGGGGTACTCATTGATTTCCCCGCTAAATCGGATATTCCTACCCCTAAAAAAAGCAAGTATTTACCATCCTGCTGAATAACAGTACCTGCAAAGCCTTTTCCCTTTAAATCCTCAATAACAGGCGTAGCTGCTTCTGCTGATGAGAGAACTCCACCTTGTACAACAAATACATCTATGGCTGGTATCGTAATAGGTGCAGAAGCGGCAGGAGCGTTTGCAGGTGTTCCATCCGTTTCCTCACCTTCTTTCGTCTCACCTGGCTGAACTGTACCAATTGCTTGTTGTGCCCCATCTTCCGTAAATAGATGAAGCACCACCATACCAAAGCTTGTCCCGATGACTAACGCTGATAAAATAGAGAGGATTAGCGCTTTATAAGGATATTTAGGATGATTGCTTTTTTTCTTTCCTGGAATGGAAAGAGCTCCAATAATCGGCTTTTTCCGTTTATTTTCAATAGGAACAAGTTTGTCGTATTGAAACTCTTTCTTTTCTTGATGCTCAGGTAGAATCCATTCAAACTCTCTTTCCTCATTTGCTGCAGCTATTTCATCTTCTGCTAGTTCAGAAGCATAAACGAATTCAGGAGGTTCCCGGTCCTCATGTTGTTCAGGCTTGGGAAATTCCTTTGGTTTCGTTACCTTTACCTCTTCCGCTGTCGCCTCATAAAACGACCGTTCTTTCCCATTAATTTTAATGGTCACTCTAGGCTTGTCCATGTTACACACCTCCTAATGTGTCGGAAAATCGTGAGAATACTTTTTCCAACTGTACCATATTAGAAAAAAAAAATAACAAGACATTTGTCGTCTTGTTATAGAAGGTTTTCGTCAATATTTGCAAAACTAGTCTAGTGGAATCTTTAAGACTTGTCCTACTACTAAATAATTACTAGATAAATCATTGTAATCTCTAATCTTTTTTTCGCCACTTCGATCTTGGTAATATTTCTGTGAAATCAGATACAATGTTTCACCGGCTTGAACAGTATGCTCAATTACATTCGTGCTACTATTACTAGAGGTATTACTTGACTCACTTTCCTCGACTTCTTGTTCTTCTTCAGTTGATGGGAGAAAAGGGTTCTTCTTTTTACTTGGTTCTGGTGTCTCTAATGGTGGTAACTCATCCTTCAAATCTTCCAATCCTGGAAAATAGTAAGTGGAGATAACTACGGTATACTTTAATGTATTAATGGTCTGATCCTCAGAAGTTAGCTCCGGTATACCTGCAAATGTTAAGGCTTTCACCCTAACAATACGAGGTAATAACTCAATCTGCTTGAGGAACTCCTTCATTTCAAAAAAAGTCGGTGATTCTACATTTAAGGTTACTTCTACTTGTTCTAGCCCTAAAGTAGTTAGAGCAGTCTCCTCTTTAGTTTGCTCTGATTGCTCCGTTGTCGATTCTTCCTGGCTTTCTTCCTTATCTTCTGTCAATGATTCCGATCTTTCAGAACGCGCCTGATCCTTCTCTAGGAATTGTTGATATTGCTCTAACGTATTTTCTACGGAGAAGGTACCATCTGAGAAACTCATACTAGAGATAAAGCTATCAGATATTGTTTCAGCTTTCTCCAAATCAAGAATGAGCTGTTCAACTAACGGATCGACAGGCAACTTTTCCTGTAAAAGAATTGTGCTACTAAGAGTTTGTTCCTCAACAGCTTCAATCTTTTTTTGTAATTGTTGTACTTGCTGTTCTTCTACCTGTAATGATGAGGAGAGAACGGCCTGCTCGCTATCCCATTTTGATGAGAATAAAAGATAAATACCTGTATAAATAAGTGCAATCACGATTACAGCAAACATCAGAACTTTAATTTGCTTTGGTGTAAAACGGAGTATCATTATTCTCCCTCCCTTTGCAACTCTAGAATACTAGGAATATTTAAAGAAAGGTCATAAACTGCCACGTATCTTGGAATATAAGTTTCATTTGTTACGTTTTCTTTAATGACTATTTGATCAGTATTTTCTAGGTAAGGGTTGGTTAACAAACTAATAATTTTTGCCTCACTAAAATAGTCAGAATCCTTCAGTTCTTTTAAGTAATACGCAGATTCAATAGATGTATCAAACTGGATGGTTAACTGCATACGGTCTTGGTCACTGTAGCTATAAGTTGAAATATATCCTCTTTGTGGTAACAACGCTGTTAGATGCTCCAATATCGGAACTGATTTAACTGAAGTTGCATCCATCCACTCAATCGTTTGCTCCAATTGGTCAACCGACTCAGAAATTTCAAAGCTTGCTAGCTTTTGTTCATAGGTAATTTTTAACTGCTGCTGTTTGTGTACGGAATCTTGTAAAGCTTCTATTTGTTGTTGTGCCTCATTTTTTTGTACAAAAAAGAGACCAATAAGCACGAAAAGTAAAAGAATCGGCACAATGATTAACACGACACTAGCAAAATTTTTCAACTCTTTTTTAGGTAGTAGATTAATATCTATTAACATGGTGCTACACCTCTTTTAATGCTAGGCCTACAGCCAGCTGAAACCCATCTGTAAGATCATGTTCACGCAGAGCTCTCGACATTACTAAAGGAGCGATGGGTACTTCCACTCTCTCCTGAAGGTCTCCTGTGATCTCTCTAATTTTGGGATGGTCTCCCGTTACCACAATTTTCGTTACTTGCTTTCGCCCCTGATTTAACGAGAATCGATAGAAGCTTAAAATCCTCTCGATTTCCTTATACGTATCATTCATTTGACTTTTTAACTCAACAGGGTCCCCTAAGTACGTATATTTGCCTTCTTCTACCCTCCATAATTTTGAAGGATTATCAAGGACAAGATGTCTCATAAAGATAGGTTTATATTCTTCAAAAATACTGAAGTTAACAGATTTCTGATCATACTGAACGAGTAATAAACGTTCATCTGTCGCTGCCTGGTCCATTATATAATAAAGACGATATAAGCTGAGTGGTGAGATATCAGCGGCGATTGCTTTAAGTCTAAGCTCTTGAAACATCTCTACATATTCTTGAATGACTTCTTCTGGAGAGGCAAATAAAAGAACCGATTTTTTCTCCTCGCTTACTTCCACTACTTCAAAGTCAAGTATAGGATCTTCGAACGGAAGATGAATGCTGGAGCCTAACTCAAATTGTAAGTATCCGTGTATTTCTTCATCCGCAAGGTCCGTCGGAACATCTACTTTCCGAATAACAACAAATGAATCAGGAACAACGAAACGAATTTTGCGTTTCTTAATACCCCAATCTTGAATACACTCTTCTAATATCATGAGAAGGGTCTCTTGGTCTATGATTCTACCTTCTTTAATTAAGCCATCCGGTAAATAACGTTCACCTTTCTTTAACACAGAGATCGGTGAAACCGTTTTTAGCTCAACAAAGCGAATGACATGATCTTTAATAATAATATTGATGGGCTTATGTCCTCTAGGCATAATGGAAAAGACCATTGATAAGACCTCCTAACTAAAATCCATTTACAATAAAAGTAATATACCAGGTTATTAAGGTTTCACCGAAAAAGTAAGTAATTAGCGCTCCGAGCACAATCGACGGACCAAACGGGAACGGTTCTTTTCGCTTTACTTTACCAAGGGCTAGTCCGATTGAAGCGATGAACGTCCCAATGAGAGTAGATAAAAAGAAAGCAACGAGCACGAGCTTCCAACCTAGAACAAGTCCGATAACACCGAATAACTTCATATCGCCACCACCCATGCCACCTTTACTAGCAAGGATAATTATCATGAGTAGTAGAATTCCAACTGCTCCGCCTAGTAATGAATCCCACCAAGGTGTTAATGGTGATAGAATAGTTCGTGCGAGTAAAAGAATCACTGCGAACACTAGTAAAACCTTGTCTGGGATAATCATATACTTTATATCGGATACAAACACAATCATTAATAGAGAAATAAAGGCCCACGCAATAAAAAGTTCAACACTCCAACCAAGAAGGAGTGGGGCAAGAACAAACAAAATCCCTGTTGTAAGCTCCATAACAGGGTATAACGGTGATATTTTCACACCACAGGAACGACAAGCACCTCGTTGAGCTAAATAGGAGATCACGGGGATTAGTTGTAGGGGAGTTAACGTTTGATGGCATTTCGGACAGGCAGATCTTGGTGTCACAATCGACTGATTGAGTGGCACTCTAAGGCCGACTACGTTGTAGAAGGAACCAAGGACGAGTCCGATGATGAAGATGTAGGTGTAGAGGAATAGTGTCATGGGGTACCTCCTGGGTTATGGGAAAGCCCCCTTTTAGGGGGCTAATTTGTTGAGATCATTATTAATTTTATTGTTGTGTCACTACTTTTTCAGTCTTATTAATTAATGCATCTTCTGTTATATTGTCCGTGTCACTATATTTAAGTAAAGGAGCAACATCATGTCCTTGAATTGAAAATACTCCGTCATTTACATTAACTGTAAATGAATCATCTTCTGCATTATCTACATAAGCTTCAAGTTCAGTTTGGTCATATGGAGCTTTAGAAGGATCTGCAGCATATGCAATCTTAGCACCATTAATAATTTGGATAGCTTCTGCTATTACAGCATCTTTCTTAGTATTGTCAATAATCTTCCCAATAGCCGGCACAGCAATCGCAGCAATAATTCCTAAAATAACAACAACAGCAAGTAATTCAATGAGTGTTAAACCTTTTTGGTTTTTCCACATTTTACGTAGGTTACGTAACATCGCGCTCTCTCCCTTTTTAACTTTAATAGTTTTTAATTTTTATAGAAAACTAGGTCTATTGACCTCATTATACAACAATGAAATTGTAGAAAAAACTAATATTTTGTGGAATTAGTAGTTTATTTTATTAAATATGTCAAACATCGGCACAATAATGGCTGTTACGATGGTTCCTACAATTCCAGATAAAAGAACAATCATGATAGGTTCAATTAATGATTTTAGACGGTCTGTAGTACTTTCTACTTCTTTTTCATAGAAGTCTGCTACTTTTCCTAACATCGCATCGAGTGATCCCGTTTCTTCACCAATTGCAATCATCTGTGTAACAAGTGGTGGGAAAGCCCAGTGTTTTTTCATCGGCTCTGTTAAAGAAACCCCTCTCTC
The DNA here is from genome assembly GCF_023036475.1 of Bacillus pinisoli. Classification (GTDB taxonomy): domain Bacteria; phylum Bacillota; class Bacilli; order Bacillales; family SA4; genus Bacillus_BS; species Bacillus_BS pinisoli. The sequence continues at coordinate 156,808 of NZ_JAJQKI010000003.1, forward strand.
AAGCGAGTTTCTAGATTCACTAATGACCTTTGCCATCACTTCATTTTCAACGACATTTTCTACAATGGACATGGCCTGCAGTATTGGAACGGAGCTTGAAAAGAGTGAACTCAACGTTCTCGTCATTCTGGCAATGGCTGCCTTTTGGAACATAGGTCCAAAAATCGGGATTTTAAGCTGAATATAATCTAGATAGTACTTTGTACTCTTTTCCTGTCGTAACAGCATTACTAGACCGTACATTAGGAAGATGACTAACACGACCAACCACCAAAAACGTTGCATGAACTCACTAGCACCTAAGACAAACTGCGTAATTAACGGTAACTCTGCATTAAATCCTTCAAACATACTCACGAATGTTGGTACGACTTGTACAAGTAAAAATATAACCACCGCAAGCGCAATAACAGCTACAACCAACGGATACGCAAGCGCAGATATAATTTTTTGCTTTGTGTAATGCTGCTTCTCGTAATGATCTGCCAGTCTTTCTAGCGTTTCATCAAGGGTACCACTTGCTTCTCCAGCTCGGACCATATTAATAAACATGGGTGTGAACACCTTTTTATACTTGTTTGCTGCTTGGGATAGAGCAAGTCCCGATTGCAGGTCTTCTTCTACATTAAGAAGAATTCTCTTTAGAGCTTTACTTGCTGTTTGCTGAGCTAATATTTTCGTAGCATCAACAACGGAAATTCCAGCCTTTAAAAGAGTAGCAAACTGTCGTAAGTAGATAACAAAATGTTCGAGCTTAACAGGGTTTCCGAAGGTTAATTCTTTTGTAAGGAAGTTTTCTTTTACTTCCTGTATTTCAAATATACGAAAACCTTGTTCACGAAGCTTTATCATTGCCTCACGCTTAGAAGGACTTGAAACGACTCCTTCTACTTTACCGGAGGATGAGCGTCCTTGGTATTTATATCTAGGCATCTATATCATACTCCTGTAGATATTGTTCTGCTATTTCTCTTGCGATTAACCCCTCTTGTAAGTACTCTTTAATACTCATCTCAATGGTGTGCATTCCTGCTGCTCGACTTGTTTGCATGACACTCTTAATTTGATGGATCTTTTCGTTACGAATTAAGTTTGCCACCGCTGAATTGTTTATCAAAATTTCAGTGGCACCCACTCTCCCAGTTCCATCCTTTTTCGGAAAAAGACGCTGTGAAATAATGGACACTAACACAGAGGCTAACTGGATTCTAATTTGTGGTTGCTGATTAGCTGGAAAGACATCAATGATTCGATCAATCGTAGAAGGTGCACTAGACGTATGGAGTGTACCAAGCACAAGATGACCTGTTTCAGCGGCCGTTATCGCTGTATGAATGGTCTCTAAATCCCGCATCTCACCGACTAAAATGACATCTGGATCCTGTCTCAGTGAAGCCCTTAATCCATTTGCAAAGTTCTTTGTATCAAAGCCTATTTCACGCTGATCAATAATACAGTTTCCATGCTTGTGTAAATATTCAATCGGATCTTCAAGTGTAATAATATGCTTTCTGTAGGTTTGGTTTAAGTATTGAATCATGGCAGCAAGAGTCGTTGACTTCCCGCTTCCTGTTGGTCCCGTTACTAATACTAATCCCTGTGGCTTGGCTACTACCTTCTTTAAAATATCTGGTAACCCAAGCTCGTCTAAAGATGGGACATTTGTCGGTACAATCCTAACCGCCATTGCTACACATGATCGTTGTCGATAGGCGTTAATACGAAATCTAGAGATACCTGGAATACCGTAAGAGAAATCTAGTTCTCCTCTTTCTAAGAAAGAATTCCACGTATCACTAGGGATAATTTCCTTCGCCATACCTTCTGTATCTTCAGGCTTCAGTGTCTCTTTTCCGTATCTTTTTAATTCCCCGTTTATCCTCATAATCGGCTGTATTCCAACCGTTAGATGGATATCTGATGCTCTCAACTCAAAAGCTGCGCGTAAAATATGTTCAATCCGATCTTTCATATATCGTCACCTACTCTGGAAGTACAACACGTAATATTTCTTCTGTTGTTGTTAAACCTTGCTTTACCTTTAGTAGCCCATCATCAATTAAAAAGATCGTTTTATGCTTAAGGGCTAAATCTCTTATGTTAGCGAATGATTCTGCATTTAGTATATTTTTTCTCAGCTCGTCATTCATAACGAGTACTTCATGAATAGCCATACGCCCTTTATATCCAGTCATATTACAGGTTGGACAGCCTTTTCCCCGGACAACCGTATCAATGGTTAACCCACGTTTTTGGAAAATCTCTTGCTCTCGTTTTGTAGCAGGTTCTGGTGAACTGCAGTCACGACATACCTTACGAACTAATCGCTGAGCTACAATCCCAGTTAACGAAGAAGCAACTAAGAACGGCTCGACTCCCATATCTATTAATCTCGTAATGGTTCCAATAGAGTCATTGGTATGCAGGGTACTTAACACTAAGTGACCCGTTAGTGACGCACGAATGGCTACTTCTGCTGTCTCTTTATCACGAATCTCCCCGACCATAATGATGTTAGGATCCTGTCTTAAAATGGCTCGTAATCCCTTGGCAAAAGTCATACCGATATTAGAGTTAACTTGGATCTGGTTTATACCTTCTAGTTGATATTCTACCGGGTCCTCAATCGTAATAATGTTAACCTCTTCTGAATTTCGCTTATTTAAAGCTGCATATAATGTAGAAGATTTCCCTGACCCAGTAGGACCTGTAATTAATACAATACCAGTCGGTTTCTCAATAATTTGTGAAAAACGTTTTAAGTTCAACTTATTGAACCCTAACTTTTCTATATCATTTAAGGCACTACTTAGATCCAATATACGCATTACTACTTTCTCACCGTAAACAGTTGGGAGAGTAGAAATACGTAAGTCGATAGGATGGAAATCTAAATTAAGCTTAATTCTTCCATCCTGTGGAATTCGGTGCTCTGTAATATCAAGATTAGACATAATCTTAATTCTAGCGATTAGCACACTTTGCATATGCTTTGGTAATGTTCGTTCCGTTCTAAGCACCCCATCCACTCGGTACCTAACAAGCACCTTCGTTTCTTGAGGGTCAATATGAATATCACTTGCCTTTTGCTGAACCGCATTTTGTAGAACTTGGTTTACAAGCCTTACAATTGGGGAATCTTGGTCTTTTACTTCTTCCTCTTCTATGTTAGGGCCAGATGACATATCAGAGAGCATTTCTTCTAGGCTTTCATCAATTTCATAGTACTTTGTAATGGCTCTTAAAATATCATCCTTTGAGGAAATCGCCGTTTCTACTTGGAATCCTGTTGATAAACGCAAATCATCAATAGCAAAGAAGTCCATAGGGTCTGCCATTGTGACAAAGAGTTTATCACCTTCTTTTTTCAATGGCATAATGAGCTGTCGTTTTGCTACTTCCTTTGGGACAAGATTTTTTAATTTAGGATCAAAGGGATACCGATATAAGCTTACATGAGGTATCCCTAGCTGAAACTCTAGTACCTCAATGAGCTGTGTTTCGGTTACATACCCTTGTTGGAGGAGAGCATCTCCAAGCTTTTGACCATCGCTTTTTTCACGTAAGGTTTGCTCCAGCTGTTGCTCCGTTATAAGCCCCGCTTCAACAAGTAAATCCCCTAATCGCTTCCTTGTCGTCTGTTTCATTTAATCCCTTCTTTAACTAGGTTATTATTTTTCAATGGGTTCATCTTCTTCTGTCTGTTGCTCCGAATCTTGCTGTTCGTCTGTTTCCTGTTGTTCATCTTCAGAGTTTTCCGTTTCTGAATTCTCATCTTGTTCTTCGTCCGAGTCCGCATCAGAGCTTGTTCCAACTTTAACTGCTGATTTCAGACTATGGGACTCCACAGTATGAATAGGTGAATAGTAATCCATGGCTACTTCTTGCTTTTCTAGAAGTTGCCCCTTTTGATCAAGCTTGTGACGCATAATCGTTGCTGATAGGCCCTGCTTTCCCTTATTTACAATCTTCTTTTGACCCGACGGAAGATCTTGATCGTACTGAATAATCACCTTCTGTTCATGAGTCTCCACATTTATGACTTCAATCTTATACTGATATAATAATGGTAGACCAATAACAGCTGCCTTCAATCCGTCCGAAACCGTTTGAATTTCTATTACATATTCAGTCGTATTAGGATTATAGATAACAAAGTCGTAGGTGTCTGTCACCATTGCATCAAATCCAAGTTCCGCGTACGTAGGTAACTCTGGACTCAAGTGACGCTCCACGATGGTAAAATTAGTTGGGAGGATCGCCTTGTAAATAAGTGTAGCTATAACACTAGCCGTATCGTTCGATATATTTTGGTCATTTAATAGTGTTTGGATTGAAAGCTCACTATTGGCCGGTATGCTGATTTTTGAGAAAGAGCTTAAAAACGTGTTAGTGTCAATTTCACTAGGGATATTCTTCACGCTTGCTTCAGATACTGTCGTAGTAGCAAGAGTATCTGAATGGAAAAAGTCCTCTATCTTTAGAGTTTTGACATCCTCTAAGTTTGAAGCTGCATCTTCTAGGTCTTGAAGTAAGCCTTCTATATTAATTTCTTCTATGCTTAAAGGATTTAGTAAATCTACTATTTCAAACTCTAATTCTTGACGTGAGACAGCTACGATGAGCTTGTTTTGTTTTCCTTGTTCAATAGTAACCAAGCTTTGATCGATAAGGAACGTAAAGAAGTCAGGTTGAACGGTATAACTTTTTCCATTGTAAGAAAGGATCAGTTCCTCTTGTTCCTTCCAAACGTTGGTCTTCTCTGTAAGGGTTTGAAGAGCTTCCACATCCGTCAGTCCGGAAATATTAACCGGCCCTACATATGTGTTTTCTTCATAGAATTTTCCTTGTGTTGAAACGGTTGTATACACAGCATGACCAACTTGTGATATTGAAAATAAAAACAGGGTGCTTATTGCCATACTACTAAATAGTTTTAGAAAACTTGAGGTATCCACCTATACTCCTCCTAAGAGCTAATCTACCTTTTATTACTATCAGTAAAAATTAACTCTTCTATTTCAACTTCTGTATCTTTACTTTCTATCTGTTGATTTACAGCTTCTTTATATAATTCCTTGTACAAACGAAGTTCTTCATCATCGAGTTCGGAATCAGCTACATCTTCGTTTAAAGTTTCGGTTACTTTTTCAGTTCTTACCTCCGGGAATTCCGTTAACTCAGGTATAGATTCTTCATCATATTTTGAATCTATTACCTCTTCACTTATACTAACTGCCGCTTCTGCTCTCGCTTGTAAAAACTCTTCTTCGAATTCAATATGAGGCAGTTCGACCTCTTCTTCCATGATAGGGTTAATGATTGTAGTTACACTCTCTTTTTCTTCACCGAAGTTTTCCTTCTCAACTAAAACATCTTCATCAACAATTGAAGATGATTGCTCTTCTTCCTCTGCTACATTCTTTAACGGCTGCAGTTTGCCTTTTACTTTCGTTTTTTCTTCTTGTTTACGTATTTTTCCACCTATTTTTTGCTCTACTAAATAACTTACAAGCAAGGCAAGGACAATCATTATTAGCACAGCCTGCCAAATCGGAATTAAACTTTTCGCTATCAGGCCAAAGCCAGACAATAAAAGTGCTATTACAAGGATTACCGTTTTTCCATGCGTACTATATTTATTGGGGACAAGAAACAGAATAATACCAAGTAATAAAGCTCCTGCAAAGAAGAACATTATTTCACTCATAACTACACCTCAATTTTCCAATTAAACTAGTAAGTAACATCAAACTATTTTACTATTTTTCACTTAATCTTATTGTATAATAAACTTATGGAATTTGAAAGAAGGTGTCATATTATGCTTAATATTGTCAAAAGTAATTCAAAGGGGTTTACGCTGCTTGAAGTTCTTGTCTCCATTACCATATTGAGTATTGTGTTAATTACCCTTCTGGCCTTCTTTACACAAGCTTACTCTTTTACTAACATAAACAAAGATAAAACAGTCGCGTTAAACATTGCTAGAAGTGTTGTGACTTATATAGAAAAGCAAAACTTTCAATACTTACAAACTTTTCTTGAAGAACAGGTAACCGCTAGTAATACGGAAAATGACGAAAAAGGAGCATTCGTTCGGATAAACGGCGAATCCTGTGACAATCGAATCAATATTAATAAAAATGGTCAGACATACAATTTCTCACTTTTTCAGGAGACCTCCAGCTGTGAGCTTGTGTTGACTCCGACAATTAACGGTCGTACTTATAATTCGGATGAATATTTTGTTACTGTCAAACTCCGACCCACACCGTTACTGCCTTCTGGTGATCGGGATCCTTTAACTGATTATCTTTTACATTTTGATGTAGAGGTGAATTGGGGAAGTTCAGCACCGATTCTAATTAAAGGGGTCGTCTCTAATGAAATTAATTAACCAAATAAAACTTCTCTTCATAGACCAAAAAGGGTTTTCCTTAATAGAACTACTTGCTGCACTAGCAATCTCTTCTATTGTTATCACTTCTATTTATGGGGTTTATTTTACTGGGATAAAAGCCTATAAAGTAATTGGGGTAGAGGGCCAGATAAGAGACGAGGCGGATTATGTTATTGCCAGAATCATGAACTCTATTTATGAGTTATCACCTGATACAATTAGACCATGTACAACAGAAGCCGGAGTCGAAATAGACAACTGCTATCGATTTATTAATGATCAGAAGCTTACGGTTTCATCGAGTGATAATCAGTTAGTAGAAGAAGTTCAAAAATCCAATGATGAAGTAACAGTAAATGAATTAAAGCTAGAGAGTGAACAAATTCTGTTAAACAATGAACCTTTAAACGTCACCAACATTTCCATAACGGATGGTGATTCAAGTAGCATAGATGATTCTTATATTCAATTTTCTTGCACCAATTATGAAATAGATTTGAGTTCTAACGAAAAACGCTGTATTAATGGTATCTTTGACATTCAATTAACTCTAGAAAATAAAGATTATGGACCAAATAACGATTTATATGTAAAGCCCCTTACTTTAACAAGTAAGTTTGGATATTAAGGAGGCGAGGAAAATGACGAACGAGAGAGGTTCAAGTTTATTAATAGTTTTATTAGTTAGCCTCGTCTTTATGGTACTTGGTCTTTCCATTATTTCAGCAAGTGTAGGAGGTTCTAAGAGAACTGCGTATAGAAATGCTGAGATCGTGTCTACACAGGATGCAATTAATACGATTGAACAAGTTATTGCAGAATTTAGAGTAGAAATGCAAAATAAAGAAAAATACCCGTTACTAGACGATGAAATAACAAGTGACTTTAATCCCAAAATTGAAGAATTTATTAATAGTATGGAGCAGAAGTACAATGGTCCACAAATTCAAATAACCGATTTAACAATAGCGGGTCGAAGCTATGATTATATTAAAACAGATCGTTATTTTACAAGGGTCCTTGAGTTAGCTGTAGATGCAAATGGAAGGAAGGTTCATCAAAATATTATCTTATCACCGACACCAAGTTTTTTAGAGTATGCAGTTGGAAGTATAGGTATGGACAATAATCAAGGGCTGTTCCTTAATGGGTCGTCTTATACTTATGGAAACGTATATGCAAATGACATTTACCTGCGAAGTATTGCGAACTATACAGATAGTATAAAACAACAAGAAGCGGACACGATGTTTCCTGCTATTAATGGAAATGTATATGTACAACGTTTTTGGAACGGCTTAAATCTAGAAGAATACGATACAGATGATATTAGAAATCTATTCTATCAACAGCAAGCACCTACCATAAAAACCGAACAAAAAGAATTTATTGATGTGAATTTCCGAAAATCATTCGCTGAGAAGTTAAATGAAATCACAAACACGGTAACTCCCATTACTGAAGAACAAATTCCTGCCATAAATGATCCTAATCGCAACGGTAAGATAGAAAGTCTTATAAATAAGTACGTTTCCGACTCAACCCATCTTGCTAGGTCAAAAGCAAATTTATATCAGAAACTTGCATCAGTGCCAGATTATGTCGTGTATTCTAGTGGTAACGGTCTAACTTTGACTGAAGATATAACGATTCCAGAAGATAAATGGCTTGTAGTCCATGGCGATTTAACTATCTTTCCTTTTGATAATAAAGACCAACCATTAACAATTGATGGAAATATTCTTGTGACTGGGAATGTCATCATTGCGGGTAATGAAGAATCGATTAATGAAAAGGAAAACGATGTTGTTTCCTTTGACTCTACTATTTACTCTTTAGGTACATCAACGATTTTGAACACTAACATAGAAGGGTTTAATGATAAACAGTTAGTTTTGCTTTCATTGGGTACCTTAACGATTACTAGAATTAATGAGTTTACCGATTTTGAACAGCATGTGTTAGCTCTTGAAGAAGCTACGAATATTAAGCCATTAAAAGCCTTCTTCTATACAGATGCAGACGCTGAGCTGTATGGAGTAGGTTCATTATTCTATATTAATGGAGGGGTATTCGCCCGCGATAAACTCGTGATTAACGCCACTCGCTGGAATACAACACAACTAACAGATAAAAAGATATCTGTGCCAGATATTGTCGAGCAGTTAAATAGGCCGTCACGTTTTAATGTCCTATATGATAAAAATGTAATTATTGATCAGCTTGATGCTTTACCTAGGGTTGAAAGACTTCAGGTCGTTCCAGATAATCTCTATATCAATTAACAATAAAGACAAGTGGAAGCCCACTTGTCTTTTATTGTTCCAATATAGCTAGAATACTAATATTACTTGTTGCTTTGGCTAAATCCAACGCAGTACTACCTTCTGTCGTTTGTAATGTTTGATCTGCTCCTGCATCTACAAGATACTGAACATTTTCCTCATGACCAAATTCCACAGCCCACATGAGGGCTGTTTTTCCATCCTGATCTTGTAAATTCAAGTCAGCTCCTAATGATAACAGCTTTTCTAGGATATTCTCATTATTGGACGCCATAGCAGCAATCATTAACGGGGAACGATTATTACTTTCTACTGCATGAATATCTGCACCATTTTGTAATAGATAATTCGAAATATCATCATAATCATAATATAGAGCTTCCATAAATGGGGTCCAGCCATCTTCATCAGCAGCGTTGATGTCAGCACCAGCTTCTAGTAAAAGTGAAAGAACTGATTGAGAACCTGTAGAAATAGAAGCATGTAAGGGAGTCCACCCATAATCATTTGCTTGATTGCTGTCCAGCCCTTTTTCAATGAGAAGTGAGACAAGGACATCATTTCCTACATAGGCTGCCTCCATTAAAAGCGTATTCCCTTCAAAGACTATTTCGTTAAGGTCGGCACCACTTTCAATTAATAGAGTAGCTATTTCAACATAATTACTCTTTATACTATATGTGAGAACGGAGAACCCTTCGTCCATTTGTACATTTAGACTAGCCTCTTCTTCTAGTAAGCTTCTGACTTTTTCTATATTGTTTTCTACAACGGCTTGGATTAAATGAGAGTCTTGTTCAAGTTGATTACTCTGTATGGACATGGACTGTCCACTAACAAGATACCAAGCAAGAACACCAGTTACACTAAGTAGTAAAGCAAAACCGACTACCCATTTTATTCTCACACCGTATTTGGATTTGCGCATGTATTATCACCTATTCAGTTCAAACTTGAAGCCATAACAAAGTTGTTATGGCTTCATTTTTTACCACCTTACAGAACGATCATCTAAAGGAGGGTGTTCTTCTGTATATTCTTCTACTACTGTTACTTGAGTTTGTGCCGTTTTGCCAGTAATTTTTTCTCTTACAGTTACAATCGTTTTACCTAATGAAACTCCAGTCAATACCCCTGAATTATTTGATATCGTGGCAATGTTAGTATTGCCCGAACTCCAGATTAATTCATAATCACTTGGTCTTCCTGGGTTCACTTCAGGTACTAGTGTAACCGTTTCACCAACTAGAATATTTACATTCTGTGGTAACCTAATACTTTCTAAGTTAGCTTCAACAATGAGCGTGACTTCATCATACACAGATGAATCTTTAGTGTAGGTAGCACGGACTTTCGTCTCTCCTACCTTTAATCCTTTCACGGCTCCAGTTTTAGAGTCAATCGTTGCCTTACTTGAATCTACTATAGACCAAGTAACAAGTGATTTGTCTGAAAGATTTACACTAAAACTCTTGGTTTCATCAACCTGTAATCGCATCACATCAGGAGAGATGACGATGTTTGGGACTACCGTAACTTTTATTTGAGCTTGCTTATTTCCATCATCTGACGTGACAGTAATCGTTGTTTCTCCTAATTCCTTACCAGTTAAATTCGCAGTTTTTCCTGAAGGATTAATTGAAACAATATTAGTATCTTGTACACTCCATCTTACATTTTGATTGGTTGCATTGGATGGGTTAATAATGGCTTGAATAGATTCTGTATCTCCTTGTTTCAGTTTTAATTCTCCTGGCTGAATGCTAATGCTTTCAACAGGGATATCAACTGATACTTGAATAGAGTCTAGTAAATTTGGCCTTAAAATCGGATCATATTCAACAGATTTTACCGTAATCGTAGCTTGTCCAGGCTTTAAAGCTTTAATACTACCATTTTGATCAACACTTACGATATCTGGAGCAGATGATGACCAAATAACACCTTGAGCAGCATTCGTAGGCTTAACCTCTACAGTTAGTAATTTAGCTGGATCAGTAGCTCTTAAACTTTGATCACCGTCTAGTATCGTTACGGATTCTACAGCTGTATATGACTCTAGTGTTAATGTATCAAAAGCGGAACTTGTACTTTCACCACTAGGATTCGTAAATGTCACATTTGAGTTATTTAATAAGTAAACCTGATCCTTCGTTGGTTTCACTGTAATTGAAAATGTCTGAGTGGTCACCCCAGTAGGTCGACCTTCTAGGTCAAAAGTAAACGGATTAATGTTACCTGTAACGACAGTTTGTTTATTTTGTATTGTTTTTGTAAATCCGTTAGGGATGTTGACAACCTCAATACCTTCTGGAAACACTTCTTTTATGGTTACATTTGATAATCTTGGTGAAGAGTAATAGGCATCCTGATAGCCAATTACGGTTGCTCTCGCTCTTGTGTTCGAGCCGTTTTTAATCGTTTCAGTAACCTTTACTTTAGCAAATTTAATAATTTTATCAGTAAGTGTATTTATAACTGGAATAATGAGTTCCTTACCAATTAATTTATCCAAGTTTTTATGCCAATCACCTGTATGATATCCCTGCTCAAACTTAACTTTTTGATCTTTTTTGAACTCAGGTCCACGATAACCATTTAAGACCTCTAAATCTATTGCTCTCTCATCAAGATCGAGTATGGCCTTATTCCAGCCACCAAAAGGCTCGTCAGGCAACGTAATCGTAGAACCGACTGGCTTGTTAAAAGAATCAAGCGCAAAGGGATAAAGAACCTCTCCTACAAATCCCTCCATACTAAAGTTCTGTGACTGAACTGAATAATTAATGACAGCTTGTGATGAAGTAGCTGTTTTAAGATATGTTCCATTATTCTGAGCAAAAACTCGGTCTGCAGATACAGTCGGCGTACTTCGGTCAATTTTAACCACTACTTCTTTTACCACTCTAGCACCCGATTCATCAGTCGCTTCAATTACTATTGTAATAGAGTCTCCTTTTAATAAAGACTTATCAATCGTCTTATTAATGACTGCACCCGTGTAGGCTTGCTCAAAAGGGATTTTATTGGGATCCTGCTGCCCTTTAACATAAACTCTCGTTTGTAAGTTGAAATCATTTAAGTCAAGGTCTTCTAACTTATACACCACATCTAAATTTTTAGTAGGCTTTACTGCAGCACCGTTTTCAAGTGGAGTATATAAAGTAATCGCTGGCGCATGATTAGAACCTAAGAATGACTGATACATTAAGTTAACAAATAACTTCTGTTCCTCTGCACTAAAGCTACTATTTGTATGACCAGCACCTGAATAAGTTAACGATCCAATTGAATAAGCATAGTAAAGGTTCCAACTATCTTCTTTATCTAATCCAGAATGGTCCAGATTATACCAAGTCATGACATCTTTATCATTTAGATTTAGGGCAAAATATTGCGCATGGGTGGAAACAATTGAGATATCTCCAATATCGTATGGAAATTCTGTTCGTAATCCATTGTTTACTTGGTTTGCTTTAGTCACACTATATACACCAGATCCACCTCGTCCAAGGTTTGTTTCTAAGTAAAAGGCTGCCGGTTTCTCAGTTGGTGTATCATTTCTTGATTTTGAATTGTTATTGACAGGAACAGTTTGACCTGAGATGTCCATAAATACCCTGAACCAGTTATTCGAATCTAGTAGGGTATTTCCTCCATTTCTTCTGTCACGACGGAGTGTATCATGGGTGAAGAATACACTTTGTTTTGTTTCAATAAATTTTTTAACTTCATTAGCTGCTTCTGAACTAATATCTACCTTCCCATACTCGTCTTGAAATCCGAAGATGAGCATATTATAGGCACCATTAATATTTCTATACCCACCAGTATTAAACTTATATAGGTCCGTCACGTCTATCGTAATCTTCATAAAATCTGTTTCTATGACATTACCATTCTTACCAGAGATGATGTTTTCTTTTAGCACATTCTTTAAACTACCTGCATTATTACTATCCTGAGTAATTTGCAGAACGCGCACTTCTACTTTTTCCCCATCAAATCGAAAAACACCCGTTTCATAATCTTTTAAGTTTTTATGGACAGGATCAATAATTTCTAACTTCCAAATACGTATTCCGGAAAAACCCTTAGGTACTTTATAAGTTAATGTGTATTCATTATCGTTTTTAGGTAAGGCACTCAAATTCTTTTCAACAATAAGATCGTGATTATCAAATCTACTGTTATAATCTGTATCTATATATAATTGCGCTTTTAAACTACTTGTATTCTGTGAATCTACTGTGAATGTAAAGTTAATTTCTTCTCCTGCCACATACTTCTTATTACTTTCTCCGTTTTCATACGGAATAGGTGATGTGACTAAGTTTACTATAGGTCTTGTATTTACCAAGTTAGAGAAGATGCTGCTATTGTTATTGTAGACCTTTACGTTTGGATACGTGCTGTTGTTTCGATAAGGTTCAAATGATTTCTTTAAGACACATGTTCCTTCAGCAGGCAATGTTGTACTTGAACATGACTGATTGAAGATGTTTGAATGTAGTATTACTGGCTGACCTTTTTTTATAAAGTCATTAATAATTTCGTTAGCTTTTAGACTAGTAATATCATTCATTTTGTTAGTAGTTTGATAATGACTTCGCCTATCTTCTGTTCTAGTTATAAGAAGTGTATCTTGTCCCAATGGTGGGTCTATCGTCGGTACGTCAGAGGAATAACTACCATTGTGAATATAGATTCCATCATACTTTCCATCAAGCTCTTCTCTTGATGCTACAAATGCCTTCATTCTAATAACAGTTGGCTCTATGTAATCTGGAAAATCTGGTAAACTTGATTGATCATTCTCTTGGTCAATAATAACTAGGAGTTGAAATTCATCTGATTCGTCTGCAAACACTAATGGTTGATAAAACATGCTTTGAGAAACTAAAATAACGATCGTTAAAAAGAGAGAAATTAAGGACTTTCGTTTCAAAACAGACACCTCCAGTTAGTATATCGACCAATAATTCTATCGTTACACTTATTCTCTCTATTATATCAATTATTCGATAGAATCAATATGCTTTTAGAAGTATTTCTTTGTAAAATCTAGTAAATATAAAGGCTCTTTTCTAAAACTTTGTTGTTTTTCATGCTAATTTTTCTAAAACCCACCCTATTTTGTACTCAAAACCAAAGTGATAATTGTTAGAAAAGAGCAACTCTCTCTTTTTAAATCACTGGACGTTGTACTACCGAGTAAAAATCCGGCAATTGGGATTTTTACGAAAGCAACAATCTTTACGAAAACAGCCAATATTAAAAAAGACAGAGATCCTAATTAGGTCTCTGTCTCTATTTTACATACTGCGCAACTTTATTACGACCCTTCTGCTTCGCACCCGTATACATTGCACGGTCAGCGTGGCGAATGAGTGTCATTGGGTCTTCTGCATCATCTGGTGCTGTTGCAACTCCTATACTAGCTGTAATCGTTACTTCTACTCTTTTAGGCATATCAGCCAAGTGGTGGTTAATGACAAATGGAGCGTTGGATATACCTTGACGTATTGATTCTGCTAGACGGTAGCTTGATTCACGATCAAAATTTGGAAGAAGTATGGCAAATTCCTCTCCTCCATATCTAGCAAGAACTCCTTCTGAACCAAGAATCTTCTCTAGTCTTCTTGCTAATTCGTAGAGTACCTCATTACCAGCTTGATGACCATAGGTGTCATTAATCGATTTAAAATGATCAATATCTAACAAGATTAGTGAAAGTTCTAGCTTCACTCTTGTTGTCATCAACTTCGTAAACTCTTCTTCGAGCGTATTTTCAAAATATCGATAATTATATAACTTAGTAAGGGCACAGCGCTCGCTAGTTTTTCTAGTTTCTTCATAATGCCTTGCATTTTCAATCGCAACTGCGAAATAGTTTGCTAATATATCAACGATCATTAGATGAAAGCTTTCGTAAGCTCGTTTCTTCTTGGAAAGTAGGATCATAATTCCTACCGTACGCTGATTTCGTTTAATGGGAACCCCGATTAAACTTTCTACGCCCTTTGGCACATCTGGATGAGCCATATGAATCCACTCTTGACTCGTTTTAAAAAGGACTGGTTTATTTTTTAAATACACATATCCACTAATACCTTTTTCTGTATCAAATGTGTATTTGTTTCCGTCTTTTTCTTCGCCTAGCTCGGAATAACGAAGCACTTCAAACTTTTGATCTTTTCTTACGTCAACAATATACGCATAATCCACGTTTAACGTTTTAGTTAACTTGTCCAGAAACAGAGATAATACCTCATTCACTTGCAGCCTTTCTGTCAGTTGATGACCTATTTCACTGACCTTCTGCAGGTAAGAATTCACCTGTTGGCTAGAATGATAAAGCTTAAGAATGAGTGCAATACTTAAAAACGGTATACCAAGATAGAATGTACTAACTAGTCCAATTTCAACGTAAAGTAAATATAATACAATCCCAACAGGATAGATCAACAAGCTTGTCATCGCTTCCCATAAGAGATCTTTTGTGAAAAATCTTTCATTAGAACGATGAAGTATTTTTCTAATTAAATAGATAATTACATTATTTGACAGGAATGTCGCGATAATATAACCTAAAATGGGAACAAAACTTTCAAACGACTGAAGTTCAATAATCCCATTTTCTCCACCCAAAGAATAATAAACAAGAGCCCCTATGATTGATACCAACATAAACATCAATGAATTTAATGGAATTCTATATAAATTATTTCTAGTTATATGAACTTTTAGAAGTAAAACTAGAATAGCAATTTGCACTAAAACTAGTTCCACAAATAACCCAAATACAAGGAATACAGCTAACGATACTCCATGTGTAAAGAAAATAGGTGTATCGTTTACTATAATTGGTAAAGTTGCCACAATACACATTAATACTAATAATACAAATATATCTATTTCATATCCGGCTATGACAGGGGGATATTGATAGTAGATGTACCAGCTTACAACAGGAAATAGTAGTAACCACGTCATCCAAATAACTAGTCTAGCTTGTCTCGTTACTTCCATAGTCCCCCTTCTTCCTACATCGATTGTAAAATTATACTTTATTTTATCAAATATTCAGATACCTGTCATAAAAACTTTACGAATTTTATACATTTTCTTTCACATATTGTCTTACTTGAGAGATGAAATAAAGAGAACCCGTAATTAATATGACATGACCTTCCTTTGTTTTCGCAAGGTCTATAGCTTGTTTAAAATCCTCCACAGCACTTGCATGTTCAGCTGGATATATTGCCAGTAACTTTTCAGCTGATGAAGCACGTGGAAAGTCAAACGACGTATAAGTGATGTTTGCTGCGATTTCACTCAATTGCTTTATCATCTCATCTAGTTTTTTGTCCTCTAGTGCACTAAAAATAACAGTAATAGGCTGATTTGATAGATGAGCTTTTACTGTTTTCACTAGCTCTTTGATTCCCTCAGGGTTATGAGCTCCATCAACAATAATCGTTGGATCTTCCGCAATCGTTTCGAACCTTCCAATCCAACGCATTTTCTCTAGTCCACTTCGAATGTGCTGCTCGTCAACTAAAACTGATAGATACGTGTTTAAGTACTCTACTGTTTTTACAGCAAGAGAGGCATTTAACACCTGATGAGAGCCTTTCATCGTGATAAATAATTCCTTATAATGGTTTCGCTCTGATTGATAAGTAAAGAACTCGCCTTGTGGCGTGGAAAGGTGTTTTGACACAAAGAAGTCTCGCTCAGCTAGATAAAGCTTTGCTTTATGATCCTTTGCTATTCCTTCAATAACAGTAATTGCTTGCGGTTGATGGACTCCTGATATGACCGGTACACCTGATTTAATGATTCCTGCCTTCTCGAAAGTAATCTGTTCGATTGTGTCACCTAGAATAGCAGTGTGATCCATTCCAATCGTCGTAATCACCGTAACAATCGGTTTAATAATATTAGTTGAATCAAACCTGCCACCCAGCCCTACTTCATATATAACAAAATCAGCAGGACGAATCTTTCCGAAATAGTAAAATGACATGGCTGTAATGACCTCAAATTCAGTCGGAGAGCCCAGTTCAGTACTTTCAAGCTCCTCTACTAGAGGTTTAATTTTATTTGCCAGTGTAATCATCTCTTCATTTGAAATAGGTACACCATTCATACTGATTCTTTCGTTAAATACTTCAATATAAGGTGAGGTGAACGTCCCCACTAAGTATCCGGCTTCTTGTAAAATGGAA
This sequence comes from Bacillus pinisoli, assembly GCF_023036475.1. Classification (GTDB taxonomy): domain Bacteria; phylum Bacillota; class Bacilli; order Bacillales; family SA4; genus Bacillus_BS; species Bacillus_BS pinisoli. Next base: position 173,730 of record NZ_JAJQKI010000003.1, read on the forward strand.
CGAATGTAGCTAACCGTTGAACCTTTACCATTGGTACCTGCCACGTGAATTCCTCGAATCGTACGTTCAGGATGGCCAAGACGTTCCATCATCCATTCCATTCTTTTTAACCCTGGTTTAATCCCAAATTTTAAACGTGAATGTATCCAATCCAATGTGTCTTCATAGGAAGTAAACATGTCCATTGCCTCCATCTCTGTAACCTATAGAAAGTGGAGGCGAAATTCGCCCCCACCTTAGATTAAAGTTGCTTCAGTTCTTCTATACGTAATCGAACCGTATCGCGTTTATCCGTATAATCTTTTTCCTTTTGTCGCTCTTCTTCAATTACTTTTTCAGGTGCTTTTTTAACGAATCCTTCATTACTTAATTTCTTTTGAACGCGCTCTACTTCTTTTTCAAGCTTGTCGAGTTCTTTTTCTAGTCGCTTAACTTCTTCCTCAATATTGATTAAACCTTCTAATGGTAGTGACAGCTCAGCCCCTGTTACAATGGCTGTCATCGCTTTTTCAGAAGTATGAATCGTCGTTCCAACTTCAAGCTCACTAGGGTTACAGAACTTTTCTATATAAGAGCGATTTTTTTCTAGAGTTGCACTTATTTGCTCATCCTTCGCCTTAATTTGGAGCTTAATTTGCTTACTCATTGGAGTATTCACTTCAGCTCTTATATTACGAACAGCGCGAATAATATCAACGAGTAACTTCATTTCATTTGCAGCCTGATCATCTGTAAGCTCTGGGCGAACCGTTGGCCAATCGGAAACTGTAATAGATTCTCCTTGATGAGGTAGAGCCTGCCAAATTTCTTCTGTAATAAAAGGCATAAATGGATGAAGTAATCTCATTGTATTGTCTAGTACATACGCTAATATAGAGCGTGTCGTAAGTTTAGCTGCTTCATTCTCACCGTATAGAGGAAGCTTTGCCATTTCAATGTACCAGTCACAGAAATCATCCCAAATGAAGTTATAAAGAATTCGACCAACTTCTCCAAACTCGTATCGATCCGCAAGTTTTGTTACTTCGCGAATGGTCTCATTTAAACGGGTTAAAATCCATTTATCCGCTACTGATTTTTCACCAGATAGGTCGATCTCTTCGTATGTTAATCCATCCATATTCATTAACGCGAATCTAGAAGCATTCCAAATCTTATTGGCAAAGTTCCATGTTGCTTCTACCTTTTCCATACTGAATCGTAAATCTTGACCTGGTGAACTGCCCGTTGATAGGAAGTAACGAAGTGAATCTGCTCCGTATTCATCAATAACATCCATCGGATCCACACCGTTACCAAGTGATTTACTCATCTTTCTGCCGTCTGCTGCTCGAACTAATCCGTGAATTAATACATCATTAAACGGACGCTTACCAGTAAATTCTAAGCCTTGGAATATCATTCTAGACACCCAGAAGAAGATGATATCATATCCTGTTACTAACACGTTTGTAGGATAATAACGCTTGTAGTCTTCTGCCTCTTCATTTGGCCAACCCATTGTTGAAAACGGCCATAAGGCTGAACTGAACCATGTATCAAGAACATCATTGTCTTGTTCCCAATTTTCAGCGTCCTTTGGTTCTTCACGTCCAACGTAAACCTCACCTGTTTCTTTATGATACCAAGCTGGGATTCTATGGCCCCACCAAAGCTGACGAGAAATACACCAGTCGCGAATGTTTTCCATCCAACGTAGGTACGTATTTTCAAAACGATCTGGCACAAAGTTTACTTTTTCATCTGAAGATTGTAATTCAACTGCTTTATTAGCAAGCGGCTGCATATCAACAAACCACTGTGTAGATAAATATGGTTCTACGACTGCGTCGCTACGCTCACTATGTCCAACTGAATGAGTATGCTCCTCAATTTTGAAGAGGATTCCATCTTCTTGAAGGTCCTTAACGATTTGCTTTCTACATACAAAGCGATCTAAGCCTTGATACTTACCAGCATTCCCGTTCATAGTACCATCTTCGTTCATCACAAGAATTCTCTCTAAATGATGACGGTTTCCAATTTCAAAATCGTTTGGATCATGTGCAGGTGTAATCTTTACAGCACCAGATCCAAATTCCATATCTACATAATCATCACCAACGATTGGAATCTCACGGCCAACGATTGGTAATGTAACTGTCTTTCCGATTAAGTGCTTATAACGCTCATCCTCAGGATGAACCGCTACGGCTGTATCACCTAGCATTGTTTCTGGTCTTGTTGTCGCTACTTCAATAGACCCAGATCCATCTGTTAAAGGATAAGACATATGATAGAAAGCACCCTGAACATCTTTATAAATTACCTCAATATCGGATAAAGCGGTCTTTGTAGCAGGGTCCCAGTTAATGATTCGCTCACCACGGTAGATAAGTCCTTTTTCATATAATGAAACGAATACTTCGCGAACTGCCTTAGAAAGTCCTTCATCCATTGTGAAGCGCTCACGAGAATAATCAAGGCCAAGTCCAAGCTTTGACCATTGCTCACGAATATGGCCAGCATACTCCTCTTTCCACTTCCATGTTTCCTCTAGGAATTTCTCACGCCCTAAATCATAGCGTGACTTCCCTTCCTCACGAAGCTTTGCCTCTACCTTAGCTTGAGTAGCAATTCCGGCATGGTCCATTCCAGGAAGCCATAACACATCATATCCCTGCATTCTCTTCATTCTCGTGATAATGTCTTGTAGCGTTGTATCCCAAGCATGACCTAAATGAAGGCGACCTGTAACGTTCGGTGGTGGTATGACAATCGTATATGGTTCCTTCCCTTCCTCCGGCTTTGCCTCAAAAAACTTTCCATTTAACCAATAGTCATACCTTCCGGCTTCAATCGACTTTGGATCATACTTTGTTGATAATTGCCCATTTGCTTCCATTCTAATTCCTCCTATCGACAAAATTCGGGTGGTGCCTGTCACTTGTCGAATTCGACAAGTGACAGGCACCTATTCCCCTAAAAAAAATAAAAAGCTCCCTTCATCCAATAAAAGGACGAAAGGAGCTGAATTTTCGCGGTACCACCTTTTTTTGCAGAGCAATAAGCAAATGTTTGCTTTATTAGTCTGCACACTCAAACAGGTAACGGCTGTGAACCGGCTCTTCCTACTTTTGTTCAAAAGAGCTGCTTAAGGGCGACATTCCAGTCTCACTTACCTAAGAAACCTCACAGCAGTGGCCAAAATCTTTGTCCTCACTGGTTTCTCTCTCTGAAGGAGCTTAACTGTACTCTTCCCTATCTTTGCATGTAACGAATATAAACGTAGTTCAGTTTATTTAATATATAACATAGTCTACGAAATTGCCACTAAATCGTCAATAAGTATTGCCATATTTTTTAACTCTTATTCTTTGGCTCTTTTTTAAACCTTTGTTACTTTCACCCACTATATCTAATAGTTAAGCTCACTTTTACAAAAATGCTGTGTTAAAGTACAGTGTTGATTTTTAGTAGAGTTGATTGAAGTGGAAGGACGCGAGACTCCTGTGGGAGAGCGGGTCGCGGACAAAGGAAGTTCACTTTGTCCTTGTAGACCCCACAGGCACGGTTATCGCCGAGGAGTGGGATTTTTCGCGATAGAGAAAATATCCTTCATTTACTGCCCACGGAAAGCGAGTGTTCTGGAACGAAAATCAACAACAAGGTTTAACAGAGCCAACGAAAAATGCCGTATTAATCGTTCAACAACACTCTATTCATTAATTGGAAAATGAGGAGGATAACTGCTCTAAAAGTTCTCACCATCCTCTGGGTACCAACATAAGCTTAATAGTAGATATAGGCTCTTTCTAAACTTGTTACGCAACAAACTATATGTAAAAAGCCTAATTATAAATGCGTTAGGAGGGTATATGATGAGAAGACGTTATAATCCCTATTCTCTTCCCCCTTGGCTACGATATTGTCGATCGATAACGGTACAGTTTATTATTCCTATCACAATATTTCAAGGGATTCGTACGATATTTTTACCGACAACCTTTGATGTCATGCTTTTAGCTATTTTCATCTTATTGGCAGTTAGTTTTCACTTGGAATGGCTTTAATATAGGCTCTTTTCTAAAACTTTGTTGCTTTTCAATCTTATATTTCAGCAATTTCACCATATTTAATACGAGTAAACTAACTTTTTAAGGTTAGAAAACATCTCATGATCTCTCGCTCTCAACCCGGGAATGAAAATAGGTTCTCTTTACCATAATGTAGATACTACAAACAGTGAGTATATAACGTGGCTCTTAATGGTGGTTTGACCCTGTTTAGAAAACTGTTGGAATGAATTTGGTGCACAACCCATTGTTAGCTCTCTCTTTTATGAGAGATGACTACGAACAGAAAAATGTTCAATTTCAAATTCGTTCCACTGTTTGTGGAATACTTTATGAAGGAAGAGTGGAATGGAACTATTATACAAACGGTGTGCGGGTTTAGATGTTCATGCAGAAACAATTGTAGCTTGTGTATTGTTGGGTGAATCTGAAACTGACATGGAAAAGGAGATTGAAACCTTTCCTACTTTAACGAAAGATTTATTTCGCCTATTAAAGTGGCTAGAGGAAAAACAGGTTACCCATATTGCGATGGAAAGCACCGGGATTTATTGGAAACCTGTTTACAATATTTTAGAAGATTTCTTTGATATTACCTTAGCTAATGCACAAAGAATTAAGAACGTTCCAGGTAGAAAAACAGATGTTTCAGATGCAGAATGGATCGCCAAATTATTAAGACATGGCTTGATTGAAAAAAGCTTTGTTCCTCCTGAAGACTTTCGTAATCTTCGTGATTTAACACGTCTTAGAAAGAAGTGGATTGGTCATATGACATCTGAAAAGAATCGGATTCAGAAAGTACTCGAGGCTTCAAACATCAAATTGGGAACCGTTATTTCAGATGTATTTGGAGTTTCAGGAAGAAAGCTCTTAGAAAAACTAATGACGGAAGGTTATATAGATTCGGAAGAAGTTGAACAGAGAATCCACGGAAAGATGGCACATAAGAGACAATTAATTACCGATTCATTATTTGGAACATTGAATGATCATCAGATTTTTCTTATCAAGCAATCTTGGATGCACATTGTAAACCTGGAAGAATTAATAGCTGAAATTGAGAAAAGAATCGATGACGTTTTAGTAAAGTATCAAAAAGAAGTAAATCTTCTTATTACAATGCCAGGTATTAAGAAAGACACAGCTGCGGTTATCTTGGCTGAAATAGGTGTGGATATGATTCAATTTCCAACCTCTAAACACCTCGCCTCTTGGGCAGGTTTGTCACCCGGTAATCATGAAAGTGCAGGGAAACGAAAGAGTTCACGAACGATGAATGGAAATCCACACATAAAATCTGCTTTATGTGAAGCTGCCTGGGCTGTTTCACGAAGTCGAAATAAAAGATTATCAACTAAATATTGGTCATTGGCTGCAAGAAGAGGAAAGAAAAAAGCACTCGTTGCGATAGCACACCGAATGCTTACGATTGTCTATCACATGCTTTTAAACAAGGAACCCTACCACGAGACACCCGTAAACTAGCAGTATAGACAAACAATAAAAAAGTTATACGAGAAACCTTAAATTAAGGTAGCTCTACTTTCCTATTGTAAAATTTAATTAGTATTAGGATAAACAGTTCGGGTGAAGTTTAAACCCTATAATTATTTTCACAGAAAAGAGCAACTATCTAAATTTAAAGCAGAAGCTTTGTACTACCAAGTAAAAATCCGGCTTTTGGGATTTTTACGAAAGCAACAATCTATACGAAAACAGCCTTAATATAAGGCCAACTATAATACCCTGCATGCAAGTCACCTAAACCAAATCGCGTAATGATTTGGTTTTTTATTGTGGCTTTGGATTCTTAATCTGCAATAAAAAACGCATAGATATAAAAATATCCATGCGTTTCACTACAAGATTAACTCTATCAAGTTATTTGTGCCTCCTGCGCTTCTTGCTGCTTTCTTTTTTCCTCATGCATCATCACATTCGTCAGGAAGTATTCAATATTCTTCATTTGCCAATATGCTCTTTGTAAATGTTGGACATGCTCTCTTTCCGATTTCCCTTTTTTATTTTTTCGATATTCTTGTACAGCTTTATATAGGCTTTCGGGATAGGCAAGTTGAGCCATGAAGAGTGTAAGTTCATCTTCTCGAAGTGGATATTGCTTTTGATAGGCTTGAAACCATTGAAACCTGTCGTCATTTTGAAACGGAAAAGTCTTACAAGAACGATAGAAGAAATACAGAAGGTCATAAATAGCTGGTGTTCTCTTAGCGCGCTCAAAATTGATCAAATACCCGTTTCCTTCAACATTATATAAGTAATGCTGAAAAGATGGCTTTCCATGGGTAAACGCCGTTCTATAATTCTTTTTTTCCTTCATTTGTTCATGCCATTCGTCTAATTTCCGTGAAGCAAAGTCACTTGCACGAGTTAGTTCATGGTAGTACGTACAAAAATACAACTCAAAAGGAGACATATACGTCTTTTCCTCGCATTGTTCCACATATCTCTCTAAGTTTATTTTTCTCTTCTTCCACTTATCTTTCTCCGTTTCAACAAGCTTTTCAATTTCCTCTTCTGAGACTTGTTCATCTTTAGAAGTTTTAGCATGAAGTTCTCCGAGCTGCTTAAAAAGCTTAAACGCATGATCATTTCGTTCTTCCTCTTGGTTAGCTGACAACCAAGGCATTACATAATAAGCTGACTGTTGTTGGTCAAACACAAAATAAGAACCCGCTGTTGTTCGATAAACAGGTACCGCCATACCATAACCTTTATAATGTAAAAACTTCAATGTACGTTCATATTGTTGAAGTTCAGTAGGAGACAGAGTTGTTTTCTTCACAGCTAGTGTGCCATGTTGGGAATACACCTTCTTTATTGAGCCCCTATCCTCTACATAATCGGCCTTTATTCCATATTCATTTAATAAAGCTTGAATCGCAAAGTCTAATTTAGTGGTCATGTCTGCACCTCCTTTTTACCAGTTAGTACATTAACAAACTATTATCCTCTTAATTTCTAAAAGCTGCTTTATACTAAAGAAAGACGTGAGGAGCTAACACTCTCTCACGTTTTCTTGTACTATCTTAAGTTACCTACAGCCACAGGGATATATAGAATCTGTCCTTCTGCAAGATGCTCTCGGTCTAAATGATTGACTCTTATTAATGTTTGCGCCTGTACATCGTATCTCTCCGCAATAATTTCAAGAGTCTCATCCTTTTGAACAATACACATCTTTAATCGCGTCGTTTCTGCTTCTTCTTCCTTAGCAAAGATCTTAGTTAGGTATAACGCATTTTCATCACGCTTTGTTGTACCTTCTTCTTGATCATCCGAAGCTTTCACAGCAGGTGTTTCGACACGACTCTTAAACTCTAATTGTGGGCCTGCATTTCTTGCTAGTACAGGCACTTCCTCTTCTTCTACTTCCTCTTCTATCTGTTCCGCAATAGCTTCAACTGTTTCTTCAGCCTGATCCTCAGCAGCATCTAACTCAGGATCTCTCTTTGCCTCAACAACGAAAGGAGTGTATGGATCTTGTTCCTCAGCCTCCTCCACATCATTCTCCTTATACAGAGATCCTCTCATAAGAGGTTGTACAAGCTCTTCTTCTTCTTCCTCTACTGCTACAGGAACCTCTGGTGTTGCAGGTGCTTTCTCTTTAACCTCTTCTGCTACTTCTGCTACTTTCTCTTCAACGACTTCTGCTACTTCTGCTACTTTATCTTCTACTTCTTCTTCCACATCCTCTATCACGCTTTCAATTGGTTGAAGTGGTTGTGGTTGCTCTGGTGCAGCCTCACTTCGATCTACATCCTCATAAATTCCAGTGATAGAAAGCTCTGCCTCCAGTAAGAGATTTCCTCTTTGTGGCAATTCATAATCAAAGCTCTCAATGGTCACATATACATCGTTTAAGCTTTGAATTCTGTTTTTAGGGATAGTGATATCAATTGGAAACTTGTGTTTTAAGATAGATAATCCTTCTTCGTTCGTCGCAACCTCTTGGACCGTTCTGGCACCAGTTGGTAAAGACGAGCCTTCTCTCTCTGAATCATCTGCATGATACTCCCCTGTTAACATTAGCCCACCTCTAACAGATATATATTGATCATGCTCTTGGATGATGATTTCAGGATCAAGTGACATTGACAACAATTCTGCTACTTCCTGTCCTCTTTCAAACCAAATGGACTCTTCTACAGAAAATCGTATCGCCGATTGCTTTTCAACTGTCAAAGTCCGTTCCTCCTTTCAAACCCTCCTAAATATTTACGATGTCATTATGAATTTATGATAGTCTACGCTTGTTTATGAGAAAAATTTTATATTCAAGAGAAACTTCTTAACGTTTTTTTACTTTAACTGGTTTACTTTCACTTTGTATGACGGAAATTTAAGAATATGTATAACAAAAGCTGTAGGAGCCCTGTTGGACCACTACAGCTTTTTTATTATTCATATATTCTTTTGATTCGTCCCTCACTCTTATATTCAAAAGGCTTAGGGAGGGATTTTATAAATTCCATTGTCGCCTCTAAATCTCCAGGACCCACTTCCATGTTTGTAGCTCTTGAACTAAATTCCGTTTTACCATACATAAAACTATTGATAACCACGGTATATTCTTTTTCTAAGTCAATCTTACTTCCATCTGGTAAGAAAAGATCTCCTACTTTTCCAGTCTTTGTGGCGTCATTATACGTATACGTATACGTGAACCCAGAAACGAAATAATCAAGTCCCTTTGCAGAAATCTGTAAATTCATAATCTCATATAAATCCTGTCCACTTAAACTAATCTTATTAAGGACATTACCGAATGGTTGGACAGCAAACACATCTCCAAACGTTACTTCTCCTGCTTCCATTGGTGCACGAACTCCTCCACCATTCATTAAAGCAAAGTCAGCATTCATAGCAGCTCTCATACCATCTGCAATTAGATTACCAAGACCAAAATCACCAAATTCGCGTGTAACAGTAGGATAACTCTTTTCAAGAGTATATAAAGATTCACCTACTACTGCTGCTTTAATTGGCTCAACCTTAGCAGCGTACTTTGCCATAATAGCAGCAACTGTTGGGTCTGGTGTGTAATCACTTTGGTATACAGTAACTATGTCAGCTACCTTATGATAGATATCACCAGTAAATGGATCTATTTCAATATCAACATCTGAGAATGCAGATCCATAAGAATAAGCTTGAACAATTAATTTATTATCTACGATTCTATTAACTTTTACATGGTTATGTGCAGCAAAAATGACATCCACTTCATCATTAATTTGTTCAGCAATTCGACTCGCATCAAATGCATCTGTATATCCCGTTTGAGCTGCTGGATTATGGGCTAATACAATGATTGCCTCAACACCTTGGCTCTTTAGTTCTGCCGTATACTTGTTAATCGCTTGCACTTCGTCCGTGATTTTTAATGTCTCGTTTCCTTTACGAACGATCATATCTGGTGTTTCTTGTGTGACCACTCCGATAAATCCAATTTTCTGTCCACCAAGAGTGTGAACTGTATAAGGTGCTGTAATTAGTTGACCATCTCTTGTATCAAATGCATTTGCTGCAACCATAGGGAAATCGGTACCATCATAACCTGGATTTCCATTTGGATGATCTCCACCGTAAAGAATGCGACGAAGCTCATCGATTCCCTCATCAAATTCATGATTTCCAAGCGTTCCTGCATCAAAGCCCATTGCTTCTAGTACTTCAATAGTTGGCTCATCTTGGAATAAAGCAGAAATTAATGGACTTCCACCAATCATATCACCTGCATGAACAAGTAAAGTGTTTGGATTCGTTGCTTCTCTTTCTTTTAATGCTGCTGCTGTATATTCAATTTTACCAGCAGGAATTTTATCTTTTCCTATTAAACTAGTCGTATCTAGCTGTCCATGTAAATCATTTAAACCTAAGATTTGAACTTTTACACCTCGGTTTAAGTCAATCGTAAAGATTCCAAAACCTTTTGCATCTGTAGTACCGGTAAAAGTAAATGGACTTCTCTCAGTAATATATTGCTCTGCTTTTGGAGAAGTTGTAAATGTGACATTTACCTCTTCTGAGATCGGTGCAATAGCCCAATTGTTATCGGCTGTTGGAGTAATTTCCTTAACTTCAGAAATATAATCCATTAAGATTTGGCGATTTTCATCTGCAGAATCTACAACCATTTCACTGACCTTCACACCTGGGAAGTTCCCACCACCACCAGCACGGTAATTATTTGTAACCACAATAAAATCCTGATCTAAATCTAAAGATTCTCCATTATATTCTAAGTTCACGACACGGCTTGAGTCAGGATTTAATAATTCACCTTTTAAACCATACTTAGCAGGTTGTGTAACATCAATTTGATACTCTACTCCATCTATCACATCAAAATTATAGACTGGAAAAGCTGGATTTAATAACTCTTGAGTATCTGTTTTTGAAACGTCAATTTGATTAAACTTTCCTGCTGACATTTCCAGCCACTCTTTAACAGTTGAACCTTTAACCTTAATAGCTTTTAAGGTATTATCGTATAAATATAAATCTCCAGCACTTCGGATTGTCAAATCACCTTTTTTAATTTCAGTGTACTCATCAACACCATTACGCCCCGCTTTAAAAGGAGCACCAACTGATAAAATAGGGAGATGTTTATACTCTGGCTTGTTCAATTCAATGTATTTCTCAACATACCACTTTTGAGCGTTCGTAACTACTTGAATGGATGGATCATCTTGAACTAAAGCAAAGTAGCTGTAGATATCATCAGTTGTCGTACCGATCGGTGTATTTACATATTTAATTGTTGCCGCATGATCAGCTTGCACAGCATCCAATATTGCTTGATCAGGCTGCACCTTGTCAATTTCTTTAGTAAAAGATTGAGAATTGGCTACCGACCATTTTCCCTTTACTTTTTGAAGTGTTAGATCGATAATTCCTAACGATCTACCTCCAAATCCAGCTTGTACTGCTGCCACACCATTAATGGTTCCCTTATTGTTGTCTACTCCTGGTAATAGTTGTCCTGAAGCATCTTTAAATAAAGGATCTAAATTAATGCCAGGAAACGTTTTATGAGTATGAGAGAAAGTAATAGCATCAATTCCTTCTACCTTACTAAGTGCATAAACAGTATCTTCTGTATTAGCTTCATTTCCACTAAATCCAGAATGAGCTAGAGCAATAATGACATCCGCTCCTTCTTCTTTCATCTGCGGAATAAATTTATTAGCTGTTTCTACGATATTTTTTGTAATGACTTTTCCATCAAGATGAGCTTTGTCCCATTCATTGATTTGAGGTGGAACAAAACCAATGTATCCAATTTTAATTACATTTGTTTTCCCAGATTTATCAGTTACTTTTTTATTTACGATCTTATAAGGAGCATATTTGTTTACATCATTAGTTGGGTCTTGATCTCGGTCATCAACATATACATTTGCATTGACGAATGGAAAGTTGGCATCATCATATACTTCGTCTAGAAATTCTAGTCCATAATTAAACTCATGATTTCCTAAAGTCGCCATATCATAGCCCATTAAATTCATAGCCTTTATAACAGGATGTAACTCCCCATCCTCTAAAGGATCTATTTTAGCTTTGTATGTGCCAAGTGGAGTACCTTGTATGAGATCACCGTTGTCTACTAACACAGTGTTTTTTACTTCTGCCCTAGCTTGTTTAATTAAAGTGGCAGTCTTCGCAAGTCCAAGCTTTGGTGCTTCAGCATTCTTGTAGTAATCAAAGTTTACTAGATTCGTATGTATGTCTGTTGTTTCCATGATACGAAGTTCAACCTCTGATTGCACTTTACTCACAGACGTTTTTGTAGCGCTTACATTAGTTGACATAAAAGGTGTTACCAGAAGAGTTAGTGCAAGTGTACTCGACAGTATCTTTTGACCAATCATTGTACTCCTCAATTTCATAAGATCCATCCTTTATTATTATTTGAGAGACTCTTAATCTCCCCGTTTAATATAGCAGATTAATTAGTAGCTTAGTGTGAAATTTTGGTATCTAATCCATTACAAACTTATTACAGAAGAATACTATAAAGACAATGTGTACAACATTTGACATCATTTATTCATCTTGAATGCCACTCTGCCTGAAAGTGGATTTATTATGAGAGGGATAGAATGGAGAAAAGGTTAAAAAATTGAGGGTCCTAATCATTAAGACGATTAGGACCCTTTCAATTATGAAGAAGTTTTTCTACATGTATAACTAAGTAAATTCTATTTACCTTTTACTATCCAAAAACCCGTTATTATAATCGTGATTCCAAGAATTGTCCTCCAGCTTGGAACTTCTTTCAAAAAGATATATCCAATTGCCACACTCACTAAAATCTCCAGTCCTTTAGATACAATCAGAGAGAAGGTTAAATGATCCACTATTTTGGTTAAGAATTTTACTCCATATCCTATCATTAAACTCGCTGATAGGAAAAAAGGCGAAACTTTAACATAGTACCATAAAGTAGATAAGAAATGAGCGTCAACATGCTTCGTGTGATACGCGTATATAGCATTGATTACAAATAACCCGGCTAACATTAACGTTATAGCAAGAAAGATCATAGATGTTTTTCTCCAATTTGATTTGTTTCTATCATTTTGCCTATATGCAACAAATTTATGTAAGGGGAAAAACATTTAGTTAGTCTACTGAATCTTTTGTAACATAAAAAAAGACATTGCGAATTTTGCAATGTCTTTTTCTTCAGGCTCTTGTAAAGATTATATTCGTTAAAATCCCAAAAGCCGGATTTTAACTCGGTAGTACAATGTCCAGTACTAGGAACAAAGTTTTTAAAGAGCCTTACTTTATTTTGTAAGTTTAGAAAATGCTGTTTCTGCTGCTTGAATCGTATGTTCAATGTCTTCATCAGAGTGTGCAGTTGATAAGAACATTCCTTCAAATTGAGAAGGTGGCAGGAAAACACCTTCTTGGAGCATTAACTGATAATAATCTGCAAACATATCTAAGTTTGCTTCTTTTGCTTGGTCATAATTAGTTACTTCTCCATCTTTAAAGAAGAATCCTACCATAGAACCCGCTCTTGTTAAAGAGTGAGGAATTCCATGTTTCTTCGCTGCCGCTGTTAATCCTTCGACTAGTCGGTCAGCTTTTCTTTCGAACTCTTCATATGAAGCCGGCGTTAGTTTTCTTAGTGTTTCCAAACCTGCTGTCATAGCAAGTGGATTACCTGATAACGTTCCTGCTTGATAAATAGGTCCAGCAGGGGCAATCTGTTCCATAATCTCTCTTCTTCCACCATAGGCACCAACAGGTAAGCCTCCACCTATAACCTTTCCAAGACAGGTTAGATCTGGTATTACGTTATATTTACCTTGAGCAGAATGATACCCTACTCTAAATCCTGTCATTACTTCATCAAAAATTAATAACGCTCCGTACTGTGATGTGATTTCCCTTAATTGCTCTAAATATCCTGGTAGTGGCGTCACTACTCCCATATTCCCAGCAACTGGCTCAATAATAATACCCGCAATATCATCACCAAACTGCTCAAACGCATACTTAACGCTTTCAAGATCATTGTAAGGAACAGTAATTGTATTTTGGGCAATTCCTTCAGGCACACCAGGGCTATCAGGCAAGCCTAATGTGGCTACTCCAGAACCTGCTTTAATTAATAAAGAGTCACCATGTCCATGATAACAACCTTCGAATTTCATAATCTTATTACGGCCTGTATATCCACGAGCAAGACGAAGAGCACTCATTGTAGCTTCCGTTCCTGAGCTAACCATACGGACCATCTCAATAGAAGGAATTCTTTCAAGTACTAATCGTGCCAGTTCTGTTTCAATCAGGGTAGGAGCTCCAAAGCTTGTTCCAGATTCGGTTACCTTTTTGATCGCTTCTACCACTTCATCGTCAGCATGACCATGGATAAGTGGACCCCAAGAGAGCACATAGTCAATATATTCATTTCCATCGATATCATAAATTTTTGAGCCCTTTCCTCTTTCCATGAAAAGAGGATCCATTTTTACAGACTTAAAAGCACGAACCGGGCTATTTACTCCACCTGGTAAAAGCTCTTTTGCTTCTTTGAAAGCTTCGATTGATTTTGTAAATTGCTTCATTTGTATAGCCTCCCGTTAATCGTTCTCAGATAACCACGCGGCAGCATCTTTTGCAAAATAGGTAATGATTAAATCAACACCCGCACGCTTCATACTTGTTAGTTTTTCTAGCACAATTTCCTTTTCAGAAATCCATCCATTTTGAGCAGCTGCTTTTATCATGGAATATTCTCCACTTACGTTATAAGCAACAATAGGTGCATTAAAATTGTTTTTTACATCTCGAATAATATCTAAATAGGACAGTGCCGGCTTAACAATTAAGAAATCAGCACCTTCAGCTAGATCAGATTCAGCTTCACGTAAAGCCTCTAAACGATTAGCAGGGTCCATTTGATAGGTTTTACGATCTCCAAACTGTGGCGTACTATGTGCTGCGTCACGGAATGGACCATAGAAAGAAGAAGCATATTTCACCGCGTAAGACATGATGGGTGTGTCGACAAAGCCTGCTTCATCTAATCCTTGACGTATTGCGGCTACAAAGCCATCCATCATGTTTGAAGGGGCAATAATGTCAGCGCCTGCTCTCGCTTGGCTTACAGCTGTTTTGGCAAGTAGCTCAAGACTTACATCATTTTGGACATATCCATTCTCTACAACACCACAGTGTCCGTGAGAGGTATATTGACATAAACATGTATCCGCTACCACAACTAACTCAGGGTATTCTGCTTTTACTAGACGAATTGCCTGTTGAACAATACCGTTCTCATCATAAGCACAAGAACCTACTTCGTCTTTTTCATTCGGTACACCGAATAAAATAATAGACTTGATACCAAGATTCACCACTTCTTTTACTTCTTCTAGCAGAAGGTCAAGTGAAAAATGGTAAACTCCCGGCATAGAAGGCACTTCATGTTTTACATTTTCCTGTTCGACAACAAAGATTGGATAAATGAAATCTTCTTTATGTAAGTGTGTCTCTCTAACCATAGTGCGAAGATTAGCAGACTGTCTTAAACGACGATGGCGATTAAAATAAGTCATCTGATTCCCCTTCTTTCTGAAAGTATGAACTTAATTCATTCATGAGATGAGTCATGGTATATGTAGATGGAACAATAGCAGGAAACATACCCGCGTCACGTGCAGCTTTTTCTGTTATTGGACCAATACAGCAAACAACAGAGTCATTAAGCCAATTTCTCCATTCCCTTCCTTCCAATAACTGAACAAAATGACGAACAGTAGAAGGACTGGTAAACGTGATGGCATCTATTTTATCATGCAACAAACGTAGGATATCATCCTGTTTTGTTGGGCAATATGTTTCATAAACAGTTAACTCTTGAATGCTGGCACCTAGCTTCGTTAATTCCGTTGAAATTACATCTCTCGCTAGATTTCCTTTCACATAGATAAAAGATTGATTGTAAACTTTTCTCCCCTGAAACGCCTCAACAATCCCCTCAGCTGAAAAGGCCTTGGGTAGTAATGTTGGATGATAGCCCATATTATGTAAAGCAGCTTCAGTTTTAGTCCCAACAACTGCTATTTTAATGTTGTTATTAAGTTGAATATGTAAGTTTTTTAAAGCCTTAAAGAAGTAGTGTATTCCGTTGGCACTTGTAAAGATTAACCAATCAACTTGTTCTAATTGAGTTAACATCTTTTTTTCTACATTTGTAAGTGTAGCTGGCCGAAAATCAATAAGAGGCATAATAATGGGTATTCCGCCCTGCTCCTTGATTTTCGTTGCCAGCTCGTTACTTTTCTCTTCATTACGAGTTAGAACAATTTTCTTATCCAGTAATGGAGAAGTGATCACTGAGAATCAAGCTCCTGTTTTACTTTTTGTATTAATTCAGAAGCCCCTTGATTACGTAATATCGTTGCTACCTGTCTTCCGACTTCTTCGTAATCGGCACCTGTAACGGTTTCTTTAAGTATCGTTTTCCCATCTGGTGAACCAACTAAACCAGTTAGCTCTACATTTCCATCTTCTAGTAATGTCGCTAATCCTGCAATCGGTACCTGACAGCCTCCTTCTAGATCATGAAGGAATACTCTCTCGGCACGAACCGTTTTTTCAGTTGTCTCATCATTTAGTTTCTGTAGAAGCTCTAGTAACTCATGATCCTCTTCCCTACATTCAATAGAAAGTGCACCCTGACCTACCGCAGGTAAACAAAGATCTGCTTCTAAGTATTCCGTTACGACATCATCATCCCAGCCCATACGCTTTAATCCTGCCGCTGCTAAAATAATGGCATCATACTCTTCATTTTGAAGTTTTGATAATCTAGTATCAATATTTCCTCTAATCCACTTAATTTCTAAGTCCGGTCGAACGGCCAGTAGTTGCGCACTTCTTCTTAAGCTACTTGTTCCGACGATAGCACCTTTTTTTAGCTCCATTAAAGGAACATGATCTTTGGAAATAAGTGCATCTCGATAATCCACACGCTTTGGCATACAACCTACCATTAGTCCTTCTGGAAGAACGGCTGGCATGTCTTTCATACTATGAACAGCCATATCAATTTCCTTATCTAACATTGCCTGTTCGATTTCCTTAACAAATAGGCCTTTTCCTCCGACTTTAGACAACGTAACATCAAGGATGATATCTCCCTTTGTCACAATTTCCTTCACTTCAAACTCAAAAGGAGCACCAAGCGCCTTTAGCTGCTCAATAACCCAGTTTGTTTGAGTTATGGCTAGCTTACTTCGTCTTGATCCAACAACGATTTTTCTCATTTAATAAAATCCTCCTTAAAACACAGATGTGTTTAAGTATTATGAATACCATATATGAAAACGGGATAGGCTTCCAAATAAAAAGAAATTAATTAATAGTACTAAAAATGCTGCAATATTCCACATTGCAACGGCTTTGCCTTCAATATTTCGACCAACACGTAAGTACAAATAATAACTATAAGTGAGTAATACGATGAATGAGCCTATAACCTTTACATCATACCAGTGGAATGGGTCTAGCGTGATATACCCCCATAAGACTCCAAGTATTAGCGATAACAGTAGCATAGGTACTCCAATAACGTTTAACACGTAAGACATATGATCAAGCTTTGACAAATCCCCAATCCGGATCAGACGCTTACCCCATCGTTTCTTTTTAAGCAGATTATATTGCAACACATAGAGAATAGAAAATATAAAAGAAATGGAGAAGGCTCCGTAAGAGAGGATAGCCATTGTAATATGTATGATCAGCAACTCTGATACTAATTGCTCAGCAAGAATAGTGGACTGATGTTGGGTCGGTGCAAAGGTATGAAGGGACATAATGAAGAACCCAAGCACATTTGTAAAGAACACAATAAAGTCAACCCTTACAAGTCTATTGATAACCAATGAGAGAGTAATTAAAACCCAAGTATAGAAATATAAACTCTCAAATATGGTGAGTAACGGGATTTGTCCTGTATTAATCGTTCTATGAATTAAAAAGAAGGTTTGCAAAATCCAGACAATAGAAAGCAACCAGAAGGCTATGCGATTCGCCTTCCGGTTGTTGTGTAAAAAGTCAATGAAATATAAGAGCACACTCAGTGCATATATTAATACTGTTAGATCATAAATCCAACTCATAATATAATAGTCCTCATCCTTAAACTTCTTGTGCAGTCGTCGAAACCTGCCAGTTTACTTTTTTTCCGTCAGCTTTACCGACAGTTGCTTTTAAAGCTTCATTTGCCTTTTGAATTTCAACATCTTCTTCAATGTCAAAAATCTTCATAAATAACTTTAGTGATTCTTCGGCATTTGGCTCTCCAGCCATCTCCTTCGCCTTTAGAATCGGATCACGTAACAACTGATTAATAATACTCTTTGTATGCTTACTTAATACCTTCTTTTCTCGGTCAGTTAAGTTAGGCAATTTGCGCTCGATACTTTGCATCGTTTCTTCTTGAACAGAAAGAGCTTTTTGACGAAGAGCCGAAATAACAGGCACCACACCTAAAGTGCGTAACCAATGATTAAACTCAACAATCTCTTGTTCAATCATGAGTTCAATCTTTTCCGCTTCAGCTTGGCGCTCTAGTATATTCGCTTCTACAATACCTTGCAAGTCATCTATGTCATATAAAAACACACTATCAACGTTTGAAAGTGCTGGGTCAAGATCACGTGGTACTGCGATATCCACCATGAAGATAGGGCGGCCTTTACGCTTTTTCTCAACCTTTGACATCATTGACTCTGTAATCACATAATGCTTGGCACCTGTAGAACTAATGACAATATCAGCTTCTGATAGCACCGTTTCTAGTTCTTCCATCGGTCTAGCAACACCTGAAAAACGAGATGCCAGAGTATCTGCTTTTTCAAGTGTACGGTTTAACACCGTCACCTTTTGTACACCGTTACTATGCAGGTTCTGAACAGCAAGCTCTCCCATCTTACCTGCACCAAGGATCACAACGTGCTTATTTGCTAAACTGCCGAAGATCTTCTTCGCAAGCTCAACGGCCGCATAACTAACAGATACAGCGTTTGCTCCAATCTCTGTCTCAGAGTGGGCACGCTTAGCTGTCGTAATAGCTTGCTTAAATAAGTGATTAAACACCGTACCAATAGTTTGTTCTTCTTGTGCTAGTAAGAAGCTTGAGCGAACTTGACCGAGAATTTGTGTTTCTCCAAGTATCATTGAATCTAATCCAGCTGACACTTTGTATAAATGCTCAACAGCCATCTCGCCCTCATGAATAGTCAAGAAAGGAGAAATCTCTTCCTTCGTAACTCCAAACCATTCTGCTAAAAATGCTTTAATATAATAACGTCCTGTATGAAGTTGATCTACAACTGCATAAATCTCCGTACGGTTGCAGGTTGATACAATGATATTTTCAAGTATGCTCTTTTGCTCTTTTAATCTTTTCATAGCCAAAGGCAACTCAGTTGAATTAAACGTTAACTTCTCACGAATCTCAACAGGGGCAGTTTTGTAATTGACGCCTACTACGATCATATGCATTTGTATGTTCACCCCCATAAATATTGTAGTTTCATTATAACATGTCTTTTATGAATTCCTGCTCAAATTTGTGAACAGAGTATGAAATCCTATGATAATATAAGATAAATGCTCTTAACATACATAACGCTATTATTATGCTAATTTAAAATAGCTCCAAAAAACACAATATCAAAAAGACAGAGGTTAATCAAGCTATCAATTTTAGAAAGGAGAGCTTATGAAAAAGCAAAGCGTGTTCCCAGGCATTGTCCTTATTGGGATTGGTCTATATTTTTTACTAGATCAACTACATTTTACTGCACTGCAGGTATTTTATTCCTGGCCAACCCTCTTAGTGATTATAGGTGTTGCTTTTCTTGCTCAAGCATATACATCAAGAGATTACCAAAATATTATACCTGGAGTAATTCTTACAGGAATTGGTGTTCATTTTCATCTCATCACTCTCTTCTCAATATGGCCTGATCATTGGGCAATGTTCACATTAATTATTGGTCTAGCTTTCTTATTGCGTTATCAGCAAACAAAGTCAGGACTGCTCCCTGGTCTAGTACTATTAGTATTATCCATTGTTGCCTTATTTTATCAGGAAGTTGTAGGGTGGCTAAGCTGGGTAAGTTCAGTTGTGTCAATCGTTGAAAAGTACTGGCCGATTGTACTGATTGCAGCGGGAATCTACTTATTATTTATAAAAAAGAAATAGGAGAGCAGATTTACTGCTCTCCTTTTTCTCCGATATATTTAAATATGGTTGACCATGCTTCGTCTTTACCTATGCCAGTTTCTGAAGAAAACATAACAAGTGGATCTCCTTTTACCATATCTAACGTTTCTTTTACAACTTTTAAATGCTTTTGCCATTTCCCCTTTGGAATCTTATCAGCTTTTGTCGCAACCACCATGGTCGGGATATTATGATGTTTTAAGAAATCATACATCATGACATCATCATTAGAAGGAGCATGACGTAAGTCTACAATAAGAAGAACAAGCTTCAGGTGCTCTCCTTTTGTCAAATACGTTTCAATCATTTTCCCCCACGCAGCACGCTCTGATTTTGATACCTTCGCATAGCCGTATCCTGGGACGTCCACAAAATATAGCATTTCATTAATGATATAAAAATTTAAGGTTTGGGTTTTTCCCGGTTTAGATGATGTTCTGGCAAGAGCCTTACGTTGAATCATCTTATTAATAAATGAAGACTTCCCCACATTTGACCTACCTGCAAGGGCAATGTGTGGTAACCCATCATTTGGGTATTGCTCAGGCTTTACAGCACTGATTACGATATCAGCAGTATTTACTTTCATGTTTACTCCCCTACTAATGCATGCTTTAATACTTCGTCCAAATGCGAAACAAGAATATAGTTTAAATCTTCTCTCACACTTTCCGGAATATCATCTAAGTCCTTCTCATTTTCTTTCGGAATAATAATCGTTTTTAGACCTGCCCGATGAGCACTTAGTGATTTTTCCTTTAGGCCACCAATTGGTAGCACTCGCCCACGTAGCGTTATTTCACCTGTCATTCCAACTTCTCTTCTTACCGCCCTACCTGTTAATGCCGACACGAGCGCAGTCGCCATCGTAATTCCAGCAGAAGGTCCATCCTTTGGAACTGCTCCTTCAGGTACGTGGATATGAATATCATTCTTTTCATTAAATTCAGGATCAATTTTCAATTCTTCCGCTCGTGAACGGATATAACTAAAGGCAGCCTGAGCCGATTCTTTCATCACATCGCCAAGCTTACCAGTTAGAATGAGCTTACCTTTACCAGGATTAATTGACACTTCAATGGATAAAATATCTCCTCCAAAGGCCGTATAAGCTAGTCCAGTAGCCACACCAATCTGATCCTCAAATTCAGCTTGACCATAACGGAACTTCGGCTTCCCTAAAAATTCCTCAAGCTTCTTTTCTGTCAGAATAATTTTAGATTGCTCTTCTGCTACAATTATTCTTGCTGATTTTCTACAAATCGTTGCGATTTGTCGCTCTAAGTTACGTACACCCGCTTCTCTTGTGTACATACGAATTAGCTTTAATAAAGCATCTTCTCGTAGTTGTAAATTACTCTTAGAAAGACCGTGTTCCTTCATTTGTTTATGAAGTAGATGTTCTTTCGCAATGTGAAGCTTTTCAAGCTCTGTATAACCAGCAATTGATATAATCTCCATTCGATCTAGAAGAGGTCCTGGAATGGTAGAAAGATTATTTGCTGTCGCTATAAACATAACCTTGGATAAATCATAAGGTTCTTCAATATAGTGGTCACTAAAATTATGATTTTGCTCTGGGTCTAATACCTCAAGCATTGCTGCAGAAGGATCTCCCCTAAAGTCACTTGACATCTTGTCAATTTCATCAAGAAGAAACACAGGGTTAATGGTGCCTGCTTTTTTCATCCCTTGAATAATTCGCCCTGGCATCGCCCCAACATAGGTTCTACGGTGACCTCTAATTTCAGACTCATCACGTACACCACCTAAAGAAACACGAACAAAATGACGATTTAGTGACTTTGCAACAGATTTCGCAAGTGACGTTTTACCAACACCAGGTGGTCCTACTAAACATAAAATAGGTCCTTTTAGTGATTGAGTAAGTTTTTGAACAGATAAGTACTCAAGTACACGTTCTTTTACTTTATCTAGACCATAATGATCAGCGTTTAGTATTTCCTCTGAGTGTTTTAAATTAATTTGATCTTCAGTCGCCTTTGTCCAAGGTAATGAAATCAGCCATTCAATATAGTTACGAATGACAGCACTTTCTGCAGAGCTTGCAGGAATCTTTTCAAAGCGATCTAACTCTTTTAGTGCTGTTTCTTTAACGGAATCAGGCATTCCGGCTTCTTCAATCTTATCTTTAAGAGTAGAAACTTCTCCTGTTTTCCCTTCTTTATCACCAAGTTCTTTTTGTATAGCCTTCATTTGTTCTCGGAGGTAATATTCCTTTTGTGTACGCTCCATGGAACGCTTTACTCGTTGACCAATTTTCTTTTCAAGGTTTAAGACTTCTTTTTCATTATGAATGATGCTGATTAGCTTATTAAGTCTTTCCTTCACTTCAAACGTTTCTAAAATATCTTGCTTATCCTTCATCTTTAATGGAAGATGAGACGCAATTAGGTCTGCCATACGCCCTGGTTCTTCAATATCCGAGATCGTCGCATAGGTTTCAGCAGACACTTTTTTAGATAGTTTTATGTACTGTTCAAAATAGTCCAGTAAGGAACGCATTAAGGCTTCTTCTTCTATATCTTTTGTATTCGGGTCATCAAAGATATTTACTTGTACTGATACATATTCGTCCTGGTCAATAACGGATAGAATTTCACCACGGCTTAATCCTTCAACTAAGACACGAATGGTTCCATTTGGGAGCTTTAGCATTTGCTTTACCTTTGATAATGTCCCAACATGATAAATATCGTCTTCTTCAGGAGTATCAATTCCTGCATCAATTTGTGTTGCTAAAAAGATAAGGTGCTCATCAATCATCGCTCTTTCAAGAGCCTGTACTGATTTTTCACGGCCTACATCCAAATGAAGCACCATTGTTGGATAGACTAATAATCCCCTTAAAGGTAAGAGAGGGACGGTCATTTCTTGATTTTTTGCCACTCTGTTGCACCTCCACGTGATAGCAGTGTCATTTATTATCGGTTTAGAGTATTGTTCAATTCTATCGTATTTGTTTTACCTTTGTCTATTAAGGTGCGTTTTCCATGGACATTTTATTAGAAAAGCTCTGATATTCTTTACATTTCACCGCATGACGCTGAGGAATGAGCTTCGTCAGACAGTTAGCACTATAGGAGTTGACTTTTAATTCGCTTAAATAAAGACTCAAAAAAAGACTCCGATTTAGTCTCCCTAAACCGGAGTTACCTTATTAAACTGATTCTGTCTTGATATCAATAATAGGCGAGGAAGCTGGGATTGCTTCATGAGATAAACCATGCTTCATCTCATTATTTTCAAAGACAATGTCAAAAACCTCTGATAGATGTGTCACCGGAATAATATCAATTCCATTAATTTCATTTAGAATGGATTGAACATTATCTTTTGGAATGATTACCTTCGTTGCTCCTGCTTGTTTGGCAGCCTTAACTTTTGCAAAAACCCCGCCAATTGGCTTAACAAATCCGTGAATACTAATTTCCCCTGTCATTGCTAGGGTGTGTTTAACCGGAATATTATAAATGGCAGAATAGATCCCAGTTGCCATTGCAATACCTGCCGATGGCCCATCTACTGGAATTCCACCTGGGAAGTTTACATGAATATCATAGTCAGATGCTGGAACTCCTAACGAACGTAACACCGTGAGCACATTCTCAATAGAGCCTTTTGCCATACTTTTTCTTCGAACGGATTTACCTCGGTCACCAATACTTTCTTCTTCAACGATACCTGTGATATTTATAGAACCTTTTTCAGTAGTAGGCATAACAGTTACTTCAATTTCTAATAATGCTCCTGTATTTGGACCATACACAGCAAGTCCATTTACGAGCCCAACCTTTGGTGCTTCATTTATTTTCTTTTCATGTCGCGGAGAAAGCTGGCTTGAATGGATGACCCATTCTATATCATCTGTTTTAATATGATTTCTGTCCTCTGAGATCGCAAGTCCCGCTGCGATTTGGACCATATTAACAGCCTCACGCCCATTTCTTGCATAGGTAGACAGGAATGTAATTCCTTCTTCAGTCACATTCATATTAATCTTAGCAGCTGCTTTTCTAGCAACCGTTGCAAGCTCTTCAGGCTCCAACTCTCTAAAAAAGACTTCTAAGCATCTAGATCTAATGGCTGGTGGCAGCTCATTAGGTGTTCGAGTTGTTGCCCCAATCATTCTAAAGTCAGCCGGTAAGCCATTTTGGAAAATATCATGAATATGGGTTGGAATTTGAGTATTTTCTTCATTGTAATACGCACTCTCTAAAAATACTTTTCGATCTTCTAGTACTTTTAACATCTTGTTCATTTGAATAGGATGTAGCTCTCCAATCTCATCAATAAATAACACTCCACCGTGGGCATGTGTAACCGCACCTTGCTTAGGCTGTGGTATCCCTGCTTGGCCCATTGCTCCCGCTCCTTGATAGATTGGATCATGAACAGAACCGATTAAAGGGTCGGCAATTCCACGCTCATCAAATCTAGCTGTTGTAGCATCTAGCTCTACAAATACGGCATCCTTTTTGAATGGAGATTTTGAATTTCGCTTTGCTTCTTCTAGAACTAGACGGGCTGCGGCTGTTTTTCCGACTCCCGGTGGTCCATATACGATTACGTGCTGAGGATTCGGTCCACATAATGCAGCTTTTAAGGCACGGATACCATCCTCTTGTCCTACAATATCATCAAAACTAGTTGGTCTAACCTTTTCAGCTAGTGGCTCCGTTAAAGACACAGCTCTCAATTTGCGTAGCTGTTCCATCTCTTTTCTGGACTCTCTATCAATTGACACCTTTTGTGTACGCTGGTTTCGGAGTAAATTCCAAAAATATAATCCAATAATTACCCCAAAGAATAATTGTACAAATAAAGCAATACCAGTCCAACTCATGTTTTACCCTCCTGAGATCCAATGTTGTCTGTTACACATTAGTATCTCCCTCTAATAGTTCAAGTAAACCAAAAATTAGTATTTGCTTGTGTACTTTTACTGGGATTGATTTTCTTTTTTGGGGAAGGTGTTATTCGGGGAGGTATACTTGAGGAAAGGATACTTGAGAACCGCTTTTGTATCAACAAGTTCTAAAGATTTATCAACGAAATTTAACTATTATCGAACAAGCCGGAATGGTTATCAACGAATTTATACATCTTATCAACGAAATTCCTGATTTTATCTAAAAATCAAAAAAGTATCTATATAAAGTTACTCTACTCCAATCATAAAAAAATGGATAGAGGAAAATCCTCTATCCACGATTTTTATGCCGAATCCTTTTTATCTTGACCAGTCACTACTGTACCATCTTTTAAGACAAGCTTAGGCGTACTCTCACCTTTTACTGTCTCCAATGTGATAATACATTTTTCGATATCTTCACGTGAAGGCAGATCATACATAACATCAAGCATAATTCCTTCAATAATTGAACGAAGACCACGAGCACCTGTTTTACGTTCAATTGCCTTTTTCGCGATTTCGAGTAAAGCAGTATCTTCAAAATCTAACTCCACATCGTCAAGCTCTAATAATTTTTGATATTGCTTAATTAGAGCATTCTTAGGCTTTGTTAAAATTTCTACTAGCGCTGCTTCATCTAATGGCTCTAAATTAGCAATTACCGGTAGACGACCGATGAATTCTGGAATTAAACCAAATCGTAATAAATCTTCTGGTAGTACTTTTGAAAGAAGTGACACTTCATCGCCCTCTTCTTTAACCGTACCAGCACCGAATCCAATTACTTTTTTACCAAGGCGGCGTTTAATAATTTGTTCAATTCCATCAAACGCTCCACCACAGATAAATAAGATATTCGTTGTATCAATTTGGATAAACTCTTGATGTGGATGCTTTCTTCCACCTTGAGGAGGAACACTTGCAACCGTACCTTCAAGAATTTTTAATAGAGCTTGCTGTACCCCTTCACCTGAAACATCACGCGTAATGGATGGATTTTCAGATTTACGAGCTACTTTATCAATTTCATCAATATAAATAATTCCTTTTTCAGCTTTCTCTACATCGTAGTCAGCAGCTTGAATTAACTTAAGAAGGATGTTTTCAACATCTTCCCCTACATAACCAGCTTCTGTTAGAGAAGTTGCATCGGCAATGGCAAACGGAACGTTTAAAATTCTTGCTAATGTTTGAGCTAATAATGTTTTACCACTACCAGTTGGACCAATCATAGCAATATTACTCTTAGATAGCTCTACATCATCGATTTTACTATTGGAGTTAATACGCTTGTAATGATTATAAACGGCAACAGCTAAAGACTTTTTAGCACTATCCTGACCAATGACATATTCGTCTAAAATATCGCGAATTTCCATTGGCTTTGGAACGTCCTTAAACTCTACTTCCTCTTCCGTTCCAAGCTCCTCTTCTACGATTTCCGTACAAAGCTCAATACATTCATCACATATATAAACACCAGGTCCAGCAACAAGTTTTCGAACTTGATCCTGCGTTTTTCCACAGAAAGAACATTTTAATTGACCTTTTTCGTCGTTAAATTTAAACAACTATCTCACCCCTTACATTACTACTGTATGTCTTTGTAAACTAGACTCTTTTCATATAGATTGTTGCTTTAGGAAAAATCCCAAAATCCGGATTTTTATAACTAGTATACTTCTGGCTTTTTAGCTAGATAGTCGCTCTTTTCTATACGATAAATACTTCATTTTTTCGTTTAGAATAAGCTTACCTTCAAATAATTTTGGTTAAAAAGCAACAAGGTTTTAGAAAAGAGCCTTAAATTAAATCTCTTCATTCAAAACTTTGAGATTTTTCTAACTTCTTGTTATGTATTAGCATTTTAACATATTAGCGGATAAGAGAGGTAATGATAACCCTTTATTAAGTATGTATTTGTCAAAAATGCCTTTTTTATTAGTGCATTTTGCGCTAAACGTATTACCAATAATCTACTTATGATATGTATGTATATTGTTTCGACTCCATGAATCAGAGTAAAAACAAGGCACGAACTAAGTCGCGCCTTTTATCTTATTACTACTATGTTATGCAGTAGCCTTACTGTTATCAACTAAGAAATCAATTGCTTTGCGGATTTTTATATCTTCTTTAAGAAGATCTACATTTCCAAGCATGTTCTTGATATTTTCAGCTGTTGTTTGGTACATAGAAGCCATGTTTTCAAGCTCTTCGTTAAGCTCCTCATCTGTAACTTCAATGTTCTCTGCATTTGCAATTGCTTCTAGAGTAAGGTTCATACGTACACGTTGTTGTGCATCTTCTGCCATTTGCTCACGTAACGCATTTTCGTCAGTACCTGAGAATTGGAAGTATAAATCAAGGTTCATACCTTGAGATTGAAGACGTTGTTCGAATTCACGAATCATACGGTCTTGCTCAGACTTCACCATTGCTTCTGGTAAATCAATCGTTGCGTTAGCAGTTGCTTGATCAACAAGTGCATTTCTTACTGTGTTTTCAGCTTCTTGCTTTTTAGCAGTTTCTAAGCGTTCTTTTGTTTTTGCCTTTAAAGCTTCTAATGTTTCAACTTCTTCATCAACATCTTTTGCAAACTCATCATCTAGAGCTGGAAGTTCTTTAGCTTTAATTTCATGTACTTTTACTTTAAATGTAGCAGGCTTTCCAGCTAAATCTTCAGAGTGGTACTCTTCTGGGAATGTAACCTCAACATCCTTTTCTCCACCAGCTTCAACACCAATTAATTGTTCTTCAAAGCCTGGGATGAACGTGCCAGAACCGATTGTTAATGAGTAGTTTTCACCTTTTCCACCTTCAAAAGCAACTCCATCAACAAATCCTTCGAAGTCGATTACAGCTGTATCACCTTCTGCAACTGCTCCTTCTTCTTTTACAACAAGCTCAGCTTGACGCTCTTGTAATTGCTTAAGTTCTTGCTCAACATCTTCATCTGTTACATTCGTATCAATGCTTTCTACTTCTAAGCCTTTGTAATCACCTAATTGAACTTCTGGCTTAACAGTAACCTTTGCAGTAAAGATTAAGTTTTGCCCTTTTTCGATTTGCTCGATGTCAATTTCAGGACGATCTACTGGCTCAATACCCGTTTCTTTTACAGCATTTTCATAAGCAGTTGGTAATAAAATGTCTAGAGCATCTTGATAAAGTGATTCAACACCAAAGCGCTTTTCAAACATACCACGAGGAATTTTCCCTTTACGGAAGCCCGGCACATTTACCTTCGTTACAACTTTTTTGAATGCAGCGTCTAAACCTTGGTTAACAGTTTCCGCATCAACCTCAACTGTTAAAACTCCTTCGTTACCTTCTAACTTTTCCCATTTTACTGACATTTATACTTTCCCTCCATCATCTATTTCTCTAAGCCACCTCAAGGATATGTGAAACTTGTCCATATGTAGTAACTATGTTATTACGATCCCTCGAATATGTAATGGCAAAGCAGTTATCTTGATTACAACCATTCCATTATACCATAGAATAAATTCCTTTCAATAATGGAACCCTTAACGGATAAAAAACTTACTGATTGTTCGCTAATATTCTTGTATAAAAACTTACTACACTTTTTTACAGGGGCAAAAATGAAATTTCTTCTATTTCTCGAATCTGACTGCTAGCAAAGCGTAGGTCTCTAGCTGCGATTTGGTAAAGTTCAGCTATTTCTTCAGATTCAATATCAATTCCATGAAAATCATATCCTACTTTATGGAGACCTGCAGCCCAAATCACTTCTTCTTCAGGGTACGGCAAAAATGGATACAAGACGGACAATTGGCGATACCATATCTCTTTAACGACCTCAAACAGGCTAGGATTTTCATTTCCTAGAGTATCATCTAGCAAAGTTAATACCGCTAAAGTAAATGGATGTTGCGAAACTTCTTGCAACTCCCCTGTCTGTATTGTCATCCTTCTGCCAAATTTCTCTATCTCTAAGCTTCGACTAATTTCCTTCTCCATAAACATATGGAGAATGGCCGTTTTCACTAAAGGATGCTTCGTTTCATCTAACAGAAATGAATCGATGACTGCATACGAGAAAGAAATTCCGTGACTTTCACTTCGTAACGCTTGAATGATACTTAATTGATCGGCTATGGATATATCTTCTAATAACTGTTCAACTTCAAACTCTGGCTGCGTCTGTTCTACCTCTTTATTTACATTCATTTTCCGGCTAAAATCTAAAAGTCTATAAAAAGTTTCTACCGTTTGAGAAGGAAAATCCCCTTCCTGTAAGACCGCTTCTATTGTAGACTCGACCTCTTTATACTGGCCAAGCTGCACGAGAATCGTCAAGTAGATTTGAAGCACCTCAAAATAATCACCAATATCCTGCTTTAGCATCACCTGGCACTTTTCCTTTGCTTCCTCTAATTGACCAAGCTCAAATAAACAGACAACAATACCAAGCTGGACTTCTTCTAAATCCGGGTCCATCTCAATGGTTTGCTGTAATAAATCTAGAGCTTCTTGGTATTTCTTATGTTTTAGAGCATCCATGCCTTTATCCAACAAACGCTGTTTTAAATTAGGAAAGGGCACAAGATTACCTGGTTGATTCGGATTCGGCTGTTTCATATATATCTCCTCAAATGAACCTGTGACTGTTTTAACTTATCTCATTTTTTAGATACAGTGTATCAGCAACTTTTTAGCAATACAAGCTTATGAAGAATTTCTTGTTTTCAGAAGAAAATAAAAAATAACCTTTTCAAAGTAGAAAAGGTTTAATTTATATGTAATGGCGTCCCAGGAGAGATTCGAACTCCCGACCGTACGCTTAGAAGGCGTATGCTCTATCCGGCTGAGCTACTGGGACATATTTATGGAGCGGGTGATGAGAATCGAACTCACGACATCAGCTTGGAAGGCTGAGGTTTTACCATTAAACTACACCCGCATTTGAATGTTTTTATGTGTTTTTTATGTGTTTCTTTATTAGCGACTTTTTTATTATATATAGATTCAAATCAGAAGTCAACACTTTTATAAAAAATATTCAATGCAGAAAAATTCTACATTGAATATTTTGTACTTAGATCATCTAGCATTTCGTGATTCTTATTATAAAATAACACATGTGCTCCCTGATTGTATACGTCTAGGATACAATACGTGGCATCTTTTCTGCCTCTTGGCAATCGGATACTACCTGGATTAATAAACAATCTCCCATTAATTTGCTCACTTCCCGCTAGATGAGAATGACCAAAACAAACAATCTGCGCCCCTACTTCTTCTGCTCGATACCCGATACTCATTACATTCATTTTAACATTAAATAAATGCCCGTGTGTGGCAAAGAGTTTACATCCATTTACATTATGCTCAACCTCATTCGGAAACTTTACATCAAAGTCACAGTTTCCTCTCACAACAGAAAAACCTTGAAGAGCCTCATGATCAGATGGAAGTTCCGAATCTCCGCAATGTATCATTAATTGTACTTCATTTGCATATCGTTCCTTTATTTCAGCAAGTTCTTGCTCATACCCGTGTGAGTCACTAATAATTAAAATTTTCATCGTATTTCCCCTATAAAATATCCAAAGAATGAATCTCTTTCTCTAATAAAGCAAGAGCATTTGCTCTATGGCTAATTTTATTTTTCTCTTCTTTTGTTAATTGAGCCATCGTCTTTTGTTGTTCTTCAACAAAGAAAATAGGGTCGTACCCAAACCCGTTACTTCCTTTTGCTTCTTCTGTTATCCTACCTTCACAAGTACCTTCAACCACAACAGTTGGCTGATTTGGAATGGCGAGTGCAAGGGCACAATGAAATCTAGCAGTCCGCTCTTCAGCTGGAACTCCTACCATTTCATGTAGTACTTTTTCTACGTTTTTATTATCATCTTTTTCCTCACCAGCATATCTCGCAGAGTAAACTCCAGGCTTACCACCTAAATAATCAATAGACAACCCTGAATCATCTGCAATAACAAGCTCATTTATTATAGAGCTTATGCCTTCAGCTTTTAAAATAGCATTCTGTTTAAAGGTTGTGCCGGTTTCTTCAATATCGGGTGCATTGATAAGATCTAACAAAGACACAACCTTATACCCTTTTTCTTGAAAAAGATCTTGAAACTCTCTTACCTTACCTTTATTTTTAGTTGCCACTACAATACGTTTCACCTTTTACTCCTCTTACCTATTCATTATTTGATTACTGATTTGTTCTCCGAGTACTTCTTTTTGATATTGTATCAGTTCATTAATACCTTTTTCAGCTAGCTCAAGTAAGTCATTTAGTTGACTTCTTGTGAATGTTGATTCTTCTCCTGTGCCCTGTAATTCTACAAACTCACCCTTGCCAGTCATCACAACATTCATATCAACATTTGCCTTTGAATCTTCTACATAATTTAAATCTAAAATCGGACCATGTTCTTCATCAATTCCTACAGAAGTAGCAGCTAAAAAGTCTTTTAAAGGATATTTGCTCATTGCTTTTCTTTCAATGAGCTTCGAAAAAGCTAAAACCATTGCAACATAAGCACCTGTAATGGATGCAGTTCTCGTTCCACCATCTGCTTGGATTACGTCACAATCAATCCACACCGTACGCTCTCCGACTTTTTCTAAATCAACAACAGAACGTAGTGCTCTTCCAATCAGTCTTTGAATCTCCATCGTTCTACCTGAGACCTTACCTCTGCTTGACTCTCTAATATTACGAGATTCCGTTGCTCTTGGCAGCATAGAGTATTCGGCTGTGATCCACCCTTTACCTTCCCCTCGCATGAATGGTGGGACCTTTTCTTCTATCGTTGCTGTACAGATGACTTTCGTATCTCCAACTGCAATAAGCACGGATCCTTCAGCGTGCTTGATATAATTTGTTTCAATATGTACATTTCTTAACTGTTGGTGCTCCCGACCATCATATCGCATCAACTATTTCCTCCTCATATGTATGATTCATCACTAGTATTGCCCATCTTGATGTAAAACTTCAGATGAATTTCTTGTTTACTTATAGATTGTTGATTAAATGAACTCCACTTAAAAAGAGTGCTAAAAAGCAAGAAAAGAGGAGGCAACATCTGCCTATCCTCTTTTCTAGTATATGTTATTTTGGGGTAGAAGCCAATAATTCTAGAATTCTCCAGTGTTAACCGTTTCTGGTCTTGTTACTGGCTCAGTCACTTTTTCGCCAGAGTCTGTAATTAATTCACCTTTACCATTTACCTGAATGGCTACACTTTCAATCCCCTCTTGCTCTGTTAGAGATAAAACAAGTGATTTTAATACATGATTAGAAATCTCAGTCTTGTCTAAGTTAGAGAAGATGGATTCGTTAAAGTTTAATGTTAGTACTCCATTACTGTAAACTGGTTCAGAAAGTAATTTCGCTTCTGGATTAAACTCAGTTAAAAGTCCAGATATTAAGCTTGGTCCTTCAATCAGTTCATCTACAGTTGCTGCAATCTTGTCACCGCTAATTTCACTTACACGGCGCGTAATTGGAACATAGTACGTATTTTCTCCTTCTTGTGCTAAGAAGTATAGTGTCATTAACTCACTCTTCATCACATCAACAACCTCTGAGTTATCAATGTTGATTCCGTCTGCACGACTTAATCCGTCATGAATTGGAGTATTGTTCACAGGCATTACATCCTGCTCATGACCATTAATCTTAATCTTTACATTTTTCACAGAATCAAATTGAGTAAGTGTCCATGTAATAGATTGAAGGATTTTAGATTCATCTGCTGCCTGATATTGAGCAAACTCCGGTGAGAAGTCAACAACTAATGTTCCATCCTCTAAAAGATTAGTTGACATTTGAGTGTCTGGTGGTAAAACGGCTCTAAATCCATCAGGTAGCATGTTGTTAACTGGGCCACCATCGACTAAATACTCAAGTACTTGCTGTGCTGCACTTTGTGATTTTGGTAATTCAAATGTTTGTGGCACGACTAGCCCTTTTGAATCAATTAAATATAATTCTCTTGTAACTGTTTCTGTTGTAGCATCCTCTTGATTATCAGTTGCTGTATTTTCTGTTTCTGTTCCTTCTTCTACTGATGTCACATCATCCTCATATGATACGACTTGAGGCGGATCAATCTCCTTTGCTGCTTGATCCCCTCCGAATAATCCACAACCAGAAAGCAATACAGTGGATGCAAGTACGGTTGTAGCAATTTTTGCTTTTGGTAATCTAGACATTATTATCCCTCCCAAGATGGTTTGTACTATCATGTATACGAGCCCATCTAAACATTTATACCGCTTGTCAGCATTTTTTTTGGACAAAGTTATAGAATGAATGCAGAGCATTAGCTAAGATACTAAAAAACGTGATACCCAATGGGAATCACGTTAATTGTATAACTTCAATTTTTTCTATTTCTTGTTGAAATAGCTTATTAGCTACCTTTTGGAAAGCTTCCTTCGTACCTGTAGTTAGAAACAGATGATCTTGACAGGGGCCATTACTATTATTTAGCATTTTATTGTAATGAAGAATGGTACTGACCTCTCTAGCCGTTTCAGTACCAGAAGAGATTAGTTGTACTTGGTTTCCCATCACTTCTTGTATAATTGGACTTAGAAGAGGATAGTGTGTACAACCAAGAATCAGTGTATCAATGCTTTCTCCCATTAAAGGTTTAAGCTCATCCTTCACGATTTGAAAGACTTCCTCGGTTTCATATTCCCCGGATTCGACAATGGGAACAAATCGCGGACAAGCTAACACGCTTACATCTAGTTGACTACTAATAGAGTGTAACGCTGTTTCATATGCTTGACTCTTTATGGTCCCGACCGTACCGATTACTCCAATTTGCTTATTTTTAGTCACCTTCACTGCTGATCTAGCTCCTGGATGAATGACTCCAAGGACCGGGATACTCAAGCTTTGTTGAATTTCCTCCAATACAGCTGCTGTCGCTGTATTACAGGCAATAACAAGCATTTTGATATCAAAAGCCTGCAAATAGTTCGTCATTTCCCAAGTGAATTTCTTTACTTCCTCTAGCGGTCTAGGTCCATAAGGACATCTAGCGGTATCGCCTAAGTAAACAATTTTCTCCTTTGGCAGCTGCCTCATAATTTCCTTGGCAACTGTAAGTCCACCAACACCTGAGTCAATGACAGCAATCGGATTATTCAAAAAATCGCCTCATTCTTTTAGGCTCTTTTCTAAAAACTTTGTTGCTTTTTAGACTACTTTATCTGAAGTTAAGCTTATTCAATACGATAAGAAAACGTATTTATCGTTAGAGAAAATCGGCTTTCTAGATAAAAGTAGAAGACATTATACTTGTACGAAAGCAACAATTTATACCAAAAGAGCCTTCTCTATTTCATTTCATGATGTAGTTTGCTTAAAAGTTTTTCAAGAACGACAATTTCATCCTTCGTGAATGAAGAAAGTACTTCTGCTAAGTAGCCTTGGCGCTTATCAATTACATCCTCGATAATTCTTGCACCTTCTTCAAGTAAATGAATACGAACAACACGTCGATCATTTTCATCCTTTACTCGAACAACTAGCTGATTTTTTTCCATACGGTCAATTAAATCTGTTGTTGTACTACAAGCAAGGTACATTTTATTTGATAATTCACCAATTGTCATATCTCCATTTTCAAGTAGCCATTGAAGTGCCACAAATTGTGGAGGGGTAATTGTATATTGGTTAAGTATCTCTCTACCTTTTTGTTTAATAATTGCTGCAATATATCTTAACGATTTCTCGGTTTCTCCTACTAGGATGTCAATTTCATTCTCTTGTTTTGGTTCCATAACACTCTCCTCCTCAGAAATAGTCTATTAGTTTTATTTTCTACTTTTTTTGACAAAATTTCAAGAGAAAGCTTTGGTTGTTATGCAGAAAATCAATATGATTACTCAGTTTTATGCTTCATTGAGGGGATAAATGTTGATTATTTATTGAAAATGAATGGGTAGACACCGTGACCTTATGTAGGAAAACCGGCTTCCTGTGTTAACGGAAAGCCGGACATTTTCAAAGCTCTAGTTCCCCCATACGAAGGAGCTCTACAACCGCTTGTGAACGCCCCTTAACTCCAAGCTTTTGCATAGCGTTGGAAATATGATTTCTGACCGTTTTTTCGCTTATAAACAACTCTCCGGCGATATCCTTCGTTGTTTTATCTTGAACTAACAGTTCGAAAACTTCTCTTTCTCTTTTGGTGAGCAATGGCTTTGGTTGAAAGTCTTTCTCCTTCAATTGTTGTAACCCTCCTTGCTAGGTTCGAGCTGGATGTTGGGATGGTTATATATTAGTCACCATATACTATGTAGGAGCTTCAAAAGCTGTTACACAATCAGGGAATAGTCTACAAAAATTATTTTATCTAGTATGATCAGCAAATCCACTCTTCATCCCAAGTTTATGGCTTATTGCGTAATACTCTTACTCTTTGAAGTATTTACTATATGTCATCTGTATCAATTGTGTGCCAACTCGGCCAAAGCTTGTTTAAACATAAGGCTCTTTTCTAAAACTTTGTTGCTTTTCAATATTATTTTTCAGCAATTTCGCCATTATATAATACGTTTAAACTGTTTATTTAAGGTTAGAAAATAGCAACTCTCTAGATTTAATGCATAGACTTTGTACTACCAAGTAAAAATCCGGCTTCCTGAGATTTTTACGAAAGCAACAATTTATACGAAAACAGCCAAACATAAAAATGCCTCTTCATGTCATCACATGAAGAGGCATTTGTTATTTGTTTAGGCTCTTTTCTAAAACTTTGTTGCTCTTCAAACTAATTTTCAAATAAGTTTCCTTTCGAATACCTTTAAATCGAAGTAATAATTGTTAGAAATGAGCAACTGTCTCTATTTAAAGCACTGACCACTGAACTACCGAGTAAAAATCCGGATTTAGGGATTTTTACGGAAGCAACAATCTATACGAAAAGAGCCTTTGTTTATTAGACTTCGTCACTACCAAAGAAGTTCCTGAACATCTGTACAGTTGTATCGCGGTTTAATGCTGCAATTGATGTAGTTAATGGGATACCCTTCGGACAGGATTGAACACAGTTCTGTGAGTTACCACAGTTTGCAAGTCCTCCATCCCCCATAATTGCTTCTAGGCGCTCTGACTTATTCATGGCACCAGTTGGATGAGCGTTGAATAATCGTACTTGTGATAATGGAGCCGGTCCAATGAAATCAGAGTTACTGTTTACATTTGGACATGCCTCTAAACAAACACCACAAGTCATACACTTAGAAAGTTCATATGCCCACTGACGCTTTTTCTCCGGCATACGTGGTCCTGGTCCTAAATCGTACGTACCATCGATAGGAATCCATGCTTTCACTTTCTTTAGTGAGTCGAACATACGGCTACGATCAACCTGAAGGTCACGCACAACCGGGAAAGTCTTCATTGGCTCAAGACGGATCGGCTGTTCTAATTGATCAACTAAAGCTGTACAGGATTGTCTTGGCTTTCCGTTAATGACCATAGAACAGGCTCCACAAACTTCCTCAAGACAGTTCATATCCCAAGTGATTGGTGATGTTTCTTTACCATTCACATCAACAGGATTTCTACGAATCTCCATAAGAGCTGAAATTACATTCATATTTGGGCGATAATCTAATTCAAACTCTTGTGTATAAGGGGTAGATTCAGGACTATCCTGACGGCTAACAATAAAACGGACTTTTTTAGTTTCGGTCATTTTATTTTTCCCCCTCTTTTTTCTTTGAATAGTCACGCTTACGTGGTGCAATTAATGAAGTGTCTACGTCCTCGTAATGGAATTGTGGTGCACTTTCATCGAACTTAGCCATTGTCGTCTTTAAGAATTCTTCGTCGTTTCTTTCAGGGAATTCAGGCTTATAGTGAGCCCCACGGCTCTCATTACGGTTAAGAGCACCAATTGTAATAACACGCGCTAATTGTAGCATGTTTTCTAATTGACGAGTAAATGAAGCACCTTGGTTACTCCATTTCGCTGTATCATTAATGTTAATATTCTTATAGCGCTCTAATAGTTCTTGAATTTTCTCGTCTGTCTTTTGAAGTTTAGAGTTTGTACGAACAACCGTTACATTATCTGTCATCCACTCTCCAAGCTCTTTATGAAGAACGTATGCATTTTCTTTTCCATCCATCGACATGATGTTTTGGATTCTTTCTTCTTCTTGCTTTACATAACGGTCAAATACAGAAGAACTAATGTCATCAGCAGATTTAGATAAACCATTCATATATTCAACAGCTTTAGGCCCTGCTACCATACCACCGTAAATGGCAGAAAGTAATGAGTTAGCACCTAAACGGTTTGCACCGTGCATAGAGTAATCACATTCACCAGCTGCAAATAAACCAGGAATGTTCGTCATTTGATCGTAATCTACCCATAATCCACCCATTGAATAGTGAACAGCAGGGAAGATTTTCATTGGAACTTTACGTGGGTCATCACCCATGAACTTTTCATAAATTTCAATGATTCCACCAAGCTTAATGTCAAGCTCTTTTGGATCCTTATGAGAAAGGTCAAGATACACCATGTTTTCCCCATTGATTCCAAGCTTCTGCTCAACACATACATCAAAAATTTCACGAGTTGCAATATCACGTGGAACAAGGTTTCCGTATGCTGGGTACTTCTCTTCAAGGAAATACCATGGCTTACCATCCTTGTACGTCCATACTCGTCCACCTTCACCACGAGCAGACTCACTCATTAAACGAAGCTTGTCATCTCCAGGAATTGCCGTTGGGTGAATTTGAATGAATTCTCCGTTTGCGTAATAAGCACCTTGTCTGTATACGATTGCCGCAGCAGAACCAGTGTTAATGACAGAGTTTGTTGATTTTCCGAAGATGATACCAGGACCACCACTAGCCATAATGACAGCGTCAGCAGGGAATGACTTTATCTCCATTGAAGTTAAGTTCTGTGCTACTACCCCACGACAAACACCTTCATCATCTAAAACAGATCCTAAGAACTCCCAGCCTTCGTACTTTTGCACAAGACCTGCTACCTCATAGCGACGAACCTGTTCATCAAGTGCATATAATAACTGTTGACCAGTTGTTGCACCAGCGAATGCAGTACGGTGATGCTGTGTTCCACCAAAGCGACGGAAATCAAGCAATCCTTCTGGAGTACGGTTGAACATTACTCCCATACGGTCCATAAGGTGAATAATTCCAGGTGCTGCTTCAGCCATAGCCTTAGCAGGAGGTTGATTAGCTAAGAAGTCTCCACCATAAACCGTGTCATCAAAGTGTTCCCAAGGTGAATCTCCTTCACCTTTCGTATTAACAGCTCCATTAATACCACCCTGCGCACAAACTGAGTGAGAACGTTTTACTGGTACAAGTGAAAATAAATCTACTGATACGCCAGCCTCTGCTGCTTTAATAGTTGCCATTAGACCTGCAAGGCCTCCACCTACAACTATAATTTTCCCCTTACTCATTTTGACTCACTTCCTTTTATGGAATCCTTTTGGTGTTTGATCAAACCAAAAGAGATTAAATTGTTAAAATATAATTCTATTAGCTCCTGTAACCTATAAACCTATCATGTACGATTATACGAATGCGAAAATAGCTCTAAGTCCGACAACTGTTAAAACTACGAACACTCCAAGTGTCACATATGTTGAAATAACTTGTGAGCGAGGTGTAACCGTAATACCCCAGCTAACAAAGAAAGACCATAAACCATTAGCAAAGTGGAATGTAGTTGAAACAACACCAACAATGTAAAACACTAACATGAATGGATTACTTAAAATGGCTTCCATCATTTCATAATTTACTTCTTGCCCAAATGCTGCTGCAATTCTTGTTTCCCATACGTGCCAAGCTACGAAAATCAGCGTGATTACACCAGTAACACGTTGAACTAAGAACAACCAGTTTCTAAGATACCCGTAATTACTCACATTGTTTTTAGCAGTAAAAGCTATATATAGCCCATAAACTGCATGATAAATTAATGGTAGAAAGATAACTAAAATTTCTAATGCATAACGGAACGGTAGTTGTTCCATAAAGTGTGCAGCCTTATTAAAGGATTCCGCACCTTTTGTTGCAAAATGATTGACCACTAAGTGTTGAATTAGGAATATTCCTACAGGAATAACACCAAGTAGTGAATGCAATCTGCGATTAAAAAACTCACGATTTCCAGCCATGTTTTACCCCCCTCAAAGTGTTACAACTAAGTAGAAAACATTAAAAATACTAAAAATTGAAACCCCTTGCAAATTATATCAATAGAATGAAAGAATTTCACAGTGTTTATTTTACTCCTCGCCCATAATGGAGTCAAGAAAACGGAAACAATTACTATTTAATAACTTGTTACTTACGTATAATTTTAGCACTTTCTTTCTATAGCTAATAGTTGAAATTGTTGAGTATTGCTCCAATTTATGTAATATAATAATCCATGTAGATTGCCATATAACTTTATAAGAGGAATGTATGCTTTAGAAAAGAGCTTTATAAAATAGATAAAAAGAAAGAGTGAGGATAGGATGAAACAAACTTCCATTAAAGAACAATTATCACAATTTGAACATTTACATACATCTGGATTAGCCTATGAATTAATAAGGGAAGTTTTATTACCTGATCTGTTAGGTCAAGAACTCCCATCTATTCTTTATTGGTCAGGAAAAAATATGGCAAGAAAATATCCTTTAACTTCTGTTGACGAGATTATTTCATTTTTTGAATATGCCGGATGGGGCAGTTTATCCATACTAGAACAGAAATCATCTGAAATACACTTTGAACTTTCAGGTGAATTTATCACTGCACGCAATCAATCAAGAAAACCTACAAGTTATCAGCTTGAGGCAGGCTTTATTGCTCAGCAACTTGAATTTATTCATCAATTGGTTACAGAAGCATTTGAAGAACAAAAGAAACGAAACAACAAGGTAATCTTTATTGCACGGTGGGACAAAAAGGACCCAATCGTTTAGGTAAGAAAGATATTAATTTTAATTTTCTATCTAAGTATATAGACGTTTTCTTAGGTAGTTAAACCTTAGGTAGTTAAACATTAAAAGAAGAAACAGCTAAAGTTTATAAAAACAATAAATAAAGACCCGAACTACTAGATGAATGATACATCTATGTATCGCCTAATAGTTCGGGTTTATTATTTGCTAGCACACTTATGTCTCACATTATTTAAACTGGTTGTTCTACATTTATCTCTAGTTCAAAAGCTGCGTGTAATGCCTCAACTGCTTTTAACATGTGAGCATCTTCCACAACAGTTGATACCTTTATCTCAGAAGTACTT
This sequence comes from Bacillus pinisoli, assembly GCF_023036475.1. GTDB lineage: Bacteria > Bacillota > Bacilli > Bacillales > SA4 > Bacillus_BS > Bacillus_BS pinisoli. Next base: position 213,837 of record NZ_JAJQKI010000003.1, read on the forward strand.
ACCATTTTGACTTGAATCCCATGTTGAGCTAACACTTCAAACATTTGAGCTGCTACCCCAGGATTTGAAATCATGCCAGATCCTACAATTGAAACTTTCGCTAGGCCACTTTCATGTTCAACCGATACAAAACCAAGACTTTCCTTGTTTTCTTCAAGTACCGATAAAGTTTCATCGAGATCTACTGATTGAATTGAAAATGAAATATTCGTTTGATCTGCACTAGTCATACTTTGAATGATAATATCAACATTAATTCCGTTCTTGGCAAGAGTCGTAAAAATGGTTGATAACGAGTGAAGTCCATTCGTTACCCCAATAACTGTAACTCTTGTAACTTCTTTATCAAAAGCAATTCCTCTTACTACTAAATTATTTTCCATTGATACTTCCTCCTCAACTCTTGTTCCATTTTCTATCTCCATACTTGACCGAACTTCTAGTGGTATTGCAAAGTTTTTAGCGAATTCTACGGCTCTCGGATGTAATACTCCAGCACCTAAATTAGCAAGTTCTAACATCTCATCGTAAGAAACCGATTGAAGTTTTCTAGCATTTTTCACATAACGTGGATCAGTTGTAAAGACACCTGTTACATCAGTGTAAATATCACATTTATCTGCCTTTAATGCAGCCGCAATAGCAACAGCAGTCGTATCAGAGCCGCCTCTACCTAAAGTCGTAATTTCTGACTCTACAGCAAGTCCTTGGAATCCGGCAACCACAACTATTTTTCCTTCATTTAAGTGTTTCAGCATTTTTTCTTGATCAATATCTACTATTCTTGCATTACCGTGAATGGCCTCTGTTTTAATTCCTGCTTGCCAACCCGTTAAAGAAACGGCGTCATGCCCGCTTGATTGAAGTGCCATTGTGAGTAGTGCAATTGATATCTGCTCACCAGTTGTAAGTAGCATGTCCATCTCACGTTTACTCGGATTTTTGGAGAGTTGGTTAGCTAATTTTACTAATTCGTCTGTTGTCTTTCCCATTGCAGATACAACTACGACAACCTGATTCCCTCTAGCAACTTCTTGAATAACACGGTTAGCTACATTTTGGATTCTTTCCACAGAACCTACAGATGTTCCACCAAACTTTTGTACAATGATTCCCACACATCTCATCCTTTTTATTTTAATAATATATTTGATAAATATAATAAAAAAAAGCAATGAGAGTATCTCATTGCTTGAACGAATATGGTAACGTTCGCGCGAGTGAGATAGCTCTCCAAACAGTGACCTGTTTGACAATCTTACATCTATTAAACGCAAGACCAGCAAAGGAGTTATGAGACTTCCCTATACTTCGGCGACGCTCCCCTTTCGATAATCTTCATAAGAGCTCATACTCTTCTGATTACGTACTTTTGAAGTTCGCACCTCTACCTTCACTTCAACATTTTGAAGTGTGTATTAAATTAATCCCTATTTTAGCAGACCTTGTTTCGCAATACAATGAAAATCTTGATGCCTATTAATGTTCTTCCATCTTCGCTACGATTAGATGTGCGGTCGGTTTAGGAATACCAGCCTTAATAAAATCATCTATTGAAGCTTCTTTCATCTTTTTAACAGAGCCAAAATGCTTTAGTAAGGCTTTTTTTCTTTTTTCTCCAATACCTGGAATATCATCTAAAATAGATTGGAAAACATTTTTACTTCGTAGTTGACGATGAAAGGTAATCGCGAACCGATGAACTTCATCTTGTATTCTTTGCAGAAGATAAAATTCCTGGCTGTTTCGATCTAGATGAACAAATTCAATCGGATCTCCAATAATTAATTCTGACGTTTTATGCTTATCATCTTTTACAAGGCCAACGATAGGAATTTCAAGACCTAACTCATTTTCAAGAACATCTCGGGCAGAGGCAAGATGACCTTTTCCACCATCAATAATAATTAGATCTGGTAATGGTAACTCTTCTTTTAGAATTCTTGAATATCTTCTTCTAACTACTTCTCTCATAGATGCATAATCATCTGGTCCATCTACACTTTTAATTTTATATTTACGGTATTCTCTTTTATCTGCCTTACCGTCAATAAATGTGACCATGGCAGACACTGGATTTGTCCCTTGTATATTGGAGTTATCGAATGCTTCAATTCTATACGGAGTGGCAATTCCGAGTTTTTTGCCTAAGTTTTCTACTGCTTTAATTGTTCTTTCTTCATCACGTTCGATTAAAGAGAATTTTTCTTGCAAGGCGATTGCAGCATTTTTACTAGCTAATTCTAGTAATTCTTTCTTTTTACCTTTTTTCGGTTGATGAACTGTTACTTCTAATAATTGCTCAACTAACTCTTTTTCTACTTCATCTGGAACTAGTACTTCCTTTGGTTTGAAGTGATGGTTTTCTGCATAAAATTGACCTAAAAATGTAGTGAATTCCTCCGCTGGATCTGCATATACAGGGAATAAGGAAACATCTCTTTCAATTAGTTTCCCCTGTCTAATAAAAAATACCTGTACACACATCCACCCTTTATCATATGAATAGCCAAATACATCTCGATCTATGAGGTCTGTCATCATCATTTTTTGTTTTTCCATAATCGCTTCTATATGAGCAATTTGATCGCGATATTCCTTCGCTCTCTCAAAGTCCATATTCTCTGACGCCTGAAGCATCTTACTGGTTAAGTCCTCTTTAACTTCCTTGTAACCGCCGTTTAAGAATCGGATGATTTCTTCAACCATTCCTTTATTCTGTTCATCCGTTACAGGATAGACACAAGGGGCTAAGCATTGACCTATATGATAATACAAACAAACCTTAGTAGGTATAGTCACACATTTTCTTAATGGATAGATACGATCTAATACCTTCTTTGTTTCGTTGGCCGAGTATACATTAGGATAAGGTCCAAAATATTTCCCTTTATCCTTTTTTACTTGTCTAGTAATAAGAAGTCTTGGATGTTTTTCGTTCGTAATCTTTATAAAAGGATAGGTCTTATCATCCTTTAAATTTATATTATATTTGGGATTATGCTTTTTAATTAGGTTTATTTCTAAAATTAGTGCTTCAATATCAGATGATGTAACAATGTATTCAAAATCATCTATTTCACTTACTAAACGTAATGTTTTTCCATCATGAGAACCTGTAAAATAAGATCGCACTCGATTTTTTAGTATTTTAGCTTTTCCAACATAAATAATAGTACCTTGCCGATCCTTCATTAAGTAACAACCAGGTTGATCTGGCAAAATCGCTAACTTTTCTTTTAGCAAAGAATTCATCAAGTACGACCTCCCTTCTATATCGAAGAAATATATGAATTAACTATTGTCTAGGAAAAACAGACAACATTCTTATTGTATTGTACCATGATTTTTATTTTTAAACTTCTATTAGCAAAACTTGCCTGTTCAAACAAGACTTCGACATCATTTCCCAAGAAATATTAAAAGTTTTTGTTTCTTCTTGTCATTTTCTTTAAAAAAAATTACATGGAATTAAAAATATTCGCGCTTTATTGCTTTTCATTTTTCTAAGCGAGATCTTATAAATTGTAGCTTTCAAGTACAATGCATCTACTTTTACTTCGGGAAAAGTAGGGTAAAAAGCAAGAAAGTACTAGAAAGGCTCTTTTCTAACACTTTGTTGTTTTTCAAGCTACTTATTCTAAAAAAACTAAACTATATAATACGTAAAACCTAAGTGATCATTGTTAGAGAAGAGCAACTCTCTGTTTTTAAAACACTGAACACTCTACTACCGAGTAAAAATCTAGCCTTTGGGATTTTCACGAAAGCAACAATCTTTATGAAAACAACCTTTAGAAAAGAGGCTTAAAAAAAGACACCCCGTTGGGATGTCATTTTTTCCGTTTATTAAACGTGCTTTTCTAATACTTCCGCAAGTGCATCTTTAGGTTGGAAGCCAATTACTTTATCTACTACTTCACCATTTTTCATTACTAATAGTGTTGGGATACTCATAACACCATATTTGCTTGCAGTTTCTGGATTTTGGTCGATATCTAATTTAACGATTTTTACTTTTTCGCCCATTTCTCCATCAAGTTCTTCAAGAACAGGTGCAATCATTTTACAAGGCCCGCACCAAGGTGCCCAGAAGTCAGCTAAAACAACACCTTCACTTGTTTCAGTTGAAAAGTTTTGGTCATTAACATTTGAAATTGCCATTGTGATTCCTCCTATATAATCTACTGCCATAATGTAAAACCCTTCTTGTAGGGTCTTAATTATAACCAAAGTATACCATCACAGTATATGACTGGCTAACTTTTTGCTCACTCTTATAATATCCACAGTTTCACTTTTTCATCCTGTATAGAACAAGAGGTGTATATATTACTTTTAACCTAAGTGCTTATTTCGTAAAGATTGTTACTTTATAGTATGTATAATGTCTTCTACTTCTTATCTAGAAAGCCGCTCTTCTCTAAACGATAAATATGTCATTTTATTGTTTAGTATAAGCGTACCTTCAGATAAAGTAGTCTAAAAAGCAACTGAGTTTTAGCCTGTCATACATAATAGTAAAAGCCACTGAGATCAGTGGCTCACGTTACTAACAATCAATAGCTACAATTAGGAATGTACCTTTAACTTCTTGAACTCTTCCGTTAATAGTGGAACAACTTCAAACAAGTCACCAACAATACCGTAGTCTGCAACCTTAAAGATGTTTGCTTCTGGATCCTTGTTAATTGCCACAATAACTTTTGAGTTAGACATCCCAGCTAAGTGTTGAATAGCTCCAGAAATACCACAAGCAATATATAAATCTGGTGTTACTACCTTACCTGTTTGCCCGATTTGTAATGAATAATCACAGTATTCAGCATCACATGCTCCACGGGAAGCACCAACCGCTCCTCCTAGAACATCTGCTAATTCTTTTAGTGGGTTAAACCCATCTGAACTCTTTACTCCACGTCCACCAGCTATTACTACTTTCGCTTCAGATAGATCGACACCTTCAGAAGCCTTACGGACAACTTCTTTTACTATTGTACGTAAGTCCTTAATATCAACAGAAAGTGAAGTCACATCACCTGTACGAGAAGTATCCTCTGCTAAAGGTGCAATATTATTTGGACGGATCGTAGCAAAGATTAAACCATCTGTTACAACCTTCTTTTCAAACGCTTTCCCTGAATAGATTGGGCGTGTAAAGACGATATTTCCACCAGCAACTTCTACATCAGTAACATCGGAAACTAAACCTGATTGTAGTCTTGCTGCAATTTTAGGTGATAAATCTTTTCCTAATGCGGTATGTCCAAACACAATTCCATCTGGTTGCTCTGCGTCAACAGCAGCTAAAACTGCTTGAGCATATCCATCTGGAGTGTAAGATTGTAGCTTCTCAGCTTCAATCGTTACAACGCGGTTTGCTCCGAAATGAATTAGTTTTTCAGCTAAAGTGGTAACTTGATCTCCAACTAATAGCGCAACGACTTCTCCGCCCTCAGCAATTTGTGTTGCCGCTCCAATTGCTTCAAACGAAACATTTCTTAATCCACCGTCACGAACTTCTCCTAAAACAAGAACTTTTCTAGCCATTATAATTACCTCCTTGAACAATTATGAGTAAGTATTTTTACAGTCTATTAAACTACTTTTGCTTCAGTATGAAGAAGTGAGACAAGCTCTCTAACTTGTTCTTCTAGTTCGCCTTCTAGTACTTTCCCAGCTTCCTTCTTTGGAGGTAGGAAAATTTCAATTGTCTTTGTCTTTGCTTCAACATCATCTTCATCTAAATCAAGGTCATCTAATTCTAATTCTTCAAGAGGTTTTTTCTTTGCCTTCATAATACCTGGTAAGGATGGATATCTAGGCTCATTAAGTCCTTGTTGAGCTGTTACAAGTACTGGCAATGAAGTTTCGATTACTTCTGAGTCACCTTCTACATCGCGCTCAATTCTAACTGATGTTCCATTCACTTCTAACTTTGTAATAGTTGTCACATATGGAATGTTTAATAACTCAGCTAGACGTGGTCCTACTTGACCTGATCCACCGTCAATTGCAACATTTCCACCTAAAATAATATCTACTTCTTTATCTTCGAAGAATTTAGCCAAAATTGTCGCTGTAGTAAACTGATCACCATTTTCTACATCGTCTTCAATATTAATTAGGACTGCTTTATCCGCACCCATAGCTAAAGCTGTACGAAGTTCTTTCTCGGATTCTTCTCCACCAACTGTCACAACCGTAACTTCTCCATCATTCGCGTCGCGAAGTTGGATGGCTTCTTCAATTGCATACTCATCATAAGGATTGATAATAAATTCTGCACCATCCTCAGCAATTCTGCCGTTAGACAATGTGATTTTTTCTTCAGTATCGAAAGTTCTTTTCATAATTACATAAATGTTCATGGTTAAACCTCCTTAGAATTAGCAATTAGTAGATTTATTGTTCTATTTTTTAGCTATTACTCAACTATTATCTTCCCTTGAACTCTGGTTGACGTTTTTCTATAAAAGCAGTGATTCCTTCTTTTCCATCTTCAGAAGTAAATGCTTCACCAAACAATTTTGCTTCAAGCTTAACTCCCTCATAAAACTTCTCCGTTTTAGCATAGTTTAGAAGTTTTATGGTTGATTTTACTGATACAGGACTCTTTTTCGCTATTTTGTTTGCTAGTTTAAGAGTTTCCTCTAGTAGTCTGTCCTCTTCAACTGCTCGATTAGCAAGTCCTAATGTAACAGCCTCTATACCACTTATAGGATCACTTGTTAACAACAGTTCGGCAGCTTTAGCTGCTCCTACAAAACGGGTTAGACGCTGTGTACCAGCAAATCCGGGAATAAGACCAAGCTGTAGTTCTGGAAGACCAAGCTTTGCATTTTCCGTTACAATACGGATGTGACATCCCATTGCAAGCTCAAGTCCTCCCCCTAGAGCTGCACCATGAATCGCTGCAATAATTGGCTTAGGGAAGTTTTCCATCCTTTCAAACAACTCTTGACCATATGAAGAAAGTTGTTCAAAAGCTTCTCCGTCAGGTACTGTAGTAAATTCTTTAATGTCAGCACCTGCAGAAAAGAATCGACCTTCTCCATGAATGACTAATACTCTTACATCGTTTGATTGTTCTAACTCATCTAATACTGTTGAAAGCTCTTTCAAAATAGTAGATGATAAAGCATTTGCTGGAGGACTATGTAGTGTAAGTACTGCAACAAAGTCCTTAATGTCAACTTTAAAAACTCCCAAACCATCCACCTCCTGCATGATGATTATTATATTCTCTCATCCTATTGTTTAGAATGAGAGAATCCACATCCGTGTATAAGTAATTGATGAACCGGTTCAACAAGCTGTGTTAAACTGTACTTTTGATCGTTCATAACCCAGCTAGTAATAGTCTCATCAATCGTTCCAAATATCATTTGTCTTGCTAACCTAACATCAAGATTAGGTCGGAACTCTCCACTTTCCATTCCAGTGTTTACAATGTGATCTATTACGGCTAAGTACCCCTTTAGAACGTCATTAATGCGGTACCTAAGTTCTTTATTGGATTGTCTTAATTCCAATTGTGTAACGATTGCCAGATATCGATCAGATGCTAAATTTTCAAAGTGTAGTTTCACTAAGTGTAAAAGTTTATCCGCAGCATTCGGAACTTCCTTTATTTCTTCCTCTAACCTTTCGACAAAGGAACCCATTTTCTCTTCAAAGAGTGAGACAAGAATATCTTCTTTATTCTTGAAGTACAGATAGATTGTCCCATCTGCAACTCCGGCTGCCTTGGCTATTTTAGATACCTGTGCTTGATGGTATCCGTTCTCGGCAATAACAATAACTGCCGCATCAATAATTTGCATATACTTTGGTTTATTTCTTTTCAATGTAATGATCTCCCTTTAATAGCTTTATGCAAATAAAGCTAAAAATGAATGATTATTCATTCATGGTTTTATTTTAAATGACATATGTTTAGCTGTCAAGAGATGTATTTCAGTAAATAGTAGCCCTTCAAAGGAATAACACTTCCCTCGAAAGGCACTTATTTACTGAATTTTTGAGAGTTTTTCTTTTTCCTCATCAATTAATGTTCTTCGTAGGATTTTACCAACTGCTGTTTTTGGTAGTTCTTTTCTAAATTCATAAATTCTCGGCACTTTATAAGCAGCAAGGTGCTTTCTTGCAAATGCATCTAGTTCTTCCTCTGAACATTGTTCCCCTTCTTTAAGGACGATAAATGCTTTTACCGTTTCACCGCGATAAGGATCTGGTATACCTGCTACTACTGCTTCTTGAATTTTTTCATTTTCATATAGTATTTCTTCTATTTCTCGTGGATAAATATTAAAGCCACCCGCGATAATCATATCTTTCTTACGATCTACAATATAAAAATAGCCTTCTTCATCCATATAGCCTAAATCTCCTGTATAAAGCCAACCATCTCTCAGAACGGCTTCTGTTTCCTCAGGCTTATTCCAGTAACCTTTCATCACTTGAGGACCCTTTACAACCAATTCCCCAATCTCACCAATTTCCGCTTCTCCTCCTGTTTCCATTGAAACAATTCTAGCCTCTGTGTCTGGCCACGGTAGTCCAATACTTCCATTTACTCTCTTGTCCCAGAGGTTATTGGAGTGAGTGACTGGAGAAGCTTCTGTTAATCCGTATCCTTCAACCAACTTTCCACCTGTTACTTCTTCAAATTTCTGTTGTACTTCTAATGGAAGCGGAGCGGAACCACTAATACAGCACTCAATGGAAGAGAGATCATATTTTTTTATGTCAGGATGGTTTAAAAGCCCAATATAGATCGTTGGAGCTCCTGGAAATAAGGACGGTTTATGTTTTTCAATTGTTTTTAGTGTCGTTTCGGCATCAAACTTAGGAAGAAGTATCATTTCAAAAGCTTGCATGATTGATAGATTCATAACTGTCGTCATGCCGTAAACATGGAAGAATGGCAGGATTCCTAATACTTTCTCCTCACCTTTTTTACACTTATACATCCAACTTGCACACATTAATGTATTCGCTACTAGATTTTCATGGGTAAGCATGACACCTTTAGGGAAACCAGTCGTCCCTCCGGTATATTGTAGTAACGCTAAATCCTCTTTAGGATCTATTTCAACCTCAATGTTCTCAGTACTACTATTTTGTAAAGCCTTTTTGAACAAATGGTTTCTACCTTTGTGTTCCACATTCACAACTACTCCGTGTTGCTTCTTTTGAATGAAAGGATAGATTACACTTTTCGGAAAAGGTAAATAATCTTTGATACCGGTTACAATGATGTGTTCAACTTTTGTTACAGCCTTAACCTTTCGAACACGTGGGTATAACAAATCTAGACAGATAATAATCTTTGATTCTGAATCATTAAGTTGGTATTCTAATTCTCTTTCCGTGTACAACGGATTCGTTTGTACAACTACACCACCCGCAAAGAGTGTTGCATAATAGCCAATGACAGCTTGTGGACAGTTAGGAAGCATAATTGATACTCTCTCGCCTTTTTGTAATCCTAATTCCTTGAAATAATTGGCTAATTGCATGGATTCATTATAAAGTTGTTCAAATGTCATTTCCTTCCCTAAAAAGTTAAGCGCTTTCTTTTTAGGGTAAGATTTTGCGGTTTCAACTAAAAACTGATGAATGGTCTTTCCTTCATATGGGATTGATTGTGGGACTGCTGAGGGGTAGTTCTTTTTCCAAGGCATATCCATCTGATATTCCTCCTTCAAACTTCATTTCCTTTATTATAGTACACAATCATTTTCATGACAATTATAATAAATTTTAATATTCTGAAATATGGTTGTCCATGTTTCTAAAGAACTTTTTCTTATTCCCTATTGAAAGCTCTGTTATAGAACATTGTTAATTTTTTGAGGGACTCCAGCGGCAGAGCATGGTAAGGAAGACCGCGACAAAGCGAGACTCATGCAGCAAAAACAGAGTTAAAATAAAATAGGAGACAAATTTGTCCCCTATGCAAAAAACAACATATAAACAATTCCTATTGTAAAAAACAATCCACAAAGTACAAGTAACACTTTTGCTAATGTTTCCATCTATTCTCTCCTTAATATCCAATCCCCGCACCAATTACATAAGATAATCCAATTGAGATCATCATGGATATCAATCCGACTGCACGATTATCTTTTTCAATTTCATCATCTATTTTAAACTTTGGAGTAAGAAACTCAAATATAAAATAACCGATTAAAAGTAGTACAAATCCACAGACTCCCCAACCGATCATCGTAAGTAGTGTATCGTGATCTTCAATGGAGTAGCGAAAAATATTGGCGATTCCAAAGATTTTTCCACCTGTTGCCATTGCTACTGCGAGATTTCCCCTCTGAATTTGTTCCCAATTCTTATATTTCGTGACAAGCTCAAAAATGGTTAGAAAGACGACAGCACATAAAACAGCTACACTATAGTATGCGGCAGTTTGGACATAAGCATTTTCCCAAAAACCGTTCATTATTCATTCTCCCCTTATTTTAGCTCAATAATGGTTACTCCAGTTCCTCCTTCAGAGGCTTCACCATATCGAACCTTCTTAATTGAACGATGGTTTTTTACATACTCTTGAACTCCCTTTCGAAGAGCACCTGTCCCTTTTCCATGGATGATGGATACACGTGGGTATCCCGCAAGCAATGCATCATCAATGTATTTCTCGACTCTAAGTAACGCATCTTCATACCTTTCGCCTCTTAAATCAAGCTCAAGTTTAACATGAGAGTCTGTTCCTCTTATTGTCGCTAGTGGCTTTGTTTCAACAGGTTTCGGCCTACTGATATACTCAAGATTTTTCTCTTTCACTTTCATTTTCATAATCCCAATTTGGACTTGCCATTCTCCCGAGCCCACCTGTTCAATGAGATGTCCTTTTTGATCTAAGGACAGGACCTTTACTTCGTCACCAGGATGAAGCTTTTGTTTAGTAGCGGCTTTTGCGACAGATGCTTGCTTATTTGTTGCTAGCTGGGGTGTTGCTCCTTCTAGTCGTTTTCTAGCTTCAATTAACTCATGATCCTTAATCGTTGCATACTGCTGCTTTTGCATCTTTCGTAAATCGCGAATAATCTCTTCTGCTTCCTGCTTCGCTTTCTCTATAGAGGCAGCAGCTTTTTGCTCCGCTTTTTCAAACATTTTCTCACGTTTTTCATTAAACTCAATAATCTGGCGTTGAAGTTCCTTATGAAGTTCTTCCGCATCCTTCCGAGTAATTTCTGCTTCCTCTAGGTCTTTTTCTGCCTTACGACGATTATCCTCGAGAGACGCAATCATATTTTCCACCTGATTACTTTCGGCACTAATATGAAGTTTTGCGTTTTCAATGACATCATGATTTAGACCGAGACGCTTCGAAATTTCAAATGCATTACTTCTACCTGGTACACCGATAAGTAGCTTATATGTAGGACTTAATGTTTCAACATCAAATTCCACACTTGCATTAATGACACCTTTACGATTATATCCATATGCTTTAAGCTCAGGATAGTGTGTCGTTGCTATGACTCTTGCACCGCGTCTATACACTTCATCCAGTATGGATATAGCAAGAGCTGCTCCTTCTTGAGGATCTGTACCAGCACCAAGCTCATCAAAAAGAACTAGACTGTTGCCATCCACCTTTTTTAATATATCTACGATATTGACCATATGAGAGGAAAAGGTACTCAAGCTTTGTTCAATTGATTGTTCGTCTCCGATATCTGCATATACCGCATCAAACACACCCATTTCTGAACCATCAAGTACTGGGAGCTGTAAGCCAGATTGAGCCATTAACGTAAATAATCCGACAAGCTTTAACGTCACCGTCTTACCACCTGTATTCGGACCTGTAATGACGATGCTCGTAAAATCACGTCCAAGTTCCACATCGTTTGGAACTACTTCATCCTTAGGGATTAAAGGGTGCCTAGCTTTTAGAAGCTTAATATAGCCTTTATTATTTAGGTTGGGTTTGGATGCTTTGATTTTCTGGCTGTATGACCCTTTTGCAAACATAAAATCAATTTCAGTTAGCACAACGACATTTTCTAAGATTGAATCGGCTTCCTCCGCTACTTGGTTAGACAGTTCGGCCAAAATTCGTTCTACTTCCTGCCTTTCCTTTAAGCGTGTCTCATTTAAAGAGTTATTAATATCCACTACAGATTGTGGCTCAATAAATAATGTTGCACCTGATGCAGATTGGTCATGTACCATTCCACCAAATGAAGCTCTGTATTCTTGTTTAACTGGAATGACAAATCTCTCATTTCGTATCGTAATAATGGCATCAGATAACATCTTCTGCATCGATGTAGAGCGGATGATATTCTCCAACTTTTCTCTCGCTCTAGACTCTAATGTTTTCAACTGATTTCTTAATGACTTCAGTTTTTCACTAGCCCCATCTAACACTTCTCCATTGTCACCAATACAGAAATTTATTTTTCTTTCAAGTTCTATTAAAAGAAACAGTCTTTCTGAATAGGCTTGAAGAAACGGGATATCTAACTCCTCTTCAAGTAAATCTTCAATAAATTTCTTGATTTGCCTGCTTGCATATAAAGTACTCGTAATACTTAGAAGTTCATGTGGACTTAGTACGCTACCGATCTTGGCACGTTTCGCATATGGGCGAACATCGTAAATTCCACCTAATGGTACATTTCCTTTTAACCTAAGTACTGTAGCTGCCTCATCAGTCATTTCCTGCCATTCTACTGCCTCTTCAAAGTTCGTAGTCGGAAGCAATTGTTGTACCTTTTCTTTCCCAAGTGATGAAGACGCATGTTTTTCTAACTGCTCTTTTACTTTTCCATATTCTAATACCTTTAAGGTCCGTGCTAGCATAACTTGTTCACTCCTATCCTTTAAGACCTTACTCATGATGTCGACGTAAAAACTCCATTAACTTCGGAAGTTCAAACGTATTAATGACATTTTCTTTTCTAATCCATCCTTTTCGCGCAGCTGCAATTCCTATATCCATATAGTCAAGCTGTTGTGTGTGATGCGCATCTGTATTAATGACGATTTTCACTCCTGCGTCTTGTGCTTTTTGAATATAATGTGATGCTAAATCAAGACGATGCGGATTTGCATTTAATTCAAGAGCGGTATTCGTTTCCTTTGCCAATTGAATAAGAAGATCGATATCTACGTCATATCCTTCCCTTGAACCGATAATTCTTCCCGTAGGATGAGCAATAATATCCACATGAAAACTATCTAATGCCGTTTTTAGCCTTTTCATGATGGTTGCTTGATCTTGAGAGAAACTTGAATGGATGGAAGCAATCACAATATCCATTCCTTCTAACAATTCATCATCATAGTCTAACGAACCATCTGGTAATATATCCATTTCTACCCCAGTCAAGATGGTAAAGTTATCAAATTGCTCATTTAATTTTCTTATTTCTTCATGCTGCCGCTTTAACTGGTCCACCGTTAGACCATTTGCTACTCGTAAATATCTTGAATGATCTGTGATAGCCATATACGAATACCCTTTTTCCATACAAGCTTTAGCCATCTGTTCAATCGTATGGGCACCATCACTCCATGTAGAGTGCATATGAAGATCTCCGACAATATCATGTCGTTGGATTAAGTGAATAGACTCCTGAAATTGCTCAACCTCTCGCTCTCCTTCTCTAAGCTCAGGAGGGATAAACGTTCTACCGAAGTATTGAAAAAACTGTTCCTCCGAGTCAAAGGTAATCATTTCACCCGTCTCCGTGTTTTCTACTCCATACTCACTGATTTTCAAGCCGCGTTCCTTTGCAAGCTGTCTCATTTTAACGTTATGTTCTTTTGAACCCGTAAAGTGGTGGAGTGTGGTTGCAAAAGCCTTTGGCTCTACGATCCGAAAATCAACAGAAACTTCATACTCATAATCTAGGAGTAAAGAAACCTTTGTATTTCCACTAGCGATAATATCTTTAATTCGATTAATGTTTAGTAATTGTTCCTTTATTGACTCTGGTTGTTCTGTTGCAATAATAAAGTCTAAATCCTTAATCGTCTCTCTCATTCTTCTTAGACTACCAGCTCGTGAATAGGAGGTGATATCTTTCATGGTTGCTAATTGTTGTTCAATCTCTTCAGCAATATCCAGCATGAAAGCAATAGGTAGGCGCTCTGGTCTTGTTCCTGCTTCTTTCACCGATTGTAATATTTTTTGCTCTGATTTTTCGCCAAAACCAGCAAGTGCTCTTACTTTTCCTTCTTCACATACTTTCTGTAAGCTTGCTAAATCTGTTACGCCTAATTCCTGATAGAGCTTAGCAATTTTTTTGCCACCTAAACCTTGAAGTTTTAATAAAGGAATTAATCCTTGCGGTACACTTTCCTGTAATTCCTTTAAAACTGTAGAATAGCCATGGTCAAGGTATTCCTGGATCACTGCTGCAGTTCCTTTTCCAACACCTGGGAGGCTTGTGATATCAGTAATTCCCTCTAAAGGACGTTCATCCTGTTCAATGGCTAGTGCTGCTTTCCGATAAGCAGAGATTTTAAATGTATTTTCACCTTTAAGCTCCATGTAGATTGCAATGGTTTCCAAAAGTCTAATGACATCTTTTTTATTCAATGATAGACACCGTCCTATTTCATTCTATAAAAATGATACTAAGAAAATCAGAAAAAGTACAATAAACATACCAATACCAATTAAAAACCCCTCACTACCAGGTAATGAGAGGTACATTTCTTATAAATTCATATTTTCAATCCATAAATCATAGATTGTCCCTGAAAAAACAGGTGTATGCTGAACAATCGTCATTGCCATAAATGAATCCTGCATATGTGATTGAACCATTTCTACTGGCACAAGGGCACCTATATAAAGTAGAATAAATACGATTAAGTACACTTCGACAAATCCTAATACTGCTCCAGCCCAGCCATTAATTTGCTTTAAGATTGGTAAATGGGCAAGAAAATCTAGCATGGAACCTAAGATTTGCATCATAATTTTCGTTCCAAAGAATAGCATAGCGAATGCGATGGCACGATAATAAGCCATTTCGAGGTCCTCATGATTAAATATAAGTGACATCATTCCGCCTTCATTTATAACAGGGTATGGCACCCATAACTCCAGCTTTGGGGCTAGATCATCAAAATATAAATAGGACACTACAAAAGCAGCTATGAACCCTGTTAAATGTACCATTTGAAGGATAAAGCCACGTCTTAAACCGATTAAAAAACCGATTCCTAGAATAAGTATAATTGCTAGGTCTAGCATTTTCTGTCAACCCTCTTCATTCTTGATTTTTTGCTGTAGAGATTCTAGTTCATCCTTTACCTTTAAATAGTCATTCACCACATTAACAGCTGTTAATACAGCAAGCTTACTACTATCTAAATTAGGATTCTTCTCACTAATCTCTCTCATTTTATCATCAACGATTGAGGCAACCAATCTGATATAACTAGTACTCTCGCTTCCTACTATCGAGTACTGTTGACCATATATATCTACTGTTGTCCTTGTTTTTTTCTGTTCAGACATAATAGTGGCCTCCTGTAACTTACAATCCTACATAATATGATAACATGAACAGTATTGATTGGAAAGAACTAGTATAATTACGGTATGATAGAGTAATTATGGAATTACATATATTTGGGGATTATGTATAGATGGTTCTATTGAAGAAATATTACTAGATTATAGGAGGGAGTAACTTGTCGACAAAAGTTATTAAAGTCACACAAGAAACGATGAATCAAATGCAAGCTCATTATAAGGCTAGCTTATTAGAGAAGGTTCCACCAGGTGGGGTTTTTGCTGCCAAACTCTCTTCTTGTATGGTAACAGCCTATAAATCAGGAAAAGTGATGTTTCAAGGTGGTCAAGCTGATAAAGAAGCCAGTGTTTGGGAAAGCCAATCAAGTGAGGTGCAGTCTAAAGCTAAAAGTACTCAGCCTAAAGTACGAACAGACCAATATTCTGTCCCAAAAGGAATTGAGAATATGGCGATTATTGGTTCAGATGAAGTAGGAACAGGCGATTATTTCGGACCTATTACGGTCGTGGCGGCTTATGTCAAACCTTCTCATATGCCCTTGTTAAAGGAATTAGGTGTAAAGGACTCAAAAGGGTTAAAAGATGACCAAATCATAAAGATTGCTAGAGATATTAGACAGGTCATCCCACATAGTATCCTGATTTTACATAATGAAAAATATAACAATCTTCAGGCAAAGGGCATGACTCAGGGAAAAATGAAAGCATTACTCCATAATAAAGCCCTCGCACATGTTCTTGATAAAATTGAACCTGAACAACCCGATGGAATTTTAATCGATCAATTTGCTGAACCGGGTGTTTATTTTAATCATGTTAAAAATGAGAAACGAATTATTAAAGAGCGAGTTTACTTTAGTACAAAAGCAGAAGGTGTTCACCTAGCTGTTGCTGCTGCCTCTATTATAGCAAGATACGTATTCGTTACAGAATTCGATAAATTGAGTGAAAAAGCAGGCATGACCTTGCAGAAAGGGGCAGGGGCTGGAGTCGATAAAATAGCCGCTCAATTAATTAAAACGAAGGGTGAAGGAATTCTTCCTGAGATTGCAAAAGTCCATTTTGCTAATACGGAGAAGGCTAGAAAATTGGTGCGATAATGGAATGAATACATGCTTGGGTACTCATCCAAGCATGTTTTTCATTCTATAGTTGCTAGGACCACATTCGGCTTGTCTACAGAAAGGGTTTAACTTGTAAATGTAATCTCATAAAACGGATACCCTTCTTCTTCCTCTGGAATTGGCTGATAGCCAATCTTTTCATAAAAACTTGAGGAGGTAGGATTTGCATTCCATTGCAACCAGGAGGCACCATTTTGCTCTGACCATGTCTTCACTGATGTGAACAATGCTTGTGCTATTCCATTGTTACGATACTCTGGTAAAACATATAGATCATGGAAACGATGAAGAATCTGTCCGCTTCGCAAATGTGGGCCATAACTCTGGACCCACCCATAACCTATCGCCTTTTCATTTTGTAAAGCAATGGGTAAATAATGAGTAGGATCGCTACTTATCTTCATAATTCGTTCTCTAGCTAAAGCTTGATCATCTGTTGCTCCTCTTTTGAAGAGTAACCACCATACCTCTTCCCAATCTTCCAATTTTGCTTCTCTGATTACTATGTTCATGTAGTTCCTCCTTGTTGTGGTTACTTGAAGGAATATTTCTCTTAGTAACAGTTGATTCCTTCATTAACTCTTAGAAACTATTTATATTTCAGCTTTTTGTGATCTCCATTCATCTTCAAGGATACTCATTTCCCAAATACTCCAATACTCTTGACCAACTTTCCGATAATCTCGTAACAGGCCTTCCTTCTGAAAACCAGCCTTCTCATAGCAGGCAATGGCCCCTTCATTAAAATCAAACACCCCAAGGCACACTCTATGTAGCTGTAACTGATCAAACGCGAAGTGAAGTACCTCTCTTATCATCTGCTCACCAATACCTTTACCTCTATAGCTTGGATCTCCAACAAGTACCTTTCCTACTCTAGCTGATAGGTGCTTACGATCTATTTTAGATAAAGCAATATGACCGATGCTTGTACCTGATTCTATATCTATAACCTTAAAAATATATGTATTGGACTCTGGCGTATTGACCCCTTTTATATATTTACTTAACTGCTCATCTTCTAATGGGAACTGAAAATAATCCCCGCTCCATTGCACGTTAAATTCCGGAGAAGTTACCCAACTTTTTAGCTGATGGAAATCATCTTGATTAAAATACTCTAATTTGATCATCAATTCTCGCCTCCTAAATTCCAATTCAAAAGGTGCCCAATTCGACAGGTGACAGGCACTTGTCGAATTGGCCCTTCCTTTAATTGTAAATAAAACAAAGACCTATTGGAATCCCAATAGGTCTAAAAATTTTCATTATCCTCTTAGTACAGCTCCAGTTTTTTCTTCAACAGCTGCTAGTACTTTATCATGTGTTGGTACGACAACATCATCTGTTAGCGTACGTTCTGGGTCGAAATATCGTAAGGAGAAAGCAATTGATTTCTTACCTTCTTCCATTTTCTCCCCTTCATATAGATCAAAGGCGTGAACATCCTTAAGGAGTGTTCCTCCTGCTGCTACTATAATCTTTTGAATGTCTCCCGCTGTAATCTCTTTGTCCACTACTAACGCGATATCACGAGAGATAGATGGGTATCGAGGGACAGGATGATAATCTACTTTTTCTCCAACAAGAGTGGCCAGCTTATCTAAAGATAATTCGAACACATACGTTTCTTGAAGATCAAGTTCTTTTTGTGTAGAAGGATGAACTTGACCGATATAGCCTATATAATCACCTTCCACAAATAGGTGCGCCGTGCGTCCTGGGTGTAGGTCATTTCTTTCTGCTGCTTGGTATTCAACCTGATCTACACCGATGGAGTCAAATAGCCCATCTAAAATACCTTTTACTACGTAAAAATCAACAGGTTTCTTTTCACCTTGCCATAAATGTGCATGCCATAAGCCAGTCACAGCACCAGCTATGCGTTCAACTTCATTAGGAAGCTCACCTTTTTTAGACGGAATAAAGACTGAACCTACTTCATAAAATCCAAGCTGATCCACTTGACGGTGAAGATTATATTTCAATACATCAGTCAAATGAGATACAAGGCTTAAACGAAGTACACTACGATCCTCACTCATAGGCATTAAAAGTTCCACTGGCTCTAAGCGCTCTTCTTTATTTAGAAAGCGATGAACTTTTTCCTTACTTGTTAATGAGTAAGTAGTCGCTTGATATAGACCTGCTCCCTCAAAGTAACGACGAATTTGTCGACGAAGCTTTTGGCGGACTGTTAAGCTTCCAGGAGTTTGCTCACCTGCTGGCAATGTAACTGGAAGATGGTCATAACCATACAGTCTTGCTACCTCTTCCACAATATCCTCTTCAATCGTAATATCACCACGACGAGTAGGAACGGTGATGGTAAATTCTCCATTATCTTCGCTATATTCAAATTTTAGTCGTCTGAAAATATCAGCAACCGTTTCACTTGTAAGTTCTGTTCCAATTACTCGGTTAATTCGGTCGAGTGTAATCGTGACAACAGCCGGGTCAAGGGTAAGGGTATTCACTTCAACACTTCCTTGTAACACCGTTCCTCCCGCGTATTCAGCCATAAGCTGTGCAGCACGTTCAGCAGCTTCATGAGTACGCTTTGGATCAATACCCTTTTCATAACGAGCACTCGCTTCACTACGAAGTCCATGTTCTTTTGACGCCTTACGAATCGTTCCACTTGCAAAATAAGCTGACTCGATTAACACATTTCTTGTATCGGCATGAACCTCAGATGTTGCTCCGCCCATTACTCCAGCAAGAGCAAGAGGTTCCTGACCATTCGTTATTAAAAGATGGTCTTCACTTGCTGTACGTTCCACATCATCTAATGTGACAATCTTTTCTCCCGCTTTTGCTCTTCGTACTAAAATTTCTTTTGAACCAATTCTGTCATAATCAAAAGCATGAAGAGGTTGTCCATATTCTAATAGGATATAGTTTGTAATATCAACAATATTACTAATTGGACGGATCCCCGCTGCCATTAGGCGGCTCTGCATCCAATATGGTGAAGGACCAACTTTTACATCTTTCACAATTTTAGCCACATATAGTGGATTGTCTTCGTTTGCTTCTACGTTTACCGTAATATAATCTGAAGCATTTTCACTTCCTTCTTGAAACTCAATCGTAGGAAACTTCACTTCACGATCTAAAATTGCCGCTACCTCATACGCCACACCTAACATATTGAGGCAATCTGCACGGTTTGGTGTTAAGCTTAACTCCAAAATTTGGTCATCTAGGTTTAAATTAAGCAGAGCATCTTCTCCAGCCTCAACTTCATGAGGGAAAACATAAATGCCTTCAGAGAACTCTTTAGGAACAAGCTTTCCTTCTACCCCTAACTCCTGTAAAGAACAAATCATACCGTTCGATTCTTCTCCACGAAGTTTTGCTTTCTTAATTTTGAAGTTACCCGGTAACACGGCTCCAACTGTCGCGACAGCTACTTTCTGTCCTTTTGCTACATTAGATGCACCGCAGATAATTTGAACAGGCTCACCTTGACCTAAATCAACTAAACATTTATTTAGCTTATCAGCATTTGGATGCTGTTCACATTCAAGTACATGTCCAACAACGACACCGCTAATTCCCTTGTTGAGCACTTCTACGCCTTCTACTTCAATTCCACTCTTTGTGATTAATTCAGCAAGCTCATGAGCTGTCACACCTGTTACATCTACATATTCACTTAACCATTTATAGGATACAAACATGGTTTTTCCCTCCTCTTACGCTCGTTTAAATTGTTCAATGAAACGACGATCATTTATATAGAAATTACGGATATCTTCAATACCGTACTTTAACATGGCAATACGTTCTGGTCCCATTCCAAATGCAAAACCAGTGTATTTCTTAGAATCAAAACCAGCCATCTCTAGTACATTCGGATGAACCATTCCGGCACCTAGAATTTCAATCCAACCTGTACCTTTACACACATTACAGCCTTCTCCATTACAAATTTTACATGAAATGTCCATTTCAACCGACGGTTCTGTAAATGGGAAGAAACTTGGTCTTAAACGAATTTTACGATCCGCTCCAAACATTTTCTGTGCAAATACAGTTAATGTTCCTTTTAAGTCACTCATTCGGATATTTTCATCTACAACTAACCCTTCAATTTGAGTAAACTGATGAGAGTGAGTGGCATCATCATTATCACGACGATACACTTTACCAGGACAAATAATCTTAACTGGCCCTTTACCTTGATGCTTTTCTAATGTTCTTACTTGAATTGGTGAAGTTTGTGTACGTAATAACGTCTCTTCTGAAATATAGAAAGAGTCTTGCATATCACGTGCTGGATGGCCCTTTGGCAGGTTCAACGCTTCAAAATTATAATAGTCGCTCTCTACTTCTGGCCCTTCTGCAATGGTATAACCCATTCCGATAAAAAGGTCTTCAATTTCTTCTACAATAGCTGTAAGAGGGTGATGGTTTCCTTTTCGTACCGGTCTACCTGGTAAAGTAACATCAATCTTCTGAGAAGCAAGCTTTTTTTCTACCTCTGCTTTCTCTAAAGACTCTAATTTTTGTTCAATGGCTGTAGAAATAGCTTCTCTTACTTTATTGGCTACTTCACCAACAATCGGACGTTCCTCAGCAGGAAGCTTCCCCATCCCTTTTAATACTTCTGTTATGGGACCTTTTTTACCTAAATAGTTGACACGAATTTGGTTTAGTTCCTTCAGATCTTGTGTAGCTTCAATTTGCTGTAGGGCTTCTTCCTGAAGCTCTCTTAATCGTTCTTGCATCGCTAATCCTCCTTATTCTTAAAGACGCGTACGTCATTTTTTCGCATACAAAAAGACCTCATCCCATAAAAGGGACGAGGTCTTATATCGCGGTACCACCCTAATTACTAAAAACAGATGTTTTTAGTCTCTTCATTGTCATAACGGCTCTTCACCGGAGCACCTTTACGAATTCCTAAATAGGAGAATCGGTCCAAGTGTCAACTCAAGAGGTGAATTCACTTATGTCTGCCATAAAGGTGCTTTCAGTCTACGACACCTTCTCCCTATATGGTGATGGATAAGCTACTACTCTCTATCAATGTTTTTAAAATCTAATATGTATTTTTATATTATATGATAGTACAGGAAAGTGTTCATAAAAACAAGTCATATTAGCCTTTTCTCTTTTTTTCTTTAAACCAGAAAGGAAGATATAGCAAAGTAAAAAAGAAGACCGCCACTGCTTCTAGCGTTAAAATATAATACGGATAGGGACCTAAGTAATCCAAAAGACTTGGATTAGAAGGCTTTCTAGCAAGGAACATATAATTTCCACCCGTCCACTTATTAACGATAAATACAAAAACCGCCATACCATTCAATACAAATAATGCTCTCCAAATCGATGCAAATGTGGGCTGCACCTTCTCAATCCAGACCATATAAAGGCAGGATAACATGATGGCAATATGACCAATAAAAAAATGAAAATAGCGATAATGTGGAAAATCATAAAATAATTCAGGCGTAATCAAAGCTTGAATGGCACCAGCCAGTCCAAAAAAATACGTAACCTCAAAAACCCGATAACTGTTCATGATTAGCATATAAATACAAAGAAGTAGAGAAATGGAGCAAAGCTGAAGTGGGAGTGTGTCATAAGGATCCCAGATGCCTGTTTTCACATACCACGTGTATAAAGAAATCTCACATAGCAGAAGTGTACCAATCAAAGCATACCGGACACCCTTCTTGTTCCTACGTATTGCCTCGCGGTACGAATAAAGAAGGACTGCCAAAAAACCAAATAAAAGTAGCATACTAATATGCGATAGAGAAAAGGCAACAAATGGATCTGCTTTCATTCCAAAAAATGCTAACAACATCATCCCACCTTTCATTTGTCCATTAATCGCAACACTTTAATACACTAACGCATCGGGGGCCTGTCCCCCGATGCGTTAATAAACTAAAGTGTTTGTGTTTGACTATCCTCTTAAATAATAGAGCAAAATACCAGCTGCAATCGTGACATTCAAGGATTCGGCTTTACCGTATATGGGTATATATAGATTTTGTGTGGTTTGGGAAAGTAGTTCTTTCTGTACACCACGCCCTTCATTCCCTACGATTAGTGCAAACGGTCCAGCATGATGTACTTGCTGATATGGTTCTGCTCCTTCAAGGGAAGTACCATAAACGGCATGTCCAGAACTTTTCAGTTTTTCGATCCACTCACTTAAATTACCTCTACTAATAGGTATATGAAAGATGGACCCTTGTGATGCCCGCAAAACCTTACTGTTAAAAATATCTACCGTTCCATCTCCGATTATTATCTGATCAATCCCAGCAGCATCTGCCGTTCGGATTAAAGTACCAAGATTACCAGGATCTTGTACGGCATCAATTAATAGGGCGGAAGAAAGATCATTATCTAGCGTAACATTAGGCTTCCTACAGATAGCTGCAACGCCTTGAGGAGTTTCTGTATCACCAATTTCATGTAGAATATCATCTGTCACAAGGAAAAGATCTATTCCATCTAAGTTCCAGCTATAAGGGAGCTGAAAGCTCTCTGCATATAGTAATTCAACAACAATTCCTGTATATTTAAGAGCCTCCTCTACTAAGTGCGCTCCCTCTATTATAAATAAGTCCGTTTTATCTCTTTCTTTTTTTGTCTGAAGCTTTTTCCACTGTTTCACCTGTGGATTTTTCTTTGATTCAATCCGTTTCATTTATCCCATTCCTTTTTCGTATAGGCTGTTTTCGTATAGATTGTTGCTTTCGTAAAAATCCCAAAAGCCGGATTTTTACTTGGTAGTACAAAGTCTTTACTTTAAATCTAGAGAGTTGCTCTTTTCTAATCTTTAAAAAATCAGCTTAACCGTATTAAATATGGCGAAATTGCTGAAATATAAGATTGAAAAGCAACAAAGTTTTAGAAAAGAGCCTTCGTATATGTATGACACACATTATATCTTAATCTCCATACATAATTAAAGCGTCACTGAAGAAACTATCACTATAAATCAAAATTGTCATAAGAGGTGGACCACATGAACTTAAATTTACGTAATGCTATTATTACAAATGTACAAGGTAATAACCAACAGGAGCTTCAAGACACCATTTTAGATGCCATTCAAAGCGGCGAGGAAAAAATGCTTCCAGGTTTAGGGGTATTATTTGAGGTAATTTGGCAGAATTCATCACAAGATAACAAGCAAGAAATGTTATCGACTCTAGAGCAAGCTTTAAAATAGCACGTTGTAAGACGAGAAGATGTACTTCTTCTCGTCTATTTATTTAAGTAGACCACTACTTCTTAAACCTGTCTCCTGTATTAGAATATATAACGATAAAAAGGCACGTACCTATAAATAATAGAAGACCCACAATAAACAACCACTGTGCTTCAAATACTTCGCTAAAGACCCACAGCCCCATACTAAAAGATAAAGCAAACATCATTTTTCCCATAAATTTACACAAAGCAACTGTATCATATTTTTCTTTTTCTTCTTTTGGCATCGTATTATAACCCGCAATCAAAAATGATCCTTTTCCATAAGACAGTATGATTCCTAACACAATGAATAGTCCAATCATCATTAGTTGTACAACCATTCCACCCCTCCTCTTCAAACACCCATATTTTCTTTACGAATTATGAAGAGAAAGGTTTCGACCTTTATCCAACAAAAAAATCGAGTATGAGAATCATTGCGATTTTCATACTCGATTTTTTTATTAATTGTTAATTAAGAAGGCTCTTTTCTAAACCTTTGTAGCACAGGAAACCCTTAATCCTTGAACGTACATAAAAAATACAATCTTTCTGCTTCATTATCTTTGAACATAAGCTCTGTAAAATCAATCCATTGATAATTTTCTAACTTTTTATCTAATACTGAATTGATCTCTGTTTCAATCTCTATCATCATCTTATACAGATCTTCAAGAGAGAAATTAAATTGTTGTGCTGCCTGTTTATATGGAGAATATAGTTTTAACAGGGATAAGAACTCTTCCCTTGTATCACTTTTCATTGCTAATTCTTCTTCTGCATTTTCAATAAATTGATAGACCTTTCTTTTGACCAGCGGAAGTGAAGCTACGATCTCTCTTTCAAAAATATCTATTATTTTTTCATTCATCTCAAATCCCTCATCAACAGTTAATGTTAGAATACAAATTCTAAAATTAGTTTTTACTAAATATAATATAAAGCGTAATCTTTACGATTTAAAATATAATATTACACAAATCATTTGTCAAACTTTAGTTTAACTAACATAGTTGCTAAATTATTTATTATCTATTATGATATATAAAACGTAATCATTACGTTTTATATATCAACAAGGAAGGTATGACATCATGTTAGATTGGATTATAATTGGTGGGGGGATTCAGGGCATAACTGTCGCCTCTTACTTAGTAGGATCTAAAAAGGTTACTATTGATAACCTAATGATTATTGACCCTCATGATGAGCCATTAACTAATTGGAAAGTTTGCACGAGAAAAATAAACATGCCCTTTCTACGTTCTCCGTTTATTCATCATATTGATGTGGATCCATTTAGTCTACAGAAGTTTGTAAGAAAAAAGAGACATGAAGAAACAGCTTTTTACGGTAGATACAAAAGACCTAACCTTGAAATTTTCAATGAGCATTGTGAGGAAGTCATACAAACTAACCGATTAAAGGAATGCTGGTCAAAAGGATATGTTACAGATATTAGCAAGGAAGGTATACATTGGATTGTTCAAGTAAATCATTCTCAACAAGTTAAAAGTAGGAATGTTATATTAGCTCTAGGTTTAAGCGAACAACCAAAGTGGCCAGGTTGGGCAAAAACTCTTAAGGAACATAATGAAGCACAGGTTTTCCATATCTTTGATGAGACATTGGAAAGCTTACACACTATTAAACCTCCTGTAACAGTTGTTGGTGGGGGAATTACTGCCGTACATACTGCCCTTCATTTAGCACAAATTTTTCCAGGTGAGGTTACACTTCTAAAAAGACATCCATTTCGACTATTTGACTTTGACAGTAATCCAGGCTGGTTAGGTCCCAAATATATGAGAGCATTTCATCATACGACTGATTTTAAAGAGCGAAGACAAATGATTGTGCAAGCTCGAAATCGAGGATCCATTACTCGTGAACTGTACGTAAAAGTTAAAACGGCTGTTCGTGAAAAAAGATTAATCATCCAAAATGGCCAAGTACAGAAGGCAGATTACCATCTTGGCAAAATTGATCTCTATCTTTCAGAGGCTCTTCCGACTTTAAGTACCACTACATTATTACTGACTACAGGCTTCGATCAATCATTACCAGGAAAACAACTACTACAGCCATTAATACATGCACAACAATTAAAATGCTCAGAATGCGGCTATCCAATCGTTAATCATCAACTACAATGGGGTCCCAACCTGTATGTTGCAGGTGCATTAGCTGAATTGGAGATAGGCCCAACGGCAAGAAACGTAGCTGGGGCAAGAAAAGCTGCAGAAGCCATTGTTCGGGGTATTTAACTCCTATAAAAGAAAAGATAATCGAATTAAAAAACTTTAAGAGGTTTGCTTTTTGAATGAATAATTGTACTGAAAACAAGCCTATAGATTCCATAGTAGTACCTTTTCCACTTAACTGGTATGTTGTCTACCTTAAATACCGGGGGAACACAATGAAAAGAGCATACCAACCTACTATTGGTATGCTCTTTAGCCCATTAGATTATAAACTTAAAGAAACAATTCTTTATAGATACGTAATTTCTCTCACTTTCTCTGTGTCAAGACGTTTAATCACTTCAGTAATAAGCTTAACCGCATTCTCATAATCATCACGGTGTAACATTGCCGCATGTGAGTGAATGTAACGAGTGGCAACTGTAATGGCAAGAGAAGGCACACCATTTGCCGTCATATGCATGGCACCAGCATCTGTGCCACCACCAGCAATCGACTCGAATTGATAAGGAATTCCAAGCTCATCTGCAGTATCCGTTACGAAGTCACGTAGACCTTTGTGGGATACCATAGAAGCATCATAAAGAATAATCTGAGGACCCTTCCCCATTTTGCTAAGCGCTTCTTTATCAGAAACACCTGGTGTATCACCAGCAATACCTACATCTACCCCAAATCCAATATCCGGTTGGATGGTTTGAGCCGCTGTTTTAGCACCTCTTAGTCCGACTTCTTCTTGAACCGTACCTACTCCATAGACAATGTTAGGGTGATTTTCGCCTTTAAGATTTTTTAGAACATCAATCGCTATCGCACAGCCGATACGGTTATCCCATGCTTTTGCTAGCAGCATCTTTTCATTATTCATTACTGTGAACTCAAAATACGGAACAACTTGATCACCAGGTCGGACACCAAATTCCATCGCTTCTTCACGACTTGACGCACCGATATCAATGAACATATCTTTAATTTCAACTGGCTTCTTACGTGCCTCAGGAGGTAGAATATGAGGTGGCTTCGAACCAATAATTCCGGTTACGTCTCCCTTACGTGTCACAATCGTTACACGTTGAGCTAGCATAACTTGTGACCACCAGCCTCCTACTGTTTGAAAACGTAAAAATCCTCTGTCATCAATTTGCGTTATCATAAATCCTACTTCATCTAAGTGGCCAGCAACCATGATTTTCGGACCGTTTGCATCTCCTACTTTTTTCGCAATCAAGCTACCTAAACCGTCTGTTGTCACTTCATCTGCGAAAGGCTCTATATATTTTTTCATTACATCTCTAGGTTCTCTTTCGTTTCCAGGGATTCCTTTTGCATCCGTTAAGTCTTTCAACATCGTCAACGTTTCGTCTAATTGTTTAGTCATCTATCTTACCCCCTAATTATGTATGCCCTTTTATTATATCGGATTCCGAAATAAATGTACAAAATAATCTGACTAATACCCTGAATTTTGTCTTTCGTGGTTGATCAAGTTTTTTTCTAAATAGGCTTTTTCAATCTCCTCGGGATTAAAAGATAATGCTTGTCCTAAGCCCCAATATACAGAAAGCAACTGCAAATATAATTCCTTTGTAGGATTCTCTTTTAAAGAAAGGATTACTCGATATACATCGGTAAAAAGTTTATTTACATCTTGGTGAGAAGCTGCTACAACATCTACATGATTAATCTCATGGTGAACCTTTAATTCTATTCCAAGAGACAAGATAAAATGAACGCCGTCAACAAACTCTTCTAAAATGACATCTTGGGAAGAAGAGGGCTTCTTACTCCAAAACTTAAAACAACGTGTTTCGTTTGCTAGCTCACCTAACTCTACTAATAAAGCCAATACCTTCCTTTCAAAAAGATCCTCATTTTCTAACTGATGATCCCGTTGAATCCTCTCATCCAGTATCTGCTGCATTTCAAATAAACGTGTTAAGTTCATATTGACACCTCCACTATAATAATCAAAAATTCAGTAAAGCTAATAAGGTTACCTTACCGTTTCTCCTAAATTTAATTGTTCCATCGTTTTTTTACACATTCTGAACAATATCCAATTCAGAAGATACTTTTTCTTCTACTATTCTGGCTAATTCATTTATGTCCCAATTATCATATTCGTCTTTATAAATAGCTGGATGGATTGTAATGGTAACATCACCTGGTTGAAAAAGAAATCCCTTTTCTTCAAATAATCGGTAGGATCCATTAATGGTGATTGGCACGATCGGTACACCAGATTTTGTGGCAAGTCTAAAGCTACCTGATTTAAATGGGGCAACAGGTTCACCTTTACTTCTAGTACCTTCTGGAAAAATAACCATGGAGTGGCCTTTCTTCAAGAGTTCTGCTCCTTCTTGAATCGCTCTAACTGATTGTCTTCGATCTTTTCGGTCCATAAAAATACATGGAAGAACTTCCATCCAGCCTGCAATGATTGGTAATTTCTTCACTTCAATCTTCGAGATGAAACCTAATGGCTTCTTAACAAATCCAATCAATAAAGGAATATCGAAATTACCTTGATGATTGGCAACAAAAAGAACGGGCCCATCAGGAATGTGCTCTTCCCCTTTTACAGAAATCCTCGCTCCGGTTGTTTTCACAACACCCTTTGCCCACCTTTTTGGCAAGGCATGTACAAGTTGGTCCCTCTCTTGAACAGAAGTACGTTCGAAGGAACTCCTCTGCCACTTTCTTAAGGTAGGAATTGAAAAGACTAAATAAATCCACATATAACTAAATCCATAAATTGTTCGTAACATTACTTGCTCTCCGTTCTAAAATGCCTTTAAAGCACCTATGAAAATGATTAATCTTTTTATATAGTGCCTTAAACAAGGGACCTTTGTCCATCATTACTTACATAACATTAAATAAAAAAATAGGATCCTAAATCAAAAGATTTAGCATCCTATTTCTACAGGTTAACTCACCTTGGACTTTATGGGGAAAGTATTAGCTAGCTTTCTCTACAAAAAAATCTTTCCATTTAATCTTAATTTGTTTTTCTCGAAACAGATAAAAAAGAAGGGTGAAGAAAAAAAGTGTGAAGACGATTACGGTAGGAGATAAGTTTCGAATCGTTTGTCCAAAGTACGTATAGACAATGGCTACTGGAATATTAGTCAGGAGAGACTGCTTCGTAAAGCTAAAAAAATTTCTTTTTCTTTCCAGCATTATTAACGATAGAAGATGATACTGCATAAAGGGAACACAACGTAGTATTGCAATTTGCCCGACGGTCAAGGTTACGCGATCTCCTAGCCACTTTTCCTTCATTCTCTTAATCTTTGTAAATGTTTTTGGCATTGATTGATAAAAGAAGTAGAACATGATGCAAGAAACCGTTAATCCAATTAGAGAGTAAACAGTACCTAAAATGCTCCCAAAAAGGATTCCCCCTACTATACACAAAACGGTAACAGGTATAAATAAAAACTGCCTAAAACTATGAAATAGTAGAAATACAACTGGAGCCCAGATCCCACTAGATTCTAAAAAAGCAAATAGCATTGTCATCTTCTCATTCATGATGATTCCTCCTGGATGTGATGACCTATGGGCAAACTTCTTTCAAATATATACATTCGTACGAGCAGTTATGACAATTCCTGCAGTAGATACATGTAAAAAATGATATGTAAAATGACGAGTATTGGTACCCCAATTTTAAACGAGCGATGCTTCGTCTTATGGCGAAATCTTTTCATTCCCAACCAAATACCCACAGATCCACCTAAATAAGCTATGATCCATAAAGTACTCTCTGGAATCCTCCACTCTCTTTTTGTTGCTTTTTGCTTATCTTGGTACATCATAATGTAAGAAATGATGTTAATGAACAATATATAACTAATAAGAAATATCATCGTTACAGTTCCCACTTTCTTTAACTATTTGCTATGTAATTCTTAATTTTTTGTGGATAGAATTCAAGTTATGATGCAGTTTACATGTGGAGCGTTGGTGCTTATAGTCACTTTATAGGTTTTTCTTGCGACTTTTGCCTTAATTCTTGCCACTTTATTAGATTTTCTTGCGACCTCTGTCTTGTTTCTTGCCACTTCATTAGATTTTCTTGCGACCATACTTTTTTCTTGCCACTTCAACATGTTTACTTGCGAATTTCCTCTTTTTCTTGCCAAAACTAACTATTTTCTTGCCACTTTGTAAATGGGTCTTTTCGTATAGATTGTTGCTTTCGTAAAAATCTCAGGAAGCCGGATTTTACTCGATAGTACACTGGTCAGTGCTTTAAATAGAGAGAGTTGCTCTTTTCTAACAATGATCACTTCGGTCTTATAGTATTAGTTGGGATGTTTATTATAAAATTAGGTTAAAAAAGCAACAAAGTTTTAGAAAAGAGCCTTGTAAATAAACACCTTCTCTTCAACAATAATAAAAAGTCATTCCCAAAAATGAGAATGACTCTATTTATTAATAATTGCTTATTTTAAGTTTGACTTTGCAACAGCTGCTAATTCAGCAAATGCTTTTTCGTCATGAACAGCTAGGTCAGCAAGCATTTTACGGTTAACTTCAATACCAGCTACCTTTAAGCCATGCATTAAACGGCTGTAAGAAAGACCATTGATACGTGCAGCCGCGTTGATACGTGTAATCCATAATTTACGGAAGTCACGCTTCTTTTGACGACGGTCACGGAATGCATAGTTGAAAGACTTCATTACTTGTTGTTTTGCTACTTTAAATAATGTATGTTTTGAACCATAATAACCTTTTGCTAACTTTAAAACGCGTTTACGACGCTTACGAGTTACTGTACCACCTTTAACTCTTGGCATTTTGTTTCCCTCCTATATATCGATCCTGAAAGTTTTCATTTTTAAATGTTTGCTAGGATTCTTGCTCTGACACGAATGCCCTGAGTGATATCCTTGTTTTTTAATTACTTGCTACCAATCATAAAGCGGATGCGCTTGTAATCTCCGCTGCTTACTAATGCAGCTTTACGAAGCTTACGCTTTTGCTTTTGAGACTTGTTAGAGAATAAGTGACTTGTGTAAGCGTGTGAACGCTTAAGCTTACCAGATCCAGTTTTCTTAAAACGCTTAGCTGAACCTCTATGAGTTTTCATTTTAGGCATAGGGAGTTCCTCCTCAACTTTTTAATTATCGTTTTTTGGTGCTAGTACTAAAAACATGCTTCGGCCGTCCATTTTTGGATGTGATTCCACAGAACTAACTTCCTTACATGCCTCAGAGAAGCGGTCAAGTACGCGTTGTCCAATCTCCTTATGAGTGATTGCACGACCTTTGAAACGAATAGATGCTTTTACTTTGTCACCTTTTTCAAGGAACTTAATTGCATTTCTAAGTTTCGTATTAAAGTCATGCTCGTCAATTGTCGGGCTTAGACGAACTTCCTTGATGTTAATAATTTTTTGGTTCTTACGAGCCTCTTTGTCTTTCTTTTGTTGCTCAAACTTGAACTTACCGTAGTCCATAATACGACATACTGGCGGTTTTGCAGTTGGTGCAACCATAACTAAGTCAAGATTTACATTCTGTGCAATTTCTAGTGCTTCCTGACGAGACTTGATACCAAGTTGGTCACCATTTGCTCCAATCAAACGAACTTCACGTGCACGAATGCCTTCATTAACCATCATGTCCTTGCTAATAATAAGCCACCTCCGATAATAGTCAATAAAAAAGTGTGGGTGTTTTCATAACACCCACACTTAAACGAAATGTATATTACATATACATAAAGAATCTTTTCGTTGTAACCTGTTAACTACGTAATGTGCCAATCAGGTGAGAAGCGGGTGCTTCTACTTAAATAATCGCTTATTTAATTACCTTAACAAATTTACCATGCTTAAATGGAACTGTCAAGCTATTTACTTTTTTATTTCTTCTTGTACTGAAGAAACAAAGTCTGAGAAAGGAACTGTCTCTGACGCTTGGCTTCCGTATCTACGAACGTTTACCGCTTTTTCTTGAATCTCATTATCCCCTACTACTAGCATATACGGGATCTTTTGCATTTGTGCCTCACGGATTTTGTAGCCAATCTTTTCATCACGAGAATCTAATTCCACTCGCATGCCTTCTGCTTGAAGCTTTTCTTGGATTTCTTTTGCATAGTCAAGATGAGCGGAAGGTGAAACTGGGATTACCTGTACTTGGACTGGTGCTAACCAAGTTGGGAAAGCTCCCTTATATTCTTCGATTAAGAAGGCAACAAAACGTTCCATTGTTGAAACCACTCCACGGTGAATAACAACTGGGCGGTGTTGCTTTCCATCTTCACCTACATAAGTTAAATCAAATCGTTCAGGAAGTAAGAAGTCTAACTGAACAGTTGATAATGTCTCATCTTTACCAAGGGCAGTTCGGACTTGAACGTCGAGCTTAGGTCCGTAGAAGGCTGCTTCTCCTTCTGCTTCATAATACTCAAGCTCAAGGTCATCCATTGCTTCTTTCAGCATGCCTTGTGCTTTTTCCCACATCGCATCATCATCAAAATACTTCTCTTTATCTTCTGGGTCACGGTAAGATAGACGGAATGAGTAGTTCTCAAATCCAAAGTCCTTGTACACTGCCTCGATAAGGCGAACTACGCGGATGAACTCTTCCTTAATTTGATCAGGACGAACGAAAATATGTGCATCGTTTAGAGTCATTCCACGAACACGCTGTAATCCTGTTAATGCTCCTGACATTTCATAACGGTGCATTAAACCAAGTTCAGCAATACGAATTGGTAGTTCACGATAACTGTGAATATCATTTTTATACACCATCATATGGTGTGGGCAGTTCATCGGACGTAAGACTAAGTCTTCATTATCCATTGACATGACAGGGAACATGCCATCTTGGTAGTGCTCCCAGTGACCGGAAGTTTTATATAGTTCAACGCTTCCTAGTGCTGGAGTATAAACATGCTCATACCCTAGGCGTAATTCTTTATCTACAATGTAACGCTCAATTATACGACGGATTGTTGCTCCTTTTGGAAGCCATAGTGGAAATCCTTGCCCAACTTTTTGAGAGTTAGTAAATAGATCTAATTCTTTACCTAATTTACGATGATCTCTTTCTTTAGCTTCTTCTAGTAAACGTAGATGCTCAGCTAGCTCTTCTTTCTTAAAGAAGGCAGTTCCATAAATACGTTGAAGCATTTTATTCTTGCTGTCACCGCGCCAGTATGCTCCTGCAACGCTTAACAGCTTAAACTCTTTAATTTTTCCAGTTGCCGGTAAATGGACTCCACGGCAAAGGTCAAAGAATTCACCTTGCTCATAAATAGTTACTGCTTCTCCTTCAGGAATCACTTCTAGTAACTCGAGTTTTAGTTCATCACCAAGCTTTTCATACATTTCTTGTGCTTCCGCGCGGGAAACTTCCTTACGAACAATCTCTAAATTTTCGTTTGAGATTTTTTGCATTTCTTTTTCAATCACCACAAGATCATCATGAGTGATTGGTTGGTCCATATCAATATCATAATAAAATCCACTTTCAATGACTGGACCGATTCCTAGTTTAACATTTGCTTCAGGGTATAAGCGCTTTACAGCCTGTGCTAATAAATGGGCTGTACTATGACGTAAAACGTCTAACGCTTCTTCAGAATCCTGTGTGATAATAGCAATACTTCCATCTTGCTCAATAGGAGTACGTAAATCAATAAGGTTCCCATCTAATTTCCCTGCAATTGCTTTCTTTCTTAAACCAGGACTGATCGATGCCGCGATATCTTCTGTTGTGGTGCCTTTCTGAAACTCCTTAACCGCTCCGTCTGGAAATGTAATCTGTAGCACTTCTGACATCCTTGTTCACTCCTTTAAATTTTTAATTTATATAAACTGATTAGTGGATAGAGTCTAATCAGTTTTTTACTGGTGTTGTTTTGGTAGAAAGGTCTTTTCGTCGATAAATG
Organism: Bacillus pinisoli; assembly: GCF_023036475.1. Taxonomy (GTDB): domain Bacteria; phylum Bacillota; class Bacilli; order Bacillales; family SA4; genus Bacillus_BS; species Bacillus_BS pinisoli. The sequence goes on from NZ_JAJQKI010000003.1 coordinate 247,847, forward strand.
GGGTTGTTACGTTGATAAATTAAAAATTTCGTTGACAACCCACTGCCGTTCGTTGAAATAAATGAAAATTCGTTGATTTACCAAACTATTTCGTTGATAAAAGACTAACTACCGTAAGTTTTACAATCTGTTTTGTACCGAACTGATCAAGAAACCAAATAAAAACAAAAAAACCCATCCCATATGTAAAGGGACGAGTTTAATATTCGTGGTTCCACCCTTCTTTCCAAAGCAGAATACTCACTTTGGCTTAGAAGTTTCATAACGGTTTTAGCCGTTAGTACATAATAAGAGTAAATTCCGTTCTGTACTAAAGTTTAGAGGTGGTAGAGTAATCTTTCGTGTTAGGAAGGTTTCAGCCATGCCTTCCCTCTCTGGGAACCGTAAAAATCATCCATATCCTCATCATTACTGATTTTATATGAAGTTCGATTATGTAGTATTATATGCAGAAAAAAGTGAGAAATCAAGACCATAATTAAATATTTTTTATTGTTGTCTATTCCTATTATTTTTTGGGTTTCAGATAAATGAGGCCACTAATGCTGGAGTTCACTAAACCGCTTATACGGATGTATGGTGACTCGTTCTTGGAAAATATTAATGACTGTCTGAATCATACCTTGATCTAAATCTTGAACATATAAGTCGATTTGCTTCGGACAAAGTAAAAGTAAAGGTGCAACTAAATCTTGATCTACTTCAAATCCTTTTATGGAAATAAAATCATCTTCTAACTGTTCTAAATGATAGGTAAACGATTTTAGATTTTCATCATAAAATAGGAATCTCTCATTCTCGTAAACGACATGTACCCTCGAGAAAGACGTGATCGTTTTTGTAGCTATGTACTTACGCAAGCTCTCAATAAAATCTTGATAATCTTGTTCTAGCTTATATTCGTCAATAGCGACCTCTATGTAATCTAGTAAACGACTATAGTAATCTTTTAATCTAAATTTTAAAAAGGCTTCAAATGAAAAATAGACATGTTGTGATAAAAACATGGTTAATGCTTGAGTTAAAATTTCTTCCCGGCGATATCCTTCACGGAGCTGAGGATGAAAGCTAGCTTCTTCTTCACCTACAATGGCATACAGCATTTGAATGATTTGCTGCTGTTCAGATTTATCATGAAAAAAGAAAGTTGTTTCTAATAAGTGACGGATAAATTCAGGCTCCTTCACCTTTAAAATGAATTTAGCCAAAGCCGGCACAATGTAGGTTTGAATCGTTAATTCTTCATTTTGATTAATCTTTATGTAAAGGGTATTGTTCTCGGTTATGACTTCCATATCATGACAGGTGGCACCTGTTAGTGATTGAAGAAGTTGCGTCAGTTCAGTCAGGTCTGATGAATTTTCAAATGTAATATGCATATTGGTTGTCCCCCCATTTCGGCACCTGTTTCTATTTATATGAGGGGGAACGAAAAAAATGATAATTGTGTAAAAGAAAGGTTATTTGGCAGCAAAGAACAAAAAAAAGAAGGGGTTGCCCCCCTCTCTATCCTCGACGATTTACATCAATTAATTCGATTTCACTAGCTAAGAACCGAATGCGTTCCATGATTCTTTGTGCTTTTATACCTTCTTCTTCACCTTTTTGAGAATACGTATAATGTCTTAGAAGTTCTTTCATACTTAGATTGGAGGAGAAGAACGTAGGTAGTCTTTCCATCATGCGGTGCTGCAAGATTGGCCCTAATATTTCATCTCTCATCCAGCTCGTCATTGATTCTGCGCCAATATCATCGAGCATTAGAACCGGTGTTCTTTTAGCTGCGTCTAGCTTTTTATTAAAGAGGTCATCACTTCCCATAACACCCTTAAGCTCTCTAATAAATTCAGGGAAATAAACAATCATTGATTCCGTATTTTTTATAGCAGCTAATTCATTGGCAATCGCACAGAGAATAAAAGTTTTACCTACTCCAAAACCGCCACTTATATATAGGCCCTTTACTTGCTGCTTTTCCTCATAGCTTTCAATAAACTCCCATACTAACTGTTTGATTCGAAAACGGTTTGCATCGTCTTCATATATGTCGTGGATGGAAGCCTTCAATAAATCAGATGGAATATAAACTGATTTTATTTTATTTTGCATTTCCTTCTGCATGTCATGCTGTACCTTTGATGGGCATTTTGAATATTCGAGTTCGATGGTCTGCTTATTTTTCAAATATAGTTGCGGGTGATATCCTTTAATTATGTTCTTACATTCACCCAAACTTGGACAGTCCTGACACTCTTTGCTAGCCGTACTGTACTCATACAGCTTTAACATGCCACTGTCAAAAATTTTCTTATTTAGAAACGGTCGATTTTTCTCCAAAAAATCTTTAACGTACGGATCGCCTAATACAGCCTCTTTAAAACGCTCATACTCACTTTCAAAACGACTTTTATTAGAAATATTATTTAGGGTATCTTTTATTGACTTCAAATTGTCTTCCCCCCTTACTTAGGTGTTTCTTTATTTTTATACTTTTGAATCCGGTCATTAAGCTTTTTTCGTTCTAACTCTAAATCAGTTGGATTGTTTGTTTCCTGTTTTCTTTTTTCTACATATTCAGGATCTGTCATCCATTCAGGTAGTATTTCTTTTCTGATTGGCTTACGTAGACCGACATTTGGATTTTGCTTTGTTTTTTGTTCCTTTTCCTTATATTCTGCTACATCCTTTTCAAAATCAGCTATTTGATCTAACGCTTCTTTAACTGTTTTTATTTTTTGTCTTGCCCAATTGCTTGCCGTATTTTCTATATATTTTTTATTTAGGTTCATTTTCTTCTTATTGACAACATAATCAAGAAGCACATTTACAACACCTGGCATGATTTGTTGATTGATCATAATGCTTTCAACAATAGCGAGATCCGTACTGGTCGGGAGTGCTCCTCCTGCAAGTTCAATGAGAAAATCCTTAGGAGACGTGGTTTCGAAATGTCTAATTCTTTTCTCTTCTTCACTTCTCGGTTCTAAATATCTCATTGTCTGAAGTGTTAAAGGCTGAATCTTTTCAGACAGTTTTGGCATTCGTCCAAAATTCTCTATCTCATAATAAGTTTTCGCTCTCTCTGAAAGTACATCTATATCAAGTTCATCTTCATCACCAAATGTTGCATCCGTCACTACTTTTTGCATATCCAGTGGCGTAAGCCCGTAAATATAAGCAAGTAATTTCACTCGCTGAATGACTTGGTCTGTAATCAACTTCCTTGGAACAAAGTTTTCAGAAAGGCCGTAAATAAATAACTCCACGTCAAAGTCAATATTCCCAACCTTTACTTCTGATGTTCCCTCTCTTTCGATAAAAGGTTCACGGCTTTCGTTAGGTGAAAAATCATCATGCTCTGTTGTCTGATAAACATCTGAAAAGGTTTGAGAGATGTCTCTGAACTCCTGTTTATTTATATCTTTTGTCATAAACAGGTTCTTTATTTTATCAAATCTGTGTTCTCCAATTTCTCGCTTTAAGAGAACACCATAAGGAAAATCAGTTCCAAAGAACATAGATGGAGATAAAGGTGACCTTAGTTCGTATATAAAATTTTTAACTTCAGTGGTTTCCTGAACATACGTTTTTAAAAGCCCAATTCCTTCTAGCTTTTTTCTGGCAACTAGAATTTGATCTAGGTTTGTTCGTAATGACTCCATCAGTTGTTTATGAGTAGATGGTGAGCCCCAATACTTATAGACCTCGAGCTCTCCCCATAGCAACATGTATAAGGAAAAGCTAAGAGGACCAATCAATGGTTGATATAGTAACGTAAGAATCCTACGGTCAAATTCATGAAGTGCCGCGTCCGTTTTTACCAAGTATTGATCTTTTGGTAGTACTTCTTTCCAAGATTGCATGTACATCCTCTTTCTATTTAGCTCATTTTCGTTTCGTAACGGTTGTTCTATCCTTTAAGACAGCCTTATAAAAAGCCTTTATATAAGAAAAAAAGAGCTCATAGCATATAGTGCCCAAGCTCGATTGTTAATTTCTAGTTTTTAAGAGATCCTTTAATTCATCAATAAAGACGTTTATATCCTTAAACTGTCTATACACTGATGCAAAACGCACGTATGCCACGTCATCAATTTTGGCTAGCCGATCCATTACCATTTCTCCAACCATATCACTCTTTATTTCCGAAGTCCCTTGATTTCTTAGCTCTACTTCAACTTCGTGAGTAATATCTTCTAATTTTTGTAAGGGTACCGGACGTTTCTCACAAGCTTTAATGAGCCCACGAAGGATTTTCTCACGACTGAATTCCTCACGTGTACCTTCTTTTTTTACAACGATCAGCGGCATTTCCTCAACCTTTTCGAAAGTGGTGAATCGATATTGGCATTCTTCGCATTCACGGCGTCTTCTAATTGATTTTCCATCATCTACTGGCCGCGAATCAAGGACTCTGGTTCCATTATGCTGACAGCTAGGACATTTCATCATATCAACTCCAAAGCTTCTTAGTGATCCGTCAAAAATCATGATCATTCGTTATCTTAATCTTATATAAAACTTCAAAATTAGACAAGTAAAAACGGAAGATTAATCTATGCCTTCCCATTACCAAATCTAACAAGTTTTTGGTCAAGGTTCTGATATAATCTGATTACAACGTTTCGACTATACCCTAGGTTGAATAATCCCTCATAAGATACAGAGAAATCTATGGCAGTTTCAATTGGTCTAACTGAAATGACTGAGATGACGACAAAGGCTTTTTGAGGAGATGTAATCTGCAGGCTCAGTTCGCCACGGTCGTGGGATATTGAAGTAACCGTATGACCAGGTAATTCCGTAATGACCTCTTCTATCGCTTTCATTGCATTTGCTTTTGAAGTTTTATAATAGTGCGTTTTTAAAAATGGATCCACATGATGATCACTTGTTTCGCAATACTTCGAAAAATATTGCTTTACCGTTTGAAAGCCCATATATTTCACCTCTTATTATGTAAGTTATTTTGTACGTGTAGGTAGTAAAAAAAGAGGTGTTATTTACACCTCTTTTACGCTCGTTTTCTTATAGTGCTTTAACCTTTGCTTGCTTCACTTGAACAGGACCCATACCACGTGGAATCTCAATATTTTCACGAGTTTGTGCACCAAGTGCCTCAGCTATATAGTCAGCCGCAATGTTAGGATCTAAATGACCACAAGTATATACATCAATACTTGCATAGCCATGCTCTGGGAAGCTGTGAATCGTTAAGTGTGATTCAGAAATAATAACTACACCACTTACTCCTTGTGGAGCAAATTTGTGGAATGCTACCTCACGAACTTCAGCACCAGACTTTAATGCTGCATTTACAAATGTTTCCTCAATATAATTCATGTCGTTCAATTTTTCGAAGTCGCAACCCCATAATTCGGAGATTACGTGTCTACCCATTGTATCCAATTTTGTTTCCCCCTTTAGAAATTTTAGGTGTACATGAATTCTTTCGCATATGGTATGCCTAACTACCACGGGGGAAAGTTAGTCCTAAGAGGTCCTAACCCTTTAAGTAGCCACATCACCGAAGCAATAGTTAAGAAGTTCACGAAAAATAGTATACTTTGTTTAAATCATTTTTGCAACCTATGAATTACTATTTTTTTCATCAATTGAATAAATAGGTCCTTACATACTCTTTCCTTACTTGTATTCAATATTCATGATTAGCGGATAAAAAGCCTGTCCATCGATGTTTTCTAAGATAAGTTAAGGCTCTATTAAACGCGTTGCTGATTTTCCGGACGAAAAAAAACACCTGAAATAATCAGGTGTCAAAATTTTTTAACAAGCCGATACTTCTTTAAGCTTTTGTAATTGACTAGAAACTAATGCCGTTAACTCCACAACTCTTGTTGAGTAACCCCATTCATTATCATACCATGCTAACACCTTAACTTTTCTATTCCCCATTACCATTGTCGATAAACCATCAACTATAGCCGAATGTGGATTCGTGTTAAAGTCAATTGATACTAAAGGATCCATTGTAACATCTAAGATTCCTCTTAAAGACCCCTTAGATGCTGTCATGAAGGCTTCATTAATTTCATCTATCGTTACATCACGTTTTAAGTCCACAACTAAGTCAACCAAGGAAACATTAGGTGTTGGAACACGAAGTGCCATACCATGAAGTTTCCCTTGAAGACTTGGAAGAACTTTTGCTAAAGCTTTTGCAGCTCCAGTTGTCGTTGGAATAATAGATTGCCCACATGCTCTAGCACGTCTTAGATCCTTATGTGGATTATCTATATTTTTTTGATCATTTGTATAGGAGTGAACAGTTGTCATTAAGCCATTTTCTATTCCAAATTGCTCATCTAAAACCTTAGCAACTGGTGCTAAACAATTTGTCGTACAAGAAGCGTTAGAGATGACATAATGTTGTTCTAAATTTAGCTCGCTATCGTTTACACCCATAACAATTGTAACATCTTCTTCTTTGCCTGGTGCAGTTAAGACAACACGCTTAGCTCCTGCTTCAACATGCAGCATCGCTTTTTCTTTGGAGTTAAACTTACCTGTAGCTTCTATAACAATATCAATATTTAGCTCTTTCCAAGGTAATTCTAATGGATCTCTTGAACTTAACAACTTGATTTTGTGTCCGTTTACAATTAAGGCGCCTTCTACCGCAATGACATCTCCATCGAATTTGCCATGAATCGTGTCATACTTAATTAAATGAGCTAATGTTTCTGCTGGATAGCTTGCGTTAATGGCAACAATCTCTAATTTGTCCTCTTGGATTGCCTGTCTGAAAACCATTCTTCCAATACGGCCAAACCCGTTGATTGCTATTCTTCCTCTCATGTCTGTTTCTCCTCCATATATGTTATACTTTTTATTAGTTATCTTACAATTAGTATAACATAAAGATTCGCATATGTGATTATATTTTTTATTCTTTCTTAAAAAAATTGTATATTTTTTAATTAAGCTATACTAAGTACTTATTTGTATGTAATTTATATACTAAACATGCAAAGATATGAATACAAAAATAAGAAAAAGCCTACCGTTTGGTAAGCTTATATAAGATTCCATATCGTTAGAATGTGCTCTAATTGTTTTTTGGTTTTATCTATTGTTCCATTATTATCAATAACCTGATCAGCAAGTTCCTTTTTCTTGATGAGGGGCATTTGAGAGTTAATCCTCGCCTCTGCCTCTTCGACTGAAAATTGATTTCTTTCCATTAAGCGTTTTAACTGCGTCGAAGAATCAACGAAAACGACAATTGTTTTTTCAACCATATAGGTAAGCTTACTCTCAAACAATAAAGGAATATCTAATACTACTGCGTTGGCACCTGCTTGAAGAAATTGTTCCTTCTGGTCCATCATTTCTTTTCGGACGGCTGGATGAACAATTTCGTTAAGTCGCTTACGTTGTTCTTCATTATTAAAAACAATAGATCCTAATGTCACCCGGTCAATACTACCATCCTCAAGGAGTACTGATTCACCGAAAGTCTCAACAATTTCTTTATAAGCTGGTCTGCCTATTTGTACAACTTCTCTTGCAATTAGGTCCGCGTCAACGATTGGGATACCGTATTCCCGAATCATGTTGGCCACTGTACTTTTTCCACTAGCTATTCCACCTGTTAATCCGATAATGATCCCCATAATTCCTCCAACTATAGTTTCCAGATCCCAATCATAATAAGTAAAAGTCCTGGTAGAAAAGAGAATTTCTGCACCCATTTACTATGAGATAGCAGTTGTCCGCTCTTAATTCCAATATATAAAAACACAGAACTCATGATAGCGACAGCAGCTGCCATCATGTAAGGAGAATACCCAAGCAAGGCAGCTCCTATTCCAGCACCAAAAGCATCAAGAGACAAAGCAGCGCCTAACAAGAAAGCCTCTATTCCCGTGATAGCACCCGAGCGGTCAATGTCTGCTTCCATCGGCTTTCTTAGTATGTGAATCACAATTCCAAGAGACTTAATTTCTAGCTTCATAAGCATCTTTTGACTCTTCAGTTCATCCTGCTCCTTTTCTGGTCTGAAAAATTGATATAAAACCCATGCGCCTATTCCAACTAACACAATTCCCCCAACTCTCTCAGCCCAGTCAGGTGATAACACTGCTGCAATTAAGCTACCGACTCCCATTGCAAGCATTAAGGTTAGCGCTGAACAAAGTGCAATGATGAAGATTGAGCGTAATGGAATTTTCATTTTTCTAAGACCATAAGTAAAACCAACACTGAAGCTATCAAGGCTAACTGCAAATGCTAGCATTATGAGTGAAAGATATTGAAACATGGTTTAAAGCTCCTTCCATTTTTGCTACGTTATTATATGGAAAGAGCCCATCCAGTGTTAAATATATCTCGTTATGTTTTTTTTATATGGTTGTTTTCGTATAGATTGTTGCTTTCGTAACAAATCCAAAAAGCCTGATTTTTACACAATCGTTCAGTGGTCAGTGGTCAGTGCTTTAGAAATTTCCACTTCAGCTATTTTTGACACTTTGGACAAATATGTGTCCCCCTACCTCCAACAACATATTTTTCTATAGGAGTATCACATTTCTTACAAAGTTCACCTTTTCGTCCATAAACATAAAGCTCAAGCTGAAACATACCAATTTCCCCTTGCGTATTTACATAGGAGCGAATGGTACTTCCCCCCTTGTCCACTGCTTCCTGCAATGTATCCACAATCTCTTTATGCAACTTAGTGACTTCTCTTGAAGTTAGTGAACTGGCCGTTCGTTCAGGATGAATTCCTGCCCGAAATAAGGCTTCATCTACATATATGTTACCTAGACCAACCACTAATTCTTGATCTAATAAGGCTACCTTTATTTTTCGATTTGTTTTTTGGAGGCGTTCCTTTAAAAACTTCACAGTAAAGTCAGGTGAGAATGGTTCAGGGCCAAGCTTAGCTAATGGTTCCTTTTGTAATTCATCGCCGGCCTTGAATAAGTGCATAGTTCCAAATTTCCTGACATCCTTATACCTGAGCTGTGTTCCATCTGTGAACGTAAACAAAACATGAGTATGTTGATCATATGGCTCATTGATCTCATAAAGCCCATATCGACCTTCCATTCTTAAATGAGAAACAAGGACATAGTCATCTAGTAAAAACTTTATAAATTTACCTCTTCTCCCTACATCATGAATGGTCTGTCCGATTAAGGCATCTGTAAACTGTTCTACTTGTTCAGGATGCTTTACCATTTTTGGCCAGAAGACATGTACTTCCTTGAAGGTCTTCCCTTGAACAAGCTTTAATAATGTTCGCCTTACTGTCTCCACCTCTGGTAATTCAGGCATCTCGTCACTTCCTTATTCTATTTTGCGTCATACCAGGTCGGTCCATATGCATAATCAACTTTTAAAGGTACTTTTAGTTCTAAGGCATGCTCCATCACTCTTGGAACTAATTCTTTTAATTTCTCAATTTCTTCTTCAGGTGCCTCTACAATCAATTCATCATGTACCTGAAGGAGAAGTCTTGCTTGGAGCCCTTCTTCTTTTAGTGCATCTGCTAGATCAATCATAGCTTTTTTTATGATGTCTGCTGCACTTCCCTGAATCGGTGTATTCATCGCTGTTCGTTCCGCAAAACTACGTAAATTAAAGTTCCTGCTTGTTATATCAGGAATATAGCGTCTTCTTTGCATTAATGTACTAACAAAGCCGTTTTGTTTTGCTTCGTGCACGATGTCGCTCATATATTCCTGAACCCCTGGGAAACTTTCTAAATATTTCTCAATGAACGCTCCCGCTTCTTTTCGGGTAATACCAAGACCTTGTGATAACCCATAATCACTAATTCCATAGACAATTCCAAAGTTAACAGCCTTTGCCTGTCTTCTCATGTCAGAGGTGACTTCACCGGCCTCTACGTTAAACACATCCATAGCTGTCTTCGTATGAATATCCATATCATTTTGGAAAGCATCAATAAGCTTCTCATCACCTGCAATATGAGCTAGAACACGCAACTCAATTTGTGAGTAATCCGCAGCGAACACGATCCATCCCTCTTCAGAAGGGACAAAAGCCTGCCTTATTTTTCGCCCTTCTTCTAAACGAATAGGTATATTCTGTAGATTAGGGTCTGTTGAACTCAGTCTACCTGTTTGAGTAAGAGCCTGATTAAATCTTGTATGAACCTTTTTCGTTTCCTTATTAATTACTTTTAAAAGACCTTCTAAATAAGTAGAATTTAATTTACCAAGCTGGCGATAAGTTAAGATTGCTGGAATAATGGCATGTTCGCTTTCTAGTTTCTCTAGGACATCTGCTGAAGTCGAATAGCCAGTCTTAGTTTTCTTAATAGCTGGTAAATTTAACTTTTCAAATAAGATAACACCAAGCTGTTTAGGTGAGTTAATGTTAAAGGATTCTCCAGCTAATTCATAAATTTCTTTTTCTAGCTCTTCTAATCGCTTAGAAAGTTCCTGCTGCATATCCTTCAGTCTTTGCTCATCGACTTTTACACCTGTATATTCCATCTCAGCTAAAATAAAAGCTAACGGAAGCTCAAGCTCTTGGTATAACTCTAATTGCTGATTTTGCTGTAATTCTTTCTCAAATTGTTCGCGAAGATTATGTAAGGCTTCAGCTTTTCTAATTAGATGTTCACTTAATCGTTCATCGGAAGGGACACTTCTTTTCGCACCTTTTCCGTAAACAGCCTCATCTGTTTGGACATCGTAATAGCCCTTATTTCTTGCAATCGTAGCTAAATCATCTGTTGCTTCAGATGAATTTAATATATATGAAGCAATTAGTAAATCAAACTCAATTCCTTTTAACTCAACATCTTTACACTTAAGGGCAACCATTGCTTTTTTTGCATCATAAACTGTTTTCTTCGCAGATTCGTCTTTTGCCCACTCTTTGAATTCAGAAGAAGAAAGCGCAACCTCAGTTGGTACAAAATAACGACCGTTTTCATTCACAATCGCAATTCCTTGAATATCCGCCTGATGATAATGATCGTCCATCACTTCTACTAGTAGCGTAGCTTCTGTAGTTAACATTTCTTTATGTATTTGGTCCACTGTTTCGTAGGATAAGTCCTTCATTTCTACAACTTCATCTACTTGGGATATATTCATTTTGTCTAATAATGACTGGAATTTCAGCTCTTTAAATAAGGAAACGACCGCCTGTTCATCGAAACCTTCATAATGAATGTCTTCAATACTTACTTCAATAGGTGCCTCACGGTAAATGGTTGCTAACTCTTTACTCATAAAAGCACTTTCTTTATTTTCTTCCAGTTTTTCTTTTAACTTTTTCCCACTAACTTCATCGAGGTGTTCATATAGATTTTCAATCGTATTGAACTCCTTCAGTAATTTAATCGCCGTTTTCTCGCCTACTCCAGGCACTCCAGGAATATTATCGGAAGTATCACCCATTAGACCTTTCATATCAATTACTTGATCGGATGAGATACCTAACTTTTCATGTAAGAAGGCGGGAGTATAAGAATCTACTTCAGTAATACCTTTACGAGTAATATCCACAGTCGTCTTATCAGAAACTAGTTGAAGTAAATCCTTGTCTCCTGTAATTACCTTGATTTTTGCATCATTCGTTTCAGCCAGCTTTGATAGAGTTCCAATAATATCATCCGCCTCATAGTTGACAAGCTCATAACGTTTAATTTTATAGGCATCCAAAAGCTCGCGAATAAATGGCATCTGTTCTGAAAGTTCGGGTGGAGTTTTCTGTCTTCCCCCTTTATACTCCTGAAAAGTAGAATGCCTAAAGGTCGTCTTACCTGCGTCAAATGCAACAAGAATATGACTTGGTTTTTCTTCCTCAAGGATCCTCATTAAGATCATCGTAAAACCATATACAGCGTTTGTATGGATTCCCTTATCATTGCTTAATAATGGTAAGGCAAAGAATGCACGGTAAGCTAAACTATTTCCATCTATCAAAACAATCTTTTCACTCATCAAATTTCCTCCTTCTAACCTATTGTAATCATCCCATTTATTATCTACTAACGTTTCATAGTTTTATTTTATCATGAGTTGAAAACGAAAGGAAAATTGCCTACTTATATTGTTAGAAAGCATTGCAAAAAAAATAGGCAAGAGCATCAACGCTCTTGCCTTTCCACAAATCTGGATGAAGGGGTCTTCTACCTAATAATAGAAGACATATGTTAAGAGAGAATATACGTATTGTTAAGCAATTGTAAATTTTTCTCTATTTACGATTTTCTATTAAATTTCACTGTAAAAGTAGACCCTTCCCCCTGCTTACTCGTGACTAGAATAGAACCGTGATGAGCCTCTACTAAGTGCTTCACGATGGCAAGACCAAGTCCTGTTCCTCCGGAATTACGGGTCCTAGCTTTATCTACACGGTAAAAACGTTCAAAGATTCGAGGCAATTCATCCTCTGAAATCCCAACGCCCGTATCTGAAACCAGTATAGAAATCTCGTTCTCTCTTTCTTCGATGGTGATGCTTACCTTACCATGGGTCGTATAAGCAATCGCATTATTAATTAAATTAATAAAAACTTGTTTAACTCGGTATAAGTCTCCCTTTATATAGACAGGATGCTTTACATCAAACTCGAGATTAATCCCTTTGTCGACAGCTTTGGCTGTTAGCATCACAATGACTTCCTCAAGGACTTCCGTAACGTTTACCTGCTGCCAATTAATAGAGAAACCAGCTTGCTCCATTTTCGATAAATCTAAGAGATCTTGAATTAAACTTTGCAGTCGATCACTTTCCTTTAGAATAATGCTTAGGAAATTCTCTAAAATCTGCTCATCCTTCATGGCACCATCCAGTAGAGTTTCCGAGAATCCCTTTATTGAAGTAATCGGCGTTTTAAGTTCATGCGAAACATTTACGACGAAATCTTTACGTACTTGCTCTAGCTTTTTTATTTCAGAGATATCATGGAAAACAAGAACAATTCCTTTCCATTCATCGTTCATCCCAATGATAGGAGCACCATAGACTTCAAAATGTTTCTTTTCTTTCTCCAATGATAGTAGCATTTGCCTTCGTACTTTCACTTCAGTCATAAAGATTTCTTCTACTAATGAAATGATTTCTTTATGCTTAATGGCCTCGTAATAAAGGCTATATAAAAAATCGACCGGATTTACTTGAAATATCTCTTTATAGGAGCGATTAATTAGGTTGATATACCCTCTTCCATCAATAAGAATTAAACCACTACCCATATTCTCGATTAGTGTCGTTAATCGATCCTGCTGCATTTCTTGAGCTTGAACCATATCCTGCAGATTTCGTGCGAGCACATTTATAGACTGACTTAACATTCCTGTTTCATCCAAGTTTTCTTCAAATGTTCTCGCTTTATAATTCCCTTTGGCTAGTTCTATCGCCACTTTTGTAGCAGCTTCAATTGGACGTATATAGTGTTTCGTTATGCGAATGCCAATTATATAGATGACGATAAAAGCCAAGCCAAGACTACTTACTAGTAAGCCCCAAATCTGCTGATTGGTCTTTTTTAAAGAGTCAACAGGAACACTCAGTATTAAATAGCCTTCTTCTAAGTTTTGATCTTGAATCGGAACTACATAATAAAGTTGTTCTTTTTCCTCATCGATTATATGAAAGGCTTTATTGTTATTGTCCTTTATGATGGATTTATAATTCTTCTTTATTTGTTCTGAGATTAATGATGGAGAAGTTTTAGAGTCAGATAAAATATCTCTATTTGTATCCAATATAGTAATACGGGCATCTAGAGCCTCTCCGATCTTCTTGATCTGATCCTGTGAAGACTTACTTTTAATCCCGTTTTCTTCAAAAAGCATCGTCACTAACGTGGCTTCTTTCTCTAGCCTTTGTATAAACGTATTGGTATAAAAGCTTTTAAAAATTTGCCCAAGGATAATTCCTAATCCGAGCAGGACTATCAGAATAAGGCTGATAAACCCAAAGATTAATCTTGAACGGAATTTATTCATCCCGTTTAGGCTCCTCAAGCTTATAACCTAGTCCCCTAATTGTTTTTATGTAAATTGGCTTTTTCGTATCAACCTCAATCTTCTCTCGCAAATGACTAATATGAACGTCTACAATTCGAGTATCCCCTGCAAAGTCATAATTCCAAACAGCACTCAATAATTGATCCCTAGTTAAAACTCGACCTTTATGGCGTGCTAGATAAACGAGTAACTCAAATTCTTTTGGTGTTAGCTCTAATTGAGTATCTCGAAAATACGCTTCGTATCGCTCAGGAAAGACAGTCAATTCTGCTACTACCATCTTATCTCCAACTTCTCGCTCGACTGCCTCCGATTCCTGCAAGGTTTGAGTCCTTCTCAAAATAGCCTTAACCCTCGCAACTACCTCTCTAGGACTGAACGGCTTAGTCATATAGTCATCTGCTCCAAGTTCAAGACCCAATACTTTATCAAATTCGTCATCCTTAGCTGTTAGCATTAAAATAGGCGTCATCATCCGTTCTTGACGAAGTTGTTTACACACTTCAATTCCGTCCATTTTAGGAAGCATTAAATCAAGCACCATAATATCTGGTTGCTCTTCCTTCGCCAAGTTCATTCCTGCTTCTCCGTCAGCGGCTGTAATAACGTCAAAACCGGCCTGTTGTAAATTGTATTGCAGTAATGTAACAATTGATTGTTCATCATCCACTACAAGTACCTTTTTGTTCATCACTCACACAACCCTTATCCTTTATTCCCCTTCAACCACGTCTCTATATCTACTCTCATCTTACTATGAAAATGTTAGGACAAAAAGCTTTTTGTCTTTTCTATGCATGAAATTCTACTTCTTAATTAACTACTTAATCTTCGCTACACCCATGGCATAATGCCCCCATAATATCTCTTCTACAAGTTCAGACATTGAATTGGGGCAATCAATAATAAGGATGACCTCGGAGTGCTTCCCTTTTAATACTCGCTTCTTCTTCTTATAGACCACTTCGATATATAGCCGGATGGCTAATCCTAGCATAAACCCTACAAACGCTCCAATTAGCCCCCAATATATAGGTCCCCACGCAAGTTCAAAACCTATACTCGCTCCAATCACCGAAAATGCTGTACCTAGCGCCATCCCTATATCAACAACCGACACCCCATCTGCACTACTAATCGTATCAAAAAATCTTCTATCTTCCTGACGATTGTCAAGTGGAACCGCAAAAATAGATTCTTGTTGTACTCCATGTTTCTCTAGTGTTTTAATTGCTAATTCGAGGTTAATTGTATTTTCAAAAGTTGAGAATATTTGCATAGAATCACTTCACTTTTTGTCCCCTTCTAATTTGAAATCGGGAAGATTGGTAATTTTCTGTTAAGTATTTCCGTTGTTCTTTATCATACAGTTTATTATTTTCAACACTATTTATATAGGCATCATAGGCTGAAAACCCGTATACCGAGGGGAAAAATAATAACCATTTCATTTCCAAGACTTCAGTTGATTCTTTTATCTTACCTAAAAATAATAAAGAAATAGCTTCAAGACCATGTGAATAGTAAAAAAAGACAACCAACCATACAACAACAAAAAACGCAGAGATAATTCTATGAATATATAGTTGCCCAAGACCTGGTGTGAACATAGACCACATTACAGCCATTGCTGGCTCACGCCTGTCTAGATAATTAATCTCCATCGCACCTATACTAAATGAATTAAATTTATGATTCTCTCGTTCAGCTAGAATACAAACCTTATTCAAATCAACAGTCGTCCTGTAACTATCCCAAATTGCAAACAGATAGACAGGGATATAAATCAATAACCATCTTGTATCCAAAACTTCTTTAGCTAAATCAATTTTCCCTTGAAACGAATAGACCATGGCTGTGTTAATATTTGCATTGATATTAACTACCACTTCCCAAATAAACAGAACAAAGCCTCGTATGTATTTTGAAAGCAGGAGATGACCAAAGCCTGGAAACGCAGCACTCCACCAGCCAATGATATAAGGATTCCTCAAATGAATTTGTGTGGTCCCTAGAATACTAACATGTGCTCGGTATCTTCTTGCGGTGTTGTCACTTGTATAATTGTCCATATGGAGCTCACCTAAAAGTTATCATATTTTCACTTATTCTTCTCTTTGTTTATCGTTACTATTCTCTTTAGAAAGTACAATATTTACGGTGGTTATGTTTCAAATTCAAGTTGGCTATTCTCATAGAAATCAGAAAAGACCTAGCACTAGGCTAAGTCTTTTCCAGGTAGAGTCTGTATATACGATCATTTTGTTTTAAGAGAGCCATTTATAAGATGTTGGTCTATTTAAAAATTCTCTAGAGCAGATCCTGTAAACGTTTCTACTAGATATGGTGGAGCGATTTTTAGCTTTCCATTTAGGACGACATCTTGCTCTTCATCAACAGCCTCTATATACATTTCAACTTCATTATGCTTGACATCTATGGCAGTAATCTCAAATAAGAATTTTATAGTTGCGTAGTGGTAGACTGGTTTAATAAATTTTATCTGTTGTTCATTAATGGTACTACCCGGCCCTGGTAAATACTTAGATACTGCCGCAGTGATAATACCAGTGAGCATAATACTCGGTACAATAGGTTTCTTAAATGGTGTTTGTGATGCATAATCATGTTGTATAAAAAGAGGATTAGAATCATTTGTTAACCCCAAGTATAGTAATAAATCTTTATCCTCTATCTTCTCAGTAAGTGTTAATTTCTCACCAACACTCATTTCCCCTATTTTCCGACCTGGCTTTCTTTTCTTTCCTAATAACATAACATCCCCTCCTACCTTTATCGCTAATACTATAATTATGAAACCGTTTACATGATAAATGAAGAAAAAAGGGGGTACAATCCCCTTTTTTAAGGTAATACTGCCATTACACTCTTTACAGAAGCGGCAGATTTTGCAAGAGCTTGCTTTTCTTCTTCTAGTAAATCTAGCTCAATGACTTTTTCTAATCCGTCACCACCAATAATAGTTGGGACACCCAAGTATAAGTCACTAAATCCGTACTCACCTTCTAAATAAGCAATGGTTGGTAGAACACGCTTTTGATCTTTTAGTATGGCTTCAATCATCTCTACTAAAGAAGCAGCAGGTGCGTAATAGGCACTACCATTTCCTAATAGGTTGACAATTTCTCCGCCACCTTTTCGAGTACGTTCAACTATCTTTTCTAGTCGATCTTTTGGTATTAATGTTTCAAGAGGAATGCCTCCAGCATACGAGTAACGTACAAGTGGTACCATATCATCACCGTGACCACCTAATACGAAACCTGTTACATCCTTAACAGAAAGGTTTAATTCTTGCGCTACGAAAGTACGGAAACGAGCCGTATCTAAAACACCTGATTGACCAATCACTCGGTTCTTAGGGAAGCCCGACTCTTTGAATACAGTGTATGTCATGGCATCAACTGGGTTAGTTAATACAATGATAATGCTCTCAGATGAGTGTTTTACAATTTCTTGAGTAACACTCTTCATGATTTTAGCATTTGTATTAACAAGATCGTCACGACTCATACCTGGCTTACGAGCAATCCCTGCAGTTATCACTACGATATCAGAGTTTGCTGTATCAGCATAATCGGAAGTACCAATAATATTTGCATCAAATCCTTGTACTGGGCTTGCTTCAAGCATATCTAATGCTTTCCCTTTAGTCGGATTTTCAAGGTTAGGAATGTCAACTAAAACCACATCACCAAGCTCTTTTTGAGCTGCCATTAATGCTGTTGTTGCTCCAGTGAAACCTGCGCCAATTACAGAAATCTTTCTACGCTTGATCGCCATCTTAAAATCCTCCCTTGTGTTCTTTCGTATGAAGAATGCTACCTCTAAGACAGAGGTAGCAACTTTTCATTAAGCCATATTTTCAATTAGAGCATTACCAAACTCTGAACATTTTACTTCAGTAGCCCCGTCCATTAGACGAGCAAAGTCATAAGTTACAACTTTAGAAGCAATTGTCTTTTCTACAGAGTCCATAATTAATTTAGCAGCTTCATGCCAACCAAGGTGTTCTAGCATTAATACACCTGATAATAGAACTGAAGATGGATTTACTTTATCTAATCCAGCATACTTTGGAGCTGTACCATGAGTAGCTTCAAAGATTGCGTGACCAGTTTCGTAGTTAATGTTTGCACCTGGAGCAATTCCAATTCCACCAACTTGTGCAGCTAGTGCATCTGAAATATAGTCTCCGTTTAAGTTCATTGTAGCTACAACATCAAACTCGTCTGGACGAGTTAAGATTTGTTGTAAGAAGATATCAGCGATTGAATCCTTAACGATGATTTTACCAGCAGCTTCAGCATCAGCTTGTGCTTTGTTTGCAGCATCTTTACCTTGCTCTTCTACGATGCGGTCGTATTGAGCCCAAGTAAATACTTTATCTCCAAACTCTTGCTCTGCTAATTCATAGCCCCAGTTCTTGAATGCACCTTCAGTAAATTTCATGATGTTGCCTTTATGAACAAGTGTTACTGACTTACGGCCTTCGTTAATTGCATAGTTGATTGCCGCACGCACTAAACGCTTAGTCCCTTCTTCAGATACTGGCTTAATTCCAAGACCAGAAGTTTCAGGGAAACGGATCTTATTCACACCAAGTTCAGTTTGAAGGAAGTTAATTAGCTTTTGAACTTCTTCAGAACCCATCTTGTACTCAATACCTGCATAGATATCTTCTGTGTTTTCACGGAAAACAACCATATCTGTTGCTTCAGGACGTTTAACCGGTGATGGAACACCTTGGAAGTAACGTACTGGGCGTAAGCAAGTAAATAGGTCTAGCTCTTGACGAAGAGCAACGTTTAATGAACGGAAACCTCCACCAATTGGAGTTGTAAGAGGTCCTTTGATTGCGATTATGTATTCACGGATTACATCTAACGTTTCGTCTGGTAACCAAGAACCAGTTTGGTTAAATGCTTTTTCACCAGCAAGTACTTCTTTCCATTCGATCTTCTTCTCACCATTGTAAGCTTTTTCAACAGCTGCATCTAATACTTTAGAAGCTGCAGCCCAGATATCAGGACCAATTCCATCTCCTTCAATGAAAGGAATAATTGGATTGTTTGGTACGTTTAGTGTGCCGTTTGATACTGTAATTTTTTGACCTTGAGTCATTGCTTAATACCCCCATTAGTTGTAATTGTTGTAGCTAGAGTATATTGCTCTAGCTACATTCATGATAAACGATTAGATCTTATGCACGTTGTTCAATTGGAATATATGCTTGTTTTCCAGGACCTGTATAATCAGCACGTGGGCGGATAATACGGTTATTTTGGTATTGCTCAAGGATATGAGCTAACCAGCCTGAAACACGACTTACTGCAAAGATTGGTGTAAATAAATCATGGTCGATTCCAAGGCTATGGTACATGGATGCAGAGTAGAAGTCAACATTAGCAGGAATACCTTTTTGACCTGTAACCATCTCTTCAATTTTAACTGACATATCATACCACTTAGGCTCACCAGTCAATGCTGTTAATTCTTTAGACATTTTCTTAAGATGCTTTGCACGCGGATCTCCACTTTGATACACACGGTGTCCAAAGCCCATAATTTTTTCTTTATTATTCATTTTTTCAGTAATGTAAGCTTCTACATTAGAAACTTCACCAATCTCAGAAAGCATTTTCATAACTTGCTCATTAGCACCACCGTGAAGTGGGCCTTTTAGCGCGCCAATAGCAGAAACAACACCAGAATACACATCGGCTAACGTTGCTACACATACACGAGCTGTGAATGTTGAAGCATTTAATTCATGGTCAGCGTGGAGAACCAATGCTTTATTTAATGCTTCAATAGCAATAGCGTCTGGCTCTTCTCCATTTAGCATGTAAACAAAGTTTGCAGCAAAACCAAGGTCAGTGCGTGGTGCTACTGGCTCTAATCCCTTACGGATACGTGAGAAAGCTGCAACAATTGTTGGGAGTTTCGCTTGTAAGCGAATTGCTTTGCGGTAATTTGCTTGCTCATCCATAACGTCTGCTTCTTCATCATAAAGACCTAGAAGTGACACAGCCGTACGAAGTGCTCCCATTGGATGTACCTTATCAATAGGATATGTAGTAAATGAATCTAGCACCCCTTGTGGTAGTGCTGCATTTTCAGCTAGTTGTTTCGTAAGTTCGTCTAATTCTGATTGATTAGGTAACTTACCATGCCATAATAAATACACAACTTCTTCAAAGCTGGCATTCTCTGCAAGTTCGTCAATATTGTACCCCGAGTAAGTAAGAACATCATCAATGATAGAACTAATAGACGAAGTTGCTGCCACAACGCCTTCAAGACCACGTGTTGCTGTCATAATAACCTCTCCTTTTGGCTAGTTATTTTTTTCCATCCCAGTCTCTTTTCTAAAGTAAATGCTTACATTTTATCGATGTAAAAATATCTTACAAACTGCTAACGAACAGTTTATTAAGATACGAGGAAGGATGATTCTAATAATGATAGAAACTATAAACACCCTTTAATTATAAACAATTTAGTAATTTTTGTGAATCAATATAAGGAAATTCATGAAATAAAATATTATTACACTAAACTATTTTAAGATGTTTTTCTCTATCACTTAAGCTTTATATGTTTGTTTTACAACAAATCCACCATTTTTATGGCAAAGTACGTTATACCTGCACCTATAAGCGGGCCTACTGCAACTCCTTTAAATACAGCTACTGCTAGTATGGTTCCGAGAACTAATGCTGCCGTAATATGAGGCTCTGTACTTAATAATGTAATCCCATTTCTTGCGATGAGGGCGACAATGACACCAGATATAAGTGCAATCCATGCATAAGGTGACTTAAGAGAATCAAACAACTGCTTAAACCCAATCTCCCCTGTCGCAATGGGAACTAGAACAGCAATCGTAATAATGGTTACACCCCAGTTTATTCCCTTTCCTTGTATTTGAGGAAACAGTTTATCTCCAATTCCAACAATTTTAATGAGTAATAAGAAGGCCACCGCAATCATTAATGACTGATTTTTAGCCAAAAATCCAATGACTAAAAGTATTCCAAGAAACAAATATGGCTGTGTTAACATGTACTCACTTCCCTTCAAACGAAACCATTTCATGTTACCATATTCTTTTTTTGTAAAGGCTATTTTCTAAAACTTTGTTTCTTTTTAGACTACTTTATCTGAAGATTAGCTTATTCTAAACGATAAAATGGCATATTTATCGTTTAGAAAATAGCAACTATCTCTATCTAAAGCACTAGACATGTACTACCGAGTAAAAATCCGGCTTTTGGGATTTTTACGGAAGCAACATTCTTTACAAAATTAGCCTTTTGTAAAGGCTATTTTCTAAAACTTTGTTGCTTTTAGACTACTTTATCTGAAGTTTAATTTATTCTAAATGATAAAATGGCATCTAGAGCACTGACTACTGAACTGTCGAGAACGAAAAGAGCTTATACAACAAGAAGTTATTTTTCTAGGAAAGAAGGATATTACTTTATTTCACACTATGCTCATTGTAAAATATTACTATATCCGAAATGTAAGGAGGTTCGTGCTTGAACTATAGGCTTGTTTACCAAATATTACGTTTCTTACTTGTAGTGGCTATACTAGTCGGAGGCTTTCTAGCTTGCTACTTTTTATCAACGATTACATACCCATTTATTATTGCCTTAGTGATCGCTTATATGATTAATCCACTTGTAAATATTTTAGAAAAGAAGATAAAAATGCCTAGATACTTGGGTGTGTTTATCGTGTTAGTTCTAGTGTTTGCAGTGATTGCTGGATTGCTAACCCTATTGATTGCAGAAATTATTAACGGTTCAAATTATCTAGCAGTGAATGTCCCAGAGCACTTTGAGAAACTCGTAACGTATATTGAGCAGTATTTTTCCGCACAAATTATCCCGCTTTATAACCAATTAGCTAACACATTTGAAAATCTTGATCCGAGCCAAAAGGAAACCATTAGTTCTAATATTGAGTCCTTTGCTGCCAATGTCATTCAATCGGGAAGAGAAGTACTTGAAAGTATCTTAACAAGTATTCCAAAAGCCGTTGCCTGGATCCCAAATGCAGCAACTGTTATCATCTTTGCTCTATTAGCTACATTTTTTATTAGCAAAGATTGGGAAAAACTAAACGAACGGTTTTCCAAACTTATGCCAAAAAAAGCTCGTGAAAGTGGAAAATCAGTATTTATTGATTTGCGTAAAGCATTATTCGGTTTTATTAAAGCACAGGCAACACTCATTTCCATTACAACAGTCATTGTATTAATTGGATTACTATTTTTAAGAGTAGAGTATGCCATTACCGTTGCATTACTAATAGGAATTGTTGATATATTACCCTATTTAGGGACGGGACTTATTTTTGTACCATGGGTCATATACTCCTTTTTTACGGGTGATGTCGCCTTTACCATTGGTCTACTCGTGCTTTATATCATTGTCATTGTCCAAAGACAAATCATGGAGCCCAAAATACTGTCATCAAGTATTGGATTAGATCCTCTAGCCACATTAGTAGCACTGTTTGTAGGTTTTAAGTTATTTGGATTTCTTGGACTCATTATCGGTCCAGTTACGCTAGTCATCGGGAAGACATTACATACCGCAAACGTGTTTCGAGATATTTGGAATTATATTATTGGAAAAAAGATAGTGTAAAATAGAGGGGAGAAAGAAGAGTCTGGGGAGGCTCTTTTTTTTGTTTATTCCAGTAAACTGTGTAATTCGTATATTCTGCCTTTAAAATTACCTAAATGCTGAATTTTCATAGAGGAAAGTATTCTTGAGGCTATAGTGATTGATTCCAACTCTAAAAACCTTCTTGCTTTTTGATTCGTAACTATTGGTCTTATTAATAGAGCATAGTCTCTTAATGACGCAACATGAGCATCCTTACTTTTATACCCACAAATTGTACAAATCCAGCTTCCATAATTCCGTTTCATTTTAAGGCTAAAACAGTTCATACAATGTACTCCAGTCAATAATTCGTTTTCAAGAATTAAATAATGTTCTAGTAAATTAGAATATTGTAATTCATGTTTTCTTAAGAATAATCTGGATAATTTTTTGAGCTCCTTCATTGAAATCTTTTCTTGGTTATATTTCTTATTAAGATATTCTACTTTTTTAGGTAGATTTGCACTATGAATTACCTTTCTAGATAATTGACCAGACTGAGTGGGCGTTTTTATGATAGTGTGAGGATTACTTATCAGTACGAGGGTTTCAATGGGGAGCGCGGGTATACCTTGAAGAGAAATCCAGTTTTTTAGATTTTCCTTTTGTCTTTCCACTTGCAGTATAGGATCCGGGAATGCTTCTTCTTTATCATTAATAATTCTTATCATTTGATTAAACTCAGTATCAAACACTAACGTACCTAATAAATTTTTCACTTCAAGAATGAGAATAAAAGCTTGTGATAGTATTACACAGTCAATTTGGAAGTACCTCTTTCCATCATATAGTCTCAGATTGTTTATGATTAAATATTCATCATCTGGGAGGTAATCTAAGAAATAATTCAGTGAGACTTCTCCTTGGTAACCCGCCTTTCTCTTCTTAAGAGACTCCTCAATATGATGTATCTTAGGGTGATTCTTAGGTATTCTTCTTAACAAGGCTTCTAATCTAAGTATTTCAATAGGTGTCTTTCTTTCTTTAATTATCATGAATTCACTCCTTTTTTTTTGATAAATAGTAATTCATTTTTTTAAGCTGAAACCCTGCCTCTAGTTAGATTTTTTTTCGTATTTTACAAAATGTGTCGTTTTGACGTACTTTCTTACGGGCTGGCTCATTTGTTTGCGACTTCAATAAATTTTCTTGCGACTTTTTTATTTTTCTTGCCGCTTGGGCCTGGTTTCTTGCGACTCGACCTTTTACTTGCGACTTCATCACTTTTTCTTGCGACTTTGTTATTTTTCTTGCCGGTTGGGCCTGGTTTCTTGCGATTCGACCTTTTACTTGCGACTTCATCACTTTTTCTTGCGACTTTGTTATTTTTCTTGCCGCTTGGGCCTGGTTTCTTGCGACTAGCTCTTTTACACCCCAAACAAAAAAGCCCTCCCAACAGAGGACTCACTACCCAACCTATCACCTAATAATTGTAATTGTATTTCGGTCAATCATTGCACGGATCATGTTCACAATAAATGGTTTCACCCATGCTCTTGTTTGCGGGAAAAGCAGGATAAATCCGATTGCATCTGTGATGAAGCCAGGGGTTAGTAGCACGACTCCCCCTACTAGGATGCAAAGCCCGTCAATAATAGCATCACCTGGGACTTGACCTCTTGAGATTTGCAGTTGCACAGCCTGTATCGCACGGAGGCCTTGTTTTTTCGCTAACCAGGCTCCAAGAACGCCTGTACTAATGATTAATAGAATAGTGACCGCCACACCAAAAGTTTTACCAGAAAGAATCAAAAGGCCAATTTCCAACGCAGGAACGATAATAATTAGAGCAAGTAAAAGTCTAAACATATTTGTCCTCCCACCTTGCTTAGTAAAATAGTAAGGCTCTTTTCTAAAACTTTGTTGCTTTTCAATCTTATATTTCAGCAATTTCGCCAAATATAATATGATTAAACTGATTTTTTAAAGCTTAGAAAAGAGCAACTTCCTAAATTTATAGCAGAGATTTTGTCTTAACATGTAAAAATCCGGCTTTTGGGATTTTTACGAAAGCAACAATTTTTACAAAAAACAGCCAATAGTAAAAAAGAGAGGGACAACTCCCCTCTCTTCACTATATCATACATTTTCGGTTTTCATTACAAAACACTTGCATGGCCACTATAAATTGCGCCTCTAGAAGCGTCAACAGTTACATCTTGCCCATCTTTTAGAAGAGTGGTTGCTCCTTCTACCCCAACAATAACAGGAATTCCGAGGCTTAGTCCTACGACCGCAGCGTGACTAGTTAGGCCACCTTCTTCTGTGATTAGAGCAGATGCTTTTTCAAGAGCTTCCATCATGTCACGGTCGGTACTGTTTGTAACGAGCACTGCCCCTTGCTTCATTTTTTGGTTAGCTTCTTCTCCGCTATGGGCAATGACCACTTTACCGAATGCCGTTTTACGGCCGATCCCTTGTCCTTTTGTAATGATATCACCTACAACATGTACCTTCATAATATTCGTTGTACCAGATTCACCTACTGGGACACCTGCTGTGATGACAATTGTCTCACCATATTTAACAAGGCCTGAGTTAATAGACTCTTGAACAGAGATTTCAAGCATGTCATCAGTAGTCGTTGCTTTTTCACCAATTTGAGCAGTTACTCCCCAAACTAAAGCAAGCTTTCTTGATACACCTTCCTCTGAGGTCACCGCAATAATCGGAGCTTTCGGACGGTACTTAGAAATCATACGTGCAGTATGACCGCTTTCCGTCGGAGTGACAATAGCCGATACATTTAAGTTTAAAGCTGTATGAGCAACCGACTGCCCAATCGCGTCTGTAATAGTTGTCCCACTAATACGACTTCTGTTTTGTAAAATGTCTTTATAATGTAAGGCTTGCTCTGCACGAGACGCAATATTATGCATCGTTTTAACAGCTTCTACTGGATAGCTACCCGCAGCTGTTTCTCCTGATAACATGATTGCATCTGTTCCATCAAAGATAGCATTCGCTACATCACTTGCTTCTGCACGTGTCGGACGAGGGTTTCTTTGCATAGAATCTAACATTTGAGTAGCCGTGATGACAGGCTTTCCTAGTGCATTACATCTTTTAATTAACTCTTTTTGTACTAAAGGTACTTCTTCTGCAGGAATCTCAACACCTAAATCTCCACGAGCTACCATTAGTCCGTCTGAAACCTCTAGGATTTCCTCAATATTATCGACACCCTCTTGGTTTTCAATCTTTGGTACGATGTGAATATGAGACGCTTGATTCTCTTCTAGTAATTCACGAATCTCTAATACATCTGAAGCACGACGTACGAATGAAGCTGCAATAAAATCTACGCCCTGCTCTATTCCAAAACGGATATCGTTAGCATCCTTATCTGTCATACCAGGAAGGTTTACCTTTACGTTTGGTACGTTTACACCTTTTTTATTTTTAATTGTTCCACTGTTTTGTATTTCAGTATGTATTTCTTTGTTACCTATTCCAATAACTTTTAGTTCAATTAGACCGTCATCAAGAAGAATGCGCGATCCTTCTTTAACGTCATGAATTAAACCTGGATAGGAAATAGAAAAGCGAGAAGCTGTTCCCACTACTTCTTCCATAGAAAGTGTAACCTTTTCTCCAGCTACGAGTTCGGCAGAGCCATTTTCGAATGTATGGGTTCTAATCTCAGGTCCCTTTGTATCTAATAAAATCCCTACCGTCTTACCTGTTTGCTTTGCCGCTTCACGTATGTTTTGAATACGTGCACCGTGTTCCTCGAAATCACCATGAGAGAAGTTTAATCTTGCTACATTCATACCAGCCTCAATTAACTGAACAAGCTTTTCCACCGTTTCACTCGCTGGTCCAATCGTACAAACAATCTTTGTTTTCCTCATTTTTACACGTCCTTTTAGAGTATCTTGTTACTATTAAATAGAAAGCTCTGTTGATAGTTGATACATAGATAAGTCCACTTCATGCTTCTGTGCAAGAGCCTCAGAAATTGAGAAATCCACAAGCTGATTATTCTTAATACCAACTGCACGTCCTGCTTTACCCTCCATTAAAAGTTCAACCGCTTTTGCTCCTAGTCTACTTGCTAATACGCGATCGGCAGCAGTCGGAGAACCCCCACGTTGAATATGTCCCAAAATACTTACACGAGTTTCAATATTTAATGAAGACTCAATCTGCTTACCAATGTCTACTGCACTTCCTACACCTTCCGCTACGACAATGATACTATGACGCTTACCACGTTCATGTCCTCTTTCTAAACGAGCAATGACCTCGTCCATTTTGTAGTCAGCTTCTGGTATTAAAATCGTCTCTGCTCCACCTGCAAGACCCGCCCATAAAGCAATATCTCCAGCATGGCGACCCATTACCTCAATAATATAGGTACGTTCATGAGAAGTAGCTGTATCCCGAATTTTATCAATAGAATCAATAACTGTATTCAAAGCCGTATCAAAGCCAATCGTAAAATCAGTGCCTGGGATATCATTATCAATGGTACCTGGTACCCCTATGCAAGGAAAACCATGCTGCGTTAGCTTTTCTGCTCCGCGATATGAACCATCTCCACCAATAACAACAATACCTTCTATTCCAAATTTATTAAGTTGTTCAATTCCTTTTTTCTGGCCTTCTTCTGTTTTGAACTCTTCTGACCTGGCTGAATACAGGACTGTACCACCACGATGAATAATGTCTCCTACAGAGCCCAATTCTAATTTCTTGATTTGTCCTGCCATTAATCCAGAATACCCTTGGTAAATCCCATACACCTCAACATCATGGAAAATAGCCTTTCTAACGACAGCACGGACAGCCGCGTTCATTCCTGGTGAATCTCCACCACTTGTAAGTACTCCAATTTTTTTCATTCTGTCACCTCATAACCTTTTATAACTGCATATGGAAATAGTATTAATATGTATCAATAATGAAGAAATCATAAGTGTAGTATGTGATAGAAGGTATTGCTTTCATTCCACCGTAATTAAAATAGCATGAAGAATACAACAAAACAATAGCTTGGAGATTTGTTCAACCAATATAGGAAAAACTTTCCTCAATAGGTTACCCTTAACAAAGTTTTTATCATTTTAGGATAATTAAGCAGACGTTTTCAGGGGATTAGTATGACTTATTTAATGAAATAAAATATGCATTTCCATTAAGTATGGAAATGCATATTTTTCATTATGGAGTCACAACGGTTTCGTTAATAAACGAATATTCCCCAAGGACTCTATACTTGTCATATCGATGTTTGACAAGTTGTTCTTTGCTAAGTGTCGTTAATTCCTGTAAGGATTTCTTTAAGTAGTCATCTACAAGACGCGCTTGTTCTCCGACTTGTCGATGTGCACCACCCTTAACTTCCGGAATGATGTCATCGACAACTCCAAGTTCCTTTAGATCTGGAGCTGTGATTTTCATTGTTTCAGCAGCCTTTTTGGCTAAGCCGGCATCTTTCCATAATAGTGCAGCAGCACCTTCTGGAGAAATTACCGAATACCATGAATTTTCAAGCATAAATACATGGTTTCCTACACCAATAGCTAACGCTCCACCACTAGCACCTTCACCTATAACAATACAGATAACTGGAACGGTTAAGCCTGCCATCTCAAATAGATTTTTGGCAATGGCTTCTCCTTGTCCTCTTTCTTCTGCGGTTTTTCCAGGGAAAGCACCCTTTGTATCTAAGAAGCAGATAATAGGACGATTAAACTTCTCAGCTTGCTTCATTAAACGTAAAGCTTTGCGATACCCATCTGGATGTGGCATACCAAAGTTTCGTCGAAGATTTTCCTTTGTATCACGGCCACGTTGGTGCCCAATTACCGTTACAGGCAATCCATGATACTTAGCAACTCCAGAAACGATCGCTTCATCGTCACCATAGAACCTGTCACCATGGCATTCAAAGAACCCTGTAAACAAATGATTTATATAATCAAGTGTCGTAGGACGCGCTGGATGTCTTGCAATTTGAACTCGATCCCAAGGTTTTAAGTTACCATAAACTTCGCTTTCTAGCTTTTCTAACCTAGCTTCTAGCTTTTCAATTTCACTAGAAAGATCAACGTCAGCATTTTTCGTAAACTCTCTTAATTCAGCAATTTTCTTTTTTAGCTCGGTCACCGGTCGCTCAAACTCTAATTCTCCTAACACTCTAGCTTCCCTCCCGGTTCATGAATATCTAGAATATTACTTAACGTTTCCTTCATATCTAGTCTGTGAATAACAGCATCTAATTGACCATGTTTTAATAGAAACTCTGCCGTCTGGAAATCCTCAGGAAGATCCTCACGAATGGTTTGTTCTATGATTCTTCTTCCAGCGAATCCGATTAGAGCACGGGGCTCCGCAAAGTTATAATCGCCGACCGAAGCAAAGCTTGCTGTGACTCCACCTGTAGTTGGATGAGTCATCACTGATATATAAAGCAATCCTTGATCGCTAAATCTTTTTAAAACCGCGCTTATTTTAGCCATCTGCATTAGGCTTAATACCCCTTCTTGCATACGAGCTCCACCTGATGCTGTGAAAATAACAAACGGAATTCTTTTATCCATCGCGCGTTCAATCGCTCTGGCTATCTTTTCTCCTACAGCTGAACCCATGCTGGCCATACGGAAGGAAGAGTCCATGACAGCGATAGCTAGCTGATGGCCGTTCATCGTTCCCTCACCCGTCAATACCGCCTCGTTTAATCCTGTTTTTTGTCTGTCTTTTTCTAGTTTACTTAAGTAATCAGGAAAACCTAATGGATTCTCTGAAATCATATCCTTGTCATATTCTCTAAACGTACCTTCGTCTAATAAACTCTCAACTCTCTCAAAAGCTGTCATAGGATAATGGTAATCACAGTGCATACAAACTCTTAAATTCTTGTTCAATTCTTTCGTGTACATAATCTTTTTACAACTTGGACATTTCGTCATAATTCCTTCAGGTACCTCTTGTTTGCTTTGTTCTGAAGGAATCGTTGCATATTTCTTCTTTTTCGTGAACAAATCTTTTAACATGTTTTTCCCCCCTTAACGTTAGTGAGAGTTGAATATTTATCTATGAATGGTTGAATTATTTCTGCTTTATTAGCAGTCGTTACGGAAAATGGTTATATTTCTATATTCCTGCAAAGCATTCTTGATCTTACCCGCCTCGATTGACTCTACAATACTTTCAAAGATGGCATTATCCATTTCACTCGCATGATTCGTCGAGCTATTTGCATATTCAGAGAGCAGCAGCCAAATCTTTAATAATAGTCGATTATTGGTCAGAATAAGCAGTTGTCTTGCAAACTCCTCTATAGCCATTTTAGGCTGTTTTTGTAGCAATAATTTCAGCTGATGAAGCTTCTCTATAGAACATTCTTCACAGGCCATTCGAATTCCTTGTTCTTCAATGATTTGTTTTGTTTCAAGCAAATCATCTTTGGCCTTCTCATTTCGAAGAATAAAGCTACCGATGAGTTCAACTAAATGATGACCTCCGAAGTCTTTTACAAATGTACCCTCGCCTCTTCTTGTCTCTATTAAGCCTAGTAGTTCTAGAGCTCGTAAAGCTTCCCTAACCGAGGACCTTCCGACACCTAGGCGTTCAGAAAGTTCCCTTTCCGATGGAAGTTTAGCTCCCGGTTCAAGAGCGTCTGTTTGAATAATAGTATGAATTTGTTTAATTGTTTCAATATAAACTTTTGACTGTGGAATGGACACAGTTTATACTCACTCACCTTTTCCGATAATCGCAAGCTGTCTTGTCTTCTCGGCAACTTCTTCTGGATCAACTTCAATTCTAGCAACACCTGTTTCCATCGCAGCTCTCGCAACTGCAGCAGCTACTGCAGGCGCTACTCGAGGGTCGAATGGAGCAGGGATGACATAATCATCTTTTAGTTCAGCTTCTGTAATTAAATCTGCTATAGCTTCTACAGCCGCAATTTTCATTTGTTCATTAATATGAGTCGCTCTTACATCAAGAGCTCCTCTAAAGATTCCTGGAAATGCGAGTACATTATTAACCTGGTTAGGAAAATCAGATCTTCCTGTACCAATAACTCTTGCCCCTGCTTCTTTTGCATCATCTGGCATAATTTCTGGATTTGGATTTGCCATGGCAAAGATGATTGGATCCTGGTTCATCTCACTTACCATTTCTTTTGTTAAAGCACCCTCTACAGAAACACCAATAAATACGTCTGCATTTTTCATAGCATCTGCTAGAGTACCATCTACTTTATTTCGGTTTGTGTATTTAGCTACTTCCTCTTTCACACTGTTCATTCCAAAAGGACGCCCTTCATAAATCGCACCTTTAGAATCACACATAACGATGTCACGTACTCCGTAAGAGTAAAGTAGTTTTATAATAGCAATTCCAGCGGCACCAGCACCATTTGCCACGACCTTAATTTCTGACATGCTCTTGCCAACTAATTTTAATGCATTAACAAGACCCGCTACCGTCACAATAGCTGTTCCGTGTTGGTCATCGTGAAAGATAGGAATATTCGTTTCTTTCTTAAGTCTTTCTTCTATAACAAAGCAATTAGGTGCTGCAATATCTTCTAAATTTACACCACCAAAAGTTGGTTCTAATAGTTTCACTGTTTCGATAATTTTTTCAACGTCCGTTGTGTCAAGACAGATAGGGAAAGCATCTACACCTGCAAAGCTTTTAAAGAGCACAGCCTTTCCTTCCATAACTGGTAATGCAGCTTCAGGTCCAATATTACCTAAACCTAATACTGCCGTTCCATCGGAAACAACTGCCACCATATTCCCTTTCATTGTGTATTCATACACTTTACTCTTATCGTCGTATATAGCTTTACAAGGTTCTGCTACACCAGGTGAATAAGCAAGACTAAGATCTTTTGCATTTCTTACTGGAACTTTTGAATTAGACTCTAGCTTCCCTTTATGAATTCGATGGATATGTAATGCCTCTTCCCTTAAAGTAGACATACTCTCACTCTCCTATTATTTCATACGTGATCAAAAAGTGGTCTGACCACGCTGACTATTTTACAATAATAACAAATTTTAGCGATATGTAAAGAACTAATAGGCTTTTAATACCACATTTTTGTCGCCTATCACTTCTTTAATTTTTTCTAAGCACTCGTTTACCGGGTTAACATGATAAGGTTGCGGAAGCCTAATCGTTTTTTTCGTTTCTACATAATATAGGACAACCTCTGTATTACCATGATATTCAGTAAATAGCTGTTTTAATTCTTCTAATTTATTTTGGTTCTCAAGACCCGGTTCAATTTTAATAAATAGGCTTTTTTCTCGGTAGGTTCCTTTTAGCTCTTCCATCGTTTGGACCTTTTGGACAATAAATTGTGGCTCTCCATTTCTTACGTCCACTTTACCTGATAATAATAAAAGAGAACCTACTGTAAGATGTGTATGGTATTCCCGGTACGTCGTAGGGAAAACGGTACCTTCTAGTTCCCCACTCTCATCATTTAACACAAGAAAGGACATTTGCTCTCCTTTTTTAGTTCGTATCGTACGTTCACTACCTACTAAAGCAACAATGGTTACCTTCTTATTAATATAGTTCTCTTTTGCCACTTGAATGGTAACAGGATCATATTCTCTCCAATATTTTTCATAAGCAGCGACAGGATGAGTTGATAAATAGAGACCCAATGCCTCCATCTCAAATTGTAATTTCTCCTCATCTTTAAAAGGTTCCATTTGAATATACTGAGGTTTCAACAATAGTTCTTCTTCAAAGGAAAAATCTAATTGATCCCCGCTAGATGGTTTTACAAGTTCAGCATAATCTAGAGCGACATCAATGCTAGCAAGTAAAGTCGAGCGTTCTTGTCCAAATTCGTCAAGGCATCCTGCAAAAATAAGCGATTCTACTGTTTTTCTATTTGGTAGGACCCGAACACAGAAATCGAACAAATCGTCAAATGGACGCGATTTTCTTTCTGCTATAATCTTTTTTACCGTTTGGCCACCTACACTTTTAATAGCAGCTAAGCTAAAACGAATAGACTGTTGATAAACTTGAAAACCATAAAAACTAGCATTTATTGAAGGCGGTAAAACTTTTATTTGTTTGCTTTTGGCTTCTCGAATATATTGAGCGATTTTATCATCATTTCCAATTACGCTCGTTAATAACGCTGCTGTAAAATATAAGGGGAAATTTGCTTTTAAATAAGCAAGATGATAGGCAACCATACTATATGCTACGGCGTGACTTCTATTGAAGCCATAGTTTGCAAATTTTACAATTAGATCATACACTTCATTAGCTACCAACTCTGTATAACCTACTTCTAAGCTTCCTTTAACAAAATGCTCTCGTTCGGCCTGTAAGACATCCGCCTTTTTCTTACTTACTGCTCTTCTTAATAAATCTGCTTCCCCTAATGAAAAACCTGCCATCAAAGAGGCAATTTGCATAATTTGCTCCTGATAAACAATAACACCGTTTGTACTTCGTAATATGTCCGCAAGATCTGGATGCGGATAAGTTATCCGTCGATGCTTGTTTTCAATATAAACAGGAATGTTTTCCATTGGACCAGGACGGTATAAAGCATTAACTGCGACAATGTCCTCAAAATGTGTCGGCTTTAGGCGTTGAAGCACACTCCTCATACCTGAGGACTCTAACTGGAATACTCCAGTTGTGTCACCCTTACCAAGTAAAGCGAATGTCTTTTCATCATCCAAAGGAAAATCTTCTAGTTCAAGCTTTACTTTCTTTTCCCACTTGATAGAGTCTAGTATCCGTTGCAAGATTGTCAGATTTCTTAGCCCCAAGAAGTCCATTTTTAATAGACCCATCTCTTCAAGAATTTCCATAGAATATTGAGTTAAGTAAACACCTTGGGATCCGTCTTGGATGGGAACCAATTCAGTCAAAGGCTTTTCACTAATAATGACTCCTGCTGCATGTGTGGATGTATGCCTTGGAATACCTTCGAGCTTAAGTGCAACCTCGAACAGTTTTTGGGTCACACTAGATTGCTGAATATGTGTTTGAAAGGCTTGTGATTCTTGATAAGCTTCTCTTAATGTAATTCCTAATCTAGAAGGTATCTTCCTAGCAATGGCATCTGCCTCTTTTGGAGAGATTCCCAACACTCTGCCAACATCACGCAAGACAGCCTTAGTCGAGAGTGTTCCAAACGTGATAATCTGAGCAACATGAAGAGAGCCATACTTTTGAGTTACATATTGGATTACTTCATCTCTTCTGTCGTCTGGAAAGTCAATATCAATATCGGGCATCGAGATCCTTTCAGGGTTTAAGAATCGCTCGAATAAGAGTTGATATTGGATTGGATCTACATTCGTAATCTTTAACGCGTAAGCAACTAATGAACCTGCTGCAGAACCACGCCCAGGTCCTGTTAAAATTCCTTGATCATGAGCATATTTCATGAAATCCCAGACAATTAAAAAATAATCACTAAATTCCATCTGTTTTATAATTTGGAGTTCATACGTTAGCCTTTTATGATACTCTGGCTTGTCTAAACCTCGGTCTTTCAAGCCTTCTACACATAACCGCTCTAAATACTCATCGGCACGTTCAGACTCTGGCAGGGGATACTTTGGTAAAAAGCGTTGGTTAAGAGGAATGGTAATCTCACACTCATGGGCAATTCTACATGTGTTCTGAAGTGCCTCTTGTTGACTCGCAAAAATATCATTGATCTCTTCTTTTGATTTAAAGTAGTATTCATTTGATGGTAGCTTTTCTCTAGTAGAGTCTGACATTTTTTCTCCGTTTTTAATCGCTACTAAACACTCATGAACAAATGAATCTTCTTGAACTAAATAATGAACATCATTAGTAGCAACTAGTGAGATGCCCAGTTCCTTGCTTATTTCTTTAATAGGATCTTCGATTAGTCGTTCTTCTTCTGTTCGATGAAATTGAAGAGATAAGAAAAAAGAACTACCGTAAATGGACTTAAACTGTGCGGCAATGTTTTTAGCTCGATCTATATCTTGTTGTAAGATGGATTCCTCAATTTCACCTTGAATTCCAGGAGTTATGGCAAAAACACCTTCCTTGTAAGCTGCTAACCATTTTTTTAATACGGCCTTACGTCCCATTGTTTGTACAACACTGCTAATTTTCATTAGATTTTGATAGCCTTTATAGTTCTTTGCTAACAAAACTAAAGGGAAGACTTTTTGTTCGTGTTCGTCCTCATATACAGAAACTGTTAAACCAATAATGGGCTTAATTCCTTTTTTCAAGCATTCTTTATAAAAAGGAATAGCTCCGTAAAGGTTATTGTCATCAGTAATGGCTAATGACGTATATCCCATTTCAACAGCCGCTTGGACAAGGTCCTCTATTTTGCAGCTACTTGATAATAAACTGTATGAGCTTTTCACTTGTAGATGAACAAAGTCCATGTATTCTCACCTTCAATCGCCTTCTATTTTAGAGTCATTATAACTTTATTATGTATTCTTATGCCGAGATTTTGGCTTGCTTAAAGATTTCAAGTAGTGATGCTCCATGAAGACATCTGCTTTTCTTTTGTCTAGCAGCTGTCCCCAGTTCCTCGAGTCAAATAACCCTCGGATCATTAAAAGGAAAAATCACCCTTTTTATTATCCGAGGAACATTTGCTTGTCGGAACTGATCGGGGGACATCTGCTTTTCTTGTCTAGCAGCTGTCCCCAGTTCCTCGAGTCAAATAACCCTCGGATCATTAAAAGGAAAAATCACCCTTTTTATAATCCGAGGAACATTTGCTTGTCGGAACTGATCGGGGGACATCTGCTTTTCTATTATAGTTGAATCTTAAAGTTCAAATCAAAACATACTTCCCTATGTCTGTCCATATATTGTAACAGAAAGGGGTAATCGCATGGGTGTTAGAGAGGGCTTCTATGTTTTGTTCTTTAGTAGTTATTTTATTTCTCTTGGGGTCATTCTAGGAGGCTGTATTGTCGGTGGTTTAGGCGCGTTCTTTGTTGGGAATCCACCACTTTTGACCATGGTCAGACTTGCTGGTAACTTGAAAATTTGGGCAATAGTCGCGGCAATCGGTGGTTCCTTTGAAGCATTTTATAGCTTCGAAAAAGGACTCTTCGATGCTAATACACGTGATATCGTCAAGCAACTGTTTATTATTTGTTCTGCAACCGGCGGTGCTCAGACCGGTTCCCTAATCATTCATTGGCTAGCCCAAACGGATGGTAATCTATGAGAATTCCACCCTATTACGAAAAAGGAAGTTGGCAGCGTTTCTTTGCAGGTGGTGTAATTGGGGCAATCATAAGCTGGATCATATTCGCCTATATGTATGGGACCTATCAGGATACGCAAATTCTTTGGATTTCAAAACAGGCTGAAGAAATAAAAGACTTAAAGAAAGACATTCAAATCTGGCAAGAGGATTATAAAAAGCTAAATGAAGAAAATCAAAAAGGACTTACTTTACAAGAAATTGACGTCACCCTCACCAATGGGGATAAATATAAAATGGATAAATTTCGAACTTATCAACTAGAAACACTTGTCAAACAAGAGGTCAATCACCTTATTGCCAAGGATATTACCAAGATTTATGAAAGCAGAGAACTAATTAAAAGAGCCGTTGAAAATCGAGTCTTCACCATTGATGATAAGCAATATCGACTTGAAGTACGAGGTATTTACGTGCTTTATGAAACTCTTGAGATAGATATTACAATGAAGTTCAATGATGAGAGCTAAATTTGTATATTTTATGAAATATTCAGAAAAGTATAGCAACCCCCACCCATTTTGTATAAAATAAGGGTAATGGTAAATGCTGTTAACTATTTGTGGGGGTGTAGCTATATGATTATTAACAGAAAGCAGCTTATGCGAGAAAAGCTTCAACAGATTATGGCCGGTTATTCCGCTTATGCAGAAACAAAAGAGGTAGCACTCATGTTAAAGAAAGAATTACTCATTCGTAACATTGAAGTGTATGTGGATGAAACTGACAAAGGCTTTTGGTTTATTCCTTCTGTAAAAAAAGCTAATGCTTAAAATTATTTCCCCGTGCTGTTAGCACCTTCCGTTTTAACAGGGGAAGGGCCACTCTTGGACCCTGTTTATTTCGGAGTACATAACTCTTCTAAATCATGTATCACTTGTTTTGCTTCCTCCCAAGAATAAATGGAAGCACCAGCTGCCAAAGGGTGACCTCCGCCTCTATACTTAGCAGCAACTATATTAATAGTTGGTCCTTTGGAGCGTAGCCTTACGCGAATTTGATCCTCTTCCTCTACAAAGAAGACCCACGTTATGATTCCTTCAATATGACCTAACGCCCCTACTAGTTGTGAGGCATCTGTTGGTGTCACATCAAACTTCTGAAGCACATCCTTTGTAAGAAAAACGGATGCCACCCCTTGGTCAGAAAGAGTGAAACTCTGTAGTATGTATCCTGAAAGATGTGCTACATTTAACTTTGTTGTATATAAACCATTATATAATGTTGGCAAATCAAAGCCAAACTCGACCAATTCACTTGCATATTTAAACGTTCTTGTATTCGTACTTGGAAATAAGAAGCGCCCAGTATCTCCTACAATACCTGCATAAATTAATCGTGCACCCTCTTGTGTTAGAACCAGTCCCTTAGTCTTTCCATAAAGATAAAATTCATAAATCATTTCACTTACAGAACTTGCCGTGGTATCAACCCATAATAGATCACCGTACGGGTCTTCATTAGGATGATGGTCAATTTTTATTAATACACTGCCTAGCTTGTAGCGCTCATCACAAATTCTTTCTTGATTCGCTGTGTCACATACAATGACGAGCGCATCTTGATACACTTCATCGGTGACTACATCCATGTTATATAAGTGAGCTAAAGATTCCTCGCCTTTCCCTACCACAAAAATTTCTTTCTTAGGGTACGATGCTTTCAATACCTCTGCCAAACCGCATTGTGAACCATATGCGTCTGGATCAGGTCGAACATGCCTATGAATGACAATTGTATCAAATCGTTCTATGGCTTCTAAAATTTGCTCCTTCATTTTTATCACCTCTTTAAAAAATGGCTCTTTTCGTAAATTCTCGCTTCGTAGATATCCCAAAGGCTTGATTTTTAGTCGCGGTTTTCTAAATGACTAATATGTCATTTTATCAATTAAAACAAGCTTAACTTTGAATTATAGATTAAAAAAGCAACAGAGTTTTAGAAAAGAGCCTTAAAAATATTTCCAATATGACTAATGGTGGAATTATGCCCACATTAGGATTAAAATAGTATAGTATAAGGAATTCAATTGGAGGAAAAATATGCCTACATTAGTTATTCTAATTATTTTATCATTATCCTTCTATGCTTATTTTAAGATTCGATTTTTTCGAGCAAAAGAAGTGATGTATAGAAATTGGGTCTCAGCAAAATCTAGCATTGCCTTAGGAGTATTTATAGTGGCTTTTGCTCTAAACCAAATGATTGTAGAGCCTTCGAAGGTTTCGATCATAGTAGGGATCGTTTTTTTAGCCGTAGGTGGCGGAAGCGTCTGGGCTGGAATAAAATCCTACCGCTTTTACCTACCTCGTGTAGCAGAAGAAGCTCAAAACAAAAACTAGAAGCTGGTCAGTTGACCAGCTTTTTAGTTTGACTATATAGTACTCATTAAATTGAGCAGAAGCTGCTGTTATCGATCAATTAATTGTACCATCATCATAGCTTTTCCAACGATTGCACCCTGGTTGTAAACGGAAATATCCACCTTACCAAACTTTCGTCCAACCTCTAGTACATTGGGACGAATTTCTATAACACTGTCAATCTGGACTGGTTTGATGAAATAGATTGTAATATTCTCTACAACTAGTTCACCTTTTTTGTAGGAACGTAATGCTCGACTTCCCGCTTCCGTAACTAGTGTTGTAAATACTCCATAGGAAATGGTTCCGATATGATTGGTCATTTGTGGTGTGACTTCACATTGAAAGACTTCCTCACCTTTTGCATTCACTACTTCAATAAATTGATTGATTACACTATCATCAAGGGTTTGTCCCACTTGTGGCTGCCTTTGTATGACCTGAAGGGCCTTTAGTACATCCTGACGACTAATAATACCTTTAAGCTTATTATATTCATCAACAACTGGAAGCACCTCTATACCTTCCCAAATCATCATGTGGGCTGACGAAGCAACGGATGTCTTTTCATTCACGGTAATTGGATTCTTCGTCATGATTTTCTCGATAAGAGTAGCATTCTCTACACCTAGGACATCCTTACCTGTGACCATACCGTGCACTTTAAGTTGTTCATCTACAACCGGAAAACGACTATGATTTGTACTTTCATTTACCTTGTACCAATCTCCCACTGTATCATGAATAGTTAAAAAGGCCGTTTCCTCAATGGGAGTTAGGATATCTTCAACGACTACAATTTCTTTTTTTATCAACTGGTCATAGATGGCACGGTTAATCATTGTTGCGACAGTAAACGTATCATAACTCGTAGAGATAATCGGAAGTTTTAATTCATCGGCAAGTTTTTTCACTTCATCATCTGTATCAAAACCACCAGTAATCAATACTGCTGCGCCGGCCTCAATAGCTAGCTTATGCGCGTTCGTTCGATTTCCGACGATTAATAAATTTCCTGCTCCAGTATATTTCATCATTGCCTCAAGCTTCATCGCACCAATGACAAACTTGTTGAGTGTCTTAAACAGTCCCTCTCTACCACCGAGAACGGTCCCATCTACAATATTAACAACCTCGGCAAATGTAAGTTTCTCAATATTTTCTTTTTTCTTTTTTTCGATTCGAATCGTGCCTACTCGTTCAATTGAGCTAACAAATCCTTTATTCTCTGCTTCTTTGATCGCACGGTAAGCCGTACCTTCACTCACGTTTAGGTCTTTGGCAATCTGTCTAACAGAAATCTTATACCCTACCTCTAAATCATTTATGTATTGTAAAATTTGCTCGTGCTTTGTCGCCAATTTTTTCACCCTTCACCTTTCATCGGAACAACTACTGTTCCTTATATTATAAAGGTGAAAGGTGATTGGTTCAATGCTGCGTAAGATAACGACGTGCTTTTTGTGAGTTTGTAAGTCTTCTGAACCCTTGTTTACGTTTCTTCTTTTCCTTCTTGGCCGTATATAAGAACCCTGCAAGATTTCCTCCAATGACTAAGAAGGCTAGCATAAACCAAGAAAAAGCGAAGATGCCGTCTAGTCCGGAAAAGTGAATGGTCAATCTCGGAACCGCATAATACATGAGCACACCACAGATTAATAGACAAAGCATTAAACGATTTCTCATCTTCTTCCCTCCTATAGCTTGTTTCATTCATATGTATGCAAGAACACAAAAAAAGAGAAGCAAATGGCTCACATTTGCTTCTCAAAAATTATTACAGTTCAATTGATTCTCCAGGCTCTAATACTTGCCCAACACCCGCTTCTAATTGATTTATGAAGGCGACTGGGTCTTGTTTAATGACTGGGAATGTATTGTAGTGCATAGGAACGATCTTTCTTGCTTGTATCCATTTTGCTGCCAATACTGCGTCTTCTGGTCCCATCGTGAAATTATCACCAATTGGGAGGAACGCAACATCTATTTGGTTTCGTTCACCAATTAGTTTCATATCAGAAAATAAAGCAGTATCTCCAGCATGATAAACCGTTTTACCATCAATACTTAGTAAAATCCCACTTGGCATTCCCGTGTAATGCATTTGTCCATCTTCTTCATAAGCAGAACCATGAAAAGCAGGAGTTAATTTTACTTTTCCAAAATCAAACTGATAGGCCCCGCCTATATGCATAGGATGCACACGAAGCTCTCTCTTGCTTAGAAAGTCTGCCAACTCATTTGGTGCAATTACTAACGAATTGTTCCGTTTTGCGATTGAAATCGTATCACCAACATGATCATTATGTCCATGAGTTAACAGGATTACATCTGCCTTCACGTCATCTGCTTTTAAATCTGTTAAACCATTTCCCGTGATAAACGGATCGATAAGTATAGTTTTTCCATTTGCCTCAACCTTTACAACTGAATGTCCATGATATGAAACCTTCATTTCCAACACACTCCCCTGTAAATATTTAGATGAATTTTATGTAGAATTTGTTGCTGGTCTTACTTTTTTTGCAACAAGTTTACAGCTTTAATAATGCAACCAAGCTTGTTCGTACAATTCAATTAAATGAGGATTGATCAATGAATTTACCTCTAATTCTATAGACTTACCTTTTTCATTTACTAATTCCCTATCTTCATCCTTACCAAAATGAGTGGCAGCTAACATCATTTCTTCTGTAAGAAACTTTGTCTCTACGACTATTTTAGCATTTTCCATAATAATCGGCTCTCTTTTTGCTAGGATAAATCCCCAGTTACCGAAGCTAGGTATATCGAGATGAAAATTCTCTGTATGTAACCCTGTAGCTTTCACTGTGTGATCCACTGTCCAATACACTTCTGTAGCAAAAACTGGGCTTGTCGCTTGAATCATCATCGCTCCACCGGGATTGAGATGATTTCTTAACAGAGAGTAAAATTCGATTGTGTATAACTTATTTAAAGACTCATTGTTTGGATCAGGCAAATCTACAATGATTACGTCGTAAAATTCGTTTGTATTCTCCATGAATTCAAACGCATCTTGATGGATTACTTTTACATTATGATGTTGAAATGCATCTCGATTTAGTGACACAATGTCAGGATGCTCTTTTGCTAATACTACAATAGCAGGATCTAGGTCGACGAGTGTGATGGACTTGGTTGAATCATACTTCTGCAATTCTCGTAAGGCCAGTCCATCTCCTCCCCCTAAGATAAGAATGTTTTGATGACTAGATGCACTAAGCATGGCAGGATGAACAAGCATTTCATGGTATCGGTACTCGTCACTAGAACTAAATTGTAGTTGACCATTTAAAAATAAGCGCAAATCTCCCTGTTCCTTTGTCAAAATTATACGCTGATAATCCGTTTCTTCTGCGTATACAATGGGATCTCGATACATTTTTTGCTCAAAGGAGAAGGCTGCTTCTTCCCCGAAGAATAATCCACCCACCAATACAAAAAGAATAGCAATGCCTACAACGGCGTGTCCTGTAAACCGTTTTATCTCTTTTCTAAAATAAACTAGAACCCACAAAGCTACTGATGCATTAATGATCGCGACAAAAAAGGCTGTTTTCACCATTCCAAGCTGAGGACGTAATAGATAGACAAATAACAATCCTCCTATTAGCCCCCCTGCATAATCTGAAAATAAAACTCTGGCTGTACTTCTGTTTAAGGAGACACCAATCTCATTTGCTTTTCTTATTAAGATTGGTAATTCTACACCTGTTAAGGCTCCAACGAGTAGTGTGATGCTGTACAAAAAGAGGGCATCTGTCCCGCTACTTAAGTAAGCATTAATTCCAAATAATAAAAAGGTGGAAAAGCCACCTATGAGTGCAATTGTATATTCTATCCATACAAAGGAAGACAATAAATTTTTCGTTATGTGTTCACTTATGGAAGCACCGATTCCCATTCCTGTCAAAAATAAAGAAATGGTTAACGTATACTGCTTAACTCCATCTCCTAAGATATAGGATCCAATCGCTCCAAATAATACTTCAAAGATAATCCCGCATATGGAGACGATTCCAGAAGCCCAATAAATTGCATTGCTTTGTCTTATAGCAGTTGAATCCATGGCAATCACCCTAACCAACTAGATAATACGTGAGGCTCTTTTCTAAAACTTAGTTGCCTTTCAAACTTATATTTCAGCAATTTTGCCAAATTTAATATGCTTAAACTGACTTTTTAAAGCATAGAAAAGAGCCATACGTAAAGACTTGCTTTACGAAAAAAAATCACATCCCAGATTTTTACCTACTAGCCTACGTAATAGAAGCACCAATAACAAAGGCTAACCCAACAGACACGCAAAAAGTTACAATTCCAACTGCAATATTCCCCTTATGCAATTGCTCTTCAACAGAAAACTTTCGCGTGAATACCTCGAATAGTAGATAAGCAATCATTTGTAAAAGAACCCCAAAAGCTCCCCAAATTAACGTATCCGATAATTTCACACTATGATAAACAGAGAAAGCTAGAATGATACAAATACCAATGATCTTTCCTCCAATGGAAAGAGCAACGGCATGATTTCCGTTTTTAATCTCATCCCAATCTTTATACTTTTTCGTTAAACTCTCAAAAACAAATAAACCTATAATGACAACGACAATCGCAATGATAAAATAAAGAAAAGTTAATAGAAATGGTCCCACTTTTTTCACCTCTTAATTTTTATAGTCTTTCTAAAAAATTGTTCGATCTGAACCTATTAATCTCGTGTTAAAACCTCTCATACTATAAACCACAATCATTAAGAGAGGCTGTTTTATTTACCAGTTCCAGGACCTCCACCTCTCACAGAAGATGAACCTCCACGTAATGAAGGCTGACCTATTGGTCCCTTATACCCACCGCCGGATCCTCCATAGCTTCCATAGCACCCACCAGTCGATGAGTCACATCTTTTTTTCTGCTTCTTATTCCAATCATCCACATCTAGTACATCATCAAGCAAGTACCATAAAAAGAAACCACTAAAAAAATTAGGTTGATAGTTATCTCTAACGAATCCATAAGTCGCAACTTCCACTAGCGTTGATGCAGGGTCTTCAGGATCTTCCGTCATCGTAACAAAATGATCCTCATAAATAATAATTTTCTTCTTATCCTTCGTTTCAGATACTTCTACAGGTTCAATCGCGACATGACCTTGGATAAACTGAGCGACAGTATCAATAGATTCACCTTCGGCCTTAAACACCATGGATGTATCATGCTGATCTGAACTGCTTTTTACCACGTCTATTAATGGATAGGTTGCATGAGCGAGATCTAGAGGTGTATGAAACAGGCCACCTTCTAGGCTCCCACTTGATAACTCGGATTCTATAGAAGACATTCCTCTGTCTACTCCACATGCTGATAAGAGTAATAAGAGCACAACCAACGAGCA
Organism: Bacillus pinisoli; assembly: GCF_023036475.1. Classification (GTDB taxonomy): domain Bacteria; phylum Bacillota; class Bacilli; order Bacillales; family SA4; genus Bacillus_BS; species Bacillus_BS pinisoli. The sequence goes on from NZ_JAJQKI010000003.1 coordinate 291,552, forward strand.
TATCTTTTTCAAATAAATCACCCCCTATATATGTATTACTTGTAACTCCATACATTCCTTAACGGCTATAGGGAGTAGTATGAAGCAACAAATTCACATCACGTAAAAAAAGAGTTAGCGCCCTATAATAAGAAGGCGCTATTTTAAGTCTTTTATTCTTTCCCAAGTTTTTTCTTTAGGGCAGCTAATTCGTCATCCACCCCATTGTTGTCTAATGCAGCAAACTCATCATCAAGAGTTCTGCTTTTTGAAGATAAGTCTTCACTTGTTTCGGCTTCAGCCTCAAATCTCATTACTTTTTCTTCCATTCGTTCGAAGCCTTTTCGTGATTCATCTCCACCGATTCCTGACATTACACGGTTCATCTTTGTACGAGTTTTGGCAGATTCAGCGCGAGCCTTTAAGCTGTCCTTTTTCAACTTCATTTCATGATATTCTCTCTTCATTTCATCTAACTTTTCACGGAGAACATCTGCATCCGTCTTTGCACGTGTATAAGATTCTTTTAATGTCTCTGCCTGTTTACTTTGAAGCTTTTTGTCTTCAAGTGCTCTTCTTGCTAAATCTTCATTTCCAGCCTCTAAAGCTTTAATCGCTTGTTCTTCTCTCTTGCTAACAAGCGCTGCTGCTTCATCCACTTTTTTCTTTAGCATCTTTTCATTTGCAATTTGTTTTGCAACCGCTGCTTCTGCTTCTCGAATGTCTGCTTCCATATCACGCATAAATTGGTCCAACATTTTAACTGGATCCTCTGCTTTATCAAGCATGGCATTTAGCTCAGAATTGACAACTGTACCCATTCTCTTAAAAAATTGAAACATATTTAGTTCCTCCTTTAATTAGACGCTATAATTTTTAATTCATATTCTTCAATGGCATAGCCTTTACTAACCTCAACTTCACTACCCCAGATCTCAACAGATAAAAACGCTTCCTGTTCCTCATCACAGAAATCAAAATACTTACAGGTTGCCCCGTTTACATTTTGTCCTCTTCCAATCCCTGTAACTTGTGCCACTCCATGTTCATCTAAGTAGTACGTAGTACCTTCGTCATTGATTTCTTTTGGAATTGGTTCAGATAGTTTCAGTTTAGATTTCTCATAAATCCCCAAATACAACTCATCATCCATTTCTACACTGAGCCAAATCACCCGATCTGGTGACTGAAGCTGATAAGCATGCCAAGAAAATCCATGATCGGAGTACGTAAGCTTTCCTACAACCTGGTAATCCTCCAGATCGTACGCCACTATATCATTGATCTGCAGGTTCAACACAGTTCGCTCTTCGATGTTTGGTCGTACCTCTTTCTTTCCAAATAGCTTCTGAAAAAAACTCACAACTTCACCTCAGGCTTCAATTTTTTAAAGGCTCTTTTCTAAAACTTTACGAAAATATTCGAAAAGAGCCATTTAAATGATTCTACGTTTTAATACGATTGATGTAATAAATGGTTTCAAAATTTTTGTATCTTTTGCAACGAACCCTACTATTACTTTGGTGTACACTTAACAATTGTTTTAATTAAAGTTTACACTTTTTCCAAACATTGTTAAAGTAGTGTACAAACGATCTATAAAAGGAAGTGTAACTAGATGAAAAATCAAAGACTACAACAATTAATGGATTGGATGAAAACGGAAGACATCCCTGTTAGCATGATTACTTCCAAGGCTAATGTATTCTATTTAACTAAATTCTATACAGACCCACATGAACGCTTAGTCGCTTTATTTGTGTTTGCGGATCATGCTCCTTTTCTTATTGCACCTAATATGGAAAAAGAACAAATTAAGGCAACTGGCTGGGAGCACGAGATAATCGGATACTCTGATACCGACAATCCTTGGGAGTTAGTAAAAGTCGCTGTTGAGAAAAGAGTTCCCGCTATTAATAAGTTAGCTATGGAAAAAGAACATGTTATTTATGAGAGAGCTGAAAAAATTAACGAAGCGTTCCAATCACCAACTCTTGTCTCAGTAGAAGACAAATTAAGAGAGCTTCGTCTCATCAAGGATGAGGAGGAAATCTCACTCCTTAAAGAGGCTGGAAAGCTTGCAGATTTCGGAGTGGAAGTCGGGGTTTCTGCCATAAAAGAAGGAAGAACTGAACTCGAAGTACTGGCTACCATAGAATACGAGTTAAAGAAAAAAGGAATTTTAGCAATGTCATTTTCCACAATGGTGTTAACTGGTGAAAAAACAGCAGCCCCTCATGGGAAGCCAGGGTTAACGATGATGCGGAAAGGAGATTTAATTCTTTTTGATCTCGGTGTAGTGTATCAAGGCTATTGCTCTGACATTACAAGGACCGTTGCATTAGGAGAAGTAAATGACCGTCAACGAGAAATCTATGAAACGGTCCTACAGGCAGAGCTTGCTGCTTTACATATTTGCAAGCCTGGAGAGCAAATCGGAAACATTGATCAAACTGCAAGAAGCATTATAACTGACAAAGGGTATGGTGACTATTTCACCCACCGTATTGGTCATGGTTTAGGTATTGACGTTCATGAGTTTCCGTCCATGACACATACAAACACAAGACCACTTCAAGCCGGAATGACCTTCACGATTGAACCCGGGATTTACTTACCAGGTGTAGGCGGAGTCCGTATTGAAGATGATGTATTAATTACTGAAAATGGATTTACTACATTTACTTCCTATCCTAAAGAACTACAGATTTTATAATTGGAAGTTTAAGCTGACGAATCGGATTCGTCGGCTTTTTTTGTTTGGCTTTTAGGATTTGGCATTTTGTTGATATATTCGGAAAAGTGTTCGATATAGTTTGATTTTCGTTTATAAATTTCAAAAAGTGTTCAATAAATTATTAAGTTTAATTGATAAAATCATAGTTTCGTCGATAAGCGGAATAATCAACATCGTTACCCATTCAAAAACCCCTTTAGCATCAAGTTTTATGCAAAAACTTGATGCCAAAGGGGCTATTTTCTAACAATTATAGTGAAACTAATGCCTCACGAGCATCCGCATATTGTAATTCATGTGATTCTGCTACTGCTTTGTACGTAACATATCCATTTAATGTATTGATTCCTTTTAGAAGCGCTTCGTTTTCTAAGCAAGCTTGCTTGTAGCCTTTATTAGCAATTTGCACTGCATAAGGAACAGTTACATTTGTTAAAGCAATAGTTGATGTACGTGGAACAGCACCTGGCATATTAGCCACTGCATAATGTAATACACCATGCTTTTCATAAGTTGGGGCATCATGGGTTGTGATGCGATCCGTCGTTTCAAAGATACCACCTTGGTCAATTGCAATATCAACAACAACAGAACCAGGTCTCATAGACTTAATCATTTCTTCTGAAACAAGTTTTGGAGCTTTTGCACCAGGAATTAATACTGCGCCAATTACTAAATCAGAGTCAGCAATTTCTTCCGCTAAATTCAATGGGTTAGACATAAGCGTTGTTACGTCAGTACCAAAAATATCATCAAGTTGACGAAGACGGTCTGGATTCACGTCTAAAATTGACACATGTGCGCCTAGCCCGATTGCTACTTTAGCAGCGTTTGTACCAGCTACTCCTCCACCAATGATTGTTACTTTACCACGGCGAACGCCAGGAACTCCACCTAATAGGATACCCATTCCACCTTTTGGCTTTTCTAAAAATTGTGCACCAATTTGAGATGACATTCTTCCCGCCACTTCACTCATTGGTGTAAGTAGTGGAAGTGAGCCGTTTGGCATTTGAACGGTCTCATAGGCAATTCCTACAACCTTTTTATCAATAAGAGCCTTTGTTAGTTCTGGCTCTGGTGCTAAATGTAAATATGTAAATAAAATTAAACCTTCTCTAAAATAACCGTATTCACTTGGAAGCGGTTCCTTAACTTTCATCACCATTTCCATAGACCATGCTTCTTCAGCGGACTCTACAATCTTTGCGCCAGCTTCTATGTATTGTTCGTTCGTAAACCCTGAGCCAACTCCTGCATTGTCTTCAATGAACACTTCATGTCCGAATTTTACAAGGTTTACAACGCCAGCAGGTGTCATAGCAACACGATTTTCATTGTTTTTAATTTCTTTAGGTACCCCTATACGCATCCTTTACATTCCTCCTACTATAAATAACGCTTGAACAAGACCGTATTAACTATAACATCAAACGACAAATTGTGGAATAAATTTCTTCTATTCCCTTTCCCAATGCCAAGTATAGAGCTTGCCCTCATTATTCATCCATCTTACAACAAATCGATCAATTTCTGTATATCCGAAATTTGCTAAACGTTGTTTTACTTCATCGACCTTTACATCTTTTGAAAGGGAAAGGGTACGAAACACCTTCTTCACTTGCTCTTGTGCTGCTTCTCCTTTAACAACCTTTTCCCCTTTTTCCCACTCATAATGAGATGGATTTTCAAATTCAAATTCAGTTTCTTCGTTATTCTGCCAAATTGTTACTTTGAATAATTGACTATTTGTATAATCAGCCGCGTAAGCATGCAATCCAGTTGAACTTAATAATAAAAGACAAAGTAAACTTACCACTATTCTCATTTAATCACCTCATATTTAGGATGATGAAAAAATAAGGAATATATTCAGTAAATATAGAAAAATATGGATGCTTTTTTCATCGGTACCGGTTGATGACATCTAATCCGCCGGTAATTTCAATAATGGAACCAGTTATCATATCTGAGTTCTCCTCACAGAGAAATTCTATTGTCCTAGCAATATCCTCACCCGTGCCTGATCTTCCAACCGGTGCTTGGTGAACAGGATGATCCTTCGCATATTGTATAGAGGCTTCCTTCATCTCACCTAAAATGTCTCCTGGACAAACCATATTTGCTGTAATTCCATTCTCAGCTTCCTCAATGGCAATGGTTTTTGTTAAGGACACGAGCCCAACCTTCGCGGCACTGAAAGCAGATCTATAAATCCAACCTGGTGCAGATTCTGCCCCTTGAAAACCATAATTAATAATACGACCAAATTTCTTCTCTCTCATCGCTGGAACTATTTCTTTTACAAGATGAAATACAGAGCTTAAATTACCTTCTACCATTTCATCCCATTCTTCATCACTGTAATCAACTAGTTTCTTTCTCTCAAATATATATGGCCCCGCATTATTAATTAATATATCAATGCTTCCGAAAACCTGATTGGCTTCAAGCACCATTCGTTTAATATCATCTCGATTGGTAATATCACCTTTAATCAATAAAAGTTGATTGGAATATGTAGATAGAGCTTCTTTTAAAGAGTCAACGGCTGTTGTATCTTGACGATAATTAACGGTAACGTAATACCCTTTCTTAATAAAAGTTTCTGTTACTTTACGCCCAATCCCTTTAGAGCCAGCAGTAATAAATACATGCCTTGTCATTCTTACCCTCCTAAAATATTTTTATCCTAACCTTTGAATATATTGTAGAATAACATGTAGGTCCTAAATGTAAAGGAGTATGATGTATGAGTGTTGCAGCTACGAAAAAGAAACAGGAATTAATTGAACGCTTCGGACTTGATCCCGTTCCTAAAGAGCTAAGAACTAGTAAATGGTTAGACTATACATTCATTCAGATTGCCTTTTCTGTAAATGCCGGAAACTTTCTTGTACCGGCCATGGCGGTTTTAGAAGGTGGCCTCTCTTTTAAATATGCTGTACTAAGTACAGTTTTAGGCGCATCACTTGCCTTTTTCTTTGTCGCATGGTTAAGCCTGCCTGGAGCCACACACGGAATACCTTCTCAGTATGCGATTAGATCCATTATAGGCGTGAAGGGCGCAAGATTTGTTGCTTCGCCCATACGAACGATTACGTCCATGTATTGGTTCGCTGTTCAGACGATTGGCGGTACCTATGTCATAAGTGAACTTTCCAATCGATTATTTAATGTAAAGATACCATTTCTACTTATTTCACTTACACTAGCAGCAATTATGACTTTGTTAGCACTCATCGGCTTTGATGCCATTAAAAAAGCAACAAAGTTCTTCATACCTGTCCTATTCCTTGGTCAGGGAAGTATTATATACTTATACATTACTACAGATCAGCTAGAAAAAACATTTTTAAGCGTTGTTACAGATACAGGCAGCTTTTCACTACTAAACTTTTTATTTTTTGCTAGCCTTGCCTTTATACAGTATGTATCAGGTGTAAGCTCTTCAGCTGACATTGCAAGATATGCACAGTCGAAAAGGCATTCTTTTTACGGACTGCTTTGTGGCAATATTATTGGATTTACAATGGCAGCTCTACTTGCTGCCTACTCAGCTAGTGCGATGAATCATATCAATCCATTCGTGTCAGCTACTACGTTAAGTAATTCCTATGTACTAATTGCAATTATTACCATATCTGCTTTGTTCTCAATGGTCTCTATTAATATGAGTAATGCCTACACTGGCTCTTTTAGCCTTTTAAATAGTATTCCAAGTCTAGGACGAATTAGAAGTGCTTTAATTTTTGGTGGAATAGCCATTATCATTAGCAGCTTTCCTACCATCGTAACAGAAGCGAAGCAGTATATTTCACTTCTAGGTGCCTTTGTCATCCCTCTATCTGCAGTCATTATTACAGATTTTATGATTGTTAAACGGAGTGAGATTAGTATGAAAGATCTTGAAAAAATTATGACTCCACCTATCTTTCAATTCAACAAATCTGCTTTTCTCGCGATTATAGTTGGGATCATCAGTTATGTAGCGATTGATGAACATTATTCGCCCGGATTCAGTTCATTTTTGATTAGCACCATTCTTTACATGGGTATGATAAAGGTCGACTATTGGTTAAGAATTCGGAAAAACAAGAACGTAGCAAAACAAGGGCTTTCACTCTGATAAGAAGAGTTACGACACAAGCACTCCTTGCTAGTAAAAAAAGGCATCTTTCAGGATGCCTTTACTGCCCTTCTTTTTTAGATTGATATTGAGGATCTTCCTGCTGAGTAACGGTGTAATCATATCCACTTTGGTACGAATCCGTTAATTGTTCTAGGAGTTCTTTTTCCCCCACTTCATCATAGTAGAACTGAAATGAGCTATCTTGCTTATCTTTAGTCATCTTGCCCTCACCTCACTTTACTACAGGATGTTAGTTGAGTATTGAAAAGCGTCTTATTAAGTAGTGTTTACGGTGAGAGCATAACTATGCTTGGATCAAAAGAAATACACGGGATTAGAACATATTCAAAAAATTGTGTACAATGAATCTATCATGTACAGCTTGCTGGGGGAATGTATGATGAATAATAATTTTACATTTAATGAACGGCTAGGAATATCGACACCTGACCTTAAAAAGTTATGGGATGACTATTCAGCTGATGAGCAACAAGAAATATTAGTAACATGGGAAAAAATACGAGGACGAATTCCTGACAGAATTAGTGAGATCGAAACGATTATTAATAAAAAACAAGCTGAACTTAATGATGAAAACGACTTTCCACGTTCTTGCTTACTGAACTCTGAAATCTCAGAACTAGCCTCTGTTATCAATGATTTATGGCTATGGTATAGAACGAATCAGGATGTATCGACAAAAGTTCATATGTAATGGTAAACGCATGAATTCTCACGATTGAGTTTTCATGCTTTTTTGTTTTTATGAAAGGCTCTTTTCTAAAACTTTGTTGCTTTTCAAACTTATGAAATAACGATAATTGAGTGTGGAATAATGAGAAAAAACGTGGAATGATTAATATTTTCGTGGAATTATCAAGACAAAAGCTCGAATAATCATTATTTTCGTGGAATATCTAGGTAGAGGGAGAACGTAACCACTTAGAGGTAAGATCCGAACGTCTAAACATAATCATATTTAGTAAAAACTACCTCCATCTAAACAATTTTTGGCAAAATTCACTTAGTTGGTAGATGCAAATTACTTGTAGCTATCAGAAATAATGCGATCCTCAAAGGTTAACTTTTCTTGAAATGTAATTAATACCAAAATAAAGATTATATGTTAATATTTAGTAAAAAAAGAGGTGGGGATATCGTGCTTAAACAAGTTACATTTTCAATTGCTTTCCATGCCTTCCTAGGCTTCTTATGGTTACTTTACAATAACCACATACTTGGTATAGCTAATTCGGTTAAGCATGTATTCTTTGTCGGAGGCCTTATTATTATATTGGGTAATTTCTTATTTTGGGTCTTCTTCAGAAACATATCTCCTATTAAAGAATATAAATTTACACACCCAGTTAGCCTGTCAGGAATCGTTTCTATTTTAATCGTGGTAGCCATTCATCTCTTTGTCGTTGACCTAGTATAAATAAGTTTGAGGGCATTAATCAAAGGAGGATTAATGCTTTTTTTATGGAATCTTATTATTTAATAATTTCAAATCTACTATCGTAAAGGAAGGAACCGCAATGAAGCATCTTTCAATTGGATCGGTATTTGGCTTGTTACTTCTTCTTAGTTTTATGTTACTAAGAAACTGGGCCGGCTTATGGGTAGCATTTTGTTTATCACTACTTATCTTTGCAACTGTATTTATTTTTTACATTAAGAATAAAAAATTAAAAACAAAGGACATATTGCAAATATCCATAGCTTCCGGTTTCATTTATATGATTATTGCCTCACTAGGTATTATGATGTTTCCTCCTGAACAGATAAGAGATGCTGGCGATATAGTGATGCCTTATTTACATGTTTTTATTTTTGGATTCATTACATCCGTTTCTTTCTTACTAGTTGGATTTTCCGGTAGGATTATACAAATTAAACATTAGATTTGCATAACCTTAAGTAGATTAATGCAGTATGAGGAGTGCTCTTATGATTCCTGAAAGATTTCCAAACTTTAAAATTGCACCATTAGGAAGCATATCCAAATCCTTTTTAGATTTAGGACTGACTCATTTTCAACAGGTTGCTCAATATATCGGTGGTTTGCCATATGGGAGGAATGCGGATCGTGCTGATTACACGCTTGTGTTAAACGAAAGTAAGGGAACTTGCAGTACCAAGCATGCTTTGCTTTCAGCTTTATGTTTGGAACAAAATAGAGATGAGATAACATTATTTACAGGAATCTATGAAATGAATGAGCACAATACTCTGGAGTAGGAGATGTATTAGATAAGTATGGTTTACAAAGCATTCCTGAAGCTCATTGTTATTTAAGATACAAACAGGATCGTTTTGACTTCACTAGAACGGACGTATTAGGGCAACCAATTGATGTTTTTCTAACAGAAGTCAACATTACTCCTTCTGATATTGGAGAATTTAAAACAACCTTTCACCGTTCTTATATTCCAATCTGGCTAAGAAATAATAAGTTGGAAGATAGATTTACGCTAGACCGTTTATGGAACGTGAGAGAAGAGTGCATTAAGCAGGTATCAATAAATTAAAACGATAACTACAAAAAGAGCATCGTACGAAGACGATGCTTTTTTCATTTTCTTATTTCTCTTAACACATGTGGCAATTCCGGAATAATTAATTTCTCCATCGCCAGTTTAACTGCTCCAGTTGAGCCTGGCATGGAGAAGACGGCTGTTGTTCCAGTTACGCCCGCTATAGCTCTTGACATCATAGCTGCTGAGCCAATGTCTTCTGTATAACTTAGCATGCGGAACAATTCCCCAAATCCTACAATTTCTTTCTCAATGATGGACTGGACGGTTTCAATCGTGACATCCCGCTTAGATATGCCCGTGCCACCATTTGTTAGGACTACATCAATATCGTTGCTCTCAAATCCTTTTAGAATTTCTTCTTTAATTTGAGACTGTTCGTCTTTTACGATGACATATTCAGCCACAACATGATTGGCTTTTTCCAAGAAACTTATGATAGACTGTCCACTTTTATCTGTCTCTTTCGTTCTTGTATCACTTACCGTGATGATTTTACAGCTTAGCACTTTAGGTGCTTCTGCCTTATGCTCTGAAACGCTCAATGATCAAAACTCCTTTTCACATACTATATACTCGCCAGTCTTTCTACATCTCTAGCGATCATTACTTCTTCATTTGTTGGGATGACCATTACTTTAACTGGTGAATGCGGATAGCTAATAAACGCTTCTTCCCCGCGAACCTTATTTAATGTCGGATCCCAATAGACACCCATGAATTCCAACCCTCTTAAGACTCTAGCACGAATAACATCACTATTCTCACCGATTCCCGCAGTAAAAATAATCGCATCTACACCAGACATTCTAGCCGCATAAGATCCAATATATTTATGAATTCTTCCAGCAAACACTTCTAGTGCCAGCTCTGCACGCTCACTACCTTCAGAAGCAGATTTCTCAATATCTCTTAAGTCACTTGAAAAACCAGATACTCCTAAGATTCCACTTTTATTATTTAGAATCTGTAGAACTTCATCAGCTGTCTTACCTGTTTTTTCCATAATATAAGGAATTAATGCAGGGTCTATATTACCTGAACGTGTTCCCATGGCTACTCCAGCAAGTGGGGTAAAGCCCATTGATGTATCAATTGATTTACCGCCTTCAATTGCAGCAATACTAGCACCATTCCCTAAGTGACATGAAATTAAGCGAAGTTGATCAATGGGTCTACCAAGTAGTTCTGACGCTCTCATCGATACATACTTGTGAGAAGTCCCATGAAAGCCATACTTACGAATACCGAAATTCTCATAATACTCATAAGGTAGACTATAAAGGAATGACTTCTCAGGCATTGTTTGGTGAAAAGCAGTATCAAATACCGCCACTGCTGGAACATTAGGTAAAACTTCATTAAAAGCTCTAATTCCAACTACGTTAGCAGGATTATGAAGGGGAGCAAGCTCAGATAAGCCCTCAATTTCACTAATAACTTCTTCATTTAGTAAAACACTATCAGTAAATTTTTCTCCTCCGTGAACAACCCTATGTCCAATTCCATCGATCTCATTTAAACTTTCAATGATATGTAACTCTGTTAGTTTTGTTAATAATAGCTTTACCGCAACGGAGTGATCTGGAATATCAGTTACTTCCTTCACCTTTTCACCATGTGCAACAATGGTAAAAACTCCTTCCTCTAATCCAATTCTCTCAACTAAACCTTTTGTAACGACGGTTTCACTTGGCATGTCAAACAGTTGAAACTTTAAGGATGAACTTCCTGCATTAATGGCAATAATTTTTGACATATGTAACATCTCCTTTATGTGCAATCCCATGTTGTCTATATGCTTTGATACCCATAGGTTCTTCTATGTGTGTGTCTTTTAACCCTATTTTTTATTAGGTTGCTTTCTTAATTCTTGGCTCTGTTAAACTTCTATGTTGATTTTCGTTTCGGGACACTCGCTTTCCGTTGGCGGGTTTGGGAGCCACCTCGGCGCTTCTCGCCTGTGGGGTCTCCCTTACCACGCTCTCCCGCAGGAGTCTCGTATCCCTCCACTTCAATCAATAGTGCAAAAAACAACAATATCCTTTAAACAGCCTAACTCTTTATCATGAACTATTCTTTCACGTTGAATTCATTAGCAAACCAATTGTCAATTCGCTGAATCATACCTTCCATTGCTTTCTTATTAGAAAATGAAGGTAGTTCTGCGAGCAAGGCTTGTTTAGGGATAGAAACCTCTGGACCTTTTTTCTGCAAGATAAAAATACTCTTAGCATGTTCTTTCTTTTTAAACATGGATGAAGGTAATTGAAGCAGCCCTAAGATTACACCATTGTCTTTTATAAAATCATGGAGAGCCTTCGTCTGATCGCCTTCAAACATCAGGTTAGGTACTAGAAATACAAGCTTCCCACCTGGCTTGGTATATTTAAAACTTTGTTCAATAAATAAATGGTGAGCTAATGAATGTCCTGTTTCCGCTTTTAGTTGGAATTTGTCAGCGCTCATTGCATTCGGATAATACCCAACCGGTAAGTCACACACAACTAGATCAACCGGATCAATGAATAAGTCTTGTAAAGCGTCTTGATTAAACAGCTCAATTTGATGCTCTTGTAAATTTGCATTTGCCAAACTTAACTTCACTAATAAATCGTCTACTTCAATTCCAAATCCTGTGACATTGTTTTGAGGCAGATGGTTAAGAACGGCTGTTAAAAGATTGGCCGTCCCGATGGCAGGATCTAGTATGGACATATTTTCATTACCTGCTGTCAACTTATTCACTAGATAACTGACAAACAGACTTACTGCATCAGGTGTCATTTGATGATGGGCTTGTGTAGCTTCCTTCATCCCTTTTAGAATTGCCAACTGGTAACCTTTTCGAATCTCTTCGTTTGATACTCTATCAAGTTTAAAATTTTCGTATTCTTTCCTCAATCTCTTCACTAAAAGCTCGTTATGTAAAAGTTCTTCTTGTATAATCTCACCCTCAAAAAGGTTAACACCTGTTAGGTAAACCGCTTCTAAATAGGAAACTTCTAATTTCTCTTGTATTAGCGTAGCTGTAGTATCAACTAACGTGAACCAACTTTCCATCGTAGACATTGTCATTTAACCGTTCCTCCTCTTATCATTGCTCTTTCACTTACGGAGACCTTCATTCCAATATAGTATCATAACATAATTTTTCATAGGTATGTAAAAACGCCTCGATTTTCGAGGCGTTTTAAGTATCTATCTTTATTGTGCTGCTTTTGCTGCTTCAAGTGCTGCTTCATAATCTGGGTGAGTAGTTCCCTCACTTACATACTCTACATATGTAACTGTGTCATTACTATCAACGACGAAAATGGATCTAGCTAGTAATCTTAACTCTTTCATATGTACTCCATATGCTTCTGCAAAGGAAAAATCACGATGGTCAGATAATGTTTGAACATTTTCGATTCCGTTTGCTCCACACCAGCGCTTTTGGGCAAATGGTAGGTCAGCACTAATAGTTAAGATCTTTACATTATCTAATTTCGCTGCTTCTTCGTTGAATCTACGTGTTTGGGCATCACATAAGCCCGTATCAAGTGATGGTACCACACTAATTAATCTTACTGAACCCTTTGAATCAGAAAGTGAAACTGGAGTTAAATCATTTGCTAATACTGTAAAGTCTGGAGCCTTGTCTCCAACTTTTACTTCATTTCCTAACAATGTGATTGGATTACCTTTAAACGTAATGGATGCCATCTACTCTTCCTCCTAAAAACTTCTTTAGATTCAATATTATTCTACCGACAACAGGAATTTATTGCAAATAAGTTGCTGAACAAAAAAAGAATAAAAAAGAAAAAGTTAACCATTAAGGTTAACCCTTCATTAAAAATCAATTGTCTCTTTTGGCTGGTTTTGATTCTGATTATTATTTTGATTTTGGTTGTTGTTTTGTTGGTTATTATTATTTTTGCTAAACATTTGTTGAATTTTTTCTACAGCTTGTGGAGCCGCTTCTAGAATTTTTTCATAAAGGTGAGTGCTTTCGTCAAGATGTAGCATTTTCACTCCTGAAGCATTAACGATTAAGAAGGCAATTGGTGTAATAGATACCCCTCCACCACTACCTCCGCCAAACGGTAGTTTAGGTGCTGAACTTTCGCCATCTTTCTTAGAACCACTGTCTACTTGGAATTCACTTCCACCTGCTGCAAACCCGAAACCAACCTTTGAAACTGTTAGAATAACACTACCATCTGGAGTTTCAACAGGATCTCCAATAATGGTATTTACATCAATCATTTGCTTTAAGCTTTCCATTGCAGTAGTCATTAAACCTTGAATAGGATGTTCTGCCATACTGATTCCTCCCATTTACGATATAGATTTACTGTTTTTTGATTTAAGAAATGAAGGTCCACCCGTGAAGGAGGGAAGTCCTCCCTTCCAAAATTTTACGATTCTTAATCCTGCTAAAATAGCATTCCCGATTCGAAAAGAAAGCATACATGTTAGTTTAGTATGAGAAAAGGAATGTTGAAAAAAGGGGGTTATCGTGATAGTGGGGTTTGTTTTCAATCTCATATACTGACTAACTAGCCCGATAATCCCTCCTTTTACCGCCCAACCTGCCCCGACGAGCATACCTGTTAATGCAGCATCACCTATTCCAAAGTTTGTATGCCAGTCTAGCTTAAGAATCGTTACCTTCTGTAGAAAAGCTCTTACTATACTGTGTAAATGAACGACGTGTTGAATAACTTCTCTAGCATTTTTAAAGCCATTTAGTATCTCATTTGGTGTGACCTCTGTTGGTTGCTTTTCTTTTACCTCGCTTGAATTCCCCATTTGGGATTCTTTCTTGAATACGATACTGTTTGTGTCTTTATCTATTTTGACTAAAGGGATCTTAAACGTATATCGAAAGAACCATAATTTGACCATTATTGAAAGCTGATCATCGTCTTGGGTATGTGAATAATCTATTTTAATATAGAGATTTGAAAGTAGTAGTAACGAAAAAAATAATATAATGGCTAGGATCACATAGAGCCAAATCATTCCAATCACCTCATTCGCTTAACAGTATCACCTTCGCACAAGCAAATTAAACCTAATCAATCAAAAGGGAGGTGTTAATCCACAAAAAAACCTATCTTAACAGATAGGTTGAGTCTTAAATTGGGCTCTGTTAAACTTTGTTGTTGATTTTCGTTCCAGAACACTCGCTTTCCGTGGGCGAATCCGGGAGCCTCCTCGGCAAAAACCGTGCCTGCGGGGTCTCCCGCGACCCGCTCTCCCACAGGAGTCTCGCGTCCTTCCACTTCAATCAACTCTGCTAAAAATCAACGCTGTACTTTAACATAGCCTTAAATTTAAATAGGCTCTTTTCTAATACTTAGCTGCTTTTCAATCTTATATTTTTAAATATTATCACTAAAACGTTCGAGTATGACACTAGTGTCTGAGAATAAATCATGTACCCCTTGTTTCTTTCTAGTGAAGGCAACCACTATAAATCCTACAAAGAAAATGGTCTTAGCAATGAATTTCCCAATCACTTCACGAAATAGGACAGTCGTCCAAGTTAATGGCCTTTCATGAAGATCTACCACTTTTAATCCAAACACCATTTTTCCAATAGTCTGCTTAAAAACCTTTGTCATAACAACAAAATAGAGGTACATGGTTAAAGCAGTTAGGATGGCAATTGGTGTAAACATATTTTCTTTTACTATGGAGAAATCAAAATAACGAAAGATGGGATAGTTAACAAGTTGATTAAGACTAGAAATGACGATTACATCTAGCAAATAAGCCCAAAATCTAATCCAAAAACCTGCATAATAAATACGTTTTGTTACAGTTTGCGCAGTATGATCTACATTCTCTTCTGTATGAATAGATGTGTCCATATGATTTCCCTCCTACTCCTGATATAAATACATAGGTCTTGGAGCATTCGGTTGACTCAATAATTTCATAAGACTATTCATCTCAATATCATTAGAGAACCATTTTTGTGCGCCCATTGAAAAGATAGATGAGAAACCGTAAGCAGCTTCGTATTGAATGACTGTTACATCACCCAAATCAAAATCTGCTTTTAACCCTTCAATTGCATCTTCCCAATAACCAAATTCATCAATCAGTTGTAAGTCTTTCGCTTGTCTTCCATCATAAATTCGTCCATCTGCAATCTTACGAACTTGTTCCTCTGAGAGATTTCGTCCTTCTGAAATGACCTTTACGAATCCGCTATACGAATTATTAATCATAGACTGTAGAATTTGTCTTTCGTCCTCTGTCATTTCTCTAGTTGGACTCATAATGTCCTTATATGGCCCACTTTTTACTGTCTCCATCATTACACCATATTTTTCAGCAAGCCCACTGTAATTCAAACTCTGAAAAATAACTCCTAGAGATCCTGTTAACGTTTCAGGACTTGCATAAATTTTATCAGCTGGAGCTGCTATATAGTAACCTCCTGAAGCAGCAATACTCCCCATAGATATGTATACAGGCTTTTCCGTTTCAGCCTGGATATCTTTAATACGGTCGTGTATTTCTGCACTTTCTACTACGCCACCTCCAGGTGAATTCACTCTAATTAAGATTCCTCTTACTGAGTCATCCTCTGCCGCCTTATCAAGCATTCTTAAGAAAGCACGATGATCATAACCCGCTGATTGAAAGAAAGAAGAGACATCACCAGTATCCATAATAGCGCCATTTACGTCTAAGACCGCTATCTTATAAATCAGATCCCCTTCTTCTAACACGGTCTCCATAAATTCTTCGTCAGTCGGGAATAAATCCTCTGAGAAGGTAGAAAAATTTCCGAAGGCTAAAGATGTAGCCACATTGACAATAGCAGAAAATATAAATAACCCTACTGCAATACCAAGGGCTATCCAACGTTTACTATTCATTAAAGCTCCCTCCTTACGACAAACTATACCTAGTTTTCATATGATTGTTGATTTTGATACACTATAACTATAATATGAGCTTCCATTCTTGGCTACCCATAACATTTTTTACATAATTTAGGAGGTAATTTTATGTCATCACGCAAAAATATATACTTTTTTTACAAAAAAGATCCTGAAATCATGAACCACGTGAAAGAGCTTGAGGAATTAGCAACCACTCATGGGTTCTCTGTTGTGACAAACAGCAAGGAGGCCAATATTATCGTTAGTATTGGAGGAGGTGACGGCAACTTCTTACAAGCAGTTAGAAAAACTGGGTTTCGTGAAGACTGCTTATATACAGGAGTTACAACACATTCGTCCTTAAGTTTATACTGTGATTTCCACATTGAAGATAAACAGAAGATGGTTGAAGCTATGACAAACGAGCAAATTGAAGTAAGGCGTTATCCTGTACTAACTGCATCTATTGACGATACAACCTCGTTTTACTGTTTAAATGAATTGTCCATTCGTTCTGGAATTATTAAAACTTTTGTAATGGATGTTTATATTGATGATTTACATTTTGAGAGGTTCCGCGGAGACGGAATGATTGTAGCCACTCCTACGGGTAGTACAGGCTATAATAAATCAGTTGGTGGTGCTGTGGTCGATCCAATGCTTCCATGCTTACAAGTCAGTGAATTAGCGTCACTTAACAACAACCGATACAGAACTCTAGGTTCCTCCTTCATTTTAAGTGGGAACAGAACCCTTACACTAGAAATTATTCAAGACGGTAATGATTATCCTATCATTGGGGCCGACAATGAAGCACTTGGAATCAGTCATGTAAAAAAAGTGGTCATTAACTTAACTGATAAGAGAATTAAAACTGTTAAATTAAAAGATAATTCCTATTGGGAAAAAGTAAGACGAACTTTCTTAATAGAGGAATAGTTCGTAAAATGAGAGGCATTGCGGTTTCGCAATGCCTCTCGTATTAACTTCTACGTAATTGTTGATTAAGCGAACTTAGTTCCTCTTCTACTTGTATCAAACGTTTTTCCAAAGGAGCCACGTTTCCGTTTACAAACTCTAGCTTTTCTAAATTATGTTGAAGTTGAATATATTCATCCTTTAATTCTGCAATCTTCGTTTCAATCTCTGTTTTCTCCATGGTGATGCCTCTCTTTCTATACTTCTGGATTATGCTTGTCTGGATCTCAGAACAACTATACCAAGCACTATAATAACGCAACCTACCACGATCCAAGTATAAGTACTGAACAGAAAGTTCTTAAAATGGGGTGGTGCATCGTGAACAAACACCGCTTTTACAAATTCGTTTGGTTGAATTTCTACAGCAATTGCTTCCTTTGTGGCGATTCCCTTTATTTCGTAGTAGTTTGTTCCAATGTCATAATAATTCGATGCATTCCCATAATAATCTCCACCATATTCATCAGCTTGTGTTTCTACTTGCCCAACGACTTTTCCTACTTCATCTTTCGGAAGAATAAGGCCTTCTTTGACCTCATAGACTTTCCCGTCATTCACCACAAATCCATACGCCCATGTTAAGGAAAATGCTGACACTTCAAAAGCAAAGAAGGAGAATATTAGAAGGACTATTATTTTTTTCATCAGATATCACCTCATTATAAAGGAATGGGCTCTTTCCTTTTATAAACAATTTCACCATTGACTACAGTCATTATAACATTCGTGTTTAGGATCTGTTCTGGTGTTACCGTTAATAAGTCTTGATCTAAAATGGTAAAGTCAGCATCATAACCAACAGCAATTTTACCTCTTTCATGTTCTCGCTGAATAGCAAAGGCACTTCCCGATGTAAACAATTGAATGGCATCAAACGTTGATAATGCTTGTTCTGGATAATAGGTAATCGTTGGTTCATTCGGATTAGCTCTCGTGATAGCAGCATGAATACCAAGTATCGGATCCACTGGTTCAATGGGAGCATCTGAACCACCTGAGCACGGTATACCTTCGTTTAAAAGAGTTTTCCACGCGTAGCAGTACTCTATCCGTTCAACACCTAACCTCTCCACAACCCAAGGAAAGTCCGTAGCAACAAATCTTGGTTGTATATCAAGGACAACAGGTAGCTTCTTTACTCTCTCTATTAAATCTTTTCTTAGTATTTGTGCGTGAATGAGCCGATCACGTTGCCCTAGAGCAGGAGGATATAATTCAATAGCATTTAATACATACTCAAATGCTAGATCACCTATCGCATGAATGGCAACCGGCATATTAAAACTTCTAGCTTTTTTTACTAGTTCGGTTAATTGTTCTTCTGAATAGTTGGCAACTCCAGAAGTGGTCGGATCATCCTGATAAGGCTGACTTAGTAAAGCCGTCCTTCCCCCAAGGGCACCATCCGCAAAGATTTTCATCGCGCCAATCTCAATGCCACCGTTCACATGACCAACACCTAATCCTTGGTTATGCATGTCTTCTACTACTTCATGATGAACCAATAAATTCGCTTTAAAATGTAATCCTTGTTTATTGATGATGTTTTTAAAGGTTTGATAAGTTCGAGTGAACCCTCCATAGTAGTTGAGATCTTCACTATGACCCCCAACTAACCCAAGTTTGTGACAATCTTGAATGGATGCTCGTAGTGCTTTCTCCAGATAGTCAGTCGTTACTTTTGGAATTACCTGCTTCACTAGTTCTTGTGCCTGATCTAAAAGATAACCTGTTGGCTCACCTTCCTGATCCCTCACGATGACACCACCAGCAGGGTCTTTGGTGTCAGACGTAATACCCGCAAGATCTAAGGCCATACTATTGGCCACTATGGCATGCCGACAAATTCTATGTAAAATCAAAGGATTATTTGGAGCTATTTCATCTAACTCTTTCGCATGAAAAATCTTTTTATCAGATAGCTGATTTTCATTCCATCCTTCGCCTATTACCCATTCTCCATGTTTTATTTCAGAGACTCTCATTTTTAAGGCCTCTATTATTTCTTTAGAAGAAGTCAAAGTAGATAAGTCAAGACGAATTAGTTTCTCTCCATGCCCAATAAGATGTAGGTGACTGTCTACAAATCCAGGAAACATAACTGCTCCTTCTAAATCCATGAGAGTGTCAGGTTGGTATTGATGCATTAGTTGGTCCTTTGCACCAGTTGCGATAATTTTATCACCTACTATATAAACAGCTTCAACCTCACTATCTTCCGTAAGAAGAGTCTTTATTTTTCCTCCAAACCATAAAACACCCATTTTCTAAACCACCTTTTCTCAATTAAACGTGCTAAACAGTTCAAAAGCAGCCAGGCGGCTGCTTTTAGTGAAAGGCTTGTTTTGTACATAAATAAAATAGCCTAGTTTATAACTTGCTTTTCAAGCTGACGAAGTTCTACTCTTCTAATTTTACCTGAAGTTGTCTTTGGTAAGCTATCAATAAACTCTATTTTTCTTGGGTACTTATAAGGTGCTGTAAGCGCCTTAACGTGTTCCTGTAATTCTTTAACTAATTGATCATCTTGGTTAACATGATCTTTTAGGACCACATAAGCTTTTACAATACTTCCTCTAATTTCATCTGGACTAGCGATGACTGCGCATTCTTTCACCAATGGATGTTTGACAAGGGCGTCCTCTACTTCAAATGGCCCAATTGTATACCCTGAACTTATAATAATATCGTCTGACCTACCTTCGAACCAAAAATACCCATCCTCATCTAGTCGGGCTTGATCTCCTGTTAAATAATAGTCTCCCCTAAACTGTTTCGCTGTTCGATCAGGGTCTTTATAATAATTTTTAAACAGTGCAGGTGTTTCGATATGGACCGCAATGTCTCCTGTCTCCCCAGGTTTAACTGGTTGACCATCCTCATTAATGATGGCTACCGTATTTCCAGGAGTTGGTTTCCCCATGGATCCTGGTTTAATTTCCATCCCTTTCAGAACACCTACTAAAAGCGTATTCTCTGTTTGTCCATAGCCATCTCTTACATCCACGTTAAAATATTTTCTAAATGTATCAATAACTTCCCTATTTAAAGGCTCACCAGCGGAAACCGCACTATGTAAATGTGGTAATGAATATCGATCTAGTCCATCTACTTTAGCCATTAAACGGTATTCAGTAGGTGTACAGCATAAGACATTAACAGAATGCTTACCAAGTAATTCTAAATATTTTTCTGGATCAAATTTTCCATAGTACACAAACCCTGTCGCCCCTGATCCCAATGTTGCGAGAAATGGACTCCAAAGCCATTTTTGCCAGCCTGGACCTGCCGTTGCCCAAACTACATCTCCATCTTGGATGCCTAACCAATGAGCAGCGGACGTTCTTAAATGGGCAAATCCCCAGCCATGAGTATGTACAACCCCTTTGGGATTTCCAGTAGTCCCGGATGTGTAAGAAAGAAATGCGATATCGTCATTCTTTGTCTTAGCAGCCTGCAGTTGTGTATTCTTTTGATCAGCTAGTTGGTCAAGATTCTCCCAATGAGGTACAGCTTTGCCTACTGAGAATAAATGAATGTGATCCGTGTCGATATCAGAAAACTGTTTAGTAAATTCGTGATAGCAAATAACTGCTTTTACTTCTCCATGCTGTAATCTATATTCAATATCTTTCTTACGAAGCATTTCAGAGCCTGGAATTACGATAAATCCACTCTTTAACGCTGCTATGTATACTTCATATGCTTCAATTAACCTTGGAACGATCACTAAAACAGCATCGCCTTGTTGTAGTCCCTTCTCCGTTAAAGCGTTTCCAATTTGGTTGGCACGTTCCATTAGTTGAGAGTATGTCGCTTGCTTCTGAGTACCAGCTTGATCCTCCCAAATAAGAGCAACCTTAAGAGGATCTGACGCAAATCTTTCAAATTCAGAAGTAATGTTATACATTTCAGGTGCTAGTAATTCGTGTCTTTCCATAATATCCCTCCTTAAGTTTCTCTTTATTATATCAAATAGTAAGATAATTTAGAATAAATTGATAGATAAATTTAGGAGTTTATTCGGAGGTGCAGTAAAGAAGTGTAGGAGGAGGAGATGACCGCTAGTAAGGGGAAGTAAGTAAGTCACGTCGCAAGTAAATCTTGATTAGTGGCAAGTAATCGTGTAAAAGTCGCAAGAAAATGAGCTATTCTCGCAAGTATTTTTAACTGTTTGGCAAGAAAGTTATGGTAACTCGCAAGATACTGTTCTTTACAGTGGTCTGGAGGTAGCTTTTGAATAGCATACCTCACTTATCAACGAAAGTTAGTAACATAATAACGAAAAATAGTATTTAACTAATACTTTTCAAAATTTATCTAACAGTTTTTGTTATTTATCAACGAAATTAGACTTCATATCAACAAACTTTAATCTATCTTGACCAAAATCAGCATCCCAAACATAAAAAGGGCGGGAACCTAAGTCCCGCCCTGTAGCCATGTTTATTTAATTAATTATTGTTGGTATCCACCACCAAGTTGTTGTTCAGCCATAGAGACTAAACGCTTAGTGATTTCTCCTCCAACAGAACCGTTAGCTCTTGCAGTTGTATCAGGACCAAGGTTTACACCAAACTCGTTAGCAATCTCATACTTCATTTGGTCAAGAGCTTGTTGAACTCCAGGTACTAGAAGTTGGTTTGAGCTGTTGTTGTTTGCCATGTGTATCACCTCCTTGTGTTAATAGAGTGTGATGAATCACATGGTTTCATTCAGAGAATATATTGGTAATTTCTTCTACTAATCGACCCTAGAATAGATCATCAAACTTCGCTTCTGCTTGCGTTTGCTGACCAGTAACCTCGACAACCTCCGTACCACGGACTGCTTCCTCAATTAATGGTGTAAAATCATAGAAGCTTTCAAAGCGGTTCGCTTTTTCTCGCTTTGGCTTCGTAGCCGGGGCCGATGGTGTAAAGATTGTACAGCAATCCTCAAACGGACGAATGGATATATCATACGTATCAATTTTATGAGCAATATCAATAATCTCTAGTTTATCCATTGCGATAACTGGACGAATAATAGGCATATTAGTTACTTCATTAATGGTATTCATACTTGAAAGTGTTTGACTCGCTACCTGCCCAAGACTTTCTCCTGTAGCTAGAGCCAGGATCTCATTTTGTTCTGCAATCTTTTCTGCAACTCGAAGCATCATTCTTCTCATGACTGTCATAGAGTAGTTACTTGGTATTTGCTGATGGATGGTCGTTTGAATTTGGGTAAAAGGTACAAGATGTACATTAACCTTTTTACAATATGAAGTCAACTTCCCAGCAAGGTCTAATACTTTTTGTTTTGCTCGCTCATTTGTATACGGTGGACTATGAAAGTGAATGGCTTCAAGTGCTACGCCTCTCTTCATGGTTAAATAGCCGGCAACCGGACTGTCAATTCCACCAGATAACAGCAATAACACCTTTCCACTTGAACCAACAGGTAAACCGCCCGCTCCCATTCTCGTATAGGAAGAGATATAAGTATCTTCTTCTCTGATTTCAATTCTAACCTCAATATCAGGCTTTCGAACGTCAACCGTAAGATCTTCAGTATTTCTTAGTAGATAGCCACCAATTTCATGATTTAATTGTTGAGTATCGAGAGGAAACCCTTTAAAGGAACGTTTCACACTAACCTTAAATGTTTTCGCTCCTTCCTTTGCTTCATGAAAAGCATAAAGTGCGCCTTTTTTAATTTCCTCAAGTTCTGTATCCGTTCTAAGTGCCAAACTGTAAGAATGAATTCCAAAAACTGTTTCTAAATGATCCATAATTTCTTCATGGTTTTCGCCATTAAGTTTAATGAACATGCGATCTCTTGTTTTTTCGATTCTAATGTTGGGATAGTCCTTTAAGCGATGAAGAATATTTTCCTTTAATGCACCAATAAATTTTAGTCGGTTTTTACTTTTCGTTGTAATTTCTCCGTAGCGTATTAATATTTGATCGTATTGCATGTACCTACCTCTTTATCACAATTTTTTCTGTCACAATTTCCTTTATTGCCCTGCAAAACGCTTGTATGTCTTCTTCTGTATTTTGGGAAGATAGACTTACCCGTATAGCATGCTTAGCAATCCTATTCGGCTTGCCCATTTCTAATAAGATTCGACTAGCACTCGTTTGTTTTGATGAACATGCTGATTTGGTTGAAACATAGATATTATGCTCTTCCAAGGCATGAACCATCACTTCCGGCTTTACACCGGGAATTGAAAAGTTAACAATATGAGGCGCAGAGCCTTCTATAGGAGTATTTACTTGAATCTCTCCTAGTTCATTTAGAAAGGTGATCAATGTCTGTTTAAATTGATTTAATCGTGTCACCTTAGTAGACTGATTTTCTAACGACATTCGTAACGCCTTTGTCATTGCTACAATACCTGAAACATTTTCAGTCCCAGCTCGAAGCTGATTCTCCTGAGAACCACCTGTAAACAAGGGCTCAAGCTTAATCCCTTTTCTTACATATAGAAATCCGGTTCCTTTTACACTGTGAAACTTATGACCACTAACTGTAAGTAAATCGATATAAGATGTTGAAAGGTTTACGGGTACTTTTCCAATACCCTGAACATCATCCACGTGAAAAATTATTTTTGGATAATCCTTCAACAACTCACCAATTTTTTGAATGGGTTGAATGGTTCCTACTTCATTATTAACGTGTATGATTGTTACCAATATTGTTTCTTTCCTGATAGCATCCTTTACCTGCTGAGCGGTAACGGCACCTTTTTCGTCTACGGGTAAGTAGGTTACTTCATATCCATGCATTTCTAACTGTTTGAGCGCTTCCTGTACAGAAGCATGTTCAATCGTTGTTGAGATAATATGTTTACCTCGATTTTTATATTTGAGGGCTGCCCCTTTAATAGCCATATTATTGCCTTCAGTTCCACCAGACGTAAAAATAATTTCACTTGGGTGGATCGACAATAGTTTACTAATATTTTCTCTTGATTGATATAATAGACGTTCTGCTTCACTTCCAAGTGCATTTACAGAGGAAGGATTGCCGAAGTACTCTGTCGCAACCTTAATATAGGCCTCAACTACTTCAGGGTATGGTTTTGTAGTTGCACTATTATCTAGATAAATCAATGATTTTCTCCCCTTTTACATGTCCACCAATGCAATTACTAATCTTATCATATTTAGGCCTTATTCAAAAACGGATAAACTATTATTTACTAGTTTGTCCCTGTCTAGTTTAGTCACTCAACCATATTCAATATAAAAGGCTGTTTTCGTAAAGATTGTTGCTTTCGTAAAAATCTCAGGTAGCCGGATTTTAACTAGGTAGCACAACGTCCAGTCCTTTAAATAGAGAGAGTTGCTCTTTTCTAACAATTAAAAATTCGTTTTTCTTAAGTGTTAGCTTGAAAA
This sequence comes from Bacillus pinisoli, assembly GCF_023036475.1. Lineage (GTDB taxonomy): Bacteria > Bacillota > Bacilli > Bacillales > SA4 > Bacillus_BS > Bacillus_BS pinisoli. The sequence goes on from NZ_JAJQKI010000003.1 coordinate 316,205, forward strand.
GCAACAAAGTTTTAGAAAAGAGCCATATAAAAAGCTATCGAGACGTTCCCGACAGCTTTCCATTTTATTTACTTTCAATTAAATGTTGAATTTTCTTTAAAGCACCTGGCTCCACTCTCTCTAGTGCAGTGGCAGCTTCTTCAAGAGCACGAGAATAATCAAAGTTTCGGAAGGATAATTCTGCTTCTGCCAGTTTTTCAGCCATATGAAGAGATCTTCCTCTATAACGGTTTCCATATTGAATCACTTGCTCGACTAAGTAGGCTTGCTCTACCATTTCTTCTGTATGAGTGGACAATAGTTCTACTCTTGCTAGCGCTTGCTCTAAAAGTGAAGTTAATGCTGGTATGTGGAGAGGTTTCTCCTGTAGTTTATCAGCGACCAGTGCGACTTGATTATTACACTCTTTAATTTCATACAAATAGGCTTCAGGTAACCCTGGCATATTGCTTTTTTGAACTAAACGCTTCGAGTCTAGAAGCATCTTCTTCATGTCTGATAGCTTTTCTTTAACATATAACTCGTCTTTTCGGAGCGTTTGTAGCATGCTTACAAACTCTTGATGTGATTGCTTTAATGCCTCTATTTGTAGTTGAATGTCTTCTAATTCATTCTGAATGATTGAGTAAGCAATATCTTTCTCTTCCACAGATCCTTTAACACCGGTGAATCGTTTTATTAACTGGTTAATCTGTGTCTCAATCTGTTTTTGAACTTCAATATCTTTATCTGAAAGTTGATAGCTTAATTGAACTTGTTCTGTTTCTGTTTTCGTATGAGTTGTTTCATCAAACAGCTGGCTTAATTCCACATGTAAAGGGGTTACCTGCTGTTGAACAAAATGCTTGGACACCACTTCTTTTTCAAGTTGATCATAGAATCCTTCTATTTTCTCTTGGAGTGATGCAATGCCTTCCTTAACAGGATCAATATTTGCTTGTTCTAATTGAAGAAGGTATTCCGATAACATCTCCCTCATCGCTAACACTTCTTTTTCAATTTCAAGATGACTTAAGATGAACCCTTCCTCCGTCATCTCCTTAACTCCTTGAACTAACTCATCTATTTGATTTGGAGTCGTATAAAGACAATCTTTTAAAAGTGAAGGTAACTCCTCTATTAATACGTCCATTTGATTCAGCTGAGTTGCAATGGATTGAACGGTTTCTTTTGCTAATAAGATATCACCGTTATTCATATTTTCATCAAACACGATGAATTGTGCAGCCACTTCCTCAAGCAACGATTCTAACTTAGCTTCTGCTTTTCCAAAAGAGTTACTATGAGCAAGAATGGTACGTTTTACATCGCGATAACGTTGTTTAAGTTCTTCAATTTCCAACCGGTTCTTCTCTTCACTACCAACCAGTTCTTGAAGCTCTAATAAAATCGACTTAATGGTATCCTCTATACCTTGCAACTGATCGTTCATTTCTTTTGCCAATTGCTTAGCTTTACGAACACGATATTTATCGGCATACTCTTCAATATCGAATAATGCTTCTTCTACATTTGGCAGTTCAGTTGTCACGATCTCGTCCCATTCAGTACGCCATTTCTCAAACAGCTCTTCTGTTTGGCCGATCATATTTAGTCCCTTCATTAAGGACATTTCGTCCGTAACCGGTCTGTTCATAATATCAATTTTCCAAGCTTCCAATCGGTCCACTTCTTTATAGATGGTTTTTCTTACAATCATCCCATATATGAAAAAGCCTACCAATAATAGGATTACAACGATGATGAATTCCATAATAAGCCCCTTTCCACTGCTAATGTTCACCATCTCTTTATCTAATTGTACAAGACTATTTTCTTCATTTGCTGCTTCAAGGCACTTCTAAGCAACAAGTTCTAAAAAAAGCCTTGTGAAAAGCAAACACTTTTCCTGTCTCTTACGATTAGCTAAAAAAAGATAGAACTTATATATCTACATTTATTTAAATGAAAAATCAATGCTTTTATGATACCATGTAAACGACAATTTTTGACCAAATTTTTTAAAATTTTTACATTTTGACTTTGGAGGGTTCACTTTTGATCGCAGACGGCCATATTCATACCCTTTTTTGCCCACATGGAACGAAAGATTCATTTGAAAGTTATATTGAAAAATCCATTGAATTAGGTGTGAAAGAAATATCCTTTACCGAACATGCTCCTCTTCCATCTACTTTTACAGATCCAACGCCTAATCAGGACAGCGCGATGAAGATGGAAGATCTTACTCTTTATTTTGAAACCATTACCCAGCTAAAAGAAAAGTATAGTGAAAAAATAAAAATCAACCGAGGACTAGAAGTAGATTTTATTGAAGGTTATGAAGAAGAAATTACATCTTTTCTTACCCAATATGGTGCCTTATTAGATGATAGTATTTTGTCTGTCCATTTTCTAAGAAAAGACAATAACTATTTTTGCTTAGATTATAGTCCAGACACATTTGAGCAAATGATAAGTGTGTTTGGCAGTGTAGAGAAAATTTACGAGAGTTATTTTCACACTTTACATCAGTCTATTCAAGCAGATTTAGGTCCTTATAAACCGAAAAGAATTGGTCATATCACACTCGTTCATAAATTCCAAAAAAAATTCCCTGTTCATCGTATGTTTGAACAGGAAATCATAGATCTATTACTCACTATGAAACAACATCATCTACAACTTGATTATAACGGTGCGGGTGTAAATAAGCCTCTTTGCAAAGAACCATATCCACCTGATTGGGTAGTAGAGAAAGCCATCCAGTTAAACATCCCTCTAGTTTATGGATCTGATGCTCATCAAGTGAAGGATTTACAGCAAGGGCTTGACCATCTTCACCTATCCGCTACATTTCAGTCGCCCACCACGTAGGATGGCTTATTGATAAAGGTTACTGTTGGAGAGTGACAAATGGAGAGCTCAATCCAGTTCTCCATCTCCTTCATGTATTGTTTGAAGAAATACTCATCATAAGGAATAATGTGCAAGACTTCGGTAAAATATTGAGGTTGCAAAACAGGCATAGACAACATTCCTTTAAATTGTGCTATGACTGAAGGGATTTCTAGTTTACGAAATTCTTTAGACCGGATACCGTCCTCAAACAGCTGCTTAAAATAATATTTTTCTTTGGCTAAATAAGTAGCCATTACTTCTCGAATCAACACATTATCTAACGTCATTTCACGATAAACAAACCTTGCAAGTTGTCTATGATCCACTTGGTACTTGAGTAAAGCTTTTGTAAGTACTTTTAGCTTCTCCTTTGTGGTCAATAGATCCGTCTCCATTAACACCTTCTCAATCACATGAATATATTGGTCAAAGTATAAGGATATAAGATATTCTAATAATCCTTTTTTATTTTTAAAATAATAGGAGACAATGGCTATATTAACATTTGCTTTATTAGCAATATCACGAACGGAAGTACCATTAAACCCTTTAGTATTAAATAATCCAATGGATGCGCTGATAACTTTTTCCTTTGAATTAGGTTGACTCAAATTAATCACTCCATTCTCTACATATATACATTTTCTTGGTTGCCGGAGTGATTCCTTTAAGTTTCTATCGACAAATTCGTGCTAATTCTCCTCTAATTTGCTAAGATATTAATCAATGATTATCAAAAAAAGGGGGATTATTGTGTTTAAAGTCGAACAGTATCAAGAATCAAAAGAAAAGAACTACGAGCTAGTTATTAAACAACTACAAGCCCTACTAGAAGGTGAATCAAATGCTGTGGCCAATCTGGCAAATGCTTCCGCCTTATTAAATCAGTTCTTAACTGATATTAATTGGGTAGGTTTTTATCTTACAGAAGGTAATGAATTAGTGCTGGGTCCTTTTCAAGGCCTCCCTGCATGTGTGAGAATCCCTTTTGGAAGAGGAGTTTGTGGTACAGCAGCCGCAACAAAAGAAACACAACGCATTGCTGATGTCCATGCTTTCCCAGGTCACATCGCATGTGATGCTGCCTCTCAATCGGAAATTGTCGTTCCCATGATTAAGAATGGTGAAGTAATTGGCGTACTTGATATTGATAGCCCTCTTAAAGACCGCTTTGATGAAACTGACCAAAAGTATCTAGAAAAGTTCGTAGAGGTTTTAAACCAATTTATATAGGTTCTTTCAATGTAAAAAGGAGTCAATTCTGACTCCTTTTTAATGAATTTTAATAGTCCAACCTTCTTAGTCCTTCAAGCTAACCTGGTTTAATGCTTGCTCTAAATCCTCCCAAATGTCATCCCAGGCTTCAAGACCCACGGAAAGCCTGATAAGTTGATCCGTAATGCCCATCTTTATTCGCTCTTCTTCAGGAACTATCGCATGTGTCATCGTGGCAGGATGTTGTATTAAAGTTTCGGTATCCCCAAGACTGACTGCCACCTTTATTAACTGAACAGAATTTAATAACTTTTGGGCTTCTTCCTTACTTCCACGGATTTTAAAGGAAATAATTCCGCCTGATCCACTCATTTGACCATTTGTACTCTCAGCCTTTGGATAAATCACTTCTTCTACCGCATGATGAGCAATTAGTTTTTCTTCTAGCTTCATAGCATTCTCACAATGTCGTTCCATTCTGACTGGTAATGTCTTTAATCCTCTTAAAAGAAGCCATGCATCAAACGGTGACATCACTCCACCTATATCTTTTCTGATATGTCTAGCAATCTCGTTAATGAGATCCTCCTTCCCAACTACCACTCCTGCAATAACGTCACCATGACCACCAATATATTTAGTGGCACTATGAATCACTACATCACAACCCCACTCTATGGGTCTTTGAAGGTACGGTGAGCAAAATGTATTATCTACAACTACCGGTACGTTATATTTCTTTGCCGATTCTACAACGGTTTTAAGGTTAATGACCTCCATTGTTGGATTAATCGGAGTTTCTATAAAGATGCAAGCAGTCTTTTCCGTCAATCGTTTCTCTATTTCTTCACTAGATTCCATATCTAGTAAATCAAAAGTAATGTCCAGCTTTTCCTGTAGCCATTTTAATAATCCGTACGTGCAACCATAGATTCCTTTCGAGCAGAGTACATGACTCCCTTGTTTAACGAAATGCAGAAGAACAGAAGAAACTGCTGCCATTCCAGATCCAAAAGCTAACGCCTTCTCTCCTCCTTCTAGCATTGCCATCTTATCCTCAAGTAGTTGAACAGTAGGGTTTCCGAGTCTTGAATAAATCATCCCTTCCTCTGCTCCAGAGAATCTAGCTTCCCCTGTCTCTGCTCGATCAAATGTAAATGTTGATGTTTGAAATAATGGTGGTGTCAAGCTCCCTAAAAACTGTGAAGATTCATAATTACCATGAACGGCATTTGTTTCAAATCTGTGCTTCTTCCCCATATTTCCGCCTCCTACTTACACCATATGTAAGAACTCTCTATTTTGTAAACGCTTTCTTTATCTATTATAAAAAAACTTGGTATCAACTTACAATACCAAGTTTCTTGTTTCTAATTATATAATTTTTCTTGGACTCTTACGCGGTTCTTTCCGGTTCCCTTTGCAGAGTACAGCGCTTCGTCTGCTCGCTTAAACAGTGTAATTGGCGTATCTGAATGACCTTTTTCCCAATGTCCCACACCACAAGATATCGTGACCTTCGGATTCGTTGATTCGCTTACTTTTTGGACGAGGCGCTCTGCAATAGCAACACCTGACTGTAGATCCACTCGCGGTAAATAAACCGCAAGCTCCTCACCACCCCATCTGGCTCCTACATCGAACTCTCGAATATTATCTCTAATGATGTCGGCAACCTGCTTTAGCACATCATCACCAACCTGGTGGCCGAATGTGTCATTCACTAGTTTAAAATCATCTATATCAATTAACAAAAAAGTACCAAAAGCATCGTTCTCCATCGACTTACTGATTTGATCATTCAAGTAACTTCTTGAGCTAAGCTTTGTTAAGTGATCCGTAATAACTAGTTTCTCCAGCTCCTCTCTAAGCAAAGAGTTAGAAAGTGCTAAAGTAGAATGGTGGATAAGAGATTGCAATAGTTTAAATGTCTCAAACGGGAAAGCATAGGGCTCTTTTTGAAGAACAATGGAAACACCACGTAAGTCGGCTCCTTGTATCATCGGAACAGCCATAAGTGATCGATAGTTGACTTGATTTGTTTCAGAATCTAACGTTAAATCACCTACAAAAATTGATTCCCTTTCAACCATTAACTTACTCTGTACTTTAGTAATAACAGTCGACGCGTCTTTTAGAAAAAAGTCAGTACTTCCGGGTAAAATCTGATAGTCGGAGTTTTCTTTAAATAGAATAAAGCCAACCTCATCCGCTTGAAAAGATTTAATAATTTGGTTTGACATGTATCCCATAGCTTCTGTTAAACGCAAGTTTGAGTTTAACTGATGAGATGTTTCGTTTATTAATTGTAAATCGGCAATTAAACGGTTTGACTGTTGATAAAGCTTAGCATTTTCAATCGCACTTCCTGCTGTATTCGCCAAAAGAGTAATAAAACTAATTTCTTCTTTTGGGAAGAATAACGTATTTGGTGCAATCATTTGCAGCACTCCATAAACACCTTGCCTACCTTTTAGCGGTGCATAAAGAAGTGAAGTCCGATCGGATACTCTATCCTCTAATTGAACCTCTCCAGTGACAAAAGCTTGAGTTACCGCCATATTCGTTTCGTCATACTGAATTTCTTTTATCGGCAAATCGTTCAAATGGTTATAATCATGTGACAATAGTAAATAATATGTAAAATCTGGATATACTTCACGTAAAGTTTCAATAACCTCTTTAAGGATATCATCCATGTTCATAGAAGAATGAAACTTAGAAGTGACACGGTAAAGCTGTTCATAGCGTCTGTATTCATCTGTAAGGTTAACAAACTCATACACTTTATTTAAAAAAGTAGAGAAGATTTTGGAGATTTCGTCCCAATTCATACCCTTCGTTACTTCATGATCAGCTAATAAAGTCATAAGGATAAGTTCTAATTTATTATTTTTTAAACGTAATGGTATTAGAACAAGGTGATGGATGTCTGTGGTTATAATCTTTACTTTACCTTCCTCGAGGAGCTCTGTCTGAGAGGAGAAGAGATTTGTAAAATAGTTAGGGTTGTTCATAATTTCTTGGCTTGTTGAACTTACTATTATAAAGTCTTCACTCGTGTGTGAAAACAGTGTAACATCTATAGCCATATAATGATCTTGGACATAATTTAATAAGGTAGTTAGCAAATCTTGACGATTGACTGCTTGCCCATTAAATAATAGATCAAATAATTCACTTTTCAGAAGTTGGAAACGTTCCATTATTTTATCACCTATATTATCTTGAGTAGACACCTAAAAAATTATACCATATAAACCTATAATAGGATATTAAAATAGTTCTTTTCACCTAATGAAAATGTCGGTATACATAGAGACAGTGGTTGACATGGACCTATAGAAAGAATATAATAGCTTTTGTGTAAAATACTGCAGCCTAAATAGGTAAATTTATGAGCATTTTATTCCCGTACTAGGGTCATGTGGCGAAGATATTCACTCATCACCTTTTAGTATGAGCTATATCGAGTAACTCCCTGCTGCTGGAGCGAGGATATAACATGTAATAAAATGTTGTAGATCAATGCCCGTTACGGTTTTTATTTTATACAAAATAAAAACACAAAAGGAGGAGTCATATAATGGCTCGTTATACAGGTCCTAGCTGGAAATTATCTCGTCGTCTTGGTATCTCTTTAAGTGGTACTGGTAAAGAATTAGAAAAGCGTCCTTACGCTCCTGGACAACATGGTCCAAACCAACGTAAGAAATTATCAGAATACGGTTTACAATTACAAGAGAAGCAAAAGCTTCGTCATATGTATGGAGTAAATGAGCGTCAATTCCGTCGCACATTTGATGCTGCTGGTAAAATGACTGGTATCTACGGTGAAAACTTCATGATTCTTTTAGAATCTCGTTTAGACAACCTAGTTTACCGTCTTGGCTTAGCTCGTACTCGTCGTGCAGCTCGTCAATTAGTAAACCATGGTCACATCTTAGTTGATGGATCTCGTGTTGACATTCCATCATACCGCGTAAAGCCTGGACAAACTATCGCTCTACGTGAAAAGTCTCAAAACCTAACGGCTGTTAAGGAAGCAGTAGAAGTAAATAACTTCGTACCTGACTACTTATCATTTGATGCTGAGAAATTAGTTGGAACTTACACTCGTCTTCCTGAGCGTTCTGAACTTCCAGCTGAAATCAACGAATCACTAATCGTAGAATTCTATTCTCGTTAATAAATGTAACCCCACTGGTATCCAGTGGGGTTCTTTATTGATTAATTTATAGCGTCCTCATTTTTTACTCATCGATCATGCAGTTTTATTGCTTGTTCAGCAACTTTTCTTGTGAGTTTGTAATTTTATTCTTGCGAGTTCATGCAACTTTCTTGCGACTTTGTAATTATTCTTGCCAGTTTGCCTATTTTTCTTGCGCTTGCAACTTTTACTTGCGAGTTCATCCCATATTTTTGCGACTTTTTCATTTTTCTTGCCAGTTTGCCTATTTTTCTTGCGCCTGCAGCTTTTACTTGCGAGTTCACCTATATTCTTGCGACTTTTCCAATTTTCTTGCCAGTCTGCCTCTTTTTCTTGCGCCTGCAACTTTTACTTGCGAGTTCATCCGATATTCTTGCGACTTTTTCATTTTTCTTGCCAGTTTGCCACTTTTTCTTGCACCAGCAACTTTTACTTGCGAGTTTAGCTAATATTCTTGTGACTTTTTCATTTTTCTTGCCAGTTTGCCTCTTTTTCTTGCGGTCCAAAAATAGAGTGTTGCGCTTTCTAATCAGATGCTTTTTACTTAGAGAGCTTCCCTACATAGTTCAACTCATCCACTTCCTGTGAATCAGTTACTCCGTCTAATATTTTCCGCACGTCATTTAACGTATCTACTAAGTCCACTGACTCTCCCTTTTTCCCAGTGAACAGTTCAGCTACATAGAATGGTTGCGTTAAATACGCTTCAAGGCGTTCACCTCGTTTAAAGGTTTGGATCTCGGATGTCGGAAGCGATTGTACTCCATTTACATTCACTAATGAGCGAAGTTCACGGTAGCGTCTGAGTAGTTTTTGAGCACGTTGTTGAATGGATAGATGTTGTTGGTCTAGGTGTGCGCCTTCTAGCACGGATGAAGTGGAGTAAATAGGATTAACTGCTGGAAACTTAAATCTTGCGGATAGGTCTGCATCGAATTGTAGAAGTGTCTCAAGTGGACCGTATGGTAAATCTTCATCAACAGCCTCACCTCTTAAGTCAAGTAACATAGTGGTAATAGAATCTATACCAATATCCTGGAGTCGTTGTTGAAGGTCATAGATTTTTCCTGACACCACATGACTGCGATCTGATGCGAATATCACTTCATGATTTTTCCCTTTAACAGCTAGCTGTTCATAAGCCTCATCAATGTCTTTCGCAACAATATCCACATATTCTAGGATGTCATCTAATTCTTTGGATTCTGTTTCTGGCATGAGTAATGCTGTTAAATATCCTTCTTTTTTCAATCTATAAAATAATTCAGCAAGTACGACAACCTGCCCCATACCTGGTCTTGCTACTAAACCGATCGTTCCACCTTTTGCTAACGGAGCAAATAAATCTAACACCTTGATTTTCGTTTCAATCATGTCAATTTTCTCCCCTCTAATGATTAGCTCATCCAAACTACATTCAGCTAAATCTGCTAAAGCCACCAGTGTCCGAACCTCAGATCGACCAATTGGTATCTTTCCAGTACATAAATTTGAAACGGTTGCCGGTCGTAATCCCACTGACTTTGCTGCACTTGTTAAATTTGGTACCCTTCTTCTCAATAAAGCTACATTCAGCCTTAAGTCTTCCATTTTTTAACACCCCCTTACTTTAAAGAGTAATATATTTTTCGTTTAAATACAATTACTTTATAAAATAATTTTTATTACTCCTAAAAGTAAAAGCCACCTCCTAAGGAGATGGCTAATTTACGACACTATATAAACTTAATTAAGTAATACTTTTTCTTCCCGCGTCGAATGACGGTGTATGCACTTTCAATACGCTGGTCTTCCGATACGACAAAATCTACTTCCTGAATTCTTTCACCGTTGATATAGATTGCACCATTTGAAATATCCTCACGTGCTTGACGCTTCGATGATGAGATTTTACTTTGTACTAATAGATCTACAAGACCTGGCTGTTCAGAAGCAGGAATTTCAAAAGAAGGAACATCCTTAAAGCCTTCTTTAATTTCTTCTCCTGTTAAATCACCAATACTTCCTGAGAATAATGCTTCTGAGATTCTTATAGCTTGTTTTAACGCTTCTTCTCCATGAACAAAAGTTGTAACCTCTTCAGCTAAACGCTTTTGTGCAGTTCTTCTTTCAGGTGCTTCTACCATATCTTGTTCAATTGCTTCGATCTCTTCTTTTGATAAAAACGTAAAGCATTTAATAAACTTCATTACATCTCGGTCATCTGTGTTAATCCAGAATTGATAAAACTCGTATGGAGAAACCTTTTCACGGTCTAACCAGATTGTTCCTGACTCCGTTTTACCAAACTTTGTTCCATCCGCTTTTGTGACAAGTGGAGCGGTTAAACCAAAAGCCTTCGAATCTTCAACTGATTTACGAATTAATTCAAGTCCAGCGGTAATATTCCCCCATTGGTCACTTCCACCAATTTGAAGACGAACACCTTGTGTTTCGTATAGCTTTAAGAAGTCATACGACTGTAAAATCATGTAGCTAAACTCTGTAAAAGAAATACCTGCATCAAGTCTTGACTGAACAGAATCCTTAGCCAGCATATAGTTTAAACCGAAGCTTTTTCCTACATCACGTAAAAACGAGATGACGTCAAGCTTACCAATCCAATCAAAGTTATTGGCGATGGTTGCAGGATTAACAGCATGTTCAAAGTCTAAGAAACGCGATAATTGCATTCTAATCTTTTCAGTAAATTGTTCAACCACTTCAGATGAGTTAAGCGTTCTTTCATTTGCTTTACCACTTGGATCTCCAATTAATCCTGTTGCACCTCCAACCAATGCAACCGGGGAATGGCCTGCCAGCTGAAAGCGACGTAACGTTACAATTTGCAACAGATTACCAATATGAAGACTATCAGCAGTTGGATCAAAACCACAGTACAGTTTGATCTTTTCCTCGCTTAACACTTTTTCTAACCCTTCTTGATCTGTAACCTGATGAATAAGTCCTCTGAACTCTAAATCCTTTAATAAATCCATACTCCTAAACCCCTTTCTTGTTATGAAGCAAAGAACCTTTGTCCTATCCTTAAATAGAGATAAAATAAAAAAACTCCTCCCTAAAAAAGGGACGAGTTATAGTCGCGGTACCACCCTTGTTGAAAGTAAATAAATACTTTCCACTCAGACAAATTAACGGTTTCACCGTCTTCTGCTACTTGATTTCACAAAAGATGCTCAAGGACGTATTTCATGTGCTAATTTGTACTGATTCTCACCAACCATCAGCTCTCTTAAACAGTGATTAACTCCATTACTTATTCCTATCATTGCTTTTCACTATTAAATTCATATACAAATTAATACCATAATAAACAAGTTCCTGTCAAACTCCTCCCTTAAAACATATCACTAAATGGTTTATTTTTCCTATAATATGTACTGCTGTGTATATAAAACTACAATTGTTATGTGCTATAATAGTAGGTGATTTAGGGGGAGTGTTATGAAGATTAACAAATCAATGATAAAAGAATACTTGCAAACCTTTAAAGACATCATCGTAAGTAAGAATACAACTAAGTTCTTTTCTGTTACTTACAAGGTTTTTTGGAATTTATTTTTAGTTTTTTTAGTTATAGGATTAATTGGTGCTTTCTTTGCCGGAGGAGTAGGGGCTGGGTACTTTGCTTCCCTTGTTAAGGACGAGCCTATTAGAAGTTATGAAAGTATGAAAAAAGATATTTACAACTACGAAGAGACTTCAGAAGTATACTTTGCAAACAATGTTTACTTGGGCGAGCTTAGATCTGACCTATACCGTGAAGAGGTAACATTAGACAAAATCTCCCCATTTTTAATGGACGCTGTCATTGCTACAGAGGATGAATACTTCTATCAACATAATGGTGTAGTACCTAAAGCGATCCTTCGTGCGTTATTACAGGAAGTAACAAATGCACAGACACAAACGGGTGGAAGTACACTAACTCAACAATTAATTAAGAACCAAATTTTATCTAGCGAAGTTTCATTTGAACGTAAGGCAAAAGAAATCCTTCTAGCCATGCGTTTAGAGCAATTTTTTGAAAAAGAAGAGATTATAGAAACCTATCTTAATGTAGCAACATTCGGAAGAAACAGTTCAGGAGATAATATTGCAGGCGTAAAAACAGCCGCCCTCGGAATTTTTAATATTGATCCTAAAGAGCTAAACCTTGCTCAAGCTGCCTTTATTGCAGGACTTCCACAAAGTCCTTTTGGTTATACACCCTTCACGAATGCAGGGGAAATCAAAAACAATTTAGAACCTGGCTTAGAGCGAATGAGAACTGTCCTAAGCAGAATGCTTAAAGCAGAAAAGATAACGTTAGAGCAATATAATGAAGCGCTAGCCTTTGATATAGTTGGTAGCTTCGCGAAACCAAAACCATCACCTACTGAAGATTATCCTTGGTTAACAGCCGAGATTGAATTAAGAACAAAAGAAATACTAGCAGATAAGCTAGCTGAAGAAGATGGATATGAAAAAGCTGATTTACTTAATGACAGTGAGCTATATAACTCTTATTTAAACTTAGCTGATACAAAAATGAGACAAAACGGCTACCGTGTTTATACAACGATTGATAAAGACATCTATGATCGTATGCAAACTGTAGCAGAGGAATTCCAATACTACGGACAAGACAAGATGGAAGAAAAGAAAAATAAAGAAACAGGTGAGATGGAAAAGGTACCTGAACCGGTTGAAGTAGGTGCCGTTCTCATTGAAAATAAAACAGGTAAGATTATTAGTTTCGTTGCTGGTCGTGATCATCAGCGTGAGCAAACGAACCATGCTTTACGAGCTAAACGTCAAAATGGTTCTACAATGAAACCTCTTCTGGTATATGCACCAGGTATGGAATTAGGGCAAATTCAGCCGGGTACTGTGTTTGTAGATGTTGAATTTTCTATAAAAGCTGGGCCAGACATGTGGAGTCCTAAAAACTTTGGTGGGAATCACTATGGACTAGTCTCAGCTCGTACATCACTTGCTAAATCCCATAACGTCCCGGCTGCTATTGGGTATACAAAGATTGTTAATCAACGACCAACTACCTTTTTAGAAAATATGGGCTTCACAAGTCTTACAGAAGGTGATCATACAAACTTAGCGATGTCACTTGGTGGGATGGAAGCTGGTGTAACAGTTGAAGAAAACGTAAACGCATATGCAACTTTTGCAAATGGCGGGAAGTTCATTGATGCTTATATGATAGAGAAGATTGAAACAAAAGATGGAGAAATCATCTATCAGCATGAAACGGAAGAAGTCGAGGTATTCTCTCCTCAAACAGCTTATTTAACCATTGATATGATGAGAGATGTAATAAGAGGTGGGACAGCTGCAGGCGTTCCTTCTATGTTAAACTTCTCTTCTGACTGGGCTGGTAAAACGGGTACCTCCCAGGAATATCGTGATTCATGGTTTGTAGCTACAAATCCAAATGTAACATTCGGTACATGGATTGGATATGACACGCCTAAGCGTTTAGAAGCATATAAAGGACTCTCTTACTCTAAGAGAGGTCAAATGATTTGGGCACAACTAATGAACGCAGCTTATGATGTTAGACCTGAACTAGTTAAATCAAACGATACATTTAAAATGCCAGGTGGCATAGTAAGAAGATCGTATTGTACGATTTCTGGATTACTCCCTTCTGCGTTATGTTCAGAAGCAGGCTTAGTTGAAACAGATATTTTCAACTCTAAATTTGTACCAAGAAAAGAAGATGATACGTTAGAAAAAGGTAAATTTGTCATGATTGGCGACAAAGCGTATCGTGCTCTTGATTCCTCTCCAGCAGAATTTACGCAGGATGGAGTCATGATTAAGAAGGAATTCTTGGAAGAAAACAATCTTAAGAGTGCTGAAGAATTGATGAAATTACTTGCTAAAGCAGCTACTTTTAAAAATGTAGTAATTCCTGAAGAAGAGCCTCTTGCAGATAACGGTTCCGCACCAAGTGCTGTTGATAAGGTAGCCGTTTCAGGCAGTAAATTAACATGGGCAAAGCATGCTCATAACGACATCATTGGATTCCGAATTTACCGAGCGGAAAACTTCTCCGATAAGTTTGTGAAGGTTGGAAGTATTTCGATTAATGACTTCATGACAAATGGTGGTTTCCCCATTAATTCTGGTGTTGCAGCCTATTATGTAACAGCGGTAGATATAAGCGGAAAAGAAGGTAAGCCTTCAGCACATGCTTTAAAAGGTGAATGGATGAAGGAAAAGCCTCCTGAACCAGAACCGGAGCCTGAAGAGCCTGAAGAACCAGCTGATCCACCTGCTGAAACCCCTCCAAGCAATGGCGGTGGAGGTAACACCGGTGGCAGTGGTAATACTGGAGGTAACGGTGGTAATACCGGTGGCACTGGTGGTAATACAGGTGGTAATGGTAATTCTGGCGGTTGATAAAACATCTATAATCTCATTAAGATAACCTATGACAAAGAGTCATAGGTTATTTTTTCATTCAAGCCCTTAATTCTCAAAGAAATTAATAAGCCCCCGATACTCACAATGTATCGGGGGCTTTACCATTAATCCTCTAATGTAGACAGATCTCCTGTCGGTAGGTTCAACTCCCACGCTTTTAACACACGTCTCATGATTTTTCCACTACGTGTTTTTGGAAGTTTATCTTTAAATTCTATTTCTCTTGGAGCTGCATGAGCTGCTAGACCTTTTTTAACAAATAATCTAATTTCCTCTTTTAGTTCTTCTGACGGTTCATAGCCTTGTCGTAAAGCAATGAATGCTTTTATAATTTCACCACGAACAGGATCTGGAATACCAATGACTCCAGCTTCTGCAATGGCAGGGTGCTCTACAAGTTTACTTTCAACTTCAAAAGGCCCAACTCTTTCACCAGATGTCATAATGACGTCATCTACACGGCCTTGGAACCAGAAATATCCATCTTCGTCCATATAAGCCGAATCTCCTGATACATACCAATCACCGGGCATAAAATAAGATTCATATTTTTGTTGGTTATTCCAAATGGTATACATCATAGAAGGCCATCCTTTTTTGATGGCTAAGTTCCCCATTCTGTTCGGAGGCAACTCATTACCTTGATCATCTACAATTGCTGCATGTACACCTGGAATTGGTTTCCCCATAGAACCTGGCTTAATTTCCATACTTGGATAATTACAGATTAACTGTGCACCTGTTTCAGTCATCCACCAAGTGTCATGAATTCGAAGATTGAATACCTTCATTCCCCAACGAACTACCTCTGGATTTAACGGTTCTCCAACACTTAAAATGTGACGTAAAGAGTTTAAATTAAATTTCTTTACGACTTCATCACCAGCACCCATTAGCATTCTAAACGCGGTTGGGGCACTGTACCAAACCGTTACACCGTAGTCCTCAATCGTCCCATACCAAGCTTCTGGACTGAATCTACCACCCACTACAACATTAGATGCTCCAACAAGCCATGGTCCAAAGATACCGTAAGAAGTACCTGTTACCCAGCCTGGGTCTGCTGTACACCAATAAATATCCTCTTCTTGTAAGTCTAGTACCCATTTAGCTGTTTGATAGTGCTGAATCATGGCATTCTGAACGTGTAATACTCCTTTTGGCTTTCCTGTTGAACCAGAAGTGTAATGAAGAATAAGTCCATCTGTTTTAGTTAACCATTCAATTTCAAGATACTTACTAGCATCGTTCATTCTCTTATAATAATCAATGAATACTCCATCTTCTCTTACATCATCGCCAACTAGAATAATAGACTTTAAAGAAGGTAGATCCTCTAGTGGTACTCTCTCTAATAATGATGGCGTTGTTACTAATACTTTTGCTTCACTATCTAGTAGACGGTCTTTTACAGCACCTTCCATAAATGCTTCAAATAACGGCCCTACAATGGCACCAAGCTTCAATGCACCAAGAACCATAAAGTATAGCTCTGGAGAACGTGGCATGAAAATGAAAACGCGATCTCCCTTCTCTACATCAGCTGATTGCTTTAAAACATTTCCAGCCTTATTAGAGTTTTCCATCATATCTTTAAAAGTATATTTTTCATT
Source organism: Bacillus pinisoli (assembly GCF_023036475.1). Taxonomy (GTDB): domain Bacteria; phylum Bacillota; class Bacilli; order Bacillales; family SA4; genus Bacillus_BS; species Bacillus_BS pinisoli. Next base: position 332,552 of record NZ_JAJQKI010000003.1, read on the forward strand.
GCGAGTAGAGTCTTTGTAATAGAGTGCTATTTTATTCTTTCTTGCCGTTTCAACATGCTTATCAATCGCCTCATAGGCCATGTTCATTCGCCCTGTTGAGTACCAAGAAAATTCCTTTTCTACTTCATCCCACGAAAATTGATTTTTCGCATCATCATAACTTTTTAAATTAAAATTACCCTTTATCACAGGAAGCGCTTCCAATTTCATTTCTTCATTCTCCCCCTTTTATGTAATCATTTCCATTATATTATAGTATAAAAATAAGTTTTTCTCAATTTTTAAAAAACTTAAAGTACTGAATTTTGACTCTTTCCTAGTACCTTGTTGCTTATCAACCTCAACTATTTAAGCACGAGCTCACTTTAATGCAACAAGACACTTAGAAAAAAGCAACTTTCTAGATGTTATGTACATCACATTATGCTAGCGGGTATTTGTTACGAAGGTAGCAATATATATGAAATCAGCTTTAATATTAAAAATTCCGATATTGAAAACGCTTTACTTCTCTTCTCATCAGTATAATAATAGAAGTAGACACTGGTTAACGTTAAAAAATTGTTAGCTAAAAACTTTATTGGCGGTGATGTAATGCTTCATAAAAAAACATACAACGCAATGGAATTAAAAACACAACATGGCAGTCTAATTATAGAAGGACCTATCCCGTCTGACAAACTAGCATCCTATGAGTTTCATGAGGATCTAACCTCCTTCCGAATACCAGAACAGCAGCATAAAGCACTTGTTGAAATAGCAAAACTTCCAGAAGGAAGAATTATCATAGCTAGAGACCATCATACCGTAGTTGGTTACGTTACCTACTTATACCCAGATCCTCTTGAGCGCTGGTCAGAAGGTAAGATGGAGAATCTGATTGAGCTTGGTGCAATAGAAGTCATACCAAAATATAGAGGTAAATCTGTAGGGAAGAATCTTCTTACGGTTTCCATGATGGATGACGCAATGAATGATTTCATTATTATTACAACAGAATATTATTGGCATTGGGACTTAAAAGGTACAGGTCTTAATGTATGGGAATATCGAAAGGTTATGGAAAAAATGATGAACTCCGGTGGACTTGTATGGTTTGCCACAGATGATCCGGAAATTAGCTCTCATCCAGCTAATTGCTTAATGGTGCGTATAGGTTCACGAGTGGATCAAGACTCTATTCAACAATTCGATAGACTAAGATTTAGACATCGGTTTATGTACTAAGCAATCTACCAACTACTCTTCTTTTTCGGATATTCTCAAATGGAGAATAAACCATGCAAGCTTGATCGGAAGGAGGATCTAAATGATCGTCGATGAAATCATGAAGAAAAAAGTGATAACGCTGTTATCTACTGATACGATCAGAAAAGCGAAATTACTAATGTTGGAAAACGGGATACGTCATCTTCCAGTTGTAAACGACCAACAACAAGTCATTGGTCTAGTAACAAGGTCAGATTTATATCAATATTTCCTCACGAGTGGGGATGAAGAAGATCGAGCAGTTATTGCTGATGTGATGAATACAAAGGTCATAACTGGACATCCGTTAGACTTTATAGAGGAAGTTGCTGCTATATGCTTTGAAAGAAAAATTGGTTGTCTTCCTATTACTGAAAATAACAAGCTAGTTGGTATTGTCACGGAAACTGACTTACTACATACATTTGTGCAGCTGACAGGTGCCGATCAACCTGGTTCCCAAATTGAAATTAAAACTTCTACAATTTCAGACGTATTAGCGGAAGTTACAACTGTAACAAGAGAACTGCACTTGAATATTCTAAGTGTTATTGTTTATCCAACTACAAACGCTGAAAAACAAACATTAGTACTTCGTATTCAAACAAAAAATCCTCTTCCATTGATTGAAAAACTAAGGGCTAAACAGTATGACGTTCTCTGGCCTAGATTACCAGGTGCTACATATGAGTAATCATTCGGTATTTATTCATTCAAATCAAATCGAAGAGTATAAGTTTAATGAGAACCACCCTTTTAATCAGATTAGGGTGACCACGACTAAGGATCTACTTGAATGTACTCAATTGATAACTCCTACGGATATCGTTGAACCTCGGATGGCAACCGATGATGAATTAGCTCTATTTCATGATTCAGCTTATATTCAAGCAGTGAAAAGTGCTAGTATTGGAGAACTCTCTGAAGAAACAGGTATAAATTATGGGATTGGAACTGAGGATACACCTATCTTTCCTAATATGCATGAGGCAAGTGCAAGGCTTGTTGGGGGAACACTAACTGCTGTTGACTATGTCATGAGTGGCAAGGCACTTCATGCTCTCCATCTTGGGGGTGGTCTACACCACGGTTTTAAAGGAAAAGCTTCAGGTTTTTGTGTTTATAATGATATTGCGGTTGCAATCAAATACCTTCAACAAAAATATCAGTTAAAAGTACTATATGTAGATACTGATGCCCATCATGGTGACGGGGTGCAATGGGCTTTTTATGATGACCCGACCGTTTGTACGCTTTCCATTCATGAAACAGGTCGTTATCTATTCCCTGGTACCGGAAATATTTACGAAAGAGGATACGGAGTCGGATTTGGTTATTCCTTTAATATTCCATTAGATGCCTTTACAGAAGACGATTCCTTTTTAGATGCTTATGAACAAGCTCTAACGGAGATAGCAGCATATTTTAAACCGGATATTATTATTACGCAGAATGGAGCAGATGCGCATTACCATGATCCCCTCACTCATCTATCCTGTACGATGAAACTTTATGAGGCCATCCCTAAACTGGCTCATAAAATTGCTCATCAGTATTGCCAAGGAAGATGGATAGCCGTTGGTGGTGGAGGATACGATGTTTGGCGAGTCGTACCTCGAGCATGGTCAATGGTTTGGGCTGAAATGGTTGAACAGTCCTCCGTCTATCAAAAAGAACTTCCTATAGAGTGGATTAATAAATGGCAATCTAAAGCTCCTGTTTCCCTTCCAACTACTTGGTTTGATCCTAGTAATCTAGTAAAGCCAATACCAAGGAAGGCTGAGATTAATGAAAAAAATAGTCTTACTTTAAGTAAAGCTCTAAGTGTAATACGTTCTGTTTGACCATCTAGTAGATGGTCTCTTCTTTTTTGACCTAAAAAGGACAAGGTACTTGTCACCTTGTCCCCACAACAATATTTTAGTTTTTTCTTACCTTATTTAATAGAATTTTTTGTTCTGCACTTGCTACTAAACGACGTGTGAAGGCTACTGTATCAGGGTTAACACTTACGCTGTCAATACCAGCGTCTATTAAGAATTCTGTGAAATCAGGATATAAGGATGGACCTTGACCACAAATTGAAACGGTTTTACCGTATTTATGTGCAGCTTCAATTAACTTCTTAATCGCTCTCTTCACAGCGATATCACGTTCATCAAAATATCCCATGCTATTTAAGATGCCAGAATCGCGGTCAATTCCTAAGATTAACTGAGTTAAATCGTTGCTACCGATACTAAAGCCATCTACCAATTGAGCAAATTCCTCAGCCGCAAAGATAACAGATGGTACCTCTGCCATAATCCAAATCTTAAAGTTTGGTCCTTGTACAAGACCTTCTTCCTTCATAATTTCCTTTGCTTCTTCTAACTCCCAAACTGTTCTCACAAAAGGAAGCATGACATACACATTGGTTAAACCAAATTCATCTCTTACCTTTTTAATAGCACGGCATTCTAAACGGAAGCCTTCACGATATTGAGGAGAAATATACCGTGACACTCCACGCCAACCTATCATTGGGTTCGCTTCAATTGGCTCTACCTCTTCTCCTCCCTTAAGACCTCTAAATTCATTAGTTCTAAAATCACTTAAACGAACAACTAAAGGTTTAGGGAAAAGCTTTTCTGCAACCATCGTAATTCCTTCTGACATTTTCTCAATCAACACGTCACCCTGACCTGTTTTTAGTAGATACATAGGATGAGCACCAATCATATTTGAAAATATAAATTCCGTTCTCATTAAGCCAATTCCATCAAATGGTAAGTACTGATATTTATCAATCATGGAAGGCTCGCCAAGGTTCATGTATACCTTTGTACCCGTGATTGGTGCGAATTGTTGCATAAACATTGGGTCCATCATATACCCACCAGAAGTCGTTTCAGTTTGGGGTTTTACTTTCTCCTGCATGACTAACCCTTCATAAACCACTCCACGAGTCGCATCTACCGTTACTTCCATGCCGTCTTCTAAAATCTCAGTGGCATGATTTGAACCAACGATACAAGGAATGCCAAGTTCACGAGAAACGATGGCAGCATGACAAGTTCTACCACCTTCATCCGTAACAACTGCTGCTGCTCTTTTCATGGCAGGAATCATATCTGGATTTGTCATAATGGTCACCAGGATGTCGCCTTCTTGTACCTTAGCAAACTCCGATATATGATGGATTAACCTTACTTTACCTCTAGCGATACCTGGAGAGGCAGCAAGACCCTTTACTAATGCATTTCGTTTTGTCGTTGCTGAAGTTTCCATTTTATCCTCTTCCTTTTCCTTTAAAGTTGTGATGGGTCTTGCCTGAAGAATAAATAATTCTTTTAAATCATGATCAAACGCCCACTCGATATCCTGTGGTGCATGATATACTTCTTCTATTTGTAATGCCTGCTCTGCTAACGTCAAGATTTGGTCAGATGATAAGCACTGTTCTTTTACCTTTGAAAAGCCAAGATAATCTTGAACCGCTACTTCCGCCGTCCCACTACCAATGTCTCTTTTTACCACCATCACATTTTTACTTGCAATATACGTTTCTATTAGTTTTTTCGTATCCTTATCCACAATGTATTCATCAGGAGTAACAATACCTGAAACAACTGCTTCACCAAGACCCCAGCTAGCATTAATCATAATTTGATTACGCTCATGTGTAACTGGGTTGGCTGTGAACATCACTCCAGCTTTTTCACTATCGACCATTTTTTGAACAACTGCACTCAAAGATACCTCGAAATGATTAAAGCCTTGATTTTGACGATAGTAGATAGCTCTTGCCGTCCATAGAGAGCTCCAACATTTTTTAATGTGTTCCATTACATCAATGGCACCTTTAACCTCTAGGTAAGTATCTTGTTGTCCGGCAAAAGAGGCCTCAGGAAGATCCTCAGCCGTAGCCGAGCTACGAACCGCAACAGGAACATTCTCTTTTCCGATCTGCTCACAAAATGTGTTATACTCTTCTTCGATTTCAGCACGAATGATTTCAGGTGTTGAAGTTTCTTCTATTAATGTACGAATTCGTTTACTTGCTTCTAGAAGCTGCTCCGTGTTTTCATAATCTAATTGATTAATAGTTTCTTCTATTTGAGGACTAATCCCGCTTACTTCAATAAAGACTTTATAAGCCTCTGCTGTAACGCAAAAACCAGGAGGAACATTGATGTTATTCTGAGTTAATTCACCTAAGTTTGCACCTTTTCCACCAACAAGTTGAATATCATTCTTACCAATTTCATTAAATCTCAAGATATAGTTATATTTGGTCGCTTCAGCCATCATTTGTACCCCTTTTCTTTATCAAAGATATTACATGTTAATTTGATAATAACACAATTTATTTTAATTGTGTTATACTTTTTATATATTTACACTAAAAATTATAACATTATTAAATAAATAATTTGATTGTGACACAATAAAAGACTGAGCGAGGAAATTTCTCCTTGCTCAGCCTTTTTTTAAGGCTCTTTTCTAAAACTTTGTTGCTTTCTAACCTACTTTATCTGAAGTTAAGCTAACCTTTAACGAATAAATTCCGTATATATCCTTTAGAAAAGAGCAACTGTCTAATTGAAAAGCAGTTGACATTAAACTATTTAGTAAATATCCGGCTTCCTGAGATTTTTACGAAAGCAACAATCTATACGAAAAGAGCCTTTTTTAAAGAGCATCGTTACAGCTTTTTAGGTGTTTAAGTACACACAATATAAAAAAGCTAATTATGATATATGACTCATAATTAGCTTTGATCGGTTTATTTTGTTGATTTTCGATACTCGATTCGATGAGGAAGAACAACAATATGGTCCTCCACATTTTCTTTATTCATAAGCTTCGTTAATAGTCTCATCGCTACAGCTCCAATGTCATACATCGGCTGAACGACAGTTGTCAACTGTGGACGTACCATTGTCGCTAGACGAGTATTGTCAAAGCCAATTACCTCAATATCATCTGGGATGACCTTACCCATGTCTTGAGCGCTATGAATGACACCTAGAGCCATTTCATCTGTCGCAACAAAGATTGCCGTTGGTGGTGTTGAAAGCTCTGTTAGTTTTTCAAACGCTTCAATTCCTGAATCGTAGGAGTAATCACCTTCCACCACATACTCCTCTTGAAACTCAATACCTTTACTTGCAAGAGCACTACGGTATCCTTCAAGCTTTTCATCTTGATTAATTAAATCATGAAGTGGCCCTGAAACAAATGCTACTCGTTCATGACCTTTCTCAAGTAAATGAGTCACTGCATCAAAGGCAGCCTGCTTGTAATCAATATTTACAGATGGCGTTTGCTTACTTTTTTCGATCGTTGCAGCAAGCACAATTGGTACAGGTGATTTTTTGAATTCCTCCACATGATCTTCCGTAATGTTTCCACCCATAAACACAATTCCATCAACCTGTTTCCCAAGCATTGTGTTTAATAAGTGCAACTCCTTGTCCTTATTTTGGTCAGAGTTACTTAAGATAATATTGTACTTATACATCGTTGCAATATCTTCAATTCCGCGCGCTAATTCCGCAAAGAAGATGCTTGAGATATCCGGGATAATTACTCCTACTGTTGTTGTTTTCTTACTTGCTAATCCTCTCGCTACTGCATTAGGACGATAGCCTAATCTTTCAATAGCTTCTAGAACCTTTTTCCTTGTAGCCGGTTTAACATTTGGATTACCGTTCACAACTCTTGAGACAGTAGCCATTGAAACATTGGCCTCTCTGGCTACATCGTATATTGTAATATTCAATGTAAGTGCTCCTCCTTATAATAATGAAATCAAATTATGTAAAATTAAACCATTATCATCGTTTTTGTATGTTACTAATAATACGATACAAATGCCTTTACCGCAACGTATTTACTATGATTTATCCACTTCCAAGTATTAAAATTCAGATTTATGACAAATTTTATTCCGAGATTAATGTTTTTTGAAAATAATAAAACCTTTCACTATTTTTAGTGAAAGGTTAAGTTTTTATGCTTTAACTGGCATAAATGCTTGTAATTCATTTAAGAAGTGGTTAAATTGCTCAATATTCATCTGCTGGGCAGAATCTGAAAGTGCAACAGCTGGATCTGGATGAACTTCTGCCATGATTCCATCTGCCCCAATCGCTAATGCAGCCTTAGCAGTAGGTAATAATAAATCCCTTCTTCCAGTGGAATGTGTCACATCCACCATAACTGGTAAATGGGTTTCTTGCTTTAAGATCGGCACAGCTGAAATGTCCAATGTATTTCTTGTTGCCTTTTCATATGTTCTAATTCCTCGTTCACAGAGAATAATTTGTCCATTTCCTCTTGAATTAATATATTCTGCAGCATTAATGAATTCTTCAATCGTTGCCGCTAGTCCACGCTTCAATAGTACCGGTTTATTTACAGAACCAGCCGCCTTTAATAATTCAAAGTTCTGCATGTTTCTTGCACCAATTTGAATGACATCAATATAATCAATCGCTGCTTCAATGTCGGCAGGATTTACAATTTCACTAATGACAGCTAAATCATATTCAGTTGCCACTTTCTTTAATATCTTTAACCCTTCTAAGCCTAAACCTTGGAAGTCGTATGGTGAGGTTCTCGGTTTAAATGCTCCTCCACGTAGAAGCTTTAGTCCCCTTGCCTTGACAGCCTCTGCAACCTTTGCTGTTTGCTCATAGCTCTCAACCGCACAAGGTCCAAACACAAAGTGAGGCTTACCATCTCCAATCAGTTCGCCTTTAACGTTAACAATTGTATCCTCTGGCTTTTTCTTTCTAGAAACCAATAACGCTTTTCGGTGATCGTTTTCTTGTAATTCTAATCCTGCTTTGAATATCTCCTTGAATATATGTTGAAGAGTCGAAGTTTCAAACGGTCCTTCATTCTCATTAGCAATCTTATCTAGCATGTATCTTTCCCGCACTGGATCAAATCGATTTGTACCTTGTGTTTCCTTTACTTTTCCTATCTCTTTCACAATTTTGGCACGTTCATTTAACAGCGTTAATAGCTTTAAGTTCACATCATCCAATTGTTCTCTTAACTGATCTAGCTCAACATTACTCATCTCTGTCATCCTTTCTTTCTATCTGTTTAATTAACTCTCAAAGTATGGTACATTTTGATTAATTAGCATTTATTATAAACGATATGTTAGTGAATGTCACGACATCCACTTCATCAGTTAAACGCTTTTAAGCATTAAAGTATTTTATGCATGTTTTAAGGTAGAGGTGAAACCATTTTGCAAGAACAGCCGTTGATATTCTCTCTTGATATAGGGACCAGGTCTGTAGTCGGACTAATTATGAAAAACATAGATGGAATTTATCATATTATTGATAACGAAACAATTGAGCATGTTGAACGTTCAATGGTAGATGGTCAAATCCATGACGTATTATCTGTCTCAAATGTTATTGCACAAATTAAGAATAGGTTGGAAAAGAAGCATGGTCCGCTTAGTAAAGTATGTGTTGCCGCAGCTGGTCGTGCTCTTAAAACAGAACGAGCAAAAGTAAGCATTGATATTAAACGAAAGCCGATTATTCTAAAGGAAGATATCCTACACCTTGAATTAAGTGCTGTCCAGCAGGCTCAGTTCGCCCTTGCTTCAAAATACATGGAAGAAAAAAGTCAACACTATTATTGTGTAGGCTACTCAGTCATGCACTATCAATTGGACGGAGAAGACATTGGAAACTTACTAGATCAACAAGGTGAAGAAGCTTCTGTTGAGATTATTGCTACATTCTTACCTAAAATAGTGGTGGAGTCATTACTATCTGCCTTGCAACGAGCAGGCTTAGAAATGGAGGCCCTAACACTCGAGCCAATTGCAGCTATCAATGTATTAATACCACCTTCTATGAGGAGATTGAATGTTGCCCTTGTTGACATAGGTGCTGGTACATCAGACATCGCGATAACGGACGAAGGCACGGTCGTTGCTTATGGAATGGTACCTGTCGCTGGAGATGAAATTACAGAGGCACTTAGTGATGAATTTTTATTAGATTTTCCTCTAGCAGAAAAAGCGAAGCGTGATCTGCACACTCAAGAAATGATAACAATTGAGGATATATTAGGTTTTGAAACCGATGTACCAAGGCAAGATGTTATTGATAGGATTTCAGAATCCATTAATCGTTTAGCCTATTCCATCTGTCAGGAGATCCTACGTCTAAATAAGAAATCTCCTAAAGCAATCATGCTTGTAGGAGGTGGGAGTTTAACTCCTGAATTACCACTTAGAATAGCAAATATGCTAGAACTCCCCGAAAATAGAGTAGCTATTAGAGGGATTGATGCTATTCGTAATATCCAGCTACCAGACCATATATTAAAAGGGCCAGAACTGGTAACTCCTATTGGAATTGCCATTGCGTCAAACCAAAGTCCTGTCCAATATCTAACTATTTATGTAAATGAACGCCCAGTGAGATTATTTGATATGAAGCAGTTGACAGTAGGAGATTGTATACTGGCAGCAGGCTATAATATGAAAAAACTTTACGGAAAGCCGGGTATGGCCCTTATGATTACTTTAAATGGTAGAAAGGTAACCATTCCAGGTGATTATGGGAAAGCACCAGTGCTGAAACAAAATGGAGAGACCTGTACACTTGACTCAAATGTAAGGAATGGTGATCAACTTATCGTTGAAAAAGGGGAAGATGGTAGCCCACCTTCTATTACTATTGGTGAATTACTCGATGAGCCTCCTATTAAACAAATGTCGCTTAATCAGCAAACGATTGAGATTAGAGCAAGTATATACAAAAATAGTCTCTTAGCAAGTGGAAATGACCTGGTACATGACCATGATCAAATTGACTACCACTTTCCAGAGACTATTGAACAACTTCTACATTTTTTAGAGTTAAACGAATGGTTGCAGATCATGAAGGACTTTACAGTGCAATTAAATGGAAGAAAAATAACCCTTCCTTCCTACCAAGGAAAGATCTTTAAAAATGGCAAAGTAGTCTCAGCCACGACTTCCGTTGACTATCACGATGAGATTGAAATTAAAGATGGACAACCTTTATTACTTAAAGATTTTGCTGAACTACAACAATTAGAACTCACAAGTTCCATGACCGTTTTCTTTAGAGGAGAACAGCTAACATTAACAAGGGAAAACATGAAAGTTATGAAGGATGGTCAGCCTGTAGAACATTCTGATGTTATTAATAATGGAGACTCTCTACAAACCATTCTCCATTCTACAAGCCCTTTTATTTTTCAAGATCTATTTAGGTTTATTGACTTACAAATTCCGACTCACGGTATTAGTGGCTTTAAGCTTTTGCGAAATGAACGAGAAGTAGGTTTTGATGAGAATCTCACACCTGGTGACTATTTGGATATTGTATTTTAATATGACTATTTGAAAAAGGAGCCCAGTGGCTCCTTTTTATGCTTAGTTCGACTCGGCATGTTTCCATACTTTTTTTTGCATAATTAGTGTAACAATCGCGATAAGTAGAACAAATCCTGCACTAAACACAAGCCCTAAACGAATGGTCTTCTCCACAAGTGTTCCACTTATGGCGGCAATAATGAGAATAATCCCAATCATACCAGTTATTTTTCCCCATGCCTTCACTTTCAAAATGCGTAAAGCAGATATAATAATAAATGCCCAATTTAATAAGATTAAAATACCTGCTGCAGTTGTAATGTATTCATAGATCTTCCCCGGTAATAAAAAGGCTGTAATAATAGATGCGATTAATCCGATTGTAGCGAGCACAAGCGACGGCAACGGCAGGTCCTTCCATTTCTTTACTTTCTTTGAAAAGAGCTTTGGTGCATCTCCACCGTCAGCTAATGTCACCAATAAAGTCGTAACCCCAAACAAAGCCGCTGTCATAGCTGAAAAGCCAGCAATAATAATGGCTCCGTTAAACACATGAGGAAAGAAATCAAGATTATAAGCAGATAATGCTGTCACGAATGGACTTTCTTTATCTGTAAACGCTCCATGTTTGGCTAGAATTACAGCAAAGAAGAGAGAAAGTACATAAATAATGACGAGAAGGATTAACATGATAATTCCTGCCTTAGGCGCATCCTCTTTTTTCTTTAGATTCGTTGCTAGGAGACCAATAACCTCAATTCCTCCATAAGCATAAAAAGCGTAGATTAATGATCCCCAGAAACCCTTTAGTCCTTCGGGAAATATTTCTTCTCCCGTGTTAGGAAAACTTGGCATCTTAGCATCTCCGTGAATCCAACCAAATAAAGCAGCTGCAGCTAGGATAATAAACATTATAATTGCTGCTGTTTTAATAATAGCAAATAAGTTTTCAACACGATTGAATCCATTACTCCCTGTTAAAACAACAAGAATGGATAATACCGCATAACCCGAAGCAAAAATCCATAACGGAACGTCAGGAAACCAAAATCTAGATAGGATAGATAATGCCGTCAACTGACTCCCCATAATTAAAATATTTGAAGCCCAGTAGTTCCATCCACAACTAAAACCAGCCCATCTGCCATACGCTTTATTGGCATAATAACAAAATGAGCCATCCTGTGGGTCTTGAGCTGTCATTTTTGCCAACAAGTTATAGACGATATATGTTCCGATTGCAGCCAAAAGAAATGAAAAAACAATCGAGGGGCCGGTAATCTTAATTCCAATGGCAGATCCAAGGAAAAAACCCGTACCAATTGTACAGCCCACCCCAACCAATGATAACTGCCACCATTTTAACGTACCTGTTCCATCTTCTTGATCTGAACACGAATCCTCATTAGGAACAAAAAAATCCAAACCTAGCTCCTCCCTCGGTATAATTTTATTTATTGTTGTTTAATCCTTTGAATCCTTCTCATTCTTTAAACCTGGCATCGTTCGATACATCTGAGTATGAAGACTTCCCTGAACAATAAACTTCGTCATAAACGCTGTCATCAGCTGTTTATACTCTTCATCCTCAAACATTTTCTTACTCTGAAGCTCCATTTCAGCTAATCCCTCAAACACAGAAACAAATGCATACTTAAAATCATCACCAGAAATCGGAGACAACAACTCAATCTGATGATCATAATGCTCATTTCTAAAATTCTGGATCGTTCTCACATTCTTAATCGCTTCACTCAATTGATCTTGTTTCAACTCAAACGTTTGATACACATAAACTGACATATGCTTCCCTCCACAGTCGATTGACATCTTTGCTTAGATTAACCTGTAAGAAAGTGATGCATTCAAAAACTCGACCACTAAAATATGGATAACCCCGCAAAGTGACTCCAGGTGACAGGCACCACCCGAATTTTGTCGAATACGCCAGGTGACAGGCACCACTCGAATTTTGTCGATTGCACAAAAAAAGAGCCAAATCAGAATGATTTAGCTCTTTTTTGATGATTAGCCAATTAAGGCTTCCGTCAAAGAACGGTTTGTTATTTTCCAATGCGAAGCGTTCCAGATGACTTCACCATTTTTAAAGTGTAATGCTTGAGGAGATTCGTGTTTAACTCCATATGTATCTGCTATATAAGTTGATAATGGTCGATCCTCTTGGACATATAGATAGTATGTCGGGATAGTTGAGTTTGCTTCAACGAATAGATGATATTCATCAAAAGCAGCGAGACTGACTGGACAGGTTAAGCTGTGTTTGATGAATAAGAAATCATGTTCTTCATTGACTAACTTCTCAAATTCTTCTACAGTTGAGATTCTTGTTTTCATTGCTGCTCCTCCATTACATACGATGATTAAAAGTTTTGTTTCTCATTTAGTGCAGTTGCCACTTCATCTTGATTAGAGACTTCTTCTATAAGCTCTACACCTTCGTTTTCTTCTACATCTGAATCTTCTTGTGTTTCATCCGCTTGAGTAAGTACTTGCTCTTTTGCAGTTTTTACTTTATCAACTACTTGAGAAGATTGCTCAGATACAGCTTGCGTTAAGCTAATCGTTTTTCTTTTTGCATAATCCGCAAATTCTGACCCTTTTTCCAGAGCGATTGAGTTGTATTCATTCGTTTTATCCTTTAATACCATTGCCTGTTCGCTTAGGTCATCTCTTAGTTCTTTGCCCGATTTCGGAGCAAGGAATAAGGCTGCAGCTGCACCCGCTAAGCCCCCAATAAATGCACCTAATACAAATTTACCTGAACCACCTTGATTGTTAGCCATTATTAAACTCCCCCTTCAAATTCTCGTTTAACTTCAACTTGATCTACATTTCTTCTCTTTTGCTTCCATCTATTCCAAACATCGATGGCTGCATTTCCCCATTGAATAGCTTGTGTCACTTTTTCGCTATTTAATTCTGCTTTTTGTGAAATTGAGGTTGATACATTTTTAATAGAGACATTAAACTTATGTACAGAATCACCAATTTCCTTCACCGAGTGTACGACTGAATTTAAAGCTTCTGACTTTTGTTGTAAATCCTCAGCCAATTTATTTGTTTTCGCAAGTAAATCGGTTGTCTCCTTGGTTACCCCTCTCATTTGCTTTTCTAGGTCAGCAATTGTCCCTGACATTTGTGTTAAAGAACCTTGTAGAGCTGATAATGTCCTAGACAAGTAAATCACTAAAACTAAAAATGAAATAGCTACAATAGCTGCACTCACGTAGAGTAAATTAATCCACACACCTGTGACCCCTTTCTAAAGCTTGTTTCATCTATACTAACTTTACCCATAACTAACGTATATGAAACATTATACTCATAAGCAAGTAGAAAGTATAAATCTTTTGTTTACACCTTCTATATGAAAATAGATATTCCTTCTTTTATATCGAATTTTATAACACAGCATTTTTCTTACGTTTCGGTTACAATATTTATATATTACATAAAAGGGTGTGTACAAAAATGAAAGATCCCAGAATACAAACTTTAGCAAAGAATTTAATTAATTACTCATGTAGATTACAAAAAGGTGAAAAAGTCTTAATTGAAAATTTCGGCCTTCAAAAAGAGCTTGTAACAGCATTAGTTAAAGAAGCTTACGCTGCAGGAGCTCACCCATTTGTATCATTAAAAGATGCAACAGTAGATCGCTCGCTACTAATGGGAGCGCAGGAAGAACAGTATGAAATGATGGCTCAATTTGAAGCAAACGTTATGAGCGAAATGGACGCTTACATAGGGCTTCGCTCAGGTGACAATATCTCCGAACAATCTGACGTACCTAGTGACAAAATGGCTATACACGGAAAAACAATTGGGAAAAAAGTTCACCGTGAAATTCGTGTACCTAAGACAAAATGGGTCGTTCTTAGATTTCCTAATAACTCCATGGCTCAATTAGCTAAAATGAGCACAGAAGCATTTGAAGACTTTTACTTCAATGTCTGTAACCTAGACTACGGAAAAATGAGCAATGCCATGGACAGCCTTGTAGAGTTGATGAACAAAACAGACAAGGTGCGTATTACAGGTCCAGGAACTGATCTTTCATTCTCTATTAAAGATATCCCAGCCATTAAATGTGCTGGAGAAATGAATATCCCTGATGGTGAGGTATATACAGCACCTGTAAGAGATTCAGTCAATGGTGTGATTACGTATAACACCCCTTCACCATATCACGGTTTCACTTTTGAAAATGTGAAGCTAACGTTTGAAAACGGAAAGATTGTGGATGCAACAGCAAATGATACAGAGCGCATTACTAAAATATTTGACACAGATGAAGGTGCTCGTTACATTGGGGAGTTCGCAATTGGAGTAAACCCTTACATCCTACACCCAATGCAGGATATTCTGTTTGACGAGAAGATTGATGGAAGCTTCCACTTCACACCAGGTCAAGCATATGAAGATGCTTGGAACGGAAATAATTCTAACATCCACTGGGACATGGTTAATATTCAACGCCCTGAATATGGTGGTGGGGAGATTTACTTTGATGATGTATTAATTCGTAAAGATGGCCGATTTGTCGTGCCGCAACTTGAGGCATTAAACCCAGAGAACTTAAAATAATTCTTTTGTACAGGACAAAAACGAGGTGATACTACCTCGTTTTTTGTTTTGGATCGCAGAAAGTTTGCACTTTACCTACATGTGCTCCTTGTTGAAAACTAATTTATAGCGTTTATGCGTCTTTCTCGGATTTTATGCGTCAATTTTTTCATATATGCGTCAAATCCAAAATATATGCGTCAAATAACAATTTTATGCGCGATTTTCAAAATATATGCGCCTACAAGGAAAAATCAACCAAATCAAAGTGCTCTTTACGCATAAATTGGTGCTCTCTTTTGAACCAGTCAAAAAGACATACAATCCACTCGAGATTGTATGTCCTCCCTTTACACATATGATTTTTCGTAAGCATCTTGGAACTTCTGAATATCTCCAGCTCCCATAAAAATCAAGACACTATTATGATGGGATCTCAAAATATCAATGCTATCTTCAGAAATTATACTTGCATTTTCAATTTTTCTTTGCAAGTCCTCAATCTTCAACTCACCCTGTTGCTCTCTTGCAGATCCGAAAATATCACATAGATATACCTTATCTGCTAGTTTTAAGCTATCCGCAAATTCCTGCAAGAAAGTTTGCGTTCTAGTAAAAGTGTGAGGCTGGAAGATCGCGACTACTTCACGATCCGGGTACTTTTGATTAGCGGCTTCGATCGTTGCCTTAATTTCAGTTGGGTGATGAGCATAATCATCAATTAGCGTTTGATCGCCCACATTCTTTTCTGTAAAGCGACGCTTCACACCTTTGTGCGTTTTTAATTGTTCAGCAATGGATTCTGCAGACATCCCTTCGTAATGGCATAATGCAATAACCGCAAGGGAATTTAGAACATTATGATTACCGAAAGCAGGGATTTCAAAGGATGCATAATAATTATTACGAACAAAAACATCAAAGGCTGTGCCTGTAGTTGATTTCACAACATTTCTTGCCTGAAAATCATTATCCTCATCAAATCCGTAAAAAATGACTGGAACATTGGCTTGGATTCTCTGTAAATATTCATCATCACCACAAGCAATGATTCCTTTTTTCACTTGTAAGGCCATCTCTTGAAAGGCATCAAAGACATCCTCAATATCCTTAAAATAATCTGGATGATCAAAGTCAATATTCGTCATAATGGCATAGTCAGGATGGTACGATAAGAAGTGACGACGATATTCACATGCCTCCACCACAAAATACTTACTACCAGCTGTTCCTTTCCCCGTACCATCACCAATAAGATACGAGGTTGGATAAGAACCTGAAATAACGTGAGCCAGTAATCCTGTTGTGGATGTTTTACCATGTGCCCCCGTGATTGCGACAGTCGTAAACTTCTCCATGAATTCACCTAGAAATTTTGGGTACCTAATAACAGGAATGCCTTCCTTTTCGGCTTCATCTATTTCCTCATGAGTATCTGGATAAGCATTACCAGCAATAACGGTCATTGGGGGTTTTATGTTCTCACGATTAAAGGGTAGAATAGGAATTCCCCGCTCTTCTAGTGCTGCTTGCGTAAAAAAGTATTTCTCCACATCCGAACCTTGTACTTGATAGTTCATATCATGAAGCACTTGTGCTAAAGGGCTCATTCCAGACCCTTTAATTCCTACAAAGTGGTAAACTGTCATATAAAGAACCTCCAATATTCAATCAAATGCAACGGTCTATCTGTAAGACAGTATATGTAATTTATCTAATTTTGCGATTGTCCAGTATTCCGAGCATACTACGTGTAAAACACCCTACCTATTATAACATTGATTTTCTGTTTACACACTCATGCCAAAAGTAGCAACTTATCACTAGATCGATCGCTGGTCTTATAGGCTTACTGGATGAAAAAACTATTCCAAGGGTTAAACAAAAGCAAAGAGAAACTGATAGCAGTCTATCAGTTTTTCCATTAAAAAATAGGCTCTATTTATTCCACTAATTCAAGGCGTGGATTTGGACGGTATCTACGCCCTGCTTTTGCTTCCGGATCACCATTTAGTTCTACATTATCACCCGTAAAACCGATATTGATTTTGAGTAGACTTCCGCCTACCCCGTACATATCAACTGGTACTTGTTGTTCTTCAAATTCTTTAATTCTCTTCTCATTAAAACCGCCACTAACAACTATTTTGACATGTTCAAATCCACCGCGGTCTAGCGCCTCGCGTAAAGCAAAGATTAATGGTGGGTTCACACCTCTAGGGTCAAATGTACCTAACACCTCTGGATGCTTAATAAAATATTGATCAATCATAGTACGTGATGTATCAACACGAACCGCTTTTAATTTTTCACCAAACTCATGTGCTGCTTTTAAGGCATCTGATATTACATCATTATTATAGTCAACCAGTACAATCAGTTCATCTTCGGGGAACATTTCATGATAGGCTTTTGCAGCCGCCACGACGTCACCATTGAATAGCTGGATGAGTGCATGTGGCATGGTGCCCATTCCTTTTTTACCCCACCACTCGTTCATTGCATGAGTAGCCTGTGCTTTGGAGCCACCTATATAAGCAGCATAGCCATCACCAGCCTGCTGGGTAAAATGATCATCACGGTCTCCCATAAAAATAATTGGTTTTTGGATACCACTTATACCAGCAGCGTTCATCACGTTATACACATTAGTTGAAACAGAAGTTCGTCTTGCAAGAATTCCATCTATAATTCCTTCTAAGAAACCAAAGTTCTGATAAGGTCCCTTAATGGTTAATACCGTTTCAAATGGGCTTATTTTATCTCCATCTTTTAAAGAGTAGATTTCGAGTTCCTCTGGTTGTTCCGCAAAGGTTTTTACCAAGGCGATCACTTCGTCAGTCCCACAGAGAACGGCATGCTCCTTTTGAAAAAATTGCATTGTCACAATATTATCGGGCTTATACTTCTTCACAATTTCCTTTGTTTTCAAGAAGTACACAGCTGAAAACCAGCCTTCCCTTACCCGCTCATCAAATTTGAAAGTGCGATTTGTTAACCTTTTAATTTTTCCTTGAAGCTTTAATTCGATTTCTTTCATGCCTAGACCCCTATCTCTACCTTTAGACCTTAGTTTTAACGAATTTTTAGTTAAATATTTCACATTCTAAAGTTTTTGTTTACATTGTAACGAAATCAGCCCTATTACTCAAACGGAAAATACTTTATGGATTAGCCAGCCTATTAATTTGATTGCTTTTCAATAAGCTGATCTTCTGTAATTAACACATCTCTTGGCTTACTTCCTTTTTGCTCAGAAATATAACCTTGTTCTTCCATCATCTCAATCAGTCGAGCTGCACGGTTATATCCAATTCTGAACCTTCTTTGTAGACTTGACGAAGAAGCTCCACCTTGATCTATGACAAATTCACATGCTTCATAAAACAGTTCATCCTCTTCTTGAGTGATAGACGACGATTTAGAAATCAGTTCCTGCTGTTCAAATAAATATTCTGGTTTTAATTGGGACTTTACAAATGACACTGCCTTTTCAATCTCTTGATCCGATACGAAGTTTCCTTGTAAACGGTACGGCTTAGAAGAACCATTTTCTAAGAACAACATATCCCCTTTACCTAGTAGCTTATCAGCACCATTTGAGTCAATTATGGTTCTTGAGTCGACTTGTGATGAGACCGAGAAAGCAATCCTTGTAGGTATATTCGCTTTAATTAACCCTGTTATAACATCAACCGATGGGCGTTGTGTTGCAAGTAATAAATGAATGCCACAGGCTCTTGCTTTCTGAGCAATTCTACAAATAGATTCTTCTACCTCTCCAGGAGCTACCATCATTAAATCAGCAAGCTCATCAATTACGATAACTAAGTAAGGCATTTCACCGGAAGGTTCATTATGCTCTCGAACAAGCTCATTATATCTTGAGATATCACGTACCCCTGAGTGGGCAAATCGTTCATATCTTCTCTCCATCTCCTCAACAGCCCATTTCAATGCAGCGGTTGCTGCCTTCACGTCTGTAATAACAGGACTCACTAGATGAGGAATATCATTATATGGTGCCAACTCGACCATCTTAGGGTCAATGAGTAAAAGCTTAACTTGGCTAGGATCTGCCTTATATAAGATACTAATCAACATAGCATTGATACAAACACTCTTACCTGAACCAGTAGCTCCTGCAATTAAACCATGTGGCATTTTCTTTAGATCTGTCACAATCGGCTTTCCTGATATATCTAAGCCTAGTGCCACCGTTAATGGTGAAGAATTGCCTCTAAACGCTTGACTGCTAATAATCTCACTTAGTAATACAGGTTTACTCTTTTTATTTGGTACCTCAATCCCGATCGTGTTTTTCCCTGGAATTGGTGCCTCCATACGAATATCTTTTGCAGATAATGCTAGTTTAATATCGTCAGAAAGATTCGTAATCTTATTAACTTTCACTCCTGGCTCAGGATGCACTTCAAATCTAGTGACGGAAGGCCCTTGTGTAACATTCACAACTTTTGCCCTCACATTGAAGTGGTGTAGTGTTACGTCCAAGAGTTCTTGTTGTTCATGTAACCACTGATCATCAACATCGTTATCGTGCTTAGGCATGGTCAAAAAATGAAGTGGCGGAAAGCGATAAACCGGACTTGAAGATAGAGAAGAAGCAGGTTGATGAGTTTCCTTTTCTTGTCTTTCTTTTAGTCTTTCACGGTCCTGTTTTAGCATCACTACATTAAATGGAACATATTTTTTAGGTGGAGTCTCAACTTGAACAGACTCAGAGTTCCTCTCTTCTGTCATCACTACTTCATTATCTTTTACGACATCTTCTTCATCTTGAAGAGTGTCTAATACCCATTCTTGAGTTGCTTCCACTTCCTCAATTTCATAATAAGCCGAAGAAGATGGTTCTTCATCTTGGAATACTTCTACTTCTTGCAAGGTTTCCATATACTCATCTATTTCTTGGTCTTGAACTAGTTCCGGTTCTTCCATTATTTCAAACTCAGTTACTTCCTGTTCCTCTGGAGCAAAAGACTCTTCTACAAATCCAGCCTCTCCTTGTATCTCTTCTGTCACATCTAAATGAACCTCTTCCGCGACAGACATATCGTAGCTTTCATCCGAGCTACTTCCCAATGCTCTTTCTGACTCACTTAGATCAGGTTCAAGCCTTATCAAAGACTGGTTTCTAGACATACCTTTAGACGCGGGTAATTCATACTCAATTACCTGCTGTTCTTTTTGTACAGTGGAATGAAAACCATGTATCGGGGACGGGACATCAGTAGGCTTAAAGGAGTGCTTTGGCTGATCTTTAACCGGCTTTTCTACCGGTTTAACCGTTGTCTGTCTTGGTTGCTGTTTTCTAACTTGCTGTCTTGGTTGTTCGGTTACCTTCTCTCGTTTCCGTTCTGGTCTTCGTTCAATATCCTTTTTCACTTCATCGTCAGAAATCAAAGGGAATCGAAAATTTCCTTTTGGATATTGATAACTAACCCTAGCATTCATATGTTGATCATCCATCTTTTGGTTCGTACGTACAGTTGGTTGTGTAGTAGTAGTCTGATTTGATTTCGAATTCTTCGTTTGTGAATCCTCTCCAACTATAAATCTATAAAATCCTTTAATATATTTAAACATGTAAATCACTCTTTCAAAGATAAAAGTTTTCTTCTCTATTCTATCAAGAATTTCTTTATTTGGGGGAAGAAATAAAATTCAGTTATATTTAGGAGGGCTGGGAAAAGCCTAACCGAGAAAAGGAAGTTGGGACATAACTATATGTATATTCCTCAAACACGAATAATCTCTAGATTATTATATTGATTATATATACATGTATTTAAATACTTTGTTACTTTTTAACCAGCTTATTCAAATATCAAGTGCGTTCCATTGCGCTTCAGACACTCGCTTTCCGCGGGGAGAAAGTCGAGCCTCCTCGGCTTCGCCTGCGGGGTCTCAACCTTTTCTCTTTTTCCCGCAGGAGTCGAGTGTCCTCCGCTCCATTTCACTAGTTCCTATAAATAGTATGAAATCAACAAATAAAGACCCGAACTATTTGGTGTGTAAGGTTCATTATGAAACACCTATTAGTTCGGGTATAATGTTGGCTAGAATACTTATATTCCAGCCTCCTGTCCTGCTCTATTTAAATTCTTTACCGACTTCATACTCGTTCTCTAACACTAGAATTCCCTTTTCTTGTGGTGCGTCTGGGATGGCTAATTCACGGGCTGAGCAAATCATACCTGAGGAGGCTACTCCTCTTAGTTCGGCATCCTTTATGACAAGTCCACTTGGCATAACAGCACCTACTTTTGCAACAACCACCTTTTGTCCGGCTTCAACATTTGGAGCTCCACATACAATTTGTAGAACTTCTTTCCCTACATCTACCTTGCACACACTTAACTTATCAGCATCTGGATGCTTGATTTTTTCCTTCACTAGTCCTACGACAAATTTAGGAGATAAATCAACATTCAGAGGTTCTTGGAATCCATTCCGCTTTAGAATGTCACCTATTTGTAGGACAAGCTCTTCGGTTAAAGTGATGTGACCAGACTCCTTCATCGTAAGGAAGCTTGTAGCCTGAAATATGTTATAACCCACCGTCTCATTTGTTTCATGATTGAAGATACGTACAACATTTCCCTTCTTCTCGAAAGCTCTATGTTCTCTAGCAACATCCTTTATAGAAATTAATAAAGTATCTCCAATACCTTTTTCATTATAAAATACATTCATGTTATTAACTCCTCTTTGGTTTATTTTTACCTAATATAAAAATAGGCTCCAATTCACCATTGTTGTACAGAAACGATAAAGCTGTAATTGGTACAAGTCCATTCGTAAAGAAACTCATATTCATCTGTGCTAAAATATCATAACCTGTTTCATTCCTAATATCAGCAATGACTAAAACATCTTGGTGGGGAACGGCTACCGCCATTTTTCCTTCTATTTGTTTTTCAAACTTATCCAGTAAAGCGTCATTTAGTATTCGGCTCGCATCATAACCATCATTAGTGTTTAAGAAGTAGAAAATATTCCCGGCTACTTGGTCTTCCTTAGTGTGCACAGGAAGTGACCTTACATTAAAGGTTGCAATTTGTTTTACTTGTTCAACCTGCCACCCTTCTCTTTCCATCATTTTCTCGTCTACAAGCTTATAGGTTGCTCCAAGATCAATAGCATAATAAATCCTAGTTTCAGCTGTATGTTCTGTGAAAAGGAGTTTTTTTCCTTCTTTTGTCTCGGTCGGAAAAGAGGTCGAGCGAATGACAGGATAAATTTGTTTTTCTTTCCCTGATAAATCATCATTTCGACGAAGCGCATGAAGTGACTCTTCTACGTAATAGACCACCTCATCAATGGCTTTTTCCTTGCTCACTTCCCATTTACTAATAATACCTGGCAGTGAAATGGTGACTCCTTTCTCATGTTCCTTGTCCGTTACTTTCAGCGTATCTTGCTTGGAATGATAGCTTGTCTCCCAATTGGGATTAGCTAACCGTTCTTCAAGTAGCTTCTTCATCTTGATACTTGTCATTTTCATTATGCGTCACTCCTTACTTCAGGCTTACAACTTGCTTAAAAATTCTTCGATTTCCTCTTTCGTCTTCCTGTCCTTGCTTACAAATCTGCCTACTTCCTGTCCATCACGGTAAGCAATGAAGCTTGGAATACCAAATACATCTAGCTCTATACAAAGGTCAATAAATTGGTCTCGGTCTACATAATAAAAAGTAAATTCAGCGAAATTCTCTTCAATTTCCGGTAGGACAGGCTCAATGACACGACAATCCGGACACCAATCTGCTGAAAATAGCAGTACTGTGTTACCATTCTTCAATTCTTTAAACTGATCTACA
Source organism: Bacillus pinisoli (assembly GCF_023036475.1). Lineage (GTDB taxonomy): Bacteria > Bacillota > Bacilli > Bacillales > SA4 > Bacillus_BS > Bacillus_BS pinisoli. The sequence continues at coordinate 355,601 of NZ_JAJQKI010000003.1, forward strand.
CTTTCAAGCTTCTTCATATCATCCCAACCTTTTTTACATTCTCGTTCCTTTATTATAGCTATCATCGAAGTTGAATACAAAATGATTGGCTTCTGTACCTAAACAGCCTTTAACAAAGGCTCTTTTCTAAAACTATGTTGCTTTCAAACTAATTTTAAATAAAGTTCCCCTTCTCATACTATTAAACCGAAGTAATAATTGTTAGAAAGAGCAACTACCTCTATTTAAAGCACTAAACACTGTACTACCGAGTAAAAATCCGGCTTTAGGGAATTTTACGAAAGCATACGAAAAGAGTCTTAACAAAAACCGGTACATTTCCTTTGCTTTAAATGTTGCTCTTTTAACATCGTACTCATGTTTTAAGAAGCCCCTCATAGTTTTTGGGGGATAAAAAAAACCCTAGAGTCCTAAGGTTTCAATCGAACTGAATTAGCAATTAACATCATCTTATTTGCACTTTCAGCAATATTATTCTTTTTCGTAACGGTAGTAAGTTTTGAACCACCCACACCTACTGTAACTTCATATTGACCTTCTTCTAGTTCTAACACTTGAACAAACCCAAAGCGGTCATCGTTCTCATATGTTTTATTTAATAGATACTCTTCGTCACCATGTAAAGACGATTCATACACAATGTTACTCGTTTTTGCTTCAAGTGGGTTGACGAAAAGAATATATGTTTGTTTACCTTCGGATAGTATAATGTTATTTTCTTCAGAACTAGTACGTTCCATAGAGCCAGGTAGGTAGTAGGTAAACGCTCCCTCTTCCATATTAATTCCCTTCGCTCCTAGTTCAAAAGCCTCATTTGTTACATTCTCTGTTTCTGCTAATTGATCTTCTATAGATGAACATCCTACTAAAAGGATCGAAAATGCAATAAATACAAGTATAAATCTACTCACAATACCCCCCCTTATAATAGACACACTCTTCTATAATAACTCTATTAAAAACGATGTTTCAAGGGGAAATAACAGATTCGTAAAAAAGAATATGATATAGTGGGTGTGATGAATATACTACTTTTTTAATAGGAGGATGGTTTTAGATGCAATTAGTCGTTTATTTGGCTGGTGAGATTCATAGTAACTGGAGAGACGAACTAAAGGAACAGGCAAAACATCTCCCACTTACTTTTGTTGGTCCAATGTTGGACCATGATCGGTCCGATCAAATTGGGGAAGAAATACTAGGCACTCAGCCTTCAAGTATTTTTAAAGATGATGCAGCTTCTAACATAAATAATTTACGTACTGAATTATTATTACGCAAAGCAGATCTTGTGATTGCATTATTTGGTTCGAAGTACAAACAATGGAATACAGCGATGGATGCGAGCACGGCACTAACTCTTCAAAAGCCATTAATCCTCATTCGGCCAGAGGAGCTTCATCACCCACTAAAGGAACTTTCCAACAAAGCAAATGTCACAGTTGAAACAGTTGAACAAGCTATTAAGATATTGAATTACATATATGAATAAGAAAACTCGGCCAGAAAAAACGGCCGAGATTTTCTTATATTTTGGCTCTGTTGAACTTGGCATTTGATATGAGACACTCGTTTTCCACCCTACAATCTCGTGAGTATCCACTTCATTTAAATCGTCAACTGGTTAACTTAGCCTACTTTTTAAAAAATTCATACTGTCCTGCGAGCAGTTTGACAATGTGTGTAAACATTTCTTTACGATTCACCATTTCATTTGTAAAAATCCCAATCGCACCTTCAAGTTTACGGACGTCCTTTTTCTTGGCATAGGCATCCATAACAGGACCTAATTCTTGACCATTCCGCAATTCATGAGCGATCTCATCAGGCAATTGGATTCTGGCACCCGCTGCAACCGTAGAAAAACCTGTGTGATCTACAAGTGCACCCCAATTACACAAGTAAAGTCCTGAGGCCATCTCAACTACTCCACCCTCTAGACCTATACCGATGTCAGTACCTCCAGCCATCATTGCATGTACAGCACGATTTTTTGCACCATGTAATGTTTCTTCATCAGAAAAAGGCTGTTCGGAAACATCAGAGGGAACAGATAGGCTCTTAATTTCTACCGCTTCTAAAAATACATCTTTAACAGCTTCTACTTTAGCAAAGTTTTTCGATCCAACTGTAATGGTTAACATGAAAATACTCCTTGCTATTAGCTGTCTTGACGAATTGATTCTACAGTTGATTGGTCAGATGATTTGACAAGCTTTACTAGCAACTCTCTTGCTGCCGCATAATCGTCCACATGTACAATAGATGCCGCCGTATGAATATAACGTGAGCAGATACCAATAACGGCAGAAGGAACTCCTTCATTTGCTGTATGGACGCGCCCCGCATCTGTTCCACCTTGTGAGATAAAGTATTGATAAGGAATGTTATTGGACTCTGCAGTATCTAATACAAACTCCCTCATTCCACGATGTGTGACCATGGAACGATCGTAAATTCTTAAAAGAGCCCCTTTACCTAGTTGACCAAAGGCTTGCTTATCACCAGACATATCATTCGCTGGACTTGCATCAAGTGCAAAGAAAATATCAGGTTTTATCATATTGGCAGCAGTTTGAGCACCTCTTAAGCCAACTTCCTCTTGTACTGTAGCACCTGAGTAAAGAATATTAGGAATGCTTTCTCCTTGTAAATCTTTTAATAACTCGATTGCTAACCCACATCCATAGCGATTATCCCATGCCTTTGCCACAATTTTCTTAGGGTTTGCCATTGGAGTGAAAGGACAAATCGGAACAATTTGCTGACCAGGCTTAATACCAATTTTATGCGCATCCTCTTTATCATCAGCACCAACATCAATAAGCATATTTTTCATATCCATTGGTTTAGAACGTTGTGACTCCTCCAGCAAATGTGGGGGAATGGAACCAATGACCCCAACAACTGGCCCATTTGGTGTAATAATATGTACTCGTTGCGCTAGTAACACTTGACTCCACCAGCCGCCTAGTGGTTGGAAGCGAATCATACCATTTTCAGTAATGGACGTAACCATAAATCCTACTTCATCCATATGACCTGCAACCATTACTGTCGGACCCGTTTCAAGTCCACGCTTCACACCAAAAATACTTCCTAAGCCATCTTGAACAACATCATCTGAATATTTCTCAAGCTCTGAACGCATGAACTTACGAACCTCATGCTCATTACCTGGAGTTCCAGGTAGCTCAGTTAACGTACGAAATAATTGCAAAGTATCTTCTCTCATTGTACATCCCCCTCAATATTTCGATATACTAAATATCTTCTGCTTTTTATTTTACAGAAATAACTTCACTGTTTCCAGTTGAAATTCCATCAGTTGGTTTAAAAGCATAAAGTAGTTTATACTGTGAATAGTATATAAAAGCATGTATTGTAAGGCCGTTTAAAGAAGGCTCTTTTCGTATAGATTGTTTCTAGATAGTACAGTGGTCAGTGCTTTATTTAGAGACCATTAGAAGGTTAATTTAGTTGAAAAATTAGTTTGAAAAACAACAAAGTTTTGGAAAAGAGCCTTAACTGTAAATACTTGAAGTGAGAGCCTTTCATAAGGAAAAGGAGGATATGAACAATATGCGTTTAGGTAATTTTTTAGCAGGTATTGCAGTTGGAGTTATTGGCACATACGCGATACAAAAATTAAAGCCTTCATACATTTCATCAGATCAAGCCCTTAAGCTAGTTAAACAGGAAATGAAAAAACAAGGCCCCATTGATGGTTCTTGGATACATATGGAGCCTGAAACGTATGTACGAAATAATATTACGTATCGTGTCTATAAGGGTGGTATCTCACGCGTTAATGATAACAACCCAGAACAGCTAGAATTTGTCGTAAACGCTGAAAACGGTACCATCATCGATGTTCAAACATCCTTGTAATGTCCTGCGACTGTAGGACATTATTTTTTTCTCTCAAGTTGATCAATGACCTCTAGTTCCTTATTCCACTTTATCGCTCGGTAGAAGGCATCATGATAGAAGGAGAACCAGACTTGCTTTGTAAGTCCTTGATTCATCCAATATTCCTTAGAGTAAATGGACTGCATCGGATAATCATCATACGCCATCACCCATAATGCATTTTGATGAGCATGGGTCGGTAGAAGATCTGCCAAGTGAAATAATTGCTCGCCATCACTTTCAAGTGTGATAATGGCATGTCCATCACTGTGACCACCTGTGTGAATCATCTTTAAACCTTCTAGAACATGAAGCTCCTTCTCAAAGGTTTGCACTTGATGTTGAATACTCTCCCAATTCTCTTTCCAATATGTATTTCTAGAACGAATATTAGGCTCTCTCATTTCATTCCATTCGGTTTCTGATACATAGATGACAGCGTTCTCAAAAGTTGGAACTAATTTTCCTTCACTCCATTTTGTAAGCCCACATACATGATCGAAATGCATGTGTGTCATTAAAACGATATGAATATCTTGTGTTGTTAATCCTAGTGTTGCTAAGGAATCCTCAATTGCAGCTTCTTCTAGAACTCCATAATTTCGCTTTTGTTTTTCGGACATACGGTCATTCCCAATACCTGCTTCAATTAAGATGTTCTTACCTTTCATTTGGACAAGAATTGGATCGGAGCGCAGTTCAATTTGATTTTTATCATTATGCGGATATTTTCTTGACCATAGAGCCTTTGGAACAACACCAAACATAGCTCCCCCATCTAAATGTGTAACTCCACCATTCAACCAAGTCAAAGTAGCCTTACCTACGTTTAAAGTTTCCACTAAATCACTCCTTTTTACACTCTTCTATAGTGCATATGCTTTCAATAACTTCTGTATGAATGAAAAAAAATCCTGCCTTTAGCAGGATTTTAGTTGGATCTTTTCTAAAACTTTGTTTCTATCCGTTAAGATATTTAACTTCTGAACGATAGATGCGATTGCCTCTACTTGCAAATTTCTCTTCATATTCAGTCATTATATTTCCTTCAAAGTCACTTTGGTGAAGGTCTAAGCTTACGAACTTTAATAAAAGCCCATATTCAGAAAAGCTTCTCAAGGAATATTCAAACAGCCCTTGATTATCAGTTTTAAAATGAATTTCGCCATTTTTAACTAAGATTGTTTCATAGAGGTTAAGATAACTTTTATAAGTTAATCGTCTCTTTTCATGTCGATTCTTTGGCCATGGATCAGAGAAGTTTAAGTAAACGCGATCTACTTCGCCTTCTTGAAATATCTCGTTTAAATCATCAGCATTTTCATTAAGAAGTCTTATATTTGGTAATGGGTCTTCTAGAATCCGATCAAGAGCACCCACTATTACACTTTCTTGCAACTCTATACCGATATAGTTTATTTCCGGATTCGCTTTTGCCATTCCAGTAATAAACTTTCCCTTTCCCGTTCCAACTTCTATATGAATAGGGTGGTCATTCCCAAAGATTTCATGCCATTTCCCTTTTTGCTCAGTCGGGTTATCAATCACATAATTTGAATGTTCAGCTAGCTTATCTTTGGCCCACGGTTTATTACGCAGACGCATAATTACACTTCCTCTTCTACAAAATATACAAATTAAACAATATCATGAAAGATATGAATGTTGCAACATGACCAACATAGACTTATTCCTTTAGTATTTTACTTTAAGAAGAGCCTAATAAAAAGCCAGAGCGACCGTCTGGCTTATAATACACAGTATAAATTTCTTATTACAACAAACATTAAGGTAGTAAATTTAATCGAGGATGTGAAATCAATGCCTTTAGATTATCATCATCAACTTAGTGTGTTAATGGACATTCTATCTAATCAACAAACAGATTGCTGTGGCACTGTAGCTGAATGTGAGCAACTAGAAAGACTCGTTAAATCTTTACTAGCCAATAACGAGCTTACTTCGGAAGCCAAAAATGTATTAATGGATGTGTATGAATATAGTCAAAGCGGTAAATATAATCAGCATCTGGATGAACATATTCTAAGTCATCAGCAAGATTTATCACAATGGATTGAAGATATTCATCAATTATCCTAATAATGTCTGTAAATAATGTTCAGCATAGCCTTTTTGCTCATCTAGTTGTTTCTCGTCAAACCATTGAATGGAAAGCAATGTTTGGTAGATCACATACCATTTCATCCGGCTTCTTAACGAATCATCTAGCTCCAGTCCATAATGGTTCATCCACTCTTCCCAATTTGATTCAGGAATGTAGGAATACAAGAGCATTCCAATATCAATAGCGGGATCTGCCACCATTGCTCCATCCCAATCAATGAGGAATAAATGATCATTGTCTGCTAATAACCAATTATTATGGTTAATATCTCCGTGACATACGACAAAGTCGGAATACTTAATTTCATTCAGTCCATTTTTCAGGAACTGAATGGCATTATGGATTAGGTGGTTTTCTTTACTAGATTTACTATAATATGGAGAGCCTTCTAACTCACTTAAAAGCTCCAATGGCATAAGTGGGGCTTTTCCTATTCTCATAAGCATATCCAACAGTTCTTTAGATGAATGTATTTTATTTAGGAGCTTTGCTACCTTTGCTAGCTTCATATCAACTGGTTTTAGCTCTCTCCCATCCAACCAATGTTGTGCAGTAATAACATCCCCATTTTCCAATCTTCTCGTCCAAACCAATTTAGGAACAATCCCTTCAGCAGACAACACTGCTAAAAAAGGAGAAGAATTTCTCTTTAAAAATAATCTCTTATCCTCAAATCTTGCGAAGTAAGCCTCTCCCGTAGCTCCACCAGCCGGAGATATCTCCCACTCTTTACCTAGTAAATCTTCCAAACCATCACCTTCATTTGCCTTATGTCATATCACAATATGCTGATATTAATAAAAAATATATTTATATAGTTTTGTTGTTCAAACTAATGTAGTAAAAAAAAACAATATGTTATAAAGTTTATCTTTTCTATTCAAATTACGTCAAGTAAATTTATGCTTCATTTGTTTAGCCAAAATTAAACAGCTAACAGGCTGGACAATTAGTTTCTTTGTAACAAGGGTGTATAACCCACTTTCAGAAGCATGAAGATGGTCGGCCAATATCATCCAGCTATCTTTCTGTGGAAGAACAATTTGTTGCTCGACAAGGCTGTTATTAAAGATAACGACGATCTGATCCCATTCTCCAAATGCTCCGACATCAACTAACTCATAAGCAATAACCTCTGGATTAGTCGGCAAAAACCTCATGTGCTTGTTAACTTGTTCTTTCTTATTAAATCGAAAAGAGCGATGAGATTTCCGGATTGAGATGATCTGTTGAATATAAGTTACATCTTTTGCCCACTTCTTACATAACTCCCAGTCCAACTGATTAATTTCATCTGAAGACTTATAGCTGTTTCCTTCTCCCTGTTTGGTTCGATAAAATTCTTGACCACTATGCAAGAAGGGAATACCTTGAGAAAGCAGTACCATACATGTAGCTAGCTTTTGCCGCTTTCTAATTATGTCTTTCTCTTCCATGCTATTACACTTAACCGCTTTATCCCAAAATGTATGATTATCATGAGATTCTACATAATTTACTGATAGCTCTGGGTTATCGAAAACGGACAAACTACCAGCCACTACTTTTTTAACTTCCTCCGTTTGTTGAGTATTACCTAGACAGAAACCACGGTCGTATAAATTAAACGTACTGCCTTTCACACTGTCACGAAAACGATCGTTAAAAAAAGCAATGCCATCCATCTTAGAAGAATTTCTTATGGTTGCTTTTTGCTGAACAGGTAAGGGGGTATTTAACTCCCATCCCTCTCCTAATAAAAGCATTTTTCTATCCAACTTGTTTATCGTTCTCTTAATTTCATTCATTGTGTCTATATCAAGAATGCCCATTAAGTCAAAGCGAAAACCATCTACTTGAAAAGTATGAGTCCAGTATAGAATACAGTCTACTATGAACTTCCTTACCATTCTACGTTCTGAGGCTATATCATTTCCGACACCTGTGCCGTTAGAAGGGAAACCGTGTTGATCATATCGAAAATAGTAGCCTGGTACTACTTTCTCAAAAGAAGAATCCTCCTTCACATATACATGATTAAAGACGACATCTAAAATGACACTAATTCCTTTTTTATGGATTTCATCAATCATTTCTTGAAGTTCATAGATTCTCTCATATGGATGGCTAGGATTTAAAGAATAACTACCTTCTGGAGCAAAAAAATGTAAAGGATTATACCCCCAATTGTAAGAAGACTCCTTTTCTGCTTCATTAATCCCTCCAAAATCATTGACTGGTAGAAGCTCAATATGCGTGATACCTAATCTTGATACGTAATCTAATCCAGTGTCTGTCGTAGATTCAGTAAAGCCTTTATACGTCCCTTTTTTATCTACTCCACTTCCTGGATGGATGGTAAAATCTCGAATATGGGTTTCGTAAATAATGGCATCTGTGAACTCAATAAGTGATGGTGAAGCGTTAAACGTTTTCTTTATTTTACTTGGATCTATGATTACCCCGAATTCTCCATTTAACGAAACACTTTTCGCATAAGGATCGACCGCTACTCGCCAAATCTGATTTACACAGACTTTATAAATATAGTAGAACCCTTCCACATCCTTCTCAACCTTCTTTTCCCAGACTCCTTTTTCCATTCTCAGCATCTCTAACGTCTCTTCAGATCCTGAGGTTGCATCTATTACTTGTAGTAATACTTGCGTAGCAGTAGGAGCCCATATTTTAAAGGTAGAACAAGGGCTAGAGTATTGAACGCCCAAATCATCACCATCATAAGCATATTCAGCATCAAACTGTTCAGTCCGGACAACAGCACCTATCTGTAAATCTGTTTGGGCATCCTGACAGATAAGTTGATAGTTGTTCTCTACTCTTATCCTTTCCATCAATGTACATTGATACTTGAAAAAGTGATCATGCTCTTCTTGAAAAATGACTTCCAATGTATAGCTCTTTCCGTCATCCTTTAGTAATTGAAAAGTTGGATTCGCTTCCCAACTTCGGTTACGTGGTAGCAATATTGTGATTAACGTTAATTCATCTAAGTAAGCTTCAAAGTCCCGAGATACTATCGTCTCCATCCTTCATTCCCCCAGCTCTAGGTTTAATTAACGTAATTTTATGCATCCCATTCAGGCCGCTTTATATAGGTGGTCTGGCAATATTGTAGCAGGTGTTTCGCTGCTTTTAATTGATCATGCTTAATGGGTGAGGATAGTCTTCTTAATGACGTAAACCAACCTTCATAATTTCGTCGATCTATAAAAAGGGTGTCTGCTGGTCCAAATGGATAATCAATATACCCATTACGATTTAATACCACTTTCCGGATTGGAAGCTCAAGTTGATATAGCGTGTAAATACGCTTTACTATTTTTTCCATCCTATTTAAACTAATTAAAGGATTTAAAATCTTCTTCTCCTCATTTGTATGTTTTTCTGTCCAAAACTTCTCTTTAGATCCTAGGAATACACTATCTTCTTTTCCCTCTAGCATCGTAATGCACCATGTCTCTGTTGGACTAATCATAATAATTTCTAACTCAATCGGAGCCTTTTGAATCAGAAAAACTGGATGATAAAGAAGAAGATAATTATCTGGGAATCGCTGAAGAAAATATTTTAAGTGATCATCATGATAAAATTCCCGATCAACAAATGATTTCTCTCGAATGGTGGAACTAGCCCACCTAATTTGTATTTCTAATAACTGATCTAGAAAATGCCTCTTTAGATCTTCTTCATCAAGTGGTTGCTCTCTAAACTGATACTCCATTGAAAAACCAGAGTCTTCCTGATTTTCCTCTTCATAGGAAACTGGAGACATCATCACTTCTAGATTTTCATCCGTGTCTCCTCCTCTTTTAAGCTTCCATTTTTTTAGAGGGCCAAAGAAGGTTTTTCTCTCCTCATCCTCTATTTCTTGCTCCACTTGCTCAGGAGCAACAAGGGTTCCTTCTTCCCATTTGGCTTTTAATTTTCTCCAATGTTGCTTTTTCAACCGTATATACTGACTAGGATAGCGATATACATTCATTTCATATCTTGAAATGAAATCCTGTAATTTTATTAACTGTGCCACTGCTTTTCCCCTTTATTTTATAGGCTAAGTGAAAAAACTCATATGTATAACATTACACGTAAAGTATTCCAGTAAAACTATTCTTGTTGAATTTAATCTATGCTGAACGCTACCCCTTATTCTCTCCTAAAGAAAAAATTGATAAAGGTTGATATTTAGGTGAGCGATTTAAGTGCGTTTGATACAAGACAATATTCTCTACCTTCATCTCTAAGTGTTCATCCTTAGGCTGCATCATATCCGAGAGGCTTCCTTGAGGGAACTCATATTCCCCACCCCATCTTCTTGCTAGTGTCATATGTGGATGATAGGCCCTCTTTTCCAGCATAAAACCCAGTCTCTCACAAGCTTCATAAATATCTTTTTGAAGTCTTGTTAACTGTAAAGAAACATCTACCCCAGCCCAAAAGATACGAGGACTTTCCTGTCTGCCAAAATATCCAAGTCCTGAAAGTTTTAAAGTAAAAGCCGGATGATTTGCTGCAATCTTCTTCATTTCTGTCTTAACATCTTGTACTTTAGTAAAAGGAGCCTCTCCTAAGAAAACTAAGGTTATATGATAATCTTCATGATGAACCCACGTTTTAAACGGGAGCTGCTCCTTCATCAACTCTCTCCACTCCAAGTATAATTGTTTCACAGAAGTTGGTATAGGAATCGCCAAAAAATAGTGCGTGTTCGTCATCATTTCTCCCACCTTTCAATAGTACCGATGATTGTATATCGTACCAAGAAGTTATTTGTAAAGGTACTCCACTCTTCTATGTATCCCAATTGTTCCATACTCTTAATATCATGCACAAAACTTACTGGTTACATTTCATGAATCAGGGAAAATGGAGGACTGTACTAGAGGCTGGTTTCAATTATAGGAGAACCATTATTACATTAATTAGAAAAAAGCTCCTATTAGGAGCTTCTTAGCGAGGTTCTACCTGAAGACCAGCTTTACGCTTTACATAATCCAGCCTTGCAACAGCAAGAAGGCTTGTAATACCTAAGACTGTTAAAATGCCAAAGAATAGATACACGTTTTTTATGGAGTAGTATTGAAGAATAAGTCCACCTATATATGTACTAAACCAAGCCCCAAGTCCACTTCCAACAGCTGCATAAATAGAGACAGCGGTAACTCGAACCTCTTTTGGTGAGATATCTCTTACATACTGTAAAGCGGCCGGAATTGATAACCCCACAGAAAAGCCTTGTGCAATAGTCGTTGCGTAGACTAAATATAAGGAAGGCTCAAAGAAATAAAAAAACCAACGTAGCATAGATACTGTGGCAGCTAGTGTCAAGACTTGTAGCATTCCAATTTTTTGAATGAAACGATTGGCAAACTGCATAAAAGGAGCTTCACTACCTGCAGCAAATAAAAAAGCGATCCCCACCCCGGTTAACGTTCCACCTATGTCCTTAATAAAAAGACCAAAATAAGAATTATTAGCAAAGATTGGCCCAAAAACTAAAAACGTTGTACATAAGAACAAAAGGAAGCGAGGACGCTTTGCCAAAGTTCGCATTCCAGAAAACAAATTGGCACGTAGCGCTTGATTTTCTTCAGGTAATTTCCAAGAAAACAAGAATGATAGTAGTAACATTCCAGAAAATAGGTAGAAAATAATCGTTAACCCGAACGAGTCTGCTAGCCCGCCAGCAATAATGACAGCAAGAGCAAAACCTAGTGCCCCCCATAATCGGATAGAACCATAATTACCTTTTACCTTCTGAACATAATTCAGCGTAATACTATCAGATAATGGTGTAACAGCACTTTGAACGGCTGCTAGCAAGATAGCCATAATAAATAGCAATATATATACATCTACTAGAGAGTATATAAAGCCAATTACACTTGTAAGTAAGATGGCAATTGTGAGAAGCAATCTTGGTTTTTGTGTCCAATCACTTAACATCCCCCACAGTGGCTGAATCACAATCATCACAACAGGACTTACCGATAAAATTGTTCCAATCTGGCTCCCTGTTAATCCCACTTCTTCATCAAGATATACCGCTAATAAAGGATATAAAGAACCTAATCCTAAAAAGATAAGAAAATAAAACATTCTAAAATTCCAATTTGTTATATCTTGTTGTTTTCCTTGCACGTTAAACCCTTCTTTCACATGAAATACCCCCGAACATCGGGGGCTTCATCTAAACCTATTTCTTTATCAATTCATAAATCGCCTGAGCATACAAGGCAGTTGCTTTCACAAGATCTTCAATTTCCATATATTCATCCTTCTGATGAGCAATATCAGGGCGACCTGGGAATAACGGTCCGAACGCTACACCAACCTCAAGTGAACGAGCATAGGTACCGCCCCCAATAGATAATAGAGTCGCTTCTTCTCCTGTCTGCTCTGTATAAACACGCTGCAAGGTCTTTACCAACTCATGCTCTTTATCCACATGGTGAGGCTTTGAGTCAGAAAAGCTAGCAAGCGAAAAACCATACGGTGCTACTTTTTCCTTAATAGTTGAAATGGTTGTATCGCTATTTTGAGTAACCGGATAGCGAATATTTAATCCAAAGCTGCCACCTTTGCTTTCATCATACGATATGATCCCAACGTTAATCGTTAAATCTCCAGAAATGTCATCAGAGCTAGTAATGCCGAGTTTATTACCTCTTGAATCCTCATTAAAGTAGGTTGAGCCTGCTTCAATAAACTGATTTGCCTGATGATTGAACGAGAATGCAGACAGAAACTGAAGGAGCTTTGTCCCTGCATTCACTCCGTTTCTTGGCTCCATACCATGAGCGGATACTCCATTAAGCTTTAGCTCCACCACATTGTCTGTAAGATTATAACTTCCATTCAACTGTTGCTCACCTAGAAATGATTCGTAGCTTTCAATGATGCTTGAAGAATCACCTACTACTCTCGCTATAGCTAAATCTGGTACCATATTTAATCTTCTTCCTGAAGAAAAAGAAAGTAAGTGATTAGGAGCTTCTCCTCTAGAATCAGACTCTTGCGTTAAGGTACAATCTAAAATCCCTTTTTCAGCATAGATGATAGGAAAATCTGCATCAGGTGCAAAACCTAACCCTGGCATTTCTTCATGCTTAAAATAGTGGTCAACACAGCCCCAACTGCTTTCCTCATCTGTCCCAATAATAATCCTAAGTCTTTTTTGAACATCTACTCCTAGTTCTTTAACAATCTTAAGAGCATAATACGCCGCCATCGTTGGGCCTTTATCATCTAGAGCACCTCTGGCAAAAACCTTCCCATCTCTTATTTCTGCCGAGAATGGTGGACTAGTCCATCCATCACCTGGAGGGACCACATCAATATGACATAAAATGCCGACAAGGTCTTTTCCTTCGCCAAACTCTATATGTCCGGCGTAGCCATCGACATTTTTTACAATGAATCCTTCCTTCTCTCCCTTATGTAAGAGAAATTGCAGAGCATCATTAATTCCTTTACCAAAAGGAGCACCTTCACCTTTTGTCTCTTCATCTAAAATACTCTCAATTTGTAAGAAGGCTTGTGTATCCTTAATTAAATCTTCTTTTCTCTTTTCTACCTCTTCTAACCAATTAATATGCTTCATGTGTAATCACTCCTTGACAGCTGAAAACTTATTTTGGATATTTTTGTATGTATGAACGTCACATATGATATAGAGGATTGAATCTTCCTTAATGGATTCATCGAGTCTTCTATTAATATCTAGTTTGTCCTTATCGGCAATTAATGTAGCCCCTTCTAATAATAATGCATGAAAAGCATCCTTGTACGTTTTCCAATGGGGACTTGGTTTGAGTTGAAAGAGGTCATCACCATATCTGCGACTGATCAATTGCGAATAGATACCCGTTATTCCTTTTGAAATGGCAGCGCGAACAGCAAGTCCAGACACCGTTTCGTGTGATAATAGAAAATCATCAATATGAATATGCTTGAAATTTTTAATGTGATTCTCATTTAAAATCTCTACAATTGTATGAACCTGTTTCCCTAATCTCTCAATAGAAGTAGCAATTAATAAAGATTTTCCATCAGCTAATTCGTCGTTTTGAATCTTATCGTCTGCAAAGATTAACACGGCTTTTGCTTGAGTAATATTTGCGTTGACTAAGGTTTCATCAGTTGTAGCCTGACCTTTTATGTAGTGAACACGATCCTTTACTAATGGGGTCTTGTCTAGTTGATCAATAATGACAACATCTGTATCTAATGTTGACTCCAAGATTTCCTGAATAGCAAAATTTGCTTTTGAAGACCATCCTATTATGACAAGATGTCCTTCTCCCTTGTAAATCATTCTGCCTTCCTCCCTTTTCCTTTTAAACTCAGAAAAGAAATCCACAACTTTCCCAATCATAACACCAATTAACCCGATGCCAAATATATAAAGGAAAATCGCAAATATTCTACCTCCAACCGTGACAGGATAATAATCACCATATCCTACCGTAGTAACGGTCGTCATGACCCACCATAAAGCTATAAACGGTGTAGGAAATGTATCAGGCTCAAGATAATGAATCACCAACGTGCTACCTAAAATAAGAGTAAAACTAGACCAAAATAATACCCAATTATTCAATCTTAATGTCATCAAAAGGATTCTTCTGAGTATGACCATAAGTACCTCCTGAAATTTTACATAGTATCAGCATACCAAAAAACAATAATAGAATGTTATGTAAAAAGTAAATTTATAGAAATATAAAAACCGAGCAATCTCCTTGCTCGGTTAAACTTAATAAACTTTTAACACTAGTTTAATCTCTAACAAAAGCACTCATGCGAAAATAAACATAGTTACATTTCATTTTTCCCTTTTCTCAGTAATTAACGAAATAATAAGAAAAATTCAAAAAAAGCAGGAGGAAAAACAGCGAATTTTGTAGAATTGGTCATATACAGTTTATGTAAAGACATATATTACTAAAAAATGAAAAGGAGAGTTGTCTATAGTAATTCTAATTGAAGTAATTCAAAACTTTGTTGTTGAGGAACACAAATAAACAATAGGGAGTGGTTTTTTGAAGGCTTCAACTTCTCGGATGCTAAATCGAATTAAATCAGTGTATATGTACATTAGTGAACGTGGCACAGTGACAACAGACCAACTCGCAGATGAGTTTGGAATGACACAGCGTACTGTCCAGCGGGATTTAAACGTTCTGGTATATAACGATTTGGTAGAAAGCCCAAGCCGCGGACGATGGACAACAACCGAAAAGAAAGTGAAGTTAACTTCGTAAAACACCTCAGATTCTTTCAAAAAAGGATTACATAGTGATAACAGAATTTTTCACGTTATATATAGTAAAAGTAGGAAGAAGGACAAAAAGTCCTTCTTTTGTATGTGAACGATACTAAGCGCCCTTACTTGCCTGTTGCCTCTCTTAGAAGTTCAATCTCTTCATCTGTTAACTCTCGATATTCACCTAGTTCTAATGTTTCATCTAGTGGTAATGGGCCCATCTGTATCCGCTTGAGATACATTACCCTCTTTCCAACTGCTTCAAACATTCTTTTTACTTGATGAAATTTTCCTTCTGTAATGGTTAATTCAATTTTAGAAGTTGGTCCAGCCTCTAACACCTTTAATACGCCTGGTTTTGTTTCATAGCCATCATCCAAAGTAACACCATGTTTAAATGCTTCTATATCTTCTTCACCAACTACGTCATTAATAAGAGCAAAATAGGTCTTCGGTACATGTTTTTTGGGAGACAGTAGTTGATGAGCAAGCTGTCCATCATTCGTAATGAGTAGTAACCCTTCTGTATCTTTATCTAATCTTCCGACTGGAAATGGCTCAAAGATCAAATCTTCATGTTCAAGTAAATCAATAACCGTTTGGTCATGATTATCCTCTGTAGCTGAAATAACTCCCTGTGGCTTGTTCATCATTAAATAAATAAATTCCTTATATTCTACTGTTTCACCGTTTACTGTTACTTGTTGTTGTTCAGGATTCACATGAGTTTTTGCATCCTTTATAATGGCATCATTTACTCGGACGAGTCCTGTCTTTAATAATTGTTTTACTTCTTTTCTCGTACCAAACCCCATGTTGGCTAGTAATTTATCAATACGCATGTACATTCACCTAACTAATTTTATATTTTTGGGCGTTAACCCTTTCCACATTTGACCTGCTCTCATACACTATATTGTATTTCGTATTCTAAATCAAAGGAGCTAACAAAATGTATCCGAGACAACAACAAGAAGGTTACTATTTCCCATTCCCTGGATTCCCTGGATTCCCTGGTTACCCTGGAGGCGGCGGTAACGTGGACCAACGTTTAGATCGATTAGAAAGACAAATCCAAAGGATCAATAACCGTATTGATCGACTTGATCGTCGTGTTGATCGAATCGAGCGTCGATTAGGCTACGGTGATGGTTACAACTACTAATCACCTAGACAAAAAAAGTGAATGGACATTAACCATTCACTTTTTGTCTTTTTAGCATTCTAAATCTATTGCCTAGTAGCTTTCCAGCTAAATTGGAACGATAACTTAAATATAAATAGATTCCAGCACCAGCACTAATTCCAATAACAGATAAGACTACTGTCGCCCATTTCCCGTCTGTATAATCAATAAAAGAAGAAAAAATCAACATCACGATTGTAATACCAATTACCATCATAAGTGCAAAAATAATCATAAGTACCGATCTCTTCATCGTTAACCTAAATGAAAATTGAGCATGACGTTTAATCATCGCTAAACTATAAATGACTGAACCTAAATATCCGATACCTGTCGCAAGAATGGAACCAATTCCTCCAAATAGCATGATAAGCGGTACATTTAATGAGAACTTTAAAATTAACCCAAACGCCAAGCTAATCACAGCGAGTTTTTGCTTTTGAATTCCTTGTAGCATCGCCGCAGTGATTGTGAAAAAAGCGAATAATACAGCAACTGGTGCGTACCAAGCTAAAAGCATACTTCCATGTTCATCTACATTATAAAATAACGCATAGAGCTCATCACTTAAAACTGCTAATCCAACCACAGCTGGAAGCGTCAAGAAAAACACAATCTGTATAGACTGATTGATTTGAGTATGTAGAAGTTTTCGGTCACCATCTGTGAATGCTTTTGTGATAGCTGGCACAAGGGTAAGCCCGAATGCTGTAGCTAATGAAACAGGAATCATAATAAGCTTCGGGACATTAAATTGTATAACGGAATATACATACTCTGAGAATTTCTTCGTATTACCTATCTCCATCATCGTTTTGTTGAATTGTAAGAAATCAGCTAACTGATACAGTGGGATCGCTAAACCGACAAACACAAACGGTCCTGCATATGTAATTAATTCTTTAACCATTGCTTTCGTAGAGATATCCGAAACAGCAACAGATTGATTGGTTAACTCATTAAACTCTGCTTTTCTTTTCTTCCAGAACCAACCTAATACAAGTAATCCGCCTAACGCCCCTATAAAGGCAGCAAATGTTGCATAACCGATAGCCGTTGTTAACTCTCCGTTTAGCACCTTAAGTATGAAATAAACAGAGCCTAGTAAGAACAGTATCCGGAACAATTGCTCCACTACTTGTGATATAGCTGTAGGTTCCATCGACTGATGCCCTTGAAAAAAACCTCTAATGACACTCATAACGGGGACCACCAATAAGGCAAAGCTAACCATTCGAATGACATAAACAACATCCTCAATACGATTAACCCCTGTATCAGTCGTATCCTGTTCACCGAGTACCATTGGAGCTATAACTGGCGCCATAATAAATAGAACAATAAAAGATACGACTCCCATCGCTAACATTAAAAGCATTCCCAGTTTAAATAACCTTCTGCTCGTATGATAGTCGCCAAGCGCATTATATCGTGATACAAATTTTGAAACGGCCATTGGAACACCAACAGTCGATAGACTTAGAAAAATAGTGTACGGAAGATAGCCATATGAATATAGGGCTGTTCCTTGAGAACCTACTAAAGCAACAAATGGAAAAACATAAATCATTCCAAGTACTCTAGAAATATAGGTTCCTAATGTTAAAATAAATGTCCCTCTTAATAAATTTGAGCCTGACATAAAAACCCCCAACGTTAACAAACAATGGCATTATTTTACCATACTATCCATAAAAAGTATCTTTTCTACTTACCAGCCCGCTACAGGCTGCCTATTTAACTGGATTGAGGGTAGTAATAAATACGGCGTGTGCTCCGTCATCTCACTAAACTCTGCTCCAGTGATCGCAATTGCAAAACTGTCATAGGCTTCCTTCTCCATCAGAAGCTTTCCCGCGTGTGTAAACTGAAAGATGATGGCATGCTCTTCCTCTTCAATACGAAAACAAAAAATATAGGCATTTAGATTTCGATCAAAAAGCCAAGCATAATCAAATACAGTGATAACCTGATGAGCTATATTTTTAAGCTCAGGTATCGACAGCAGTAATATAGATTGATTGTTTTCTTCTGTCCAACCAGCATCATGAGGATAGTGGCCCTCATTCACAGTAGGAATGTAATTCACGTTCATCACTCTCCCCTCCTAATAATAGATGAAAACCCAATATAGAGCCAAGTTTTTCTTTTTACGGGAAAAATGCTATTCTTTTTCTAGCTAGGCTTTTTTAGCCTTGTTGCATTTTTATCTAGAGTTCAGTAGATTTGAAGCTCAAAACAAGTTATCTAGAGAGTGATGATATCGGAGGATTACAATGAAATATGATGTAATAGTTATTGGTGGAGGACCTTCTGGCCTAATGGCAGCAATTGCCGCTGCTGAAACTGGCTCGAAGGTACTTCTGATTGATAAAGGAGATAAATTAGGAAGAAAGCTAGCCATCTCTGGTGGCGGTAGATGTAACGTAACCAACCGACTACCCGTTGATGAGATTATCAAACATATTCCTGGAAATGGACGCTTTCTATATAGCGCATTTTCCATCTTTAATAATGAAGACATTATCCGCTTTTTTGAAGGGTTGGGTATTCAACTTAAAGAGGAAGATCACGGCAGAATGTTCCCCGTTACTGATAAAGCGCAATCCGTCGTGGATGCATTGTTATCGCAGCTTCAAAAATTACATGTGACCGTTTGGACGAATTCACCGGTTCATACTATTGATTATAAGGATGGTCAAACACATTCTGTTACGTTAAAAGACGGACAAGTCATTGAATGTCAGAACGTAATCCTAGCGGTCGGAGGAAAATCAGTTCCCCACACTGGATCCACAGGTGATGGCTATGCCTGGGCTGAAAAAGCTGGACATACGATTACCAGTCTTTATCCGACTGAAGTCCCCTTAACTTCAAGCGAGCCCTTTATTAAGAATAAAACCTTACAAGGATTATCACTGAGAGATGTGGCACTTAGTGTCATAAGTCCAAAAGGAAAAACATTAATTACACATAAAATGGATATGATTTTTACTCATTTTGGCATTTCGGGACCTGCCGTATTACGCTGCAGTCAATACGTTGTTAAAGCACAGGAGAAATTCAACACGAAGAAAATTGAAATGAGAATTGATGCATTACCTGATCAAAAGGAAGAGGCTCTTTTTCAGGAGATGTTGAAGGCATTAAAAGAAGAACCAAATAAATCCGTTAAAAATGTATTAAAAGGATTTATACCTGAACGATATTTACTATTTTTACTTGAACATAATGAGATTGATGAACAATTAAACTATCATCATATACCTCATGAGAAACTGAAAGCTTTTGTTGCAAGCTGTAAGCAATTTTCTTTTTATGTGGACGGAACCCTTTCTATTGAGAAGGCTTTTGTGACTGGTGGAGGCGTTTCGGTTAAGGAGATTAATCCAAAGGAAATGTCTTCTAAGCTAGTAGAAGGACTCTATTTCTGCGGAGAGATTTTAGATATTCATGGGTATACGGGTGGGTATAACATAACGGCTGCTTTCGTAACCGGACGCATTGCTGGGATGACAGCTGGGAAGAATGCGATGTTGGAAAAGCAATATTAACTGAATAAGGATAAGGAAAAAGTATGGTAAGTTGCCATAACTTTTTATCAGAATAAAATCTAAAAAGCAGAGCCATTCGTAAATGAATTCGCCCTGCTTTTTATTTATGGCTCTTTTCTAAAATTTTGTTGCTTTTAGTACAATTATTCTGGGTGTACAACCAGTTTCAGTAGCAAAACGAGGTTGGATTAGAAAAGAGCAACTCTCTTTATGTATAGTAATAACTAGATACTAAGGTAAAAATCCGGCTTTTGGGATTTTTACGCAAAGCAACATTCTATACGAAAACAGCCTTATTTATTGTCCCTGTTGAACTTTAAGATTGATTTGCTTAAACCTTAATTATAATAGTTCAGCTTTACCCCTTTAGCATATCACTATGCTAATATACTAAAATTTTCCAAATGCATTGACATGATCATCACGCTTAGAATAGAATTTAAGATAGTTATTAGTCAAGAGGGAAAATTCAGAAAAAAGAGGTTTCACTATGAGCCAGAAAGTAGCCATTGGTAAAATGGCCATATTGCTTGCTACCTTGTCAGAAGAGGAATTAGACATATTCACTTCTTCCTTAAAGCACGTAAAATACTGCCAAGGGAAAGTCGGATCAATGAATATGCAGAAAGTTATATCTGCAGTAGAAACGGCTGCTAAACGAAATGGACTCATTCATGAGAGCTATTACCGAGAAACGCACGCTTTATACCATGCGATTATTGAAGCGATTGAGGGCGTGACAAGAGGACGAACAGCGATTGGTGAAATGAGCAGAACAGTTGGTTTACGCTTTGCGATTGTAAGAGGGAACCCTTTCTCTGATGAAGGAGAAGGAGAATGGATCGCAATTGCTTTTTACGGGACCATTGGTGCACCTGTAAAAGGATTAGAACACGAAACGATTGGGTTAGGAATTAATCATATATAACGAAACATTGCCTATAGTCCACTAGTCAGTAGGAGGCGATGATGGTATCTCTATGCCATTATCGTCTCCTTTTTATTTTGGCAATAGGTTCTTATATATGAAGGCTCTTTTCTAGAATCTTATTACTTTCTAACCTTTGACCAGTGTACTACCGAGGAAAAATCCGGCTTTTGGCATTTTTATGAAAGCAACAATCTATACGCAAAGAGCCTATATGAAAAACATTTTATATCGGAGGGATCAGTATGGTGGACTTAACAGGAAATTCGTTGACATTAGAGAGTATTAAAAAAATATGCTACGAAGAAGAACATGTAACAATAAGCAAGGAAAGTATGAGAAAAGTGGAAGAAAGCAGAGCAGCAGTTGATAAAATTGTTGCTGATAAACGGACAATTTACGGAATCAACACTGGGTTTGGTAAGTTTAGTGATGTGATGATTGATGAATGTGATGTAGATGCTTTACAAGTTAATTTAATTCGCTCACACGCATGTGGAGTCGGTGATCCGTTTCCTGAAGTTGTTTCACGAGCAATGATTCTATTAAGACTTAATGCTCTGCTTAAAGGATTTTCGGGTATCAGGCCTGTCATTGCAGAACGTCTAGTCACTCTATTAAACTCTAAGATTCATCCGGTAATTCCACAGCAAGGGTCACTTGGCGCATCAGGAGACTTAGCCCCTCTCTCTCACCTAGCTCTAGTCATAATGGGTGAAGGAAAGGTTCATTACAAGGGCACCATCGCAAAAACCGAGGATGTATACAATGAGGTAGGATTAACACCTATCAAGCTAAAGGCAAAAGAAGGGCTTGCCTTGATAAACGGGACTCAAGCCATGACCGCGATGGGTGTCGTGAACTGGATTGAGGCTAGTGACCTTGCTTATCAATCGGAGTGGATTTCAGCACTTACACTAGAGGGCTTAGAAGGTATTATTGATGCATTTCACCCAGCGATTCACGAGGCACGTGGATACGTGCAGCAAACAGCAGTTGCTGAACGGATACGGAATCTCTTGAATGGCAGCAAACTCATCACACGACAAGGTGAGAAGCGTGTACAGGATGCCTATTCCCTTCGTTGTATTCCACAAGTACATGGTGCCTCATGGCAAGTACTTGATTATGTAAAGGAGAAGCTTGAGATTGAAGTTAACGCAGCGACTGATAATCCATTAATCTTTGATGGTGGGGAAACGGTCATTTCCGGTGGGAATTTCCACGGCCAACCTATTGCGGTTGCAATGGATTTCTTGAAGATTGGTGTAGCTGAGTTGGCAAGTATTTCAGAACGCAGGATTGAGAGACTTGTAAACCCACAGCTAAATGATTTACCACCATTTTTAAGTGCCCAGCCGGGATTACAATCAGGTGCCATGATTATGCAATATTGTGCCGCTTCTCTTGTATCTGAAAACAAAACCCTTGCCCATCCAGCTAGCGTAGATTCAATCCCGTCCTCTGCTAATCAGGAAGATCATGTAAGCATGGGCACAATTGCTTCACGTCATGCATATATGATTATTCAGAATGTACGTCGCGTTTTGGCAATCGAGTGTATATGTGCCCTTCAAGCTGTGCAATACCGCGGGGTTGAGAAAATGTCACCTAAAACAAGAGAGTTTTACGATGAGGTAAGAAAGGTGGTTCCTTCTATTACGGAAGATCGTGTATTTTCTGATGATATCGAGAGATTAGCGGAATGGTTTAAAAAAAATAAGGGGCAGTGGACAACTGTATTGAAGAATGAGGTTGTTTATCAATAATTAGGTCCCCCTTTACTAGAAAAAAACTCTTCTCCTTTTACAGGAAAAGAGTTTTTCTATTTACTAGTAGACTTTGTCTATTGTCCATTATTCCACATCAGAGCTTATAAGAATAAAAACGCTATAGGTGTTACAAAAATTAGCGTTAATATCGTTCTCTCTAGCCAGATCAGTAGCAGCTGAGGGATTTTTAAAGGAATTTCTGTTGATAAGATACAAGGAATTGTAGCTGAGAAAAACAAAATGGATGAAACCGATACAACACCGATAATAAACTTTGTTACAAGAGGTGCATCCACAACCAGTAGTGCTGGTAGGAACATTTCTGCAATTTCAATAGCAGAAGCCTTTGCCGCGAGTAAAGGTTCTGGTATCTGTAGTGCCAAAGTGAACGGATAGAAGATATACCCTAACCAATCAAATACCGGGGTAAATTCTGCAAGGACCAGACCTATTAAACCTACGGATAGGATGGAAGGAAGAATACTCATCGTCATGACGAAACCGTCTTTCAAGTTGGTCCATATATTTTTACCAAGACTCATAGATTTACCCGCTGCTTCGAGTGCATGATTCCAAGCACTTTGGAGGTACTTTCCTTTAATAATTACTTCCGGGTCTCCCTTTTCAGTGTAATAGTCATTACTCATTTTATTTAAAGGATAAATACGTACTGTCACCGCAGTAACTAGAAAGGTTACGAACAGTGCAACCCAGAAATATAAATTCCAAATTTCCATTAGCCCGAGCGTTTTCGCTATGACGATCATGAACGTTGCGGAAACGGTTGAAAAACCAGTTGCGATAATGGCTGCTTCTTTAACAGTGTACTTCCCTTCTTTAAACACTCGGTTTGTAATTAATAGTCCAATTGAGTAGCTACCCACAAAGGACGCGACCGCATCTATCGCTGAACGTCCCGGAGTTTTCCAAATCGGACGCATAATAGGTTGCACGAGAATACCTATAAATTCCAGAAGTCCATAACCTACTAATAAGGCAAGGAAAACGGAGCCAATCGGAACGACGAGTCCTACTGGAATCACAAGCTTTTCGAACAGGAACGGTCCCATGCTTGGTTCTAGCAACCATGCAGGCCCTGCTTTAAAGACAATTAATAGAGCAACCACTACACCCAATACTTTTAAGAAAGAAAATACGATTGTCACTTTGTCTTTATTCCAAGATTTTGTAAAAAATGGATAGATGGCTCCAAGTAATATAACAATCAGTGCATAATACGGTAATAAAGAAGAAGCGCTCCCCCTTATCCATGTCACGATATGATCGAGTGTTATGGAAGAAACCTCACCAATTGTTACAGGAATAAAGAATACAAAGACCCCAACCATACTAAATAAAAGAAACTTTAATATGTTTGTAGAATTGTTAACTCTAAGATTGGGTTTCTTAATTGCTCCACTAGTTTCGCGTTCTAACATATACATTCCCCCTATCATTTTATGAAATCGCTTACAAAATGTTTTTCATAGACAGTTCAATTTCTGAACTGTCTACCAGTTGTAATGAAAATTTGTTATGTTCTTTGTTTAAATCCTGTCAGAAACGATAGCATCGTATGCACAGCCGTTTTAATGGTTATGTCACTTTGGTCCTTATATGAATCAATACAGACCATATCCATAGCTTTAACCTTTGGGTGCTTTCCTGCTAGATAAACAGCATCGAACAGTTCGTCACGGAACATTCCTCCAGGTGTTGCAACCGGAACTCCCGGTCCAAAACTGATATCGAGTACGTCCATATCAACGGTTAAATAGATAGTATCCACTTTTTGGCTAAGTGCGTCCAATGCCTCGCTTATTGTGGTCTCGATGCCTTTTTTTCTTGCCTGTCTCATCGTAACGTAATGTAATCCTACGTTGTCAGCGTAATCCTTAAGAGATTTTGCGTTAAAAAAGCCATGAAGCCCAATATTGTAAACATCTTCTCCTCTAATAATCTTTGACTCTATTAGATTTCGTATGGGTGTACCGTTACTAGGACCGTTGTCCGTTAAGTCCCTCAGGTCAAAGTGTGTGTCTAGTTGGAGAATACCTATTCTTTCTCCTTTGTGGACTTGGCTCCATCCTTTTATGAGCATGGCCGTTATGGAGTGGTCTCCTCCCATTACAACCGGCAAAACGTTTGGATGATAGGTCCTCATGCTCACCATTGCCTCACGAATATTTTCATGGCACCTTTTTATATCTGTCACATGCTGCCTTACATCACCAAGGTCTACTACCTTCATATCAGTAAGATCTTCGTCATAGTCTAAATTGTACGTAGTAAAGGATTTCCAAGTCCTTCTCATTGCATCAGGTGTTTCACTGGCTGCTGACGCGGATATAGAAGAACGTGATAACGGTACGCCTAAAATAACCACATCAGCATTTTTTAAGTCTGTTAATTCTCTAGCTCCTTGTATCCATTCATGTACTTTTAATTCACTGCCAGCTTCAGGTCTCCTCCATGAGAAGGAGGGGGGGACTAGTTGTGGATATGGGTATTGTGCCAAACCAGCTTCCCTCCGTCCACAACGACCTTACCAGACTTGATCACAGTACTAACATGGTTTACTCCGTATTTATATTGAAGCACCATGTAATTCGGAACATCAAAAATCGTAATATCTGCTTTCTTCCCTTTTTCAATACTTCCAACTTCTTTGCCTCGGTTGATGGCATGTGCGGCGTTAATCGTTGCTGCCGTCAAAACCTCCGCAGGACTCATCCCCATTTTGACGCACCCTAAGTTCATAATAAATGGCAAGGAAACGGTTGGTGAAGATCCGGGATTACAATCAGTAGAAAGAGCTACCGGTACACCAGCATCAATCATTTTTCTCCCATTAGCTGATTCAGCCATTAAGAAAAAGGCGGTGCCCGGTAGTAATACAGCAATTACTCCCTTTTCAGCCATCAATGAAATTCCTTTGTCGGATGCTCGCAACAAATGATCAGCGGAAATAGCTCCGATTTCCGCAGCTAGCTCTGCTCCTTCGTAAGGCTCTATTTCATCGGCATGAATTTTTGGAAAGAGTCCGTGCTTTAAGCCCGCTTCCAAAACGCGCTTTGACTGCTCCGGTGTAAACACACCACGTTCGCAGAAGACATCATTAAATTCAGCTAGCTTTCTACGGGCGATTTCAGGAATCATTTCATCGACAACGATATCAACAAACTTATCTGGTTCCTCTTTATACTGCAGTGGCACAGCATGGGCTCCCATAAACGTATGAACAATATCAATTGGATGCTTTTCTCCCAACTCATTTGCCACTTCTAGTTGCTTCATTTCATGTTCAAGCGTCAATCCATACCCACTCTTTGCTTCTACTGTTGTAACACCGTGTAATAAGAAGTTTTCAAGCCTTTCAAAGCTTTCCTTAAAAAGTTGTTCATGTGTTGCTGCTTGCGTGGCCCTCGTAGAAGCATGAATTCCTCCTCCACTGTTCATAATCTCCATATACGATGCGCCTTGTAGTCTCATATCAAACTCGTTTTCTCTTGTACCACTATGCACCAAATGCGTATGTGGATCTACTAGACCTGGTGTGACGAGCTTGCCTGTTGCATGAATGATTTCTGCTTCATGCAGACGTCCTTTGTACGCTTGGATGACCTCCTCATCAGTTCCCACCATGGAAATGAGTCCATCCTCAAGCCAAACACTACCGTTTTCAATAATGTTGAGATTCCCCATCTGCTTTCCTGTAAGGGGCTGATCCGAACTTCCTCTTAAAGTAACTAGTTGGCTAGCGTTTCGTATTAAAATCGGGGTTTGTTTCATTGATACACTTCCTTTCCTTTCTTAGCATGAATCAATAAACACTAGAAAAAAATTTTTATAGTGTCCCAGAAACAACAATTATTACTCCTTCATCATCGGAACTTGAATACCATGCTTTTTCGCCGATTCTCTTGCCAAGTCATAGCCTGCATCGACATGACGAACAACACCCATTCCAGGATCAGTTGTTAGCACACGCTCTAATCGTTTCTCCGCTTCTTTCGTTCCGTCCGCGACAATTACCATACCTGCATGTAAAGAATACCCCATGCCTACACCACCACCGTGGTGGACAGAGACCCAGCTCGCCCCACCGACACTATTAATCAAGGCATTTAAAATTGGCCAGTCTGATACAGCATCACTTCCGTCCTTCATCGCCTCTGTTTCACGGTTTGGTGAAGCAACTGATCCAGAATCCAAATGGTCTCTACCGATCACAATAGGTGCTTTCAATTCCCCGCTCGCAACCATGTCATTAATGATTTTTCCAAAGCGGGCACGTTCTCCATATCCTAACCAGCAAATACGAGCAGGTAATCCTTGAAACTGAATTCGTTCACGCGCCATCTTAATCCAGTTACATAGATGGGTATTATAGCTAAACTCTCTTAAAATGACTTCATCTGTTTTATAAATATCTTCAGGATCACCTGATAAAGCTACCCAGCGAAATGGACCTTTCCCCTCACAGAACTGTGGGCGGATAAAGGCAGGAACAAAGCCAGGAAAGTTAAATGCATTTTCGACACCTTCATCCTTTGCCACTTGACGAATGTTATTTCCGTAATCAAAGGTAATGGCACCAAGTTCTTGCATTTTTAACATTGCTCTAACATGCTCAGCAATGCTTGCCTTTGATTTAGCCTCATACGCCTTTGGATCTCTTTGTCTAAGTTCAGCTGCTTCATCCAGTGTAAACCCGACTGGAATATATCCGTTTAACGGATCATGAGAGGATGTTTGATCTGTTAGTACATCCGGAATAAATCCTTTTGCAATCATATTGTTTAGCACTTCCGGGGCATTGCCTAGTAAACCAATTGAAATACCTTTCCCGTCTCTTTTCGCTTCTAGAGCCAACCTAATTGCTTCATCAAGATTATCTGTTTTGATATCAAGGTATTTTGTATCAAGGCGTCTTTGAATTCTTGTCTCATCGATTTCGATGTTAATACTCACACCATTGTTTAGAGAAACCGCAAGTGGTTGAGCACCACCCATCCCACCAAGTCCGGCTGTAACTGTAATCGTTCCTTTTAAAGATCCGTTAAAATGCTGCCTCGCACATTCTGCAAATGTTTCATACGTCCCCTGTACAATACCTTGTGTTCCAATATAGATCCAACTTCCGGCTGTCATTTGCCCGTACATCATTAAGCCTTTCTTATCCAGCTCATGAAAATGCTCCCAATTTGCCCAGGCAGGCACAAGATTCGAGTTTGCAATGAGAACCTTAGGTGCATCTGTATGGCTTTTAAACACTGCAACTGGTTTCCCAGATTGAATAAGAAGTGTTTCATCATTTTCTAGTTTTTTTAATGTCTCGACAATGGCGTCAAAACACTCCCAGTTCCGAGCCGCCTTTCCTATTCCACCGTAGACAACAAGATCTTCAGGCCGTTCAGCTACTTCCGTGTCTAAGTTGTTGAACAGCATGCGAAGTGCTGCTTCTTGGATCCAGCCCTTTGTGTGGAGCTCCGTTCCAGTATAATTTTGAATGACTCTTTTATTTGATTGATTAGTTGTCATCATGTCACCTGCTTTTCCATATTTTTCTTATGTCTTATTTTTATTCTAGAAAAACGGAAGACTGAAAAACAGATAACATTCTTTCTAATTATTCTAAAAATTAAAGGTGAGAAGGATCCATTCACCTCTCACCTTACCTAATAATGTTAATTTTTTTAGTTTATAGTAATTTTTTTTGATTTCTGTAATTCCTTGGTGGTAATCCAGTCTTTTCTTTAAAAATTCGACTAAAATAATTTGCACTATAAAAGCCGGTTTTTCCTGCCACGTCCTTTATAGAAAGCTTTGTTTCAATTAACAAACGTTTAGCCTCCTTTATTCTAAATGCGGTCAACGTCTCCCTAAAAGAGCTACCTTGTCTCTTAGTAAACAATGTACTTAGATAAGCAGGACTTCTTTCTACATGTGCAGCAACATCCTCCAATTTTAGATCTTGGTTGCTAAAATGATTCTCCATAAAATGAAGAGCTTGCTCAATGATGTCAATCCTGGAAGAGTGAGCATTCTTCACTGCTAAATCAAGTACATCATAAATAAACAATAAAAACTCTTGTACAATTCGGTATAGTATTGGACTATATAAAATAATGTCAAACACGTTGTGATATTTGGTAGTAATTGAATTCTCCACAAGTCCGTGAGATTTCATAAAACGACTGACTTGTGCCAATATACTCGTCAGCCTGATTCGTAGTAATCCCGGTTCTGGATAGGGCTCTTGTTTAATTAAAAACTCATGATACATCCAATCTTTTATTTGATCCCTTTTCTCACCGTGCAGCATATCAACCCACAGTCTTTGGTCTGCAGGCGTCAAAAATGGTTCTTTTATCAACCAATTTACCTTATGATTTAAATAAAATAACCTGCGAGTGCCTTGATAAAAACGGATCTCAAGTGCTTGACGTGCGTGCAAATATTTTTCATGTAACGAGAGTCCAGCCTGGTCAGAATCATAAATAACGAGAGATAAGGAGTCAGAGTACGCTTTCTCCCATTCTCGCAGAAATTGATTGCCAATATTCGTTAACATGCTCTTTGATTGTTTTTTGGTAAATGAAAAAATACAGACGATCATATCACTTAATGGTAATATGACCGGTTGATTTACAAATGGATAATCAGAGATAAAAGATTGAAGACTATTTTGCTTTTTTCCATTTTCAAGCTGAATGAGCATTAACTGATAGTCCCCAATTGAACTCTCTTGGGAATGAAAAATAGAGTGATAGGATAGAGTTGGGCGTTTGTTCTGTAAGGCGGTATCTGTATCTATTCGCCCGCTAGAAGACGTACTGCAGCTAGATAAAACTCGTTTTATCGTATCAGGCGATAATGGCTTTACCCAAAGGTCAACAGCCTTTAATTGAATAGCTTCGTAAGCCCTTTCAAATGTAGCTTCCGCGGTCATCGCTACTACCTTAATCCTATAACGATTCACTAGCTCTTTAACATAGGCCCACTGTTGTGGCTCAATCATATCAAGCTCAATGCAAACCACTTCTGGAACCTCGGACTCTATTAATTGAACTACCTCTGATAATGCCCCAGAGAGAAGAACACTCGTAAAGGGAATAGCATAAGAATTGACCAACCAGTTAATACCTGTCCGCTCATTTAAATCTCGATCTGCGATTAGAAGTTTTACCATTTTGAGGGCTCCTTTTTGGTGATCTATGTAAGTTTAAAAGTTTACGATAGTTTGAGAATTAGAAGGAGAGAGAATTTCCAATGACAAACGTTGAAATTTCGTTCGTTAGGTATAGCATTGGAAGTAAGGTATACAAAAAGTAATGAATAGTCACTGTAACTAACCAAAGAAAAGTCTATAATGATATTTTAGCAAATTTCTAACTGAATAATGAAACGGATTAAGAGAAACCTACATATGTTTTTCAGCTGTTGGAATGAGTTCCTAATAAAGGACAAACAATTAAAACTAAAGATAGGAAAAGAACTCTAGCACAACGATTTGGGATTAAAGGGAATGAGTCTATGAAAAAGACATCATTAGTATGAATAGATCATTCTCCTACAGTTTTTTTAAAATTTAATATTAGTTCTATAGTAAAATGAAACAAATAGAAAAAATTGGGGGATCGAGGATGTTCATACATAAAATTGATGAGAGTGTTTCATTAAGATTGGTCGAAATACATGATGCTGAAAGAATCTTTGAACTAACAGACGAATCAAGAATTTATCTAAAAGAATGGTTACCTTGGCTTGACTTCACCAAGAGTGTGGAAGATACAAAAGACTTTATCCGAGGCTGTTTAAAAGGTTATGCCGAAAATAAAAGTTTAAATACCGTTATTATACTCAATGAAGAGATTGTAGGAATAGCAGGATTCAACAGTATAAATTGGTCCAATAAGACGGCATATATTGGATATTGGCTAGGAGAAAAATTTCAAGGAAAAGGGATTGTAACCAAGGTTGCTGAAGCATTGACCAACTATGCTTTTAAACACCTTAAATTAAATAAGGTGGAAATAAGAGCTGCCGTGGAGAATAAAAAAAGTAGAAGTGTTCCAGAAAGATTGGGGTTTATAAATGAAGGAACTATTAGACAAGCAGAGTGGTTATATGACCATTATGTTGACCATATCGTATATGGAGTTTTAGTAAATGAATGGAGAGGTAGTCATTCTTAACAATATATTAATTGAAAAGCACCTGAATGAACAGGTGCTTCTTTTCGTGCTATTTCACTGATAGAGATTGTGAGAATTAGTGTACTAATCTAATTATGAATTGGAATTCTCTATTCTAAAATTGAACCTTACTTGATGCCTCCCCTTTTTTAGGAAGGAATTTCTCGATCGCCTTCCCACTCTAACATTCCACCAACCATATTCACGCATTTATAGCCTTGATCTTGAAGGTAGTAGCAAACATTCTCACTACGACGACCTGATCGGCAAATAAATATGTATTCTTTATCAGGGTCAAGTTCTGACATTCTCTCAGGAATTTGTCCCATTGGGATATGCTTAACACCAGGGATGACGCCTTGAGCCACCTCTTCATTTTCGCGTACATCGATTAATTCTACATTTTCACCTTTTGCTAGCTTTTCTTGAAGCTCTGACGTTGTGATGATTTTAATTTCTTGTTCCATGTTGATTCACCTTCCTATCCTCAGTTAAAAGAGGCAGTTTACCTGCCTCTTTGTTAGGCTTTTTTCTAATTTGCAACAATGTTAACCAGTTTGCCTGGTACGACAACTACCTTACGAACCGTTTTACCTTCAATCTGCTCTTTTACACTGTCATCAGACATTGCAATACTTTCTAGCTCTTCTTTTGAAGCGGTTGTTGGTACAAGTAATTTAGCACGAAGCTTACCGTTTACTTGCACGACAATTTCTACTTCGTTTTCAACTAGCTTTGACTCATCAAATGTTGGCCATGCTTCATACGTAACCGTACCTGAATGACCAAGCTTTTCCCAAAGCTCTTCCGCAAGATGTGGCGCAACTGGAGAAAGAAGCTTTACAAAGCCCTCCATATATTCTCTAGGAAGTTCCGTTGCCTTATAGGCATCATTGATGAAGACCATCATCTGAGAAATCGCTGTGTTGAAACGAAGTCCTTCGTAATCCTCGGTCACTTTCTTAACCGTTTGATGATATACCTTCTCTAAACCTTCAGCTGAGCTGTTTGTAATCTTAGGGTTCATTTCCCCATTTTCTTCAATGAACAGTCTCCATACACGGTCAAGGAAACGTCGTGAGCCGTCAAGTCCATTTGTTGACCAAGCAATTGACGCTTCAAGAGGTCCCATGAACATTTCGTACAAACGAAGTGTATCAGCACCATGACTCTTAATAATATCGTCAGGGTTTACCACATTCCCCTTTGATTTACTCATCTTTTCATTGTTTTCACCAAGAATCATTCCTTGGTTAAATAGCTTTTGGAATGGCTCTTTTGTTGGAACAACTCCGATATCGTATAAAAACTTATGCCAGAAACGAGCGTATAGTAAGTGAAGTACTGCGTGTTCTGCTCCACCAATATAAATATCAACTGGTAACCATTCTTTTAGCTTTTCAGGATCAGCTAACTGTTCGCTATTATGTGGATCAATATAGCGTAAGAAGTACCAGCAGCTTCCGCCCCATTGTGGCATCGTATTTGTTTCACGACGACCTTTTTTACCTGTTACTGGATCGATAACATTTACCCAATCCTCGATAGCAGCAAGTGGGGATTCACCTGTACCAGAAGGACGAATCTCCTTTGTCTTTGGAAGAACTAATGGAAGCTCACTCTCAGGAACTGCTGTTGTCGTACCATCTTCCCAATGAATGATTGGGATCGGCTCACCCCAGTAACGCTGACGGCTAAATAACCAGTCACGAAGACGGTATGAAACCTTCTTTTCACCTTTATTGTTTTCCTCAAGCCACTTGATTGCTTGTGTAATTCCTTCTTCTTTATTTAAACCGTTTAAGAAGTCGGAGTTAACATGCTCACCATCACCAGTATAAGCCTCTTTTGTAACATCTCCACCCGCTACAACTTCTTTAATCGGTAGATCAAATTTTTGAGCAAACTCAAAGTCTCTCTCATCATGTGCTGGAACGGCCATAATGGCACCTGTCCCATAGCTCATTAATACATAATCTGCAATCCAGATTGGCATTTTTTCACCGTTTATGGGATTAATCGCATAAGCTCCTGTGAATACACCTGTTTTTTCTTTGGAAAGCTCTGTACGCTCTAGGTCACTCTTACTCTTCACCTTGTCCACATAAGCTTGAACTGCGTCTTTTTGCTCCGGTGTCGTGATTTTATCCACATACGGATGTTCTGGAGAAAGCACCGCGTAAGTAGCACCAAATAAAGTATCAGGACGAGTCGTAAAGACGGAGAATCCTTCTTCAAATCCGTCGATATCAAAGTTAACCGTAGCTCCTTCTGAACGGCCAATCCAGTTACGTTGCATATCCTTTAAGCTCTCAGGCCAATCTAATTCCTCAAGGTCTTCAAGTAGACGATCCGCATATTCGGTAATTCTTAGAATCCATTGTCTCATTGGACGACGTTCTACTGGATGCCCTCCACGTTCACTTTTCCCATCAATAACCTCTTCATTTGCTAAAACCGTTCCAAGTGCTGGACACCAGTTAACCGGCACTTCATCCACATAAGCAAGCCCTTTTTCAAAAAGCTTTAAGAAAATCCATTGTGTCCACTTATAATAATTAGGATCTGTCGTATTCACTTCGCGGTCCCAGTCATAAGAGAAACCAAGTTCCTTAATTTGTCTACGGAACGTGTTAATATTTTGCTCCGTAAATTCCGCAGGAT
Source organism: Bacillus pinisoli (assembly GCF_023036475.1). GTDB lineage: Bacteria > Bacillota > Bacilli > Bacillales > SA4 > Bacillus_BS > Bacillus_BS pinisoli. Next base: position 389,208 of record NZ_JAJQKI010000003.1, read on the forward strand.
CATTACCAGTGTCTAATGCATACTGCTCAGCTGGTAGACCGAATGCATCCCATCCCATTGGGTGAAGGACATTATATCCTTGCATACGCTTCATACGGGATACAATATCAGTCGCCGTATAACCCTCAGGATGCCCAACATGAAGACCCGCTCCTGAAGGATAAGGAAACATATCTAACGCATAAAACTTGGGATTACCCTTTTCTTCTTTTGTTTTAAAAGTCTTATTGCTTTCCCAATAGTGCTGCCACTTTTTTTCAATTTCTTGGTGATTAAAAGCCATAAAAGTTCCTCCTTGTTTCTTCACCTTAGCATTTGGTTTAATTATCCATTTCATACAGTGGAAGGACAAAATAAAAAACCCCGCCCCTAAAATAGGGACGAGATTTATATAACCCGCGGTACCACCCAAATTAATGCTTACTAAGCATTCACTTGAATCCTTAACGCGGATGAGTCGTCAATAATTAGTGTGTTCAGTTAGAACAGTTCACCATTGAAACTTGAAGGCGAGTTCATGATAGTCATGGGATTGACTTGCACCGACCGTCAACTCTCTAGACCAACTTCTATCACTACTATTCCTTCGCACTGTTTATTTTCGTGTAAGGTTTTGTAATGTATTTTAAAGAAAAAACTTCCAAACATCAAGTGTTTCTTTAAAACAATTAAATAATTAGGCTGTAAGCTCCGTATTAACTTGTTCTTTTTTAATGGCACGATCATAGAACATCGTTGTGAAAATCGCCATAAATAAGAGGCCAATCAGTAAAACAAATAATGCATTTATGTTATATACATCTACCATAAACCCGCCTAATACTGGTCCTAGCATCCTTCCACCTGTTGCTGTACTGTTAACGACACCCTGATAAAAGCCTTCTCTGCCTTTTGGTGCAAGTTCATTAGCAACAGTCGGAACTGCCGGCCATACAAACATTTCACCAATGGTAAGAATAATCATTGCAACGAGGAAGCCTGTAAACTGTCCTGCATTCGCCACAACAACAAAGGAAACCATGTAAATGATAATCCCGATAATAATTTGAGCTTTCAAAGTCTTAGCTACATAACGAATGGCAGTCGATATAAGTGGCTGCGCCAATACTATCATTGCTCCATTAACCGTCCATAAAAAGCTGTATTGATTGATGGAAATATCAAGCGATTGAGTATACGAGGAGATACTTGTTTGCCACTGAACGTGAGCCACCCAGCAAAGCAAGAAACCTGCACATAAAACGAGTAAACTCGTAAACTTAGCTTTATTTTTAATTCCTTTATCAGCTTGTAGGAGACCTTTTTGTTCTCCTGCATCCACTTTAATGCGATGATACGTCGTTAATGCTAATAAGAAGAACACACCATACATCAGAGCATTCGCCAAAAAGGTTAAGGGAAAAGAAATCGAAGCCACTAATCCACCTAAGGCCGCCCCTGCAGCGACCCCCACATTTTGAGCAACATACATATAATTAAACGGTTTTCGTCCACCTTCTGGCCAAACCGAACCCGCCATGGCATACATTGAAGGAAAGACCATTCCTGAACCAAATCCAATTAAGGTTAAAAACAACACATACCATGGCCAGCTATGATTCAAAGCAAGACCAAGTCCCGCTGCCATCGTCATACTGACACCGATTAAAATAGAGCGATAACCACCAAATCGGTCAAACAAAAGACCTCCGATTAAATTACCTAACACACCAGAAGCCGAATTAAGCATTAACACAACTCCCGCCATGGTAAGCGATTTTCCCAACACATCATGAATATAAATTGTATTCAACGGCCATAAAAAAGAAGCCCCTACCACGTTTATAACCATTCCTATTAACAAAAGCCTCAACTGCTTTGGCATGGTACTCCCCCTAAAAATCATCTTCACCATCGTTCATTGTAGTCGCTTTTGGGGTGGGTGGCAATATTAATGTTTAGGGGGATCCAGATAGTCTAATTGTGTGGAAGAAAGATGATAAGTCGTACCTTTGCCTTTGCCTGTGGTGGGGAGGTTCATTGAGGAAAGCAAATAAGTTGCTATATTTCTGGATTCAATTCGAAGAAATTCACGTAACTTCCGATTGGTAATGGTCGTTTCAAATAATAGTAAATAATCACTTAGAGAATGAATATGAGCATCTGAGGAGTACGCATTACAAAAAGTACAGAACCACTTAGTCTCTATTCTGTTCATTGGGATTCTAGAGCAACTTGGACAATATACTCCTAAAAGTAAATCATCCTTATTGATACTAAACTGTCTCAATAAATCTGGATTTCCTTCTGCATGCTTACTTAATAGCATCTTTGAGATTTTCTTTATTTCTTTCCCTGTTAGCCTTTCAGTTTTATATGTAGCTTCAATTAATACCAGCTTGTCTAGGAAGTTTTGACTTGTAGTCACCTTTTGGAAGGCTTCTTTATAGTTGGGGGATGTTCTGATAATTGCTTGGGGATTGCTGATAACAACAAGAGATTCGATTGGCAAACTAGGCAACTTATTCACTTCTAGCCAGTCTGATAATTTACGCTGATGGTTCTTAGCCTGTATAAGAGGATTAGGAAAAGCTTCTTCTTTTCCGTTGTGGGTTCTTATTAATTGTTTAAAGTTGCTATCAAAAAATAAAGTACCAATAAAATTTTTAACCTCTACAATTAGAATAAACGATGGACATAGTAGCAAAGTGTCCATTTGAAAATAATGTTGCTGATCAAAGAGCCTTAAGTCATGAAATATACAATATTTATTATCCATTAGATAACTGTAATAGTAGTTCATCGACTGTTCACCACGGTACCCAGCAAGATTTTTTGCCAACTCTACTTCCAAATCAGAATACGTAGGGTGAGTTTTAGGTAGTCTCCTTAATAAAGCCTCAAGTTTCCTAATTCTAATTGAAATTTGTCTCTCTTTTAGTAGCATTTAAGCCCTCCCTTTACAATTTTGTAAAATATACTTCGACTTTAAACTATATATTCCTTCTTTTATACCCTGGGTCTGTCCTAAATTTATGAAGCACTCGGTTATGCGTGAAGTTTAGGATTTATGCGGAAAATTTTAAATATATGCGTGAAATCTGTTTTTTATGCGTGAAATTTCAGATATATGCGTGAAATCCAAAATTTATGCGTATTGCTCCTTACCCCGAGCAACTCCACTTATTTACCACACAAAAAACCCCCACCCAACACCGGGCAGGGGTACCAATTCATAATTTCACTACTCTCTACGCCTTCGACTTATCCGGCTGCGCGCGCTTCGCATTGCGCTTCTTTACTTCTTTCACCGGGTCGAAGTCTGGACCGACTTCCATATCCTGATTATTTACACCGTTCTTTGTCTTCTGTTCTGGATTGTTCTGATCAGAGCGTTTCTTCATACAAGTACCTCCAGCTTTTATTTTCAGCAGAAATCAATCACTTTTTAGTGATGTGGATAGATAATCATCTCGTTTTGAATTTGCTGCAATTGAAGTCTCATTCGTTCAATTTGCTCTTTTTGCTGGGGATTCCCGCTATGAGCAAGCTGACCTAATTCAATGACAGTTGTTTCTAAAAGCTGTTGTGCTTTTGTGTACTCGGTTTGATTATAATGCTCTTGTTTCTTTGCAATCTTGAACTGGTCTTGTGCATAGCGTAAAGTATCTTCTGCCATTTGCAGATGCTCTTCTACAGATTGACGAGTTGCCATTCTGCCTCTACCTCCTTCACTGTATATACACTAGATGAAAAGCTTCATCATCACTTAGTTTATACAACTCGCTTCGTTCTATCACATTTCCACAAAGGAGGTTTTTCCCACTGTTGAATTGGTTGGTTTCCTGCTGAAACCATGCTAAAATTGATTGACTAAATGACGAGCGAATCCGAGAGATAAGGAGGGGACATTAAAAATGAACCCAAACCAACACAATCCATTCCCATTTTCAGATGACCATAAACGATATCATTCTTGGAACTATCATCTTCGACATCACTTTGGACACAAGGTATTCAAAGTGGCATTAGATGGTGGCTTCGATTGCCCTAATCGTGATGGCACCGTGGCACATGGCGGGTGTACATTTTGTAGTGCGGCCGGGTCTGGTGATTTCGCTGGGAACCGAGCAGAGTCCATTGAGAAACAGTTTCATGATATTAAAAATAAGATGCACAATAAATGGAAAAGCGGTAAATACCTTGGTTATTTTCAAGCATTTACAAATACGCATGCTCCGGTGAAAGAACTTCGAGAAAAATTTGAGGTTGTTTTAAAGCAAGAAGGGGTTGTAGGCCTTTCTATTGCCACAAGGCCGGACTGCTTGCCAGATGACGTTATAGAATATTTAGCGGAATTAAACGAACGGACTTATTTATGGGTAGAGCTTGGTCTGCAAACTGTTCATGAAAGAACAGCTTTACTCATTAACCGAGCCCATGATTACCAATGTTATATCGATGGTGTAAACAAGCTAAGAAAACATAATATACGCATATGTTCACACATCATTAATGGCTTACCACTTGAGACGCCAGAAATGATGATGGAAACAGCAAGAGAAGTGGCAAAGCTTGATGTTCAAGGTATTAAAATACACCTTATGCATTTATTAAAAGGTACTCCTATGGTGAAGCAATATGAAAAAGGACTTTTAGAATTTCTAAGCTTTGATGAGTATATCAACCTAGTGTGTGACCAGCTTGAAATTTTACCACCAGAAATGATTATCCATCGAATAACGGGTGATGGTCCACCTGATCTATTACTCGGTCCAATGTGGAGTTTGAATAAATGGGCGGTTTTTAATGCGATTGAAAATGAGCTAAAGAGTCGAGATAGCTACCAAGGTAAATTTTTTCATAAGGAATTGATGACACTATGAAGATTGAAAGAATTTTGCCTTTTGCCCGAACACTCTTAAGCCAAGCGATATCACCAGGTGAAGTTGCCGTTGATGCAACAGTAGGTAATGGTCATGATACCCTTTTCCTAGCTAACCTAGTTGGTGAGACGGGTCATGTGTACGGTTTTGACATTCAAGATGAAGCCATTATGAATACACAAAGTAAGCTGCAGGAAAAAGATCTCCTTCATCGAGTAACACTACTTCATAAAGGCCATGAACATGTCTCAGAACACGTACCGACAAAAGTCAGTGGTGCCATCTTTAATTTAGGCTATCTACCTGGCGGGGATAAGGCTATAGTGACCACTCCCCCCACCACCATTTCTGCAGTGAAACAGATATTGTCCTTATTAAAGCCAGAAGGGATAATCGTCATTGTGGTCTATCATGGACATCCTGAAGGACAAGAGGAACGTGATCAGCTTTTAACATTTGTAGAGTCCATTGACCAACAAGAAGCCCATGTGCTTCAATACAAGTTTTTAAATCAACAAAATAACCCACCTTTTATCATCGCGATTGAAAAAAGAAGCCCCTAAACTAGTCACTACTCGAACTAGTTTGAGGGGCTTTTTCAATCACTCATTGATCTATTTGCTTTTCGATCAGAGAAGGAACGATTTCTAAACTCCTTCATTTGCTTCCATTTTCTATACATTCTTCCGTTCCAATAAAAGAAAAAGCTAATGAATCCACCTTGCTTAATTAGCTGCTTGGCCATTTTTTGGACAGCTCGTTGATTCAAGACCTTTTGATCCGATAAGTAAACTCCAAGTAATCCTCGATTAATAAATCGATGAAATACTTCATGCGGAATGCCACTAATATGGTCATCAGCCTTCGTTAGGAAGTGTGATAGACGTGTTAATACCGCTTCTTCGCTCGGATAATATGTACAAAAGTTTAAATCTCCACCTGCCTTATCTTCTTCTTGGTCAATCAGATAATCAAGTAGAATATGAAGACCTTGTACATAAGGAAAATACCCTTGACGAATTTTTAAAACATCCTCTTCTTTTAACTGCGGTTGAAATGCATACGAAACTAGACAGAAAATCCCAAGGGTTGAGCCAGAGCAAGCTGAAAACTCATACCATTCCATTTCAGGTAAGTCCGATTTGTAGGTTGAAAACCACTTTTCCAAACGAGGTACACGCTCTTCATGTTTAACATGTTTATGAACTTGAAGTGAACAATAATAGTTAGCTAATTCAATGATATAGGATTTTATCTTTGAATAATGTGGTAAATCTTTAAGAACCGATTGGCAAGTCAACACTAAATCTTTCAGATAAGCCCCGTCATCTTGATCCTCTCGAAAACGATAATAGTCGTGCTGGTGCTCGCTCTCTACCGTTAGAGCGTTGGGCATAGACTCATGAAGTGCTTCAAAGTCTTGTGGATCTAAAGAAGTACTTCTGTCGCATAAATTATCTAAGTAGTCGCTTATGGTTTGATAAGCAACGATGAATTTAATACATGGCTCGAGATGTTGGATAGACAACAATGCCAAAATGGAACCACCTTCACAATGAAAGGATTTATCGCCAATACTTGCGAGGGCCTGTGTTCTTAACTCCTGATTGGGAATGCTCGCAGCTCTCCCTCGCCAATAGTCCAGTTCCTTATGAACAATTGGAAAAACCTCTCGATATACTTTTGTCATTAATCCTAAGGGATGGGAAGGCACCATAGTAGTCGACTCCTTTGCCTTGATGCTCCTTATTTTACATTGATTGATAGCTGCGTTTCAACAAATCGCTTTGCATAGTCGAAAACTTGTTCACGTTCTGGCTCATTAAAAATTTCATGATACAGTCCATGCCACTCCTTATATGTCTTATCTGTTACATCTAACTGATCAAACCATTCCTTTCCTTTTCGCTTATCCACAATTTGATCGTCTCCACCCTGCATAAATAACACGGGTACATCCGGAACTTTTTTTATATTTATAAGTGCTAAGACCGTAGCATGAATTAACTCCCGAAACCATCTGACCGATACCTTTGTTACATATAGAGAATCATTTGAATCAAGTTCAATGACTTCTTTGTTCCTCGTCGCCATAGAAGGAGTTAGTCCGGTTGCGATTCTAAGCGAAGGTGTGATTTTATTTAACACTCTTGAAGCTAGATCCAAGAAAATAGACGGAGTGGTCTGCTCACTAATTCCTAAGCATGGAGAAGAGAGAATCATACAGTTTATTTTTAGCTGCTTCTCCTGCATCGTTCTAATAACCGTTAGCCCCCCCATACTATGACCGAGTAAAACAATTGGGAGTTGGTATGACAAGGCTTCCTTATACCATTCTTCAACCGCTTCTATATACACATCGAACTTATCTATATGGCCACGGTCACGTCTTGAGGTTGTTCCTTGTCCAGGTAAATCTCCCATAATGACATGGTAGCCTTCACCTCTCCACATTTCAATTAACCACTTATATCGCCCATGATGCTCAGCGGCACCGTGAACCATAACAATGACGCCTTTTGCATTCTCAGCTTCCCACTTCCACATAAAACTTCTCCTCCCATTCCTTAACAGATTTTATCTATTTTTGTTACAATGACAATAATGACTGAAAAGGGGAAATGACAGATGATCTATCCATATAAAAATCATACACCTAAAATCGCTACTTCAGCATTTATTGCTGATTATGTAACAATTTCAGGAGATGTAACGATTGGTGAAGAAACTAGCGTTTGGTTTAATACCGTCATTAGAGGAGATGTATCTCCCACTATGATCGGCAATCGTGTAAATATCCAGGATAACTGTGTATTACACCAAAGTCCAAATAAGACTCTTATCATTGAAGATGATGCGTCCATTGGTCATCAAGTTATTTTACACAGCTCCATTATTCGTAAAGGTGCATTAATTGGTATGGGTTCCATCATTCTTGATGGTGCAGAAATTGGTGAAGGTGCCTTTATCGGTGCAGGCAGTTTAGTTCCACAAGGGAAAGTGATCCCACCTCATAGTCTGGCATTTGGAAGACCTGCCAAAGTCATTAGACCTTTAACGGAAGAGGACCAACAGGACATGGAACGAATAAGAAAAGAATACGTCGAGAAGGGACAATATTATAAATCTCTTCAAGATCAATAAGTTTTACAATCAGTTTCCATTATTTTTACATTCACATAGTATTTCCTAAATATTTCGCCCTTACTAAAAAAATAGGTAGAAATTATCTATAACGACATTATATGAAGTGGAGTGCTCTTTATTTCGATACGTGAACCGTCATTTCGACTTAAAAGCACTCAACTATTTCTTCCGTCCTATCACCCACATTGGTGGAGCAAGAATGACAATAGGTACGGTCCTTTTGTTCATTATATGCTTACCCTCTCCATTAAAGTATATTGGTATTGCAAGTGCTCTCTCATTACTAGTAAGCCATATTCCCGTCATGATCTTGAAAAAACTATACCCTCGTCCACGTCCTTATTTGACGCTCAGTCAGATAAAAGTTACACAAGAGCCTCTAAGGATCACTCTTTTCCTTCACGAAAAAAAGGACTAACTTCATTAATCGAAGTCAGCCCTTTCAACACTTAGCTTAATGCTTGCTCTTTTAAAGCTGCTGCTTTATCAGTACGCTCCCATGGTAGATCAACATCAGAACGGCCAAAGTGACCATAAGCTGCTGTCTGCTTGTAAATTGGGCGACGTAGGTCTAGCATTTTAATGATGCCTGCTGGACGTAAATCAAAGTTGTTGCGGATTAAGTCAACTAATACATCTTCAGATACTTTCCCTGTTCCGAATGTATCAACTGAGATAGAAACTGGTTGAGCAACACCAATTGCATACGCTAATTGGACTTCAGCTTTATCAGCTAAACCTGCTGCTACAATGTTCTTCGCTACATAACGAGCTGCATATGCTGCGGAACGGTCTACCTTCGTCGCATCCTTACCAGAGAATGCTCCTCCACCGTGGCGAGCGTATCCACCGTAAGTATCAACGATAATCTTACGACCAGTTAATCCAGCATCCCCTTGAGGACCACCGATTACGAAACGGCCTGTTGGGTTAATGAAGTATTTTGTATTTTCATCAATTAACTCTTTTGGTACAACTGGATCGATAACATGCTCTTTTAGATTACGCTTGATTTGCTCATTTGTAATTTCAGGGTGATGCTGTGTAGAAATGACAATAGTATCAATACGTACTGGTTGATCGTTTTCATCATATTCAACAGTTACTTGCGTCTTTCCATCCGGACGAAGGTAAGGTAAGATATCTTCCTTACGAACTTCAGTTAAACGACGAGCTAATTTATGAGCTAATGAAATAGGAAGAGGCATAAGTTCTTTTGTTTCGTTATTAGCGTAACCAAACATTAAACCTTGGTCTCCTGCACCAATTGCTTCAATTTGCTCATCTGTCATTTGACCTTCACGAGCTTCAAGAGCTTGGTCAACACCCATTGCGATATCAGCAGATTGCTCATCAATCGATGTTAAAACAGCACATGTCTCAGCGTCAAACCCGTATTTTGCACGAGTATAACCAATTTCACGGATTGTTTCACGAACAATCTTTGGGATATCTACATATGTAGAAGTTGTAATTTCTCCCGCTACTAATACTAATCCTGTTGTTACTGAAGTTTCACATGCGACACGAGCATTTGCATCCTTTGCTAAAATAGCATCAAGGATTGAATCAGAAATTTGGTCACAAATTTTGTCTGGATGCCCCTCTGTCACAGACTCAGATGTAAATAAACGGCGTCTTTTTGACATCTAACGTTTTCCTCCCTTTATACAATGAAGTGAAATACGGTTTTCGTATATCACCTTTCTGCTTGATACGGTACTCATTCCCTTATTATTCTAATAAAAACATGAATTTATGATGAAAACATGCTTTTTTCGACATTTTCTTAACCAGGCTGTAACAAGGTCATAGAAAAAAACAAGATTCCCCTGTAAAGGTAAAAACTCCCTTTTCCTAATAACAAAGAAAAACCTTTCCCTAATGAGGAAAGGTTTTAATACACATCGTAGCCTTTCGCTCTTATCGTTCAAGGCCAAACGCCTTGCATCAGGTTAGCACCTTATCATTCTCATGATGGTTGCTGGGTTTCATAGGGCCTGTTCCCTCCGCCTGCTCGGGATAAGAGAGTATCCGTTCGGCTCATATCATACCGAAGAAGTCGAATGATGTCAACAAAAGATTATAGCTTAACGAATAATTTTAATAAGGCGTCTCTTCTGAGTCACGTTTCTTCTTATTTATTTGTTCCAACGTTTCATATTTAAGAAGCTCGTTTTCGTTATCTCTTGGTTTTACCTGACTATAAACACCGCTTGCCGTTAAACCGATAATTAAAGCAGTTAATAATTTTTCCGCCCACAGTTGAGGTAAGCAAACGATAACAAGTCCTAAAAAGATGGCTAAAAGCGCACGATATTTTTTATTAATGGAAAAGGCATTACCTAAAACCGTTACAAAAGCTGCAACAACAGCAGCAATTGTTGCATAATCAAAACTGCTTAGTTGTGTAATTTCAAACATAATGTCACCCTCCTTGTTTTACAATATGGAAAATAGCATGAGAACGATTGGGCGGATGACCATTTTTAAACGTACAGATTACATTTTGTGAACTTTGAACGAAATAACTGGTACATTTTGTGAATTTATGCGTACAATACCGTAAAATAGTATAGACTATTCATTTAAATATGTTATACTAATTCAAGAAGGAATTCATATATACATTTACTTTTAGAATAATAGAAACTGATAAAAAAGGCAGGTTATGAAGATGAGTTCAATTGATCTTTCCATTAGCTTGAAGGATTTACTAAATGGGCATAATGTGTACACAAATTTATCTGTCTCACAACTAGTTGAAAAAGTCCTTTCACGTAATGAAGGAGAATTAACATCAACTGGTGCAGTAAGAGCAACAACTGGAAAATATACAGGACGTTCTCCAAAGGATAAATTTATTGTAGAGGAAGCATCAGTTAAAGATAAAATTGCTTGGGGTTCAGTCAATCAACCAATTTCTGTTGAGACTTTCGATCGCCTCTACCATAAAGTATTATCGTATCTACAAAATAGAAATGAACTATTTGTGTTCAAAGGGTTTGCTGGTGCTGATTCAAAATATCGCCTACCAATTCAAGTCATTAATGAATATGCTTGGCATAATTTATTTGCTCATCAGCTATTTATTCGCCCTGAACAAGAAGAATTGTCTTCTCATAATTCTCAGTTTACTGTCATTTCTGCACCAAATTTTAAAGCTGATCCAGAAGTCGATGGAACTGCTTCAGAGACATTTATCATCATTTCTTTTGAACGCAAAATTGTACTAATTGGTGGAACAGAATATGCAGGAGAAATCAAGAAATCGATCTTCTCTGTTATGAACTACGTGTTACCTGAAATGGGTATTCTTCCAATGCACTGCTCTGCAAATGTTGGTGCTGAAGGTGACGTAGCATTATTCTTCGGTTTATCAGGAACAGGTAAAACCACTCTTTCTGCTGACCCTAACCGTCGCTTAATTGGTGATGATGAGCATGGCTGGTCTAACAGTGGCGTATTCAATGTTGAAGGTGGCTGCTATGCAAAGTGTGCGAATCTAACAAGAGAAAAAGAACCTCAAATCTTTGATGCGATTCGCTTTGGTAGCGTACTAGAAAATGTCATCCTAAACGATCAAACAAGAGTACCTGATTATGATGATATGTCTCTAACTGAGAATACACGTGCTGCTTACCCAATTCAAGCAATTGATAACATTATTGACCCAAGCATTGCGGGTCATCCAAATACAATTGTATTCTTAACAGCTGATGCGTTTGGAGTATTGCCTCCAATCAGTAAGCTAACGAAAGAACAGGCTATGTACCATTTCCTAAGTGGTTATACAAGTAAGCTTGCTGGAACAGAAAGAGGTGTAACGTCACCTCAAGCTACGTTCTCTACTTGCTTTGGATCACCTTTCTTACCTTTACCTGCAACTGTATATGCAGAAATGCTTGGTAAAAAGATTGATGAACATAACGCACAAGTATTCCTTGTTAACACTGGCTGGACTGGTGGAGAATATGGTGTTGGAAGCAGAATGAAGTTAAGCTACACAAGAGCTATGGTTCAAGCTGCACTAGAGGGAGAATTAAACAGCGTTGAAACGGCAAAGGACGAAATTTTTGGGCTTGAGATTCCAACTCACGTTCCGGGTGTACCTGATGAAGTTCTTCGACCAGACCAAACATGGGCTGACCAAGATGCTTATACGAAAAAAGCAACGGAACTAGCTGATAAATTTAAAGCAAACTTTAAAAAGTTCGTAAACGTTCCAAAAGAAATTGAAAATCTTGGTGGACCCGTTAACAACTAAATCTCATGTAAAAAAACAGCAACTCTCGACGGTTGCTGTTTTTTATACAAAACTAATGTAACTTATTTAATTAGTAGAATTGAGCGAGATTAACTCGTACACAATAACCGTTTGTTCATTTTCTAGTTCTACTTTTTTAATAATCCCCGTTCCATTTGGATCAGAATCCTTCGTTTTTCTCACTTCCAACGGAATATCTAAAGGATATAAACGGTAGCCAGCCTTCGTTAAGGTAAATAGATTTCCGCTTACTCTTTCTTCTAAACCTTTTGTCACAATCATCGTGTTTAATTCAAAGGGCATCCCCATTGTTTATCTCCTCCTATTGCTGTTGTTTCATCCAACTCGTTAAATCTTGTACTACTTTTCGATTCACCTTGGGTGGAAAATAATGTGTATATTCATCAAAGTACCATGAATCCACCTTTTTTCCAAGTTCCTTTAACCTTTTTTCAAGTCGAAAGGAGTGTTCAATCGTGACATTCTGATCCTTTCTGCCATGGATAATGAGGACAGGAGCTTGAATTTTTTCAATATAAAACAATGGTGTTCTAGACGCATATTGTTCCGGTACCTTATTAGGTGACCCTCCAATTACTCGTTTCATCATTCTTCTAAGATCAATTCGTTCTTTGTAAGTCAGAGCCATATCAGTGACCCCTCCCCAAGATACAATTGATTTGACTGTAGAATCAATGATCCCAGTAAATAACGCCATAACTCCACCTCTAGAAAATCCAAAGACATGGATTCTTTCAGGATTCACTTTTTTGTGTTGCTTAAGTAAAGTTAAGGCAGCAAGCGCATCGTTTCGATCTTCACCAGCGAAATCTTCATTGCCCTCTCCTCCCTGATTTCCCCTATAAAAAGGAGCCATAACGACAAATCCTTCTGATGCAAACTGCACAATTCTTCCAATTCGAACCATTCCTACATTTTTGATTCCGCCTCTTAAATAGAGGAATCCATCATATTCACCTTCTTCTTTCGGGGCAGCAAGAAGTCCTTTTATCTTTAATCCCTGACATAAATATGTAACGATATATAGCTCTATTTTGGAACTTGGTGAAGGAAACCTTTGTTTATCAATAATCGTCCCATCCACGTTGTGTCCCTCCTTTCTTAAATTTCTTGTAGGCATTCACACATTTTTGTCACCAACATATTGTATGGGTAAGTAATTACTTATTCATTTATTTATAGGAGGTAACCATGATGCGGTACATTAAGACATTTAGTATATTCATCGTATCAATAATATTTATACTAGGCATGAGTGCCTGCGGTCAAAGCGATGTTCAAAAAGTGAGAGTTGGTGAAGTGACCCACTCGATCTTCTACGCTCCTCAATATGTTGCCCTAACTGAAGGATTTTTTGAAGAAGAAGGATTGGAAGTTGAGCTTCAAGGAACATTTGGTGGCGACAAGACCATGACAGCTCTCTTATCCGATGGGATAGACATTGCACTTGTCGGTTCAGAAACATCCATTTACGTGTATGCCCAAGGTGCAACAGATCCAGTTATCAATTTCGCACAATTGACACAAACCGATGGTACATTCCTTGTATCTCGTGAAAAAATTGATAACTTCTCATGGGATCAACTAAAGGGAAGTACCTTCTTAGGCCAACGAAAAGGCGGTATGCCTCAAATGGTTGGTGAATTTGTTCTTAAGAAAAACGGAATTAATCCACAACAGGATTTAGAATTAATTCAAAACATTGAGTTTGCTAATATTGCTAATGCCTTTGCATCTGGTACGGGTGACTTTGTCCAGTTATTTGAACCAACTGCTAGTATCTTTGAACAAGAAGGCAAAGGACATATCATTGCTTCATTCGGTAAAGAATCCGGTCATGTTCCTTATACGACATTTATGACTAAACAAAGCTACCTTGATGAAAACAAAGAAACTATTGAAAAATTTACACGAGCAATCTATAAAGCTCAGCAATGGGTGGAGTCACACTCAGCGAAAGAAATTGCTGAATCCATCTCCCCTCAATTTGAGGATACCCCAATTGAGCTAATTGAAACAGTAGTGGCCCGTTACAAGGAGCAAGGTTCATTTGCCACAAATCCTATTTTAGATCAGGAAGAATGGCAAAACTTACAAAACATTATGGATGAAGCAGGTGAACTACCAACTAAGGTGGAGCATGGTGTCCTTGTGAATACTGACATTGCGGAAAGCATCATCTCAGAATAAAGGAGATGAGAATATGAGCTTCTTATCAATAAAAAATATTCATCACACTTATTTTACAAAAGAAACGACGACAACAGCTCTAGAAGACATTTCCCTTTCGATAGAGGAAGGAGAGTTTATCTCCTTTCTCGGCCCTAGTGGCTGTGGAAAAACAACTCTTCTTTCGATAATTGCTGGATTGATTCCACCGACTGAAGGTGAAATTAACATAGATGGTAAGAAAGTAACAAAGCCCGAATCAACAATCGGGTATATGCTTCAACAGGATTATTTATTTCCCTGGAAGACGATAGAAGAAAATACTCTGTTAGGTCCTCTTATCACTAAAACAAAAAATAATCAAAAAAGAGAGTCCGCTCGCAGGCTTTTAAGAGAAATGGACTTACTTGATGTTGAAAACTTATATCCAAGTCAATTATCTGGAGGCATGCGTCAACGTGTGGCTCTCGTGAGAACATTAATAAATGAGCCTAAAATTTTGCTCCTTGATGAACCATTTTCAGCGTTAGATTACCAGACTAAGTTAAAGCTAGAGAATTTAGTTTCTACCACATTAAAGAACTTTAATAAAACGGCTTTACTTGTCACACATGATATCGGAGAAGCCATTGCGATGAGTGATCGTATATTTTTATTAGCTGCCAACCCAGGACGCATTGCTAAGACCTTCTTAGTTCCTCAAGAACTTAGAGAAGAAAAGCCCTTTGATGCAAGGCAGCATCCATCCTATTCAAAGCTATTTCAAGCGATTTGGAAGGAGCTGGAGTCTCTTGAAAATTGAACAAGATGTCCATACACTACATCAGCAGTATTTATATAAATTAAAAAAAGAAAAGCACTGGGTCCGGTTTTATCAACTTCTCATTTTCGTTATGTTTTTTGGTCTGTGGGAGTTCTCAAGTCGGTTAAATTGGATTGATCCGTTATTGTTCAGCAGTCCTAGCAAAATTTTTGATTTACTGCTAACTAAAATTTCGGACGGTACTCTCTTAACACATACATCAATTACCCTATTCGAAACAGTGTTAGGGTTTATTATTGGTACGGCTTTAGGAACATTTATGGCAGCAATCCTTTGGTGGTCACCGATTATTTCTAAAGTTTTGGATCCCTATTTAGTCATTTTAAATGCCCTTCCGAAGGTAGCACTAGGTCCCATTTTAATCGTGGCACTTGGTCCAAATTTTGGCTCTATTATCGCGATGGGAGCTATTATTTCTGTTATTATTACCACCATTGTTATCTACACCTCTTTTAAAGAGGTTGATCCTAATTATGTAAAAGTCCTACGCACCTTTGGGGCAACAAGAGGACAGTGCTTTAAGGAGGCGATTCTACCCGCTTCGTTTCCAGCTATCATATCTACCCTTAAGGTTAACGTTGGCCTATCTTGGGTAGGTGTCATCGTTGGGGAATTTCTTGTGTCCTCGAAAGGTTTAGGATACATGATTATATATGGTTTTCAGGTATTCAACTTCACGTTAGTTTTACTAAGTTTATTATTAATTGCGTTCTTTGCAACGATTATGTATCAAGGTATTGAATGGTTAGAAAAGAAGTTAATCCGGCATCATTAGCCCTGTAGTCTTCGGAAGGTGAACGCCCTTCACCTTCTCAAGATGAATCAAAAGAAAGTAAAAAGCACCTGATTTTACCAGGTGACTGTTCTTACATATTGTTTAATATACTCTAAGCTGTGACGTAACACATCGTCTTTCATAATGAAGCTAAATCGTCCATCTAAAGAGACGTCATCAGGTAAAAATGGGAGAAGCACAGGACCATTTGTCTCAAAATACGTACTTTGCTTTTCAATTGTACGTACTTCTGCAAAATAAATATTTTTAATAATGACTTTTTCTTTTCCTGCTACCTTATACTGTCCGATGTATCTTAAAGAATGAACAATACCGCCTGTCTCTTCCTTTACTTCGCGGATCGCAGCCTCATCTGGACTTTCCCCTTTTTCTACCTTCCCCCCTGGAAATTCAAGTCCCCTTCTTGAATGAGAGGTTAATAACCATTGGTCCATATAACGACAAATAACCCAAACATGTTTGGGATTTTTAGAGTAAGGATGATCCTGAAAAGAAAGAAGCACTTTATTTTTGTAATGATCTATAAAGGTAAACATATATCGATCTCCATCTTTTGCATTTGTTACGATAATATCATAAGCCGTAGATTGAAGCACACCTAAAGATTTTCAGTGAGAAAGACCTGGCACGGGCCAGGTCTCTTATGAAGGCTGGTTTCGTATAGATTGTTGCTTTCGTAAAAATCGCAAAAGCCGGATTTTTACTTGGTAGTACAGTGTCTCTTCTTGAAAATTAGAGAGTTGCTCTTTTCTAACCTAAAAAATCCGTTTAATTATTTTAAATACTGTGAAATTGCTTAAATATAAGATTGAAAAGGCAACAATATTTTAGAAAAGAGCCATTTGTTAAAAGCTACATCACCCTTTATCAAAAAGGATTAATCGTTCTGCTTTTGATCGAGGAACCCTTGATCTTCAATGAATTTTTTTGTTTCCTGATCTCCTAATTGATAAATAAATTGATACACCTTCTGCATCGTTGCATCATAGGCATCATTCGTTGGATCATGGTGATATTCAATATAAGGCGTATGCGCTCGATAAAAACCTTGCCAATCTGTAGAATATATTTGATCAAAGTACTCACGAAGCTGAACGATTTCATCTTCTGTAGCTTCAATTTTGTAGTTCCAAGGCGAAGCCGTTCTAATTTGTGAGATTTCACCGTTTGCTAAAGAAATATAGTACGTTTTTTTCACTTTACATCAGCTCCTTACAGGTTTACCTTTGATTATTTTCTCTCAAGAGTAGCTGTAATATTCTTTACTTCTTTTTAGACTTAGATTTAAAGAGCTGAATGACTTTAATTAAGAAGACGGGTATCGGTAATCCCACCCTTTTCGCATTCTCAATGATTGATATTATTTCATTCATAATATAAAAAATGACTGTCGCATCTCGAACAAGGTGGTTTACCCCAATAACCATGTCAATCATATGAGCAACAGATACCAATGCAAAAATTAAAAGCTTCTGAGCAATTCCTTTGAACCCAATACGACTACTAAGCTTTTTCTCAATCGCTGCTGCTATGACACCTGTTGTATAATCAAGCATAATCATAAAGGTTAACACGGTTAGTAAAGAATTCCAGCCGCCAAATAAATATGAGGATACTGAGCCTGCCACGGATACAAACATTATCATGGAGTATTCCTTCAAGATATCCTCCCTCCTTTTCCCGAGTACGGGCTTGTTCTATTGGAATGCCCGAAATAGCAAACTGACAATTACACAAAGATTTAGCGCATCTCAGACAAGTCCATACCATATACTATTCGAAATAGGGAAAATGGGAAGGGTATTTATCCTAGGGTTTGTGCATTGTATTAGATAAGAAACTTAACAAAGAGGGTGAAAGGATTATGAAACTGGTAGATGAATTATATGAAATGTATAAACACCATTTCACAGGGGATGAAGAAGATATTGATATCATCGCATTTTCTGTACTAGAGCAACTCAATCGAAAAAATATGTTTAACCTCCTTAACGAACTAGAGGATCAAGAACTATACGACCTCGTAGGTCTATACCTCATAGAAGGACTCAAAGGAAAACTAGCCAAAGAAGGCCTCCTACCTATGAAAGAAGCCAACCAAGAAAAAAGGACCATACATTAACCGATATGCTAAAGCGGCTCGCTTAGGCCCGACAAGCAAATGTTCCTGGGACAAAGAAAAGGTGGGGTTTCCTTTTATTTGTCCCAGGGTTATTTGACTCGAGGGCCTAGCCGCTGAAGCTAGACATACCGAAAAGCTGAAGCGGCTTGCTTAGGCCCGACAAGCAAATGTTCCTGGGACAAAGAAAAGGTGGGTTTCCTTTTATTTGGCACAGGGTTATTTGACTCGAGGGCCTAGCCGCTGAAGCTAGACAAAACCGAAAAGCTGAAGCGCCCTGCTTAGCCCTGACAAGCAAATGTTCTGACCAGAAGAAAAGGGTGGGCTTTCCCTTTGCTTCTGGTCAGGTTATTTGACTCGAAGGGCTGGGCGCTGAAGCTAGACAAACCGAAAAGCTGAAGCGGCTCGTTCAGGCCTGACAAGCAAATGTTCCTGGGCCAAAGAAAAGGTGGGCTTTCCTTTTATTTGGCCCAGGGTTATTTGACTCGAGGCCAACGATCATACCAACTACACCTCAAAAATTGGCTTTTGTGCAATTCCCCTCGAGTTCTGTGCAATTCGGTCCCATATCTCAATAACTTACTTATAAATACTAATGAAATAGGCTTTTCCCAACCAAAAAAGAGAGGTGCTAGTCCTCTCCCTCCTAAAAACCTATTATATTACGCGTAAACACTAAATAATTTAGACATTTTTGAGATTACTTGGTCGATTTGCTCAGTCGTTACATCATAATGTGTGGTGAAGCGAATCATTGATGGACCAAATGCCACCGCTAGTATACCTTCTCCCTTTAACTTTTCAAGAAACTCAGTAGCAGGTATGTTAAGTTTCTGGATATCCACTAATACGATATTCGTATCAACATGATTTACGACAGTAAGTGCAGAAATGTTGGAAATACCTTCTTCAAGACGTTTAGCATTCGCATGGTCTTCACTTAGTCGATCCACCATCTCCGTCAAAGCAATATAACCTGGTGCCGCAATTACACCCGCTTGACGCAAACCTCCCCCTAAACGTTTACGCCACTTCCTTGCTCTCCGAATAAAATCCTTATCTCCTGCAAGAATAGATCCAACTGGAGAACCTAGCCCCTTAGATAAACATATTTGAACAGTTGTCGTGTATTTGGTGAATTCTGAAACAGGCTGATTTAGCGCGACTGCTGCGTTAAATAAACGTGCTCCATCCAAATGTACGGGGATCTTATATCGTGTAGAAATTTCATAAATAGCTTTCATATTATCAAGCGGTACAATAGCGCCCCCCGCTCGGTTATGTGTGTTTTCAAGGCAAATTAAAGAAGTTTCAGGTACATGAATGTCCTCTCCCCGGATCGCTGCTTCCACATGTGCTGGATTCATGGCCCCTCTATTTCCTTTAATGGTTCTTGGTTGTACACCTGCAAAAGCAGAAATCGCAGCTGCTTCATAATAAAATAGGTGAGACTCTTCTTCTAAGATAATTTCGTTTCCTGGCTGGCAATGAGTTAATACCGCAATCTGATTACCTTGCGTTCCACTCGTCACAAACAGTGCCGCTTCTTTACCAAGAACTTCAGCCGCCTTTTCCTCTAACTTGTTAATCGTCGGGTCTTCCCCATACACATCATCGCCGAGTTCCGCCTCATAACTCGCCTTTCTCATCTTTTCTGTTGGTTTCGTTACTGTATCACTACGTAAATCAATGACCATTTTCTCAGCTCCTCTAAACGCATCTTTTAAGAAATATTATATCATGCTCCATATATTTCAGGTTACGAAATATATGGGAACTCCAAGATTTTTTAGTCTATTAAAGTCACTTCATTTTACTAATAGAACGAAAAAATCCTCACTTCGTATGAGAAGTAAGGATAGTATTGGACTTTTTCATCCACTTTTTAACATGGGTTGCGTCACTGTCGGCATAATAATCTCAATTGTTGTACCTTGATTTACTTTACTTTCTATGAATATTCGACCTTCATGACTCTCTATGATCTTAAAACAAGTCATTAGGCCTAGGCCTGTCCCCTTTTCTTTAGTGGTATAAAACGGCTCCCCTAACGAAGATATGCGCTCCTCAGGTATACCCTTACCTTGATCCACAATACTTATAGAGACTTTACCTTCTTCTTTTTCCATAATTGATACATTAATTTCCCCGCCGTTTGGCATCGCTTCAATTGAATTTTTTAGAAGGTTAATAAATACCTGCTTCACTTGATTTTTCTCACAGTTGACTAAAGTTAGTTCTGTATCATATGAGGTGTGAATCTCAATATTGTTTAGAATAGATTGAGTACTAATTAACGTGACAACCTCAGTCATTAACCCCTTAATATCTTGCTCCTTGTATATTGTAGCACTTGGTTTAGCGAGAATTAAAAATTCTCCTAATATAGAGTCTATACGATCTAACTCTGAGAATACGATGTTAAAATGTTTCTCTTCCAGAGGATGAGTTTTTAAAAGTTGTATAAATCCTTTAATTGAAGTAAGCGGATTCCGTATTTCATGCGCGATTCCTGCTGCCATTTGCCCTACAATCGCAAGCTTTTCCGATTTCTGCAGAAGACGCTCGGTTTCTTCTTTTCGGGTGGTTATATCTTTTCCTATTGTTAGCAACGCCTGTTTCTCACCAAAATTAATAGACAATGAGGATTCCTCAAAGAAAAAAGAGGACTGATCTAAACGTCTTAATTTGTATGAGCAGCTGTGAATAGGATGTTTTTCTTTCTTCGCTTGCCTCAATCGCTCTTTAAAACGTTCTTTATATTCTTTGTCGATATAATTAAGGATTGACTCTCCAATTAACTGTTCCTTTTCCTGAGCTCCCATTAGATGAACCGCAGCCTTATTTATATAGATAATGGTATGTTTCTCATGGATAAATACCGCTTCAGGTAAAGAGTCAAGTAACTGCTTGTAGCTTTCTACATTCGCATTGGCTTTTTTTTCATAATATCTAGCTTTATCGAATTGCCAGCCAACTAGCCAAGCAATCGTTGTAAAAATAAAGAAATCTATAGTAAAAAAGTCATCATGTCCAACAAATTTTTGATAGGAAGTAAATATAATAGAAATAAGGACCAACACAATTTGACCGGAATAATTTATCATCTCTATACCTCTTACTCATATACTTTTAGATATATTTTACCATAACTCATTTTAAACCTGTGATAAATTTCCTAACAACGCCGTTCCCTTTAAAAAAAGTCCTATAAGAGCTCAGTAAGTAGGCGGAATTAAACGCTCTCGTAAAAAACGGCATAAAAATAGGCCCAGAGATAACTCTGAACCTTAATTATTACTTACCAAGAAACGAGGTTAGCATCCAAACATGCTTTTCTAAACTTTGGTGGATTGCTAAAAGCATATCGCCGGTTGTTTCATCTCCAACCTCTTCTGCTAGACTCATTCCTTCCTTTAACTCACCAATCATCGTGTTAAAGTCATCTACAATCGACTGAACCATTTGGTTTGCATCTTCTTGACCCGTTGCTTCACTTACAGAAGATTGTTCTAGAATCTCTCTCATCGTCGCGACTGGCGTACCGTCGATTGCTAGTAGGCGTTCTGCCAACTCATCAATGTGGACAGCTGCTTCTGTATATAGCTCCTCAAATTTATCATGTAATGTAAAGAATTGTGGACCTTTTACAAACCAATGGAAGTTATGTAACTTTACATAAAGTACATTCCAATTGGCTACTTGTCCGTTTACTAGTGTTGTTAATTTATTTCCCATCCTAACACTCCTCTTTTCTTTTTCTACTCTCATAAATTCCCCATAACTCTTCCTTATAAACATATTTTTGGGATGAACCTTTTTAATATGTTTTTTACCGAACATTTATTGAATCTAGTTATCATACCATTCAGAATCATTGCATGATAAAATATAGGCATGAGGAGGTGCCTGAGTGTATACAGTTCTTATCATTTCAATAATTGTCGTGATTATTGTATTACTCCTTAGTATTTTAACCATTAACAAAGGCTATGCTTACAAGCAGACCGTTGATCAGCTAGAGAATAATCCTTATTTACATGACCAAGATGTGAATCATGAACAGGAAAGAGCGGAGGAACAAGACAGATGAGAAACCCAAGACTTGCTAAATTACAAGAGGAATGGCTAGTAGAAGTAACCATTGATCAAATTCAAGAAGCAATGGAAAGTGGAGACGTGACGGCAAAAGATCTAGTATTACTTTATTTAAATAGAATTGCTACTTACAATAAACATATTAACGCCGTGCTTGAAGTAAACCCAGACGCTCTGCAAATTGCAGAAGCATTAGACCATGAACGTAACATTAGTGGACCTCGTGGGCCCTTACACGGCGTTCCAGTATTATTAAAAGACAATATAGATACAGGTGACAAATTACATACAAGCGCTGGCTCCTTAGCGTTAAAAGATCATTATGCGTTAGAGGATGCCACTGTTGCTCAATTACTTCGTGAAGCAGGAGCCATTATTCTAGGAAAAGTAAATATGACAGAATGGGCCAATTTTATGGCTGAAAATATGCCAACAGGCTACAGTTCACGCGGAGGACAAGTATTAAATCCATATGGACCAGGAACTTTTGAAGTTGGAGGTTCTAGTGCAGGTTCTGGATCTTCCATAGCAGCTAACTTTGCAGCAGTTGCAATCGGAACTGAAACATCTGGCTCCATTTTAAGCCCAGCGAGCCGCAATTCACTTGTCGGAATTAAACCAACCATTGGCCTAGTAAGTCGTACAGGCATTATCCCTATAGCACATACTCAAGATACAGCAGGGCCGATGACAAGAACAGTAAAAGACGCTGCCATCCTTTTAACGGTTATTACAGCTGCAGATGAAACCGATCCTGTTACACTTAAGAATCCAATTGAGTATGATTATACGGAATTCCTTATGGAAGATGGCCTTCAAGGTAAACGTATAGGAATTGCTAGAGATGTATTCCAATATTTATCTGAAGAAGAAAAAATGAGAATGGAAGAAGCCATTAACGTGTTAAAAGAATTAGGTGCAACTGTAGTTGATCCTGTTACCATTCCATCTAGCAAGGAAAACTGGGACTACAATGTCCTCGTGTACGAATTCAAAACAGACCTTAATGCCTATCTTCGAAATGTTGAACCAAACCTTGGTATTCAGTCGTTAGCGGATGTCATTCGTTTTAACGAAGAACATGCTGAACAAACATTAAAATATGGTCAAAAGATCATGCTAGAATCTGAAAATACAAGTGGTACGTTAACCGAAGCTGAATACTTACAAAGCTTAGAAAAGGACCAATACTTATCGACAGAACAAGGAATTGATGCGGTTCTTGAAGAGCATGATCTAGATGCGATCGTTTTCCCTAACAATTTTGGTGCAGGCATACCGGCGAAGGCTGGATATCCATCTGTGACAGTACCGGCTGGCTATTCATCTGATAACGGTCCTGTGGGCATCACGTTTACTGGAACAGCCTTCAGTGAGCCAACTCTTATTCAAATGGCTTATGCTTTTGAGCAAAAAACAAAACTTCGTGTTCCACCAACTTTATAATATAAAAAACGGGTACTTTTCTGAAAAAGAGAAGTACCTTTTTTACACTTTATATGTAAGGTTTACTTTACACAAAATCCAACCTTTGATAAATTACTTGTAAGGTTTACTTTACATAGAGAGGGAAAGCGAAATTGAAAAACAAAGTAAAGGAATTAAGAGAACAGCAAGGATTAACACAAGCCCAACTAGGCGAAAAGGTTGGTGTTTCTCGTCAAGCCATAAATGCTATTGAAAAGAATAAATTTGATCCATCTATATGGTTGGCGTATGATTTAGCCCTTTTTTTTAATATGTCTATTGAGGAGTTATTTGACTTTAAGGAGAGTGAAAGAAAGTGAATCTATTAAAACACCCTATCGTAACTATATGGTTTATTGGTTTTATGTCAGCCATCTATTCATTTATTTTTATTTTTACTGCAGGTCATATGGAATTCGTCAGTTTACTTTCGCATGGGGAAACATTAAACTCTACTCTCTGGAATGGTTGGTCTGATTTTATTAAAGCTGGAAACATGAAGACGATTGGATACGTAATCATCGGTTTAACTGTCTTAATTATCTTTATTACGATCCTTAAAAGAAGAAAAGAGTACGACGAATTCCAAGTTAGTATTCTATCGAAAAGTCTATTAGTTGCTGGTACCTTATCTATTTTAATGATCCCTTTTATCATGGTTTTACTACTAAGTGATTCTAACTATGGAGTTGAAATCATGTTCCTATTTGCCACCGTACAGTGGGTCAGTGTTTTATGTACATATTTGATTTATGTAATTAAATATTAAATTGTAGAGGTGGTTACATATGACGTTTATTAAATATCTAACTCTATTTTCTTGGGCCGTTCTCTTTCTTTATTTTTTTGATAGGCTATTACCTAAGAATCTTCTTTTATCAATAGCTGGTGGGATCATACTCTTATTTAGCTCATTATTGATACTAAGATTATTTGAAATTAGGAAAATACGTTAATGTTACCTAATAATGAAATTTTAAAAGGCCTAAGTTTTTTTACTCAGGCCTTTTGTCGTCTTTTCTATTAGGTTTTTATAAGCTAATTATCATACGTCTCATAGATATAAGGTTGCTCTGGCTTCTCAATCAGTTCAATTTCTTCTATCTGTAAATAAGGGAGAATCCAATCATTATACTCGGTCTTCGATAAAGTTCCTGTTACTTTTACCCATTGATCGTTGTCAAGATCTTTTACCACCGAACCGGTTGATAAAGTTCCATATACAGATGAGTCCGCTACGCAACACGATAAACCAAATCTAGCAATGACCATCTGGTCTTCAGTAAAATCCTCTTCCCTGAAAACGAAGCCGATCACTTCCATTTTTTTACCAACGAACTTATCAGGATTCATATCAAGAATATTCATCGTTTGAATGTAAGTGTCTTCTTGCACCACGATTGTATCCATTGCTAAAAGCTTCTCTTCTAATGCCTCATAAAAACCTTCAGGTGGTGCTTGTATTTGAAATCCTTCTGGGTGTTCTAATGGCACATCGCCTGATATTTCGTTTCCATCAATTCCATATAGTTCTTCTAGTTCTGCCACGTACTCTTCAGGATCATTTAGGTAGTCTAGAACCTTGTCCTCATTTACCTCGGCTTTTACTTGAGGATTATTGCCGGTAAAGCCACGCTTAGCAGCTACTGATGAATCAATTGTCGCTTCAGCAAATAAAAAGCCTGTGACGACTGGAATGATAAAAATGGAGTAAATGATGGTTGATTTTACTATATTCGTAGATTGCCCGTGATCAACTCCACAATCACAATAGAGCTCTTCTTCATCTTTAGAGCCACTTCTCCATACCTGAATGATACCAAGTATAAGGAAGGTGATGATGGCAAAATACATAAATGGCATCATTTTAGGAGCAATAAAATTAAAAATATTCCCAGTTAATGTTAATTTTAGGGCTAATAATGAAAAACCGATCAAGATAATTCCCCTGATAAAAAGGTGGAAGCTGTAGTCTCTATTTCCCATTTCAATCACCTCACACTACATAATGGCCTGGTATAACAGGATAAAGCAGTATACAGATACTGTAATGACAACAATTAAACCAAAGACAAATCGTGCTCTAAAGAAGGCAAACAACATAATTGTATTCTTTAAATCTAGCATTGGTCCATAAACTAGGAAAGCAAGTATAGCTCCGATAGAGAATGTATTTCCAAAAGTAGCAGCAACAAATGCATCCGCTTCTGAACATAATGATAATACATAAGCAAACGCCATCATCACAGCCGGAGCAGCTGTCTCACTCGACCCTAAGTCTAGCAGTACATCACGGTCAAGAAATGTCTGAAATAAACTTGCTACAAAGGCTCCAACGATCAGATATTTACCCATTTCAAAAAACTCGTCACTAGCATGATATAAGGTAGATTTAAATCGATTCTTCACTTTAGGAACTTCAGGCTGAAGACCTAGCAATTCATCTCTTGACCATCTTAATTGATTCGAATTTTGATACAATAAATAAATGATTAATCCAATAAAAATTGATAGAACAAATGCTAGTCCCATTCTGCCATACACAACATCTAAATTCCCTCTAAAGGCATAATAAGTGGACGCAAGAACAATTGGATTCAGCACTGGAGCACCGACTAATAATACCACACCAACATGTAGAGGCATCCCCTTTTTAATCAACCTTCTGACAACAGGAACAATCGCACATTCACAAATAGGAAATACCACGGCCAACAGGGCAGCAGGAACCAAAGCAACGATTGCATTCTTAGGGATAAACCGCTGGATAGTTTCCTCCGACACGTACGTTTGAATTAATGCTGAAAAGAAAACTCCTAATAATATAAACGGTATTGCTTCTAACACAATACTGATAAAGATTGTATTCACATTGAGCCAAGAGCCCGGAACTGAAAGACTCATAGGATCAAATCCTAATAAATCCATAACGAAAAATAAAAATAGAAACAAAGCAATCAGACCAAAGCCAACCATGTCTTTTATAAGTGTTAATCCTTGATTGTTCATCTCATTCTCCTAACCTAGTAATCTTTTAAGAGTATAACATAGATTTATTTACTAGACTCTTACACTTTAATGACAAATTATATGGCTTGTCTCTCTCATATATGTCTCTCATTTAATATACTTTTTGCAAGTGAGGGTAGATGCAGGTAGCCTTTCATTCCACGGCTCAAGAAGCAAAAAAATAGAGCCTTAAATAGGAGTCTAAAATAAAAAATTACCAAGTGATTAAACAGTTCCGATACTGTATAGGAATGTAATTAATTAAAAAATACTCTATAAGCTTATTTGCCACATTTTCTATTTCCTCAAAATCAGGTCAAATTTCTTACGATTATTCCCACTCCGTCTTTTCGTTAATGCTCTTAAATTTAAAAATCCTCTCCATGTTCTTTACCCCATGTATGCATAAGTTTTAAGATAGGCATTAGCGTGTTTCCTTTACCAGTTATAGAATATTCGACTTTCGGTGGTACTGTAATATACTGAATTCGTTTAATTAAGTGATCTTCTTCAAGTTCTTTTAATTGTTTTGTCATTACTTTATGGCTTACACCAGGAAGCAAATTACGTATTTCACTATACCTTAACGTACCGTCAATACCTAAGTGCCATAAAATCACACTCTTCCATTTATTTCCTATTTTTGTTAATGTATATTCAATTGAACATTTTAATTTTCCTGTACTATCTATTGGAGTATCCATTCAAATATTCAGTCCTTTCTTACCTTTTGGTTAGTTTCTCACAAAAAAGTGCGTTCTTCCATAAATAAAAATTCCAAAATATAATATCAGTGTGTTTGTTAGTAAACACTAAATCAATAAATCATGGAGGAATATAAATTATGTTCACATTTCCTAAAACATTTTCTCATATTGGTCTCTCAGTACCTAACTTAGATCAAGCTGTTAAATTTTATACTGAAGTGCTTGGTTGGTATGTTATTATGGAGCCATCTGAAGTAGAAAATGATGACACACCTATTGGTCAAATGTGTAGAGATGTATTTGGAGAAAACTGGGATAAATTTAGGATAGCACATTTAGCAACAGGTGATAAAATCGGCGTAGAATTGTTTGAGTTTCCAGAAAACGAAACACCTAAAAATAACTTTGAATACTGGAAAACAGGTATTTTCCATTTCTGTATTCAAGATCCAGACATTGAAGGTCTCGTAGAAAAAATTAAGCAACACGGTGGTAAACAGAGGATGCCTATTAGAGAATATTATCCAGGAGAAAAACCATATAAAATGGTTTACGTTGAAGATCCGTTTGGAAATATTTTTGAAATTTACACTCATAGTTATGAACTAACTTATTCAAAAGGTGCATATTAACAAAGGCTCTCTATACGAAAACAGCCTTAACAAAAGATCTTTTTACACCAGCAAAATCTTCTGCTGGTGTTTCTTTTTCATTCAACCACTTTAACACCACCAAGCTCGAAACATGTTATTAAATTAAATTTCTATTTAGTACAAGAAGCGACTGCCCTTGTCCCAGCAATAGTTGAATTGAATTTCCCAGCCCTTTATCTTGAGAAATCATTAATAATTTCTATTACTTCAATTTCTCCGTTAATTAAAAGCTCTGGAAGCTCGTTCATAACATTGCCTCTCCAGTATTCTCTGGCTTGTTCAATTTTTTTAGAGAAAGGAATCCCATCTTCTTTAGGTAGGAGATTTCCATCACCTTCAAAATAATTTCCATTAACTCGAAGTTTTACAATCTGCAAAACCTTCCGATTATAAGAATCAAATATTTCTTTCCATTTCAATGCATCTTCATAGGTTTTAGCAGCATATAAGCAAGACATTCTTGAAGGATATTGAGGGAACTCTTGAAGTCTCACCATCTCTACCAATACTTCTCTAATTGCTCTGATCGTTTGACCAGCATACTTGATCACTACATCTGCATTTTCTTTATTTAGCTTCAAGCCTTCATCTGTATATTGACTATATAAAATTCGAAAAAAATCCTCGCCTTTAGAGTTCATTTGTTCCTTTTCAAAAAAGAAATTATATAAGGTATTCTTTTGGTTCCTATCAAAAAAGATTTTTTGACCAAGATTCATTTTATTTTTAGTTACTATATGATAAACATACAATTGTTTCTCCATTATAATCTCCATGAGTATCTATTTATTTTTCTCTTAAACTCTACTGCCCCGTTTGTTATACATGTTAGAAGATTTCGTAACAATTCCTCGACCTTGAAAATAGTAGCCGTCAAGAAATGAACAACTTGTTTCGCCCCTAAGTTAAATTTTCTTATTAATTACCACCAATTTGTATGGTTTGAATTAGGTGGATTATGCTTTTGAGTTTCATCCTTAATTGACTCCATACCATCTTTAGCTTTCTTGTCGCTGATTCGTTTATAACGGTTGGTTTTTTTATCTAATAAGTAGCCGAACAACAGTATTGCTATAACCAAAAATCCGACAACACTCCATACCAGGACCATTACTTTCCCCCTTGTTTTTAATTAACTTATTTAAACAACTTTTCTGTATATCCCTGTTTTACTGATCTTTCTCTTTAGTACAATAATGACTTAAAATCTAAAACCAATTAAAAACGCAACTCCAAGCAAAATCACAATTATACCACTCAAGAAGAATAACCAACTCTCGAACACTAACAACACTATAAAATGTAACATATAAGATAAGCGCGTTCTATTTTCATATTTGCTTAGATCTTGTCTAATTACTTCAACGTGGTAATAATAACCAAATAATAGTATACCAACCCCTATCATACATATTGGTAATCCTGTCAGAATGTTTGATATCATTGTTTATTTTCCTCATAACTTAACTTTCAGGTTAATATATTGTAAAACTTAGCAAAAGCCATCTCCTTCTTGAAGATGGCTTTTGTATAACTATGTAATGATTTATTTTATAAAACGAATGTTGAAAGTAGTACCATCATCACTTGTATTAAAATCTATCTTAGCGTTATTCCTCTGTGCAATTGAATAACAAATAGATAAACCTAAACCCGTACCGTTCTCTTTACTAGTAACAAAAGGGTTGGGTATGTCATGAATTAAGTTATCCGGTATTCCACTACCTTCATCTTTAATACAAAGGATAACGGCCCCTTCTTCTTTATATGTTATAACCGAAACTGACTTTCCCTCTCCCATAGCATCTAAAGAATTATTAATCATATTTAGTAATAGTTGTCGTATCTCATTCTGATCAACCATAATATTTGTTATGTTTCCTAATTCTAACTTGATAATTTTCCCTTCCTTTAAGGCTCTTGTTTCAAGTAAGGGATATATGGAAGTTATTAGTTGATTTATAGAAGAATTCTTTACGATTCTCGCTCTATTTTTAGCCAAACTCAAAAACTCACCTATAATATTATTTACTCGGTCTATTTCCTCGATCATTAATTTGACATGAGAATCATAGTTTTCTAAGTTTCTATCCTTGGACATAATTTGTAAAAACCCTTTAACAGTGGTCATAGGATTTCTAACTTCATGCGCCACTCCCGCTGCCATTTCACCGATTAGTTTTAGCTTATCAAAATATCTTTCTTCTTTTTCCTTTTCTTTAATACTTGTAATATCACTGAAAATACATAACAAACCATCTTTATTTGGAAAGACTTTTACTTCGACGAGACGGTTTGTATATAAGGTCGTCACTTCAAAAGTTTGCAGTTCCTGTTCTCCATACGCTTTATTATATAGGTGAAAAAGCTTTGTATCTACATATTCAGGCAAGACATCCCAAAGACACTTTCCTAATAGTTCTGCTTTCGGTTTTTCTATTACCTTTTCAGCTGCTAGATTAATAAATTCAAACTCCATTCTTGAATTTAAAAAATAACAACCCTCTTTTATATTATTCAATACTTCTGCCATACTTACATTTGTATGAAATGCTTTATTTTCAATAAAAATCACAACTTTTCTTATTCACCTAGCATTGGGTAAATGGATTTTGTTACTTTAGATATTTCGACAAATGAAATAAAATACCTTTTTTTCTATTAAGATAGCTAATTAAAATGTAATTCGGACTCAGAAAATTAATTCCTTACCATCCCCACAAACGCTCCATAAAATGATGATATTGTGGCTCGAGTAAAGAAATAACGACTTCCTTCTTACACTATCCTACACCTTTTGTGTAGGAACTAAACCTTCTTACAAAAAAAATAGCACCCTTATTTACACGGATGACAACTATTGTCAAAATGTTAATTGGATGCTATTAACTATTCTATTTTAAAATTGTTATCT
The DNA here is from genome assembly GCF_023036475.1 of Bacillus pinisoli. Taxonomy (GTDB): domain Bacteria; phylum Bacillota; class Bacilli; order Bacillales; family SA4; genus Bacillus_BS; species Bacillus_BS pinisoli. The sequence goes on from NZ_JAJQKI010000003.1 coordinate 420,263, forward strand.
AAATAAAGCGTTGTTATAACGATGATCTATATTATCCGAATACTTTATGAAGATCCTCTTTTGATTGTTGTAACCAGAAATTCATTAATCGCTTAGCACCTTCTAAATCATGAAGCTTTGCTTGCCCACATTGTTTTTCAGTCGCAGCAGGAACTTCTACTGTTTCAACAGCTTCTTTCATTGTATCTTCTAACATGTCGATAATTTCAGATACTGTTGGATTTCCACTTACAACTAAATAAAATCCAGTTTGACAACCCATTGGAGAAACGTCAATAATATCAAAGTGGTCATATTTTTCTGAGTGCTTACGAATGTTAAACGCTAGAAGATGCTCAAGTGTATGGATGGCATCTGGCTTCATTGCTTGTTTATTAGGTTGGCAAAAGCGGATATCAAATTTATTTACTTCACCGTCGCTACCTACTTTATGAACACCACAATGTCTCACATATGGTGCAACTACTGCATCGTGATCTAATTCAAAACTTTCAACTGATGGCATAAATTTCACTCCTTAGAATCTTTCTATTCTTATCATAACGCGAAATGCTTCTTTTTTCACTAATTTAGATTGGAATACTTTGAATTAATGCATGTAATTTTCTGGAGGTACTTATGGTACAAAAACTATTTCTTCTTATCATACGCTTTTACCAAAGATTTATTTCCCCTCTTACCCCTCCTAGCTGCCGATTCTATCCGACATGTTCTCATTATGGGCTCGAATCCATTCAGCGATTTGGAGCAGCAAAAGGAGGCTGGTTAACGATTAAAAGAATTTGTAAGTGCCATCCTTTTCACCCTGGTGGCATTGATCCCGTTCCCCAAAAGAAAGAGTAAAACTTGATTACTTATAATCAAGTTTTTTTATTTTCCCTCTTGTCAGACAAGCATGGATTCGTTTATGATTTAAATCGTAATAATTACGTTTTATAAAAAGGAGAAAAAAATGAATAAAATACCAGTAACTGTTTTAAGTGGATACCTAGGAGCAGGCAAAACTACATTACTTAATCATATCTTACACAATCGTTCCGGTCTAAAAGTTGCCGTCATTGTTAATGATATGAGTGAAATAAATATTGATGCCTCTCTTGTAAAGAAAGGTGGGTTTTCACGAACAGAAGAAAAACTTGTTGAAATGCAAAATGGTTGTATATGCTGCACACTACGTGAAGATTTAATGATAGAAGTTGAAAAACTCGCAAAGCAGGGCGATATCGATTATATAATAATAGAATCTTCAGGAATAAGTGAACCTATTCCGGTTGCTCAAACATTTACTTATATTGATGAAGAACTAGGGATTGATTTAACAGAAATTTGTCGACTTGATACAATGGTGACGGTTGTAGATGGATACCGGTTCTGGAATGACTACACAAGTGGAGAAAGTTTGATAGATCGACAACAAGGAACAGATGAGTTCGATACTAGAGAAGTAGCTGACCTCTTAATTGATCAGATAGAATTTGCTAATGTCCTTATTTTAAATAAGATTGATCTACTCGTCGAGGATAAAGTTAATCAACTACAAGGAGTCTTACGAAAACTAAATCCTCAGGCAAAAATAGTATTAGCTAGTCATTCAAAAGTAGCACTTCATGAAATATTACATACGAATCTATTCGACTTTGAAGAAGCTAGTATGGGAGCAGGCTGGATGAGAGAGCTAAATGAAGAGCATGTACCTGAAACGGAAGAATATGGGATATCATCCTTTGTTTATCGCAAAAGAATTCCTTTCCACCCTGAAAGGCTGAAGAGTTGGCTAGAGAATTGGCCAATTGACATTGTTCGGGCAAAAGGATTTATCTGGCTCTCCTCACAAAATGATGACTCTATTCTCCTTTCTCAAGCTGGTCCTTCTATTATTTTTCAACCAGTCGGGCAATGGGTTGCTGCACTTCCTGAACAGGAACAGCACATGATCCTAAAGGAAGAACCTGAGTTATTAGAGAATTGGGATCCTATCTACGGTGATCGTATCACAGAACTAGTTTTCATTGGGATCCATTTAAATAGAGACCTTGTTGAATCATCATTAAATGAATGTCTTCTTACTGAAAGAGAATTACAGGAAGATTGGAAGTTGCATAAAGATACTTTATTTATGGAAAAAATTTTGTAAAAACTTTTCAGTTCCAAAATCGGAATAATTACGATATAATATTTTTTGGATTTCAAATCGAAACGATTATGATTTATAAGGAAGGGAAAAGTATGAAACAATTATCGCTATATTTTATGCTAATCATTGCATTAAGCTTGGCTTTAGTTGGTTGTAACCAACAGGCCCAAGACGAAACAACAGAACTAACTGAGGATAAGTTAACTATATATACGACTATTTATCCACTTGAATTTTTTGCCTCTCAAATTGGGGGAAACCATGTAGAAGTTGAGAACATCGTACCTCCAGGAGCAGATGGTCATACCTATGAGCCAACTGCAAAGACCATGGTTAAGATTGCAGAAGCAGATGCGTTTATTTACTCAGGTTCCGGAATTGAAGGATTTGCTGATGCCATTAAGGATGCCATGAAAAATGAAGACGTACGAATGGTAGAGGCAGCACACGACATTGAATTAATTGCTCATGGTGTTGAAGAGGAAAAAGGCCATGATGATCATGCAGCGCACGAAGAGGAAGAAGCTCATGATGATCATGCAGAACACGAAGAGGAAGCCCATGATGATCATGCTGAACATGAAGAGGAAGAAACTCATGATGACCATGCAGAACACGCAGATGAAGAAGCGCACGATCATGGTAATTTAGATCCTCATGTTTGGTTAGATCCACTTTTAGCTATTCAACTATCTGAAAATATTCTAAATGTCTTAGTGGAATTAAAACCTGAATCTAAAGACGAATTTCAGAAAAACTTTGATCAACTCAAAGTAGAACTTGAAAAGCTAAATCAGGAATTTACCGAAGCCATTACACAGTCAACAAAAAAAGAAATACTTGTTGCTCATGCTGCCTATGGGTATTGGGAAGCCCGTTATGGGATTGAACAAATTAGTGTTTCTGGACTTTCACCAACAAATGAGCCTTCTCAGCAAGAACTAACCAACATCATTGAAACCGCTAAAGAACACGACATTAATTATGTTCTGTTTGAGCAAAATGTTTCTACTAAAATTGCGGATATTGTCAAAAAGGAAATTAAAGCAGAAGCGTTAACTCTTCACAATTTAGAAACGCTCACTGAAAATGATCTTACAGCTAATGAAGATTATTTCACAATGATGAGAAAAAATCTTGAAACATTAAAGACTGCTTTAAATAACTAGTTTTATGTTTTTGGCAAATTTTTATGGGATTATTGAATAATAATGATAATTATTTTCAATAATATAGATAGAGGACATAATGAACGAGAAAAGAGACAATCACGGTATTGATTGTCTCTTTAGAAAAATTTATACGTCTGTAGGTTCGAATGTTTTACAATCAGTTTCAGAACTACTTTCAGCATTCTTATCTCTGTGGTTCACAACATAAATTTGAGTGGCTCCACATTTTTGTCCGTGCATGTTGTGTACACAACTACTTACTTCACATAATACATCTTGTGCCATTTATCAAACACCTCCTTACCTTTATGTTTAACCATTTAAGGAGAAGCTATACTAGTGAAACTTGATAAAGGCTGTTTGTATAGAAAGTTGTTTTCAGGGTAAAAATCCCAAAAGTAATTTCTCTTTATTTCTTATAAGGTACCAACAAAAAAGCAGTGACCATTCACTGCTTTTTTGTTGTTGTTACTCGGTAAAAAGAACCACTTATTGAACTTTTGCCTACGTTGGCTAAGGTCTGTTTCACATATAAGATGGCTTCATGATACTCACTAATAGGCGAGATTGTCACTTCTCCATTACTTAAGTCAATCAGCTCAATTTCATCAGGAATTTGCGAATACGCTTTTATAGTAAATAGTGAAATCAAGTGTGTGAGTAATTTTTTATCAAACTCATTCCAAACAAATTTTTTTACAACGAAAGATTTCTGCTTCCATTCTCCTAATTCAAGTTGAAGCGATAATTGTATATTAAGTTCTGGTATTGATACTTGGGAGCTATTACGTATAGAGAATAAATGAGTGTGATTGATTCTTCCAATGGATTGCAGTAAATAATTACTAAACTTAGCTAGGGCAATTAGACTTGAAGAAGTACTAAAAAATGCTGGATTCCTTGTGTGTTTGTAGATAGTAGCAAGCAATGTCTCCGTATTACGCTCAGAAAAAGAATGACCTGCATACTCTCTAATAATTTCTTCTACAGTTTGTTGAAAAAGGAGATCCTGCTCTAGTTGGGTAAAAGATCGTCTATCATGGTGTTTATTATGTAGTGACAGTCCGTTCATCTCAGCTTCCTACTTTCAATTCTTGCAGTACACTATACATGGAGCTCCAAGAGCGTTTAACAAAATAGATTGGCTTCTCTTTTTCTTTTGCTTTTTGTTTGATGACTTTTGCTAAGTTATGATTAACATAATCGGTCAAAACAAACACCATATCAATATTTTCTGGTATACCCTTTTTTACTGAATTTACTTTTCTACCATCGATATGATGAATTTCTCCAAACCCAATATTTACTAGCTTTTCAGTAATTAATCCTAAATGATCTGCGCCCACAACCATTAGTGACTTCATTTATTTTTTCCTCCCATGTAATATTATTACCATCATTCTAATTGAGAATGATTATCTTTGTCAAGTTAATTGATAAAAATTATCATTATCAATTAAAACCCTTTTTTATTGCATATTCCTGTTCGCAGATGGACACATTATAGTACGTATTAAAAATGAGGGAGGAATCAACATGGACAGATATCCGATTTATACGGACTCACTAGCTACTGTTTGGCACCATGAGCTTTCACCAAAGGATACATATTATTTTGAAGCAGATGCGCTTGAGTGGGAAGATCAGGATCCATTCGATGAATATAAGGACCAAGGGACATCTTTCTACTTATAAACTGTCTAATACTAAAAGTGACCGAAATAGAAAAAGAAGAGTTCTCCACTCTTCTTTTTTACTGTCAATTTTCATGTATAGGTACTAACTCTAAGAGCTTATGCCGTTGAAGCTTATTCGTTGCATTACGAGGGAGCTCTTGGACAAAATAGAAACTTCTTGGTACTTTATATTTCGCCAATTGATCAAGGCAATATTTTTCTAGTTCTTCATAAGTGAGCTGATCTCCTACAACAAATGCAACCGGCACTTGTCCCCACTTTTCATCTTCAATTCCAATGACACCGGCCTCTTTTACATTCGTATGAGATAATAAAACCCCTTCAATTTCAGCAGGATAGATATTTTCTCCCCCTGAAATGATTAAATCCTTCCTGCGATCTAATACGAATAGGAAGCCCTCTTCATCTAAATAGCCAATATCTCCCGTATACAACCAGCCTTCTTTTATAGACTCTTTCGTCGCTTCCATTCTATTGTAATAACCACTTGTAACAGTAGGTCCCTTCACAACAATCTCTCCTGGTTGAAAGGGCGGCTGCTCTTTCCCCTCATTGATAATTCTCACTTGGGAATGGAACAAAGGTTTACCCGCTGATCCGAGTTTACTTAGACTATATTCAGGTGAAAGTGTTACTAATTGTGAGGCTGTTTCTGTCATCCCATAAGTCTGAAAAACAGGAATGTTTAAGCTTTTACTTTTTTCTAATAAAGACTTAGGTGCTGGTCCTCCTCCTAATAAAACACAGCGAAGAGAATCAGCATAATGTAGGTTTTCGTGTTCAAGGTGTTCTACCATTTGGAAAAGCATCGTACTTACAACTGAAATCATTGAAATATTTTCTTTGATGATCATACGATTGACTATAGAAGGAGAAAATTGTTCTAGAATGACGACTTTCATCCCATAAATTACACTTCTCATCAATATGGATAAACCACTGACATGGAAAAAAGGAACACAGGCTAGCCAACTATCATTCTGATGAATTCCAAGGTTTAGCGCAGACCCTATTGCACTCCAATAGTGATTTCCATACGTATGTAATACCCCTTTAGGACGTCCTGTAGTTCCGGACGTATACATGATGGTATCATACTCCAATAACGAAAACTCTTGTTGTATTTCGGCCTCAGTACAAGGTTCAATATCGTATAAAGCATCAAAGGAGATGATTTGAATGTTGTTCCCATTATCAACCTTTGTCGATAATGAAGATTCAGCAAAAAGATACGTCGCACCTGAGTCTTCTAACTGCCAAGAAATTTCTTGGCTAGTCAGTCTAGTGTTCAGTAATACGGTTATTCCACCCACGTATTTTATCGCATGAATCAGCTCGATCATCTCCATGCTATTATTAGAAAGAAGTCCTACTTTTGTTCCCTTATGAATGCCCAAACTATATAATCTTCTAGCCGTTTGAAGCACTTGGTTATGTAATTCTTCAAAGGTAATTTCACGGTCTCCCACTTTTATCGCAACACGATTTGGAGTTAAGTATGCCCTTTGCATAAGCCAATTAGGTACAACTTGTGTTTCAAACATAATGCGCCTCACTTCCTGTAGGTAGTAGAAAAGCTTGATGGTTAATACCATCAAGCTTTTGCCATAATCTTATGGGAAACGTGGGAATTGCTTAAAGTCCGGAGTACGCTTCTCCTTAAATGCATCTCTACCTTCTTTTGCTTCTTCAGTTGTATAATACAGTAACGTTGCATCTCCAGCGAATTGCTGTAAACCAGCTAACCCGTCAGTATCTGCATTCATCGCAGCTTTTAAGAAGCGGATAGCAGTCGGGCTTTTCTCTAGAATTTCGTTACACCATTGTACAGTCTCAGCTTCTAGTTGATCAAGAGGTACAACTGTATTTACTAATCCCATATCTAGAGCTTCTTGTGCGTTGTATTGACGGCATAAGAACCAAATTTCTCTTGCCTTTTTATGACCAACGATGCGAGCAAGATAGCCAGAACCATACCCCGCATCAAAGCTTCCAACTTTAGGACCAGTTTGTCCAAAAATAGCATTATCAGCAGCAATCGTTAAATCACAAACGACATGTAATACGTGCCCTCCACCAATTGCATAACCAGAAACCATCGCGATAACTGGCTTTGGTATAACACGAATTAAACGCTGAAGGTCTAATACATTCAAGCGAGGTATTTGGTCATCACCAACGTAACCACCATGGCCACGAACTTTTTGGTCTCCACCTGCACAGAATGCTTCGTCACCAGCACCTGCTAATACGATAACTCCAATATTCTCGTCATCGCGCGCATAAGCAAATGCATCAATTAGTTCCATTACTGTCTTAGGGCGGAACGCATTTCTTACTTCAGGACGGTTAATGGTAATCTTAGCAATTCCATTATGTGTTTCATATAAAATGTCTTCATATTTTCTTTCAGCAATCCATTCTACTGTCATGAAAATCCTCCTTCTAGAATCATTATTATGTAAAAACTCATCTACTATTTTACCAAAAACTTCAGATTGTTCCACATGAATTGCATGTCCAACACAAGAAATTTGTTGAATAATAGAATGAGGTATACGCATGTGCATGTTTTGAGCAATCAGACAGAACTTCTGATCCAACTCTCCACATAATAATAACACAGGCATCGTAAGAGTTGATAGCTTGTCCCAATAGGATTTCTGGACACCTGTACCCATTCCCTTTAAGCTCTGTGCAAGACCGAGTGAAGAGTTCTGAATCCGCTGCTCTCGGACTTTGGTTTGTATGTCCTCTGGTAGTTTCTTTTGCGATGAAAATAAAGGAATATTCTCCCATCTATCAACAAAAGAGGGAATACCTTTTGATAAAATCTCATCTGCTAATTGATAATCTGCCTCTACCCGCTTGTCTCTTTCATCTTGAGTTTGTAACCCCGGTGAACTACTCTCTACTATTAATGAGCTCACCTGTTCAGGATACATGGTAGCAAAAGCTATTGCAACCCGCCCTCCCATTGAATAACCCAGTAGATGAACCTGAGAAATAGAAAGGTGCTTTAATAGTAGATGTAGATCGTTACAAACACTTTCCATTTCAAAACGTCCTACGTCTATAGGAGTCTCTGTCTTACCATGTCCTGGTAAATCGACTGCAATGACTCTATAATGAGGAGCTAATCGATCTATTAAAAAAGACCAATTTTCTTTACACCCTGTAAACCCATGTAATAGTAAAATGGCAGGTCCTTCTTTTCCAGTAACCATATAGGAATAGGTAACACCATTCAATTTTACTTCCATTCCGTAGTTCCTTCCAACTTTTTAATCGCTTCATTCCAAAGCTGACGATGTAGCACCACATTTTCATCACGAGGTGCAGTTGGCACTTCTATTACATGTAATTGATTAGAAGCAAGGCTTCGTGCTACTTCTTCATTGAACTCTGCCCAGGAACGTACACGCTTAAAGTTCCCATCATACATAGAAACTACTTTCTCATAATCCAAATGAATTGGAGTACCGAATAGTTGTTCAAAATGTTTTTCTTCCTTTGACTGTGGAAGGAAAGAGAAAATGCCTCCCCCATTGTTATTGACAACAATAATGGTGATAGGAAGGTTATACAGTTTACTAGCTAACAATCCGTTTAAATCATGATAAAAAGTAAGATCGCCCACTAATAATACAAGCTTTTTTACCTTCGTACTAACACCTAAGGCAGTAGAAGTAATCCCATCAATTCCGTTTGCCCCTCTGTTTGCAAACAAGCGAATTCGTCTATTATTTACCATAAAAAATGTATCAATATCTCGTATCGGCATGCTATTACCAATAAACAAGCCAACTTCATCTTCAAGGTGATGAACGAGATGGCGAACGACATCACCTTCAAAGTGGAAATCAGTCACCTCGGCATGTAAAACAGGCTTCACTATTTCATTAGCATGCTTCCACTTTTCTGAGTATTCCCGATTAGTCTTCTTTGTACTTACGATATCTTTCATTTGCTCACAAAAATCAATTTCATTTATATGTATAAAATGAGTCCCCGTTAAGGTCGGGTCTCTCCATCCCTCATCAGCATCTACTATTAATTGATAAGAGGCTTCTGCCTGTGTCATAAATTGCATGAGCACTTTTGATACTGGCATTGCACCAAACCTAATGATGACATTAGGTTTCATATCTTTAAAGAAATGACCACTTTTTAATATCGTATCATAGCAATCAATAATCATATCTTTAGAGTGAGAACCACTTCTAACTTGGGATAACGGGTCTGCCAATACAGGATATCCTAATTGTTCAGCTAGAGCTATGACAGCTTCTGAGAAACCTTTTTGGTCATGTGGCCCACACACAATCAATCCTTTTTCTTCTTCTGCAATATTCTTTAACAAAGGTATTACCTCTGGAGATAATTGCTGCCTTCCATTTTGTATAACTGTCTTTTTGGATTCAGTTATATTCCACTGCAACTCCTCTAAATTCGGAACTAATGGCTCTCTTAAAGGAAAATTAAGGTGAACCACTCCTGCTGGTGATGATAAGGATGTAGCTACAGCGCGAGTTGCCACTGTATAAGAATAGTGAAGAAGATTAGTCGTACTTTCAGGCAGCGCCATTTCAACAAACCATTTACTATATTTACCGTATAAGTCAATTTGATTAATCGCTTGAGGTGCCCCTACATCTCTAAGTTCATGTGGTCGGTCCGCTGTTAATACGATAAGTGGTACTTTAGAATGAGTAGCTTCTACGATAGCAGGATAATAATTTGCTGCAGCAGTACCAGATGTGCAAAGCAGGGCTACAGGCTTTCTGGATGCTTTCGCTATTCCTAATGCGAAAAAGGCAGCTGAACGTTCATCAATATTAATCCACGTTTTGATAGAAGGATGTTCCTCCATCAAGATGGCAATGGGGGTTGATCTTGAGCCTGGGCTGATAACAACATCTTCAACACCAGATTTCACCAACCCCTCAATAAATGTAGCCAGATAATGTGTTAATGCTAGGTTGTCACTCATTTCCCTTGCCTCCAATTGCTGTAAGCATTGGCTTAAACTTTATTTGAGTTTCTTCGTATTCCTTAATAGGTTCTGACTTCCCTACTATACCGCAGCCGGCAAATAATGAGGCCTGTTTTTGCTTGATTAGTCCAGATCTGATTGCTACGGCAAATTCGCCATTTCCATCTCCGTCAATCCAGCCAATTGGTCCTGCATACCAACCTCGATCTAATAGTTCCTGCTCTCTTATTTCAACCAATGCCTTCTCTTGAGGAAACCCACCTAGGGCAGGAGTTGGGTGAAGCTGTTCAACAAGGGAAAGAAGATGGACGCCGTCTTTTACTTTACCTGTAATAGGTGTATATAGATGCTGTATATCCTTTGCTTTAAAAATCGTTGGTTTATCTGCTGTCGTAAGTTCCTGACAAACCTGCTCTAGCTCTTGTGATATCATTTGAACAACAAACTGATGCTCTTCAAGATTTTTTACGTCATGAAGCAGTTCGCGTTCAAGTTTTTGATCCTCAATCTCTGTCTTGCCTCTTTTAATGGATCCAGCTAAACAAGTTGATAAAACAGATTGGTTTTCCTTTTTAAGTAACCTCTCAGGAGTAGCACCAATAAAAGTAGATGAACCGCTCTCCATCGCAAAAAGATAACTAGTAGGCTGTTTTTGTTGTAATTGCATCAAAATGGACCGAATATCAAAAACCTCGTCTGAATGTAAGGTTAACTCTCTAGCCAGAACAGCTTTTTCTAACTTACCTTCATTAATATGTGATATGACATTTTCTATTGATTTCAACCACTTTTCAACCTCTACTTCTTTTTCTGTAAAGGTATGAGTTCGACCAGATGGTTTGTTCTGATTACTTTTTAGTAACAACAGTTTCTCTCTCTCAAGATTCTTATAAATATTGTCTGGACGGTCAATAGCCGTTACAAGTAAGTTAACAGTTAGCCATGATCCTTCCTTTTCAGACGTAAGCATGTAAGTAGGTAAATAAAACTTCGATTCCGGAAAGTCCTCCCATAAGCTCGTTCGTTTCTTTAATGGATCAAACGAAAAGCCACCAAAAAGCTTTATATGAGTAGCACTCTGTTTAGTTTGAACTGAGGTTTGAATTAATTTATCCCACTCTAATTCTACGTGCTGATAACGATAGGCTGTTTTTTCAGATGTTTCAATTACATGTGACGCTCCAAGACCTACATATGCTATTTCTTGGTGTGGCTCTTTCCAGAAAAAACGCTCACCAAAGAATAGTTTCTTCCCTGCCTCGTAAAACATAAGGGGATCAACGTGATCAATACTTATAGTTGAACTCACAAGAATAGAATGACCAAGCGTTTTCGCCTGTTCAATTCCTTCTGTAATCACATCTAGTATAGACTTTTGTTGAACAGTAACCATCATATTCCCCCCTATCTATATATAACTCAATGAAATGGCTCTTTTCTAAACCTTTGTTGCTTTTCAAGCTAATTTTCCCAACAAACCGCCCTACTAATACTATATTACCGAAGAGATAATTGTTAGAAAAGAGCAACTCTCTCTATTTAAAGCAATGGCCAATGTACTAACGAGTAAAAATCCGGCTTTTGGGATTTTTACAAACGCAACAATTTATATGAAAAGAGACTTTGCCGTATATTCTCATACAACATGTCGCAATAAAAACCATACCTTTTCTACATAACTATATAAAAATACACCTGAGTTTTCACAGTGTCAACATTGGTATACATGTCTGTATTTTCTTCCTATTCTATTGTATAGCTTTTGCTCAAAAGCTTAAAGGAAAACGTTTCAATTCTTGTAAATACATGTGTAATATTCCTATATAAAAGCGTTGACACTTGTACCTTCTTTACCTAAACTATATGTGATATAGCTATAAGGAGAGGTGAAGTGGCTATGCAAACAGAATTAAATCAAAGTGCAAATTATCAACCTAAGAGACAGAACTGGCGTGTATGGTGGACATTAACAAGACCCCATACCCTAACAGCAGCCTTCGTACCTGTTTTTATCGGAACTGCCTTAGCATTACCATATACAAAAATTGATTTACCTATGTTTATTATGATGTTGTTTGCTTGCCTAATTATACAGGCCGCTACAAATATGATAAATGAGTATTACGACTTTAAAAGAGGTCTTGATCATGAAGGTTCAGTTGGAATTGGTGGTGCTATTGTTCGTGAAGGAGTAAAGCCACAAACAGTTCTAAGACTTGCCTTCATTTTATTTGGGGTAGCAACATTAATCGGAATTTACATTTGTATGCAAAGTAGCTGGTGGTTAGCTGTGATTGGGATGATATGTATGGCAGCTGGTTACTTCTATACAGGTGGTCCTGTTCCTATTGCTTATACACCTTTTGGTGAGGTAGTTGCAGGTCTATTTATGGGTAACATCATTATATTATTGTCTTACTACGTGCAAACAGGAACTGTGTCTGTTGAAAGTATTTTGGTTTCTATGCCTATTTCTATCTTAGTTGGTGCCATACTCTTGGCAAATAACATTCGAGATCTTGATGGAGACAAAGAAAATGGACGTAAGACGTTAGCCATTATTGTTGGAAGAAAAAATGCCATTAAAGTATTAGCAGGAATGTTTATTGTTTCTTATTTATGGGTGATTGCCTTAATATTAGTTAATATGGCTTCACCATGGTTGCTATTGGTACTTTTGAGTATTCCTAAGCCAATTCAAGCTACAAAAGGATTCATTGGCAAGACAATTCCGATCCAAATGATGCCAGCGATGAAGGCAACAGCCCAAACGAATACCATTTTTGGTTTATTAGTATCAATTGGATTAATACTTGCTTACGTTGTGTAGCAGTCTACTTATGTAGGCTGTTTTTTTGTTTGATCTATGTTTTTCATAACATGGTGCATACTAATAGGTGCAGTAGGTTTTTTCGTCTAGAAATAACCACTCAAGGTTAATACATGAATGAGGAGGGAAACCCATGATATCTGCTCTCCAAAAAGAAAAGTTTCGTAATCAATTACTCAAAGATAAACAAGCAATTGAAAATAGGTTCGAGAATGTTGGTCATTACGATCTTGAACGTGGTGCATTTCATGAATCTACCGGGGAACTGTCAAGCTATGACAATCATCCGGGGGATGATGCAACCGAATTATACGAGCGTGAAAAGGATATAGCCCTTAACGAACACACAGAAAAAGAGTTAAAGGACATTGAGGATGCACTGAGAGCTATTCAAACAGGTACCTATGGAAGCTGTAAAGAATGTGGAAGAGACATCCCACTTGAACGTCTTGAGGCTTTGCCAACTGCATTATACTGTAAAGAACATTCACCCGATCATTTGGTTTCACATGAACGTCCTGTTGAAGAGAACGTATTAATGCCTGCATTTGGGCGGTTCGAATACGATGAATCTGAAGCTGAAGCCTATGATGCAGAAGACTCTTGGCAAGATGTTGCTCGCTACGGCACTTCAGAATCACCTTCTGATATTGATATGGAAGTGGAGCACTACAATGATGCTTATGTTGAATCAGAAGACCCTGTCGGATATGTAGAGGATTATGAAAACTTTATCGGTACAGATATTGAAGGTAAGAATATTACCGTCTACCCAAACCATCAGCATGAATCATACGAAGATTTATTAGATGAAGCTGGCACTATGACGATATTCGGTGATCTTCCACCAGGAGAAAAAGAACCATATACAGAAGAAGGAAAAGAACCATATACAGAAGAAGGAAAAGAACCATATACAGAAGAAGGAAAAGACCGTTACCGCTAAATTCCATGAAAAAAAGCAGTCCGTTATGGACTGCTTTTACTATAAGATTAAAGTTTGTTTACGTTAGCAGCTTGAGGTCCACGGTTACCTTCTACGATTTCGAAGCTAACTTCTTGACCTTCTTCTAAAGTTTTGAAACCTTCACCTTGGATTGCTGAGAAGTGTACGAATACGTCGTCTCCACCTTCAACTTCGATGAATCCGAAACCTTTTTCGCTGTTGAACCATTTAACTTTACCGTTTTGCATATTATTGCCTCCTAAAACCGGCACTCTTTGGTACCTAAAAATTGCTCCCGAGAAAGTGATAAGATTGACAAGAAAAAAACCTTCATGAAAATGTGTGTGTGTGAAAGCAAAGCCTTACCAAACACAACACAATTTCATGAAGGTATGTCTTCTTACTTTCTAATTCTTAACGCTCGGGTAGTAACTTCACTATAACACAGGAAAAAATTTACGTCAATACAATTAAATTGCTCATTCTTTTTACTATTTTGAAAATAGGAATTTAGTAATCTAACATTCTTGCTACCTCGTATACTTCTAAATAAGCCTAATGTACTTTTGCCTTATTCAAATGCCAAATATCATGGGCATATTCTTGAATGGTTCGATCACTTGAAAAATACCCTGACTTCGCAATGTTAATGACACTCTTTTCAAACCATGAGCTCTGGTCCTCATACACTTGACTCAGTCTCTCCTGAGCTTGACAATAAGATGAAAAGTCCTTTAACACAAAGAATTCATCATTTTGCATTAATAAAGAGTCATAAATCATCTCAAAATCATCACCTGTATTTGGGAAGAAGCCGTTTACTAATTGCTCAAGAATTGTTCGGATATACTTATTATGATGATAATATTCTTGAGAGCGATAGCCACCATTTTGATAATAATCAAGTACTTCACTTGAAGTTAAACCAAAAGTAAAAATATTATCCGCTCCAACTTCTTCTTTTATCTCAATGTTTGCCCCATCCAATGTACCAATCGTAAGAGCACCATTCATCATAAACTTCATATTTCCTGTCCCAGACGCTTCTTTACTTGCCGTCGAAATTTGCTCGCTTACATCTGTTGCTGGTATGATATCCTCCGCCAATGAAACACGATAGTTTTCCAAGAATATCACCTTTAAATAGTCTTTTACCTTCGGATCATGGTTGACCTTATCTGCAACAGAATTAATGAGCTTAATAATTTTCTTCGCATAATAATAGCCTGGTGAAGCCTTCGCACCAAATATAAATGTCCTTGGATACATCGTAAATCCCGGATCCTCTTTTAACCGGTTGTAAAGATACATAATATGAAATACATTAAGTAACTGTCGCTTATATGCATGAAGCCTCTTAACCTGAACATCAAAGATAGAATGTTCATCTACTACAACGCCCGTTTGTTCTTTTATCCTTCTGGCTAAAATATTCTTTCTGCATTGTTTAACCTTTTGAAGTTCTTCTTTAAAGCTTGCATCGTTTGCAAACTTTTCTAGTGTTACTAGCTTGTTAGGATGTTGAATCCACTCATCCCCAATAGTCGTAACTAACAAGTTAGTTAGCTCTGGATTTGCCTTTAAGAGCCAGCGTCGATGCGTAATACCATTCGTCTTATTATTAAAACGCTCAGGAAACACTTCGTAAAAATCGTTCATTTCACGGTGCTTAAGAATCTCAGAATGTATTTTAGCTACTCCATTTGTAGAGTGTGTCCCAACAATTGCTAAGTGAGCCATTTTGACCAAGTCATGTGAAATAATGGCCATTCTTTCAATCCGGTTCCAATCTCCCGGATACTGTTCCCAAAGCGCCTTGCAAAAGCGCTCATTAATCTCTTCTACAATCATATAGATCCTCGGCAATAAAGGCTTAAATATATGAACTGGCCATTTTTCTAATGCCTCTGATAAAGTCGTATGATTCGTATATGAAATGGTTTTCGTTGTAACTTCCCATGCTTCATCCCAGCTTAACTCTTCCTCATCAATCAAAATTCTCATCATTTCAGGTATAGCTAACACTGGATGGGTGTCATTAATATGGATAGCTACATAATCATGAAGCTCTCTCAGGGAATGATGTTGTTTACGATAAGAATGGATAATACTCTTTAGACTGGCAGCCACTAAGAAGTACTGTTGTTTCAGCCTCAGTATTTTCCCTTCATCGTTTGTATCATCAGGGTATAAAAATTCCGAAACAGCCTCTGTATCTCGTTTATATTTCAGGACATCACCATGGATTGGATAAGGCGCAGGTTCAGCACTCCACAACCTAAGCATATTAACAGTATTCGTTTTATATCCGATAACTGGCATATCATAAGGTACAGCAGATATAGTTTCAGGCTGAACATGCCTAAATTTTAATCTGCCATTTTCATAATAAGATTCGACTTTGCCCCAGAAATTCACGGGCACAGCTTTATCAGGTCTTTTCACTTCCCAAACATTACCATGTCTTAGCCACTGCTCCGGTAATTCTACTTGGTATCCATCTACGATCTTTTGGTCGAATAACCCATGCTTGTAACGAATTCCACATCCATGCCCTGGAAGATTTAATGTTGCTAATGAATCTAGGAAACAGGCAGCGAGCCTACCTAACCCCCCATTACCTAAGCCTGCATCAATCTCACATTCCTCGAGTGCACTTAATTCAATCCCCAAATCCCGCAGTGCTTCTTCACATAGACCTCTAACACCTAGATTCAACAGGTTGTTTCCTAATAACCTTCCGAGTAGAAATTCAATAGATAAGTAATACACTTGCTTCTCTTTATTCATTCGGTACTTCTCATTCGTTTCAATCCATCTTGTACTAATGGTTTCTCTTACTAACTGTCCTAACGCATGATACTGCTCTATTACAGTCGTATCTTCAAAACGTTTACCATACATCATTTCAAGCTTTTGTAAATATACCAACTTAAACTGTTCCTTGCTTGAGAACATAACGTTCACTCCTAACAGGTAAGCATAATTTCGAGTAAAGCTGGTGGTATATAAACGCTGACTGACTCCAGCTAAAGTCTTCACTCATTGCTTGCTCGATCAATGAAAACCATCGCTCAGGTTCACGATAAATAGTAAGAGCTCTCCGCATCGTAAAAAGCATGTCATGAGCATTAAAGTGGGTAAAACTAAAACCGGTTCCTTCTTGAGTAAATTCATTGTAAGGCTTCACCGTATCGTTTAACCCACCTGTTTCACGAACAATCGGGATCGTTCCATAGCGCATCGCGATCAACTGTCCCAACCCACATGGCTCAAATTTAGATGGCATTAAAAATAGATCTGAACCGGCATATACTAGATGAGCAAGCCTCTCATCAAACCCAATATAGGCTCTTACCTTATCTGGATATATGTATGACATCTCCTTGAAAAAATGTTCGAAAGTTGAATCTCCAGTACCGAGTACAATAAATTGAATATCCTCTTGCATCAAGTCATGAAATATATGAGTGATTAGTTCTAATCCTTTTTGACTGGTCAGTCTACTAATAATCCCAATAATAGGAGTAGATGTATTCTCTGGAAGGTTAAAAAAACGTTGAAGATTAATCTTGTTATTCCGTTTCTCTTCTATACTCTTAATCGTATAGTTTGATTGAATATAATGATCTGTTTCTGGATTATAAAATCTATTATCTATTCCGTTCAAAATACCAAAGAGTTTCTCATTTTGCTCACGTAATAATCCATCTAGTCCTTCACCAAAGTATGGTGTCTTAATTTCTTCACAATAAGTAGGACTAACTGTGGTGACATAATCTGAACTAACAATTCCAGCTTTCATAAAATTAACAAGCCCATGATATTCTAAGTATTCCTTTGTGAAGTAATGATCTTCCACATTTAATAATTCATGTAGCACTTCTTTTGGAAACAACCCTTGGAAATGTAAGTTATGAATCGTAAATACAGTTTTAATATGTTGGTAGACTGGTAACTCTTGGTAATACTCATTTAACAAAAACGGAATCATAGCAGTATGCCAATCATGACAATGGACAATATTCGGAGATTGATCCAAGTATGGAATAGCCTCTAAAACAGCCTTGCTAAAGAAGGAGAATCTTTCACCATCATCATAATATCCATATAAAGAGTCCCTCTTAAAATAGTATTCATTATCAATAAAGTAGTAACAAACACCATTTTCTTCTAGTTTCTTTACACCTGCGTATTGTTTTCGCCAGCCTACTTCTACATCAAAGCTATCTACATACTCCATCTTACGCTTATCATCTTCTGGGATTGTTCCGTATAAAGGTAATATGACGGATAAATTGGAACCAAACTCTGTTAGTTCTCTAGGAAGTGAGCCTGCCACATCAGCTAGTCCCCCTGTTTTAGCAAATGGTAGGCATTCTGACACGACAAATAAGATATTCATGAATTCATCAGAGCTCCTTGCGTCGTTCCTTTTTTCAGAACTATTGGAGAGGCTGAATCACCCTTTAAATGAACGTTTGAGCCAATTCTTACATCTTTATCACAAATGACATTCTCTATTAAACAACCATCAGCAATCTGGCTTTTTTGCATCACAATACTATTTTTGATGACCGTCCCTTTTCCTACTGTCACACCACGGAAGATTATGCTATTTTCAACATGACCATGGATCGTACAACCGTTGGCAATAAAAGAGTTCGCCACCATGCCACCATCTACGTAACGTGTTGGAGGCTCATCTTTTACTTTTGTATAGATTGGACGTTCAGATGTAAACAACTGCTTCCAAATTTCAGGCTTCAGTAATTCTAAGCTATGAAAATAGTAAGCTTCAATTGAGTTAATATATGCCACATAGCCGGTATACTCATAACTCTCAATTTTATAGAAGGCGTGCTTATCCTTTATCACATCTGAAAGATAGGAGTAACCAGATTCCTTATATTGACAAAATAGTTTCATAAGAAATTCTTTCTTTAATAAATACATATGTAGAGATCTACCATTTTTTCGAATACACGTGATATCCGCCCCAGTGTCTTTATGACGTCTGAGCACATCACGATAATCAAGATTAGCGACTACCTGGCAATTGGCAACGACAACATACTCTTGAGAACTACGTAGAAAGTAGTCTAAGTTCGCTTCCATATGTGAAAAGGACCCAAATCCCATCGTTTTATCGTCCTCTTGTTCAGTTGGGGGGAAGATAAACAGTCCGTCTCTTTTACGATTTAAATCCCATTGCTTCCCTGAACCAATATGATCCATTAGTGACCGATAATGATATTTTGGAAACACAGCTACACTATTAATTCCTGAATTGACCATATTAGATAATACGAAGTCAATAAGACGATATCTGCCTCCAAACGGAATAACAGAGAGTGAACGCTTAATTGTTAATTCTTCCAGTGACTCACTCATTGTCGATGCATCAATTAACCCCATTATAGTATCTTTCACTTTACGTACTCCCCTCTTTATGGCTCTTAAAAGGCTCTTCTCTAAAACTTTATTGCTTTCTAATATATTTCTTCTGAAGTTAAGCTTACTTTTAACGGTAAATATGGTATTTATCGTTTAGAAAAGAACAACTGTCTAGATGAAAAGCAGATGACATTAATCTAATAAACAACAATCTATACGAAAAGAGCCTTATTAAAATACAAACACCGGAACTCAAGAAAGAATCGATCTATAATAAAACAGCCTTAATTATTCAACCTTACATGAAGATAGTTGGTCTGGTGAGACTAGAACAACTTCATTCGAAGAATCAGATGGACCTATAATCAAATCACTTTCAACCTTCATCCCTGCCGGCACAATGGCTTTCTCAATGACAACATTTTCACCTATAATCGCATCTGGCATGATAACTGAATCCTTGATGACGGAACCTCTGCCGATGTGAACACCCTGAAACAACACAGAATGGTCAACACTTCCTTCTATCACACAACCTTCGTTAATTAACGATTGTTGAACAGATCCATATGGAGCAATATATTGTGGTGGTTGATTAGGATTAACAGAATAGATCCTCCATGAATTGTCGTATAAGTCTAATTCTGAATCCTCTTTTAATAAATCCATATTGGCTTCCCATAAGCTCTTAACGGTACCTACATCCTTCCAATAGCCTTTAAATGGATAAGCAACTAATTTTTTTTGGTGTTGGAGTAAAAGTGGAATAACATCCTTACCAAAATCGTGGCTAGATTGAGGGGCAGAATCATCTAAATGAAGAAACTTTTTTAATACGGAATAAGAAAAGATATAAATACCCATCGAAGCTAAGTTACTCTTAGGAGCCACTGGCTTTTCTTCAAATTCTAGTATATTTAGATCCTCATCTGTATTCATGATGCCAAAACGACTTGCCTCTTCCCATTCCACCTCTTTCACCGAAATGGTCACATCTGCGCCCTTTTCAATGTGATAGGAGAGCATCTCAGCGTAGTCCATTTTGTAGATATGATCACCCGATAGGATCAGGACATAATCAGGATGATATTGACTAATGTAATTCATATTTTGAAAGATGGCACTAGCGGTACCGGTATACCATCTCATACTATCAGTCTCTACATAAGGAGGTAATACTGTAACCCCTCCATGTTTACGATCTAGATCCCATGTACTCCCAATACCAATATACGAATTCAGAACAAGCGGTTGATATTGTGTTAATACCCCAACGGTATCAATGCCTGAATTGGTACAGTTACTAAGTGAAAAATCAATAATACGGTATTTCCCTCCAAAAGGAACGGCAGGTTTGGCTAAGTTTTCAGTAAGAGCACTCAGTCTACTTCCTTTTCCTCCAGCAAGCAGCATAGCTACACATTTTCGATGAACCATAAACAGAATCTCCTCTCACAGAAAAAAATTGTAATTATATTAAATATGCTTTCGGAGATGCTTCAATGACAGATATCTAGTAGAAGGAATAATCAATTTATTGGACAGGGGCTAAGCATCATAGGAGTATGTATTCAATGAGAAGTCGTGGAATTCCTTGCAAATGTTACGAATGTAAGGAATGTTTCGTATGACAGGGTTCTACATTTTACTAGCAAATCTTATAAGATCATCCCATTTATTCGGGAATTTTGTTGAATAGACAAATTAAATAAGGAAAATGGAACTAGACCTTCTAAAAATGATAGGGGAATTAGATAGAGGGAAAGTAAAGTAAGACGTATAATTTGGGGCTGGTTAAGAGATAGAATACTTAGTATGACAACTAAGTGCTAGATAGGGAGTAATTATCTGATTAAAAGTAATTAGAGAATGGTAATCAGTTATAAAGTTGCTTGAGACTACCTTATAGATTATTTAGAGGGATGTTAACATCTTAGCAAGGAATGATATTAATAGAAGGCATTGTGATTCAAAACATGAAGTTAAGTTAGCGGCCACTATCTAGTAGTTGAGGTGGCATTGGATACTAATATAAGGATTTCACCTTCCACAACATTCTTCACTAATACATCTTTCATTACAGGTAAATTCATGATAAGATTCATATACACGTAAACTCCATTCTCTACTTGTTTCTAGACAATTCAAGTATAAAAGAATAGGCAGTTTGCGTGTATTTTTT
>NZ_JAJQKI010000030.1 GCF_023036475.1 Bacillus pinisoli
AAAACATACTAAGATTAGTGGGTAAGGTCATCGACGGATGATTTTACCCACTATTTTTCTTTTTAGAGTTATAGTGAGAAGTGAGAGAAAGCTCGACCAAAGCCTCAAGGATTTAGAATCCGTAAAAAAAACTGAGCTTCTTCACTTTCATTTTTGAATCAGGTTTAAGTATGTTGGGGCCTTAGAGCTCGTGTATAGGAAATTGGAATCGAAATGAATAAGTGAAGACCTTTCAAATTAATTAAAGAAGAGAGAGAAAGAACAGTGGGAATAGTAATTGCTTTAGATGTTTCTATGGGGAAAAGTTATAAAGTTTTATATAATGGTCAAACTTGTCTTTCAGAAGAGGAGATTCTTCACAGTAAAGATGGTTTTCAAGCATTACTTGATGAAATTAACGATCTTCCTGAAGAACCCATTTTGGTCTTTGAATCAACAGGAATATATTCAAAGCCAGTTGAAACTTTTTGTCAAAGGAATAAGTTACGCTATTGCGTCTTAAACCCTCTTGAGGCAAAGAAACAATTAGAAAATGGTACTCTTAGGAGCTGGAAAACAGACAAGCATGATGCTCATAAACTAGCACAGGTACATCAATTTAATTATCGAATAGAAAAAATTCAACAACCAGAAATCTACAATGAACTCAGAGATTTATCTCGTTTCTATCAAGAAGTAGAGGAAGAAATAAAACGTATTCGGATGTACTTGCATAATGCGCTTCAATTAAGTTTTCCAGAGCTTGAACAATTTTTCTCAAGTAGAGTTACGCCTTATGCCTTAACATTGATAGATTTATATCCTCATCCTGATTTTGTTTTAGAATCAAGTCAAACAAAAATAAAAAACCGTTTGATTAAGAGTACTACTAAAAAAATATCGGAAAGTCGTGCAAAAGAAAAGGCAACTCAGATTATGGATTACGCCAAAAATTCCTATCCATCTGTATCTTCAACCAGTGTTCAGACGCAAAAAGTTCAGTACTACGCACGACAACTACTTCAACTAATGGTAGAGAAAGAACAAATTTCTGAACAGTTAATTGATAGTTCCAAGCAGCTTCCTGAGTTTGAAGTACTAAAAAGTCTCCCTGGAATTGGTAACATTAGTGCTGCTCTTTTCATTGGAGAGTTTGGAGACTTATCACGCTTTTCGGATCACAAAAAGGTAAACGCATTTATTGGTATTGATATTCGAAGATATCAATCTGGAAAATACATGGGACAAGATCACATTAATAAACGAGGAAATCCTAAAGGGAGAAAGATTTTATATCTCATTGTTCGTAATATGATCCGCCAACAAAAAGCAGCATCTAATCATATCGTCGATTATTACTATAAACTAAAAAAGCAACCT
Organism: Bacillus pinisoli; assembly: GCF_023036475.1. Classification (GTDB taxonomy): domain Bacteria; phylum Bacillota; class Bacilli; order Bacillales; family SA4; genus Bacillus_BS; species Bacillus_BS pinisoli. The sequence goes on from NZ_JAJQKI010000030.1 coordinate 1,360, forward strand.
ATACCCAAAAAGGATAAAGTTGCCACTGTAGCTTGCATGAATAAGCTACTGAAATGTATCTATTCCATGGTCAGGAACAATACAAAGTACGATTACTCGCACGCGGTCTCTATGGACCAATAATACATAAATATTATATCACATATATCCTCAGTTTTAAAAAAATGATTAACTGAGGTTTATTTCCTATACAAAAAAATAGTATTAGAATACACCATTATTCTTTGATATTATACTTGACTAATCGTAGGAA
>NZ_JAJQKI010000031.1 GCF_023036475.1 Bacillus pinisoli
ATTGTTGTCGGTTTTATAAACCAACACGCTTGACGTTTTGTTTAGTTTTCAAAGAACTTTTTAATGTCTATCGCTCGTAAGCGACTTTATTAATTTAACACAATCGATCATCGCTGTCAACATGTCTTAACGAAAATTTATTTCTCTTAATTTTTGCTGTCTGCGAAGCGACAAGGAATAATATATCACAATCCCTTTTATAGAGTCAACACTATTCTAAAAAAAATTCATAATAATTTTCTACTCATAATGCTTAACCTGTTTCGGTCTTAAATATTTAGAGCATTCTTGAGGTGTAGCAACTCTCTTAAATAATTTAAATAATATTTGATAGCGCTCCTCCATCGCTCTTTTTACAATATGATCTATCCGATGATCTTGAAGATCATGTAGAATCTCATCCATTTCTCTTTTAAGCAAATACTCCAGTTCCTTTTGTTCCATTGTGTTCAACATAAAACCAATCATGCTGTCACCTCTTATTTAATGACTCTTTCGTATAGAATGTCGCTTTCCGAGTTTAATGTCATCTACTTTTCATCTAGACAGTTACTCTTTTCTGAACGATCAATACGGTATTAATCGTTAAAAGTGAGCTCAACTTCATATGAAATAGGTTAGAAAACAACAAAGTTTTAGAAAAGAGCCTAGCTAATATATTCTAGTTATTACCAATCTTCCTTGATTTATGAAAAAAATCTTTTTGTTCCTCATTCGCTCATAAAATGTACAAGTTCGCATATGTATTTCACAAGAGACTTGTACTAGGGAGGTATGATTATGAATTTTTTCTTTATATTAAATGGGAAAAAGATTAAACATTCAATGATAATTGTAATTGCAGCCTTTTTTACAGCCGGTATTTTATTCATCGGCGGTTCATTCAGCGAACCTGTCTTTTCTACTAAGGAGGGACCACGAGCCATCTTTAAGGGAGAAGGGAAGGATAAAAAAGTTGCTCTTACCTTTGATATTAGTTGGGGCGACGAACGTGCCATCTCAATTCTTGATGCATTAAAAACACATAATATTAAGGGAAGCACGTTTTTCCTTTCAGCTTCTTGGGCAGAAAGCCACCCTGATGTCGTAAAAAGAATAATGGAAGATGGCCACGAAATTGGAAGTATGGGATATCAGTGGAAAAGTTACACAAGTATGGATGAGCAAAAGATTAAACGTGATATATTACAAGCGCAAGAAGTATTTACAACACTAGGAGTAAAAGATGTTACTCTATTACGTCCTCCGAGTGGTAACTTTGATGAAAAAGTGTTGAAAGTTGCAGAGAGCACTGGATATACAGTAGTTCATTGGAGTGTGAATTCTCAAGATTGGACGAATCCAGGAACTGAAGAGATAGTAAAGAACGTAAAAAGGATGAAGGCCGGAGACATCATTTTACTTCATGCCTCAGATTCGGCTAAACAAACAGAAAATGCAATTCCGGAGATTGCTAAGTTACTAAAGGAAAAAGGATTTAAAAATCAATCCATTTCGGAGTTGATTGCAAATACCGAGGCAAAGACAAAAGAACTGGATTAGCCAATCTTACAAAACCATACACATAAAAAAGCTGACAC
>NZ_JAJQKI010000032.1 GCF_023036475.1 Bacillus pinisoli
CCTTGTAATTCCATGCCAATTAGACCCGAGGATTCTGCCACATTATACCCGTGTCTGTGTTTTAACTCACTATTCTTCGCTTCAATTTTATACCGTTCTTTCGTTTTTTCCTTAAAGTATTCACTTTCCTGGAATATTGCCTGGGCCGAATGTTGATCAGACTTAAGGGAAACGGAATATGTCTTATTTTTGGCTCCTTCCTTGTAGCACCCTTCTCTGAGAGGGCATTTTTTACATTTATCCACGTCAAAGTAGTAGGTGTGAACTTGATTTTTACCTACTCCTCTTTTACCTTGTCTAGCTTTCCGTATGGCCATATGTCCTGCCTTGCAGACATACATGCCCGCATCCTTATTGAACTCGAATTCGTCCTCTTTCTTTCGGGCACCCTGTGTGATTTGAGGGTTCAATTTTGAAACCAATTTGATTCCATTTTCCTCACTATATTGAATGTTGTCTTTCTCCGAATACGCTGTATCCCCAACAACTGTCTCAATTTCCATACCTGCGTTTTTACTTTTCTCAATGAGCGTCTGTAGTTCTTTTCCGTCACTTTTTTCTCCAGTGGTAATTGTTGCGGCTGTAATAATACGTTCTTCACTCATCGCGAGATGGGTTTTGTAGCCAAAGAAGGAGGAGTCAGCTGTTTTGTGTCCCACTTTGGCATCCTGATCATGTATTGACTGTAGCTGCTCAATATCATCGGCGACCGTTTCTTTCAGGAGATTAAGCTGTTCCTTGACCTTTGGATACTCTAAGAGGCTTTCTTCTTTTTCTATCACCTTAATAAGCTCCTGAGAATAGGCTATTTCATCTTCCAGAACATCATTGGTTGGCTTCAAAGGGAATTTATCCTTCATACTTTCGTTAATCTTATAAATCGATTTTCTAAGATTCTTGGAGCGCTCCATGAGAATTTCCTTTGGTTTCATTTGATTATAGCGCGCCTTTGTATGGGTGGCATCTACAATAATTGATTTACTCTTTATGATGTCTTTCTCTATGGCAATCTCAACCGTCTTGTTGACAAGCATGTCTAATAAGTTCATATCCTTTAATCTAAGCTTACGAAACTTAGTTAAAGAACTTGAATCAATAACGACTTCCTCTGGAGCCATATCAAGAAAATACTTAAAGGACATATCATATTTTGAACGTTCTACGATATCCACATCTGAGACATCATGAATGGTCTTCAAAAACAAATATTTAAACATACGGATAGGATCAATCGCATTCCGTCCATTATCATGACAATATTTATCCTTTAACTCCTCGTAAATAAAGGAAAAGTCAACTAAATCGTTTATTCGGCGTAACATATTGTCTTGAGGAACGACGATATCATAAAGAGCCATATACGGACTGACCATCATTTTCTGTTGTTGTTGTATCACTGTAAACCACCCACTTATTTTATTGTTTCTATTATAAAATAAAAAAGGCAAAATCGTTCATTGAAGTGAACGATTTTGCCTTTTTTAATCTTTTTGGACTTTTTCAGTGGCCTC
>NZ_JAJQKI010000033.1 GCF_023036475.1 Bacillus pinisoli
GATAAAGTCCATATAATTGTGTAAAAAGAAAGAGTCATTTTGATTATTCTTGTCAACAATGTTTAACGACCAAGAAAAACATTGAAAAGAGGTTATCAAAATGACTCAGTTACAGTTTACCCTAGATATGGAAGTTTTAAAAGATTCATTATTGAATTCTAATATGGATTCAGTTTATAAATCAGCTCTTGTATTAATTTTAAATGAATTTATGGAAAAAGAAAGAGATGACTACTTACAAGCCTACCCTTATGAACGTACTGACGATCGTCGTGACTATCGTAACGGGTATTATGAGCGTGAGTTGACATTGAAAGTTGGAAAGATAAAACTCAAGGTTCCACGAACTCGTAATGGAGAATTCTCAACATCTGTTTTTGAAAAATATTCTCGATGCGAACAGGCACTGGTCTTATCTATGTTAGAAATGGTTATTAATGGTGTTTCAACAAGGAAGGTTACTCATATTGTAGAACAACTTTGTGGTGAGGCTGTTTCAAAATCGTTTGTTTCTTCCCTTACTCAAAAGCTTGATCCTATCGTAAATGATTGGTCTAAGCGGCCTTTGAATACTGTCTATTATCCTTTTATATTTGTTGATGCTATGTATATAAAGGTGAGGGAACATAACCGTGTTGTTTCTAAAGCTGTTTATATTGCCAAAGCTCTTACTGAGAAAAATAAGCGTGAAATTATTGGATTAAGTGTAGACCATAACGAGAGTTTTGAGAGTTGGAGTCAATTTTTTAAACAATTAAAATCCAGAGGGCTCCAATCACCTAAACTGGTGATCTCTGATGCACATCTAGGTCTACAAAAGTCAATTCAACAAGAGTTTATCGGTACTTCTTGGCAAAGATGTAATGTCCACTTTAAACGCAATATTATTGAAAAGTTACCAAAGAAAGACTCAACGGAAATACGTTTGATGATTAAACGTGTATTTGAAGCAGTCACGATAGAAGATATACGAACTTTTAAAGAAGAATTAATGACTAAGTTTAGTGATAATCCTAAATACGCAAAAGCATTAGAGATATTAGATGAAGGGTTCGAAGATACCATTCAATATATGAATCATCCAGAATCTATTCGTCCGCATATTCGCAGTACTAACTCTCTTGAGCGCTTAAATCAAGAAGTTCGTAGAAGAGAAAGAGTCATTCGTATCTTTCCTAATACACAATCAGCTTTTCGTTTAATAGGAGCTACATTAATGCACTACCAAGAAACAACATATGATAAGAAAAAGTCGCTTACTAAGTAGAATATTTTTTAAAACTTCCGTTATGGATTATTCCACAATCAGTAAAGGCTATCAAAGGAAAAGAGTCTTTGACAGCCTTTACTGATTGCGAAGTTATTAACCCACGGAAATTTCTCAAAAAAATGTAGGGGGAAAGAATAACCCCAAACATAATAAAAAGGTTGATTAAACATTGTTTAGGATTTTACACAAGATTATGGACTTGACT
>NZ_JAJQKI010000034.1 GCF_023036475.1 Bacillus pinisoli
TAAACTGGCACCCGTGTCAAGGACACTATAAAAAAAGAGTTACACTGCTACTAGATGATCTCTATATTGAATAGGGGTCATCTTTTTTAGATTCCACTGATATCTATAATTGTTATAGTAAACCATATAATGATTTATCTTTGCTTTCAACTCTTCTAATGTCTGACTTGATTCAAAATCCACTTCATCTTTTAAATGACCAAAAAACGATTCCATAGGAGCGTTGTCCCAACAATTTCCTCTCCTAGACATAGACTGACCTAGATTATATTTCTTTAATAATTTCTGATATCTTGGGCTTGTATAGTGAGCTCCTTGATCTGAGTGGATAAATGCATTTGAAACAAGCTTAACCCTCTTGTTATTAATTAGTTTCTGTATTGTTTTAGTCGCGATATCTAAAGTTATCTTATCTGAAATATGGTAAGCTAATACTTCATTAGTAGATCCATCTTTTATGGTTGACAAATAAGCCATAGCCTTATTTCCATATGGCAGATAAGTGATGTCTGTTAATAATACTTTGCCTGGGATTCCCTGCTTAAACTCTCTGTTTAATGTGTTCGGTACGACCTGATGTTCTTTTGTAGCTTTTGCGATTTTCTTATATGGATTTGGTTTTCTATGCGGACAAACAATATTGTATTTTCTCATGATTCTTTGAATCTTTTTTCTACTGTATTTTATTTTGTAATCGTTCTCCAAAATCATTTTAATAGAACGAGATCCCTTCTTGTAACCTCTACGATTAAAGGCCATTAATATATGGTCTCTTGCTTCATTATCAGCTTTTTCCCTTTCTAGTCGACATTCATGCGCTTTTAAGAAGCTGTAGTATCCTGAACGAGATACACCAGTTAACTCACAGAAGTATTTTGTCATATTTTTAAATTGATTCTGTTCAATGGTTTCTAGAATCAACTGGAATATTCTATTCGTTTCGAGTGTTTGACCTTCTCTTAACAGCCTCCTTTCGGTCGTTTCTAGCTTTTTTAATAGTTCTACCTGCCCTTCCAATAACTTAATTTTTGCTTCCTGTTTTTCTATAATTTCCTGTTGAGAAAGTTCTCGTTTTAGAGGTCTACCAGAAGAGGTTTTTCGAGAATCAGAAAGACCTATTAATCCGTTTTTTTCATACGCCTTTTTCCATCTAGCTGCACATAGTTCAATCCTTCTTGTCCCAATAATGTTCTCGTCAAACCCATTTTCTGCAAATATTTGTCTAGGGAGTTTACCTGAGAGATATGCATCCAAAAATCTACACTTAAAATCATCTGTATAAGTAATTGCTAAGTTACTAACCCGTTGTACATTATGGTTATTCTGAAGGATTTTAACTTCTTTATCTGTAAATTTAACTTTGCTCATAATCGTTCCCCTAGTCCCCTAATAGTAGGTTTAAGTATATAAAAAAATACCTATAGATGAAACACTCTTTTTCAAGTGTCCGATC
>NZ_JAJQKI010000035.1 GCF_023036475.1 Bacillus pinisoli
AAGTTGAAAATTGTAAAGGAATATCTAGAAGGCACTATAGGATATCTATCATTAGCTAAAAAATATGGTATCCCTGCTGAATCACAAATTAGGAGATGGGTTCGTGCATATAAAGAATTCGGCGAAGACGGATTACGTAGGAAGCATTCTAAACAAGTTTACTCTGTCCAATTTAAGTTAAATGTAATAAACTTTATGAAACAGACAGGTGCTTCTTACCAAGATACTGCGATTGTTCATGAAATGAACAATCCTTCATTGATTACCAATTGGTATAAAACTTTCATAGAGAAAGGTATAGAGGGCCTGCAAGAAAAAGCGAAAGGGCGGCCTTCTATGTCTAAAAATCATAAAGTTAAGTCACTAAAACAAGACAAAGAGTTATCTCGTGAAGAACTATTAGAGCGTGAAAATGAACGTTTACGTTTAGAGAATTCCTATTTAAAAAAGTTAAACGCTTTTCAGGAGAATCCGAATGCCTTCCTCGAAAAGCACAAGCAGCGTTGGCATTTGAGCTCAAAGAAGAAGGATTCAAATTAAAAGATGTATTAGTAGTGGTTGGTATTCCAGAGGCAACTTATCACTATCAAGTAAAGCAAATGAAAAAAGATGATCCGGATAAAGAATTGAAGGAAAAAATTACTGAACTTTTCCATAAGCACGAGGGTAAATACGGGTATCGTCGAATTTATTTAGAGTTAAGAGGTCTAGGGTATCTCATCAACCATAAAAAGGTTCAACGAATCATGAGCGTATTGAATTTAAAATGTGAGAAATTCACACGTAAATCTCGTTATAAATCATATAAGGGTACAGTCGGTAAAGTGGCCAAAAATCGTTTGAATCGTAGGTTCAATACATCTATCCGCCTGCAAAAACTAGTAACAGATGTGACCGAATTTAAATGTACTAATGACCAAAAATTATATTTAAGTCCTATTATGGATTTATACAACGGCGAAATTATCTCTTTTGGTATATCTAAAAGACCAACATTAGATTTCGTTTTAGAGCCGTTAAATAAAGCATTGGAAATGATTAAAGACGAAGCAAAATATCGTACAACGATACACTCGGATCAAGGTTGGCACTATCAACATAATACCTGGGTGAAAACCTTAAAGAAAAATAAAATCTTTCAAAGTATGTCTAGAAAAGCAAACTGTGCGGATAATGCGTCAATGGAAAACTTCTTTGGGATTCTCAAACAAGAGATGTATTACGGAGAAGACTTAGTGCCTTATGACGAGCTAAAAAGGAAAATTACGAAGTACATGTATTACTATAATAATGAACGTATTAAAGTAAAACTGGCTGGTTTAAGTCCAATACAATACCGAACTCAAACCAGCCAATTAGCTGCATAATAAAAACTCTAACTTTGTGGGGTCACCACCG
>NZ_JAJQKI010000037.1 GCF_023036475.1 Bacillus pinisoli
ATATTTGTTGGGGTACTTATACAATTTGATTTGGCAAAAAAAATACACGCAAACTGCCTATTCTTTTATACTTGAATTGACGAGAAACAAGTAGAGAATGGAGTTTACGTGTATATGAATCTTATCATGAATTTACCCGGAATGAAAGATGTACTAGTTAAGAAGGTTGTGGAAGCTGGAGAGTTTATTCAAATCCACCTGGAGTTAGAGCGGAGGATACATCGTTGTCCTACTTGTGATCAACGTACTAAGCGCGTACACGATTATCGCATTCAGAAGATTGAACATCTAAAGTGGTTTGAAAGAAAAACACAACTATTCTATAGAAGACGTCGCTACGCATGTACTTGTGGTAAACGGTTTTCAGAGAAAACAGAAATTGTAGAGCGTTATCAACGTACCTCTGTTGAGTGGAATCAAGCGGTTTCCATAAGAGCGATAAAAGGTAAATCCTTTAAAGAAACAAGTGAAATCTATGGAACCTCATCCTCGACCGTGGTACGTAGATTTGATCAAATTGCTAACAATGAGATTAAAAAGGTTGAGCTATTACCAACAGTCATTGCGATTGATGAGTACAAAGGTGATACCAGAGAGGGCAAATATCAGTTGATCATAGCTGATGGGGTAACGAAACAACCTCTGGATATACTACCAAATCGATATAAAAATACGATTAAGCATTACTTAAAAAAGCACGGGGCAAACGTTCAAATTGTCATTATGGATATGAGTTCTGCATTTAAAGCAGCTGTCCAAGAAGCACTAGGTAAACCAGTCATCGTTGCCGATAGATTTCACTTTTGTAGGTATATTTACTGGGCTCTAGATAAGGTTAGAAGAAAAGTTCAGGCAGACTTCCATGATTATGATCGAAAGACTTGTAAGAGAATGAAACACGTATTTCATAAAGCGAATGAACGATTAACTGAGGACGAACGCTGGCATTTAGCTCGCTATTTAGATATGTCTGATGAATTAAAACAAGCGTATGAATTGAAAGAAGCTTATTGTAAATGGTTTAAGAGGGCTAAAGAGATTGGCCAAGAAGACATTATTACCGTTAAGCAAGAACTCGTAGAGTTTTACAAGATGGTTGAATTGGCTGACATATCAGAACTAAGTAATGCCATTAAAACCTTTAAGAATTGGCAAATAGAGATTCTTAACAGCTTTGTCTATAACTACTCTAATGGATTTTTAGAAGGGATAAATAACTCGACTAAAGTGATCAAAAGGAATGCCTATGGCTATAGAAGCTTTTTACGTTTCAGAGCAAAGATATTATTAACTAATCAGTATAAGAGAATAGGTACTCATATTGGATAAGGGTGACGACTACTTAGTCATCACCCCAACATTTGACGTAGAACC
>NZ_JAJQKI010000038.1 GCF_023036475.1 Bacillus pinisoli
CATACGATCCTATCTAGTTTTGAGGGAACAATAAAAAAATTCCTCTTGATTTTCTTTGTAAAATCAGTATAATAAAAAAAGTCGCTACTTATTAGTGACAAAAAAACTAGTCTGGTAATGATGGCGAAGAGGTCACACCCGTTCCCATTCCGAACACGGAAGTTAAGCTCTTCAGCGCCGATGGTAGTTGGGACTTTGTCCCTGTGAGAGTAGGACGTTGCCAGGCTTTATTAATCCGGAGGATTAGCTCAGCTGGGAGAGCACCTGCCTTACAAGCAGGGGGTCGGCGGTTCGATCCCGTCATCCTCCACCATAGAAATTCACATTAGTAAAAACATTCATATGCCGGCTTAGCTCAGTTGGTAGAGCACGTCGGAATAATCTTCGGAGCGAAAGCTTCAGCGTACCAATCGAACAGCAGCTTGAATAAGCTTCCTGAGATTGGGACGACAGTATCAGCAATCTTTTTAATTAGTAATTTATCTTAATATGCCGGCTTAGCTCAGTTGGTAGAGCAACTGACTTGTAATCAGTAGGTCGTGGGTTCAAATCCTATAGCCGGCACCATTTGTACCGAGCCATTAGCTCAGTCGGTAGAGCATCTGACTTTTAATCAGAGGGTCGAAGGTTCGAGTCCTTCATGGCTCACCATTTACACGCGGATGTGGCGGAATTGGCAGACGCACTAGACTTAGGATCTAGCGCCTTACGGCGTGGGGGTTCGACTCCCTTCATCCGCACCAATTCAAAAATATGAAGTTTGCAATACATTTGTTGCGGAAGTAGTTCAGTGGTAGAACACCACCTTGCCAAGGTGGGGGTCGCGGGTTCGAATCCCGTCTTCCGCTCCAAAATCTTCATGTATTGCCGGGGTGGCGGAACTGGCAGACGCACAGGACTTAAAATCCTGCGGTAGGTGACTACCGTACCGGTTCGATTCCGGTCCTCGGCACCATACTTTTTAAATCAATAAAAGTATAAACATATGTTGCGCCCGTAGCTCAATTGGATAGAGCGTTTGACTACGGATCAAAAGGTTAGGGGTTCGACTCCTCTCGGGCGCGCCATATATGACGGGAAGTGGCTCAGCTTGGTAGAGCACCTGGTTTGGGACCAGGGGGTCGCAGGTTCAAATCCTGTCTTCCCGACCATTTCTATAACAAATTGGGGCCTTAGCTCAGCTGGGAGAGCGCCTGCCTTGCACGCAGGAGGTCAGCGGTTCGATCCCGCTAGGCTCCACCAATATTTGATTTGAGTTCTTTGAAAACTAAACAAAACGTCAAGCGTGTTGGTTTATGTAAATCAACAACA